>NZ_JBITJE010000014.1:0-172707 GCF_044459685.1 Kribbella sp. NPDC050241
GCCGACCACGTCTTCGTCATGAAATCCGGCACCCTCGTCACCCAAGGCACCCCCGAAGACGTCTTCACCTGCGACACCATCCGCGACGTGTTCGGGGTCGAGTCCAAAGTCGTGCCGCACCCGGTCAGTGGTAAACCGATGTGTATCCCGCTGCGCGCCGGGCTCAGAGCTCAGCTCTCAGTGGCAACCGGATAAGGAGTACTGCATGACGTTGAGTCCCGCGGAAGCGGCCGAGCGGTCGGAACGGGTCGCACCGAAGCTGCGTGAGCACCTGCCGCTCACGCCGTTCGTCCGCTTCGGCGCGTTCAGTGACGAGCTCGGCGCCGAGGTGCTGGTGAAGTCCGAGCACCTCCAGCGCACCGGCTCGTTCAAGGCACGCGGTTCGATGGCGAAGATCCTGACACTGACCGACGAGCAGCGCCAGGCCGGTGTGGTGACCGCCTCGACCGGGAACCACGGACTCGGTGTCGGCAACGCGCTCGCGACCCTCGGCGGGCACGGCATCGTCTACCTGCCGGAGAACGCGTCGCCGAGCAAGGTCGCCGCGCTGCGCCGGCTCGGCCTGGAACTACGGGCCGAGGGCAACGATTCGGGTGTGCTCGAACCGAAGGCCCGGGCCTACGCGGACGAACACGGCCTGACCTACGTTCCGCCGTACAACGACCCGGACATCATCGCCGGGCAGGGCACGGTCGCTGTGGAGATCCTCGAGCAGCTCGGCGGCGAACCGCTCGACGCGGTGGTGGTCGCGGTCGGTGGCGGCGGACTGATCAGCGGCGTCGCGTCGGTGCTCAAGAAGCACCTGCCCGGCATCCGTGTGTACGGCGCCTCGCCGGTCCGCGACGACGCGATGGCGGCGTCGGTCCGAGCCGGCGAGATCATCCAGGTCGACGCCCAGGCGACGCTCTCGGACGGTACGGCGGGCAGCGTCGAACCAGGCAGTATCACGTTCGAGCTGTGCCGTGAGCTGGTCGACGACTGGGTGCTGGTCAGTGAGGACGCGATCAGTGCCGCGCTGCGGATGGTGATCGACACCGAGCACCAGTTGATCGAAGGCTCCGCCGCGATGGCCTTCGCCGCCACGCGCGCCCGGCGGACCGAACTCGAGGGCAAGCGCGTCGCCGTGGTGTCCTGCGGCGGCAACATCTCCGCGTCCACGCTGGTGGCCGCGCTGGCCTGACCCTCCCTGCCGATGCACCCGAGGTGACTCCCTGATCACCTCGGGTGCTTCGGCATGCCCGCGGCCGGGTGCGGCCCGACGTACGAGACGGTGCGTTGACACTCCCGCATCTGTGTAACTATCGTTTCGTGCAACAGATGTTGCAACTGACAGAGGGATGGTGAGAGATGGACGCGGCAACGTGGGGGTTGATCGTCGCGACGTTCGTCGCGTGTTTCGTGGAGATGGTGGAAGCCACCACGATCGTCATGGCGATGGGCTACACGCGGAGCTGGAAGTCGGCGCTGGTCGGTACGTTCGCGGCGCTCGGTGCGCTCGCGGTGGTCACCGTGGCGGCCGGCTACGCGCTGGCGAACTGGCTGCCGGAATCGGCGCTGCAGCTGGCGATCGGCGGTCTGCTGCTGATCTTCGGCCTGCAGTGGTTGCGCAAGGCGATCCTCAGATCGTCCGGGCGTAAGGCGGTCCACGACGAGGACGCGATCTACCGCGAGGAGGTCGAGGCGGCGAAGGCGGCCGGCGAGAGCAAGAGCGGCCTGGACCTGTTCGCCTTCATGGTCTCGTTCAAGGGCGTCTTCCTGGAGGGCATGGAGGTCGTGTTCATCGTGCTCACCTTCGGCCTGAACGCGGACAACATCCCCGGCGCCAGCCTGGGTGCGGCCGCGGCCGTGGTCATCGTGCTCGGCATCGCGATCGCGCTGCGCCGGCCGCTGTCGATGATCAACGAGAACCTGCTCAAGTACGGCGTCGGCCTGCTGCTCGCGTCGTTCGGGACCTACTGGGCGGTCGAGGGCATCGGCATCTTCCGCGACGGCCGCGAGAGCCTCGACTGGCCGGGCCACGACCTGATGATCCTGGTCCTGCTGGCCGCCTGGCTGCTGCTCAGCCGGATCTTCGTGAGCGTGCTGCGCAAGCCCGCCGTACCGGCGCCGGTCGTGGCCGGCGACATCCCTGTGGAGGTGAAGAAGTGAGGTTCCTCAAGGCGTTCGGCCAGTTCTGGTACGACTTCATCATCGGTGACGACTGGAAGATCGCGGTCGCCGTGGTGCTGTCGCTCGTCGTCCTGTTCGCCGCGATGACCGCCGGACTGTTCGGTGACACCGGACTGACCCTGCTCGGCGGCGCGCTGATCATCGTCGCGTTCAGCATCAGCCTGGCCATCGACGTACGACCGAAGAAGCGCTGAAAACCCAAGCCCTGTTGACGATCGGCCCCGGCCGCGCCTGTGCGCGACCGGGGCCGCCGTACGTCCGGCGGGAACGTTCTGTAGCAATCACAACATCTATTCAAAATCTCGTAGTATCTGCTACGGTGAGGTCGAGGCGCCGATCCATCCGTCCCCGAACCGGAGGTCCGACCGTGACTCCTTCCCAACCTGAGCAGGTGATCGCGCCGTGATGCGCGACACCGCCGAGACTGTGCTGGCCCTGCTGCCCGCGGACGTGCAGTACGGCGACATCCGGGTGGTCCGGCGCACCCACGAACAGGTCCTCGTCGAGCTGGACGGTCCGGGCGAGGTCGGGTACGACGACTCGCTCGGCCTCGGGCTCCGGGTGCTGATCGGCGGCCAGTGGGGTTTCGCCGCCACCCATCGGCTGGACTCCCGCGGCCTCGACGCCGTGATCGCGCAGGCGGTCGGCCAGGCGCGGGCGACCGGCGGAGGCGGCCACGTGAACCTCGGTGCGCCGGTGACGACCCGGGCCACCTGGTCGTCGCCGATGCGGATCGATCCCTTCGAGGTCCCGCTGAGCACCAAGCTCGACCTGCTGTCCGCCACCGTCAAGGAGGCGTCGACCGCGGGTCCGCTGGTCCAGCAGATCGAGGCGTCGATCGATCTGTACCGCGACGAGAAGGTGTTCGCGAACACCGAGGGCGCACTGATCGAGCAGACCCTGACCGAGAGCGGCGGCGGTCTGATGGTGAACGCCGGCAACGGCGACGACCTGCAGCGCCGATCCTTCCCGCAGGGCGTCCCGCGGCAGATCCGCGGCCAGCGGGGCGACTTCGCCACCGCCGGCTGGGAGCACGTCGAGTCGCTCGGCCTGGTGGAGAACGCGGCCCGGGTCGCGTCCGAGGCGGTCGCGCTGCTGACCGCGCCGCAGTGCCCGGACGAGGTCACCACACTCATTGCCGGAGGCAACCAGCTGGCGATGGTGCTGCACGAGTGCGCCGGCCACCCGATGGAGGCCGACCGCGCGCTCGGCACCGAGGCCAGTCTGGCCGGCGGTACGTACGCGACGCCCGAGCGCCGGGGCAATTTCCGCTGGGGCTCACCGATCGTCTCGGCGTACGCGGACGCGACCATCCCCGGTGGGCTCGGCTCCTTCGGGTACGACGACGAGGGTGTGCCGGCCCAGCGCACTCAGTTGGTGAAGGATGGGATCTTCCTCGGCTACATGTCCGGCCGGGAGTCGGCGGCGGCGCTCGGCGATCAGCCGACCGGTGCGTCCCGGGCCGATGGCTGGCAGCGGTTGCCGCTGGTGCGGATGACGAACATCTGCCTGGAGCCGGGGGAGTCCTCGCTCGAGGAGATGATCGCCGGCACCAAGCGCGGCATCCTGGTCGACACCAACCGCGGCTTCTCGATCGACGACCAGCGGATGTCGTTCCGCTTCACCACCGAACTCGGCTGGGAGATCCGCGACGGCAAGCTCGGCCGGCTGCTGAAGAACTGCAGCTACCAGAGCGTGACCCCGCAGTTCTGGGCCGGACTGGACGCGCTCGGCGGACCGGACGAGTGGAAGTTGCACGGCGTCCCGTCGTGCAACAAGGGCGAGCCGCTGCAGGTGGCTCATGTCGGTCACGGCACCGTGCCGGGACGTTTCCAGAACGTGCAGGTGGGACGATGAGCATCGAGCGGACAGACATCGAGCAGGCGCTGGAGATCCTCGGGCCGGGCAGCCGGCTGGACGTGCTCGGCGAGAACGCCGACCTGCTCCGGTACGCCGAATCCGAGATCACCGCACAGCACAGCGAGCGCAGGCTGCGTGTCCGGGTCAAGGTGAACCGGGACGGACGGATCGCCGGCGGCACTCTGGAGACCCTCGACCCGGACGCCGTGCGCGTCCTCGCCGATCGGCTCAACGCCGCCCTCGCGGAGCTCCCCACGTCCGACTCGACGGACAGCGCCCCCGATCAGCCGGTGGCCGATGGTGAGCAGGTGCCGGTCGAGCCGGCGCAATCCATCGTCGACTGCGACCCCGCCGTACGGCACCAGTGGTTCAGCACCGTCCGCGACGGTCTGGATCCGGCCGCGCGTCTCGGCGGTGCGATCCGGTACGACGTACTGGACCGTGTCGTCGCCGACTCGACCGGGGTGTTCCGGTCCGAGACGTTGACCAAGGCATCGATCCAGGCGATCGCCAAGCAGGA
Source organism: Kribbella sp. NPDC050241 (assembly GCF_044459685.1). Taxonomy (NCBI): domain Bacteria; kingdom Bacillati; phylum Actinomycetota; class Actinomycetes; order Propionibacteriales; family Kribbellaceae; genus Kribbella; species Kribbella sp. NPDC050241. Next base: position 4,550 of record NZ_JBITJE010000014.1, read on the forward strand.
CGGACAGTCCGCGAGCGTCAAGCTGGTGCACCGCGATGCCGACCTGATCCCGGTCGGCGATATCCCGGGTCGGCTGCGCGAGGCGTTGCGCCCGTTGCCGGTGCGGGAGAAGTTCCACGGCAGCTGCCGGGTGCTGCTCAAGCCGTCAGCGGTGAACACGCTGATCGCCACCTTCGGCCTCTGGGCTCTCGGTGCGCAGCACTACGCGAGCGGGCGGTCGGTGCTGACCGGGCGGTTGGGCGAGCAGGTGGTGAGCGAGCATCTCACGCTGGTCGACGACGCTAGCGACGCAGCCGGGCTGCTCAGCGGATTCGATGCTGAAGGCAACGTTCGGCGCCGGACGCCGTTGATCGAGCGCGGGGTGCTGACCGGACTGGTGTCCGACCGGCGCCGGGCCGGCCTGACCGGTGGAGTCCCGACCGGTCACGCCGTACCGGACGGTTGGCGATTCGGCGGCGATCCGGTTCCGTCGCACCTGCTGCTTGACGCCGGTGACGCAACCGAGGACGAGTTGCTCGCCGAGTGCGGCAGCGGACTGGTGGTGAACCGGCTCGACTACCTGCGGGTGCTGCACCCGAAGCAGACCCTCGTCACCGGTACGACGCGAGACGCCACCTACTGGGCCGAGGACGGCAAGGTGGTCGCCTGGCACCCGCAACTGCGGTTCACCTTCCGCATGGACGAGGTTCTGAACGCCGTTCTGGCTGTCGGCGCCGTCCGCGAGATCGGTGACCAGACCTTCATGGACAGCGTGGTCGTCCCGTCCCTGCTGATCGAGGCCGGACCACTCGTCCTCACCTGATCCAGCAGCGCCCCGTGTGCGTACGTGCTCAAGCCGCGGGGCGCTGCTGCTCCACCTCCTGGAGGCTCCATGCCGACGGTGACCACGCTCCTGACCGGTCACTTACTGACCTCGGACCAAGGCAACCCGGCCTTCTGCTCGGTGCTCCTGGTCGAGGACGGAAACCAGCGCATCCTGTTCGACTTCGGGCACGTCGGCCGTCGGCGGCACCTGCTCGAGGCCCTGACGGACCGAGGCCTGGCGCCAGGCGACCTCGACCAGGTGGTGCTGTCCCACGCGCACTGGGACCACGCGCAGAACGTCGACCTCTTCGCCGGTGCGCAAGTCTTCATCCATCCTGCCGAGCTGCCGCATCTGTCCGACACCCCGATCGCTCCGCGCTGGGCCAACGCGATGTTCGACGGCCTGGAGCTCCGCGAGGCGGTCGAGGGGCATCAGCTGATGCCGGGCGTCGAGATCATGGAGCTGCCGGGGCACACTCCGGGCTCGGTCGGGCTGTCGGTCGCGACCGCCGAAGGAACCGCCGTACTCGCGGCCGATGCGGTTCCGACCCTCGCCGTCCTCCGAGCCTGCCGGGCATCGGGCAGACCGTACGATCGAGAGCGCGCGGATGCCTCCGTCGAACGCGTCGCGGCGCTGGCCGACATCGTGTACCCGGGGCACGATCAGGCGATCCGCGTCGACGAGAACGGCGAGTTCTCCTACGCGGAGGAGCCGAAGCCGTTGGAATTCCGGGTCCCGTGAGCAGAGGAGTTGCCGTGGACACCATCCCCGAGCGGACGCCGAGCATGCTCGAGGATCCGCCGGAGGTCGACATCCGGGCGGCGGCGCGACTGCTGCGGTCCGAGTACGGCCTCGACGCCGAGGTGACCGAGCTGCGCAGTGAGCGCGACCGGAACTTCCTCGCCGAGGCCGACGGGCAGCGGCTCGTGGTCAAGGTGTCGAACTCCGGCGACGATCCGGAGCAGATCGCGATGGAGTGCGCCGCGATGGACCACGTCGCGGTGGTCGATGCCGGTCTGCCGATTCCGCGCGTGGTGACCAGCATCGACGGTCGTGCGGTGGTCATGGTCGACGCCGCGGACGGGCGCAAGCATCAGGTCCGCGTGATGACGGTGATGCCTGGCCAGGTCGCCGATCTCGCCGCGCTGCCCGAATGGTTCGCGGCCGACTTCGGGGCGGTGGCTGCCCGGTTGACCCGCGCCTTGCAGGGCTTCGGACATCCAGCGGCGTACCGGCGGCTGGACTGGGATCCGCGGATCGTCACAAGCCTTCGCGCGTACGCCGATCGCCTGCCGGAGGAGCATCGCCGCGAACCGATGCGGAGACTGCTCGATCGCTTTCAAGGACTCGATGCGGCGACGCGGGCGCTGCCCGGATCCGTGCTGCATGGCGACGTGACGTTGAGCAATGTGTTGATGCGGGACGGCGGCATCACGGGCGTGATCGACTTCGGCGACATGCACCACACCGCCCGCGTCGCCGAGTTGGCGATCAGTCTGACCTCGTTGCTGCGGGAGTCCGACGACCTCTGGGCGGACGCCGGCCGCTTCCTCGACGGGTATCAGCGGGTGCTTCCGCTCGAGCCGGCCGAGGTGGAGCTGATCGGTGAGCTCGTGCTCGCTCGGTCCGCGGCCAGCGTGCTCATCTCGGCTTGGCGTGCGCCGCTCTATCCGGACAACGAGGAGTATCTGACCAGCTTGGTAGCAGGAAGCTGGCGGATCCTCGACCTGTTGACCGCTGTGGAGCCTGCCGACCTCGCGCAGCGCTTTCATCGCCTGTGCGGCACCTCGCGGGTCGCGTCCGCACAGGCCGCCGATCCGACTTTGCTGGTACGCCGCGAGGCCGCGCTCGGCGGTGAGCTGTCGCCGCTGTTCTACCGGAAGCCGTTGCAGGTCGTGCGGGGTGAGGGCGCCTGGATCCACACGGCCGATGGACGACGGTATCTCGATGCCTACAACAACGTTCCCGTCGTCGGGCATGCGCATCCGGCCGTCGTACAGGCGCTTTCGCGGCAGGCCGCCGTACTGAATCTGAACTCGCGGTATCTGCATCCGAACGTGGTCGAGTTGGCGGAGCGGTTGGTCGCGTCGATGCCTGCTGGGTTGGACACGTGTGTGTTCGCGAACTCGGGAAGCGAGGCGAACGATCTGGCCTGGCGGATGGCGCGGGTGGTGACCGGTCGTGATGGTGCGGTCGTCGCGGATCTCTCGTATCACGGGGTCAGTGAGGCGACGGCGGCGTTCTCGACCAACACGTACCCGGCGTCCGCGCGACCGGCTCACGTGGCTGTCTTCGAGGCACCTCGGGACCCGTCGGATGACGGGATGGCGGCTGCACAGCGAGTCCGCAGCGCGCGTGGTGAGCTCGGGCGGGCTGGCCACGACCTGGCATTGCTTGCGGTGGACAGTGTGTTCAGCGGTGCGGGGATCCTGACGCCGGGGTCGTCGTTCATGCGCGGGTTGCAGGACGAGGCGCGGGCGTCCGGCGGGCTGTTCCTCGCCGACGAGGTGCAGGCCGGGTTCGGTCGCGGCGGGCGGAATCTGTGGCGGTTCGAGGACTTCGGGCTGACGCCCGACTTCGTCACGCTCGGCAAACCGATGGGCAACGGGCATCCGGTCGCGGCGCTGATCACCCGGCGGGAGATCGCGGAGGCGTTCGTCGAGGTCGACGAGTACTTCAGCACCTTCGGCGGGAACCCGGTCTCGTGCGTCGCCGCGCTGACCGTGCTGGACGTGATCGAGCAGACCGGCCTGGTCGCTCGCTCCGGTGAGGTCGGTGCGCAGTTGCGGGCCGGGCTGGAGTCGCTGGTGCCGGATCTGCCGGTGCGCGGGCAGGGCCTGATGGTCGGGGTCGAGATGCCGGGCGCCGGCGACTTTGCCGAGCGTTTGCGGGACAACGGCGTACTCGTCGGGACCACAGGGCCCGGTGGGGGAGTGCTGAAGATCCGTCCGCCGCTGATCTGGGAGTCGTCGCACGTCGAGGTATTCCTGTCGGCATTCGAGGCGGCACTGCGTTAGCTTGGGCGCGTGCGTGAACTCGTTGTGCTGGGCACCGGAAGCCAGGTGCCGTCGCGCGAACGCACGCAGAACGGGTACTTCCTGCGCTGGGACGACGAGGGATTCCTGTTCGACCCGGGCGAAGGGACCCAACGGCAGATGCTGTACGCCGGGGTCGCGGCCGGGGCGATCACGCGGCTGTGCGTCACGCACTTCCACGGTGACCACTGCCTCGGCGTACCGGGGATCGTGCAGCGCTTGTCACTGGACGGCGTGCAGCATCCGGTCCACGCGCACTACCCGGCGTCGGGGCAGACGTACTTCACCAGGCTTCGGTACGCCGCTTCGTTCTTCGAGCGCGCCGAGTTGCTCGAGGAACCGGTTGAGGACGACGGCATGCTGGCCGTCGGGTCGTTCGGTCAGCTCTGGGCACGGCGGCTGGAGCACTCGATCGAGTCCTTCGGCTACCAGCTGATCGAGCCTGATGGGCGCCGGATGCTTCCCGACAAGCTTGCTGCCGCCGGCGTCACCGGCCCCGCGATCGGCCGGTTGCAGCAGGCCGGTTCGCTGGAGGTTGACGGACGGGTGGTCCGGATCGAGGACGTCAGCGAACCTCGCCCGGGCCAACGCTTCGCGTTCATCATGGACACCCGGCTCTGCGACAACGTCCTGCGCCTGGCGGACGGTGCCGATCTCCTGGTGATCGAGTCGACCTACCTGTCGTCGGAGACGGAACTGGCCCGCCGCTTCGGCCACCTCACGGCTCGCCAAGCCGCCCGGGTCGCGGCGGAATGTGGCGTGCGGAAGCTGGTCCTCACCCACTTCTCCCAGCGCTACCTGGAGCCCGAACGCTTCCATGAGGAAGCCGCCGCCGAGTTCGCCGGCGAGATCGTGGTGGCCTCCGACCTCAGCCGCACCCCGGTCCCGTCCCGCCGCTAAAACGAACAGTGCATGACGAGCGGACCAACACCGCTCGATTCCCGTGATCGGCCAATTAACATCACCCACGAATGTAAATTGCCGATCATCAGGAGTCCCTCGCGTGAGCACTACCCGTCCCCTGCCGGCGGCGATCGCACTGGTCGGCATTGGCGCGGTGGTGGCGGTGGCGGTGTGGCGGCCCTGGTCAGGCTCCGCCGACGCGGCCGGTGGCCCGCCCCAGATCACCGTGTCCCGCAGCCAGTGCGGCCAGGGCTGGACCGGCGCGAAGACCGGTCGGCAGACGATCGTCGTACACAACACCGGCGACGCGGCGGCCGAGGTCGACCTCGTCGAGGTCAGCAGCAACAAGGTGTACGGCGAGGTGGAGGGCCTCGGCCCGAACACGAGCGCGCCGATGGACGTGCAGCTCGGCGCCGGGCAGTACGCGATCCGCTGCCTGATCGAGGACACCGACGCCATCACCGGTCCGACGGTGACTGTTGCGGGCGACGCGCAGGGCGGCCCGGCCGCGGTCGCCATCACCAAGAACGACATGTTGCCGCTGGTGAAGCAGTACGAGGCGGCCGTCGCCGGCGGCGTCGCCGATCTGGCGGTCAAAACGGACAAGTTGCGCGGCGACGTGGACGCGGGCAACCTGGCCGCCGCCCGGGCCGACTGGCTGCCTGCGCACCTGGCGTACAACTCGCTCGGTGCGGCCTACGACGCGTTCGGCGACTTCGCCGACAAGATCGACGGATCCGCCGGCTTCCATCCGCTGGAAAAGGGCCTGTGGCACAACGCTTCCGCTGCCGCCCTGAAGCCGATCGCGGACCAGTTGGCCGCCGATGTGCACGGGTTGCAGCACGACCTGCCGAACGAACAGGTGGATCCGAACGATCTCGGGCTGCGCGCCCACGAGATCATGGAGAACGCCCTCCAGTTCGAGCTGACCGGCGAGAACGACCAGGGCAGCGGTACGTCGCTGAACACCGCGCTGGCCAACCTGGACGGTACGGCGAGGGTGCTGACCATCCTGGACCCGGTGCTCAAGCCCCGTTACCCGGACCTGACCCAGGTGCAGACGTGGGAAGCCCGGGTGCGCACGCTGCTGACCGCGCACCGAAACACCTCTGTCGCTCAGCTGGACCAATCCACCCGGGAACAGCTCAACGGCGCGGTCGGTGAACTGTTGGAGCTACTCGCCCCCGTCGCGGCCATCTGCGAAGTACGAAGGAGCGCCTCATGAGCGGCGTCGGGCGTCGATCCTTCCTGCGCGGCGCGCTGGCCGGAGCCGGCGCGGCTGCGGTGACCGGGCTGACTGTGTCCGCCGACGCGGCGACGTCGACTTCCGTGGCGTTCCACGGCGTACACCAGGCCGGCATCACCACCGACCCACAGAAGCAGGCGATCTTCGCGTCGTTCGACGTGATCGCCGCGAACAAGGGCGAGCTCACCGACCTGTTCACGACGCTGACCGACCGGGCACGACTGCTCACCGCGGGCGGTGCGCTGCCGCCGCTGGGCATCACCGCCCCGCCGGCCGACTCCGGCGTACTCGGCCCGGACATGCCCTGCGAGGATCTGACGATCACCGTGGGCGTCGGGGCGTCGCTGTTCGACAACCGGTACGGCCTCAAGGACCGCAAGCCGGCGAAGCTGACGGCGATGAAGGAGTTCCCCAACGACAGCCTGGACGACAGCCAGTGCCACGGGGATCTGAGCCTGCAGCTGTGCGCTTCGGAGACCGACACCGTGCTGCATGCGCTGCGGGACATCGCCCGGCACACTCGCGGCGCGATGCAGCTGCGCTGGCGCGTCGACGGCTTCCAGAGCCCGCCGCGGCCGTCCGGCACGCAGCGCAACCTGATGGGCTTCAAGGACGGCATCGTCAAGCCGGAGCCGGCCGACCACGACAAGCTCGTGTGGGTGGGCAATGACAAGGACACGGCGAACGGCGAGCCGGCCTGGACCGAGGGCGGCAGCTACCAGGTCCTGCGCCAGATCCGGATGCTGGTCGAGTTCTGGGACCGGGTGTCGGTCGGCGAGCAGGAGAACATGTTCGGCCGGCGGCGGGACTCCGGCGCGCCGCTGGACGGCAACAGCGAGAGCGACATCCCCAACTACCCGGCCGACCCGACCGGCGGCGCGATCCCGTTGACCAGCCACATCCGGATGGCCAACCCCCGCACCGCGGACACGGCGGCCAGCCAGTTCCTGCGCCGCGGCTACAACTACGACAAGGGCACCGACTCGGTCGGGGACCTGGACATGGGACTGCTGTTCTGCGCGTACCAGCAGGACATCGCCCGGCAGTTCGAGGCTGTGCAGACCCGGCTGATCGACGAGCCCCTCGTCGACTACATCCGGCCGGTCGGCGGCGGGTACTTCTTCACGCTTCCCGGTGTACGGGACAGCAACGACCACTTCGGGCGGTCGTTGCTCGCATGAGTTACTCAGGAGGAGAAGGCATGCGTGCAAGACTTCGTGTCGCAGCCACGGCCACCGTGGCCGCGGCCAGCGTGTTGCTGGCCGGCTGTAGCGGCGGCGACACCAACCAGGTGGCCAACGCCGCCTATTCGTACAAGCCGGCCCATCCGGCCACACCGATCCAGCACGTGGTGGTGATCTTCGGCGAGAACATCTCGTTCGACCACTACTTCGGCACCTACCCGAACGCCACCAACGAGGACGGCACGCCGTTCAAGGCGGACCGGCACACGCCCAAGGTGAACGGCCTGTCCAAGCAGTTGCTGACCCACAACCCGAACGCCTACGACCCCAAGCGGTTGGCGCCGTCGCAGGCACTGACCTGCGACCAGAACCACGGCTACGGTCCGGAGCAGAAGGCCGTCGACGGCCGCAAGATGGACAAGTTCGTCGAGAACACCGAGACGGACAAGTGCACCGGCCAGCCGGTTCTGTTCGGCGAGCCGGGCCTGGTGATGGACTACTACGACGGCAACACCGTCACCGCGATGTGGAACTACGCCCAGCACTACGCGCTGAGCGACAACTCGTTCGACACCGTGTACGGCCCGTCCACCCCGGGCGCGCTGAACCTGATCTCCGGTCAGACCCACGGCGTCCAGGCGATGGACCCGAAGACCGGCAAGCCCACCACGGACGCGTACGCCGTACAGTCGCCCGACAAGAACGGCATCGGGACCGTCACCAACGACCCCGACCCGTTCTACGACGACTGCTCCAACAGCAACGGCAAGTCGACGAACAACCTGGCCGCGATGCACGGCCAGAACATCGGTGACCTGCTCAACCAGAAGCACGTCACCTGGGGCTGGTTCCAGGGCGGCTTCAAGCCGACCAGCACCGCCAACGGCAAGGCCGTCTGCGGTGCGCAGCACACCAACGTCGGCGGCATCGCGGCGCTGGACTACAGCCCGCACCACGCGCCGTTCCAGTACTACGAGTCGACGGCGAACCCGAAGCACCTGCCGCCGAGCTCGGTGAAAGCCATCGGTCAGACCGACCAGGCCAACCACCAGTACGACACGTCGGACTTCGACGCGGCCGTGGCGGCGAACAACCTGCCGTCGGTCAGCTTCCTGAAGGCCGGCGAGTACCAGGACGGTCACGCCGGCTACTCCGACCCGCTGGACGAGCAGGCGTTCGTGGTCAAGGAGATCAACCAGTTGCAGAAGTCCAAGGAGTGGTCGTCGACCGCGGTCGTCCTGGCCTACGACGACTCCGACGGCTGGTACGACCACGTGAAGTCGCCGACGGTGAACGGCTCCGAGGACGCCGCGCTCGACCAGTCGGCGCTGTGTGGCAAGGCCCCGGTGTCCGGCGGCTACGCCGACCGCTGCGGCTACGGCCCGCGCCTGCCGCTGCTGGTGATCTCGCCGTACGCGAAGACCGACCACGTCGACCACTCGCTGACCGACCAGACCTCGATCCTCAAGTTCATCGAGGACAACTGGCGGACCGGCCAGATCGGCGACCACTCGTTCGACCAGCGCGCCGGCAGCCTGAGCGGCATGTTCGACTTTCAGCACCCGAGCAAGAACAAGCTGATCCTGAACCCGAACACCGGAGCAGTCGTCACCAACCACTGACCCTCGGCAATCACCCTTCCCACCGGGAAGGGTGGTTGCCTACCGCTCCTGTGAACACCTTCTGGTGACTGGGCACAGGTCATGCCATGTCCGCGGTCCCCAGATCCTGTCCACGCCGCCGGGCCGGGCCGACGGGGTACACCTACGGGTGGTCGGCGAGGAAGTCATCGATCAGGGCGTTGACCTCGGTGGGGGACTCCAATGCGGCCAGGTGGGCGGACTGCTCGAGTACGACGAAGCGGGCGCCGGGGATGGAGTCGGCCATCTCCTCCGTCTCGAGGACCGGGAAGGTTGCGTCCTCGGCGCCCGCGACGACCAGGACCGGCGTGCGGATCAGGCCGAACAACTCCCGTTGATCCGGCCGCCGCGGGACCACGCTGGTGACTGCGTGCCGGGCGGAGGTGATGTCCACCCGTCGCGCCAGCTCGTTGACCGTGGCAACAACATCTGGCTTCTCGCGTTGCGCCGTCGGACCCAGGAACGCATTGATCACCGGGCCGGCCAACGGACCCTTGATCCCACCGAACGCTCGCGCCATCCGGGTCAGGACGCCGTACTCGAACCTTTGCCTGATGCCGGCCGGTGATGCGGTCGCGTTCATGAGTACGGCGATGCCGGTCCGGTCCGGGTGCAGTGCGGCGAACGTGCCGCCGATCATCCCGCCCCAACTGTTGCCGATGACATGTACCTGGCCGACGCCGAGCTCGTCGACGATTGCGCGGATCACCTCGGCGCACTGCTCGAAGCTGAACGGTCCTGTCAGTGCTGAGCTTCCACCATGCCCAGGTGGATCGACGAGTATGACCTGAAACCGGTCGATGAAGTGCGCTGCCTGGCCCGACCACAGTGTGCCGTCCATCAGGAGGCTCGGCCAGAACAGCATCGCCGGCCCTTCGCCGCCGACCCGCAACCGGATCCGCCCGAGCACGGTCTCGACGTACCGATCCTCCACCCCGGCGAGCACCATGACCGAACGCTACCGCTCAGTCCGCCGGGACCGCGGCAGCCAGGCGAGTCGTCAATTCGCGGATGTGGGCAACGAGTTCCGGCGGTGACTGGACCTGGAACGGATAGCCGAGCAGGCCGATGTACAACGCCAGTTCGTCGAGTGAGTTGGCGCCGGTATCGACCTGCGTCGTCCTCGCGTCGATCGGCGTCACCGTCGCGACACTCGGCGCCAGCCGATCCGTGATCACCTCCACCGGTGCCTCGATGATGAAGCGGGCCTGGTAGCGATAACCACCCGACGCCACCCCGCGCGCGGTCGCGTCCAGATCCGGGACCTCGCGTGCCGTGAACCGTGGCCCGGTCGGGATCCGCGGCTCCAGCCGATCGAGCCGGAACGTACGCCAGTCGTCGCGGTCGAGGTCCCACGCCACCAGGTACCACCGTCGCCCGGTGTGCACCATCCGGTGCGGCTCCGTTGTACGACGTCCCGCCGTACCGTCGTGGCTGCGGTAGTCGAACCGCAGTCGTTGCCGATCGCGACAGGCCTCCGCCACTGCGAGCAACACCTCCGGCTGCACAGCCGCTCCGCCCGACGGCATGACGGCGATTGCCTGGAGCAACTTGACTCGATGCCGCAACCTCGACGGCAGCACCTGTTCGAGCTTGGTCAGCGCTCGGACCGACGATTCCTCGATCCCGGCGACGCTGCCGATCGCGGCCGCTCTGAGTCCGATCGCGACCGCCACCGCCTCGTCGTCGTCGAGCAGCAACGGCGGCAGCGCGGCGCCGGCCCCGAGCCGGTAGCCGGCCACCCCTGGCACGGCGTCGACCGGGTAGCCGAGATTGCGCAGCTTGTCCACGTCCCGGCGGACGGTCCGGACACCGACACCGAGCTCATCGGCGAGGTCGGCTCCACTCCAGTCCCGTGGGGACTGCAGCAGCGACAGCAACTTGAGCAGTCGAGCGGAGGTTTCCAGCATGATCGGATTCTGCCATCTAGCTAGGACTGAAGCTGTCCTAACCGGATGAGAGAGTCGAAGCATGATCAAGCCATTCAGTATCGACATCCCGCAGAGCACGCTCGACGACCTGACTGCTCGCCTCGAGAACACCCGGCTGCCGGCCGCGCTCCCGGGAGACGACTGGGACACCGGCGTACCGGTCTCCTGGCTGGGCGAGCTGGTCGACTACTGGCGAACCGGCTACGACTGGCGCGCGGCGGAGGCGGAGCTCAACGCGTATCCGCAGTTCACGACCGTGATCGACGATCAGCAGATCCACTTCCTGCATGTGAAGTCGCCGGAGCCGGACGCGCTTCCGCTGATCCTGACGCATGGCTGGCCCGGATCGGTCGTCGAGTTCCTGGACCTGATCGGGCCACTCACCGACCCGGTGTCGTTTGGTGGCGTGGCTTCGGACGCGTTCCATCTGGTGATCCCGTCGCTTCCCGGCTTCGGATTCTCCGGACCGGTCTCGGAGCGCGGCTGGACCAGGGAGCAGATCGGCCGTACCTGGGCCAAGTTGATGGATCGCCTCGGCTACGAGCGGTACGGCGTACAGGGCGGTGACATCGGCGGTGCGGTATCTCCCGAGGTGGCGCGGGCGGCCAGCGAGCACGTGGTCGGCGTACACACCAACGGCGGGCCCTCGTTGCCGCCGTTCCCGCTGAGCGACGACGAACTGAAGACCCTGACGCCGCTGGAGCAGGACCGCATCGCGCGGATCGGCCAGTTCATGCAGGACGAGTTCGGTTACATCGCCATCCAGTCGACCAGGCCGCAGACGCTGGCCTACGGGCTGGTGGACTCGCCGGTCGGGCAACTCGCGTGGATCATGGACAAGTTCCGCGCCTGGACCCACCCGATGGAAACCTTGCCTGATGCAATCATCAGCAAGGACCGGCTGCTCACCAACGTGATGTTCTACTGGCTCACCGGGACGGCGGGTTCGGCGGCGCTGGTCGGGTACGCGGAGCAGGAGCGGTGGGGAGCGCACAAGGAGAACTCCGGCGTTCCGACCGCGGTGCTGGCCACCGCACACGACGTCGCGATCCGCCGCTACGCCGAGCGGGACAACACGATCACCCGCTGGACCGACCTCGACCACGGAGGCCACTTCGCCGCCCTCGAAATCCCAGACGTCCTGATCACCGACGTCCGCGAGTTCTTCCGCGACCTGCGCTGAAGCTCCAGCCTCACTCGCCGAGCCTGCTGAGCCTCCCCGGTCGCCGGGGTCGGCTCGGCAGGTCGGCCGGCAGTGGTCAGGCGAAGTCGGTTGAGGTGCTGATGTGGGCCCAGGTGGCGGCTTCGTCGGCGCGGGATCGGGAGGCTCGGTCCGCGTGGGTGAGCGCGTCGTTGCCGAGGAGTAGGCGCAGGGGTGGGGTGTCGAGCGCGACGATGTCGAGGATCGCGCGGGCGGCCTTGGCCGGGTCGCCGGCTTGCTTGCCGTCGGTCTCCAGCCGGAAGCGGTTCAGCTCGCCCACCGTGGCGTCGTAGTCGGCTCCGACAGGTGCGATCGCCATCGACGAACCACCCCAGTCGGTCCGGAACGCGCCCGGCTCGATGATCGTCACCTTCACCCCGAACGGCTTCACCTCGTTGTTCAGCACCTCCGAGAACCCTTCGACCGCGAACTTCGCGGTCTGGTACGCGCCCATCCCCGGCGTACCACCGACCCGGCCGCCGATCGAGGAGAACTGCAGGAAGTGCCCGCTCCGCTGCTCACGGAACACCGGCAGCGCGGCCTTGGTCACGTTCACGACGCCGAACAGGTTCGTCTCGATCTGCGCCCGGAAGTCCTCGTCGGGCGTCTCCTCGATCGGGGCGCTGTTCGCGTAGCCGGCGTTGTTCGCCACCACATCGAGACCGCCGAACTCGTTCAGCGCGGTCCGTACGGCGTCCCGCGCCGCAGCCGCGTCCGTCACGTCCAGGGCAACCGCCCGCACCTGGTCGCCGTACTTCGCGACCAGATCGTCGAGCTGCTCGGGCTTGCGGGCGGTGGCGACGACTCGATCGCCGGCGGCCAAGACAGCTTCGGTGAGGGCGCGGCCGAGCCCGCGGGAGCTGCCGGTGATCAGCCAGATCTTGCTCATGATCATTCCTAACTAACCAAACGGTTGGATACTTCGCCAAGCTAACCTCGCGATCCACGAGAAATCAACTAACCGGTTGGTTGGTACGCTGGAAGCATGCAGCAACGGAACGCCGATCGGACCAGGACGCGGATCCTGGCGGCCGCCACCGAGGAGTTCGCCGCGCGTGGGATCGCCGGGGCGCGAGTCCAGCGGATCGCCGAGGTCGCTGGGTGCAACAAGGCGATGCTCTACGCGTACTTCGGGAGCAAGGACGGGCTGTTCGATGCGGTTTTCACCGCGTCGGTGGAGGCCTACCTCGAGGAGGTGGGGTTCGACGCGACGGACTTGCCGGCGTACGCGGGGCGGGTGTTCGACTACTTCGAGGAGCATCCCGAGCACCTGCGGTTGTCGGTCTGGTACCGGTTGGAGCGGCCGGAAGGGCATCCGCTGGACGCGATTCTCGCGGTCAATCGGAGCCGGCTGGACGATCTCGTGCGGGCTCAGCGGCGACGGGCCGTGCCAGGACAGTTCGCGGCGGTCAGTCTGCTCTCGCTGATCCAGGCGATCGCGACGAGCTGGTCGTCGATGAACCCGGAGTACGGCACCGGCGTACCGAGCCGGGCGTTGCGGCGCCGGGCGGTGGTGGAGGCGGTGGAAAAGATTCTCAGCTGATTCATTGGTTGGCCCAATGAGGCTCTCAGTCTGGCGCGCTCTAATCGACTGCAGAGAGAACTGGGCTGAGGAGGGCAAGGGAATGAACGAGGGCGCGGAACGGCAGGAAGCTGGACAGGAGCCTACGCAGCAACCGGACAGCTGGCAGGCCGGTCCGCAGCAAGCGGCACCGCAGGACCCGCAGCACGCGGAACCACAGCAAGCGAGTCCGCTGCAGTCCGAACCACAGACTGCGGCACCGCAGCAGCAGGCACCGCAGCAGCAGGCACCGCAGCAGCAGGCACCGCAGCAGCCGGCACCGCAGCAGCCGGGACAGGTGTACCAAGGGCAGCAGCAGCCGGGGCAGCAGTACGCCGGGCCGCAGCAGGCCGGACAGCCGTACCCGGGACAGCAGAATGCACCGCAGCAGCAGGCGGGCCACCCGCCGTTTGTGCAGCAGCACATGGGACAGCAGTTTGCGGGGCAGCCGCCGTATGGACAGCAGCACGTCGGACCGCAGCATCCCGGGCAGGCGCCGTACGGGCAGCACCAGCAGTACCCCGGGCCGCACTACGCGGGACAGCCCCCGTATGGGCAGCCGCCGTACTACCCGTTTGGCCCGCAGGCGCCGCGTCCGGGACGGCGGGGGCGTCGGTTGCTGGGAGCGGGTGCGCTCGGGCTGGCCGCCGTACTGGTCGCCGGATCTGTTGCCTGGGGCATCGGTCGGCAGGCCGGCGGGAACGGGTCGCAGCTCTCGCAGCAGCAGTTCGACGCGTCGGCAGTCGCGGCGAAGGTCTCGCCCGGGCTGGTGGATGTGAACACGGTGCTCGGGTTCGAAGGCGCTCGCGCCGCCGGGACCGGGATCGTGCTGAGCTCCGACGGTGAGGTGCTGACCAACCACCACGTCATCGAGGGCGCCACGTCCATCACCGTGACCGACATCGGGAACGGCAAGACGTACCAGGCGGGTGTCGTCGGGTACGACGATCAGCACGACATCGCCGTACTCAAGCTGAAGGATGCGTCCGGGCTGGAGACCGCGAAGATCGGCAACTCGGACAAGGTGGCGGTCGGCGACCAGGTGGTCGGAATCGGCAACGCGGGTGGCACCGGCGGTACGCCGAGCCACGCGGCCGGCAAGGTGACCGGGCTGAACCAGGCGATCACCGCGACCGACGAGAACGGGCAGGACCCGGAGAACCTCACCGGGCTGATCCAGACCGACGCGAACATCCAGGCCGGCGACTCCGGCGGACCGCTCGCGAACGCGTCCGGCGAGGTGATCGGTGTCGACACCGCTGGGTCCGGCGGAAACAACGGCGGGCAAGGGCAGCCTGGCCAGGCGGCGGCAACCACCGGCGCCTCCACGACCGCGGTCCAGGCTGCGGCGACCAACGGAACCCCGGCGACCGCGATTCAGGCGGCGGACGGCAACGGGACCGGAAACGGCAACGACGACCCGTTCGGCGACGGATCCCAGGACCCGTTCGGCAACGGGAACGGCGGCGACAACGGCTTCGGCGACGGCTCGGGCGGCAACGGCTTCGGCGACGGGTCCGGCGGCAACGGTTCGGGCAACGGCAACGGGTTCGGCGACGGTTCGGGCAACGGTGGTAGCGGGAACGGGCAGGGCCAGAGCACGACCGAGGGTTTCGCGATCCCGATCAACCAGGCGATGGACATCGCGGATCAGATCCAGGACGGCAAGGCGTCGGACGCCGTACACATCGGTGACTCGCCGATGCTGGGCATCTCGGTGGTCACCGACGCCGGCGTCACCGGCGCGGCAGTCGGCGACGTGATCGCGGACGGCAAGGCCGACGACGCAGGCATCGCCGCCGGCGACGTCATCACCTCCTTCGCCGGCCACGCGGTCGACTCGGCCGACGCCCTGTCCAGCCTTCTGAACAAACAGCACCCCGGCGACAAGGTCGAGGTCGGCTGGACCGACCAGTCCGGCCAGCAGCACAAGGCCACGATCGAACTCATCACCGGCCCAGTGCGCTGACCCAGGACAGTGCGCTGACCTCAGGATCAGCGCACTGGCTTCAAGCCCGGCGCGCCGCCGCAAGGTCGGCGCGCCGGCCACAGACTCGGTCCGCCGACGCAACCCCTCGCTCTAGGCGGACCGACAACGATCGGGCCCGGCCACGCCCTTCCCCTGGGGCGCCCGGGCCCGATCGGCCAACAAAGGACGACCTCCACCCCTACTCCTCCTGAGGGGTGGGGGTCATTCGTTGTGTGGGGAAAACAACTTTCGGTGCGGGCGGGATTTCGTTAGTCTTGCTAAGTAAACGTGGGTTCACCGCCGTGAGGAAGTGCTTTGAGCGTTCGTCCTGCCGCCCGTCCGCGGCTGATTCTTGCCGCGCTCGCATCGTGTGGCGTTCTCGTCTCCGTCAGCCAGACCATCGTCGTACCGCTGCTGCCCGAGCTTCCCGGGATCACCCACAGTCCGGTTTCGGACGTGAGTTGGCTGATCACTGTGACCCTGCTCACCGGCGCGGTGTTCACCCCGCTGCTCGGCCGGGCCGGCGACATGTACGGCAAGCGCCGGGTGCTGCTGATCGCGCTGGGCTCCATGGTGATCGGCTCGCTGCTCTGCGCAAGTAGTTCGGACCTGACGGTGCTTATCGTCGGGCGTGCGTTCCAGGGTGCCGCGGTCGCCGTCGTACCGCTCGGCATCAGCATCCTGCGCGACGAGCTGCCACCGAGCCGCGTGATCCCGTCCATCGCGCTGATGAGCTCGACCCTCGGCGTCGGCGCGGCCTTCGGCATCCCGGCCGCGACACTGGTCGTGCAGTACTCGAACTGGCACACCATGTTCTGGATCTGCGTCGGTATCGGCCTGTTCGACGTCCTCCTGGTACTGCTGATCGTCCCCGAGTCCGCGGTCCGGACCAGCGGACGCTTCGACGTACCCGGCGCCCTCGGACTGAGTGCGTTCCTCGTCTGTCTCCTGCTCGCCGTGTCGAAGAGCAGCACGTGGAGTACGACGACCATCGTCGCCCTGTACGCCGTAGCCGTCCTGCTCGTCCCGTTGTGGGGAATCTTCGAACTCCGGACCCGCAGCCCGCTCGTGGACCTCCGGGTGTCCGCGCGCCCCGCCGTACTGTTCACGAACCTCGGTGCCCTGCTGATCGGCTTCTCGTTCTACGCCAACTCGCTGTCGACCGCGCAGCTGGTGCAGGAGCCGACGTGGACCGGGTACGGGCTCGGCGCGTCGATCGTGGTCAGCGGTCTCTGCCTCCTGCCAGGCGGTGTCGCGATGGTTCTGCTGTCGCCGGTCTCGGCCCGGATCTCATCCGCCCGCGGACCGCGGTTCACCCTGATCATCGCGTCGATCCTGATGGCGGCCGGGTACGTCGTCCGGCTCTTCACCAGCAGCAACATCGCGGGAATCGTCATCGGCGCGACCGTCGTCTCGGCCGGAACCGCGGTCGCGTACTCGGCACTTCCGGCCTTGATCATGCATGCTGTGCCGGTGACCGAAACGGCCGCGGCGAACGGCCTCAACACGCTGATGCGCACGATCGGCTCCGCGATCTGCAGCACGATCGTGGCGACCGTGCTGGCGAGCGTGACGATCGCCAAGGACGGCCAGGTCGCGCCCGTGCTGTCGGCGTACCTGATCGTGTTCGTCATCGCCGGGGTGGCCGCGGTGGTCGCGGCCGGTCTCGTGACGCTCATCCCGGCCCGGCGGCAGACGCCGGTCCACCTCGAGGCGACGGCCAAGGCATCGGCGAGTACGACGGCGAGCACAACGGCGAGTACGACGTGACCGATCCGGGGCGGATCGCGATCCTACGGGCAGCGCGACGGGCGTTCGCACTGCAGGACTACAACGCGGTCACGCTCCGCGGGATCGCCGCCGACGCGAACGTGAGCGCGGCGCTGATCGTCAAACACTTCGGCAGCAAAGAAGCACTGTTCGACCGGGTCGCCGACTTCAGCGAGGCCGCCGAGCTGCTGCTCGCCGCGCCCGACGAGGACCTCGGTCGGCATGCCGTGCTGACGCTGGTGAACTACCGCCGGACGAACGGCCTCGACCTCCTGGTCCGAGTGGTATTCGCGGCCGGCAGCGGCAACGAGCGCGCCCTGATCCGCGAGCACTTCCGCGACCAGGTCACCCGCGGCTTCGCGGCCCGGCTCACCGGTGACGACATCGACATCCGCGCCGGCCTGATCACCGGCCAGCTCCTCGGCCTCGGTGCCGCCATGTCGATCGACAAGACCGGCCCGGTCGCCACTGCCGAGCCGGACACGATCGCCGACCTCTACGCTCCCGGCATCCAGGCCCTGATCCACTGAGCGCGGCAGGATCGTTTCCCGGACAGGCATCTCGCTATGTGGGCAAAGGCCCTGATTTCTGCGACCGACGCCGCTAGCATAGGTCGGCCAGTCCGAGAGGCGCTGCAACGGACCGCCGGGTCCGCCACGCTCGACTGGTGGCTTCGACTGCAAGGGCGCCTCCGGAGTCACTCTGGAGGGGACGGCAGATGACGGAAACTGCGCTACGGGAGCTACTGGATCAGCGGATCGCAGTGCTCGACGGCGCCTGGGGCACGATGCTGCAGGGCGCGAAGCTGAAGCCCGAGGACTACCAGGGCGACCGGTTCGGCGACCACACCCACGACGTCACGGGTGACCCCGACGTGCTCGCCCTGACGCGGCCCGACGTCATCCTCGACGTCCACCGGCAGTACCTCGCGGCCGGCGCCGACATCACCACCACGAACACGTTCACCGCGACGAGCATCGGGCAGGCCGACTACGGCATGCAGGAGTACGTGCGCGAAATGAACATCGCCGCGGCGAAGCTTGCCCGCCAGGCCGCGGACGAGGCCGGTGGCCGGTTCGTTGCCGGCTCGATCGGCCCGTTGAACGTGACCTTGTCGCTGTCGCCGCGGGTCGAGGACCCGTCGTACCGCGCGGTGACGTTCGAGCAGGTGAAGGCCTCGTACGCCGAGCAGATCGCGGCGCTGGCCGAGGGCGGCGTGGACCTGCTGCTGATCGAGACCATCTTCGACACCCTGAACGCGAAGGCCGCCGTCACCGCGGCCCGCGAGGTCGCGCCGGACCTGCCGCTGTGGATCTCGGTGACGATCGTGGACCTGAGCGGCCGGACCCTGTCGGGCCAGACGGTCGAGGCGTTCTGGAGCTCGGTCGAGCACGCCAAGCCGCTGGTCGTCGGCGTCAACTGCTCGCTGGGCGCTGCCGAGATGCGCCCGCACGTGGCGGACCTCGCACGGTTCGCCGACACCTACGTCGCCTCGCACCCGAACGCCGGCCTACCGAACGCGTTCGGTGGGTACGACGAGACGCCGGAGCAGACGTCCGGAATGCTGCAGGAGTTCGCCGGCTCCGGTCTCGTCAACATCGTCGGCGGCTGCTGCGGCACGACGCCGGCCCACATCGCGAAGATCGCCGAAGCGGTGCGCGACCTCCCGCCGCGGACCGTCGTACCGACCGACCACACCAGCCGGTTCTCCGGCCTCGAGCCGTTCAAGATCGGTGCGGACACCGGGTTCGTGATGATCGGCGAGCGGACCAACGTGACCGGCTCGGCGAAGTTCCGCCGGCTGATCGAGGGCGACAACCACCAGGCCGCGGTCGACGTGGCGCTGGAGCAGGTCCGCGGCGGCGCGAACCTGCTGGACGTGAACATGGACGCCGACCTGCTCGACAGCGAGCAGGCGATGACCACGTTCCTGAACCTGATCGCGACCGAGCCCGAGGTGGCCCGGATCCCGATCATGATCGACAGCTCGAAGTGGACGGTGCTCGAGGCCGGCCTGAAGTGTGTGCAGGGCAAGGGCGTGGTCAACTCGATCAGCCTGAAGGAGGGCGAGGAGGAGTTCCTCGACCGGGCCCGGCGGATTCGCGACTACGGCGCCGGCGCGGTGGTGATGGCCTTCGACGAGCAGGGCCAGGCCGACACCGTCGAGCGCAAGGTCGCGATCTGCGGCCGTGCGTACGACCTGCTCACCGGGATCGGCTTCCCGGCCGAGGACATCATCTTCGACCCGAACGTACTCGCCGTCGCCACCGGCATGTCCGAGCACAACGGCTACGCGAACAACTTCATCGAAGCGCTGCCGCTGATCAAGGAACGCTGCCCGGGCGTGCACATCAGCGGCGGGATCTCGAACCTGTCGTTCTCGTTCCGTGGCAACGACATCGTCCGCGAGGCGATGCACTCGGCCTTCCTCTACCACGCGGGCAAGGTCGGCCTGGACATGGGAATCGTGAACGCCGGCCAGTTGGCCGTCTACGAGGACATCCCGAAGGATCTGCTCGAGCTGGTCGAGGACGTCATCTTCAACCGGCGCGACGACGCCACCGACCGGCTGGTCAGCTTCGCCGAGAACGTGAAGGGCAAGGGCACCAAGCGCGAGGTCGACCTGACCTGGCGCGAAGGCACCGTGCAGGAGCGGCTGTCGCACGCGCTGGTGCACGGCATCGTCGACTTCATCGAGGAGGACACCGAGGAGGCGCGCAAGCAGCTGCCCCGTCCGCTCGAGGTGATCGAGGGTCCGCTGATGGACGGCATGAAGATCGTCGGCGATCTGTTCGGCGCCGGCAAGATGTTCCTGCCGCAGGTGGTCAAGAGCGCGCGGGTGATGAAGCGCTCGGTCGCCTACCTGGAGCCGTTCATGGAGGCGGAGAAGGAGCAGGCCCGGCGGGAGGGCCGTGCCGAGATGGTGCGCGGCCAGGGCAAGGTCGTGCTGGCCACGGTCAAGGGCGACGTCCACGACATCGGCAAGAACATCGTCGGTGTCGTACTCGGCTGCAACAACTACGAGGTGATCGACCTCGGCGTGATGGTGCCGGCGGCAAGGATCCTGGACACGGCCGTTGCCGAGGGCGCCGATGCGGTCGGGCTGTCCGGCCTGATCACGCCGTCGCTGGACGAGATGGTCGCCGTCGCCGCCGAGATGGAGCGGCGCGGACTGAAGCTCCCGTTGCTGATCGGTGGCGCGACCACGTCCAAGCAGCACACCGCGGTCCGGATCGCCCCGGCGTACGAGCAGACCACTGTGCACGTGCTGGATGCGTCCCGGGTGGTCGGTGTGGTCTCGGATCTGCTCGACGACGAGCGTTCGCAAGAGCTTGCCCGTAGCAACAGTATTGAGCAGGAGCGGTTGCGCGAGCAGCACGCGAACAAGCAGCGCAGCCCGTTGCTCACGCTGGCCCAGGCGCGCGCCAACGCCGAGCCGGTCGAGTACGGCGAACTCCCGGTGCCCGCGTTCACCGGCCTGCGCCGGGTGTCGCCGGACCTGGAGACGCTGCGCGCGATGATCGACTGGCAGTTCCTGTTCCTGGCCTGGGAGTTGAAGGGCAAGTACCCCGCGATCCTGGACCAGCCGGTGGCGCGCGAACTGTTCGACGACGCGAACACGCTCCTGGACGAGATCGTTGCCAACGGCTCCTTCACCGCCGAGGGTGCGTACGGGTTCTGGCCGGCGCACAGCGAGGGCGACGACATCATCCTCGACGGCCTGGACGTGTCGTTCCCGATGCTGCGCCAGCAGACCGAGAAGCCGGCCGGACGGCACAACCGGTGCCTGGCCGACTACGTCGCGCCGTCCGGCGACCACCTCGGTGGGTTCGGGGTCGCGATCCACGGTGCCGAGGCGCTCGCGGCGTCGTACGAGGCGAAGAACGACGACTACCGGGCGATAATGGTGAAGGCCCTGGCCGACCGCCTGGCTGAGGCGTTCGCGGAGTGGATCCACCTGGAGGCGCGGCGGGCGTGGTTCGAGCCGGACGCCGAGCCGGTGCTGGAGGACCTGCACGCCGAGCGGTTCCGGGGTATCCGGCCGGCCCTCGGGTATCCGGCGAGCCCGGACCATTCCGAGAAGCAGGAGTTGTTCCACCTGCTCGAGGCGGAGAAGCTCGGCCTGGGTCTGACCGAGTCGTTCGCGATGACCCCGGCGGCCGCCGTCAGCGGTCTGATCTTCGCCAACCCGGCGGCGCGCTACTTCAGCGTCGGCCGCCTCGGCCGCGACCAGATCGAGGACTACGCCGTACGCCGCGGCCTGTCCGTCGAGGAGATCGAGCGCTGGCTGCGGCCGAACCTGGCCTACGACCCGGCGTGAACCCCTCTACAGTGACGGAATGACGGACACCCTGCGGCCCGCCACCGCCGCCGACGTCGAGGCCGTTGCCGCGGTCTGGTACGCCGGTTGGGGTGACGGGCATCTGGGGCATGTGCCGGACGAACTGGTTGCGGTGCGGACCAAGGAGACGTTCTGGAGCCGTGCCGCGGAACGGGTGGCCGACACCACCGTCGCGGTGGTGGGGGACGAGGTCGCGGGGTTCGTGATGGTGACCGGCGACGAGGTCGAGCAGGTGTACGTCTCGCGCGACCACCGTGGTTCGGGAGTAGCCGGGACGCTACTCAGTGAAGCCGAGCGACAGGTGAAAGCCAACGGGCACAGCGAAGCGTGGCTTGCCGTGGCCGCGGGCAACGCTCGGGCCCGACGCTTCTACGAGCGCAGTGGCTGGAGCGACGGGGAGCCTTCGATTACCCCGCCACCGTGGGAGACGGTGCGATTCCGGTGCCGTGTCATCGGTACGTCAAGCAGGTCTGACGCGGAGGATTCCCCTGCACTTGGGGTGTACGGCGGGTGTATCGGCTCCGAATGGAGTTAGTTTGCCTTGGCAAGGTTCCCGTTCCTGGAGAGGTCACCATGGCAATCCGTTCCTGGCGCCGGCCGTCGCGTCGGCTGGTTCTCACCGGCGTCGCCGCCGTCGCGCTCACGTCGGTCGTCGGCGGGGTCGCGTACTCGGCCGGGGCCGCCTCGCAGCAGCCGGCCATTCAGACGTCGACGCCGCGCACCGAGCGGCAGGTCACCAACATCGACGTACTGCGGCAGCAGTTGCGCAACTACTACGGCGATCCGCTCGGCACCGGTACGTTCGCGGCGGACAGCAACTACGCCAAGGAGGCCAAGTCGGCGGCCGCGTCCGGCAACCGCTGGATCTCCGCGCCGCACCACACCAACAAGACCAAGGCGATCCTGCTGGACGTCGACGACACCTCGCTGGCGACCTGGAACTACGAGATCTTCAGCAACTGGGCGTTCAACCCCGCCACCAATGCGGACTACGTGCTGAACCAGCGATTCCCCGCCGTACCCGGGATGGTCGACCTGGTGAAGACGGCGGAGCGGGAGGGCTACGCGATCTTCTTCCTGACCGGTCGTGGCACCGCGCAGGAGGCGGCGACGCTGGGCAACCTGACCGAGGACGGGATCGGCATCGACGCCGGCTTCCCGAAGCCGACGACGTTGCGCGACGGCGAGGACGGCCTGTTCACCAAGCCGGCCGTGGCCGACTACCCGGACTACCTGCAGAAGGCCTGCGCGAGCGACCCGAACGGATCCTGTACGACGATCCACTACAAGTCCGCCACCCGGGCGCACATCGAGTCGCTCGGCTACGACATCGTCGCGAACTTCGGCGACCAGTTCTCCGACCTGAAGGGTGGGTTCGCCGACCGCACCTTCAAGCTGCCGAACCCGAACTACTACCTGCCGTAATCAGCGGGGCAGTACACCTTCGAGAAGAGTCGTGACGTGCTGGCGCAGGGTGGGCTCGAACTCCATCCGCAGCGCCGAGATCGACGGATCCGCCTCGAAGGCGGCGAGCAGGGCCGGGGTGGGATGGGCGTGCGTCCAGACCGCCCCGGCCAGCATGCTCGCCGGTGGGATGAAGCGCCGCGCGCCCTCTCCCCCCATCTCCGGTAGCGCGCCGACAGCCAGCTCGACCATCCGTTCGTAGCCGATCGCCGCCGCGCGCTTGAACGCGATCGCGGTCTCGGTCGAGATGTTGCGCTCCAGCACTGACGCCTGCGTGCTGATCAGATCGCAGAACACCGGACGCCCGGCCAGCGTGCTCACCACGGCATCCACCAGCAGTTCTGCCCGCTCAGCGAGCGGCGCGGCCGGCGGTACGGCGGCGAGCGCCGTCGCGAGGTCCTCCACCCAGGCCGCGAGCTCGGAGCTGTTGAGCTCGAGCAGGACAGCCTCCCGCGACTCGAAGTACTTCAGCACGTTGGACTTCGCCAGGCCGACGCGACGGCTCAGCTCGTTCAGGCTGACGTCGCTGACCGGCATCTCCGCCAGCATCGCCGCCGCGGTCGCCAGGATCGCCTGCCGCCGGACGGCCCGCTGCTCCTCGCTCCGGGCCCGCTGGAATGTCGTCACCCTCACAGTCTACAGACCGCTGGTCTGTTGTTATCGCACCGCCGGTCTGATAACGTCGAAGCCATAACAGACCATCAGTCTTTTATGGAGGAACCGATGTACGTCGTACCCGACCAGACCGGCAAGTTCGCTGTCGTCACCGGCGCCAACAGCGGCACCGGCAAGGAGACCACCAAGCGTCTCGCCGCCGCCGGTGCGCGGGTGGTGATGGCGGTCCGGACCGTCGCCAAGGGCGAGGCTGCCCGGGCCGAGATCCTGGCCGAACACCCGGACGCCCAGCTCGAGGTACGGCGGATCGACCTCGCCGACCTGGCGTCGGTGCAGGAGTTCGCCGACGGCCTGAGCGCGGACGAGTCGCACCTCGACCTGCTGGTGAACAACGCCGGCGTGATGACCCCACCGACCCGCAACGTCACCAAGGACGGGTTCGAGCTGCAGTTCGGCTCCAACTTCCTCGGCCCGTTCGCACTGACCGTGCGGCTGCTGCCGCTGGTGCTGGCCGCGCCGGCGCCGCGGATCGCGACCATGAGCAGCGGGACGGCGAACTACGGCCGGATCCACTTCGACGACCTGCAGTGGGAACGTCGCTATCGCTCGAACCTGGCGTATGCGCAGTCGAAGCTCGCCGACCTCATGATGAGCAACCACCTGGCCAAGCTCGCCGCCGACCATGGTTGGAACCTGCTCAGCGCCGCCGCGCACCCGGGCTTCACTCGCACCAACCTGCTGACCGCCGGCGCCTCGCTGGGTCGTGACCAGCTTCCGCTCGCCACCCGGATCGCGCACCGCCTCAACCCACTGCCGTCGCAAGGCGTCGAGATCGGCACCGAGCCGCTCCTGTTCGCCGCGACCAGCCCCGACGCCCAGCCCGGTGCGTACTACGGCCCGTCCAACTTCTTCGGCCTGGTCGGACCCACCAAACTCGCCGCCGCGCCCAAGCGTTCCCGCGACGTCGAGGACAACGCCAGGCTCTGGTCCGTGGCCGAGCAGCTCACAGGTGTTGCGCTCCCGCATCACGGTCCTATCCTGCGCAAGTGACCCAGTGGTCAAGCGGTGAGATCTACGAGTCCTACGTAGGCCGATGGAGCCGGCTGGTTGCCGCCGACTTCGTGAGCTGGCTGGACCAGCCCACCGGCCTGCGCTGGCTCGACGTCGGCTGCGGCACCGGGGCGTTGACCAGCACGATCCTGCGTACGGCGGGTCCAGCTTCGGTGCTCGGCGTTGACCCGTCGGCCGGCTTCATCGAGTACGCCCGGCAGTACGTCCGTGACGAGCGAGCGAGCTTCGAGGTCAGATCGGCGACCGAACTGCCGGACGGCCCGTACGACGCGGTGGTCGCCGGGCTCGTCCTCAACTTCGTCCCCGAGCGGGCCGAGGCGCTGCGGCGGATGCGGGAGATCGGGTCGACGGTCGGCGCGTACGTCTGGGACTACGCCGAAGGTATGCAGCTGATGCGGAACTTCTTCGACGCGATGATCGAAGTACGTCCACAGGATCGCGAACACGATGAAGCGGTCCGCTTCCCGTTCTGTACGGCTGAGGGCCTCGAAGGACTGTTCACCGAGGCCGGGTTCACCACGGTCAGCACGCGGGCGATCGTCGTACCAACGGAGTTCACGTCGTTCGACGACTACTGGCAACCGTTCCTGGGTGGGCAGGGGCCCGCGCCGGCGTACCTGCGCAACCTGCCCCAGCCGGATCAGGAGACGCTGCGGGAGGCGGTGCGCGCACGGTTGCCGATCGAGGCGGACGGTTCGATCCGGCTGACCGCACGCGCGTGGGCCGCGAAGGCCGTCAGCTGAGGTAGTCGGATCGGAGCAGGCCGAACAGGAGGTCGTCGGTCCACTCGCCCTTGAACCAGCTGTTCGACAGTCGCAGACCCTCTTGCCGGAAGCCGAGGCGTTCGAGCAGCCGGGCCGACGCCGTGTTGCGGGCGTCGCACTCGGCCGAGACGCGATGCAGATTGTGCTCGACGAACAACTGGTCGAGGAGGCCGCGGACCGCCTCGGTCGCGTAGCCCTTGCCCTGGTGCTCGGGGGCCAGGGTGAAGCCGAGTTCGGCCTGCCTGAGGTTCTCGTGCAGGTTGAGGCCGATGTCGCCGATCAGTACGCCGTCCAGGTCGACGGCGTACTGGAACCAGCCGGGCTTCATCGGATCGCCGTCCGCGAATTCCTCGACAGTCTTGAGCGCCTCGGCCGGCGGGAGTGGTGCGTCCCACGACTGGTAGCGCGCAACGTCCGGATCCGACCGGTACGCCGCGAACGCCTCCGCGTCCTCGGGGGTGAAGCGACGCAGGCTCAACCGCTCGGTGCGCACGAACATCCGGCCATCATGTCAAAACCGCTCCCTCGGTTCCGTCGTACCAGTGAGAGGAGAGCGCCGATGAAATTCCTGGTGATCCTGCAGGGCGACGGCGAGCAGCCGCTGCGCCGCGACGAGTTCGAACGAGCCGCGTACGACGCGGGCGAACTGGTCTGTGGTGAGGTGCTGGCCGACCCACAACTGGCCGTGCACATGCCCGATCGAGCGGCGCCGGCCGCCATCGACGCCTACTACTTGATCGACGTGGAGAGCCGCGAGCGGGCGGTCGAGCTCGCCCGCCTGCTGCCGGACTCCCAGACCGCCGGGCGATCCGTCGAGATCCGCGCGGTGATGCACTCGACCGCCGCAGACTTCTAGCGCACCACCTTGAACCAGAGGTTGGTCGCGAGCTCGTTGCCGGTCACGCTCAGGCGTTCGAGGCCGACGGTTCGGCCGCCCGGCTGGTCGAACAGGCGTGTGCCGTCGCCGAGCATGACCGGGACGAACAGCAGCAGTACCTCGTCCAGCTCGCCGGCCTCGATGCACTGCTTGGCGACGTTCGCGCCGATCACGTTGACGTACTTGTCGCCGGCCGCCTCCTTCGCCATCGAGAGCGCCTTCGCGAACTCGTCGACGTACGTGACGCCCGGCTCGGGACTGTTCGGTGGGCGGTGCGTGAGCACGAACAGCGGGCCACTCCACCCGCCGCCGAATGCCTGGCCCTCGCCGGCTTCGCCTTTGTGCGGGTCGTCCCCGTCGTGCGACCGGCGCCCGGCCAGGATCGAGCCGATCCGGGGGATCAATTCGTCGACCTCCGGGTTCGGACCGAGGTACGGGCGCATCCACTGCATGTCGCCGTCCGGGCCGGTGATGAAGCCGTCGACCGACATCGTCACCGAATACAGCACCTTCGCCATGGGTCCTCCTGCTCGCTCGTTCGTTGGTTCCTGTTGAGACGAGCGAGCAGGAGAAAACTCATCGGGACGCCGGGCCCACGTCCGCCGGAGTGAGCGGGCGGTTGATCGCAGAGGTCTTGCTGTACTCGTCGGCGCCGACATCCGCCGTGCCGGTGCGCGGCTGACCGTCGAGGTCCTTCGGCACGTTCGGGTAGCTCTTGCTTGCGGCGTTGATCGCGGGACTCGAGGATGTCAGGCGGCGGATTCCGTCGGAGCCGGCCGCGAGCTTCGGGTCCTTGCGGGAGAATCCATCGACCGGGATGTTGCCGTCGGCCGCGGCGCCCCAGCAGAGGTTGCCGGACCACGCGATGCCGTCCAGGTAGGGCATCGACACCAGTTGCTTGCCGGAGTCGCCGATCAGCAGGTTGTCGGTGATCGAGCAGCCCAGTGGCGGCAGGGTCCTCTGCGACTCCCCGCTGATCGCCGTACCGCAGGCGAGGACGGTGTTGAGCGCGATCGTCACCCGGTCCGGGGCGTCGTTGCCTTGGCGGCTCTCCGGTGAGTCCTCCGGCTTGTGGTCGCGCACGCTGCCGCTGCCGAGAACGATTCCGGAGCCGCCGATCTGCTCGGTGTAGTTGTTCACGATCAGGTGATCGTTGCCGTAGATCCGGATTCCGTTGCTCCCGGCAAGGATGAAGTTGGCCTCGATCCGGGACCGGTTGCCGTGCCGGAGCACGATGCCGCCGAGGCTGTCGCGGATGGTGTTCTGCCGGATCGTGTTGCCGGACGACTTGACCGAGATCGCCTCCGGATCGCCGTTCGCACGCTCGAACAGATTCTGCTCGACCAGTGCGCCGGCATCGCTCAGCGACCGCCCGCTGAGGCCGAGCCGGATCGGTTCGCCGCCGTTGTCCCCGGCGAAGGTGTGGTCGGAGAAGTAGTTACGAACGATCCGCACACCCTGCGCCATCCCGTCCGACCCGGGTCCCTCGACACCGAGGAAGATCCCGAGCGTCGACTTCCCGTGGAAGTGATTGCGCTCGACGGTGGTCGAGTCGCCGCGGACCATCAGCCAGTGCATCCCCTCGATGTCGGCGAGCTGAAGGTCGTTGCGGCTGATCGTCACGTGGTGACAAGTGGTCGGGACCTCGAAGGTCGTCCGTTGTTTCAGCGTGAACCCGCTGACCGTCACGTACGACGAGTCGCCGAACACGAACCCGCGATTCCCGGTCAGCGTCACGCCGCCGACGGTCTCGGCCCGGATCACGATCGGTGCGCCGCTGCTCCCGCGCCTGCCCTGGATCGCGATGGTCTCGTCGCCGGGAACGTCGTACGTGCCATTGGCAACCACGATCTCGGTGCCGGGGTTGGCTGCCGCGATCGCCTGCCGGAGTTCGTCGAGGGTTCGGGCCCGGACGGGCCGGGTGTATGTCCGGGTGCCGGGACTGGCCGTCGCGGGCAGGGCGGTGGCTGGCAGTGCGGTGGCGGGCAGTGCGGCGGTGGCGGTCAGGCCGGCGCCGAGGGCGGTGGCCAGGAAGGTACGGCGATGCATGGCGTCCTCCGGGGGTGACTCGGGGCGGGGTCCGGATGTGGCTGCCCAGTCTGTGGGCGGTCGACGGGCGGTGGCAAGCGTTTGCCAACGAGGTGACCAGATCTCCCGTGGGGTGGGACGGATGGGGGCCGGGTTCCGCGCCACAACCCCGGTGCGATCACGTCCGGTGGTGCCGGTAGCCTTCCGGCAATCGACCTTTTCGGATTCGGGAACGAGGTGGATCGGGGCGATGCCGGAGCGGAACGAGGCCCGCCAGGTGCTGCCCGACCTCGACCTCCACCGGCCCTCCGAGGCTCGGCTCTACGACCTGTTCCTCGGCGGTAAGAACAGCTACGAGGTGGACCGCAGGCTGTTCCAGGAAGTCCTGGAGATCGCGCCTGAGGCACCGGACCTGGCCCGGGAGAACCGGCGCTGGCTGGGCGACGCGGTCCGCTGGATTATCAGCGACGGTGTGCGTCAGTTCCTCGACCTCGGTTGCGGCCTGCCGGCGGCGCCGAACACCCACGAAGTCGCATTGAAGGCCGATCCGCAGGCGAAGGTCGTGTACGTCGACAACGACCTGATGGCGATCTCCCACGGTCAGGCGCTGCTCGCGGACGACCACAGCACGTTCTGCGCCGGTGCGGACCTGACCGACCCGGAGTCCGTGCTCGAGCATCCGGTCGTCACCGAGGCGCTCGACCTGAACCGGCCGGTCGGGATCATCCTCGGGCTGGTGCTGCACGCGATCCCGGACACCAAGCAGGGTCCGGCGGTTGGTCTGCGACTACCTGGACGCGGTGCCGCCCGGGTCGTACCTGGCGATCACGCATCCGGTGAACTCCCGCGACGGCAGCCGGCTGAGCGAGTTCGCGACCGCGGTCGAGGACAAGCTGAAGGAGTCCTTCCCGGCCCTCACGTTCCGCGCTCCCGTGGAACTCGCCGAGATCGTGGCGGGTTTCGAGTTGATCGAGCCAGGTCTGGTCGACCTGACCGGCTGGTGGCCGCCCGCCGAGCAGAAGCTCAGTCCGACCGGCGCCGCCCTGCTGCTGTACGTCGCCCTCGCGCGCAAGCCCTGACAATTCGCTGGTGGATCGACCCGGATCGCACCGATGATGGGTCACATGTCTGCTCAGGCTGCTGCTGCCGCTCACTGATCACGCGGTTCCCCGCCTGATCACGCCCGTCCACGCGACAGGCCCCTTCAGCGTGCAGTCCACCAGCCTTGGAGCTCTTCTCATGCACCCCACGTCATCATCGGCGTCGGTCGAGATCGCGTGTGACGAGTCGGGGTTCTCCGGGAGCAATCTCCTGGACCCCGAGTCGCCCGTGATCACCCACGCCAGTGTGGATCTCGACGTACCGGAGGCCGCCGAACTGGTCGCCGTACTGCTGTCCCGGTTCCGCCGTCGCGGGACCACCGAATACAAGTCCAACCTGCTGCTCCGGCCCGAGCAGCGACCCGCGCTGGAGTGGTTCCTCACCACGTTGCGCGGGCACGCCCATGTCCATGTCATCGACAAGACGTCGTACGTCGCGGGCCGGGTGATCGAGTTGCTCGTCGACGAGCCGTCGTACGGCGATGGCACCCGGCTGGCCCGGGATCATGGGGAAGACGTGGCGCGGTTCCGGGATCGCACCGACTTCCTGGACGCGTTCCTCACGATGACGCGGACCAAGCGATTGCGGCTGCTCGACCATGCCGCGATCGACCGGTTCTTCGCGTTGCTGCCGGCCGATGTGCCGGTTCTGCGCGAGGTGACGCGGGCGCGGGTCGAGGGGGTGCTGCTGCGGTTGATCGACGACGATCGTTCGATCCCGCCTCCGCTCGAACCAATGGTGCCCGCGGTGGCCGACACGGTGCTGTTCTGGAGCGCCGGGCAGCGGTCGGTCGCGGTGGTGCACGACGAGCAGAGCGCGCTCACGCGAGGTCGGATGGCGCGGCTCGGTGCCTACCTGGCCGAGGCCGTCGCGCCGGCACCGCCACCACTCCTCAGCCTCAAGCAGGTCGACTCCAGGCACGATCCGCGAGTACAGGCGGCAGACTTCCTGGCCGGCATCGCCCGCTGGCTCGCCACTGACCCGACGCCGGTCCCAGCCCTCACCGAGCTACTCGATCCGTACCTCCCCGTTTAGTGGCCGAGTGGCCGCGGTGGCCGAGGTGGGCGTGGTGGCTGGTGGATGGCGGGTTGTGTGCCGGCTGGCGGGTTGTTGCGCGCCAGCGGTGAAACAACCCGCCAGTGGTGGCTGCGAACGCTCAGGATTGCTCGGCGAGGAAGGCTTCCCAGGTGCGGTGGCCGGTGGTGGCGCCGGTCAGGGTCAGGTTTCCGCCGGCCCGGTAGACCTTGCCGGCCTTGCCTGGAACGCGGACCGGCATCGACAGCCGGTGCTTGCCGGTGGTGCGCAGGTAGTCGCGGGCGAGGTCGCCCAGGCTGTACACCTTCGGGCCGACCAGGTCCGGGACGAGGCCGGCCGGCTCGCCCAGCGCCAGCTCGACGAGCCGCGCCGCGACGTCGCGCCCGTCCACCGGCTGGAACCGCACCCCACCGGGGATCGGCAGCACCGGGAGCTTCGCCATCATGCGCGCGGTGTTCCAGGCGAAGTCGTGGACCTGCGCGATCCGCAGTACCGTCCACGGCACCGAGGACTCCCGCACGGCCTGTTCCGCGCCCAGCTTGGACTTGAAGTACGTCAGCGGGAGTTGATCCACCGCGGTCACCGAGATGTGCACCAGGTGTTTGACCCCGGCCCGCTCCGCAGCCCGCACGAGATTCCGCGTGCCGACGTCATCCCCCTTCGGCCCACCCGCGAGGTGGATCACGACGTCCACGTCGTTCAGAGCGTCATCGATCCCGTCCCCCTGCAACAGGTCCGCTGCCACGTGCTCGACCCCGTCGTCCTTGGGGTGTCGGCTCAGCACCCTGACCTTCCACCCCGCCTCCACCACCAACGGCACCACCAGCCGCCCCAACGTCCCGGTTCCACCCGTCACCAGCATCACGCCCACAGTTCCTCCACTCATCACGACCCACCTCCGGGCCCCACCCCTCTGACGTCCGCGGCGGCGATGATGTGACAGCGATCGTTTTGTCGAGAAGTGCCGGCGCGGTCCGACCTACGTGGTGATGGCGCACAATGCGTCGTCGTGGAGGAGGTTGTGATGAAGTACCTGATCCTGATCTATTCGAACCCGGAGCCGTGGGGGCACCCGACGATCGACTTCACCGAGGTGGGGCGGGCGATCCCGGACGACGAGCGGGCGGCGATGCACAAGGAGTTCGAGGAGATGCTGGCCGAGATCTCGGCGTCGGGGGAGTTCGTGACGGCCGAGGCGCTGGGGGCGCCGGCGGCGTCGACGATCTACCGCGTCGGCTCCAAGGGCCGCCGGGTGGCGACCGATGGGCCGTACGCCGAGGCGAAGGAGCAACTGGCCGGCTTCTTCCTGATCGACGTCGCCTCCCGGGAGCGGGCCGAGGAACTGGCGTCCCGGTTCGCCGGTCCCGGAGACACCGTCGAGTTGCGGCCGGTGATGTGACGATGCCCGGGATCCGCCTGAGCTCGCCGACGCTCAACTGCCCGAACGCCCTCGAACTGGCGGCGTTCTACGCGGAGATCACCGGTGGGCGGATCGCGTACTCCGACCACGTCTGGGCGACCATGGACGGGCCTGGGGGCCGGATCGACTTCCAGAGCGATCCGGCCCATGTCCCGCCCACCTGGCCGGAGCCGACGGTTCCGATCCAGTTCCACCTCGACTTCTACGTCGACGACCTGGATACCGCCGCCTCCCAGGTCCTGGCCGCGGGTGCCACCAAGTACTCCCACCAGCCCAACGCCGACCACTGCCTGGTCTTCGCGGACCCGGCCGGTCACCCCTTCTGTCTGTCCACCTGGGACATGCTCAATCAGTGACTCGGGCCACGACTGCGGGTCTCGCACCGGTCTCGCTCAGCGAGACGTGACGTACGACGTACCGCCAGGCGTCCGGCTCGCCTACCCTGATTGAACTTACCGAGAGTCAGGAGGGGCGAGCTGTGACGACTGTCGTCCTGATGGGTCCGCCGGGTGCCGGGAAGGGCACGCACGCCGACATGCTCGCCGAGCAAGCCGCCGTACCGGCCATCTCGACCGGCGACATCTTCCGCGCCCAGGTCGCCGCCGGGACGGACCTCGGCCGGAGAGCCCAGCAGTACCTCGACTCCGGTGCGTACGTACCCGACGACGTGACGATCGCGATGGTCCGCGAGCGGCTCGCCGAGGACGACGCCCGGCCGGGCTTCCTCCTGGACGGCTACCCGCGCACCCTCGAACAGGCCGCCGTACTCGACGAGCTCCTCACCACGCAGGAACGCCGGCTCGACGCGGTCGTCGTCCTGCGGGTCGACCAGGAGGTCCTGGTACGGCGCCTGCTCCGGCGAGCCGAGATCGAGCACCGCTCCGACGACACCGAGGACGTGATCCGGCGCCGCCTCAAGGTGTACGCCGACCACACCGTCCCGCTGATCGAGCTGTACGGCGACCGCGGCCTGGTGCACGAGGTCGACGGCAACGGCGAGGTGGACGAGGTCCGCGAACGGGTTCTCGAGATCGCCTACAAGCTCACCCCGGCTGAGCGCTCGGCTCCCGGCGCTTAGCCTCGAGATTCCAGCGTGCAGGTGGCTGGGGACCCCCCGGATCGGGCAGGAATCCTGCCCGGTCCTGTCACCGGCCGCCACCGCGGCATTGCCGCGCCGGCCAACTGTGCGGTGAACCAACCAGACAGCGAAACCACCAACGCCCTCAACCATCGATCGAGGCTGGCCCTCTGAGCGATGTCCCGTAATTCGATTGGGCGATTCTGTCAGGCTTGTTACGGTGCGTGGATGCCTTCACAGCGCGCCTTACTGCCGCGGTCGAGGCCCGCCGCCTCGGGGATGTCGTCCCGTGCGGTCGTCGCGCTGCTGGACCAGATCGAAGCGCAATCCGTCAAGTGTCACTCGATCATGGTGGTACGTCACGGTCACGTCGTCGCCGAAGGCTGGTGGGCGCCGTACTCGGCCGAGCGCCCGAATCTGCTCTATTCGCTGACCAAGTCGTTCACCTCGGTCGCCGTGGGGCTCACGATCGCCGACGGGCTGCTCTCGCTGGACGACCGGGTGGTGGACGTGCTGCCCGACCATGTTCCGGCCGATATCTCGGAGCAGGGACGCCGCCTCACCGTTCACCACCTGCTGTCCATGACGGCCGGGCACAGCGTGGACAGTCTCGCCGAGGCCTGGCAGCTGGAACCGGACGACCTGGTGAAGGGCTTCCTGCGCGTACCGTTCTCCGAGCCTGAGGGAACCCGGCACACCTACGACAATTCGACCACTTTCGTCCTGGCCCGGATGGTGGAACGGGTCACCGGCCGCGGCCTGCCGGAACTGCTCGACGAGCGCCTGTTCACGCCGATGGGTATCGACCACGCCGATTGGGATCGGGTGGCCAGCGGTGCCGCCTTCGGATTCCACGGGCTGCATCTCACGACCGAGGCTGTCGCCGCGTTCGGCGAGTTGCTGCTGCGCGGAGGTGTCTGGGGCCACCGCCAGCTCGTCCCGCGCGAATGGGTGGAGCTCGCGACCAAACGGCACATCGGTACCCTGCCGCCCCAGGACGACTCGCCCGACGACCTCGTCGCGAGCCCCGACTGGGTCACCAACCCCGACGCTCTGTGCGGGTACGGCTACCAGTTCTGGATGTCGCGTCACGGGTACCGCGGTGACGGCGCCTACGGCCAGCAGTGCCTCGTCGTCCCGTCCCACGATCTCGTGGTCGTGGTGACGGCTGAGGTCGATGACGGGCAGGCCCTGCCCGGCGTCTTCTGGGACTGCCTGCTGCCCGGCCTGGATGAGCCGGGAAGCGCCCAGGACGACGAGATCCTCGCCGATCGGCTGCGGCGGCTGTCTTTCGCGCCGGTGCCGGGTTCGGCCGACCCGCAGCGTTGTGTCAAGGCGAGTCTCGACGCCTCCGCCGAGGATTCGGCGCTGCCCGACGGGACGACGGTGATCGTCGATCCCGTCGACGGTGGATGGCTCCTGCGATTCGGGTCGTTGGCCACCGTCGAGGTCGGCCACGGCGAATGGCGGGAAAGTTCGCCTCTCGGCCGCCCTGTCGTCGCGACCGGCGCCTGGCAGGGTGACACGTTCGTCGCCGAGCTTTTCGTCATCACCACCCCGCACCGGGTTCGGTTGGTGGTCGACGCCGACGCGGGAACAGCGGTGCTGACGTGGAGCACCGTGCCAATGACCGGCCCCAATCTGGCGTTGCAGCTGCGATCGCCGCTGATGACACGGCCCGACGTCGCGTAGGTGATGCCGGCCAGGAGCCGCCGTACGGGGTGATCGGAGTAAGCGTCAGCTGTTCCAGACCGGGGCGACGGTTTTGCGGTAGTTGCGGCCGAAGACGCCGCTGATGATGGTGAGGACGGGCTTCGGGACCGTGCCGGTGATGGCGGCGGTCTCGTCGGGGGCGGCGCCGTCGAGGGCCCAGGCGAAGAACGTACCGCCCTGCGCCGGGCTGACCTTGGCGAACTGCCGGCCCATCGCCTTCATCTCGGCGGTGTCCTTCTTCTCCAGGTACACCCCCTCGATCTCCGACTCCTCGTGATCCAGATGCAGCACGGTCACCCGCTGCAGCTCCTGCATCGCGGTCAGTGCGGTCGCCGCGTCCTCGGCGCTCGCGGTACGGCGAAGGGACGCGATCGCCTCGCGGGCCTTGGCCAACGCGGTCGCCATCGTGTCGTGCTCGGCGTCCATCTGGGTCAGCAGATCCCGGCTCACCCCGACCGATTCCAAGGCCGGCCAGGCGATGTCGTGCTCCCCTTCGTGGTGGCGGGTCAACTGTTCGTCGAAGTTCGCCCATGCCGTCGCGAGCTGCTCGGCCCGCAGCTGATCCCCCGCGGAAAACGCCCCCAGCGCGTCGACGAACCGCTGCAGATCCCGGCGGAACGCCGCGTGAATCGCTTTGTTCATGCTCATCTCAGCCATAGCTCGGAGTGTAGGGTCAAGCGCGCTTGAAGTGGGGGAGTCGGCCGGGAACATCTTCCGGCGTTCACCGGTTGTGGCTGGATATGCATGGTGAGTACAAGGTTCCGGGCGGCAAGCTGGTTGTTGCCGATCTGGAGGTGGTCGACGATCACGTTCGGCGGGCGCAGCTCAGTGGGGACTTCTTCCTCGAGCCCGACGATGCGCTGGAGCGGATCAACGGTGCTCTTGCCGGTCTCCCGATTGCCACGCCCGCGGCCCAGGTGGCTGCTCGTGTGCGCGCGGTACTGGGGGATGGGGTCGAGATGCTCGGGTTCTCGCCCGAGGCCGTGGCCGTCGCCGTACGGCGGGCGCTGACCGGCGCGACCGGTTGGCGTGATCACCAGTGGGAGTTCGTGCACGACGTACCGCGGGAGCCCGCGCTGCAGATGGCGCTCGACGAGGTGCTGGCCGAGCAGGTCGGTTCCGGTGAGCGGGCGCCGACGCTGCGGGTCTGGGAGTGGGCGTCGAACGCGGTCATCATCGGCAGCTTCCAGTCCCTGCGCAACGAGGTCGACCTGGAGGGCGCCGCCAAGCACGACGTGACAGTCGTACGGCGGATCAGCGGCGGCGGAGCCATGTTCGTTGAACCAGGCAACACGATCACGTACTCGCTCTACGTCCCCGAGTCACTCGTCTCCGGCCTGTCGTTCATCGAGTCGTACGCATTCCTCGACGACTGGGTCATCGGCGCGCTGAACGATCTCGGCATCGCGGCGACGTACCAGCCGATCAACGACATCACCTCGCCGGCCGGCAAGATCGCCGGCGCCGCGCAGAAGCGGTTCGCCGGTGGCGCGGTCCTGCATCACGTCACGATGGCCTACGACATGGACGCCGCGAAGATGCTCGAGGTACTGCGGATCGGCCGCGAGAAACTGTCCGACAAGGGAACGACGAGCGCCAACAAGCGGGTCGATCCACTGCGCAGCCAGACCGGCCTCGACCGCGCGGAAGTGATCGACCGGATGGCCGCGTCCTTCGGCAATCGCTACGGCCTCAAGCCTGGAAGCATCGACAAGGCCACAGTGGACCTCGCCGAAGAGCGCGTCACCGCCAAGTTCGGCACCGACGAGTGGCTCACTCGAGTCCCGTGATCGGTACGGCGTTTCCGCTCACGCGGACCCTGGTGTCGTCGGCGCGCAGTTCAACCTGGATGCGGCTCGGGCGACCGAGATCATCACCCTGGTGCAGTGTGAGCACGACCGGCGGATCGACGAGCCCGCGCTCGCGTAGGTAGGCGCCGAACGCCGCGGCCGCCGCCCCGGTCGCCGGATCCTCGACCACGCCACCGACCGGGAACGGATCGCGCACATGGAACACAGTCGCGGACTCCCGCCACACCAACTGCAGCGTGGTCAGATCCCGCTGCAGCATGTAGGCGAGCAGCCGATCGAAGTCGTAGTTCAGGTCGGCCAGTCGTTGCCTGGTCGACGTACTCACAATGAGATGCCGCGCCCCGGCGTACCCGATCGCCGGCGGCAACGCGGGATCGAGCTCGTCCTCATGCCAGTCGAGGATCTCGAGTACGTCGCTGATGTCGTCGATCTCCTCGACATGCGGCTCGACGCTGGTCAGCGTGGCCCGCAGTCCGTCCGGTGACTCCTCGACCGCGACCGGCACGAGCCCGGCCTGGGTCGAGAAGACGAGCTCACCGGGACCGATCCGCTCGGCCAGGGCGACCGCGGTGGCCACGGTCGCGTGCCCGCAGAACGGCACCTCCGCCCTGGGCGAGAAGTAGCGGACCGGGATCACTCCATCGCTGCCGCCGGTCCCGCTGGTCAGGAAGGCGGACTCGGAGTACCCGACGTCCGCGGCGATCGCCTGCATCTCGGCGTACGTGAGCCTGCTCGCGTCGAGCACCACGCCGGCCGGGTTGCCGCCGGCCGGGTCGGACGTGAACGCCGTGTACCGCAGCACTGTCATGCGGTCATCCAATCACTGACGCTCCAGCCGGACGAAGGTCGCGCTCGGGTCACTGACCGTCTCGGTCACCTGGAACGCGCCCAATGCGTCGTCCACGCCGTCGAACAGGCGCTCGCCGGCGCCCGCCAGGATCGGCGCGACGACGAGGTTGAGCTCGTCGATCAGACCGGCCCGCAGGTACTGCTGGACCGTGTGGGCACCACCGGCGATGACCACGTCGCGGCCATCGGCGGCCTTCAGCGCGCGCTCCAGCACGACCTCGATCGGCTCGTCGGTGAAGTGGAACGTCGTACCGCCCTCCATCGGGATCGACGGCCGCAGGTGGTGGGTGAGGACGAAGGTGTCGTGATGGTACGGCGGGTTGTCGCCCCACCAGCCCGTCCACGACTCGTCCTCCCACGAACCACGCTGCGGGCCGAACATGTTCCGTCCCATGATCGTGGCGCCGACACCTTCGGCGTACCCGTCGATCCGGTCCGCCCCGAGCCCGCTCTTGCCGGCGGCCTGGTCCTGCTGCGCGACCTCCATCCAGTCGTGCACCTTGTCCATGCCGTCGCCGAACGGCGCGTCCAGCCGCTGACCCGGACCGGCCGCGATCCCGTCGAGGGTGATCGTGAAGTTGTGGACCCGAACCCGTGCCATGACAATCTCCTCAGCCTGTGTGCGGTTCTCCTTGCACCCCCAGGTCGGAACCGCCCCGACCGTCTTGACACGGCTCAGTCTGTCCAATCCAGCTGGACCCCCGGAATCCCCAACTCCCGCCCGAATTCCTGTGCCTCGGCCCGTGCCACCGTGTCACCGCGCTCGTAGCGGAACACGCGGCCCGGGAAGACAACGAACACCTCCCGCGCGTCATGGAAGTCGGCGTACCACCCCGGCTGGTCCAACGCCCCGGCCAGTGTCTCCGCCAGCACCTCGACCCGCTCGTCCTCGACCCCGAACTCGAGCACCGACCACACCGCCGCCTGACTCGGCGTCGCACTCGCCACGGCGTACCGACTGATCTTGTGCACCAGCAGCGGAACGTCCGAAATCTCCACGCCGACCCGCAGACTCTCCAAAATCAACGCACCCTCGAACACCCAGCCTCCTCCCGACTTCTGCCCAGGAGGCTAGGTGGGTCCGCCGACAGTTCTGTGCGGCTAGGCGAAGAGCGGGATCTGGGCGTTCTGCGGCGCCGCGCCGTAGGAGGCGGTCACCTTGTTGAGCTCGGACTGGTAGTACAGCGTGCCGAGGCCGAAGACGAACATCAGCAGCAGGCCGACGCCCCCACTGCAGGTGACCGGCAGGCCCGCGGCCCGCTGGCTGTTCGCGATCCGGCCGCCGGTGTTGAAGTACGACACCAGCGGCGCGATGATCGTCCAGCCCAGCAGCAGCAACACCAGCATCGGTCCGGCCACCGGGACCACCCGGCGACGGTCGAACTGCGCCATCTCGGCGTGGATCTTGTAGTACCACACGAGGTGGTAGATGCCGAACGTGATCAGCGGCAGCCCGAGCCACACCCCGACCGGATTGCGCTGCTTCATCTGAAGTCCTTGTGCCACCGGTGCTCCGGCGCGTCCGGGCAGCACGATTTCCTGCGACATGATTCCCCCTCCGAATGAGACTTCGGGCAGCTGGTTCCCCCCGGCTGCCGGAAGTCGGTCAAGGCCGCTTAGACTAGTGGTCATCACGCATCGTGACTACGGGCGCGTTCAGTTTGTTATCTCTGGCCGGCCGGGACGCGTCTAGCGTGGGGTGGTGGAGCGGATCGGGTATGTCATCTTGTACGTCGAGGATCTCGGGGCGTCGGTGGAGTTCTATCGGGACGTGATCGGGTTGCCGTACAAGTTCACCGATGCGGGGTATGCGGAGTTCGGCACCGAGGGGACGCGGTTCGCGCTGTTCGAGCGGCGGCGCGCGGAGTGGTTGACCGGGCGGACGGTCTCGCCGGGGGCGGCCGGCGAGGTGGTG
Organism: Kribbella sp. NPDC050241; assembly: GCF_044459685.1. Taxonomy (NCBI): domain Bacteria; kingdom Bacillati; phylum Actinomycetota; class Actinomycetes; order Propionibacteriales; family Kribbellaceae; genus Kribbella; species Kribbella sp. NPDC050241. The sequence goes on from NZ_JBITJE010000014.1 coordinate 43,878, forward strand.
CTGATGGTCGACGACGTGGACGCGTGGGCCGATCGGCTCGCGGCCCGCGGAGTCGAGGTGCTCAGCGGGCCGGCCGATCGGCCATGGGGGCACCGGACCGCGCATGTCGCGGATCCGGACGGGTTCGTGGTCGAGTTCGCCCAGGAGATCCCGCGGCTGCGCGGCCGCCGCGTGTGAAGTTGGTCTGTGTCAGCGGTGCCGGTTCTGGTACTGCCAGCGGCGGCGGTGCGCTCCGCTGATCAGGATGATCCAGAACATGCCCCACACCAGCCACGGCGCGGCCAACGTGATCGCGGTGATCACCAGCGCCATCATCAGGATCGGGGCGAGCATCACGAACGGCGGCGGACCTTGGCGCCGCCGCGGCTTGGCGGTCCGCGGCGACCACGGTCCCTGCGCGACCTCGAGGCCGGCCGGGTCCGGGAGGTCGTCGAACAGTGGCTCGAGGTCGTCGGCGTACCGCGCCCGGGTCGCCTGCTCGCTGCGCTCCTCGAACTCGGTCTGCGTCAGCCGGCCCGCGACGAAGTGGTCGCTGAGGACAGCCACGGCCTGGTCGCGTTCGGTGTCGCCGATCCGGAGCGGGCCGCGGCGCCGCTCCGGCGTACGGTCGGCGTCCTCGCGCCGATCGCCCTCGCGGGGATCCAGCTTGCTCCAGTCCGGTCCGCCCCAGTCGGGTCCACGCCAGTCGCGGCCGTGCCAGTCGCGGTCCTGCCAGTCGTGGTTGTGCCAGTCGTGGCGGCGGCGGTTGCGGCCGAGCCGGTCGGTGTCGCGCGAGTCGGGGTCGCGCCATTCCGGCAGGGGCGAGCTCATGACCGGTCCTGCTCGTCGTCCGGTCGCTCGTCGGCAAGGATCCCGTAGAGCTTTCGCCGCAGCTCGGCCAGCGCGTCCTTCGCGCGCGCCTGCTGCTCCGGCGTACCGGTCGCGAGGATCTGCCACATCGCCGTCGCCACCTGGCCGAGCAGCGGCTTCAGCCCGTTCTCGTCGTCGTCGCTCGGTGCGCTCATCGCCTCCCAGGGCGCGGACACCTCGTCGGAGTGCTCAGCGACGTACGCGCGTCCCTCGTCGGTCAGCGTGAAGGTACGGCGGCCGACCTCGGCGTCAGCGGTGACGAGGCCCTCGTCCTCGAGTTGCTGCAGGGTCGGGTAGATCGACCCCGGGCTGGGCTTCCATACCCCGCCGCTGCGCTCGGCGATCTCCTGGATGATCTGGTAACCGTTCATCGGCTGCTCGGCCAGTACGGCGAGGATCGCGGCGCGCACGTCGCCACGCCGTGCCTTCGGCCCACGCCAGCGCGGCGGCGGACCCCACGGCGGGCCGAACATCTGGCCACCGCCGCCGAACATCCCCCACTGTCCGGAGAACGGCTGGTGGTGTCCGCGGTGACCGCGCCGCCCGGTCATGGCCGCGTGCAGTTCGTCCTTGATGTCGTCGAACACTGAGTCGAACGCTGAGCAGTGCTGTGCGAGTTTCTGCCACGGCCAGCCCGCCGCGTACGTCGATCCGGTCATCCCGACCACCCGTCCCTCAGGAGAGAATGCGATACGTCGACGATATATCGCGACACATCGCAACCCAAGGGGATCGTGCCCAGGGACTCGGCTCAGGACGTGAGCTTGAGATCCGCCACCGTGGCGACCAGCAGCAGCGAGTCACCCTCGACGGACACCTGCTTCAAGGATGCGTCGAACGGAAGCTGTGGAAAAGCCAATCCACGGGCCAGTTGGGACGTCACCGCGTCGCGCACCACCGATGGGATGGAGTCGGACATGTCCTCGACGCCCAGCGCGATCCGGCGGCCCTTCACCTGCGGGGTGACGGCCACCTCCGCGTTCAGGCCGCCGACGGTCAGCCGCGCGTGCAGTTTGCCGTCGACGATGCGGAAGCTCAGACCCTTGATGTTGGTGGTGCGGGCGGCCAGTTTGGTCAGCTCGTCCGGCGACAGGTGCACCCGCATGGCGGTCGAGTCGACGGTGACCGCCGTACCGGGCTTCTGCTCGAGCAGAGCTCGCGGCACGTGCACGCCGGACATCTCCACTACCAGATCCTCAGCGGCGACGTCGTTCGAGAAGGTCGGTTGCTTCATCGTCAGCGTGACCGAGGAGAACTTCTCCTTGGCCAACTGTGGGAGGAAGCCGAAGCCGCCCACCTCGACGGATGTGTCGGTGGCCTCCACGTCGTAGTTCGCCGCCTGGTTCTCGGCCATCGTGGCCAGCCGGTTCTCGGCGGCCCACTCCGCCGCCCGGTCGACCGCGACCGCCAGTACGCCCAGCACGATCACCGTCACCACCAACCGCCGCAACCAGCGGCCCGGTCCTCTGGATCTCATTCCTGCCCTTCCCGACAACGGCGGAACCCGTCGATCCGCACAGCCTAGAGGCAGACGTTCAGGACGCGGATTCAGTTGGCGTTGGCGGCGATGGTTTCGCGCAGTGCGTCGTCCGTCGCTGTGGGTTTGATGCCAAAGGCAACAGTTGCGGCGGTGGAGTCGACGACGAACGGGCGACGCCACTGGTACTGCGTTTCGATCATTTCGCGAGCGTCCGGGTTGAAGAGTCCGCCGATGCGCAGTGCGATGGTCGGCATCGCGGAGATCCGGGCGGCTGGTGCTCCGGCGAGCTCGGCCGTGCGGGTGGCGAGAGCGCGGATCGACATCGGTTCCGGTGTCGGCACGTGCCACGCTCGTCCCCAGGCGGTCTCGTCCGCGGCGGCCGCGACGAGGGTCTGGGCGACATCGCCGACGTACGTCCAGCTGTGGAGCGCATCGAGGTCGGCGGGCGCCGAAGCGCGCTTGCCTTGCAGCACCTTGGGCAGCACCAGGATGGTGAACGGCGATGCCGCGCCGGCGCCGAGGTAGTCCGAGCCGCGTACCTCGGCCGTCCGGATCCGGCCCGCCTGATGTGCCGCCAACGCGTCGGTCCAGAGCTTGGCCCGGACCTGTCCCTTGACGGAGTTGGGCCGCAGTGGAGTGTCCTCGGTCATCGGCCCGTCGACCTGGCCGTAGGCATACAGGTTGCCGGTCGTCACCAACACGGCCCCGCTGACCTCGGCCGCATGCACCAAGGCGGCTCCCAGCGGAGGCCAGTCAGTCGGCCATCGGTGGTACGCCGGGCCCGCGCAGGAGTACAGCGCCACTGCGCCTTCTGTGTGCCGCGCCAAGGCTTCGGCGTCACTCGCATCTGCCGCAACTCGCTCGATCTGTGCCGTCTCGTCGTTCTCCTGAGAAGGGCTGGGCTGGGGAGCGCGGCCGCTGCGGGTGATGAGGCGGACCTGTTCACCCCTGGCAGCGAGCAACCGAGCCGTGGCCGAGCCGACCGGACCGGCGCCGACGACGACATGCAGGGACATGGCGGACAACCCTTCGTGACAGATGTCTTGAGCGAGAACAGTGTTCTCTAATGAGTTCACTGTACTCCATCCTGTGTCAGACTGATCCCATGTCCGCACCGTCCCTGCGCGCCCGAGTCCGCTCGGAGATGAGCCAGGAGATCAAGGACGTCGCCCGTCGGCACCTCGCCACGGACGGCGCCAACCTCTCCCTACGTGCTGTCGCCCGGGACCTCGACATCGTCGCGTCGGCCCTCTACCGCTACTTCTCGAGCCGCGACGCCCTGCTCACAGCGCTGATCATCGACGCGTACGACGCTCTCGCCGCCGCCGCGACCACCGCGGACGCCGCCGTACCGCGGGACGATCTCCGCGGCCGCTGGCTCGCCGTCTGTCGCGGTGTCCGCACCTGGGCGCTGGCCCACCCTGCCGAGTACGGCCTGATCTACGGCAGCCCCGTCCCCGGGTACGCCGCGCCCCAGGAGACCGTCGAGCCGGCAACCAAAGTGATCCTGCTCCTCGCCGCCATCGTGACCGACGCGGGCGACCGCCTCCGCTCGCTGACCGCATCGCCACTCACGGCACCGCTCCGCGCCGACCTCCGTCGCCTGATCCAGGAACGCCAGGGCACCATGCCCGAGGAACGACTCGACCGCGTCCTGGTTGCCTGGACGCATCTGTACGGCGTACTCAACTTCGAAGTCTTCGGCCGCCTCGACGAGATGATCGAGGCCCGCGCGGAGTACTTCGATCACCACATGAACCTGATGGCCGACCTCACCGGCCTCCCCGCGTGACCGCCGAGACCTTCGCCGAACACCGCGGCCTGCTGTACGCCGTCGCCTACCGCGTGCTCGGCAGCGTCGCCGAGGCCGAGGACGTCGTCCAGGATTCCTGGCTGCGCTGGAGTCGCGTCGACCCAGCCACCGTCGACGACCCAGAGGGCTACCTGGTCCGAGTCGCGACCCGCCTCGCCATCGACCGCCTCCGTAGTGCAGCGGTACGCCGTGAGTCCTACGTCGGACCGTGGTTGCCGGAGCCGATGCTCACCAGTCCGGACGCGGCCGAGGACGTCGTACGCAACGACTCGGTGTCGACGGCCATGCTGCTCGTCCTGGAAGCACTGTCGCCGACCGAACGTGCTGTCTTCGTTCTGAACGAGGCCTTCGGCTACAGCCACACCGAGATCGCCCGCATCCTCGGCCGCCAGGACGCCGACGTACGGCAGCTCGCGCACCGCGCTCGCAAGGCGGTCGCGGTGCGCCGACGCCGGTACGACACCGACCGATTCACCCAGCGGCAGGTGACGGAGAAGTTCCTGGCAGCCTGCCTCGACGGTGATGTGAAGGCGTTGATGAAGGTCCTCGCACCCGACGTCACCTTGATCAGCGACGGCGGCGGACTCACCGGTGCGCCACGCAAGCCGATCCACGGCCCGGCGTACGTCGCACAGGCGTTCATCGTGCTGTCGCGGCGGCGCCCCGAGGGCTCCCGCGTCGAGATCCGTCAGGTCAATGGGGCACCGGGCTTCGTGATCACTTCAGGAGGTACGGCGGTCGTCGCGGCGACGTTCTACCTGGTGGATGGCGTGATCGACACCATCCACGTCGTCAGCAACCCGGAGAAGCTGACCGGCGTGAGCTGATTCACTGTCACGTCTCGGCACGCTGTCTCGTCCGTGGGGCGGCCCAATCACCCCACGGAACGGAGCCATCGTGTTCGCCGCCTACCTCGCCGCCACGCTTCTCGCCGCCACCCTGACCGGCAGCGCGGCCATCGCCAACCTCATCGGCCACGACTACCCGAAATCGCAGGCCGACGTGGTGGGCGTGCCGTACTCCTGGATGCTCCCGCTCGGCATGCTCCTCGCTGCCGGCGCCCTCGGCTTGCTGGCCGGGTTCGTCGTACCGACCCTTGGCACACTCGCCGCCGCAGGCCTCGTCCTGTACTTCGTCGGTGCCTTCGCTGCCCACCTCCGAGCGCACGACCGCCACTTCGGCCCGTGGTCGTTGTATTTCCTCAGCTCCCTGGCCGCCCTGGCCACAGGCCTCATCTACCACTGAGCGCCCGTCAGCCCTCGACCTTGAACGGATCATGCTCGGCCAGCAGTTTGTCCAGTCGCGCCTGATCGACCCGGGTGGTCACCTCGGACAGTTCGTGCCGATCCCGCACCACCTTGCACAAGGTCACCGTCGACGTGACAACGTACAGCAGGCCGATCGCCACACCCGGGCGCGGGCAGGTAGACGAGCCCGAGCCCCATCGCCGTCAGCGAGGCGCCGAACGAGAGAAGTGCCTGCCCGTAGAACGCGGCAGTCTGCGAAGGCTGAATTGTTTTCGTCATGCGGCAATCGTCAGCGCATCCCAGTCGCGCCACATGCGCTGAACTACTCAACCGCCACCGGCATCAGGGCAGAGCGCGGCGCAGGCGAAGCTCATCGCGAATGGTCGGCGGCACGGGCAGCCGGTACGACTCCAGGGCTCTGGCGTAGGCGGTCAGGGAGGCGGCGAGGCGGCTGGCGTCGCTGCTGGGCGCGCTGCCGCGGCGTGGGACGCCTCGAGTCACTCGATCGGCTGCCCGGGCGGACCTGACCTCGGCGAGGAGGTGCAGAAGGTCGTGATCCATCGCCGTACGGCGCGAGATCCCGGCGAACACAGGAGTCGTCATCGGGCATCGCCTCATCCCCTGCCGGTTCCTGACATGCCACCTGGAATGCCATCGTTCCGGAGTCCCACCAGCCTACCCCTCTGGACTAAACCCGCCGATGGGAGTAACTTACAACGTAAGCATACATTGTAAGTATGCAGCGAGCCGGTCGGAACCGGCATCTTCAGCAGGGGGAAACACATGTTGGCCATCACTCAGACGACGTACGGCGAGACCGACGTTCTCGCGCTCCGCGACATCGGCAAGCCCGCCATCGCCGCCGACGAGGTACTGATCCGCGTCCGCGCGGCCGGCGTGGATCGTGGGGTGTGGCACATCATGACCGGCCTGCCGTACCCGATTCGCCTTGCTGGGTACGGTTTCCGGGCGCCGAAGAACCAGGTGCTCGGCATGGACGTGGCGGGGATCGTGGAGGCGGTCGGTGCCGACGTGACCAGGTTCCAGCCGGGTGACGAGGTGTTCGGGGTCGGCAAGGGTGCCTTCGCGGAGTACACCACTGCCCTCGAGCGCAAGCTCGCGCCGAAGCCGGCGAACCTGACCTTCGAGCAGGCGGCTGTCGTGCCGATCTCCGGGATGACCGCCCTGCAGGGCGTGCGTGATCAGGGCGAGGTCGCGTCGGGTCAGCAGGTGCTGATCACGGGCGCGTCCGGTGGTGTCGGTTCCTATGCGGTGCAGCTGGCCAAGGCGTTCGGGGCCGAGGTCACCGGAGTTTCCGGTGCGAGCAAGATGGATCTGGTTCGGTCGCTCGGCGCGGATCACGTGCTCGACTACCGGCGCGACGACTTCGCGGCGGGACCGCAGCGGTACGACGTGATCCTGGACATCGCCGGAAACGCTTCCCTGTCACGACTTCGGCGCGCCCTCACGCCGAAGGGGACTGTCGTTGTCATGGGCGGCGAGAACGGCGGCCGGTGGCTCGGCGGCACCGATCGCCAGATGCGGGCGGTGCTGCTCTCGCCGTTCGTCAGTCAGCGCTTGCGGACGTTCGTCAACTCGGAGAAGTCCGACCATTTGATCGACCTCACGCCGCTGCTCGAATCCGGAGCGGTGGTACCGGCGATCGACCAGCGTTTCCCGCTGAGCGAGGTCCCCAAGGCCATTCAGTACCTGCTCGACGGCCACGCCCGCGGAAAGGTCGTCATCACTGTGGCGTAGGCGTGTGGAGACCAACGAGGTCGGCGCTCACCTGCCAGAGTCGTGTCGCGGTGGCTTCGTCGTAGCTGCGCTCGGAGGACTTCGTGGTCGCAGACTTGGCGAAGTAGCGGCCGGTCACGTGCTCCAGTTGCGGATCGGATGCGACGTAGATCGAGGTGGCGGCGCCCTGAGCCGGGCGTTTCATGAACGGGCGCAGCAGCGGTACCAGCAGTCGCTGCGTGCGGCCGGGATCCTCGCCGCCGAACCCGGTGCTTACCAAGCCGGGGTGTAGTGCGTTCGCCGTGACGGAGCTGCCTTGCAATCTCCTGGCCAACTCGTAGCTGAACAAGACGTTGGCGAGCTTCGACTGGTTGTAGGCGCGGGACCCGGAATAGTCGCGCTCGTTCTGCAGATCGTCGAAGTCGATGCGACCCATCGACTGAGCGTTCGACGCCACCGTGACGACGCGGGCCTGCGCGTTCTGCCGCAGCCGGTCGAGGAGCAGATTGGTGAGCAGGAACGGCGCGAGGTGGTTCAGCGCGAAGGTGTGCTCGAGCCCGTCGGCAGTGACATGCCGGGTATCCCAGTAGCCGCCGACGTTGTTCACCAGTACGTCGAGCCGCGGCAGCTTCCGCAGTACCTCGTCGGCAACCCGCCGTACCTCGGCTTGCGCGGACAGGTCCGCGACGAAGCCATCCGCTTGGCCGACAGCGCGGATCTCCCGTACTGCGTCGTCGGTCCGCGCACTGTCCCGGCCGATGATCGCGACGTGCGCACCCATCGTGGCGAGGCCGAGCGCGGTCGCCTTCCCGATGCCTCCGGTAGCGCCGGTGATCAGTACTGTCTTGCCAACCATCGACGTGGCCATGCGGCTCCGCTCTCGCTGCGATGCCCTCAGCATGTGCCCCTACCACCGGCCTGTCCACGTACGGAGCGACAATCGGGGGATGGCCAAACGTCGTACCCCTCAGCCCGTGGTGTCTCATCCGTCGCCCTGCCCATGCGGTCTGGACGCCACGTACGGCGACTGCTGCGGTGCCCTCCACCAAGGAAAGGCAGCAGCCACGGCCGAGCAGCTGATGCGATCCCGCTACACCGCCTTCGTCGTACGCGACGCCCGCTACCTGCTCCAGACCTGGTCAGCCGACACCCGACCGCCCACAATCCGATTCGACGACGACATCCAGTGGACCGGCCTGGAAGTCCTCACGACCACCGCCGGCACCCCGTTCCACACCGAAGGCACCGTAGAGTTCCGAGCCCACTTCACCCACGACGGCACCCCGGACACCCAACAAGAAGACAGCCACTTCACCCGCGAGAACGGCTTGTGGGTCTACACAAAACCCCTGCCTGAGGAGGAATCGTCATAGGAGTTCCCGGGTCAGGTTTCGCGCCAGGTTTCGGCGAAGGCCAGGGCTGCGGAGCTGCCGAACCAGCCTTCTGGGTGGTGGGGTTCGCCGTGGGCGGCGACGCCGTTCACGCGGACTGAGGCTGCGGCGCAGGGGCGGGCTACAGCTGAGGTTTCGAAGCCGGTCAGGTGGGTTGTGACCTGGAAGGTGTCGAGTACGTCGCGCCATTCGAGTTCGATCGTGGTGGTGGCGGTGACGCAGGTGATGCGGTGGAACAGGTCGCCGCCGGAGGCCTCGGCGAAGCGAGCCGGGGTCGGTGGGGCGGTCTCGATACCGCGGCCGCGGATCGTGTCGTAGTCGCGGTAGAAGTGCTCCCAGACGTACTCGGCCAGCTCCGGGTTGTCGGCGTACATCCCGATCGGCGCGTCGGACCCGAGTCCTGATGCGACCGGATCTGCCCAGATCAGGAGCGCGCGACCCGAGCCGACAGGGGAGTAGCGCGCTGTCCACATGCTCACCAGTACGACGATGTCGTCGCTGCCTGGGCGGTAGAGGATGATCATCGGATTCTCGCCGGCGATCTTGATGCCGCGCTGGATGATGGGCTCGACCATGCTGCCTCCTGGTCCGCGGTGCATCTCCGGTCGTCTCGAATGCTCCCACGGCGTGGACCGGGGCGAGGCCGGCGTCCGATACGCTAGGCTCCGCGCGGTTGGCCCCCGTAGCTCAGGGGATAGAGCAGTGGTTTCCTAAACCATGTGCCGCAGGTTCGAATCCTGCCGGGGGCACCCACCAAACTGCAGGTCAGGGGATGATTGGGCGCAGAGAGGCCCATGGAGGACCGGCGATCGTGGGGCCAAACGTGGGGCCGAAGTCGAGGCGACTCGTGTTGCCTGCAGTGGATACGGCTCGAAGTCCCTCCCTTGTCCGTGGTGACGGGTAGCTTAGAGAGGTGGAGTTGACCTCTCTATCCGGCCGACTGGGAGGCCGTACGCCAGCTCGTGTCCTCGAAAACGACCTCGGCCGCGTGTCCCGCCGGAGCCCGCTCCTTGACGTTCTCCGCTGGATCAGTCGTGGGTCGACTCGGGCGAAGTACCGGCTGGCTTGAGATTCCCCGGCTGCCCAATCCGTGGCAGGACACCATCACGGTTCGAACCGGCTGGCGTCAGCGGGCAGCCAACCTCGCGGCGCCGGGGACGATCTGGTGGTCGAATCGGCCGGCAGGTACACGGGCCGACGGCCGTCCCTGGTCAGCTGCCAAGCCTGCTGCAGTCAATCCGAGCTTCGGCTCAGGTCTCTCGGTCGTCAATCAGGGGCGCGGAACTGCACATTGCTTGGCCCATAGGTTGTGTACATCAGTGGGAAGTAGTTGCCCTTTGCAGCGGCGGTTTCTATGGCGGACCGCAGCGCCGTGCGCAGTGAGACACGACGCTCGCAGATTTCGTGGAGCCGCATCTGGCCGACGACATCCGCCAGGACCGCCTGAACGGGCCAGTCGGTGCCCACGAACGCCTGTGCACCCCACTGCTTGGTGAAGAACCGTACGAACGGCGCACCGATCAAGGCGTCACTCTGACCTGAAGCGCACGCGTTCAAGAAGACGACAGGATGGATCCCATCAACTTGCCCCTCTCCAAGCGCAACCAGCCATCACCGGTTCGGCTCGTTTCAAGCCGAGTTGACTCGGATCGATACCCCTTCGTTCCCATGGTGTTCCCGCGCTGGTCGGCCACCAGTGCACGTGGGCGCCGCGGCCAGAACGACGGGTCCGAGAGAGGGCGCATGTGTTCGTGGCGTTGGACGCAGCGCAAGCGGACTCGCTAATGTGCGCGGGCGACCGGACAGCCCGGAGAGCATCCGTTCCGGAAGTGGGTTCCATGGTCCCGAGTATCGCCAGCGCCATCGCCTTGGTGTCAGCAGACAGCAAGGCCTACACGATTGGCGCCGCGATGCCGGCCGTGTTGGGATTGGCCCTTCTGATCGGTGGGCTGGTAGCGCTCCTCCGCATCTATCGCCGCGACAAGGCCGCGCCGTCGCCGGCCTTGCCACCGCCAGTGCCGGGAACCGCGTCCCTTCCACATGCCATGGCGCCACACCGGCACGACGACGCGCCCCAAGCGTCAGGCGTGCAGAAGCCGAAGAACCGGGCCAAGGAGGTTGCGATCGCGTGCATCGCCGTCGGCGGAGTAATCGTCCTCGGCAGGCTGTCGAACGTGGTGCAGGCGGTCAGTACTGAGCCCGAGCGGCGGATCGTGATCGCCGAGACGGCCGGTGGGGTGCACCGCGTCCAACTCGCGCCGCAGGTCACCGCCGAGCTGGAGCAGCGGCGAGGCGCGGCCGCCAAGGAAGGCGTCGACGTCCAGTTCGGCGGGTACGCGCACCCCAAGGGCGGCGACGCTTTCGTGCTCTTTGTGGGGAGCGAGCAGCAGATTTCCGACCCGGAGCAGGGTATCAAGGAGTTCTTCGCCGGTGTCGCGAGCAGCAGCGGTGAACAGCCTAGGTTGACGGAGTACCCGGCCGGTGACCTGGGTGGCGAAGTGCGCTGCGCCGCCGGCACTGAGCTGCGCTGCGCCTGGGCGGACCGGAGCACCTACGGAGCGCTGACGGCACCTGACGTCACCGAGGCGGAGCTCGCCGCGCTGCTGGTCAGGATGCGTACTGACCTCGAGCAACCGAAGTAGCCACCCCGAACTGGTCCCCTGACATCCCAGGCCGCACGTTGCGGATCTCACGCATCAAGTTAGATGTTGTGATGACTACGGCCGGATCGCTCGACGCGACCTAGTCGTAGAGGCCGAGGAAGTTGCGTCCGCCGTGGCGGCGTGGTTCATAGTCCCGCAACCGACGCTCGGAGTCACAGCCCAGCAAGGTGCCTAGTACTCCGGCTCATCCGCCACCCACTGTGATCCGAGATCTGTCGTCTGGCGCACGTCGCTCGCATCCTCGCGACCAACTGGTGTGCGCGTCGCCGATCTGCCAACCGGGTAGCTCCTTGCTGAGCTCGTTGAGTCGCCGCTCTCTCTGATGTGGCGCGATCGTCGGCTGCACAGCGGCCCGCCGCAGTGCGGGTAGTTGGCCAGCGGCGTGCCCTAGGTCGTCGATCAGTCGACGACGGACCACGCCAACCGACTGAAGGACGGTGTCGGGATGGTGAGCACAGTCCACCAGCCCGACAGGCAACTCAAGCAACCGCACTAACTGCGACCAACGGATGAAAAGAGACCTGCATGCCGTAGTAGGCAGCCGACTGCAGCGTACTTATGGGTCCTTGAGTTGGCCCGTGGTTGCCTCTGGCAACCTTGCTAGACGTGAGTTCATGCCCACGATTGGGTGCCTCGCGGCCATCCTTCGGGTGCAACCTTGCGCTCGGTGCGAGCGCGCTCCGCCGCGTTCCCCCCGGATGTCACGCTATGCCCGCTCTCCCGCGCACGACAGAGAACAATCCAGCTCACAAACACGACGGGACAGGTCGGGACTGGGGGCCCATGACGTTGGGACTCGGGGGCGAGGAGGTTGGTACGCCGATTTCCATGACGAGCGGGAGGTCTTCGTCGTGTTTCCGGGAAGGTCCTTCCGCTATCCCCGCAGCGATGAGCACGGCCGTGTGGAAGCGCAGGCCCACGGCCGCGAGCTGGGCATTCCCGAACTGCAACTGGACTGGACGGACTGAGAAGGCCGGGCCGGGTGGAGCAGCCGGCCAAGCAAAACGCTCGACCGGGCAGTCCATTCGCATCATTTGGGGTTGAGCGCGCATCATCTCAGTAGATGCCTTTCCGGCGATGTGTGGTGGGGGAACGGTTATGAAGCTCGAGTTGCCGTGTTTTGGCGCGCCCATGGTCAGCGGGGGGCGGAAGGTGATGACGGCTCTTCTGGTTGTGCCCCTGCTGATCGCCGGTGTTGTGGTCAGCCTCCCCCCGGCGGACGCTGCCGAGACCGCGGTGGTGATTCCGGCGGGTTTCACGCCGGTGCCGATCGAGACCGGGCAGCCGGCCGCGAACCTGACGAACTTCGAGTTCCTGCCGGGCGAGCGGGTGCTGACGGTCGGGCGGGACGGCCGCTTGACCGTGGTGTCGGACGATGCGCCGCCGAGGACGCTCCTGACGATTCCGAACGTCACGCACACGGGTGACCTCGGTGCCCTCGGCCTCACGCTGGCTCCGAACTACGCCACGACGGGGCAGCTCTACCTGCAGTACGCCCGGACCACCGCGACCGGGAGCCGCGTGATGCGCGTCTCGCGCTGGACGGCCGCGCCGGTCGACAACCCGACCACGCTCGGCGCCGAACAGGTCCTGCTGGAGGCGCCGCTCACCAGCGTCTACCACGGCGGTGGGACGGTTCTGGTCGCACCGGACGGCAAGCTGCTGATCAGCATCGGCGACAACGCCGCGCCGCTCGCCTCCCCGAACCCCGAGGCCTTGCGGGCGCAGAGCCTGGACGGCCCCTACGGCAAGATCCTCAGAATCGATCCGGTCACCGGTGCCGGAGTACCGGGCAACCCCTACTACAACGCGGCATCCGCGTCGTCGTGGCGAAGCAGGGTCTACGCTTACGGCCTGCGCAACCCCTTCCGGATGTCGGTGGACCCGAGGAACGGGTGGGTATTCGTCGGCGACGTCGGCTGGACGCAGTACGAGGAGATCAATCTGCTGGCCGCCGGTAAGAACTACGGCTGGCCCTGCTACGAGGGACCCGGGCGGCACCCGGGGTACGCCAACACCGCGCAGTGCCAGCAGGTCTACACGCAATCGGTCCAGGGACCGCTGTGGAACTACGCGTCGCCCACCACCCAGTCGTCGATCACCGGCGGTACGTGGTACACGGGAACGTCCTACCCGGCTGCGTACCGGGACGCGTACTTCTTCGCGGACTACTCCCAGCAGAAGATCTGGACCATGATGATCGACGCACAGGGCAGGGTCACAAGGACCCCCGAAGCCGCGGCCTTCGCCACCGGTATCGGCGGGCCGGTCGCGCTGAAGACCGGTCCGAACGGCGACGTGTACTACGCGGACATCCTCTCGTCCAACCTGGTCCGGCTGCGCTACTCGGCCGGGAACCGAGCGCCTGTTCCGCGCGCCGGCACCACCGTGAACCCGGACACCTTGACGGTCACCTTCGACGGCTCGGCCTCGTACGACCTGGACGGCGACGACCTCACGTACACCTGGGACTTCGGCGACGGGAGCCAGGGAACGGGTGCGGTCGCAGCTCACACCTACGCGGCCCCGGGCAAGGTCAGCGCGACGCTCACTGTCAAGGATCCTCTCGGTGCCGCGGCGACCACCACTGTCACCGTCGTGCCGGACAACCACTCGCCGGTGCTCACGCTGACCGGGCCGGACAAGAAGTACGCCGTCGGGAACACCGTCTCCTTGAGCGCCTCCGCGAATGACATCGAGGATGGCGCACTCCCGGTGTCCTGGCGAACCGACCTGATCCATTGCGACACCGGCGGCGGGTGCCATCTCCATCCCGGCCAGACCAGCACGGGGCCGACCTACTCGGATCTGTTCGACGACCATGGCGACGAGACACGCATGCAGATCACCGCTTCGGTGGTGGACCAGGCCGGCGTGCGGACCGAGAAGGTGTACTCCGCCGAGCCGGACCTGCGCACGCTCACCGTGCTGGCCCCGGCACCGGTGCTCATCAACGGCGCCCAGCGGGTGAGCGTCAAGGTCGCGGTGAACTCGAGCAACGAGGTGTCCGCTCCCGGCGTGGCCGGCAGCACCGTGTTCACGGGCTGGTCCGACAGCGGGCTGCAGACGCACACGCTGAACATGCCCGCGGGCGACCGGACCCTGACGGCGCACTACGCCAAGTTCGTACCCGGTCGGTACGGCGACTACAACGGTGACGGGCGCACCGATCGGACGGTCTTCCGTCCGTCCACGGCGACCTGGTTCGACCCTGGGTTGTTCAACACCCAGTACGGCGGTGCCACCGACCTGCCGGTCCCCGCGGACGTCAACTCCGACGGGCGGACCGACGTGGTGAGCTGGCGTCCGTCGGACGGGATGTGGCAGGCGCGCGGACTCTTCGACATCCGTTGGGGCGGGAACGGGGACGTCCCGGTCCCGGGTGACTACAGCGTCAACGGCCGTACCGACCTCGCGATCTGGCGACCCAGTACAGGTATCTGGTACGTGCGTAACGTCCTACAGATTGAATGGGGTGGGCCGAGCGACGTGCCGGTACCGGGCGACTACAACGGTGACGGCAAGATGGAACTCGCGATCTGGCGCCCATCGACCGGCATGTGGTGGATTCGTGGCCGAGCAGCCATCCATTGGGGTCAGGCCGGCGACATCCCGGTCCAGGCCGACTACAACGGTGACGGCCGAACCGACCTGGCCGTCTGGCGTCCCTCGACCGGCGGCTGGTGGATCAACGGCCGCCCGAGCCAGAACTGGGGAGTCAACGGCGACATCCCCCTCACCGGCGACTTCAACGGCGACGCCCGAACCGACCTGGCCGTCTGGCGCCCCTCGACCGGCGTCTGGTGGATCAACGGCACCCCCGCATTCCGCTGGGGCGAACCCGGCGACCGCCCGCTACCCCGCCCCCTTGGCGCCAGGTAGCCCTCTCCGCCCCGCCTGAACTGCTTCCGGCGGGGCGGCGGCGGCGGAGCTGTGTGTGGGCAGACGGAGTTGTCAGGTGCTGGGCTCTCTAGACTGAATCACGACGAGGGGAAGGGATTCAGTTGATCCAAGCGGACACGTCTTTCGGCCGGATCCTCGGCGCCGGCGTCCGGGTGCTCGACGACGATACGACCAGCGCCCCGGGCTTCACTACAACGCGACCACGTTCGACTACATTCGACATGCTTCGACTGTCCAAGCAATCACCCGACTTGACGTCCGACGAAGCCTTATATTGAGCGCCGGGCCGTCTTACGAGCAGCGTGGCCCGGGCCTCAACGTCGTCCAACGCACCCACGCTGAATCCGGAGCTGGCGTACGCTGAAGCTGTGTGCGCTCGGCGTTCACAAGCCGAGCGAGCAACGCAACTCAGCGACCGACGCGCGGTTTAAAAGGGGCAATGATGTCCTAGTACTCAGCCTCTTTAGGCGTCAACAGCCTGTGTTTGAAGGGCGTCAGGCCGCCACTGGCCAACCCTGTTCGGCTCCATTTCGCACCACGATTGATCCCACGCCGACAGGAGCGGGGACAGGCACGCTCCGTGTGTCTGGGTGCCGTTCGTCTCGGTGCAGGGGTGCCTCCCTCGGACGGTCTCGACGGGCACCACCGCTTCGACGGCAGCTGCTGCTCTACCGTTGCCGAGCGACTCAACGCTGTTCGTGCTCGCAGCGGATTGGCTCATGTAGGGTCGCTGGCTGCTGGTGGGGTGTCGGTCGCTGTCTGGGAGGCTCGGGTGCCTAAGCGGTTTGTCAGTCGGTTGGTAACGGCCGGGATCCTGTGCGTTGCCCTGGTCGCTTGTTCCGGTGAGGTGCAAGCGGAGCCGGTGTCAACGCCGTCGCCGACCCTCTCTGGCTCGGCCGCGGACAAGGCTGCTGTGACCGAGGCGTTCTCTTCGTACCGTGAGGCCCTGCTGGCGAAGGATGGCAAGACCGTGGCGGCATTGCTTACGGCGGAGAGTCTCGAGTACTTCGCAGCGACCAGGAAGCTGGCCCTGACCGCGCCGGAGTCCTATCTCCGACGTGCCAGGATGAGCGACCAACTGGCCGTGATCTTCCTGAGGGCGACGGTTCCGGTCGAGCACATCCGCGGCTGGTCGACGACTCAGTTGGTCATTCATGCGGTGCAGCGAGGGCAACTCAATGCCGCGGCCGTGGAGCGGATGTCCGCGGGGCCGGTCGAGGTCGCCGGCGACATCGGCACGGTGTCGATGACGCTGGACGGCAAGGAGAGCGGGGTCTCCTTGACCTTCTACCGAGAGAGCGGCCAGTGGAAGTTCCGCTTGATACCACTGCTGGAGGCAGCCGAAAACGCACTCCGGGCACGCGTTGAGGAACAACACATCACCGAACGCCGCTTGGTCGACCAGTCCCTCGCCGCAACCCTGTCCCCCGAAGAACTCCGCGCCGCCTGGCTCCCGGCCGGCTGACACCTCGGCAAGCCGTACCGGCCGGAACGCGGAAAGAGTCCGGCCGGCGGGCGCCGATCTCGGCGGTGGCTTAAGGTCGCGTGATGCGCACCCTCCTCGCCGCCCTGATCGGTCTCGGCGCGGCTACCGGGTGCGCCTATCCAGTAGCCGGTGCCGACCCGGCTAGGTCGAACCCGACGCCACGGACCACACCCACCCACGGTCCCGCCGCGGCGCAGCCTGCGACCGGCACGGCCAGGCTGATCTTGGCCGAACTCAGCCAGGTCCGTGTCATCGCCGCCCGGCCCGACGTGCCTGGATACAAGCGAGACCAGTTCGGGCAGACCTGGACCGACGACCACGCAGGCCGTGGTGGCCACAACGGCTGCGACACCCGCAACGACGTACTCGCGGCCCAGCTGACCGGGGTGCAGTATCGCGATCGCTCCAGATGCGTCGTCATCGCCGGCACCATGCCCACCGATCCCTACACCGGTCGGCGGATCGAGTTCCGCAAGGCCGCCGCGACCAAGGTGCAGATCGACCACTTGTACCCGCTGGCCCGGGCGTGGGACATGGGCGCGGCCGACTGGCCGCTCCAGCGCCGGGTCGACTTCGCTAACGACCAGGCGGCGAACCTGGTGGCCGTCGACGGACCGGCGAACGCCTCCAAGAACGACGATGGGCCCGGCGAGTGGCTGCCGATCAACCGCAGCTACAGGTGCACCTACGTCCTGCGATACCTCCAGGTCGCCAGCAAGTACACGCTGCCGATCACCGCAGCCGATCGCGACGCTGCCCACGCGATCACCCGATCCTGCCCTCAGGAAGCCGAGCTAGCTCGCCGCCGAGCACGCGGGCCAACAATCAGGCTCGAGAAGCCCAAGTCCGCTGCGGCTGGCGTGATGCCAGGCGAGCTCAGCAAGCTGTGTCAGCTCGAACCCTGAGCCTGCGGCTTAAAAGGGCGCGCGATGCCGTAGTACTGGCCCACTCTAAGCTTCGCCAGTAGCGCCGAGAGCCGCTCTGGTCGCCTTCAGCAACTCTAGTTGGAGGAAGTTCGCGTCATGAACCGTGTCACGCGTTGCTGCCGCAGGCAGGGACCATTGGTACTGCGGTGTCGCGGCGTGTGATGCTCCGTGCGACCTCGGCACCTGCCAGCGGCTTCTGTGCCGGTCGGTAGTGACTTGCTGGACTCAGTCGTCGGTCTTCTTCGCTCGTGGCCAGTGTGTATGTTGGCGACGGCCTTGGATGTCGACAAAGGTGACGTCGGCTGCGATGGCCGCGAGCCGTTCGTCGGTGGCTTCATCCCATTGCATCTCCAGTCTGCGTTCCCACGTGCGGTGGGCACCGCCTGCGATGACCGGCTGATGCACGACGAGTTCTTTACCTGACTCGGTCCGAGTGTTGCCGCGAAGCCTTGCGAACTCGACCGGGAAGCTCATGGTCACCTTGACCCAGTTGATCGGGAACTTGCCGGGGTTGTGGACGTCGATCGCGTACCTCCAGACTGCCAGCCCGTCTCGGACGTCTGAGTCTCGTGGGTTGGAAATAGGGCGCCACGATGCGCAGACGCCTTGGATCTCGAGGTCGTGCTCCCGTTTGCGGTCCTTTCGAAACTGGAGCAGCTGATAACCGGCAAAGAAGAGGCCGATCGCGGCGATGATCGCCGAGGAGAGCGCGATTCCTTCGGCCATAACCACTCCGTTCGTTGGTGCCGGCGGCAGCCTGGGCCCTGCGGCCAGGGGGAGACGATTGCGGACGGTTCCGCCATCCTTGAGTGAACATGCTAAAGCGGGTGTCCGACTAGCGGCATAACCGGCCACGGACCTGGTTCAGCCGCTGCCGCACGGCAGGGTTCTTTGAGTCGCTGGCTGCCCGAATTCCTGACGTCCTTGCGTGGGTGACGTGGGACGAAGTCCGGACTATCGTCGGCACCGGGAGAGAAGCGTTTAGGGACGCGCCGGCGGGACTGGGTCGCACGGTGGAAAGGCTGTGCGACGCGGTGACCGTGGCTATTGATTGGCATTCGTAGTCAACAGCGGATTAAAGGAGCAATGATGCCCTGGTAACCCGCCTCTCTAGGCGTCAGAGCCCTCAGTTTGAAGACCTTCTGCCCCCACCAGTTGACTGAGTTCGACTCCATTTCGCACCACGATTGATCCCACGGCCGATGCAGTAGCGCCTCCCGCCGCCCAGCCATGCGAGCGTCCGAATCGGACTCTCCCGGGTCAAGGGCGCGCCATCGCCGCGAGGCGTAGGAGCGAGCCAGCGGCGTTCACCGCCCGCACCGGCTCTCGAGGTCTTTGGCAGAGCCAAGTAGTCGCCTCCGGGGGACTCTCCCGGCGGGTAAGCCGCTTCGGTGTGGGTGTGGTGAGCGATGCTGTCTACACCTGCATCTACCGCCAGGAGGCGACCAATGGTCCAAAGAGTCGAGATCCTGCTGACGGATGACCTCGACGGCAGCAAGATCCCTACCGGCAAGGGTGAAACGGTGCACTTCGCGCTCGACGGCGCGTCGTATGAGATCGACCTCCGCACCCGGCACGCGGCAGTGTTGCGCGCCGCACTCCGGCCCTACGTCGATGCAGGCCGCCCGATCAGGAACGGACGCGGCCGGAGGGTCACCCGCAGCAAAATCGCTGCGGATGCTCGCACAGTCAAGGAGTGGGCTCGGGCGAACGGGTACGAGGTCAATGAGCGCGGGCGGGTGCCGGCCAAGATTCGGGAGGCCTTCGACGCCGCCAACCAGCTGTAACGCCGAGCCCACCAATCGCGATCGCCTGACGAAGGGGGGAATCATCAGGTGGACATCGTCGTAGCCATCATCAGCGGCGTGGTGAAACTGACCATCGCGATGATGCAGATCATGGCCAAACTCGTCATGTTCGGCATCCGCGAAACGCAGCGAGCCATCGCCCAAGCCCAACGCAACCAGGCGCGCAAGCGGTAAGCCCGGAAACACATCCGCATACTCAACGATCCCGGAACCGCACTCCCGGGGGTCCTTCTGTGTCTAGAGTCGGACCAGCGGGGCGATCAGCTCGACGACGCCGACCGCGCGGCCCGGACCAGTGTCCAAGGCCCACTCTGCCATCCTTGAGCGTCGGGAGTACCGCCGCGGACGCCTCTGCCAGCACGAGTTGACTCCAGTTCGCGTCATGAACCGTGTCACGGGATGCCGGGGCCGCCGGCAGCTCGGCAACATCCCTAGGTGATCGACTAGCCCAGCGCGCTGGGCGCGCGAGAGTCAGCCCAGGCGAGGACCTAACTTGTGCCAAGTTAGTGCGCACCGTCGCGGCCGTGGATCGTTTCGCAGGGCTTCGCGCAGGTCGTCGGGTAGTGGGTCGGCGGCGGTGATGGTGTGGGCGCCGGCCTGGATTTTCGATGGTGTGGTATCGGCGGGTGGTGGGGACGAACTTCTTGATCGACCATCCGGTGGTGTCCTCGATCCAGCGTGACACCGCGAGGCGGCGAACATCGATTGTTGATTCGAACGATCGGGCGGAAGTAGCCCGCATGTCCCCGAACAGTGGTCACGTCGTGGGTTGCGCGGCTTCACCCGCACCGGATGATGCCTGTCCTGGCGGCCCGGACCAGTCTGGTTGGGCGTACCCGGGCGCTGCTGAGGGGTACGAGAAGCCCGCACAGTGAACAAGGGAACACGAATGAGTGCTGAAGGTCAGCGCGAGACGTTGTGATCCCGCGTCAGTACCCGCACCCCTTCCCTGGATCGGAGCCTCATGACCACGAACACACCCGAGGCCACCCCGGCGGCGCAGAAGCCGACCATCGTCCTCATTCACGGTCTTTGGCTCACGCCGCTCAGCTGGGAAGGCTGGAAGGAGCGCTTCGAGTCGAAGGGCCACACCGTGCTGGCACCGGCCTGGCCGGGACTCGAGGGAACGGTGGAGGAGGTCCGCCAAAACACCTCCAAGTACGAGCGGCTCGGGATCAAGGAGATCACCGACCACTACGACCGGATCATCCGCGGTCTCGACGCCCCGCCCATCATCATGGGCCACTCGTTCGGCGGCCTCATCACGCAGCTCCTGCTGGACCGCGGCCTTGGCGCCTCGGCCGTGGCGATCAGCCCGGCGCAGATCCACGGCGTATACGCCCTGCCCCTCGCCCAGGCCAAGGTCGCGTCGGTGGCGCTGAAGAACCCGGCCAACCGCCACAGGACTCAGATGCTCACACCGGAGGAGTTCCACTACGGCTTCACCAACACGCGCACACTCGAGGAGTCGAGACCGATCTACGACAGGCTCGCTGTTCCGGGGCCGGGGCGCCCGCTTTTCCAGGCGGCGCTCGCCAACTTCACACCGCATGCGGTGACGAGGGTTAACCGGCACAACTCGAGCCGCGCGCCGCTGCTGTTCCTCGCCAACGGTAAGGACCACACCGTGCCCGCGGTGTCGACCCGCGCCGCCTACAAGATCCAGAAGAAGACGGGCGCACTCACCGAGCTCAAGGAGTACCCCGACCGCTCCCATTCCACATTCTCCCAGGACGGCTGGGAAGAAGTGGCGGACTACTCGCTCGATTGGGCCGTGCGCAACGCGCGAACCTAGCCGCAGGCCGTGATCTGGTGGCGTGGTGGTCGTGGACGTGGCGCGGCGACCTTTTGATGATCCGGAGCCCTGTGGACTACAGATAATCTCACTCTGGCCGCCTGCTACAGCGCAGAGGCTGATCGGGCAGCGCGGCCCGCAGCTCAGCGGATGATGCTCGGTTCAGGAAACCGACGCGCCCGTCGACACAGGCATCTCTAGGCGTATGTCGGAATCACCAGTTCGGCAGTTCGTGACTCTAGTCGACTCTGATCGACGCTCCTTCGTTCCCAGGCTGTTCCCGGCTGAGCATCGAGTCTGGGCGTACCCCGCGGCCGCAGAACACTGAACAGCATCCGTGTCCCTGTCCACCGCTCTACCGACACCGCCGTCCCAGTAAACGTCCGCATATA
This sequence comes from Kribbella sp. NPDC050241, assembly GCF_044459685.1. Lineage (NCBI taxonomy): Bacteria > Bacillati > Actinomycetota > Actinomycetes > Propionibacteriales > Kribbellaceae > Kribbella > Kribbella sp. NPDC050241. The sequence goes on from NZ_JBITJE010000014.1 coordinate 65,368, forward strand.
CGGGCTGAGGGAGACGCTCTAGTGTTCAGGGACGATGAGGCGCGCGAGGTGAAACCTGCATGACGACATCGCTGTGGCTTGCCTTGATTTCGAGCTTCTCGCGCCTCGCCGGCGTGGCGCTTGGCGCCGCACTCACAGGTCAGGCCCAGAGACGGCAGTGGACGAGAGACAGACAGGTCGGCGCCTGTACCGCGATCGTCGTTCAGTCGACTCGAGTGCAGCTTGCGCTGCGGCAACAATGGCGCCGCGCACAGCGCGTGGATTGGGCGCCCTGGAACGAGGCGCTGGCTGAGATCAGCCTGATCGTCGCCACCCCAGCGGGAGTCGAAGCAGCCGGTGAGATGGACGAATTGTTCTGGCAGAACAGTGAGATGGTCGTCCGAGGTGAACTCAACGACGAGACGGCCTGGGAGGCTGCCTCCCAGCGCATGGAGGCTGCCCGACTCAATTTCATCAACACCGCGAAGAGGCACGTCATCGGATCACGCAGTCGCCTGAACCGCCTGCCGATCCGCCGCCCACAGTCGCCGGACGGTTGGCCGGCCAGCCCTTCACCCGCCACCTTAAACTCGACCACCGGGGAGAGCGGAGGGGGCTCGAACCTGTGACCAAGGGGATTATGAGAGCCATGCACCCCCACGCCGGTCAACTCCAAGCGTCGGCCGCGCAGGTGCGCACGATAACCGACTTCAGCCAGCCCAGTTGACGGGACTTCATGTCACAAGCCATGTCATGCCTGGCGCAGCTAAGCCCTCCGCCGAATGTGCCTCTTCGACACCTGGTGGCAACTCCTTGAAGATTCCTGCCAGCCTTCAAGCGCAGCATGCGCCTGGGGGTCCGGCTTTGTAGGCGATCCAAATCTCGCTTCGCTATCTCGCCTCCTCAGGCATGTTGCCGTGGCAGTCCATCGGGGAGTGCGGTCAGTTGTCGAAGCTGGCGAGTCGTTGCTGGTTCGCGTCGCGGCGCCGCTGAGCGAGGGTGGCGTTGCGGATGGCTCGGTCTCGTGCAGCTGTGAGCCGTCTCGTCTGTCGGCTGGCGTCGCGGAGTTGCTGGCGGGCTTGCTCGAGTTCTTCGTTGAGACGCTGGATGGTCGTGGTGAGGTCGGCGATCAGGTGTTCGTGCGCGTCGAGATGTGCTGCGGCGTTGATCCGTTGGGCCTCGGCCGCGGTGTAGTCGGTCTCGGCTTCCTGCGCGCGGGATGCCAGTTCGGCGCGCCGACGCCGAAGCGTGGTGTCGACCGCGGACGGTTTCCTGACCGGTTTGGCTGCTCGTTTGGCTGGCGGCTTGGGGCGGCTGCGCACGACACGGGGCCTGACCGGTGCGAGCTGGGCCGGTTCCCCGGTCTCGTCGACGACGCCGAACCCGACATGGCGTAGCGCGCTGGTCAGTTGCCCGGACCGCACGAGCTGTGCGGCCCCTGGATCGACCAGCGCGGCATCGAGGGTCTCGGTCAGCCGCTGCGCGATCTGGTCGCTTACCGGGTGGCCTTGCTCTTGGGCCAGCTCGCGCGCTGTCTGGACGACTCGCTGAACGAGGCGGTGGCGCCGTGGCGTCAGCCGGCGTAGCTGTGCGCCGTCGCCGGACACGTGTGCCTGGCGCAACTGTTCGCCAAGCTCGGTGAGGTCGTGAATGCCGTCCGGATCGGCGCGAACCAGCTGGTTGACCAGCCACGCCGCGATCGTCGGCTTGCGCAAGGCTTTGATCGACTCACCCGTGCTGGCGTCGCCGCCGTCCTTGGCGGCCTTCGCGGCTGCGTTGCGGGCAGCAGTGAACTGCCCGGGTGGCAGCCCGTACAGCTCGACCGCGGCCGCGTCGACGTCCATGTCCTCAACCATGCGGCGGCTAGGCGGACTGCGGCAACGCCAAGCCACGGCGACCCCCGCTGGTTGCGGACCGCTGAGGCGGTTCTGGTCAGCAGGTGGACTTGACGGTGGTGGTGAGAGCCGCCACGGCGCCCTCGAAAGCCTGCGCCGCCGCAGCGGCCGCGGTCACGCTGGCGCCTGACGGGTCGGACTTGGCGGTCGTGAGGCTGGACTTCAGCGTGTTGAGCGCCGTGTCGACCGCCCCGAGCTGGGACGAGAAGTCCGACTTCGCGTCGGTCTTGACCTGCTTCAGGTTGGTCTCGACAGTAGCTAGTCCGTTCTGCAGGTCGGAGACGCCGGTCGACGAGGTCACATCAACCTTCTTGACGTCGTCGACCGACGTCTTCAAGGTGTCGACTGAGCCGCACACGGCGGCTTGGTCGTTACTACAGCCCACCAGTGAAACGCCTAGCACCAGAGCCGCTACGGCACTGACGATGGAAGATCTCATCCGCCGGTCACCCCCTCGAGATTCGCGAACCTGTACACGAGGATCGTTCCGCTTGTACGGCGGCTCCACATCATCCACATCGCATGATGTCGACCCATCCGTACGCCGAGGTGAGATCCGGCCACCCAGCGTCACCATGGTCAGCGGGCCGCCCGGACCGGAACCCGTTGCCGTAGTCAAAGATCGCCGGTGCCCGCGGAACGCCGGAGAAAGCGTCGGTTCTGTGCGATCACGTAGACAAGCGCGGCGAGTGTGCGGTCTGCAGGGGCGCAGTAGTGCACCACTTCGTTGGGGCACCTCTTGCCGCGGACAGCGGTCGACCGCGCAGCCCTGGCCAGCGGAGCAAGCAACCGTCGTTACTTCGCTCGGACGGGTGCCGTCGGCTACAGCAAGAGCGACGGTGAGGACAGGCGAAGAAAGCCAGCAACGGATGTACGTCGCTCTGCCGCTACCCGACACTGCCTGGCCCGAGTCCAGATCGTCGCGGCTGCGGGCATTCTCCACCTGCACGGGACCGGGTGGTGCGGCGGTGACGCAGCCGCAGTCGGGTCCGCAGGCGCCGGCGGGCGCGGGACCGGACAGGTCGACGTGGACCTCCGCCAGGTGGGCGTTGAACGCGGTCAGTTCCGCGATTCGCCGGTCGGTGTCGGCGATCCGCGCCTCGACGAGCCGCAGCAGCTGTTCACGGACGGTGGCGCAGATGTCCTTGTCCCGAGCGTCGAGCAGGTCGCGGATCTCGTCGAGGCTGAGGCCGAGATGTTTGGCTGAGGCAATGAAGGTCAGCCGGTCCACGGCGCTGTCGTCGTAGACCCGGTAGCCGGCCGGGGTACGTTCGGCAGGCAGCAGCCCCGCCGATTCGTAGAACCGCAGTGTGGTGGCCGGGACGCCGCAGCGTTCGACCAGCTGCGAGATGCGGTAGGTACTCACCCCCCGACCGTAAACCTTCGACCCGACTCGAAGGTCAAGCGGCGGTGACATTCACGACGGTCACATGCATGCCGATCATCGGGTCGCCCGATCGCCGCCTGCGCTGCTCACGGATGCGCTCCCGACTTCGGGTCCAGGCCGGCGCGGACGCGGTCGTAGCGGTTCAGACGAGTGGTGGTCAGGGTCCTGATCAGCGTTCTGGTCGGATGGCCAGCGCGGCGGTGTCGGCTCTTGTCGCGGCGCGGGCGGCGAAGGCGTCCAGGACCGCGGTGTGCGCAGCCGGGACGGTGACCTGAATCGCTACGGTGTCACCCGCGCCCTGTGCTGCGGCCTGTGTCGCAGCGGGAGCGAACTCGAACCCGAAGAACGAGCAGCAGCTGCTCTCCCGGTCAGCCAGCTCCGTCGCCCGGGCCGCTGCGTTGGCATCCACGGTCAGTCGCAGAGTGGTCGGACTGAGGCGGTCCACGGCGCGGACAGCGATGGCGAACAGGTCATCGAACTCGACGACCCGGAACGGCTGCTCGGCAGTCGGCAGCGTGCAAGAGGACCGAACCCAGTCCAGGCCGAGAACGGCGTCATTTGAGGTGCGCATCGCCCGACCGTAGACCCGTACCTCAGTACCGGATGCAACCCTTACTCAGCCCGCGCCGCCAACGACCGGCTGGTTGGCGCAGATGGTGCAGTGGCCGGTGTGGGATGCCTCAAGCACGGTCATCGTGTTCTCGCGAACCTGCTGGAGATGGGCGAGTCTGGTGTCGATGCGGTTGAGCACCTGCTCAAGTCGCCAGCGTTGGTTGGCGCAGGTCGCGTCGCCGTCGTCGAGGCTGCGTAAGGCATCGACGACTTCATCGAGGGTGAAACCCAAAGCCTGCAAGGACTTCGCCAGCCGGATTCGATCGGCAGCCTCGGAGGTGTAGCGGCGATACCCCGACGATTCCCGTTGCGGGGTGGGCAGGACGCCCCGTCGCTCGTAGTAGCGAACGGTGTCGACAGTGACGCCGGAGTCGTGGGCGACCTGGCCGATCTTCATCCCCAACCCCTCACGATCGGTCTTGACTCTGGACCTAGGACCAGACTTTACAGTCGCAATCACGGGGACACCAACACCTGATCGCGAGGAGAAGATCGTGACCGCCACCCATGAGATTCCGCCCGAGGCACCCATCGTGTGCACAATCCGCCCAGGCGACGACGAGCAGGCGCTGATGGACGCCTACCGCGGACTGTTCGCAGACTCGTTCGTCAGTGGGGAGCGCACCGAATGGGGCGTGCGTTGGACGTTCCGCCGCGACGAAGGCCTTGAGGAGCGGGTGCGTGCCCAGGCGGCGTTCGAGCAGCGCTGCTGTGCATTCCTGCGGATGGCGATCAACGTTGCGGACGGCATGGTGGTCTGGGATGTCATCGGACCGGCGAACGCGAAGGCATTTCTCGACGAGTATGTCCAGTTACCGCAGACCGCGTTCGGCACTGTCGAGGCGCTCCGCGATCGGACGATCGCCACCGGCCTGATCCTGAACGACCAACACTAGACGTCAAGGCTCGAGGCTCGAGCTCGGGGAACAGCACCCTCCATCGCAGCCCCGACTCGAACTGCACCACGAGACCCGGCGCAGCCACTGGCACACCCACACCCTCCCGCGACACCACACGGTTGCCCAACTGGTGCTCGGAAGACTTCAGTCAACTAGTCACATGCTCCTCGTCGGGAAACCACACCTGCCATCGCAGACCCTGCTTGGACTCGACAACCCGCCCCAGCCCGTCACCCGACACCAGCACACCCTCTCCAGCCACCGGCCAACTGCGCCAATCGGCGCACGAAAGAGTTCAGTCAACTAGCCGCGTCGCGATCGTCCGCGCCGGTGACTTGAGACTCAGGCTGTGTGAAGGCCGAATTCGTTGCTGTTTGGGTCGGCCATTTCGACGCGGTCAGCCCGGTCGGCAAGACGGGTCGCACCGAGTGAGACCAGTCGTTCCGCCTCGCTGGTGGGGTCCGCGGTGACCAGGTCGAAGCGCTGCCGGTTCCTTGCGTTCTTGGGTTGGATCGGCGATCCGCCCCATGAGTCCCATGAGATCTTGGTGCCGCCGAGCGGCGACTGGACCGCGGTCTGCTCGTTCTTGTCCAACACCAGCGGCCAGCCCAGCGCGTCGCGCCAGAATAGGCCGACGTCTCGTGTTCCGTCACAGGTGACCTCGCCGAGGTAGCCGGTGCCGGCCAGATAGTTGTTGCCCGGCTCGATCACACACAGCTCGTTGCCGCCAGGGTCGGCCAGTACGACGAACTTGTCGTCGGGTCCTTGACCCACGTCAATGTGGCGGCCGCCCAGGCGCAGCGCTGTCTCGACGGTTCGCTGCTGGTGTTCAAGGCTGGTGCTGGTCAGGTGCAGATGCAGCTGTCGCGGGCCAACCTGCAAGGGGTCGGAGGTGACGAAGCGGAGCCCGACCTGCGTCTTGTCACCTGGTACCAACGCGCCGCCGGGCTCCGTGACGACCTCTCGGTCGAGCAGCCCGGCCCAGAAGGCCGCCACCGCAGTTGCGTCGGCCACGTCGAAGACCACTGCTTCCAGTCGTAGAGCCACCTCTGCACCCTAGGACGGGCTCGTGGCCTTGGCGATTGGTTTGTGCAGAGATCGAATAGGCTGCCCCGGTCTCCGAGGGTGACGTGGTCGTCGTGGTGCCCTTGCCAGGAACGCGTAGCTCGAGAAAATCGAGAGCCCCAACTGAGACCCTGGTCCGGCCAGCGTACCCAAGTGCGCGGACCGGCCCGTGGGCGGCCGTTCCCGTCCGGAAGGGGATCGCTCGTCGCGGCAACATCCGGCGCCGGGGGTGGCTCGCGATCCGCGGTGATGTCTTCCCGCGCGACTACCTGGAAGGCCCCCGCTCGCCTATGCGGCGCACACGCCGTGGACCGTCATCTCTCGGAGAGTCGCCCGTTCAGGCTCTGAGCGAGGGAGGGCCAAAATCGCTGTGCCCAGTCAAACCAGCTCTCATCCCCGGGCGGCGGGGAGGGCAGAAACGAACCGGAGAGCTCGTCTGCGTCGGGGACCTCGAACTGCTCTCTCCAGGGGTCGAGCTCCGCCTCGGCCATAGGGAATGTCTGCTCTGGCGTGTGTTTCCAGCGGTTCTGAATCCGGCTCCATTGCACCTCGCGTTCCACAGGCAGGTACACGATCTCACAGGACGCTCCCACTGAAGCGGCCATCCAGCGCAGGGCGGAGCGCTCATCACGCGACCACAGACCGAAGTCAAGAACGACGCTGAGCCGCAGGCGCAGGGCGTCAATGGCCAGTGCGACGAGTCGGCCCTCCAGCAGCCACCGCTTGCCGCCGGGCTCCTGGTGACGGTCTTCTTGGCCGAAGAGCGTGAGCGCCCAGTCGTCGGCGGTGAGCTGCAGGGCTCCGCGCTCCGCCGCCAGCTCCCCCGCTCGAAGGGTCTTCCCGGACCCGGGAAGACCTACCATCAACAACAGTGTGGGCGCCTGCTCCGCCTGCGTGTCTCTCACAGTCGCATGCATGTGGTCCATGGTGCCTGCCACTCGCCGACGAGCATCCAGGGGTGGGCGAGCACCGCATCGCCCGCCATGGTGACAGCTAGGGCCGTCGGCGATTACTCGAACTGGTGTTCTAGTCTGAAGGGATGGGGACGAGTCAGTTCGGTTCGGCCGACCCGTCTACGAGCGGCAGAGGACTGGCGATCAGACCCTCGTAGGTGAGCGCCGGTTGGGAGCCTGCGGCGTCTCGATGGGCGCGTGCGGCCTCCCACTGGAGTTCGGTGAACCGTCGGCGCGGTCGGCGGGCAGGTCCCGCGGGTCGTCGCTTCGCCGTAGAGGGCGTGGAACTGTTCTTCGAGGACGATCAGCGACTGGCTGTCGCAGACGAGGTGGTCGATCACCAGGCCCGCCAGGGTTTCGGACGGTGTCTCGCACACCGTCGCGGTGGCCACCGCCTCGCCCGGTGATGTGGGGACGGCGAGCCGGCCCTCGATCGCTGTCGTGTGTTCTGTCTCCGGCCGGCGCACGACAGTGATCTGCGGGACCTTACTCGACCGGGCCAGGCCGAGTTGGACGCCGTGCAACAGCCCGAGTTGCGAATGATGCCGGAAGAGAGCGGCCAAGGCGGCAACTGCGCGTGGCATCGAGTCGGCACCGGCGGTAAGGCGCCAACCGATGTAGGTTCGCTGCGGAAAGGGCTGCGTGCTGTTGTCCCTCGGGTGCTTGTCGCGTTCGAGACGCGCCAGTTGAGCGGGGGACGGGCGATGGAACGTGAGGGGTCGGCAGGCGACAGTACCTCGGGCTCACTCATCGGAACCGTCCAGGAAGCGCCGCGCCTCGGCCAGCCCACCGTCCCAGTCGGCGCGCACCTGCGCCATCAACGCCGGAACGACGTAGTCGAGTGACCGGCGACCCTCGCGACAGTTGAACACATGCAGCCCGGCCGTTCCGAGAACCACTGCGAGGACGCCGCTCAGCTCCTGGTCCGGGTCCGCACTTCCCACGTAGAGGCTGCGTGCTTCAGCCTCTGAGATCCGGAGACGACCGACCAACAACAGCACCACTTGCCGACGGTTGCCGCCGACGAGGAGTGCCTCGAGGCGCGGCGCCGTCGACCAGTGCTCGTTGAGTCCGGGGAACTCCTCGTCCAGTTCCCTGCGCATGACGCCCTGGACGTCGAGCACTCCGTCCACCACGTCGGCCGGCGTTGCGCCGCCACCGATGAACTTCACCTTGCCCGCGCTCGACGAGGTCTTCCCGACATCAGCGAGGAGCGCACGTCCGTCGCTGGTGATGGGCAGCACGTTGACCGCAACCGGGCAGCAGGTGTCGGCCGCCGGGAGATCCTGTTCGCGGTTGGCCAGGTAGTGGGCGAAGGTTGTGCAGCCTAGGTCGCCGACCCAGCGTCCCTCAGTGGAACGCAATCCCGACAGGGACAGCAGTTCACCGTTGTGAAAGGTGGGATTGTCCCTGGCCTTCTCGGTCCAGGTACGGTCGACGACCTCGCGACCCTCGGCGCTCAGGGAGATCTCCCCCCTGACGATCAGATCGAGATCGTGGTCGATGGTGAACACTCTGGCGGTGGACGTGCTTGTCATGCACAGGTACCAATCGATGTCGTAGCGGTAGTTGATCTGCAGGTCCACGCTGCGGACGAGGCGGCGCGCGTGTCCGACTCCGGCGGACGAGGAGCCGACGCCGGCAGCACGCGGATTCGCTGCCGAAGCGCTGAGACCGCTGAAAAGCTCCGCGTGGTCGTCAGCCACAGCCGACCAGGAGTACCTCGCCTCGACATCGGAGCGGTTAGTAGCGAGTTTGTCCATACATGTGAGGGCGCGGGCGATTTCGTGCCGCTTGGCGCGCAGCGGCCCAATCGAGAAGATCGCGACTGCTCCTAGTGTGGGCAGATAGAACGCGCCCAGACCTGCCTCGCCGGACTTGGGGAACAGGTGAGCCTGCTTGCTCCAGGCAACGACAGCGAGATTGCCGTCCGCCCGATGATGTCCACGCGCTCGATGTATTCCCACGGCATCCAGGCGGCGTGTCTCGGGCTGGCGAACGTGGACCGGCACGTCCGCTGGGTCGGCGGCACCGTCTCAGCCGGGGACCGCCCAGGTGGCGGTGCCCGCTTCGTCGTCCGTGTCCCGCTGGTGCGCCCTACCTGACGTCCACCACCCGCAGCCAGCGGAAGGCCGAGCCGACGGACTGATACGGCGAGATGAACGCGACCCGCACGTCTACGTCGGATCGCGCGAACCAGTTCGTGTAGTAGTACCCGGTGCCGGTCGTCGTCGCGGTGGCGACCGTGCTGTACGGGACCGAGGTCTGGCCGTGCGGCCGGGTCTGCACGACGACCTGCTGACCGGCGAACGGGCCTGTGGCACCCGTCGTGTACATCGCCGTCAGGTGGCCGTACGTCGACATCTTCGTACCCGGCCGGATGACCGTCGCGTTGGTCGCGCCGGCGGACCCGGTGATGGTCGCCGGCCGGGCGGTGACCGTGACCGGGCTGACCTCACGATCGATCGGCAGGTTGTCCGGGCCGGTTCCGGCGAGCTCGACCCGCAGTCGGTAGGTGCCGGCGGTATCTGGCTTCCACCAGCGCGTGAAAGTGCCATCGGCGGCCGGGCTGCCGAAGGACTGCGTCCAGGTCCACGACGCGCCGTCCCACCGCTGCAGGTTGGTGAACACCGTCGTCGGGAAGGCCTTGGCGCTGACGCGCCACCACACCCCGATGTAGCCGCGTGTCGAAGCGATCAGCGGCGAAAGGCTCGCGAGCACCCGCGCGGTCACGGTGCCCGACCCGGCCGGGCCGTAGTCGGCGCTTTGGACCACCGCGACCCTGAACAGGACGGGTGCGGAGATCGGGAGCTGGAACCGGTAGCGCCCGGTCGTGTCCGTCCTGCCCGATCCGAGCAAGTGCAGCTCGGCGCTCTGCGCCCCGCCGCCGTACAGCTGCACCGTGCGGCCGGAGCTGACCGCGAGGCTGCCGGTGGATGTGTAGTTCCGTACCACTCCGGTGACCGTGGTCTTGGTCGGGCTGGTCACCCGCGCCGGCTGCTCGATCGTCGCGGTGGTGCCGCGACGGATCCGGAACGGCACCGACACAGCCATCGACTCGGCCCCGTGCGTCACCTTGGTCACGACCCAGTCCCCGGCGCCGTTCACGAGCGGGATCGGCAGGGTCGCGGTGATCGCGATCGCCGGTGGCATGCCGGTGCCGTCGCGACCGTCGAAGGCGATCTCGCGGCGCAGTGACCCGTCGGTCTTCTGCACGGTGGCCGTCACCCCCGAGCAGTAGTCAGGCGGATACCAGTCCCCGGAGTAGGCGATGAACATCGTCGCCTGTCCGTCGCCGGCCAGCAGGTCGGGCACCACACCCTCGGTGTGAATGTCACCGAGGACCGGCGGGTGCAGGCATTCGTCGACGGCGTGGGCAGGGGTGCTGCCTACGCCCAGAGTGGCCAGCGCCAGGAACAAGACTTGCGCGAGCGTGACAGTGCGCAACCGGGACATCGCAACCCCTCCCAAGGTGGTCCTACCAACCTCGATGCACGCTCCGGCCAGAAAGTTGTCAGCCCTGCCGCTGGGGATGCGTCTGGGGATGAACTCTGGGCTGGTAGCGGCAACCAGAGTAATCTCCGAGCGCACCAAAGTTGCCCAACGATGGCTCAGTTAATCGCAGTTTAGGCGGTCCAACGGCTTCCTAACCATGTGCCGCAGGTTCGAATCCTGCCGGGGGCAACCACCAAACGTGCAGGTCAGGGGACGATTGGGCGCAGAGAGGCCCACGAAGGACCGGCGATCGTGGGGCCGAAGTCGAGGCGATTCGTGTTGCCTGCAGTCTGCCGCGACGGCGACTCAGTCAGTCAGCGCGCTCAGGACCGGTGGCGGCGGCGGTTGCGACAAGGATCATCTGGTTGTCGGTCGTGTACACCATCGGGCTCCAGCCGCGGGAGCGCAGGTCGGACTCGAGCTCGTCGACGCTCCAGTACCGTTTCAGCACGGTGAATTGGCGCCCGTCGGCCAGCTGGCGCTGCTCCGGTCGCCCGCCTGACGGTTGGGGCGACGGCGAAGTGCTGTCGATGACGAAGGCTCGGCCACCAGGTTTCAGCGCTGACCGGACCCCGGACCAGAACTCTGCCAGTCGATCGTCGGGGACGTGCGACAGCCAGTAGGTGAACATCACCACGTCATACGCCGCCGACGGGGGTTGCCAGTCGAACAGATCGGCCACGACGTATTCGATGTTGAGTGGTGCCCCGGCGAGTCGTTCGCGGTTGTGCTCGATGACCTCCGGTGAGGCGTCGACGGCGGTGACGTGTTGGGCGTGTCCGACCAGATGCCGGGTCCACAGCCCGGTGCCGCAGGCCAGCTCGAGCACCCGTCCTGTCGGAGCGAAGTCCCGCAACGCTGTCTCCGCCTGGGCGACGTCGTGGAACCACTGCCGCTCTAGCTCGGGTGGCAATGCGTACTGCCCTCGACGGACCCACCACTCGTCGTACTCTCCGGCGCGCTCCCGGTAGTACTCGATCTGCTCGGCGATGGCTTCGTCCACCCGCGCAACAATAGAGCCCAAGTCATGCCGCAGCCACGTCGAGCATCTGCCCGCCTGGGCCGGTGCCGGCCCCGAACGCCGCAGTGGGCTATGTCGGTCTGGCGTTCAGCTGAGTCATCAGCTCGCGGTTGGCCGGCCGGCGGCGAGCTCCTGGTGCGTTCCTCGAGCTGCCGTTTGGTCGGCCCCGTGGGACTCGAACCCACAACCCGCAGTTCAAAAGGGGCAATGATGCCTTAGCAACCAGTCTCTCCAGGCGTCAGAAGTCCGTGTTCGAAGGGACTCTGACCCCTCCAGTCGACCTCTTTCGACTTCATTTCGCACCACGTTTGATCCCGGCCGCGAGACCTAGGTGTTCACCGCGTGGCGACGTCGGTAGATCCACATTCCGGTGAGCGCTACGCCCGCTCCGCCGAGTGCAGAGGCGCCGGCTTGCATAGTCTGAGCTCGGTTGTCGTCTGACGGACCCGGGGCTTCTGCAACAACAGCCGCCTCCGGCGGGGTCTCACGACTCCGGGATGACACAAAGTTGCGGCCAAAGACTGCCGAGTTGGCTGAACCCGAGCGGTCCTGCAGCCTCATCGTTCGACAGCTCTGGTGTTGTATCGGCGAGCCACTTCGTGATCCGCCGGCCAAGGCGGCGATTCAAGGACTGGCTTGTACGGCGAAGTTCGCGGCCATGGCATCCCACGTGGCTCCGCTCTGCGGGGTCAGCGTCAACCTCTCGTACATGCTCGCTCGCTGCGCGCGCTCCACGTCGACCCATCCAGACATTGCCGCGGCACCGATCGAGGGAACAGGCGGGTCACGGTCTGTCAGTGCCGGGACGAGATGATTCAGCACCACAAACTCAGGAAAGGTCAGAAGATGCTTCGTCAGATCATCCGGGGCGACCCCGACAGCGCCGCGTATTATGGGCTGGCCGTGATGGCGACCGGCTTGTTCTGGCCGGCGATGATTTGTTGGGGATTGGTGCCGTCCAGGTTGGCCCGCCAGATCGTTCCGTTGTAGGTGGTCCAGTAGAGGTGAGTGGCGTCGACCGCCAGCGCCACCGGGATGCCGGTCTGGTTGGTGACGATTGTCTCGGGCGTGAAGGGAACGTCGTGGAGGCTGGCGCGTACGATGGTGGTGCCGTCGTTGGTCCAGTACAGGTAGTTGGCGTCGACCGCCAGCCCTTGTGGGGCGTCCAGGCCTTGAGCGAGTTGCACGGGGCCGGTGCCGTCCAGGTTGGCCCGCATGATCGTGCCGTCGCCTTCGAGCTGGCGGTAGTTGCTCCAGTAGACGTGGTTGGCGTCGACCGCCAGCCCACCCAGCTGCGGGAGGCCTTGGGTGGTGACGATGGGGTGGAAGCTGGTGCAATCGGGCCAGGTGCCTCGCCAGATCGTCGGTCGGTCTGACGCCGTCACAGGACTCCGGTAGTAGAGGTCATTGGGGTTGTTGGGGTTGATCGCCAACTTGTCCGGACCTTCGCTGTCCGCAAAATAGCAGTCTTCTTGTACTGGGCTGTTGTAGTCAATGATGGCGGGCCCTACGTCAGGGTCGGTGGCCAAGTCCCCCAGACTGGCCACATAGAGGGCACTGTTGGCGACAGCCACGCCCACCGGGAAACTGGGGAGGCCGGACCCATCGATGACCTGGGCGTTGCTGCCGTTGGAACTGGCCACGTTGACCGAGCCGTCCTCGATGGTCTGCCCTTGATTGACCCAGTAGATGTGGCCCACCCCGGTACCGGTGAGCGCGGCGGTGGTGCTGGCGGCGGGGGTCTGGCTGGCCGCGGTCAGGTTGGCGGTGACGATGCCGAGGCTGGTGGGCGCAAAGCTCACCGTGACCGTGCAGGACGCCCCCGGGACCAGGCTGGTACCGGTGCAGGTGTCGCTGCCGGTGGTGAAGGCGGCCGAGCCGGTCACCGTCACCGTGAGTGGGCCGGTAGTGGCGTGCCCGACCGAGTTGGCCAGGGTGAAGCTCTGAGAGGCCGCCTGCTTGGTCGCCACCTCACCGAAGTCGTGCGAGGAGGGCGTGAACCCCAGCGCCGGCGCTGGGGGCGGGGTGAACGCCATCAGTTGGGGGCTGGCGGTGTTGGCGATGAAGACTTGCGGGTTGGTGCCGTCCGCCAAGTTGGCCCGGCGGATCGCACCAGTTCCGTCCCCGAGGTTGGACCAGTACACGTAAAGGGCGTCGACCGCTATCGCCTGCGGGAGGCTCTGGCCGCTGAGGAGGGTCTGGGGGTTGGTGCCATCCAGGTTGGCCCGCTTGACCGTGTTCTGGCTGCGGTTGGTCCAATACAGGTGGTTGGCGTCGACCGTCACCGCAAAGAGGCTCTGCTGGCCCTCGCCCTGGACGATGGACTGGGCGTCGGTGCCGTCGAGGTTGGCTCGCCAGATGGTCCCGTCGCCGCTGTTGGTCCAGTAGATGTGGCTGCCGTCGACCGCGATCCCGAAGGGAGTGGCCTGAGCAGTGGCGATGGCCTGGGGGTTGCTGCCGTCCCCGACGTTGGCCCGCCAGATGGTTCCTGGGGCCGAGCCCGCGGCGTAACTCGTCCAGTAGACATGGTTGGCGTCGACCGCCAGCCCACCGGTGCCGGGTGCGGCGTTGGACCCAGGGACGAGGTCCTGGGCGTTGCTGCCATCCGGGTTGGCCCGGCGGACCGCGCCGGTGTTGGTGTTGATCCAGTAAACATGGCTGCTGTCGACCGCCACCCCCAACGTGGGTTCAAACGCGGAGAGGATGTTGTGAGGGTTGCTGCCGTCCACGTCGGCCGCCCAGATGTCGTCGCCTGACCAATAGAGCTGGCCGGGCTGCGCCCCGCCGAGACCGGTCCCGGTGCCGCTGAGGGCAACAGTGGCGCTCACGCGGCCCTTGCTGGCCGCGGCCACGGTAGCGGTTGCGGTGGCCACGCTGGTGGGGGCAAACCGCACCATGACCACGCAGGACTTGCCCGGCCGGAGCCGGGTTCCGCTGCAGCGGTCGCTGGTAACGGTGAACGTGGCCGCGCCCGACAGTGTCACCTTCAGCTTGCCGGTGGCCTTCCGCCCCGTGTTGGTCAGAGTGAAGCCCCGGGAAGCGCTCTCTCCGGGGGTGACCCGCCCGAAGTCATAGGGCGAGGGGGCGAAGGCCAGCACCGGGACGCCCGGCTTGGCCACCGCGGACGTAGCCCCGGCCAGCATGGCCGTCATGGCCACCAGCGCCACCGCTACGGCCATCGCGAGCCGCCGCCACGCCCTGCCCGTTCGTCCGGGTGTGCCGGACCCTTTGCCCTGTGCGATGACGTCCCCCCAACGGGCCGGGCCGACCGTACCAAGCACCTGCCGACTGGACCTCGCCCACCCCAACAGCCTGCCGCCAGGTCACGCTGATCCGGTCTGTCCCCTGTGCCTGCCGTCCATCAAACCCCTGGCCGTCCGCATTGTCCAGGGTCGCGGCGCGGTGGTCGAGATCGGTACTTGTCTCACCGCTGACTGCGCAAAAAGGGTGAGCGTGGAATTCTTGAACACCCCGACTTTGCAACACGCTTTACGACAATCCGTCCGCGGCGTGTCGAAATCCTGGCTGGCCAGTTGACGGAGGTGTTGAGAAACGATCGATTCTCAACACCCCCACAGCTGGAGGATGCTAAGAGCAATCCCGATGAAGTCCATCGCAAGGCGCCGACTCGTCCTTCGGCGCCGTAGTGTCAGTCGCGTCCTGTAGATGTTTAGGCGCGTGTCCGTTAGCGGCAAGAGGACCTTATTTTGAACCAGAACTCGACAGACCGCACCGCGGCTGCCACTGCAGGTGTCTTGGCGGTTATGCGGAAGCGGCAACAGTGGCCCCAAGCCGTCGAACGCCTTGGGATCCTCGCCGCTTCGCGTGGGGACGGGCCCCATCGGGCCGCTGAAGCGTACGGCGAGGTGTATCGCGGACGCCGCGGGGCGATGGTCTTCGATGTGGTCGTCTCCCGGCAGCGGAAGTACCACAGCGTCGTCTTGCCTCGCGTCGAGAAGTGGGCCGCGGCAGGTGACCCCTCCTTGGCGAGGCTGGCGCAGAGCGAGGTGCAGGCCGGGCAGTTCGGGCTGCAGCGTACCGAGCCGGTAACACTTCAGACGGTGGGCGCCAACCTCCTCGCCTTCTGTCGTGACCAAGGGCTTTCGGAGGACGAAGGCTGCCGAGCGTGGGCCGACGGGGTTCAGGACCTCGAGCACGCTCCGAAGTTGGACCCGATCGTTGGTGGGGTGTCGGGGATCGGCCCGGCACTATTCGGATACATGCGAATGCGATGTGGATCCGACGCGTTGAAGCCGGACGTACGGGTCGCCGGCACACTCCGCGAGCTGGGGTTCGACGTTCCCGGCGATGAACATTCCATCCTGGTTGTGGCGCGGGCGGTGGCGGCCGAGCTCGGCGTCGGCCTGCTCGTCCTCGATCAGCTGCTGTGGGGCCGCGACGGGTGATTCTCACTGGCCAGTCACATGTACCGAACCCCTGCCCTAAGTCGGACAGCCTCCTGGCGACTCTGCGCGAACCCTCCGGTGCACCGCAAGCCGGCAGCTCCACTCCGCAGCTTCGGCGCAGGCAGTCGCGCTCCTTTCGCGGCTTGACGCCGCTGCGCGGCTACGTGCAGGCATCTTGTCGTGTGCCAGCTGATGCTTGACGGTTCGGTGCCACCTGATGGTTGACACCCTCGTCTGGGAGAAACGAAGGTATGGCGCTCGTCCGATCATGCCGATGTGCGATGGCCGCTGGAACAGCGCAGACGCTATTTCCGTCGCAGGGGCACGTCAGGCTGGCGTGCTGTGGGCTTGTTGGTAATGCGCCCACCCCAGGGCGATGGCTGAGGAGAGCAGCACGAGCGCACCCCCGATCAGGGTGAACCCGAGCCGTTCGGCGTCGGTGGTGGTCACATCTGCGATGCTGCTCGCCGTGAATAGCACGACGATGGGGGTCAGGACGAGCGTCCACACGAAGTAGGTGTGCGGACTGAGGGCGATCACCACGAGGATCACCGCCAGGAGCCCGCCGATACCGAGCACACGGCTTCGGAATCGAAGGTTGTTGCCACGATCGCGGCAATCGCGACCCCGCCGATGGTTCCGGCGATCCGAGCAAGCGTCTTCTTCACCGAGGCTCCGCCGCCGGGCTCGCTGGACACCGCCAGCACCGTCAACACCAGCCAGGCACCGTTGGACCCCGGCCACCAGATCAGTACCGCCAAGGTGCTCGCCGTGCACAGCACCGTGATCGTGATCGTGTAGACCAACGTGTCCACCCTGGCCCAAGGTTCCGCCGGCGGTAGCCGCGACGGCATCGTCAGTCTCCGCAACAACGGGGGGAAGACCAGCACCGCCCACAGCGCCCCGCCGCCCCAGATCAACATGTTCCACAACAGGTAGGAGGTCGTGGTTCGGTCATCCCCCGTGAGCCCGGTCCACGGCGGCGGGGCGATGATCAGGAACGCGACATAGAGCGGGATCAGCAACAACCCGTGGTGCAGTCCCTTGCCAGCGCTCAGCCCCACCCAGAAGCACATGATCGCCATCAGCGCTGCGCCTGCCACCGGGACTGACCCGGACACGATCGCGATCGAGGTCAACGCCGTGAGCAATCCCACAGTGAGATACGCGATCGTCCGGCCGCCGAGCATCAGGTTCTGGAAGACGGCGACGCCGCTGAGCATCGCCCACCCCGCTACCGAGGGCTCGCCGCTGATCACGGCGAACACCACGACCGGCACGTACAGCGTCACGATCAGTACGACTGCGACACCGGTCCGGCGGGCGTACACCCGGACAAGTGCCGGAGGAGCACCCTCATCCGCTCCGGAAGACGCAGCCACAGTTCCTCCATGAGGCCAACCGAACGGTCCGGCCCGTCCCCTCATCAAACTGCTCCGCAGGCGAAAGCGCCACAACTGCGCCCTTCAGACGACACTGCTTCGGGTTTGGCGCTTTCACGCAAGAACAACGTCCGCCCGTGCCGCGTTCCGCGCGGTCATACCGATGACAACCATCAACTGGCACACGACTGTCAAGCATCAGCCGTCGCAGGACAAGCCCCGCTCTCGGTGTCTTCACCAGAGCCCAAGGCATCGCCTCCGGCGGGGGCCTCACGACTCCGGTATGACGGGGTCGGAATCGGCCGGCTATCTGGGTGGGGGTCGGGGAACGGCAGACGGGAAGACGCTAGGTCGAAGGCATGGTCAGCGCGATCCGGAGTGCTCGCGGCGACTTCACGTCATCGGTCCCGATCAGAGGCTGTCAGGCGCGGCGGCTCGGCTGGCCGCCGAGGGCGTCGCGGATTCGGTTCCAGCGTTTGTTGTAGGTGGGGCCGAAGCGCTTGCCGGCTCGTTCGGTCTTGCGTTCGCCGTACCGGCGTACGGCCCAGGTCGAGCCGGGTTTGGCTAGGCGGAGCGCTCCGACAAAAGCCACCACCGGTACGACGATGCCGATCAGGCCGGTGGCCAGTTTGCCTTTGAGGAAGCACAGGATCGCCATCACGAGGTGGAATCCGACACTCGCGAAGTAGGCCCACCGCGCGAGCCCACCGCCGGCCCGTTCGGGCTCGGCTCCGATCGGGCTGGTCTGCATCAGGAGCACCACCCCCAGCGCCCCGCCCAGCAGGATCGCGTCGATGGACTTGCGTCCCTCCGGTCCCCAGTAGACGTCGTCGAGATGGAGCCACAGCGCGAACTCGTCCAGCGTCAGCGCCGCCCCCGCCCCGAACATCACTGCAAGCACCTCGGCCCAGGGAGACGCCGGGGCGTAGCGAAACTGCAGAAGCCCGGAGAGCAACACCAGCAGGATTCCCCAGACCTGGTGGTGGATGTGGACGCCACCGATGTGTACGTCGGAGAGGCCGCCATCATCGGGCTGCGCGGAAGCCTGCTTGGCGCGGATGCGTCGAGTGATGGCCCGCGCGACGGTGAACGTGAGGAGGAAGGCGAACAGCGCCCAGGCAGCCTGCGCCCGGCCAGTGTCGACGAGGTCCTGATACCAGTGCACCTACATCACCCGTCATACATCGCTGGAGCCGGTCAACAGCAGCACGACACCGATCACCGCCGCGACGATCAGTACCACGCACGCCACGGCCTCGGCCCGGTTGAACGCACGCAGGCCTTCCTCGCGGCGAGCCAGGAGATACAACAGGGTCCCCGGCGCGTACACGATCGAGGCGAGCAGGAGGTACTTCGGGCCCGCGGCGTACAGCATGAAGATCGAGTAGAGGACCGCGACGGCTGCGATCGCCCGTTGTTTGCGTCGCTCCGGTTCGTCGGCCGCTGTGTAGGTCTCCCTGGTGATGGTCAGCTTGAGCGCGTACGCCGCCGCCAGCAGGTAGGGCACCAACGACAGCGCGGTATCGAGCTTCAGCATGAAGTCCAGCGCGTCGTTGACGAACAGGACCAGAACGAGCACCAACTGAACGGCGAGGGTCGTGGTGAGCAGGGCGGCGATCGGGGTCGCGTGCACGTTGTCACGGGTCAGGAACCTCGGCATCACCCCACCGCGCGCCGGCATGTAGAGAACCTCCGCGTTGATCAACGTCCACGCCAGGTACGCGCCCTGGACGGAGATGATCACGCCGACGCTGATGAACGTCGATCCCCACGATCCGACCACGGATTCGAGTACGCCGCCCATCGACGGCTGCTTGGCCTTCGCCAGGTCGGCTTGCGGCAGTACGCTGTACGAGAGCAGCGTCACCGACGCGAACACGGCCAGCACGCTGAGAAACCCCAGCACCGTCGCTCGCCCGACGTCCTCACGACGACGGGCGAAGCGCGAGTAGACGCTCGCCCCCTCGATCCCGAGGAACACGAACGTGGTGACCAGCATCGTCTGTTTGACCTGGTCGAACACCGCGCCGACCGACCGCTCGTCACCGCCCCAGAAGTTGTCCGCGAACGTCCCCGCTTCGAAGGCCACGGCCACGATCACGATGAAGGTGAGGATCGGCACGAGCTTGGCGATCGTGACGATCCGGTTGACGACGGTCGCCTGCCGTACGCCGCGCGCGATCAGGAAGTGGAACAACCACACGAGCGCCGACGCCAGTACGACGGCGAGAAAGGTGTTTCCTTGCCCCAGGCCCGGAAAGAAGGTGCCGAGCGTGGTCATCGTGAAGACCATGAAGAAGACGTTGCCCGCCACGTTGCTGGCCCAGTAGCCGAAGGCCGCATTGAACCCGGCATACGCGCCGAACCCGGTCTTCGCGTAGATGTACACACCGCTGTCCAGGTCCGGCCGGCGTACGGCGAGCGACTGAAAGACCAGGCCCAGCATGAGCATGCCCGTGCCGGCGATGATCCACGCGATGACGGCACCCAGTACGCCGGTCGCCTCGCCGAACTCGCCGGGGAGCGTGAAGACTCCACCACCGACCATCGAACCGACGACCATGCCGGTCAGGGTGAGGACCGAGACCTTCTGGACAGCGCTTGCGTGGCGGGTGGTCACAACGGCCTCACGCCCTACCCGCTTGGCCGGACGAGCGGGAACAGGATGGTGTCGCGGATCGAGAGCCCGGTCAGGTTCATGACGAGGCGGTCGATCCCCATCCCCATCCCACCGGTCGGCGGCATGCCGTACTCCAGTGCCTCGAGGAAGTCCTCGTCGACCTGCATGGCTTCCGGATCGCCGGCAACGGCCAGCAAGGACTGGGCGACGAGTCGCGCGCGCTGGTCCACCGGATCGACCAGCTCGGAGTACGCCGTACCCTGTTCAGCCGCGAAGATCACCAGGTCCCACTTCTCCGCCAGCCGTGGGTCCGACCGGTGCGGCCGCGTCAGTGGCGCGTTCTCCTTCGGGAAGTCCTTGTAGAACACAGGTGTCGTCGTGGTGCGTTCACACAGCTCTTCGTAGATCTCTTCGAGCAGGGGTCCCCAGGTGGTGTCGCCGGCGTACTCCAGTCCGAGTTTGTCCGCGTGTCCGCGCAGCGCCTCGATCGGTGTGTCCGCGGTGACTTCCTCGCCGAGTGCCTCCGACACCGCCTCGCAGATGCTCTTGACCGGCCAGTCCCCGGACAGGTCGTACTCGACCGTCTTCCCGTTCGCATCGGTACGGCGTGCGAGCGGCGAGCCGTACACGGCGGTGGCAGCCTCCTGGATGATCTCCTGGGTCAGGATCCGCATCGTGTTGTAGTCGCCGTACGTCTCGTAGACCTCCAGCGATGTGAACTCCGGATTGTGCTTGAAATCCACGCCCTCGTTGCGGAACTGCCGGCCCACCTCGAAGACCTTCTCCATTCCGCCGACCAGCAGTCGTTTCAGGTGCAGTTCCGTGGCGATCCGCAAATACAGATCGAGGTCGTAGGCATTGATGTGGGTCTCGAACGGACGGGCGTTCGCGCCGCCGTGGATCGACTGCAGGACGGGAGTCTCCACCTCGGTGAATCCACGCGCATGCAGGGATTCACGCACACTCCGTACGACGGTCGCCCGCGTGTACGCGATGTCGCGAGCGTCCGGACGAACGATCAGGTCGACATAGCGAGCCCGGATCCGTGCCTCCGGATCGACCATTCCCTTGAACTTGTCCGGAAGCGGGCGGACCGCCTTGCACGTCAGTTGAAGGGACTCGGCGCGCACCGAGAGCTCGCCGCGCAAGGTCGTGATCACTTCGCCGGTGACGCCGACATGGTCTCCGAGGTCGATCTCGTGACGCCAGAAGCCGAAGGTCTCCTGGCCGACGGCGGCGAGGTCGACCATGAGTTGCAGGTCGCCGCTTCCGTCGCGCAGCTTGGCGAAACCCAACCGTCCGTGGTCGCGTTTGAGCATGACTCGGCCCGCCACCGATACCCGGGTACCCGTCGACGTTCCCGGCGGAAGCACTCCGGCCTCGGCCTTGACCTCAGCCATCGTGTGCGTCCGCGGGTACGTCACCGGATAGGGATCGACGCCACTGGCCCGGATCCGCTCGAGCTTCTCCCGCCGTACCCGCACCTGTTCGGGCAGCTTCTGCAAAGACATCGCCTCGGCCAGCGGATCCGGCGGGGCGGGGATCAGGGCGGCGACCGCGGCGGCGTGGTCGGCGTCGGCGGTGTCCAGAGTGGTCTCGCCGTTCTGCGCGGACTTGCCCCGCAGCATCGAGAGGCTAGGACGAGTGAGGAACCCTTCCGCACTGCCCGCGGCCGTTCCCACCCGTGGCAGGTCCGACGTGTACTCGAAGCACATGAATCGTGGCTGCCAGACCGGGAGGTACTTGGCGTTGGAGCGGTACAGCGACTCCAGTTGCCAGTTGCGGCTCGCCAGCAGGAGCGCATGACGCCACAGCCGGGCGACCGGGCCGGCTCCGAGCTCCTCGCCTCGCTCGAACGCCTCCCGGAACATCGCGAAGTTGAGCGACAGCCGGCCGATGCCGAGCGCGGCGCCCAGCTCGGCGAGGCCTGTCACCATCAGTTCCACCAGGCCGTTGTCGGCGGACGGGTCGCGACGCATCAAGTCGAGCGAGAGCCCGGTCCGGCCCCACGGAACGAAGCTGAGGAATCCGCGCAGGTTCCCGTCCGCGTCATCCGTACGCACCAGAACGCAGTCACCGTCGAGTGAGTCCTCCAGACGGCCGAGCGCCATCGAGAACCCCCGCTCGTCCCCGCCGTCGCCGCGCCACGAGCCTGCCGCGACACTGAGGGCCGCGAACTCGTCGGCGCTCAGAGCCGAATGACGCATGACCCTCGTGGTGTAGCCGCGACGCTGCAAACGGGACACCGACTGCCGAACCGCCTTCATGCCCGGCCCGTTCAGCGAGAACGTCCGCAGGTCGAGGACCGCCTCGTCGCCGATCTCGTACGCCGTCAGCCCGGCCTCTGCGAACGCGGCTGCACCCTCTTCGCCCGCGCCCATCACCGCCAGCGACAGGCCGTTCGACCTCGCGTCCTCGCGCCACCGCGCGATGGCCGCCGGCCAGTGCTCGGGGTCGCCGACCGGGTTCCCGCTGCCGAGGCTGACAGATCCGATCGCGCGATACGACACACCCGCCCGGGCCGAGGCCGGACTGCCGGTGTCCCAGATGACCGACTTGTCCCGGCGAGTCGCGAAGTACCCGAGCGAGTCGGTGTCGCCGAAGTCCCGCAGCAGCGTGCGGATCCTGGCCTCGTCGGCGACGTCCAGCGTCCGGGTCTGCTTGGGCGCCCGGAACAACAATTGCGCAGAGATCAGTACGACGGATGCGCCCGAGATCCCGATCACCGCGTGCACCCAGAACGGTGAGGTCACCACTTCGTCGGGAGCCGCCCAGCCGACATCGGTCAGCATCTCGACGAAGACGTACTGCGCCGCGGTCGCGAAGTTGCTCGCGTCGCCGAACCGGTGGACCAAGGCGGCGCCGCCGAACAGCACGACCGCGCCGCCCACCAGAAACGAGACGATCGCCAGCAGCAGGCTGCCCGGCACCCGTCTGGCCGCGAATTGGGGCCGGGCGCGCCACGCGATGACGAGCACTCCGGCGATCAGAACGAAGCCGGCGATCTGGATCAGCGAGCCGCCGTCGAGCAGAGAGGCGATCCTCGCGAGCTCCGGGAGGATCAGCCACCACAGCACCAGGAGCCACCACGCGGCGCGCAGCCTGCGTCGCAGTGCGACACCCATCGCTGTGAGTAATGCGGCATAAACGAGGCTCGGCACAATGGGAATCGTGAGCATCGAAACGATGTCTTCTTCCCGTGCGAAATAATTCCGCCACGGCGGTACCAGCGCCACAATTGCGGCCAGCGCGGCGAATACGAACATCGCGGCGGCGAAACGGTCCGGCCAGCGGTCGTCGAGCGGTTTGAGAACACCAACCGAGCGAGTCCGGGCACGCGATTCTGCTGGCAGCGCAGCAGTATCCACCGTTGTGCTCATCGCCCACCCCTGTGCAACGCAGCAATGCAACAGTGCGCATCGCTTCCCCGGTCACGACGGTACACGAGACCGTTGGTGACGTATACCTACCCGAACGACCTCGCCCGAGCACGTTTGGTGACGGTGCTTTAGTCGAACGTATTGACCTGCGGAATTCCGGCGTAGCCTCGGCACATGATCGCCGGTCTGCTCGGAGCCTTTGCAGCAGCCGTTTGCTACGGCGTGGCATCGGTACTGCAGGCAGTCGCCGCACGCCGTACCGAGACCGTGGAGGGCCTCGATCCGCGGCTGGCGATCCGGCTGTTCCGCTCCTGGCCGTACCTGCTGGGAACCGGGCTCGACGCCTTCGCGTTCCTGCTGTCCATCGCGGCGCTCAGATCGCTGCCGCTGTTCGTTGTGCAGTCGATCGTGGCGAGTTTCCTGGCGGTCACCGCGGTTCTCGGCGCGATCTTCCTGCACATGCCGCTGAACCGCTCCGACTGGATCGCCCTGCTGGTTGTCCTCACCGGACTGGTGCTGGTCGGCCTGTCCGCGGCGGAGGACCGTGCGGTCTCGGTCAGCGAGGCGGAACGTTGGGGCGTGCTGGTGGCGGCCGTCGTACTCGGAGTTCTGGCGGTGCCACTGGCCCAGATCAAGGGCCCCCCGGGTGCCGCCGCCCTCGGCGCGCTGGCCGGCCTTGCCTTCGGGGCGGTTGCGGTGGCCGCCCGGGTGCTGCCCGGCTCGCTCCATCTCGACACGTTCTTCAGCGATCTCGGCACGCTGTTCACCGATCCGTCGATCTATGCGCTGCTCCTGGCGGGCGGGGTCGCGCTCCTCACGTATTCGACGGCCCTGCAACGCGGCAGCGTGACGCAGGCGACGGCGCCGCTGGTCGTCGGTGAGACGGTCGCACCCGCCCTGGTCGGCCTGATCATGCTGGGCGACATGCCCAGGCCGGGCTGGGGGTGGGTCGCGACACTGGGATTCGTCCTCGCCGTGGGCGGCGCAATCAGCCTGTCGAGGAACGGTGACCTCGCCCAACACGAGCCCCAGAGGCTAGCCGGTGAGGGCGCGGACGCCTAGGTGCCCGGCGATCGAGTCGTAGCGCTCGGCGTAGAGGGTGGTGCAGCGGGAGGACGCGCAGCCGGATCCGGCGAAGGTGATGCCGCGGATGGTGGCGGTCGTGCGGCCGGGCGCGGTGTAGACCGGGCCGCCGGAGTCGCCGCCGATGATCGCGATCTGGCCGCCTCGCGTGGCGCGGATGACGTACGTCGTGCAGCCGTCGGTGTCGCAGTACTTCGCCGACTTCGAGATGACTCTGAGGCCGCACAGCGACGTACTGAAGCTGCCGGACTGGCAGACGGCCGTGCCGACACCGGGGTCGGCGCCGCCGGTGACAGTTCGGGTGTCGACCGGGTCGCCGGGGCCGTCGGTCCAGATCTTCGGGCCGTACGTGCTGCCGGTCAGTAAGGACTGGTCGTAGTCGGGGTAGTTCGTCCGCACGGACGTGGTGCCGTAGTAGTTGCTGCCCGACTTCCAGACCGTGCCAACGCCGCCGCAGTGGCCGGCGGTGACCGAGCCGCGTTGCCCGTTGGAGCGTCGTACGACGGAGAAACCGGCCGAGCAGTTCTTGAGGGCCGACGTGATCCGGGCACCGCCCCAGTGGCCGCCGTTCGGCGTGTCACTCAGCCGGGTCGTTCGCTCCAGCGAGCTGGCGACTGCCTGTACGCCGTTCAGTCCGCGCAAGCCGTCGAGTGACGCGGGGGAGGAGCTGGCCTCGTCGTACTCCACGACGATGTCCTCGGTGACCGGATCCAGGTCGGCGGCGAACGTCGTACGGCTCGCATCGGAGGACCAGGAGCGGGCGCCGACCGCGTTCCAGGCGTCGGAGATCGCGCGGACCGAGCGGCAGCTGCGCTCGAGGCCGACCATCTCCTGGCCGGCCGTGGGGACACTGCGGGCGATCGCGGCCTGGTACTTCTTCGAGTCCAGCACCGAACTGTCGACCACAACCTTGTAGCCGGTCGTGGCGGAGCCGACCACGCCGATGACGCCGGCGCCCAGCCCGTACGGCAGCCCTGACGTTGGCCGGCCGGTGGCGTCCAGAGGCTCCAGGGACTGCACGGCGACCGAGATGCCGTCACCGAGCGCCTCGCCGAGCGGGCGGGCATCGGTCGACGACGTCGGCTGCGCCAAGCGCTTGGACTGGACCGAACTCGCGCTCGGCTGAGCGTGCGAGCACGCTGCCGCTGCGGTCACCGCATCAGGCGTGGCTGTCGCGGTGAGACCGACTGCGAGGAGTGAAACGGAGGCAAGCGCGAGCAGCGGGACGGTTGCTGTGAGTCGCACAGAGCTCCCCAATCGGTGGACGGCTCCGTAAATCGTCCAGTCCGGGACTCCGTTCAGTCAATAGCCGATCACCGTCCGCAAGCAATTTCGACTACCGTGCGCGAGCGTAACTCGCAAGTTGACGCCCGTCGGTGGCGAAGAACCGGAGCGTGTCGGCGTCCAGGGCGACCCGCTTGGCCGTCTTCAGTACGCCGGTGTGCGGCACGTTCTCGCAGCCGACCATGCGCTGCGGACCGACCGTGGCGGTGAACTCGCCGCGTTGACCGATCGTGTACGTCCCCTGGAGGCCGTTGCAGCCGTCGGACCCGTTCCAGGTCCCGTCCGGCAGCAGCACGAGCACCGGATCCTCGGGTCGCGCCGCCTTCAGCGTCTTCAGTCCGTCCATCTCAACCGCTCGCCAGGTCCCGGCCACGGTCTGGGGCGAGAGCTGGACTTTCGCGGCTGGCGTCGCCGAGGCGGTGCCGGCCGCGACCGGCGACTGCGAAGGCGCGTCCCGGCCGGCCAGATTGAACCCGACGACAGCGATCGCGGCCACCGCGACGGCGGCGGCTCCGGAGGCGATCCAGGTACGGCGCTGGGCCTGCCGGGCGCCGGTGGTGGCCCGCTCGGTCAGGTCGGTGACCGGCGGCACCGAGGCCGCGGCACGGTCGAGGGTTGCCCGCAGGTCATCCTCGAGATCGGTGTTGCTCACGACAACCTCTCATCAACACGGTGGGACTGCCTGGTCCGTCGCAGCGTGGCCAGCGCTCGGCTGGCGGTCGCGCGGACGGAGGACGGTTTGATGCCGAGCAGGTCGGCGATCGTGTGGTCGTCCAGGTCCTGGTAGTAGCGCAGGACCAGCACGACCCTCTCCCGGGCCGACAACGTGGCCAGCGAGCGCCAGAGGTCGTCGGAGTTCACGATGCCGGTGGCGGGGTCGGGCACTGTGCGCTCTGCGTCGATCTCGGCCGTCGGCGCCTCGGTGAACGAGCGCCGCCGCGTCATCGACAGGTACGCGTTGATCAGGATCCGCCGGACGTAGTTGTGCGGATCGTCCGCCGTCCGCACCTTGCGCCAGGCCCGGAACGCCTGCATCAGCGCGATCTGCGCCAGATCCTCCGCTCGCTGGTAGTCGCCGGAAACGGTGAAACCGAGCCGCACCAGTTCCTGTCCGCGGGCGGACACGTACTCCTCGAACTCCACTCGCCGCTCCCTGGCCGGGCGTACAACACCTCACACCTATTAGACGCATCGAGTGGCTCAGGGTGCTGCAACCATTCACACACAGTTGGATCTCACCGCGGCTGCTGGACTAGACCGCCTAGTCCAGCAGGAACTTGCGGGCCTCATCCTGCCCGCGCGGATCGCGCTGCACACCGTGCCCACTACCCGGTACGACGACCAGCCGCGCCGAGCGTGCATTCGCCTGCTCCCATCGAGCCCACTCCACCGGACAGAACAGGTCGTTGCTGCCTTGGAGGATCAGTGTGCGCGGCAACAACTCCTGCGCCTTCGGGTACGTCGACGTCCGCGCGGCCGGCCAGCGCAGGCAGCCCTGGATCATCTGCTGTTCGCGTACGGTGCGCAGGTCGTACGGATACAGCTGCTTCGGATCCAGACGGCGTAGAGCTGTCTCGAGTGCTTGGCCGCGCGCGGACTGGCCGCGGGCGGACTGGCCGGTCCAGGGGAAGCGCAGGTCCGAGCAGAGCGTGGCCATGTGCAGTCCGGCGGACAACGTGTCGTAGGAGAGACCACTGCTGGTCGCCTGCTGGAGGAACTCCTTCAAGCCGGCATCGTCGCCGTTGCGGGCGGCGTGCAGGATCGCTGGGATGCCCTTCAGCGATGGGTTCACTGTGTTGAGGCTGGAGACGGACAAGCTCTCCATCACGTCGGTGCCACTCACCCCGTGTTGCACCAACCAGGCGAGGTCGGCGACGGGATCCGTCGTACAAGCAGGGTCTTGGCGGCATGCGGCCTTCAGGACCGTACCGGTTGTCGCCATCAGGTCGACGGCGAGCGGGTCGAAGCCTTTGTGCGGGACGATCGAGTCCAGCACGAGCGATTGCACGCGGTCCGGGTACTTCAGTCCGTACTGCGCCGCCGTGAAGCTCCCGTACGACGTACCGTCCAGCGTCAGGCGGTCGGCGTCGAGGTGCTGCCGGAGCAGCTCGATGTCCTCGACGGTGTCCGGCGTGCCGTAGTGCCCGAGTCCAGGTCCGATCCGCTGCGCGCACTCGTCCACAGCCTCGGCGGGTGGTGTCAGGAAGTCCGAGCCGCCCACAGCTCTTTGCAGAGAAGGGCAATTGAGGCCAGGCGTGCCCGTGCCGCGCTGGTCGAACATGACCAGCCTGTACTCGCGTAACACCTCGGGAGCGAGGTACGCACGGACGCGAGCCAGGAGTGGGACACCCGGTTGGCCGGGGCCGCCGGTGAGCATCAGGAGCACGCCACGCGGTGCGTCTACATTGTCCGCGGCCGCCACGGCCAGGTCGAGCGACGGACCGTCCGGCCGTTGATGGTCCAGCGGTACGCGGAGCGTCGTACACGTGAAGCCGGAAACCCCTGCGCATGAAGGGGTTTCCGACGAGCAGGCCGTGCACACGAGTAGCAGCGCGCACAGCAGTCGTAGCAGTCGCATGTACCCCTCCCGGAACGAACAGAGTGCAGGTTCGGGAGGGCGCTGACAAGCCGCCGCTGCCTGCCTTGCGGGTCGGCCCCAGGGAGGGACCCGCAAGGCAGGCGCGGTTGACCCCGGTCCGGACGGCTTCGGGGTGCACGTCCGGCGCAGGGTCAGCGCAGGCCGAGCGACTTGATCAGCTCGGGTGTCACCTGGCGTGGAGCCGGCAGCACGCCCGGCTTGCCCTGGCCCTCCAAGGAGGTCGCCACCAGGCGGCGGCAGCCGAAGGCTTCCGCGGTGTAGGAGAGGACGCCGCGGTCGTTGTCGGTGAACCGCAGGACGTAGGTCGGGCCGAGTTCCTTCGTGCAGAAGGCCGGCTTCTTGGCAACGGGCTTCGGTGCGTTCACCAGGGCGAACAGGCCGGTCGCCTGCTTGGCTGTGCGTTGGGTGGTGCCGGTCGCATAGGCCTGCCCGGACGCCTGCGCGTCGTACTGGCAGATCGTCACGCTGACCGGCTGGAACACTGACGTCGCCACGCCCTTGCCCCACACGACCTTGTCGGCGGCCGCGCGGACGGCTGCGATCGTGTCGGGGCAGTCGGTGCTGGGTGTGCCGCTGGAAGTGGGCGACGGGGTTGGGCTGCCGGGGGTGGTCGGCGTATCGCTGGGCTGGGCGGCGGGCGGGGACGTGGAGCTCTCGTCACCGCAGGCGGCGGTGATGCCGAGTACAGCCACGACAAGCGTCGCACCGATCAGGCCCCGTGTCCGTAATGCACTCACGACTCGGTCCTTCCGGGTTGGCAAGGTCACCCATGATGGTCGACCGGCGTCACGTCATGCGTGCCGGGACATCACGGCGGCGCGTCGTTCCGGTCACGCCGCCGGATCGTTCGGCAACCGAGGCAGAGCTGTAACGTGCACGCGCTGGTCGCCCGTCCCACGCTGCGATGGGGGCCTGAACCGTTGTCACTACGGATCCCCGGAATTCCAGGGGCGGGGGTGCGCAGGCCCGGTAATCTTGGGAGCATGACGAGCCCGTACGAAGACGACGAGCCGCTGCTGCCGGACCAGACCCGTGATGACGACCCGCGCACCTGGGGCGACAACGACTTCAGCAGCGACGACGACGAGCGCATCCTCCGCGAGGTCCCGCCCCACCACGAATGAACACCGTCCTGCTGATCCACGGCGGCCTGTGGGATGCCATGGACGCGAAAGCCTTCTGGGGTACGACGGGAGTCGTCGACGGACTGGCCTCGCACGGGGTGACCGTGCTCGCGCCGGACCGTTTGAAGCGGCCGAGTGGATGGGACGCCGAGGTCACGGCGCTGGGTGAACATCTCCGGAACCTCCGATCGCCGCCGGGGGACAGCGGACTGACGATCGTTGGAGCATCCAACGGATGTCCGGTCGCGGCCCGGCTCGCGATGGAACATCCGGACCTCGTCGAGCGACTGCTGCTGGCCTGGCCGGCCACCAGCGGAGATGCGGCTGTAGATGCGCGTACACGTGCTGGGCTGATCGAGTTCGGCTGCCCTCCTGAGGTCGTGGACGGATTGCTGGCCGGTGAGACCCTGCGCGGTGTGACCGACGCCGAGCTCACCGGGCTGGCCCGAATCCCGGTGGCGGTGCTTCCGTCGGTACCGGAGAATCCGTCGCATCAGCGCAAGACGGTCGACGCATTGCTGCGGTTGATCCAGGGGAGTCGTGAGCTGGCCGGTAGCGCGGAACCACCGCTGCCCACCTTCCCGGCGTACCTGGACCAACTGGTGCGAACGATCGTGGAGTTCGTGAACTGAGGGGACGGGCGTGGAGCTTCGGGGGTTCACCAGCGGGTACGACGGTCTGGTCGCGAGCTGGGCCGTGGATGCGAACGAAGTGGGATTGCTGTCCGGGCGGGCCGAGTACCCGTTCCCGGCGGAGTTGACGGCGAGTTGGCGCAAGGACGACGACCCGGATATCGAGTCGTACTTGCTCTTCGACGGGGAACGACCGGTCGGCTACGGGGAGGTCTGGCTCGACGAGGAGGAGGACGAGGTCGAGCTGGCGCGGATCATCGTGGACCCGGAGGTCCGCGGTCGGGGGATCGGGGCGGAGCTGGTGCGGGCGTTGCTCGGACCGGCCGGTAAAGCCGGGTACTCCGAGGTGTTCCTGCGGGTGCGGCCGGAGAACGCGATCGCGATCGCGACCTACCAGCGGTCGGGATTCGTGGACGTGCCGGCGGGCTTGATGGACGAGTGGAACGCGGATCAGCCGGTGGCCTACCGCTGGATGCGGCACGCCGGGGACTGACGTCCGGGGAGAAGGTAGGCGCCTGGCGAGCTCAGGGGCTGAGGTTTGTGCGCCTACCCGCTCCTGCAGAGATCAGACCGAACGGGAACGCAGCAGGTCGCGGATCTCGGTCAGCAGCTCCTGCTCGGTGGTGAGCGGGTCCGGCTCCGGCTCCTGACCGCGGGCCCGGCGCTCGGCCAGCTTGTTCAGCGGCATCACGATGACGAAGTACACGGCCGCGGCGACGCACAGGAAGTTGAGTCCCGCCTGCAGGATCGCGCCGATCGAGAACTCCGCGTTGTTGATGGTGAACGTCAAGACGCCGCTGATGTCCGGCTTGCCGAAGATGGCGGCGATCAGCGGGTTGATCAGGTTGTTCACGACCGAGCTGACGACCAGGCCGAACGCGGCGCCGATGACGACGGCGACCGCGAGGTCGACGACGTTTCCGCGCATGACGAATTCCTTGAAGCCCTTGAGCATATGGGTGCCTCCACGAAGCAGGTGATGTACCCGAGACAAGGTAGGACCGCACAGCCGCGAGGGCGAGGGAGCGCGCCGGGGCAGCCACGCTTCGTGCCGGCACCTGTCTGATTGGTGATCAGCTGGTGTCGGGTGTCAGCGCGACCGTGATGCGGGAATTGGTTGTGGCCTGGGCCAGTCTGGTCGCGACGTCCGATGTGGTGGCGACGACGATGAGAGCGCCGGAGGACGTCGTCCGCGGACTCGGCAGCGCGACCACTCGCACCGCTCGAGCGAGCAGATCCGCGGACTCGGCTGCACTGCTCGTCGCGGCGTACAGGTTCAGGCGATCGCCGACGCGGAGGAGTGCGGTGATGTCGGGGTCGTCGATGCGGAACGGGTAGGCCAGCGATCCCGGTGGGACCGAAACAGGACCGAGGAAGCGTGCGTCGGTCAACGGCTCACCGGATCTGACCGGTCCGCTCAGAACGCGCGCGGTCAGATCCGTGCCGGGTTGGAGCGCACCGTCGGGCACGGCGCCGACGGGCAGGTCGAGTGTTCGGAGATCACCGTCGGATGGGACGGTTCCGCCGGGGAGGTCGCGCGCAGCGGCCAGCACGGCGACGGTCGGCGGTGGTGGAGGGGACAGGGCGACGAGGCCGAAGTACACAGCGGCCGCGGCAGCCGCGCCGGCGAGAAGCCGGCGATGCCACCGAGCGGCACGCAGCAGGTCACGAAGGAGCGAAGGGAGTCTCATGCCGGAGAAGGTACGAGTTTCGCCGACTGCCGCCCTTCAGTTATCCACAGGCAGCAGGTCAGGCCGCGCTGGTACTCGTCGAGGACGAGGACGACGAACCACCAGACGAGCCGTTGGACGACGACGAGCTGCCGGAGGACGAGGAGCCACCCGACGACGAGGAGCTCGACTCCGACGAGGAGGACGAAGACGAGGACGACGAGGAGGCCGCCGAGGACTCGGACTTGGCCGGCACGGTGGTCTTGCCCGACGAGCGGCTGTCGTTGCGGTAGAAGCCGGAACCCTTGAAAACGACACCGACGGCGTTGAAGACCTTCCGCAGCGTGCCCTGGCACGCCGGGCAGACGGTCAGCGCGTCGTCCGTGAAGCTCTGTCGCACCTCGAGCGCCTCACCACAGTCGGTGCACTGGTACTGATACGTCGGCACGTTCGGTTCCCTTCAGGCCGCTGGCACTCCTACTACTCGACTGCTAATAATGCGCCAGCGGCCCGAAGTATTCCAACTCAGGCCTGTCGGCGGACCGTGAAGTTCCAGCAGCCGGCGATCACGTTGCGCACCTGAACGGTGTCCACCGCCGGGTCGTCGAACAGCTGTTTGAGCTCGACCTCACCGGTTCCCGCCGCGGCCAGCACCCCGTCGAGCATCTGCCCCGAGGCGTCGTACGGGCGCAACACCGACCGCCGGTCCCGGAAGTCGGCCGGGTAGCCGTCGGACGCGGGACCCGCGCAGTCGGACAGGTGGACGAAGACCGGTCCGACCTCGGCGTACGGTCCGCCGGCCGTCATCGGCCGGTGCGAGACCAGCGCGATCCGGTCGCCGGCCGGAGCGATCGTGAGGCAGCACCGCAGCGGTTCGCCACCGCCGGAGGTCAGCGGAACGATCGGATTGCCGAAGTCGTCGTGGTCGTTACAGCGGATGCGGTCCAGGTCGGCGGCCGGGACGGCGACGTATTCCAACTCTGTGTTCATGGCGATGGAACGCAGAGCAACGCAAAGTTGTGAGGGACCCCATTTGGGGTGGACGGCGGCATTCTCTACGGTTGGGTCCGTGCGTCGCCTGCTTCGAGTTCTCGTCATCAGCGGAATCGCCCTCGCCACGGTCCTCCTGGTGATCGCCGGGACCGTCGTCTTCGTCGTGCGCCATTCCTTCCCGACCTACGACGGAACGATCGAGCTGGACGGTCTCGACGCGGAGGTCGAGGTGGTCCGCGACGCCCAGGGCATCCCGCAGATCTACGCCAACAGCCCGTCCGATCTGTTCGCCGCGCAGGGGTACGTGGCAGCGCAGGATCGCTTCTTCGAGATGGACTTCCGCCGGCACGTCACCGCTGGGCGGCTGTCCGAGCTGTTCGGCGAGAGCGCTCTGGAGACCGACAAGTTCATCCGCACCCTGGGCTGGCGCCGGGTCGCCGAGAAGGAGCTCGGTCTGCTCAGGCCGTCCACCCGGCAGTACCTCGACGACTACGCGCGCGGAGTGAACTCGTACCTCTCGACGCACAGTGGCTCCGGTCTGAGCCTGGAGTACGCCGTACTGTCGCTGAAGGGCACCGACTATCGCCCGGAGCCGTGGACCGCGGCCGACTCGCTGGCCTGGCTGAAGGCGATGGCGTGGGACCTCGGCGGCAACATGGACGACGAGATCACCAAGACCAAGCTGCTCGCGTCGTTCCCGGCGCGCACCATCGAGAGCCTCTACCCGGACTATCCGTTCGACCGGAACGAGCCGATCCTCGCGACGGGTGCCGTCGGTCGCGACGGCCAGTTCACCACCGCGCCGGCCGACTCCGAGCTGCGGCGCGGGATGCTGACGAAGGACCTGCTGAAGTCCCTGGACACCGTGGACAAGGTGGCCAAGGGGCTGCCGCAACTGCTCGGCCAGGGCGACGGGATCGGATCGAACTCCTGGGTCGTCTCCGGCGACCACACCACCACCGGCAAGCCGCTGCTGGCCAACGATCCACACCTCGGCGCGACCATGCCGGGGATCTGGACCCAGGTCGGTCTGCACTGCAACAAAGTCAGCCGAGCCTGTCCGTACGACGTATCGGGCTTCAGCTTCTCGGGTCTGCCCGGCGTGGTGATCGGCCACAACAACGCGATCTCGTGGGGTTTCACCAACCTCGACCCCGACGTCCAGGACCTGTACCTGGAGCGCGTCAACGGGAACAAGGTGCTCTACAACAACCGGTGGAGCAAGATGGCGACGCGCGAGGAGACGTTCAAGGTCGCCGGCGAGGACGAACCGGTGAAGATCACCGTCCGGGAGACCCGGCACGGTCCGCTCATCTCCGACGTCGGTGACGACCAGCGCGAGATCGGGGAGATCGTCGCCAAGCGGGGCAAACACCCGAAGGCGTACGGCGTCTCACTGCAGTGGACCGCACTGACCCCGGGCCGCACCGCCGACGCACTGTTCGCGATCAACCGGGCCCAGAACTGGACCCAGTTCCGGGCCGCGGCGAAGTCGTTCCAGGTCCCCTCGCAGAACCTCGTGTACGCCGACACCGACGGCCACATCGGCTACCAGGCGCCCGGACGGATCCCGATCCGCAACTCCGGCCGCGGCGACTGGCCGGTGCCGGGCTGGGACCCGAAGTACCGCTGGAAGGGGTACATCCCGTTCGACTCGCTGCCGAGTGATTTCGATCCGGCGGGCGGCGTGATCGTCACCGCGAACCAGGCGGTGGTGCCGCCGACGTACAAGTACTTCCTGACCGACGACTGGGACTACGGCTACCGGTCGCAGCAGATCACCGACCGGATCAAGGCGGCCGGGAAGCTGGACGCGAACGCGATGGCGTCGATCCAGCTGGACACCAAGAACCGGGTGGCCGAGATGGTGGTGCCGTATCTGCTCCGGATCGGCATCGACGACAGCTTCGACCGGCAGGGCCAGGACACCCTCAAGAACTGGGACTTCACCCAGCCGGCCGACTCCGCGGCGGCGGCCTACTTCAACGTGGTGTGGCGCAACATCCTCGCGCTGACCTTCCACGACCAGCTCCCGGAGAGCACCTGGCCGGACGGTGGTTCGCGCTGGTTCGAAGTGATCCACACACTGCTCGCCCAGCCGAACAGCAAGTGGTGGGACAAGATCGGGACGCCGCAGTTGGAGAGCCGCGACGACATCCTGCGCGAGGCGCTGGTCGAGGCCCGGTCCGAGATCACCCAGAAGATGGCCCGCGAGCCGGCGAACTGGCAGTGGGGCAAGCTGCACAAACTGACGCTGACCAACCAGACGCTCGGTACGTCGGGTATCGGCGTGATCGAGCGGATCTTCAACCGTGGTCCGTACGAGCTGGGCGGCGGTACGTCGCTCGTGGACGCGACCTCCTGGGATGCCGCCGAGGGCTACACAGTGACGTCGACACCCTCGATGCGGATGGTGGTCGACCTGGCCGACTTCGACAAGTCCCGCTGGATCAACCTGACCGGTGTGTCCGGGCACGCGTTCTCGTCCCACTACACCGACCAGACCGAGCTGTGGGCACGTGGCGAGACCTTGCCCTGGGCCTACACCAAGGGCGCCGTCGAGGAGAGCCGGAAGGATCTCCTGACGTTCACCAAGCCGGAGCGTTAGCCTCGGCGAACAGCGCCTCCGGCCACGTCCACAGGGCACGTTGGGTCAGCAGGATCGAGATGGTCCCGTCGGCCGGCGTGGTCGACCACAGCGTCCCCAAGCCGCCGGCCCAGCCGTACCGCCCGCCTCCGACGGACAACCCGTAGCCCCATCCGGTCTCCGGTCCGAGGAAGTCGGCGGCCGCAGCACGCTGTGCTGCCGTGAGCTGGTCGGTTGTCATCTCCGCGACCGCCGCAGGGGACAGCACACCGTCGCCGCCGGCCAGCAGCATCCGGGCGAACGCATGGAAGTCGTCGACCGTGGAGATCAGCCCACCACTCGCATTCGGGAAGGACGGCGGCTCCAGCCACTGGCTGTCCGCCGCCGCGTCCAGAACGTCCTCTCCGAGGTACGCCGTCGTGAGCCGCGCCGGGTCCGACGCGATGAACCCGGTGTCCCGCATGCCGAGCGGTTCGAAGATCCGCTCCCGCAGGAACGTCTCCAAGGGTCCTCGGGTGGCCCGCGCGATCAGTACGCCGAGCACGTGTGACCCGGTCGAGTACATCCACCTCTCACCCGGCTGATACTGCAACGGCAGTGTCCCCAGTCGCCGCATCCACTCGTCCGGTTCGAGCGGAGTACGCGGCACCGGAGGCCCGAACGTGCGCAGCTCCAGCTCCTGCTCGCGTTCCCGCAGCGCCGGATGGTCCGACTCACCCAGGCCCTGCCGGAACGTGAGCAGGTCCCGCAGGGTGATCGGCCGCTCCGCCGGGACCGTGTCGTCGAGCGGTCCATCCGGCTGCCGCAGTACGACGGGATCCGCCAGCTCCGGCAGGAGGTCGCCGACCGGTGCGTCCATGGACAGCCGCAGTTCGTCGACCAGGATCATCGCCGCCGCAGCGACGATGGGCTTGGTGAACGAGGCGACCCGGAACAGGCTGTCCCGCTGCAGCTCCGGACCGTCGAACGCGAGCTTGCCGAGTACGTCGACCCGGGTCTCGTCACCGCGACTCACCAGTGAGATCAGACCGGGGAGAACACCGGTGTCGACGTACTCGCTGAGCATCAGCCCAGTCCACCAGCGAACGGCATGTCCCGCCACTGTGCGGCGAACATCCGGATGCCGTCCGCCAGGTCCGGCAGTCGCGGCACCAGCGGAGTACACACGATGACCTGCATGACCCGAGCGATGTCCATCACCCGCTGCACAGCTTCATCGAGCTGGGGGCGTCCCAGTGCGGCCGCCGCCTCGTCGTACACCTTGCCGAGCTCCGGGCCGAACCCCGCCTGGTCCCACTCGATCGGGCCGAGCGTCGTGTCCTCGAAGTCGGACCACAGCACTCCGTCCTTCGTCGGGATCACGTTGTACGACGGAGCGTCGCCGTGAATCGTCTGGATCGTGGCCGACGGGAAGACCCCCTCGAAGGCGGACCGGCTCGACAGCACCGGTCCCAGCACCGCCCACTCGGCACGCGCCCGGTCGACATCCTCTTGCTCGAGCAGCCCAGGCACCGCCTCCAGCGACTCGATGCCCGACGGCACAGCGAGCAGCGGGGTCAGCCACGGAAGCTCTCGCGGGTACTCCGCGAGGATGGCGTGCAGTTCGGCGGCCCGGACCGTCCCCGCGACGTAGTCGGGTTCGACCGACTTGTCCTCCTCGACGTACTGCCAGAACGTCATGGAGAGGCCGTCCTTCTCCACCGGTTTCCGTGGCACCAGCGGGCTCGGCGCCATCACCGGCCTGCCCTGGTCCACCAGCCACCCGGCCACGTCCAGCTCACGCTGCTGACGTACTGCGGTGGCCTCTCTTTCCATCAGGTAGTCCGGCAGGTTCATCGGCACGCGTGCGACCACAGGGGACGGCTTGAGGTGCACTACCACCGAGAAGGCGCTGTACAGGACTGTCGGGTCGGTGACCGTCAGGCCGAGGTCACGTCCGGCTGTGGCTGCGGCTTCTACCGCGGTCTCAGTCATCCAGAGATCCTCGCAGCAGGAGCAGGTGGTTTGGCGTGAGCGCCGCGTGCACCGGATGGTCGTGGTCGTCGGCTGGAAGCTTGTCGACGACTTCGACGTCGTACACCGCGGCCCAGATCGGCGTACCGGGC
Source organism: Kribbella sp. NPDC050241 (assembly GCF_044459685.1). Taxonomy (NCBI): domain Bacteria; kingdom Bacillati; phylum Actinomycetota; class Actinomycetes; order Propionibacteriales; family Kribbellaceae; genus Kribbella; species Kribbella sp. NPDC050241. The sequence continues at coordinate 102,539 of NZ_JBITJE010000014.1, forward strand.
CGCACTCGTGCCAGTGCCCGGTCGTAGGAGCCACCACCGCGTCCGAGGCGTATGCCGTCGCGGGCGACAGCCACAGCCGGGCAGATCACCAGGTCGGCGGTGGCGATGGCGTCCGGGCCGAGGTCCACCGGCGGCTCGGACAGACCCAGCCGGCCGGGGACCAGATCGGCCGCTCCCGGTGCCACACCCCAGCCGAGGTCGTTGTCGGCGTACAGGATCGGCAGGAGGACGTCACGGTCGGTAGCCAGCAGCCAGTCGATCAGGGCGCCAGTCTGCGGTTCGGGCCCCCTGGACACGTACAGAGCCACCCGCCGGGCGTGCTGCACCGCCTCCAACGAGCGGGCACCTGCCAGCAGGTCCCCTGCGGACGATCGATTGCTGCGGGCACCGAGGAAATGGGACCGCGCAGCGGCCTTGGACGCGAACACCTACTGATCGTAGGCGGCGTGACGCGGTTAACACTGTGATCACCACGCGTCCCCTAGTGTTGGGACATGAGTGAGGCAGGTCTACGACAGGCGCAGGAGAAGATGCGCGCGGCCGGCACCGCCGACGTCGCGATCCGGGTCTTCACCCACTACTACCGGTTACTCGAGTCCGGTCAGCAGGGCACGATCCGCGAGGACGACATCGAGCCGGTGGGGGACCTGCCGCATCTGGACCACCTGGACACCGATTCGGCAGCGCAGCGCGCAGCGCTGGCCGAGACGGTGGTGATCAAGCTCAACGGCGGCCTCGGTACGTCGATGGGTGTCACCGGCCCGAAGTCCGCACTGCCGGTCAAGGACGGACTGAGCTTCCTCGACATCATCGCCCGGCAGATCCTCAGCACCCGGCGCAGGTACGACGTACCGCTGCCGCTGGTGCTGATGAACTCGTTCCGGACCACGGAGGAGTCGCGCCAGATCCTCAGCGAGTACGACGGTCTGGCGATCGACGGCCTGCCGCTGGACTTCCAGCAGAACATGGAGCCGAAGCTGCTCGCCGACGACCTGACGCCAGCGGAGTGGGAGCCGGACCCGGAGCTGGCCTGGTGCCCGCCGGGGCACGGCGACCTGTTCACCGCACTGGTTGCCTCCGGCACCCTTGACGCGTTGCGGGAACACGGATTCCGGCACGCGTTCATTTCCAACGCCGACAACCTCGGCGCGACCGCGGACCCGCGGATCGCGGCCTGGATGGCGGAGCACGACGTACCGTTCGGGATGGAGGTCTGCCGGCGGACCCGGTCCGACCGCAAGGGCGGGCACGTTGCGGTGCGCAAGTCCGACGGGCGGCTGATCCTGCGTGACAGCGCACAGGTCGCGGCCGAGGACACGAAGTACTTCCAGGACGTCGCCCGGCACAAGACCTTCAACACCAACAACCTGTGGATCGACCTGGACCGGCTGGCCGAGCTGATGGAGGGTCACGACGGGATCCTCGGGCTGCCGATCATCGTGAACCGCAAGACCGTCGACCCGGCCGACCCGTCCTCGCCCAAGGTGATCCAGCTGGAGACCGGGATGGGGACCGCGATCGAGACCTTCGAGGGCTCGCAGGCGGTGCTGGTCGACCGCGGCCGGTTCAAGCCGGTGAAGACCACGAACGACCTGCTGGTACTGCGCTCCGACGTCTACGAGCTGGACGAGGCCGGCGACCTGACCACCACCCACGAGGGCGACGAGCCGTACGTCGACCTCGACCCGGAGTACTTCAAGATCCTGGCCGACTTCGACGTCCGGTTCCCGGCCGGGCCGCCGTCGCTGGTCCGCGCCGACCGGCTCGAGGTGCGCGGTGACGTTGCCTTCGGCAAGGATGTGGTGGTGGTCGGCGACGTCGAGCTGGAGTCGCCGGCCGGCGAGCGACGGGTGATCCCGGATGGGGCCGAACTCCGCGCCTGACATCACGAGCTGGGGGGAACTGGATGGACGACCTGCTGATCCGGCCGCTGGAGCCGTACGACACGGACGAGGCCGCGCAGGTCTGGTGGCGTTCGCGGCACGCGGAGCCCTCGCTGCTGCCGCCCGCGATCCACTCCGCGAAGCAGGTCGCGACCTGGTTCGCGGAGGTGTTACTACCGGACGCACAGACGTGGGTGGGGCTCGACGACGGCCGGATCGTCGCGGTCCTGACGCTGGACGGCGACGACCTCGACCAGCTGTACGTCGACCCGGACGCGGCCGGTCAGGGCGTCGGGTCGACGCTCGTCGAGCTCGCGAAGGATCTCCGGCCCGGCGGGCTGGCGTTGTGGACCTTCCAAACCAACACCCGGGCGCAGTCGTTCTACGCCCGGCACGGCTTCACCGAAGTACGTCGTACCGACGGCGCCGCGAACGAGGAGCGGGCACCGGACATCCGGATGACCTGGGGGAACCACCCGGAGGCCGTGCATATCGACAGGAGGTAGTGCCGCCGACGGCCATCTCCGACTCAACCGTGAGCGTGAGGGCCGGGCGGGACGTCAACTACCTCCTGTCGTTCTGTACCGATTAGGGTCGGGCTCGTGAGACGGAGTGTGGATGAGCATCTCGAGGCCGTGCTCGGCAGGGTGACGGCCCTGCCGGCGTTCGATCAGCCGCTGATGGAGGCGCTGGGGCTGGTGCTCTGCGAGGACGTCGTCTCGGGGGTGAGCCTGCCCGGGTTCGACAACTCGGCGATGGACGGGTACGCCGTTCAGGCCGCCGACCTGGCCGGGGCGTCGCAGGACAACCCGATCACGTTGCCGGTGGTCGGTGAGATCAGAGCCGGCCGGAGCGAGCCGATCGTGGTCACGCCGGGGACGTGTGTGCGCATCATGACCGGCGCACCGATGCCGCGGGGTGCGGACAGCGTCGTCCAGGTGGAGTGGACCGACGGCGGGACCGTGAACGTGCGGATCGTTCAGCAGCCGTCGCTCGGCATGTCCGTCCGCCGGGCCGGTGAGGACGTTCGGGCGGGGGAGCAGGTCCTGGAGCGCGACACCGTGCTCGGACCGCGGCAGATCGCCGTACTGGCCGCTGTCGGCCGGGCGCGGGTGAAGGCCCGGCCGCGGCCGCGAGTGGTTGTGGTCTCGACCGGAGCGGAGCTGAAGGAGCCGGGGAGCCGGCTGGGCGAGGGACAGATCTACGACTCGAACAGCTACACGCTGGCCGCCGCGGCCCGCGACGCCGGGGCCGTGGTCTACCGCGTCGGCATCGTCGACGACGACCCGAAGAAGATCATGGACACGTTGTCCGACCAGCTGGTTCGAGCCGACCTGGTGATCACCACCGGCGGCGTGAGTATGGGTGCGTACGACATCGTCAAGGAGATCCTCAGCAAGACCGGCACGGTCGACTTCCCGCAGGTCGCGATGCAGCCGGGCAAGCCGCAGGGGTTCGGTGTGCTCGGTGAGGACGAGGTGCCGATCTTCACGCTGCCCGGCAACCCGGTGTCGGCGTACGTGTCGTTCGAGGTGTTCGTCCGGCCGGCGCTGCGCAAGCTGATGGGACAGATGCCGTACCGGCGGTCCACGGTCCAGGGCGTGTCGCTCGACGCGTTCAGCTCGCCGCCGGGACGGCGGCAGTTCGTCCGCGCCGCGGCCAGGCCGGGCGACCAGGGCTGGATGGCCAGTACAGTCGGCGGGCACGGTTCACACCTGCTCGGTGGGCTGAGCCGTGCGAACGCGCTGATCGTGGTGTCGGAGGACGTGACGTCGGTCCGGGCCGGCGATCAGGTCGAGCTGTTGCTGCTGGACGAGGAGACCGGATGACGGAGGACCCGACGGGGCTGACCCACGTCGACGAGACCGGGGCCGCCCGGATGGTCGACGTCTCGGCCAAGGACGTGGGGAGTCGCCGGGCTGTTGCCAGCGGCAAGGTTCTTGTCTCGGCTGAGGTGGTGACCGCGCTGCGCGGCGACGGCGTACCGAAGGGGGATGCGCTCGGCGTCGCCCGGATCGCCGGCATCATGGGTGCCAAGCGGACCCCTGACCTGGTCCCGCTCTGCCACCCGATCGCGATCACCGGAGCGAAGGTCGACCTCGAGGTCGCGGACGACGCCGTACTGATCACCGCCGCGGTGAAGACCACCGACCGCACAGGCGTGGAGATGGAGGCGCTGACCGCGGTCGCCGTCGCCGGGCTCGCCGTGATCGACATGGTGAAGGCGATCGACCCGGCCGCCGTTCTGTCCGACGTCCGCGTCGAGCTCAAAGAAGGCGGCAAGACCGGGCACTGGGAGCGGCCGTGAGGGCTCTCGTCATCAGCATCTCGAACCGCGCCGCCGCCGGCGTCTACACCGACACCACCGGTCCGGTGATCGCCGAGCGCCTGACGTCATGGGGCTTCGAGGTTTCCGGTCCCCAGGTCGTGCCGGATGGTCCGCCGGTCGGTGACGCGTTGCGAGCCGCGGTCGAAGCGTCGTACGACGTAGTGCTGACAACCGGGGGCACTGGCATCTCGCCGACCGACGAGACACCCGAGCAGACCGCTGCCGTGATCGAGAAGGTTGTGCCGGGCATCGCCGAATCGATCAGGGCGTACGGCGTGGCGAACGGCGTACCGACGGCCGCTCTGTCGCGTGGGCTCGCCGGAGTGGCTGGTGCGACGGTCATCGTGAATCTGCCAGGGTCCCGGGGCGGTGTGAAGGACGGACTCGCCGTACTGCAGCCGCTGCTGCGGCACGCCGTCGACCAGGTGCACGGCGGCGACCATGTCAGGACGGACACCGACTGATGGCGATCGTGCACTGGCCTGTGGAGCTCCAGCACGGGCAGGTCGCGCTGCGTCCGCTGCGCGCAGGCGATGGCGGCGAGTGGGCGGCCGCACGCCAGCGCAACGTCAGCTGGCTGCGCCCGTGGGACGCTACCCAACCGCCTGGTGCGGAGGACGGTGCGCGGACCTTCCGGGCGATGGCGCGAGACTGGAACCGGCAAGCGCGGTACGGGCGAATGCTCCCGTTCGTCATCACGTACGGCGGTGCCGCGGGCGTCGGGCCACGGTCGAAATGGCCGCTGGTCGGGCAGTTGACCGTCTCCGGGATCACCTACGGCTCGGCGCGCTGGGCGAACCTCGGCTACTGGGTCGATGAGCAGTACGCCGGCCGTGGCATCGTTCCGACCGCGGTCGCGCTCGCAGCCGACCACTGCTGGTTCACCCTCGGGCTGCACCGGATCGAAGTGGCGATCCGCCCCGAGAACAAGGCGAGTCTGCGCGTCGTGGAGAAGCTCGGCTTCCGGTACGAAGGGGAGCGGCCGCGGTTCCTGCACATCGACGGCGACTGGCGCGACCATCGCATCTTCGCGTTGAACATCGAGGAAGTCGGGCCCGGTCTCGTATCGCGGTTACCCTGACTACGCTGCGTACTGTTCACATCAGTCACACGAGTCTTCTTGCGACACACCGTCTCACGTACCTCATCTGGCCGCCCGTGCACCTTAGCGTCGTCGCATGGGGACGACAGGGCTGATCTATGTGGCGATCGTCGCCGCGTGGGCCGCTTACCTCGTCCCCATGATTCTCAAGCGTGGCGACGAGGCGCGGCGCCGCCCGGTGTCGTCGTCCGCCGATGCGCGCGTACTCTCACGAGACCCGTCGCGGCCCCGGTACGTCGTACGTCCCGCAGGTGCCGTGGACGACAAGGGATCGGCCGAGGACCTGCCGCCACCGACGCGGTACGTCCCCAACCGAGCCCGCCGGGTGGCCGCCATGCGCCGCCGGCGGGTGCTGTCGATCCTGACCCTTTCGCTGTTGTCGGTCACCGCGCTGGCGGGACTGGGGATGCTGCTGTGGTGGACCGTCGCGATCCCGGGTGCACTGATCGTCGGGTTCGTCGTACTCACCCGGATCCAGTTGCGACGGCAGGCCCGGACGCGTGCCCGACTGGCCGACAAGCGGCGGGCGCAGGCCCAGGCGCGGCACGACCGTGGCCCGGCCGGGAAGCCGGCACCCACTCCGTCTCCCGACCAGGAGCTGACGATCGAGGTCAAGCTGCCCGCGCCCCCGGTCGAGAAGCCCGCGCCGGCCGAGGGACTGTGGGATCCGGTGCCGGTGACGCTGCCGACGTACGTCATGAAAGAGAAGGCGCCCGACTGCACCGTCCGCACCATCTCCCTGTCCGACGACGAGGTCTTCTCCTCCGCCCGCACCACCGACCCGGCCGACAAGCCCGCCCTCCCCGAGCCCGTCGAGACACCCGCCGAACCCGAGGTCAAGCGCGCGGTCGGAGACTGAAACCCACTCGACAACCTCGGTTTTAACCCGCGACCATAGGCGTGTTAGAGTTTCGCGGTCGCCAGGAAACCGGCGACCAACTCGGGGCTGTGGCGCAGTTGGTAGCGCGCTTCGTTCGCAACGAAGAGGCCAGGGGTTCGAATCCCCTCAGCTCCACGAAGTCGATGGGCGACTCGTGTCCGCGGAGAGCGCGGACCGGGTCGCCTTCGTCGTTTGTGCGGCGTCGCTCCGCTCGCCGCGAGCGGGGGCTCCGCCACCCGCACCCCCTGCGCCTTCGCTGCGCTCGGCGGCTGTGGTTGCTCGCCGCGGTGGGGTGCGCCTTCGCTGGGCTCGGCTCCGTGGCTGGGGTCGCGTGTTGGGGTGCGCCTTCGCTGCGCTCGGCTCCGTGGCTGGGGTCGCGTGTTGGGGTGCGCCTTCGCTGCGCTCGGCTGGCGGTGGGAATTGTCGGGCGTGGGGTGCGGTCGGCGTCTAGGGTCTGGGGATGGTTGATGGGTGTGCGACGCGGGGGTCGTTGGTGGCGGATCTCAGGGGGTTGGGGGTGCGGGCCGGCGGGGTTGTGTTGATGCATTCTTCGTTGCGGAGTTTGGGGTTCGTGGCTGGGGGGCCTCAGGCTGTGGTGGAGGCGTTGTTGGAGGTGCTGGGGGCGGAGGGGACGCTGGTTGTCCCTACGCATACGCCGGACAACACCGATCCGGCGCATTGGGTCAATCCGCCGGTGCCGGAAGCTTGGTGGTCGGTGATTCGGGAGGAGGCGCCGGGGTTTGATCCGGCATTGACGCCTGCCGGGCGGGCGTTGGGGCGGCTGTCGGAGTTGGTGCGTACGTGGCCTGGGGCGCGGCGGAGTAGTCATCCGCAGGTTTCGTTTGCCGCCTTCGGGGCGCGGGCCGATGAAGTCGTCGACGGACACCGCCTTGATGATGGGCTGGGGGAGTCTTCGCCGTTGGGTGCGGTGTATCGGTTGGACGGCTCAGTGCTGTTGCTCGGGTGCGGACATGAGCGCAATACGTCCATGCACTTGTCCGAGTGGCGCAGCCCGAAAGCGCCTCGGCACGTTGTCGGGTCCTCGTTGCGGCTGCCGGACGGGACTGCTGTGTGGCGGGAATGGGAAGACGTCGATGAGGACGAGGGTGACTTCGGTCAGATCGGGGAAGCGTTCGAGGCCGCGGGCGGAGCACGGGTCGGCATGGTTGGTGCCGCTACGGCACGGCTGATGTCGCAACGGGCAGTCGTCGACTTCGCCACGGACTGGATGTCGCAGCACCGATTCTGATTCTTACCTCGGTACCTGGACCTTCTGGCCGATGGGGATGCTGCTCAACGCGTAGCCGTACGCGGCGTCGCCGGCGCGCGGCATCTTGTCCTTGTCGAGGAGGTACAGGATGTCGTCACCGACCGGCCAGTACTGCCGGAGGTGTTCTGGAGCACCGGTGTCGAGTTGGTAGACAGTGGCTTGCGGGTCGAGCCCGGTGCCGCGGGCGACGGTCCAGGTTCCTTCGTGGGTCTCGCGGTCGTTTCCGACGCCGACCCGGATTACAGAGATGAGGTACGTCGACGGTGCGCCGGTTGCCTCGTCGCGGTACAGGACGACGCCGAGCTTCACCCGCTGGCACTCGGCTGCAGGCGGGTCGTCGATCGCGCACGGCACGTGGTTCTCGAAGTCCGCAACGGCCGGATCGCCGCTCTGATTGGTCAACGGATACCAGGGGCCGAATGTCTGCGGCGTCTCAGGTCCACGGCTGACAAGCGCGATGACCACGGCTGCGATCGCCGCGAGAGCGACCACGCCAACGCCGATCGACACCCTCGGATGCTTCCACACCCGCCCGCCCATAGGCATGCCCCCAGATTACCCACCGCGGCCCATCACCCCGGCAACGTGTCAGGAGGTCAGTCGTGGGTCGTTCGTACGGCGCATGAGGAGGGACTGGCCTACTTCGGTGGTGAAGCCCCAGCGGCGGTAGAAGGCGATGAGGTCCGGTTGGCAGACCAGTTCGAGGCTGCGGACGGTCTGCAATCGAGGGTGGTCGACGATGGTGCTCATCAGGGTGGCGCCGTGGCCGGAGGAGCGGTGCTCTGGGGCTACGACCACGTCGAGGATCAGGGCGATGTGGGTGTAATCGGTGAGGACCCGGGCGAAGCCGGTCAGGCGGTCCGACGGGGGATCGACGAGGGCCACGACGATGTCGGACTCGCGCAGGATGCGTTCGGTCTCCTCAGTCGTCCGGTCCGACATCCACCAGGCGGAGTTGACGAGAGTCAGGAGTTCGGGGAGGCGGTCGGGCTCGACCTCGTGCAGTACGTCGACCATCGTCTCATTCTGCGACATCAACTAATCTTGACTCATTCCAGAAAAGACGCAAGACTGCTCGACGTGCCGACGACCGACGAGCTCCAGCAACTGTTGCGGGGCGTGTCGTTGCGGGTGACCCGGCCGCGGGTGGCGGTGCTGACGGCGGTGTACGCGCATCCGCACTCCGACACGGACTCGATCATAGGGGCCGTGCGCAACGAACTGCCCGAGGTGTCGCACCAGGCGGTGTACGACTCGCTGCACACGTTGACGGCGGCCGGCCTGGTACGACGCATCCAGCCGCTCGGGTCGGTTGCGCGGTACGAGTCGCGGGTGGGGGACAACCACCACCATGCCGTCTGCCGGTCGTGCGGGGCGATCGCCGACGTCGACTGTGCGGTCGGGCACGCGCCGTGCCTGACCGCGGCCGACGACCGCGGGTTCATCATCGACGAGGCCGAGGTCATCTACTGGGGCCTGTGCGCCGACTGCTCGTCCACACGCAGTACCTGACTTCCTGTTGAAAACGTCCAGTCCTGGAAGGAATTCGATGTCCGAGAAGCATGAACCACTGCCCGGCGAAGGCAGTGAGGAGAGCCGCGGCGAAGACAACGCGCAGGCGGCCGGCGGCTGCCCGGTAGCGCACGGACAGGGCGCCCACCCGACCCGCGGCAACGCCAACCGCGGCTGGTGGCCGAACCAGCTGAACCTGAAGATCCTGGCCAAGAACCCGGCCGTCGCGAACCCGCTGGGCGATGAGTTCGACTACGCCGCGGCGTTCAAGACCCTCGACCTGCCCGCGGTGAAGGCGGACATCGCCGAGGTGCTGACCACCTCGCAGGACTGGTGGCCGGCTGACTTCGGGCACTACGGCCCGTTCATGATCCGGATGGCCTGGCACAGTGCCGGCACCTACCGGATCAGCGACGGCCGCGGCGGCGCCGGTGCGGGGCAGCAGCGGTTCGCGCCGCTGAACAGCTGGCCGGACAACGCGAACCTGGACAAGGCCCGCCGGCTGCTCTGGCCGGTGAAGAAGAAGTACGGCCAGGCGCTGTCCTGGGCCGACCTGATGATCCTGACCGGCAACGTCGCGCTCGAGACGATGGGCTTCAAGACCTTCGGGTTCGCCGGTGGACGTCCGGACGTGTGGGAGCCGGAGGACGACGTCTACTGGGGTCCGGAGACCACCTGGCTGGGCGACGAGCGCTACACCGGTGACCGCGACCTGGAGAAGCCGCTCGGCGCCGTACAGATGGGCCTCATCTACGTGAACCCGGAAGGCCCGAACGGCAACCCGGACCCGGTCGCCTCGGCGCGCGACATCCGGGAGACGTTCGGCCGGATGGCGATGAACGACGAGGAGACCGTCGCACTGATCGCCGGTGGTCACACCTTCGGCAAGACGCACGGTGCGGCCGACCCGGAGGAGTACGTCGGTTCGGAGCCGGAGGGCGCCCCGATCGACCACCAGGGTCTTGGCTGGCGGAACACGTACAACACCGGCAGGGGCCCGGACACCATCACCAGCGGCATCGAGGTCACCTGGACCAGGACGCCGGCCCAGTGGGGCAACGACTTCTTCGAGATCCTGTTCGGCTACGAGTGGGAGCTGTCGAAGAGCCCGGCCGGTGCGAACCAGTGGGTGGCCAAGGACTCCGAGGAGATCATCCCGGACGCCTACGACGCGGCGAAGAAGCACAAGCCGACCATGCTGACCACCGACCTGGCGCTGCGGTTCGACCCGATCTACGAGCCGATCTCGCGTCGCTTCAAGGACAACCCGGACGCGTTCGCGGACGCGTTCGCGCGGGCCTGGTTCAAGCTGACCCACCGCGACATGGGCCCGATCGGCCGGTACCTCGGCCCCGAGGTCCCGACCGAGTCGCTGATCTGGCAGGACCCGGTGCCGGCGGTCGACCACGAGCTCGTGGGTGCCGACGACGTCAACGCGCTGAAGGCGCAGATCGCGGCCTCCGGGCTGTCGGTGGCGCAGCTGGTCTCGACCGCGTGGGCGTCGGCTTCGACGTACCGCGGCAGTGACAAGCGTGGTGGCGCCAACGGTGCTCGTGTCCGCCTGCAGCCGCAGAGCGGCTGGGAGGTCAACAACCCCGACCAGCTCGCGCAGGTACTGCGGACGCTCGAGGGCATCCAGGAGAGCTTCAACGCCGCGCAGACCGGTGGCAAGAAGATCTCGCTGGCCGACCTGATCGTGCTCGCTGGTGGCGTGGGCGTCGAGGTGGCCGCGAAGACTGCGGGGCACGACCTCGCCGTACCCTTCACGCCGGGCCGGACGGACGCCTCGCTGGAGCAGACGGACGTTGACTCGTTCGCCGCGCTCGAGCCGGCCGCGGACGGCTTCCGCAACTACTACGGCAAGGGCAGCCGGCTCCCGGCCGAGTACCTGCTGCTGGACAAGGCGAACCTGCTCACCCTGAGCGCGCCCGAGCTGACCGTCCTGGTCGGCGGCCTGCGCGTCCTCGGGGCGAACTACGGCGGTTCATCGTACGGCGTACTCACCGAGACTCCCGGTGTGCTGACCAACGACTTCTTCGCGAACCTGCTCGACCTGGGCACGGAGTGGACGTCGGTCGACGACAGCCAGGAGACGTTCGAGGCCACCGTCAACGGTGAGACCAAGTGGACCGGTACCCGGGCCGACCTCGTCTTCGGCTCGAACTCCGAGCTCCGCGCGGTCGCCGAGGTCTACGCCAGCGACGACGCCAAGGCCAAGTTCGTCCAGGACTTCGTCGCCGCCTGGACCAAGGTGATGGATCTGGACCGCTTCGACGTCGCCTGACCCGCAACTGAACAACAAGACGGGCTCCCACCGCGACGGTGGGAGCCGGTCTTGTACTTCCAGGCATCCGGGCGGGGTGTATCCTTTCGGATACATGGAGGTGGAGCATGAAGGCTACTGCGGACTTGCTGGCAGAGGCTCGGCGTGCCGCGGGGTTGAGTCAGGAAGAGCTTGCCCGTCGCGCTGGTACGTCTCGACCGACGCTGTCCGCGTACGAGCACGGCCGGAAATCGCCAACGCTGGACACTGCCGCACGTCTGCTGGCCGAAGCGGGATTTGAGTTGGGCCTTCGCCCGCGGATCGACTTTGTCGAGCAGATCACGACTCGTGGCCGGACAGTTGCAGTCCCCACCCGGCTGCCCAGGCAACCTGTCGACCGCGCCTTTGCTGTGGTTGCACTGCCACTGCATCTGAATTGGTCCGAGCCTGGCCGGCGGTTCAACCTGCACGATCGAGTGCAGCGGGCACGGGTGTACGAGATCGTTCTGCGGGAGGGCGGTCCCGAGGACGTTCTCGCGTACGTCGACGGCGCGCTCCTCATCGATCTGTGGCCGGAACTGGTGCTCCCGCGCGATGTCCGCGCCGCCTGGGCCGGAGTCGTCGAGAACGCTGTCGAAGCGGCCGCAGGACGCCCGACCGAGTCGGTCTGACAGCGTTCCAGATCGAGGTTGCACAGATGTTCTTCAGCCTGCCGGCGAGCTCTGGTTTCCTGCTCGCCGGCGGAGCTGCGTTAGCGGCACAGCAGCTCACATCGCGGCCGACCAGGGATCTGACTTCTTCACGGGACCGGACCGCGGCGACGTTCCGACGGCCCGGGACGCGTTCGAAGTCGCGGCAGCGGCGCGGGATTGGTCGGTGCGTCGGGTACGCGACAGCGAAACGTTCTGCCGGCTCGTGGTGTCCGGAACCGAAGACCTGCTCGTCGATCTCGCGATGGATTCCGCACCCAGCCGTCCGTCCACTGTGAGTATCGCCGGGCCGACGTTCGGCCTCGAAGAACTCGCCGGCCGGAAGGTCATCGCTCTCTTCGATCGAGCGGAAGCCAGAGATTTTGCCGATGTCTATGTCCTGGCTCAGCGGTACGACAAGAGCGACTTGCTGGCGTGGGCCGCAGAAGTAGATGCCGGATTCAGCACACAAGTCTTCGCCGACATGACCGGTGCCGTCGCCAGATTCACCGATGATGAGCTGCCCTGCGCCGCCGAAGACGTCGAGCCCTTGCGCGAGTTCTTCGCCGAGTGGGCAGCAGACCTGCGTGCCACCGAGCCATAGCAATCCGCCTCGCTCAAGCACCTTTCCATTTGCTTTTACTCTGTGCAACCAGGAGCGATCGGGGGTTGCTTGTGGGTGGGGTGGGGGCGTGTCAGGCTGGCGGGGTTGTTGTCGGGCGGAAGGGGTCGTGCCATGCGGTTTCATCATGATCGGGAGCCTGCGGGGGACCTGACGTTCAGTGATGTGTTTCTGGTGCCGAACCGGTCCGGTGTCACGTCCCGGCTGGACGTGGACCTGTCCACGAGTGACGGCAGCGGTACGTCGATCCCCGTCGTCGCGGCGAACATGACCGCGGTGTCGGGCCGGCGGATGGCGGAGACGATCGCGCGCTGCGGCGGGCTCGCCGTGATTCCGCAGGACATCCCGGTCGACGTGGTCGCCGAGGTGGTTGCCTGGATCAAGGAACGGCACACCGTGCACGACACCGCGCTGGTGCTGCCGCCGACCGGGACCGTGGGCGAGGCGCTCAACCTGTTGCCGAAGCGCGGTCACGGTGCGGTGATCGTGGTCGACGACGGCCGTCCGGTCGGCGTGGTGACCGAGGCCGACTGCGCGGGCGTGGACCGCTTCAGCCAGCTCGACGGGATCATGTCGCGGGAGTTGCTGACCCTGCCGGCCGGGACCGATGCGGAGGCCGCGTTCGACCAGTTGCACGACGGCCGGCACCGGCTCGCGCCCGTCGTCGACGGGAACGGCAACATCGTCGGAATCCTCACCCGCCAGCGCGCGCTCCGCGCCACCCTCTACCAGCCCGCCGTCGACGCGAACGGGAAGCTCCGGGTCGCGGCGGCCATCGGGATCAACGGCGACGCCGAGCAGAAGGCCAAGGCGTTGCTCGACGTCGGGATCGACGTACTGGTCATCGACACCGCACATGGTCACCAGGAGCGGATGCTCGAGGTGCTCGAGCAGGTCCGCGCCCTCGGGCCAGAGGTCCCGATCGTCGCCGGGAACGTGGTCACCGCCGAGGGCGTCAGCGATCTCGTCGCGGCCGGCGCGGACATCGTGAAGGTCGGCGTCGGACCGGGCGCGATGTGTACGACGCGGATGCAGACGGCTGTCGGTCGTCCGCAGTTCTCCGCCGTACTGGAGTGCTCGGATCGGGCCCGTGAGCTCGGCAAGCACGTGTGGGCGGACGGCGGCGTACGGCATCCGCGCGATGTCGCGCTTGCGCTGGCCGCGGGTGCCTCCAGCGTGATGATCGGCTCCTGGTTCGCCGGGACGTACGAGTCGCCCGGCGATCCGCACCGCGACAGCGACGGCCGGATCTACAAGGAGAGCTTCGGAATGGCGTCGGCCCGCGCGGTCCGCTCCCGGACAGCCGATGACACGCCGTTCCAGCGGGCCCGGAAGGGCTTCTTCGGCGAGGGCATCTCGACCGCCAGGATGTACCTGGACCCGGAGCGGCCGAGCGTCGAGGACCTGCTCGACTCGATCGTGTCCGGCATCCGCAGTTCCTGCACGTACGTCGGCGCCGCGAACCTGGCCGAGTTCCACGAGCGCGCGGTCGTCGGCCTCCAAACGGCCGCCGGGTACGCCGAGGGCAAGCCCCTCGACACCAGCTGGTGACCGACGCACCGAGACCTGTCTCCCCGGCGGGCCGAACGGTGGATACTCGGTGACCTGACGTCAATGCGATGTCCTGGGGTGGGTTGCGGATGCCAGTTGATGGGGAGGACAGATCGCCGGGGGTCCTGCGGGTGGACGCGGAGACGGCGATCATCCTGCGGGAGGCGTACCACAAGATCGAGTCGCTCTACCGAGCCTCGCACTACGGCCTGTTCGACTACGTCCGCGCGGTGGCCGGGAAGATCACCTCGGTCGACACCTTCTACGTGGGCTTCCTGCACGGGTCCAACCGGGTCCGGTACCCGTACGGCTACGACAGCGGACAGTACGACGATCCCGCCAGCCACATCTACGGGCCGAACGGGCAGACTGCGTGGCTCCTGCGTCAGCGTCAGACCTACCGCTTCGCCTACGACGACGGCTCCGTAATGCAGGCAGGCGTCCCGGCCGGCGACGTGACCAAGCGGTCGGAGGATGCGGTGACCGTGCCGATGTTCCGGCCCGGCAGCGACGGTGGACCCGACGAGCTGTTCGGCATGATGTCGATGCACAGTTATCGCCCGAACAGCTACGACGACAACGCCGTACGGGCGTTTGAATGGCTCGCTGGGATGACTGCGCGGGTGCTCACCCGGGAGGCGGAGGACCGGGAGGCGCTACGGCTGCTTCCGGCCGGGGCCGAGTCCCCGAACGTGCTCACCTCGGACTCGGTGATGGAGTACCTGTCGAACCGGATCGCCATCCTGAGAGCGCTTGCGCACGAGGCGATGGCGTCGACCGATGTCGCCGATCCTGCGCGGGACTCGCTCGGAAAGCTGATCAAGGAGGCCGAGCAGACGCAGTCGGAGCTGATCGAGATGATGCTCGACGCGGACGACGGACCCGAGCAACGGTTCGGCCTGCTGACTCCGACCCAGCAGAGTGTTGCGCTGCTCCTCGCCGAAGACCCCGGCAACACCCGGATCGCGACCGAACTGGGCATCTCCGTCAACACGGTCAAGTCCCACCTCAGAACGATCCTGAGCAAGTACGAGCTGGCGAGCCGCGCCGAGGTGGCGGCCGACGTACGCCGCTATCTGGCCCGCTGACCAGGCAGGACTGCAAGTTTCTGCCCGAGGTGTGGGACTCGTAAACGACTACATCATCCCCGGGATGAGATTGAGGACACAACAACCTCATGCCGTGGGCGATAGGCAGGTCCTGACACGAAATGGCACGGTGTAGTCAACGGGGGGAGGGAGAGGACGCCAGAAGAACTGCCGGGGGGTCGCCGATCTGACAGGGGGCTGTGAGATCGACAGACGCGGGGGCTCACAGGAATTGGCGTCCTGATCTGGTCGCGGGTGGTGAGGGGAGTTCGGCCGAGGCTTGGGAGGGCGACTCGGGAACTCGGACCCACCACCCGCGACTTCTCTGTGTAATCGGCGTGCGCGGTGCTTGCGTGCGGTGAGAGAGTCGGGACGTGCCGACCACCGCGCCAACGGGACCCAGGGCCGTCGAGATCGCGTGTGACGAGTCCGGGTACGAGGGGGAGAAGCTCGTCGGCGGCGTGACCGACGTCTTCGCGCACGCTAGCGTGCGGCTGGACGAGCAGACCGCGGCGGCGTGCGTCGCCGAACTCCGGGCGCGGATCAAGTCACCCGCGACCATGTACAAGGCCGGGCACCTGCTCCGGTCGAAGCACCGCGCGGTCCTGCTCTGGTTCCTCGGACCGGACGGCCCGCTGGAGGGCAACGCGCACGTGTTCCTGGTCGACAAGACCTACTTCCTCGTCTCCGGGCTGGTCGACTTCCTCGGCGCCCGATCCGAGACGATCCGGTTCCTGTACGACGCCGGCCGTCGTACCGAGGAGGCGCGAGTCTTCCTGGAAGCGGCCAACGACTTCGTCCGGGCCACCGACGAGTCGCCGATCCCCCGGCTGGACCCGTTGATGCCGGCGATCGTCCGGGCGGTGGAGTTCTGGACCGACGGCGGCCAGGCGGTCGCGATCGCGCACGATCGGCAGACCACGTTGTCGGCCGAGCGGGTCGGCCGGTTGCAGCAGTCGACCGAGGGATTCGCCGCGCTGGAGCAGGTGGACTCGTTCACCGACCATCGCATTCAGATCGCCGATTTCCTGGCCGGCATCACCCGCAAGATCGCCTCCGACCAGTTGCGGGGCGCCGACGACGCGGAGGTGAGTGCCCTGCTGGCGCCGTACCTGGACAAAACGTCGGTCTGGCCCGCCTGGGTCCGCCTGGCGGACTAGCACCTGGCAATATCCCGGCGGCGGCGTCATAGTCGAGTGATCGATTGAAGGGTCGACGTCGTGGAGGCAGACAAGTCCGCCCCGCTGAGGGTCGACGCGGAGACCGCGATCATCCTGCGCGAGGCATATCACAAGATCGAGGCGCTGTTCCGGGCCGACCACTACGGCCTGTACGACTACGTGCGGGTGGTGGCCGGCAAGATCGCGCGGGTCGACGTGTTCTTCGTCGGTTTCCTGCAGGGCAGCAGCCGGGTCCGCTATCCCTACGGCCACGACGACGGCCGGTACGTCGACCCGGACACGCACAACTTCGGTCCGAACGGCCAGACCGCGTGGTTGCTGAAGCGGCGGCAGACGTACCGGTACGCCTACGACAACGGTGCCGCGCTCCATGCCGGCGTACCGATCGGTGATGTCGGACGGCAGTCCGAGGACGCGGTGACGGTGCCGATCTTCCGCCCGTCCAAGGATGGTCCGGACCAGTTGTTCGGGATGCTGTCGATGCAGAGCTACGAGCCGGACAGCTTCGACGACAACGCCGTCCGGGCGTTCGAGTGGCTGGGTGGCGTGGTGGAGCGGGTGCTGACCCGTGAAGGCGAGGACCGGGAGGCGCTGCGGATGCTGCCGGCCGGTGACGCCGGACCCAACCTGCTCACCTCCGACCACGTGATGGAGTACCTGACCCATCGGGTCGCGTCGATCCGCGAGATCGCGACCGAGGCGCTGAGCGAGTCCGAGCTGGCCGTGGCGGTGGAAGGCCATCTGCATCGCATCGTCGACGCGACGGAGCACATCCAGTCCGAGTTGATCGAGATGCTGATGGACACCGACGAGGGTCCTGAGCGCCGGTTCACCAGCCTGACCAAGGCCCAGCAGAACGTCGCCGTCCTGCTCGTCGACGGCCTGGACAACGACCAGCTCGCGGCCGAGCTCGGGATCAGCCTGAACACGGTCAAGACTCACCTCAGCGCGATCCTGCGCAAGTACGGCATGGTCCATCGCGCCCAGGTCGCCGACGACGTCCGCAAGTACCTGGCGCGCTGAGCGGTGGACCGCCAGGCCATCACAACGGGCTGTTCGCGGCAGTGCTCCGCGGGAGCCGAGCGCCGGCGCCCGATTGTGATGGCCTGGCGGTCCGTGCCGCGCTAGTAGGAGCGGGCAACGATCGCGGTCAGGCCGCTCTCGCTGTCCTCGGTCGGGAGCGTGCCGTCCGAGCGCTGCAGGCAGCGGACGGTGATGCCGGCCGTGGCCAGTCGATCCTCGCCGTCTTCGCCGACCACGTCGTACGGCAGGCTTGCCCACCCGGTCGCGGCCGCCTCCAGGGCCTCGTCCACGGTGGAGACGGCCGTGGTCCGCGCGGTTTGGCGAGCGGCTGCCTCCTCCAGCAGGAGAGCCTGGTCTGCGTCCATCGCCGCCACCACGGTCGACGTGAGATCCGGCAGACCGACGGTCTCCTTGCCGGAGCCCCGCAGCCGACGTGCGACCGTCGCGACATTGCTGTCCAGGTCGCGGGGGCCGAGCTCGATGCGAACCGGGACACCCTTCAGCTCCCAGTTCACCGCGCGCCGGCCGAACGGCTGATCGGTCCGATCGTCGACCTCGACGCGCAGACCGGCCGCCGCCAGCTCGTCCGCAATCCGCCGAGCGGCCTCGATGGTCTCGTCCCTGACTGCGAGTACGACGACCTGGGTCGGCGCGACGACCGGCGGCACGCGCAGCCCGGCGTCGTCACCGTGCACCATGATCATCCCGCCGACCATGCGTGTGGTGCTGCCCCAGGAGGTGGTCCAGGCGAGCTCACGCTGCCCATCGCTCGACAGGAAGCCGATGTCGAAGGCACGGGCGAAGTTCTGGCCGAGTTCGTGGGCCGTGCCCATCTGCAGGGCCTTGCCGTCACCGGTCATGGCTTCCAGCGTCATCGTGTTGATCGCCCCGGCGAACCGCTCCCGCCGCGTCTTCCGGCCGGGCAGCACCGGGATCGCCAGCACGTTCACCATCACGTCGCGGTAGACGTCGGACAGGATCCTGGTGGCGAACGCGCGGGCGTCCTCGGCGGTCGCGTGCGCGGTGTGGCCCTCCTGCCACAGGAACTCCGTCGTCCGCAGGAACAACCGTGGCCGCAGCTCCCAACGGACCGCGTTGGCCCACTGGTTCAGCAGCAGCGGAAGGTCGCGATAGCTCTGGATCCACTTCGCCATGTACTCACCGATGACGGTCTCCGAGGTCGGACGGACCACCGCCGGCTCCTCGAGTTGCTTGCCTCCCGCATGCGTCACCACGGCGAGCTCGGGACTGAAGCCCTTCACGTGCTCGGCCTCACGGCGCAGGTAGCTCTCCGGGATCAGGAGTGGGAAGTACGCGTTGGCCGCGCCGGCAGCCTTGATCCGCTCGTCCAGTGCCGCCTGCAGCCGCTCCCAGATCCCGTACCCATACGGTCGGATGACCATGGTCCCCCGCACCGGCCCGTTGTCGGCGAGCTCGGCTTTGGCAATCACATCCTGGAACCATCGGGGAAAGTCCGTGGCCTGCGTGGCAAGCACGGATCGGGTTGCGGTCATGCCGGTCAGTGTAGGAAGGCGATCGCTGGAGCGGCCACGCATTAACAAGCAGCAACTCCCGGCGCCCTGGCGGGCGCCGGGAGTTGCGAGAGACAACAGAGGCGGATGTTCGGGTGCGGGGCGTCCGCCCGGACGCGGACGCCCTACGGCGCGCGCGACGTCAGAGCGAGCCGAGGGCGTCGTTCCAGGTCTTGGAGGGGCGCATGACGGCGGCGGCCTTGGCCGGGTCGGGCTGGTAGTAGCCGCCGAGGTCGACCGGGCTGCCCTGGACGGCGATCAGCTCGTCGACGATCGTCTGCTCGCTCGCCGTGAGCACCTCGGCCAGCGGGCCGAACGCCTTCGCCAGATCGGCGTCGTCGGTCTGCTTGGCCAGCTCCTGGGCCCAGTACAGGGACAGGTAGAAGTGGCTACCGCGGTTGTCGATGCCACCTACGCGACGGGTCGGCGACTTGTCCTCGTTCAGGAACGTCGCGGTGGCCCGGTCCAGGGTGTCGGCGAGGATCTGGGCGCGTGCGTTGCCGGTCGCCTGGGCCAGGTGCTCGAAGCTCGCGGCCAGGGCGAAGAACTCACCCAGGCTGTCCCAGCGCAGGTAGTTCTCCTTGACCAGCTGCTGCACGTGCTTCGGCGCCGAACCGCCGGCCCCGGTCTCGAACAGCCCGCCACCAGCCATCAGCGGCACGACCGACAGCATCTTCGCGCTGGTGCCGAGCTCGAGGATCGGGAACAGGTCGGTCAGGTAGTCGCGCAGTACGTTGCCGGTCACCGAGATGGTGTTCTCACCGCGGCGGATCCGCTCCAGCGAGAACTTGATCGCGTCGACCGGCGCGAGGATGCGCAGGTCCAGACCCTCGGTGTCGTGGTCGAACAGATACTTCTGGACCTTGGTGATGATCTGAGCGTCGTGAGCGCGGGTCTCGTCCAGCCAGAACACCGCCGGGTCGCCGGTCGCCCGGGCCCGCGTGACGGCCAGCTTGACCCAGTCGCGGATCGGGGCGTCCTTGGTCTGGCACGCGCGGAAGATGTCGCCGGCCGAGACGGCCTGCTCCAGTACGGCGTTGCCGGCCTCGTCGACGAGCCGGACGGTGCCGGTGGTCTGGATCTCGAAGGTCTTGTCGTGCGAGCCGTACTCCTCGGCCTTCTGCGCCATCAGGCCGACGTTCGGGACCGAGCCCATGGTGGACGGATCGAAGGCGCCGTTGGCGCGGCAGTCGTCGAGCACGACCTGGTAGATCCCGGCGTAGCTGCTGTCCGGCAGCACCGCGAGCGTGTCGTGCTCCTGGCCGTCCGGTCCCCACATGTGTCCGGAGGTGCGGATCATGGCCGGCATCGACGCGTCGACGATGACGTCGGACGGGACGTGCAGGTTGGTGATGCCCTTGTCCGAGTCGACCATCGCCAGCGCCGGTCCGGCGGCCAGTTCGGCGTCGAACGACGCCTTGATCTCGGCGCCTTCGGGCAGCGACGCGATGCCGTTGAGGATGCCGCCGAGCCCGTCGTTCGGGGTCAGGCCGGCCTTGGCCAGTACGTCGCCGTACTGCGCGAAGGTGTTCGGGAAGAAGGCGCGGACCACGTGGCCGAAGACGATCGGGTCGGAGACCTTCATCATCGTGGCCTTCAGGTGGACCGAGAACAGCACGTCGTCGGCCTTGGCCCGGGCGACCTGTGCGGTGAGGAACTCGCGCAGCGCGGCGACGTGCATCACCGACGCGTCGACGACCTCGTCGGCCAGCACCGGCACCGACTCGCGCAGGACGGTCGTGGTGCCGTCGTCGCCGACCAGCTCGATCCGCAGCGAGCCGTCGGCCTCGATCACGGCCGACTTCTCGGTGGACCGGAAGTCGTCCTGGCCCATGGTGGTGACGTTGGTCTTGGAGTCCGCCGACCAGGCGCCCATCCGGTGCGGGTGGGTCTTGGCGTAGTTCTTCACCGAGGCGGGGGCGCGGCGGTCCGAGTTGCCCTCGCGCAGCACCGGGTTCACCGCGGAGCCCTTGACCTTGTCGTAGCGGGTCTGGATCTCCCGCTCCGCGTCGGTCTTCGGCTCGTCCGGGTAGTCCGGCAGCGCGTAGCCCTGGGCCTGCAGCTCGGCGATCGCCGCCTTCAGCTGGGGGATCGAGGCCGAGACGTTCGGCAGCTTGATGATGTTGGCTTCCGGCGTCCGGGCCAGCTCGCCGAGCTCGGCCAGCGCGTCCGCGATCCGCTGGTCGTCCTTCAGGTACTCCGGAAAGAGGGCGATGATCCGGCCCGCCAGCGAGATGTCCCGGGTCTCCACCCCGACCCCGGCCTGACCGGCGTACGCCTGGATCACCGGGAGGAACGAGTACGTGGCGAGCGCCGGAGCCTCGTCGGTGTGGGTGTAGATGATGGTCGAGTCGGTCACCACGTGCTCCACTTCAGGTCGGCAAGCTCCGCCCCCACCCTAATAGCCAGTCCGCCCCGCCCAGACCGGACGTGTCCATGCTCACGCCCTAGTCGAGCTCGTCCGGATGCGCGAGGGTGATCCCGGCCGCCGTGGTGACCGCGCTGGTGAAGGTCAGGGTGTCGATCGGGGAGGAGGCGGCCACGGTCGCGCCGGTCAGGGCAGTGAGGCCGCGGGCGGCGTCCCAGGTGCAGTCGACGAAGACCGCCCCGGACGCCTTGACCTGGGAGAACTCCGCCCCGGTCAGGTCGCAGCCGCGGAACACGGCGCCGGTCAGGTCCGCGGAGACGAAGTCCGCGTTCTGCAGCCGGCAGTCGGAGAACTCCACCTTCACGAACTTCGCGAAGCGGAACGAGCCGAAGTCGAGCACGCTGTCACGGATCGTGGCGTGCTGGATGCTCATCCCCGGCCCGGCGAACCCGGTCAGCCGGGACGAGTTGATCGCCACCCGGGTGAGGGCGGCATCGGACCAGCGGGCGTTCGCGACGTCGCACTGGGACAGCTCCGCGTCGACCAGGATCAGCTTGTCCAGGTCCGACCCGGCCAGCTTGGTGCGGGTCAGCCGGCAGCCGCTCAGCTCGAGATGCTCGGCGACGAGATCGCTCAGATCCACGTCCTCCAAGGACAGGTCGAGCAGCCTGGTTTCGTCGTCGATGTCCTCCGGCGTGGGCGAGGCGGACTCGAGCTGGGTGCGCAGCCGGGGCGCGGCGATCTTCATGGAGTGACCGTAGCCAGAGCCGTGGACACTTCAGTTCGAGCGCAGGTAGTGCGCCGCCGCGCCGATCAGCGCCGAATGCTCGGTGTCACCGGTGGGCGCGACGTCGAAGCTGAACACCTCCGCCACGATGTCGAAAGCCCCCGAGATCGAGCCGCCCAGCACGGTCTTCGTCACCCCGAAGCGATCCAGCCAAGGGGTGAGTGCGGTCGCAAGATCACCGAAGGCCGTCAGCAGGGCGTCCTTCGCGGCGGCGTCACCGGCCCGCGCGTCCTCGGCGATCTCCTTGACCCCAGGCGCTTCGGCACCCGTGCTGGCGAAGTACCTGCGCAGGATCGCCCGTCCGGAGATCGAGTCCTCCAGAGGCTTGCCGTCGTACTCCGTCTTGTAGAGCTCACCGCCAGACGGGACGGTGTCGCCCTCGCGGACCACGTGGCCGTCGGCGAGGAACGCCGTACCGACGCCGGTGCCGATGGTGACACCGACGCACCGCTCGACGCCGCGGACCTCGCCCGCGGTCCACTCACCGACAGCGAACGCCTCGGCGTCGTTCATGAACATCAGCCGGTCCAGGGCGAGCTCAGCCCGCAGACTGTCGCCCAGGTTGTACCCGTACAGCTGATCGAACTTGTCCTGTCCGCGATACCAGGCGACGCCGGTGGCGAAGTCGAACGGACCGGGCAGCGCCACCGCCAGACCGTTTGCCAGCGGCAACTTCAGGGCCGCCCCCGCCAACTGCGCGACGACCACCTCAGCCGCCTTCTGCGACTCGAGATTCGCCCGTTCCACCACGTTCACGGACCAGTCGTCCGGCGACACCACCGCCGCCGTCACGTGACTGCCCCCGATCTCCAGCACCGCTACGTCCATCCGGTCATCTTGACAGCAGCAGGGTGCGGGCCGCTCGCGGCAGCCCTGTCCGTAGTGTGTCTGGTACGAGTGACACTCGAGGGGATCGGGGAATGCACGCCGAGAGCAGTGCGACGCCCGTGGTCGCGGCGCTGAGCGTCGTGGTCGCGGTAGCCGGTCACGCGCTCGCGGGCGGTACTGTCGCCCTCCAGTTGGTCTCGCCGCTGCTCGCCCTGACCGCGGTCTGCTGGCTGCTGGGTGAGTACCTCGCCGGCGAACGTGCACTGGCCGTGGTCGTGCTCGTCGCGATCCAGCTGTTCGTCCACGTCACCCTGGATGCGGCCCACGAGCCGATGGCCATGCCGATGCACCACGGGGGGATGCCGCAGGGGATCGGCGGCAGTCTCGTCATGACTGCCGCGCACCTGACCGTCCTGCTCACAGGCGTCCTCGCGATCACAGGCGCACATCGCTGGGTCCACCGAGTACTGCGGATCTTCGCGCGCTTCCTGCCGCGGCTGCCGATCCTGACTCCAGTACGCCGGTACGCCGCCGTACTGCTCGACGCACCGCCGTCGCCGCGACTGGTTCAGCGGTGGCTCACCTCGAACGTCTCGCGGCGCGGGCCGCCGGTCATCCGGGCGATCCCAGCGATGTCCTGACCGGCCGCGTGCCTTCGCGGCCGGGTTGTCCCGTGTGACCGCGAAAGGTTCCCATGTCCAGAAAGTTCGCCCTGCGTGCTGTCGCGATCGCGGCGGCATCCACGCTGGTGCTGGCCGGCGCCGCCACCTCGGCGTCGGCCCACGTCACCGTGTCGTCGCCGGACGCCAAGCCCGGTGGGTACGCGAAGCTGGTCTTCCGCGTGCCGACCGAGTCCGATACGGCCGCCACCACGAAGCTCGTCGTCTCGTTGCCCAAGGACCACCCGTTCGCCAGCGTCGGCGCGCAGGTGAAGCCCGGCTGGACGGTGGTGAAGACGACCGAGCAGTTGCCCGCGCCGGTCAAGGTCGGCGACGTCACGCTGACCAAGGCGATCACCACCGTGACCTGGACTGCCACGGCCGGTGGGGTCCCGGCCGGCAACTTCGACGAGTTCTCCCTGTCCGTCGGGCGCATTCCGGACGCCGTCGATGCGCTGAGCTTCCCCGCAGTGCAGTCCTACAGCGATGGCGAGGTGGTCAAGTGGGACCAACTCGCCAAGGAGGGTGCTGACGAGCCGGAGCACCCGGCTCCGACGCTCAAGCTGGCCGCAGCGATCACGCCGGTCGCGGCAACGACCTCGGAGACCGGGGACTCGTCGGACCAGCTGGCTCGCGTTCTCGGTGGCGCCGGCCTGCTGTTGGGCATGATCGGCTTGGGCCTGGGACTCCGGTCCCGCAAGCCGGCTGGATCCGAGAAGGCGTAGTCATGCGCCGACTGATCGCAGTACTGGTGGCGTCGCTGCTCGCTCTGGTGGTTTCCACCGGAGTGGCGGCGGCGCACGCCAAGCTCGAGTCGATGACCCCAGCCGATGGTTCGTCCATGTCCGCACCGCCGACCAAGGTGGTGCTGACCTTCAACGAGCCGGTCGGCAGCAACGGCACGCAGGTGCAGGTCAAGTCGCCGTCCGGGACCAATGTGGCCACCGGCGACGTGCAGGTGATCGACAACACCGTGACCCAGCCGGTCGGCGCGATGGTCGACGCCGGCCGGTACCAGGTCGACGCCCGCGTGGTGTCGGCCGACGGTCACCCGATCACCGTCACCGGATCGTTCACCGTCACCCACGCCGGCCACCCGGCCACCCAGCCGGGCGGTACGCCGACCGCCAGTCAGGACAGCGGCTCGAACACGGTCACGATCGTGGCCCTGTGCCTGGTGATGCTGGTCGTGGTGGCGCTCGCGATCGTCATCGTACGCCGCCGGCCCGCCTCGCAATGAGGTCGGCGAAACCGGCTGTCGCGGGCGGGATGGTTGCCGCCGGCATCGTGGTGATGGTCGTCGCCCTGCTCGCGGCCGGCGGTGCGCCGCAACCGTTGCCGGCCGGTCTCATCGGTGCCGGAATGCCTTTGTCCTGGTCGGTTCCGGTACTGCGTTTCGTCGCCGATGCTGCCGCGGTGGCGACGGGCGGTGCCCTGACAGCGGTCATACTCTTGCTTCCAGCTACTGATGGGAAACTGTCGCCGAAGGGTTTGCGGGCCTGCCAGGACGCGGCGATCGCGGCCGCGGTCTGGGCGGTGGCGAGTATCGGCGGGCTGATCACGTCGGGCGCGGTGATCCTGGGGATACCGCTGTCGCACCTTGCCGAGCATGCGTCCGTGGCGGGTGAGCTCTTGCAGGTCAGGGCTCTGGCGGTGGCCGTCGTACTGACGGCGATTCTCGCGGTGGTCCTGAGCGGCTGCCGGACGGTTCGTGGCGCGCGGTTCGCGGCGGTGCTCACCGCAGCTGCACTGACCGGTCCGCTGCTCACTGGACACGGCGCGATCGAGCGAACGAACGTGTGGTCCGTCCTCGCGACCACCTCACTGGTCGTCCACGTCTTTGCGGCGACGGCGTGGATCGGCGGCCTGGGCGCCGTACTGCGGTATGCCCGGGATCAGCAGGCCGTCGAGCGCTTCAGCCGGCTCGCACTGGTCTGTGCGATCGCGATAGGCGTCACCGGATTGCTGACCGCGGAGATCCACCTCGGTGGGCGGGACGACGGCTGGGCGCTGATCACGCAATGGGTCACCAGCGGGTACGGCGCTCTGGTGTTCGCGAAGACCGTGGCGTTCGCGATGCTGGTGCTGGTCGGGTGGTGGCATCGGCGGACAACGCTTCCGGAGTTCGCGGCCGGGGATCCGGCGGCGTTCCGGCGGTTGGCGGTTGTCGAGCTGCTGATCATGGCGGGGACCGTTGGCTTGGCCGTTGCCCTTTCGCGCACGCCATGACTTACTGACTCGGTGATATGTCAACAGATGTCCGTACAATGGCTGGATGACGGAACCACGGTGGCTGGATGCGCGTGAGGCGCGTCTGTGGGAGTCGTACCGTGACGCGCATCGCGAGCTGACGCGCGCCCTCGAGGCCCGGCTGATCGCGAACTCCGGCCTGTCCGGCGCCGACTACGCCCTGCTGCATCCGCTGTCCGTCGCGGAGGACGGCGTACTGCGCACTCGCGATCTCGGCAAGTCGGTCGGCTGGGAGCGCAGTCGGCTGTCGCACCAGGTCAGCCGGATGGAGAAGCGTGGCCTGGTCACCCGCGAGGAGTGCGAGTCGGACGCCCGTGGCTCGATGATTCGGCTCACCGGCCTCGGCCGGAAGGCGATCGAGGCGGCCGCACCGGACCACGTCGAGGCCGTCCGCAGCTACTTCTTCGACCACTTGAGTCCCGAGGAACAGGGCCAGCTCGGCGTCCTCCTCGAACGCGTCCTCACCGCGGTACCCGCGAACCCGTGCGCGACACCGGACTGCGAGGAATAGGTCACCCCGGCGGTCCCAGCAGGTGAGAGCTCCGACCCTTGGGTTGACATGTCATCTCGATCGGTTACTTTGGTGATGCATCATCAAAGAGCCTCCGGGCGCCCCTCTCTTCGTGAAGGAACAGTCATGCCCAAGATCGCGATCATCCTCGGCAGTACGCGCCCGGGCCGCAACGGCGAAGCCGTGGCTCAGTGGGTGCTGGATCTCGCCAAGCAGCGCAGTGACGCCGAGTTCGAGCTCGTCGACATCGCCGACTACAAGCTGCCGCACCTGGACGAGGCTCTGCCGCCGTCGCTGGGCCAGTACAGCCAGCCACACACGCACGCCTGGGCAGACAAGATCGCGTCCTTCGACGGGTTCGTCTTCGTCACCCCGGAGTACAACCACTCCACCTCCGGCGCGCTGAAGAACGCGATCGACTTCCTGTTCAAGGAGTGGAACGACAAGGCGGCCGGCTTCGTCAGCTACGGCGCGGTCGGCGGCGCCCGTGCGGTCGAGCACCTGCGTCTGGTGATGGGCGAGCTCAAGGTCGCCGACGTCCGCAACCAGGTCACGTTGTCGCTGGCCACCGACTTCAAGAACTACTCCGAGTTCGCCCCGGCCGACTTCCATGAGCCCGAGGTCCACGCCATGCTCGACCAGGTGATCAGCTGGAGCAACGCGCTCGCCAGCGTCCGAGTCCCCGCCGCTGTCTGACACTTCACGTCTCTCGCCCGCCCCGGTGCTCTGCGCCGGGGCGGGCTTTCGTTTTCTGGTGGTGACTCCCGGTATGCAGAAGTGACACGCCGTCACGGAGAGCAGTCGGCGGATGGTGTCGGAAGAATGATGGTGTCGGGTTCGGATGCGCGCTGGATTTGACAATCGTTTTCACTAACGTGAGGATGTGGCGCGTGTCCGATGCTCTGAACAGACGCGGGTTCCTGGGGCTGGCCGGTGCGTCGGCGCTGGCCGGACTGACCGGTTGCGGCGCCGATGGCGAGGCCGCTGCCCAACCGAAGAACGGCGGCCGGCTGCGGGCCGTGTACGCCGGTGGCGGTGCCAAGGAGGTCCTCGATCCGCACGTCCAGAGCCTGTTCGTGGACATCGCGCGGCACAAGGCGACGTACGAGAAGCTGGTTGAGCTGGGGCCCGATCTGAAGCCAGTGGGACGGCTGGCCGAGAAGTGGGAGCACGACGGACGGGCGACGACCTGGCGCTTCAGCCTCCGGGATGCGACGTTCCATGACGGCGGCAAGCTGACCAGCGAGGACGTGCTCTACAGCCTCGCGCGGATCGCCGACCCGGCCGTGCCCGAGCGTGTTGCCCAGTCGTCGCTCGCGACCCTGAATCTGCGGCGCAGCCGGGCCGTCGATGCGCGCACGGTCGAGCTGACGTTGACCGCTCCGAACGCGGAGTTCCCTGCCTTGCTGGCGGGAATCGGAACCCAGATCGTGCGGGACGGATTCAAGGATCCGGCGAAACCGGTCGGAACCGGCCCGTTCCGGTTCGTCTCGTTCGAGGCCGGCCGGTCGATGATCGGGAACCGGTACGACGACTACTGGGACGAGCCGGCCCGGATCGAGGAACTGCACATCCTCTCCGCCGACTCCGAGGCCCGGGCGAACGCCGTACAAGGCGGACAGGCGGAGTACGCGAACGACATGACCGCGACCTTCGCGCGGACCACGTCAGCTGGCAGGACCGTGCGGATCGTGGCCGCCAAGGCCAGCACGATGCAGGCGTTCGTCATGAAGGTGGATCAGCCGCCGTTCGACAACCCGGACGTGCGGATGGCGTTCAAGCTGCTCGCCGACCGGCAGCGGCTGGTCGACGTGGTGCTCGCCGGGCGGGGTGAGGTCGGCAATGACCTGTTCGGCAAGGGATATCAGTACTATCCGGCCGACCTGGCGCAGCGGGAGCGGAACGTCTCGGAGGCCAAGAACCTGCTGAGGAAGGCCGGGTTGGTGAACAAGGAGATCGAGTTCCTGACCGCGGATGCCTCGGCCGGGTTCGTCGAGTCGGCCACGCTGTTCGCGGAGCAGGTCGCCGAGGCCGGGGTGAAGCTCAAGGTGGTCCCGAGGAGTGCGCAGACGTATGCGAAGGACCTGCTCACGAAGGGTGTCATCGGCAACCATCGGTCCGGTGCGATGCCGATTCCGCAGTACGTCACGGATCGGCTGCTCAGTCAGTCGCCGTTCAACGTGACGCATTGGCGCCGGCCCGCATTCGATGTCGGGTTTGCGGCTGCGCAGCGGCTGACGGACGCGGGTGCGCGGTCGGCGAAGTACGGCGAACTCCAGGGGACGCTGCGGGATGAGGGCGGCATTCTCGCGTGGGGGCTGCCGGATTATCTGGTCGCGGTGTCGGCGACGGTGCAGGGGGTGCAGGCGGTGCCGCCGAACACCCTGGACTCCGGCCGGTTCGACAAGGTGTGGCTGGCCTGAATGCGGTCGTACGCCGGACAGCGGGCCGTGCTCGCCGTCGTTCAGTTGGCTGTGCTCTCGGTGCTCGTGTTTGTGCTCACTGCCTTGCTGCCTGGGGATGCGGCGGACATGCGGTTCACCGAGACGCTGACGCCGGATCAGGTCTCGCGGCTGCGTGCTGAGCTTGGGCTGGATCAGGCTTTGGTGGAACGGTTTGTCGATTGGTTCGGCAACGTGCTGAGGGGTGATTTGGGTACGTCGTTGATCAGCGGGGGACCGGTGATCGACATCCTGAAGAGCTCGGTGGGGGCGACGCTGGTGCTCACGCTGGCCACGCTCACGGTCGTCGTACCGCTGGCTGTTGCCCTCGGCATCGTGATGGGGACACGGGAGAATGGGCGGCTTGATCGGGCGATCACGGCCGTGACGCTGGCGTTGAGTGCGATCCCGGACTTCGTGATCGCGGTGCTGCTGGTGGCGGTGTTCTCGCTGAAGCTCGGGTGGTTGCCGGCGACCTGGATCGGCGGGTCGTTGCTCGCTTCCCCGGTGTTGCTCGTGCTGCCTGTCGCGGTGCTTCTTGGGCGGACGGTCTGCTTGTTGTCACGCCAGGTGCGTGCGGGGACGATCACTGCGCTGCGCGCGGAGTACGTCGTACAGGCGCGGCGGCTCGGGGTTCCGCGACGGCGGTTGCTGTTGCGGCACGTGCTGCCGAACGCCGCGGTCCCCGGGGTCCAGGAGCTGGCACGAACCGGAGACACCTTGCTGGGCGGGGTCCTCGTGGTGGAAGCAATCTTCGCAATCCCCGGCTTCGCCACCGCCCTGGTAGACGGCGTCGAAACTCGCGACGTCCCGGTAGTCCAGGGCCTGACCCTGGTCCTCGCAGTAGCAGCCCTCTTCCTCAACCTCGCCGCCGACCTGGTCTGCAACCGCCTGGTCCCCCGAACGGAGCTACTCCGATGAACCACCCCGGCGCGCGCATGTCGGTGGTGGTGTCGGTGATGCTGGTTCTCCTCCCACTGCTCGTTGCGGTCTTCGGACCACTCGTCCCTGTCCAGGCCGAGCCTGGGTTGCCGTATGCGTCGGAGGGGGTTTTGGGGACGGATGGGTTGGGGCGGGATGTGCTGCAACTCCTGCTGGTTGGTGGGCGGACGGCGCTGGGGATGGCGATCGGCGCGGTGGTGATCGCGTACGTGATCGGTGGGTTGATCGGGCTGGTGGCTGCGTCGACGCGGCACCGGTGGTTGGACGAAGGGCTGATCCGGCCGCTCGACGTACTGCTGCCGTTGCCTTCGCTGCTCGTGATCAGCGTGGTCGCGGTCGGCTGGCGGGCGTCCGCACTGGCGATCACTCTGGCCGTTGCCCTGGTCAACGTTCCGACGGTTGCCCGGCTGGTGCGGGCGGCCGCGCTGGACGCTGCGAGCAGTCCGATCGTCGAGGCTCTCCGCATGCAGCGCGAGTCCTGGTTCACCATCAACCTCGGGTACGTCGGGCGCTCGGTTCTCGGCCCGGTCGCCGCCGACCTGGGCACCCGCATCACTCTCGCGGTCTTCCTGGTTGCCTCGGTCAACTTCCTGGGTTTGGGCCTGAGCCCCACCGCCCCCGATTGGGCCGTCAGCATCTCCCGCAACCGCGAAGGTCTCCTCCTCCAGACGTGGTCCGTCCTGGCCCCGGCCCTCCTCCTGGTCTCGTTCACGCTCGGCTTCAACCTCCTCGCCGACCGTCTCCTCCACCACACCCGCCGCCCCACCGAGGCGACCCAATGACCACCCCATCCACCGATCCGCCCGCCAATCGGCCCGCCGACCGGCCCGCCGATCCGCCCGCCGACCGGCCCACCGATCCGCCATCTCGTGGGCTGACCCACCCGTCGGTGGGTTGGCCCCCGGGAATCCGACTGGCCAACCCACCATCTGCTGGGTCAACCCAGCAGACGCGGCAGGAGCCGAGTGGGACCGGGCTGGGGATGGTGGAGCCGGGTGGGACGGGGCTGGGGGTGGTGGAGCCGGGTGGGACGGGGCTGGGGGTGGTGGAGCCGGGTGGGACGGGGCTGGGGGTGGTGCAGCCGGGTGGGACGGGGCTGGGGGTGGTGGCGCCGGGTGGGACGGGGCTGGGGGTGGTGGCGCCGGGTGGGACGGGGCTGGGGGTGGTGGCGCGGGTCAGGGGGCTCGGGGCGTACGCCGGGTCCGCGGTGCTGGTGGATGGGGTCTCGTTTGAGGTGGTGGTGGGGGAGGTTACGGCGTTGGTGGGGGCTTCGGGGTCGGGGAAGACGACGTCGGCGCTGGCGTTGTTGGGGGAGGTGGGGGAGGGGGTTCGGCTGGAGGGAGTCGTGGAGGTTGGGAGAGAGGTTGTTGTTGATGGCAACGGGGTGACGGGCGCGGCTGCCCGGGTTCGGGGGCGGGTGGTGGCGTATATGCCCCAGCATCCGGGGAGTGCGCTCAACCCAGCGCGGCGGATCGGTGCGACGTTGCGGGAGCTCGAGGGGCTGCATCATCGTGGGGAATCGGTGGTCCCGGGAGCACTCAGTTCGGCACAGTTGCCGGGGGATCGGGAGACGTTGCGGCGGTTTCCGCATCAGTTCTCGGGTGTCCAGCGGCAGCGGGTCGCACTCGCACAGGCGTTGACGTGCCGCCCGGAGGTGCTGGTGCTGGACGAGCCGAGCACCGGCCTCGACTCGATCACCCGGCTGCAGTTGGTCCATGAGCTGAGGGAACTCGCCGCCGACGGGCTCGGGATCTTGTTGCTGAGTCACGATCTCGACCTGGTTCGCGCACTCGCCACCCGCGTCGTGGTGCTGTCCGCCGGCCAGGTGATCGACTCCGGCGGTCCCGACGTACTCCCGCAAGCACCAGACCTCGAGCGATCGGGAACCACCAGCACCGGGTATCCGTTGCTCCAGGCAATGAACCTGTCCGCGTCGCTGCGTCCTCGCGGCCGCGACCCCATCCTGCACGAGATCGACCTCGCCGTCCGCCCGGGCGCGTGCGTGGGCGTCGTCGGCCGTTCCGGCAGTGGCAAGACCACGTTGGCCCGCTGCCTGGCCGGTCTGCACGAGCGCTACACCGGCCGGCTCCTCCTCGACGACGAATCACTACCCGTCCTGCGCAAGCGATCACGCACCCAGAACCGCCGCGTCCAGTACGTCTGGCAGGAGGTCCGCGGCTCGTTCGACGAACGCCGTCCGGTCGACCAGCAAGTCGCCCGGACAGCCCAACGCCTCCGCGGTCTCGACCCCGAGCAGGCCCACGCCGAAGCCGTCGCCACCCTGGCCCGCCTCGGCGTCTCCGCGATGACCGCGGCCCGCACGCCGAGCCGCCTCTCCGGTGGTGAGCTGCAACGAGCCGCGCTGGCCCGGGCCGTCCTCGCCCACCCCGACGTACTGATCTGCGACGAGATCACCACCGCGCTCGACGATCACGGTACGGCGCTCGTCGTCGAGCTACTGACCGAGCTGAAAGACGGCGGCACCGCGCTGATCTGGATCGGCCACGACCTCGGCCTGGTCGCGGCGGTCTCTGACCACGTCCTGGTGATCGACGCCGGTCGCGTGGTCGAGCAAGGACCACCCGCGACCGTGATGACCGACCCACGCCACGAACTGACCCGGCGGCTGGTGAGGGCCGCCTTGATCGGTCACCCACAATCTCCGCCCGTGCTGACACTCGACACGAGGAGCGAACCGCGCCGATGACGCGACTGCACGACCACCTGGCGGAGGCGATCAAGGACCCGGATCCGATCCGCGTCGGGGATCACCTGATCTGCCTGCGGTTCGAGACGATGAAGGTGTACTCCGCGCTCGGCGCCGTACGGCACCTGCTGGAGACCGGCGCGGTCCGGCCCGGCGACACGCTGATCGACAGCTCGAGCGGGATCTACGCGCACGCGCTGGCGCTGGCCTGTCACCGCTACGGGATGAAGTGCCACATCGTCGGCTCGACCACCGTCGACCGGACGCTGAAGATCCAGCTGGAGATCCTCGGCGCGACCGTCGAGCAGGTGCCGTCGTCGAACAACCTGCAGCTCGACCAGAACCTCCGGGTCCGCCGGATCGGCGAGATCCTGCGCGACAACCCGTCGTACCACTGGATGCAGCAGTACCACGACGACATCCACTATCTCGGGTACGGCGCGGTGGCGGATCTCGTGGCCGAACTCGTGCCGGCCGGCCGGCTGTGTCTCGTCGGAGGGGTCGGAACCGGCGCGTCGACGGGCGCGATCGCGGAGTACCTGCGCGATCGCGGCCGGGACGTGAACCTGGTCGGCGTGCAGCCGTTCGGCAGCATCACCTTCGGCGCCGGGCACACCCAGGATCCGGAGATGATCATCGCGGGGATCGGCAGTTCGATCGAGTTCCGCAACGTCCGGCACGAGCTGTACGACCGGCTGCACTGGGTGTCGTTCGACTACGCGATGTCGGCCGCGGTGGACCTGCTGCGGACGTCCGGGGTGTTCGCCGGCCTGTCCGCGGGTGCGGCGTACCTCTCGGCGCTGTGGGAACACAACTGCGACAGCAGCCGCAAGCACGTGTTCCTGGCCGCCGACACCGGGACGCGGTACGTCGAGTCCGCGTTCGCCCGGCACGCCGATGCCCGGCCGATGGAGTCGATGCGGCCGCGCGAGATCGACTCGCTGGACCAGCTCACGGTGCCGTGGTCGGCGATGTCGTGGGACCGCCGGGAATCCGCCTGGACACGGCGCGAGGAGTTTCCATCTGCGACTCCGTCGCATTAGTCTCTGGTCTGACCGACGACCGAAAGGCTGGCCGATGACCGCGTCCGTGGCTGCGCTCACCTCCTCCGTCCTCGCCGGTTCGCTTGGCCCGGATCCGTCGGCGTTGTCCGTCACGAGCGCGTTCTGGTTGCATCACACGACCCGGCTGCCGGGGGCCGAGGTGACGTACCGGAACTACTACGTCCTGCTCCGCGTGGGCGAGGTGTTCGGTGCCTGCTCCTTCGAGTCGGGCGAGCTCGATCCGTCGTACTGCGCGGATGCGTCCGGGATCTCGCTGGCCGAGTTGATCGCGGACGGTCCGTTGCCGGTGAAGATCGCGGCGCTGGACGCCTATCTCGCCTCGGTGGAGCCGCATCATTCGGCGTCCGGAGCCGAGGAGATCGAGCTCCCCGCCGGTACGCCGGACATCCGCGCACGGGCCCGGGATGCGGCGGTCGCCGGGCTGCTCGACGTTCGACCGGGCTGGAAGGTTGCGCTGATCGGGGTGGTGAACCCACTCGTCGACGCGATCACCGAGCGAGGTGGGATCTGCCTGCCCTGCGACTTCAACCTGCGCGAGACCGCATCCGGACTGCCGGTGTCGCGTGACATGACCGAGGTCGTCGATGCCGCCGACGCCGTCGTGGCGACCGGGATGACCTTGTCCAACGGGAGTTTCGACGTACTCCTGGACCGTTGCCGCCAGCAATCGAAGCCGCTGGCGATCTATGCGCAGACCGGTAGCGCCGTCGTCCGCGCCTTCCTGGGCACGGGAGTCACCGCCCTCTCCGCTGAGCCCTTCCCCTTCTCCCAGTTCAGTGCCCGCCCCACCACTCTCTACCGCTACCCCTCCAGGACGGATACATGAGCAGTCCCAGTCAGAACCCAGCGATCACTGCACGCGTGATCGGCGGGCGATCGGCAGACGTACCTGCGGATCTGTGGATGGTACGGCGGTTGTGGCCGTTCTTGGTGGCTTCGGCGGTGAGTTTGATTCCGTTCACGGTGTTCGGGATGTACCTGGTGCCGATCGCGGCCGCGGCCGGTGGGGATGTAGCCGAGGTCGGAGGGTTGCGCGGCCTGGGTGGGTTGGCGGCGTTGGTGGTCGGGTTCCTGGTGGCGCCGTTGATCGACCGGTTGGCGCGGGAGCTGGTGGCTGCGGGTGGGCTGGCGTTGCTGGGGGTCTCGGCGGCACTTGGTGCTGTGGGCAACTTGTTCGCGCTGGCAGCGTTCTGTTTATTGATCGGGGCATCCACCTCGATCCTGGCGCCGTCGATCGGTGCGGCCGCGGCTGATCGGTTCACGTCTCCGGCCGCGGCCGGGCGGGCCGCGACGCTCGTGTCCGCGACCACCTCGATGATGGCGATGCTGGCTGCGCCGGTTCTCGCCGTACCAGGGCTGGTGTGGGGCTGGCGGGGCAACCTGCTCGCCGCGTCGGTCGTCTCGCTGGCGTTGTCGGCCGCGTTCTTCTGGCGTGGTCGCGGCCGGAAGGCACCGCGGCGGGCCGGCGGCAGGCAGCGGATCAGCTACCTCACGACGTACCGCGAGCTGGCCCGGATCCCCGGCGCGCTCCCGCTGCTCGTCGTCGCGATGCTTCGGACGGCTGCCTTCATGGGCTACCTGGCGTACCTCGCCGCCTTCTACGACGAGAAGTTCGACCTCGCCCCGGGCTGGTTCGCGCTCGTCTGGTCGCTGAGTGGGGCGTCGTTCTTCCTCGGCAACCTCCTGGCCGGCCGCTACATCGCGCTCGAACGTCCGTGGATCGGTCCGGAGAAGATGCTGCTCATCGGCCTCAGCGTCGCGCTGACCAGTGTCGCGCTGTTCTACTTCTCCCCGACACTCCCGCTGACTCTCCTCCTGACCGCGCTCCTCGGCGCCAGCCACGCGACCGTCGCCGCCTGCGTCACCACTCTTCTGGTCCGCCGCAGTGGAGACCTCCGCGGCTCGGCCCTCAGCGTCAACGCCGCCGGGATGAGTCTCGGCACGTTCCTCGGCGCGGCCATCGGCGGTCTCGGCCTGGGGCTCGGCGGCTACCCGGGCACCGCGCTGGCGTTCTCCGCGATCACGCTGCTCGCAGTGCTCTTCGCCGTCCGAGTACACCGCGCACGACCCTGACCTGACCCCCGGCAGTCAGGGAATCGATCCGGAAGATTCAGGCTCCGTTTCGGGCCTGTCTCGATATATCGTTCGGTCTTATGGAGAACCTGCCCGACCGCCAGAACCCGCATGCGCGCCTGCGCGCGTCCGACACCGATCGCGACCAGGTTGTCGACGTACTGCGGGATGCCCTGATGTCGGGGCGGTTGTCTCAGGACGAGCACGCCGAGCGGCTGGAGCAGACGCTGCAGGCCAAGACTCTCGGCGAGCTGGAGCCGATCACCAGTGACCTGGTCATCCCGGGCGGGACGACGCCGCTGCCGACCCCGATGGCCCAGCCGGCCACATCGAACAGCCCGGTCCCGATCGAGGAGCCGGCGAACCCGCAGGACAGCTTCGACACCATGCTGGCGATCTTCGGCGGCGGTGAGCGGACCGGCCGCTGGCGGGTGAAGCGCCGGACCAACGCGGTCGCGGTGTTCGGCGGGCACGACCTCGACATGACCGACGCGGTGTTCGAGGGCCGCGAGGTGACGATCTGGGCGTTCGCCGTGTTCGGCGGGATCGACATCACCGTCCCCGAGGGCGTCACCGTCCGCAACGAGGGCGTCGGCATCTTCGGCGGTTTCGGCGCCCGCGGGAGCGACGACCCGCACCCCGACGCGCCCGTCGTCGTGGTCAAGGGCCTGGCCCTCTTCGGCGGCGTCGGCGGCCAGTCCTCAGCCAAACGCCACAAGAAGCGCTTCAAGAACCACGGCCACGGCCAACTGGGGCATTGATCGCCGGAGCAATTCGGGTGCGGTCGGGCGCTCCGGCTCTTAGCCTTCGACCATGACCGGCCAACCGTTCGTCCCCTCCGACTTCGTCGTCCCCACTGAGCTGACCACGCCGCGGTTCCGGCTGACGCCGCTCGGCCCGGAGCACAACGCCTCCGACTACGCCGCGTGGACCGACAGCATCGACCACATCCGCGCGACCCCGGGCTTCCAGGGCAGTTGGCCGCCGGTCGACGGCATGACCGCGGAGGCGAACCTGGGCGACCTGCAGCGTCACGCGAACGACTTCGTCCAGCGCCGGGGATTCACCTACACCGTGCTCGAGGCCGGCAGCGCCGAGGTGATCGGTTGCGTGTACATCTATCCGTCCCGCAGCGATGAGCACATCGCCGATGTTCGTTCGTGGGTCCGCGCCGACCGGGCCGAGTTGGACGTGGCGCTGTACGAAGCCGTCAGTTCCTGGCTGGCCACGCTCTGGCCGTTCGGGACGATCGAGTACGCGTCCCGGTAACTCAGATCCAGGATTTGAACCACATTCGGCTGAGCCAGTCGGCGTGGGGGAGGACCTTGTCGGTGAGGATCGGCCAGATGTAGGCGAAGTTCAGCACGACCAGGACGACGAAGGCACCGACGACCGCGCTACCGATCAGGCGACGGGGTGTCGCGTTGCCGAACGCCGATCTGGCCGGGCCGAGGATCTTGCCGAGCACCAAGGCCAGCGCCATCACGGTGAACGGGATCATCGTGACCGCGTAGAAGAAGAAGATCGGTCTGTCGTCGAACGCGAACCACGGCACCCAGCAGGTGACGTAGCCGACGATCGGTATCCCGAATCTCCAGTCCCGCGAGCCTATCCACAGCACCAGGGCCGCGATCAACGCGAGTGCTCCGCCCCACCACAGGATCGGCGTACCCAAGGCAGAGATCACCGACAGGCAGTTCTGGCCGGCCGGCGGGTTGCAGCCCGGTGTCCCCGGCTTGATGTCGTTGACCGCGTCGAACCCGATCGGGCGGGCGATGATCGGCCAGCCGGCCGGGTTCGAGGCGTACGGGTGGGTGGCGTTCTTGATGTAGTCGCCGGTGTGGAACGCGAGGACTTCCTCGTGGTAGTGCAGCAGCGATCGGAAGTCGTCCGGGACAATCTTCATCACCCCGGTCGCCGGATTCTTGGACGCGTAGTCGTGGTCGTAGGCGTTGTCGTGCAGCAGCCAGCCGGTCCAGGTCGCCAGATACGTGACGCCCGCGACCAGCACGATGCTGATGAACGCCGGGATGCCGTCGACCAGCACCGACTTGAGGAATGCCAGCCGTACGCCGAGCGCGCGCCGGGCACCGTAGTCCCAGGCGAAGACGAGGATGCCGAAGCCGGCCAGCACCCACACCGCCGACCACTTGGTGCCGAGCGCGAGGCCGAAGCAGACACCGGCCAGGATCCGCCAGGGCCGGAACAGCAGCCAGCGGCCGAGGCCACGGCGCTCGCCGTCGGCGACCGGGGCGTCAAGGGACTTCGCGTGCCGGCGCCGGGTCCAGTCCCGGTCGGCGACCAGGCAGGAGACCGCGGCCACCAGCCAGAACGCCAGGAAGATGTCGAGCAGCGCGACCCGGGACATCACGAAGTGCAGGCCGTCGACCGCGAGCAGGATGCCCGCGATGCTGCCGATCAGGGTCGACCGGGTCATCCGCCGTACGGTCCGGATCAGCAGCAGCACGGTCAGCGCGCCGAAAAGAGCCGGCATGAAGCGCCAGCCGAACGTGTTCATCCCGAACAGCTGTTCACCGGCCGCGATCATCCACTTGCCGACCTCGGGGTGCACGGTCAGGCTCGGGGTGTCCTTGAAGA
This sequence comes from Kribbella sp. NPDC050241, assembly GCF_044459685.1. Classification (NCBI taxonomy): domain Bacteria; kingdom Bacillati; phylum Actinomycetota; class Actinomycetes; order Propionibacteriales; family Kribbellaceae; genus Kribbella; species Kribbella sp. NPDC050241. The sequence continues at coordinate 140,692 of NZ_JBITJE010000014.1, forward strand.
CGTCCAGGTTGCCGGCCAGGATCGCCTTGTCCGCGGCGCCCTCCGGCTGGTCGATGAACTGCCGGGCGTACCCGAACTTCAGCAGGCTGAAGGCGTCCTTGGCGTAGTACGTCTCGTCGAAGACGAACTTGGCCGGGTCGCCGAGGTGCCAGAACCGGATGAACGCGGCCAGCGCGGTGATCGCCAGGGTCGCGATCCAGCCGCCCTCGAAGTCGCGCGGCATCGGCGGGTACAGCCGTTCCTTGAGCGGTGGCAACCGTCTCCCGAGGACGTCCCGCCCCAGCGTCTCCCGCCCGGCGGCAGCGTCCGCACGGCGCGCGGTTCCGTCCTCGATCACAGCAGTCACGCCCGCCATGGTACGGACGCCCCGGTCACTCCGCCTCAAGGACTGTGCAGATCGACAGGACGTCTCGGGTGGAAAGGCCAGGCCTGAGCGATGCTCAGGCGGGGATCGGACGTCCCGAAACCGACACCTCCTGTCGAGATGCACGCGCCCTAGACTCAGCGGCATGACCGGGCGATTGGTGTTGGCGGGGACTCCTATCGGGGACGTGCTGGACGCCTCGCCGAGGCTGGGGCGAGTGCTGGGCGAGGCCGATGTGGTGGCGGCGGAGGACACGCGGCGGTTGCGGCGGCTGACCTCGGAGCTCGGGATCGTGATCGCGGGCCGGGTGGTCAGTTACTTCGAGGGGAACGAGCGGGAGCGGACGCCGGAGCTGCTGGAGGCGCTGACCTCGGGGCAGACCGTCGTGGTGGTGACGGACGCGGGCATGCCGAGCGTCTCGGATCCCGGATACCGGCTGGTCGCCGCCGCGATCGACGCAGACGTCGAGGTGACCGCCGTACCGGGGCCGTCGGCGGTGCTGACCGCCCTGGCGCTGTCCGGTCTCCCGGTGGACCGGTTCGCCTTCGAGGGGTTCCTGCCGCGGAAACCCGGGGAGCGGGCCCGGCGGCTGGCCGACCTGGCGGACGAGCCGCGGACGATGGTGTTCTTCGAGGCGCCGCACCGGCTGACCGCGTCCCTCGAGGCGATGGCGGAGGCCTTCGGCGCGGATCGTCGTACGGCGGTCTGCCGGGAGCTCACCAAGACGTATGAAGAGGTCAAGCGCGGCCCGCTCGACGAGCTCGTGACCTGGTCCAAGGACGGTGTCCGGGGCGAGATCACGGTTGTCGTGTCCGGCGCGGATCCGAACAAGGTCCTCACCCCTGCCGAGCTGGCCGCCGAGGTCGCGACCGACGAGGAGGCGGGGACACCGCGCAAGCAGGCCATCTCGGACGTCGCCAAGCGCTTCAACGTCCCGAAACGGACCGTGTACGACGCCGTCCTGGCCGCCCGAGACCCCGGTAAATAGCCCTGGCGTTCGGCACTACCCTTTTCCTATGTCCGAGAAGGCCTATTACGTCACCACCCCGATCTACTACGTCACGGCACCGCCGCACATCGGCAGCGCCTACACGACGGTGGCCGGGGACGTCCTGACCCGTTGGCACGCCCAGCGTGGCGAGCAGAAGTGGTACCTGACCGGTACCGACGAGCACGGCGAGAAGGTGATGCGCAGCGCCGAGGCGCAGGGCATGTCCCCGCAGGCCTGGACGGACAAGCTGGTCGAGGAGTCCTGGAAGCCGGCCTGGGTCGACGTCGACATCGCGTACGACGACTTCATCCGGACCACCGAGCAGCGCCACACCGAGCGGGTCCGGGAGTTCTGGCAGAAGCTCTACGACAAGGGCGACGTCTACAAGGGCGAGTACGAGGGCCTGTACTGCGTCGGCTGCGAGGAGTTCAAGCTGCCGACCGACATCCGCACGGACTCCGACGGCACCCAGCGGTGCATGATCCACGGCACCGAGCTGGAGAAGGTCTCCGAGACCAACTACTTCTTCCGGCTCTCGGCGTACGCCGACAAGCTGCTGGAGCTGTACGAATCCCAGCCGGACTTCGTCGCTCCCGCCAGCGCCCGCAACGAGGTGATCGCGTTCGTCAAGCAGGGCCTGCAGGATCTCTCGATCACCCGGTCGACCTTCGACTGGGGCATCCCGGTGCCGTGGGACGAGGACCACGTCCTGTACGTCTGGATCGACGCGCTGCTGAACTACGTGACGGCGGCCGGCTACGGCACCGACCCGGAGCGGTTCGAGCGGTTGTGGCCGGTCGACGTGCATCTGGTCGGGAAGGACATCCTCCGGTTCCACGCGGTGATCTGGCCGGCCATGCTGATGGCCGCGGAGGTCGCCGTACCGAAGCAGGTGTTCGCGCACGGGTGGCTGCTGGTCGGCGGCGAGAAGATGAGCAAGTCCAAGCTGACCGCGATCGCGCCGCACGAGATCACCGACCACTTCGGGTCGGACGCGTTCCGCTACTACTTCCTGCGCACGATCCAGTTCGGGTCGGACGGGTCGTTCTCCTGGGAGCACCTGAGCGCGGTCTACACCTCGGAGCTCGCCAACGGCCTGGGCAACCTGGCCAGCCGGATCGCGGCGATGGTCGGGAAGTATTTCGACGGTGCGCTGCCGGAGCCGACGGACCACGGGCCGGCCGAGCAGGCGCTGGCCGACAAACTCGCGCAGACCGTCGCGACCGCGGACAAGGCGATGGACACGCTCGCGTTCCAGGACGCGCTGGCCGCGATCAACGAGCTGGTCGGCGCGGTCAACGGCTACGTGACCGAGCAGGAGCCGTGGAAGGTCGCGAAGGACGAGACCCAGCGGGATCGCCTGGCGACGATCCTGTACTCCGCCGCCGAAGCGCTGCGGGCGGTCGCCGTACTGCACAACCCGACGATGCCGAAGTCGGCCGCGAAGCTGTGGACCCTGCTCGGCGCAGAGGAGAAGCTCGGCGCCCTCAAGGACCAGCGTGTCCAGGACACCGCCACCTGGGGCCAGCTCCCCGCCGGCGCCACCCTGACCAAGGGCGACCCGCTTTTCCCGCGGCTCGAAGAGGTCTAACTCGGTCGCCTGGTGCTGCGCCCGGCCTCTACAGTCGGGCGCATGACCAGCATCCTGTCCGCCGTGGCCTGGCCGTACGTGAACGGTCCCAGGCACATCGGCCATGTCTCCGGCTTCGGCGTTCCGTCCGATGTGTTCAGCCGGTACCAACGGATGGCTGGGAACGACGTACTGATGGTGTCCGGGACCGACGAGCACGGTACGCCGATCCTCGTCCAGGCGGAGCGGGAAGGCGTCACCCCGCGGGAGCTCGCCGATCGGTACAACCGGGTCATCGTCGAGGACCTGCAGGCGCTCGGGCTGTCGTACGACCTGTTCACCCGGACGACCACGCGCAACCACTACGCCGTGGCGCAGGAGATGTTCAGAACCGTTCACCGCAACGGATATCTCGTCCCACGGACCGGGCTGGGCGCCATCTCGCCGTCGACCGGTCGCACCCTGCCGGACCGCTACATCGAAGGCACCTGCCCGATCTGCGGGTACGACGGTGCGCGCGGCGACCAGTGTGACAACTGCGGCAACCAGTTGGACGCGATCGACCTGCGGAACCCACACAGCCGGATCAACGGTGAGACGCCGGTCTTCGTGGAGACCGAGCACATCTACCTGGATCTCCCGGCCCTGGCCGATGCGCTCGGGGCGTGGCTCCGCACCAGGACCGGCTGGCGGCCGAACGTCCTCAAGTTCGCGCTGAACCTTCTCGACGACGTACGCCCGCGGCCGATGACGCGGGACATCGACTGGGGCATCCCGGTGCCGCTGCCGGGCTGGGAGGACAACCCGAACAAGCGCCTGTACGTGTGGTTCGACGCGGTGATCGGGTACCTCTCGGCGAGCATCGAGTGGGCCCGGCGGTCCGGTGATCCGGAGGCCTGGCGGAAGTGGTGGTCCGATCCGGAGGCGCTGTCGTACTACTTCATGGGCAAGGACAACATCACCTTCCACGCGCAGATCTGGCCGGCCGAACTGCTCGGCTACAACGCCTCGCCCGGGCCGTACGGCGTCCTGAACCTGCCGACCGAGGTCGTGAGCAGCGAGTACCTGACCCAGGAAGGGCGGAAGTTCTCGTCCTCACGGTCGGTGGTGATCTACGTCCGCGACGTCCTGGAGCGGTACGGGCCGGACGCGCTGCGGTACTTCATCGCCGTCGCCGGGCCGGAGACGCACGACTCCGACTTCACCTGGTCGGAGTTCGTCCGCCGGAACAACGACGAACTGGTCGGTACCTGGGGCAACCTGGTGAACCGGACCGCGTCGATGATCGCGAAGAACTTCGGCGCGATCCCGGCGGCCGGGGAGCTGACCCCGGCCGATCGCGAACTGCTTGCCAGCAGCAAGGAAGCGTTCGGGACGGTCGGCGATCACCTCGGGCACCACCGGCTCCGGCTCGGCATCGGGGCAGCGATGAAGAACGCCGCGGACGCCAACCAGTACCTCTCCCAGCAGGCGCCCTGGAAGGAGTCCGATCAGGAGCGGAAGGCGACGATCCTGCATGTCGCCGCGCAGGTGGTGGCCGACAGCAATCGGCTGCTCGCGCCGTTCCTGCCGCACTCGGCGCAGAAGGTGCACGAGACGCTGGGCGGGACCGGGGCGTTCCAGCCGCAGCCGGAGGTTCGTGAGGCCGACGATCTCGACGGCGGGCCGTCGTACCCGATCATCACCGGCGACTACACCACGCAACCACGCTGGGAATCGGAGCCCGTCGTACCGGGAACTCCTGTGCGGCCGCCGACGCCGGTGTTCACGAAGCTGGGGCCGGAAGTGGTCGACGCGGAACTGACGCGTTTGTACAAGCGCGAAGGCGACGACGGTCGTACGGTCGAAGCAGAAAGGAGCTGATGACAATGACCGGCTACCTGGCGACTGCCGAGACCGACATCGCGGCGACTCCTGCGCAGGTCTGGGAGGTGCTGACCGATCCGAAGCAACTGAAGCAGCTGTGGTTCGGTGCCGAGGTGGAGACGGACTGGCAGGTCGGCAGTCCGATCACCTGGAGCGGTGAGTGGGAGGGCAAGCCCTATCAGGACAAGGGCGAGGTCCTCGAGGTCGAGTCCGGCCGCTTGCTGAGGCTGACGCATTTCAGCCCGTTGACCGGACAGCCCGACGTACCCGAGAACTACCACACGCTCACCTACGAGCTGACCGGCGACGACGCGACCCACCTCAAGCTCACGCAGGACAACAACGCGAGCGAGGAGGAGGCCGAGCACTCCCAGGGCATGTGGGAGATGCTCGTGGCCAAGGTCAAAGAGGCTGCAGAAGGTCAGTAACCTGGGCAGCATGTCTGCTGATGGTGTGGAGGTCGACCGGCCGACCCGGGAACGCGCGGCGATCGGGGAGGACGGCCGGTCGCGCGACCGGCGCCGTCCGGCGCTGCCCGACCCGCTGCCGATGAGCGTGGTCGACGCGCACTGCCATCTCGACATCGCCGACGGCGAGGACGGCGCCTGGCTGAGCCCGGCCGAGGCGATCCGGATGGCGTCGTCCGTCGGCGTCACCCGGATCGTCCAGGTCGGCTGTGACCTGCCGGGCGCGGTCTGGGCGGTCGAGGCCGCGGAGCAGTACCCGAACCTGATCGCGGGCGTCGCTCTGCACCCCAACGAAGCGCCGAAACTCAAGGCTGCAGGGGAGTTGGACAGCGCGCTGGCCGAGATCGAGCGGTTGGCGCAGACCTCGGACAAGGTTCGCGTGATCGGCGAGACCGGGCTGGACTACTTCCGCACCGGCGAGGACGGGCGGGCCGCACAGCACGAGTCGTTCGCCGCGCACATCGAGCTGGCGAAGCGGCTGGGCAAAACGCTGATGATCCACGACCGCGACGCCCACGACGACATCCTGAAGATCCTGGACCGCGAGGGCGTGCCGGACCGGCTGGTGATGCACTGCTTCTCCGGCGACACCGAGTTCGCCCGCAAGTGCGTCGACCGGGGCGCGTTCCTGAGCTTCGCCGGCGTGGTGACGTTCAAGAACGCCCAGTCGCTGCGCGACGCGCTGGCGGTGACTCCGCTCGATCGCGTCCTGGTCGAGACCGACGCGCCGTACCTGACCCCGTCTCCACATCGCGGCCAGCCGAACGCGTCGTACCTGATCCCGCACACGGCTCGGAAGATGGCCGGCGTACTCAACATCTCGGTCGCCGAACTGTGCGGTGCGCTGAGCGACAACGCCGACCGGGCCTTCGGCGGCTCGTGGTAGACGTCCTCACCGACGCCGACATCACGGCCCGGCTCCAGCCCGCCGCCGCGGTCGGTTGGATGCGCGAGGCGATCCTGGCCGCCCACGCGGGGCGACTGCACACTCCGCCGCGGGTCAGCACTGTCCTGGGCGACGGCCGGCTCGTGTTCACCACGGGAGCGCTGACGGGGGAGTGGTTCGGCTACCGGTCGTACGACTCGTTCGACACCGATCCCGGCAGCCAGGTGGTCGTGGTGCACGACTGGAACACCGGCGCCGTCCGAGGGATTGCTGTGGGCAACGAACTGGGGCCGCGACGGGTCGGTGCGATCGGTGGTGTCGCGGTCGGCGCACTGGCGAACCCGGACGCGACGACCCTCGGTTTGATCGGGACCGGCACCCAGGCGTGGACCCAGCTCTGGGCGATCGCCACGGTCCGTCCGCTGTCGTCGGTCGCGATCTTCAGTCGTGACCTGGTACGCCGGAACGCCTTTGCAGCAAGGGTTTCCACGGAGTTGGGACTGCCCGCGGACGCGGTGGAGTCGGCGCGAGACGCGGTCGAGGGCCGGGACATCGTCGTACTCGCGACGAACAGTCCGGTGCCCGTGATCGAGGCGGGCTGGATCGCGCCGGGAGCGTATGTGACGACCCTCGGACCCAAGCAGGTTGGGCGGGCCGAGTTCGGTCCCGACCTGGTTGCCCGGGCGGATGTCGCGGTGACCGACTCGATCGCGCAGACGTCGGCGTACGACCCGCCGTTCATCCTGGTCGGGAGCCCGCAGCACGATCGGCTGACCAGTCTTGGTGCGGTGCTCGCCGGGGACGCTCCGGGGAGGACGAGTGCCGAGCAGACGGTGGTCTTCTGCTCGGTCGGGCTCGCGGGCACCGAGGCCTACCTGCTGGCGCGGCTGGTAGACAGTGCCCATGGAGTTCAGTGAGGTAGTGCGGCGGCGCCGGATGGTGCGGAACTTCGACCCCGACCGGCCAGTGCCGGCAGAGGTCCGGGAACGGATCCTGGAGAACGGTCTGCACGCCCCGTCCGGCGGTTTCAGCCAGGGGTGGGCGTTCCTGACCCTGGAGGGTGACGATCGGGAGCGGTACTGGGGAATCGCGGCCGCCGACCCCGACGAGAAGTATGTGGGATGGCTCACAGGATTGCGTCGGGCGCCGCTGCTGATCCTCGCCTTCGCGCACAAGGACGCGTACCTCGATCGGTACGCCGAACCGGACAAGGGCTGGACCGACCGCGACGAGTCCCACTGGACGGCGCCGTACTGGTACGTCGACACCGGGATGGCCGTGCTGCTGATGCTGCAGACGGTCGTCGACGAAGGCCTGGGAGCGTGCTTTTTCGGGCCTCCAGCGGACAAGGTGGGCACGCTGTACGACGAGTTCGGGGTGCCTGCCGGGTTCGACCTGATCGGGCTGCTGGCGGTCGGCCACCGGGCCCCGGACAAGCGCTCCCCGTCGCTGAAACGAGGCCGCCGGAACACGGCTGAAGTGGTGCATCGAGGGCAGTGGGGCCATCACCTGGCGTAACTGGCCCATTACCCTATTTTGCGACTCGCCGACGAGAGGATTGGCGCTTCCGGGACATCTTCGTTACTGTCTCGTGATATTGGCCGGGATCGGGGAAGGTTCCGGGCAGCGCGCCCCTCGGCGATGACCGTGGTCCCCGGGCCCTGAATTACCCGGAGCTTGCGGCCTTACGCCAGCGCTGTCCGACCCCGTGCCCGGGTGGCCCTACCTGGGAGCGTTAGTGCGTAAGTCCATCATCGCGGTCGTCGGTGCGACGGCTGCGTTCGCCGTTGCGGGCGGTTCCGTGGCGTATGCCGCGAAGAGCAAGACCGTGAGCCTCTCCGTCGACGGCCAGGTGCAGAAGGTGCACACCTTCGGCTCCACCGTGGCAGACGCCCTGAAGGCCGAGAAAGTTCAGATCGGCGAGCATGACGTCGTCGCCCCGTCACCGGACTCGAAGTTGAAGGACGGCCAGGAGATCGCGGTGCAGTACGGCCGCCAGCTGATCGTCAACGCCGACGGCACCAAGAAGGCCTTCTGGACCACGGAGGACAGCGTGAACGAGGCGCTGGCCGACCTGGGTCTGCGGTACGACAGCGCTGCGGTGTTCTCCACCAGCCGGAGCGCGCCGATCGGGCGCCAGGGCCTGGAGCTGGTGGTCAAGACCCCGAAGACGGTGCAGATCGTCCGGCAGGGCAAGGTCGCGACCGTGAAGTCCATGGCATCGACCGTCGGTGAGGCTCTCACCGGCGCCAAGATCGCCTGGGACTCCGACGACCGGATCAGCCCGGCGGCGACCACCGCCCTCAAGCCAGGTGTGAACCGGGTCGGGTACGTGAAGGTCGACGTCAAGAGGGTCACCAAGACCCTCGCGATCGCGCACGGGACCGACGAGACCAAGTCGGCCACGATGCTCGAGGGCACCAAGAAGACCACCACGAAGGGGACCAACGGCTCGAAGGCGGTCACCTATGTGTACACCTACCTGGACGGCAAGCTGACGACCAGCAAGGTGCTCACGACCAAGGTGGTCACCGCGCCGGTCGACGAGAAGGTCGTCGTCGGCACCAAGGCGAAGCCCGTGGAGCCGCCGACCACCGACACCGAGCCGCCGGCGAGTAGCAACACCGGTGCCTGGGACCGGATCGCCGAGTGCGAGTCCGGTGGCAACTGGTCGATCAACTCCGGCAACGGGTACTACGGCGGCCTGCAGTTCGACCACGGCACGTGGGCGGCCTACGGCGGCACTGCCTACGCCTACAACGCGAACGGTGCGTCCAAGGCGCAGCAGATCGCGATCGCGGAGAAGGTGAAGGCCGACCGCGGTGGGTACGGCGCCTGGCCGGTGTGTGGCCAGCGAGCCTGACACACTGACGGGGTGACCTCGTCTGATTCATCCACTTCCGCCGGACCGAGACTTCTCGGTCCGGCGGAAGTGCGTTCGCTGGCCGCCGCGCTGGGCGTCCGCCCGACCAAGCAGCGCGGCCAGAACTTCGTCATCGACCCGAACACGGTCCGCCGGATCGTCAAGGCCGCCGCGCTGACGGCCGCAGAGACGGTGCTCGAGGTCGGGCCAGGGCTCGGGTCGCTGACGCTGGCGCTCTTGGCCGAGGGGCACCCGGTCACTGCGGTCGAGATCGATCCGGTGCTCGCGTCCGCGTTGCCGTCGACGATCGCGACGTACGCCCCGGACCGGGCCGGTGACTTCACGGTGATCGAGGCCGATGCGATGACGGTCGGCCCCGAGCAGATCGGGTCGCCGACGGCGTGTGTCGCCAACCTGCCGTACAACGTCGCCGTACCGGTGCTGCTGCATCTGCTCGAGGTCTCGCCGTCGCTGCGGCACGGGCTCGTGATGGTCCAGTCCGAGGTCGCCGACCGGCTCGCCGCCCCGCCCGGTTCGCGGACGTACGGCGTACCGTCCGCGAAGGCCGCCTGGTACGCCGAGGTCCGCCGGGCCGGCCCGGTCGGGCGGAACGTGTTCTGGCCGGCGCCCAACGTCGACTCCGGGCTGGTCGCCTTCGAGCGGCGGGAGCCGCCGGTCACCAGTGCGAGCCGGCAGGAGGTGTTCGCCGTGATCGAGGCGGCGTTCTCGCAGCGGCGCAAGACCGTCCGCTCGGCGCTCGCGCGCTGGATGCCGGACCGCGATCGCCTCGACCAGGTGTTCCGCGTCACAGGCATCGATCCGGGCCTGCGGGGCGAGATGCTGGGAATCACGGACTTCGCGGCACTGGCAGGCGCAGGACACGACGCGTCACCTGCATAAGGCACTAGCCTGTCCGCGTGTCACCTTCTGCTGAGGTCACGGTGCGGTCGCCGGCCAAGATCAATCTCGGTCTGTCGGTCGGTCCGCCGCGCCCGGACGGGTATCACCCCGTCGCCACGGTCTACCAGGCCGTTGCCCTGTACGACGATGTGACCGCGGTGGTGCGGGACGACGACGCGGCGGTTTCGGTCGAGGCGGTCGGTGACTTCGCGGCCGACGTGCCGACCGACGAGACGAACCTCGCCGTCCGCGCGGCACGGTTGCTGCAGGCGGAGTACGACGTCGAGGAAGGCGTCGCGCTGACGATTCGGAAGACCATCCCGGTCGCCGGTGGGATGGCCGGCGGATCCACTGACGCGGCAGCGACTCTGGTGGCGTGCAATCGGCTGTGGGGCCTGCAGTTGTCACAGACCGAGTTGCAGAATCTCGCGGCCGAGCTCGGCAGCGACGTACCGTTCTGCCTGGTCGGCCACACCGCGCTCGGCCACGGCCGCGGCGAGCAGGTCACCGAGGTGATGTCGCGCGGTACGTTCCACTGGGTCTTCGCGATTGCCGAGGGTGGACTGTCGACGCCGGCCGTGTACGGCGAGCTGGACCGGCTGCGTCCGCTTCGCCGGGTCGAGTCGCCCGAGGTACGCCCCGAGCTCCTCACCGCACTGCTCTCCGGCCGGCCCGACGCACTCGCAGTTGCCCTCGGCAATGACCTCCAGGCAGCCACTCTCTCGCTGCGCCCCGAGCTGGGCGACACCCTCCAGTTCGGCCTCGACCAGGGCGCCCTCGCGGCCCAGGTGTCCGGCTCCGGTCCCACCTGCCTGTTCCTCGCCGCCGACAGCCGCAGCGCCGTCGATCTCGCAGTAGAACTCGCCGAGTCCGGCCTCTGCCGCATGGTCCGCCAAGCCGAAGCCCCCGTCCCCGGAGCCCGAATCCTCCCCGCCCCCGCCAACCGCTAGGCAGAATCATGGACGAACAGCAGGAAGAGACTTCCGGGCGGCTGCAGCCTGCCGGTCGCGGGTCGCTCGCCGGAGATGCTTCTGCAGCGCGCGCTCCAGCTCGTCCTCGACGGATCGTGCGCGCGGATGAGTGGGACTCCGCGGAGACCAATCAAGCGATCGCCGAAGACTTCGATCGCCTGACGTGACACCCCCGGCTCCTCGGTGTAGTGCTCAGCCGGTCAGGGAATCGGGTGGGGGTGGGGCCAGGGAAGGGTCTACCTCTTCTATTACTGAGGTGCCGGTGGCGCCGTCGAGGCGGTGGTAGTGCTCGGTGAGGGTGAGGGTGCCGGCGGGGGTGTAGGCAGGGGTGCTGGTGACCTGGCCGGCGGTGACGGTGCCGTCGGTGGCGAGTTGGCAGTAGGTGGCGGTGATGACGCCGTCGTCGTCACACGTTCCGACGAGGCGGCCGAAGTACAGGCGGCCGCCGCCGAACTCGGCCCAGATCAGCTGGCCGTTCTGGTGGTAGCGGCCGGTCGGCGCGTCCGGCGGGTTGCCGAGCGGGCGGAAGATCCGGCCGTCGTAGTTCGGGACGTCCATGTCACCGCCCGATCAGGATCGACAGCAGTTGATCGACTCCGGGTGCGCTCGCAGCCAGCCCGGTCAGCGCCGACCGGACCGCGAGCGCCGGATCGAACCCGCGCGGCCTCAACGCCGCCGCACCCCGCTTCACGTCCTCCTCAGCCAGTACGGCGGGCACCGCCGACGTCTTGACCGCACCGTCGAGCAGCGGTCGCACGTACGCCTCGAACTCCCGGTACGACGACACCGTGAAGTCACTGGCGTAGCGGTCGGGCCGGTCCCACGCGAGATACAGCCGCACGATGTCGACGTCCTCGTCGTGCAGGAAGTCGTTCGCCCAGATCGCGTGGTTCCGGCTGGTCGAGAACTTCGAGCCGTCGAGCGTGTAGAACTCGTTTACCTGCGCCCCGCCGATCGCCTCCGGCGGCACCCCGCAGGCCAGATAGACCGCGGGCCAGAACAGGGCGAAGTAGAACCCGTTGTCGATCCCGTTGAAGTGCCACAGCGCGCCGACCTCGGACCACGCCCGCGAGGTCGCCTCCAGTCCCAAGGCCCCGGGTTGCAACGACTGCGCGACGCCGTACACGGTGGACAACCCGACCTCGGCGTACACCTCCAGCCGCAGACCCTCGTGCGGGCCGGTGCCTCTGAGTCCCCAGTTGGTCGGATACGCGATGGGTATGTCGGGCAGCCGGTGCTCGAGGTAGTGCGTGACGATCCGGCGAGCGCGGTCCGGGAGTTCGGCGCGCAACCAGATCTCGATCAGTTCCTGGCGGTAGTCCTCCATCGACAGCACAGGGACGTTCGCCTGGAACGGTTTCGGCGCGCCACCGCACCGGTTGCAGACCGGGTCCACGAGGTTCTCCGCCGAGGTGTAGCCGCCGCAGCCCTCGCAGCCGCCACCCGCCGCCTCCGATCCACACCAGGCGCAGGTGCCGACGACGTACGACTGGTGCAGCGTGCGTCCGCAGTCCTCGCAGGCCAGCAATGTCAGCCTGCGCATGGGGAACCGGCCGGCCTCGGTCAGGTCGGCGGCGAGGGTGGTGACGCCGTGCTGGTACGCCGTACTTTGCGGGTCGAGGAACACGTCGTACTGGATTCTGGCGGCATCCAGTGCTTCGACGATCTCGTCCCGGTAGGCGGCGGCCAGTTTCTCGACGTCGACGCCTTCCTTCTCGGCGCGGGTCAGCACCCAGTTCTGGTGGACGTCGAAGCCGGCGGTCGTCACCACCCGCTCGCCGCGTGCCCGCGCCGCCCGGGCCGCGATGTCCGCGGCCAGGTACGGCCCGGACAGGTGCCCGACGTGCAGCGGCCCGTTGGCCGTCGCCGGCGGCACGACGACAACGGTCACACCGGTGGAGGTGATCATGCGGCGGCTCCTACCTCGGGGCGGCAATGTGCGCGGCCGATCCCCGATCACTCTCCTCACAGGGTCGGTCGCAGTCCGCGAGATTACTCCCCGGAGCCGTCACCCGCCAGCCTGAAAACCCTTGAAAACAAAGGGTTTTCAGACCGCCGGGCGAAGCGAACGTTTGACTACGGTGCCTGGAAGAAGCAGCAGCCGCCGGTCGCGCCGGTGGACATGCCGACCACGCCACCGTCGAGATCACGCGATCCGCGGATCAGGAATCCGCCCAGGCCGCCGGCGACCAGGAACGCTCCCCACGTCAGCAACCACTGCTCGTCCCCGTCATCGGTCGGGAAGGTCTCCGGCACCGGATGGATCCGGCGTTGCAGTACCCACGGGTTGCCCATCGCGCTGTCGAGCCGGTCGGCCCAGGTCGCCGCGTCGGTCTGCCAGCCGAGCAGTACGCCGTCCCCGCCGTGCAGCGCGGTCGGCTTGAGGACGAGCTCCTGCTGGTTGGCGATCGCGTACTCCCGGAGATCCGCCTGCCGTCCGTCGACGGTGACCTGACCAGTGCGGACCATCCGTGTCCACGGGAGGATGCGGTCGAGGGCCGCGAGCTCGTCGGCCGGGTAGCGATCGCGGTACGCCTCGTCGGACAGCAGCGCGAGCGATCCCTTGCTGCCGTACAGCTCGGCGTCGAGCGGGGTGAAGATCGCGACGTGCCCCCGTTCGGCCGCCTGCAGGACGGGCTCGAGCATCTCGACCGCACCCGGCTTCAGCAGGTCCTCGATCATGAACAACCGGAACACCACGTCGATCGCCTGATCGCCGAGCCACACCCGGTCGTCGGTGTACGTCAGCGCGTCCACCGGGCAGGGGAGCGCGTCGATCCCCATCGGCGCCAGCATCGCGGCGCTCTTGTGCAACTGCCGTTCGAGGTCGGGATAGCTGTCCGGGAAGTCGGCGATCGCCATCACCGGCCGTACGCCGGTCGGCACCTTCGCCTCGGTCAGGATCGTCCGGACGACCTCCTCCATCGTCTCGGTGAAGGTGAGTCGATGCTCGTCGGTGAACTCGGCGACGAACGGCAGCTCCAGCAACGCCCGGTTCAGCACCGGGTTGTCCACCCCGCCGACGGTGCTGCCCATGTTGATCTCGAGCAGATGGAAGCCCTGCTCGTCCTTGTACAGATCCGCGCGACCCATCCGGCTCGGAGCCGGCCCGCGACCGCGAACGACGGCCTCGGTCTGCGCCTCGGTCAGGCCGACCGCGCGAGCGAACGCCCCCAGGTCGCCGTTGAACACTCGCTCCGGCAGCCGGGTCAGGGCAGAGTGCAGCAGATCCAGGTCGGTTGTCAGCCGGCCGTACTCGGCCGCGTCCAGGAAGGCCGGGCGGCTGAGGGACCGGCCGAGGAACGTGGTGGCGTCGAGCTTCGGGTCGACCGCCGCGCGGATCGCGCTCGGCGTGGGACCCCGGGTGATGGCGGCGGCGAGATAGTCGTCCGTCAGAGACATGAGAACTCCTTGTCCTCCCCAGCGGCCGCCCTGGAAGTCCCGTTCCGCGAAGTATGTAACGGGACCTGGGCGGCTGCGTGGGCGGCAGGTTAGTCGGCGCCGATCGCCTCCTGAAAGGGCTGACGGGAAAATCGCTCGCGACGTACCGGGCCCGGGGTTACCATCCAAGCGTTTGCCATCGAAGGTCCGAATGACCAGGACCAGTGACAGGAGACCGGGATGCGCCGCGCAGTGATCTACCTCGACAGGACTGATCACTTCGACGTATTCGCGAGGACCCTTGAACTCTCTGACGATGGGCATTGTGGCGCATGTCGACGCCGGTAAGACGAGCCTGACCGAGCGGCTGCTGTACGCCGCCGGTGTGATCGACCGGGTCGGCCGGGTCGATGCGGGCGACACCCAGACCGACTCGATGGACCTCGAGCGGAAGCGTGGCATCACCATCCGCTCGGCGGTGGTGTCGTTCGAGTTGGGTGACCTGAGTGTCAACCTGATCGACACCCCCGGCCACTCCGACTTCATCGCCGAGGTCGAGCGGGCGCTGTCCGTGCTGGACGGCGCCGTGCTGGTGATCTCGGCGGTCGAGGGTGTGCAGGTCCAGACCCGCCTGCTGATGCGGACGCTGGCCCGGCTGCGCATCCCGACCTGCCTGTTCGTGAACAAGATCGACCGGGTCGGTGCCCGGTACGACGAGTTGCTCGCAGACATCGCGCGGTTGCTGACGACCTCCGCCGTACCGATGGGATCGGTGCGGGATCTCGGCACGCGGGCGGCGCGGTTCTCGCCGTTCTCCCTGCAGAACAGGGGGCTTGGGGAACTGCTTGCCGAGCGCAATGACGAGTTCTTGGCCAGGTATCTGGACGACTCGTTGTCGGTGGACGACTATGCGGCCGAGTTGCGGCGGCAGGTCGGGGCTGCGCAGGTTCATCCGGTGTACTTCGGGTCGGCGATGACGGGCGACGGGGTGCCGGAGTTGATCGAAGGCATTCGGTCGTGGTTGCCGCGGGCAACGGCTGGCCCGTCGGACGACCTGCGGGCACGGGTGTTCAAGGTCGAGCGGGGTGCGGCCGGGCAGAAGATCGCGTCGGCTCGGGTGTTCGCCGGTTCACTCTCGTCCCGGGCGTACGTCGACGTGCACCCTGCGGACGGCCCGTCGTACCAGGCTCGCCCGACGGCCGTGGACGTCTTCGAGCGCGGGTCGCGGCGGTCCGTCGAGCGAGCAGAGGCTGGGCAGATCGTGGCGTTGCGCGGGTTGAAGGAGATCCGGATCGGCGATCAGCTCGGCGTACGGTCGTCCGGGGTCGGGCAACTGTTCGCGCCACCGACGCTCGAAACCGTCGTCTCTGCCGGGGATCGGATGAGGCTCTTCCAGGCGCTCACCCAGCTCGCCGAGCAGGACCCGCTGATCCGCGTCCGCAAGGCGGACGACCTCACGGTCAGCCTGTACGGCGAGGTGCAGAAGGAGGTGATCGCCTCGTTGCTGGAAAGTGAGTACGGGTTGGCGGTCACCTTCAGCGAGACCAGTCCGATCTATGTCGAACGGGTGGACGGCGTGGGAACGTCGTACCGGGAGATGGGTGCTGCCGGCAACCCTTGGGTGGCGGGGGTCGGCTTCCGCGTCTCACCGCTTGCCGAGGGCATCGATTACCGGCTCGAGGTCGAGCTGGGGGCGCTCCCGCGGGCGTTCCACACGGCGATCGAGGAGACGGTCCGGCAGACCCTGCAGCAGGGTTTGTCGGGCTGGGAGATTCCGAGCTGCCGGATCGACCTCACCTACACCGAATACAGCAGCGTGGGCACGACCGCCGCCGACTTCCGTCGCCTGGTCCCGCCGGTCCTGATGCAGGCCATCCACGATGCCGGGACGACGGTGCTGGAGCCCATCAACCACTTCGAGCTCGACATCCCGCCCGACTCGATCTCCCGCGTGCTGGGCCACCTCGCCGAATCCCGCGGCCTGGTCGAGCACACCACCCTGCACCCCGACCACGCCCACCTCGAAGGCACCATCCCCGCCGCCACAACGCACCCTTTCGAGTCCCACCTCCCCACCCTCACCCACGGCGAAGCCCTCCTCACCACCACCTTCCACACCCACCACCCCGTCCCCACCCCAGCCCCAACCCGCCCTCGAACCGACGGAAACCCCTTGAACCACAACGAATACCTGGTCCACCTCAACCGCCAATAGGTTCAGAAGGGTTTGAGGGTGGTGTGGAGTTTGGTGAGGGTTTCGGGGGCTGGGCCGAAGTGGGCCAGGACGCAGAGGTGTTCTCGGAGGTGGAGGAGGGGGAGGCGGTCCAGCCAGCCGGGGTTCAGGGGGTGGAGTTCTTGGTAGGCGTCGTAGAAGGGGGTGGGGATGTTGCCGCAGCCGTGGAGCATGGAGAGTTCGGCTTCGGGCCAGCCGTAGTAGACGGCGGGGTCGATCAGGGCGCGAGCCGGTAGGAGGTTGCCGTGCCAGAGGTCGCCGTGGAGGAGGGACGCGGGCTGGGGCGGGATCAGGTCGGGCAGGCGGTTGGCGAGGCGTTCCAGGCGGCGGCGGTCGTCGGGGGAGAGGGCGTTGTAGCAGTTGGGGACTTCTAGGTAGCGGAGCAGGCGGTGCTCGGCGAAGAAGGCGTGACCGTCGTCGTTCCAGGGATTGCGTTGCGGGAGAACGCCTAGGTAGTTGTCCTGGTGATAGCCGAACTTGTCCGCGGTCTGCTGGTGCTGCACAGCCAACCGACGGCCGGCATCACGCCAGAAGTCGTCAGAGTCCGCCGGCAGCGACGACGCCCCAAGGTCGGACAGAACGATGAACGTCGGTGTGACCCGCAGCACCTCCGGTACGACGAACGCCCCCGGCACGCCCAGCGCCTCGAGCCCATCCGCCTCGAGCGCGTACAGATCAACCGGTACGTCGTGTGTCTTCACGATCACCGACCGGCCCAGCGTCGTACTCACGCGATAGGTCTTGCTCGCGTACCCACCGTCCACCGGTGAGGCGCTCACGGCGTCGCCGAGGGAGAGGCCGTCGAGCCAGGCGGGATTCAGCACGTGGACGATCCTGGCACGTGCGCACCGGTCGGCTACCCTGGGGCGCGTTATGGCGGCACCTAACTTGGTCAATCTGGAAGCTGTTTCGAAGGGCTTCGGGACCCGGACACTGCTCGACTCGGTAAGTCTTGGCGTAGGCCGGGGCGAGCGCGTCGGCGTGGTCGGGCGCAACGGCGACGGTAAATCGACGCTGCTCCGGCTCCTGGCCCGGCGGGAGGAGCCCGACAGCGGCCGGATCACTCACAATCGCGACCTCCGGCTCGGGTACCTCGGTCAGAGCGACGACCTCGACCCGGAGCAGACCGTGCTGCACGCGGTGCTCGGTGATGTCGAGACCTACACCTGGGCCGCCGATCCGCGGACGCGGTCGGTGATGGAACACTTGCTCGGCGGAGTGGACCACGGCGCGCTCGTCGGCACCCTGAGTGGTGGTGAACGCCGCCGCGCATCGCTGGCGAGGCTGCTGCTGACCGAGGTCGACCTGCTGATCCTGGACGAGCCGACCAACCACCTCGACATCGAGGCGGTCAACTGGCTGGCCGATCACGTGGTCGACCGGGCCGGTGCGCTGATCGTCGTCACCCACGACCGCTGGTTCCTCGACGCGGTGTGCACCGACACGTGGGAGGTGCAGGGCGGCCGTATCACGTCGTACGACGGTGGGTACGCGGCCTACGTGCTCGCGAAGGCGGAACGCGCCCGGAGCGCCCAGGTCTCCGAGACGAAGCGGCAGAACCTGCTGAAGAAGGAACTCGCCTGGCTGCGGCGTGGTGCTCCGGCCCGGACCAGCAAGCCGAAGTTCCGGATCGACGCCGCGAACGCCCTGATCGAGAACGAGCCGCCGCCGCGCGACAAGCTGGCGCTGTCCCAGTTGGCGACCGCGCGCCTCGGCAAGGACGTGTTCGACGCCGAGGACGTGAGCCTCAGCTTCGGCGACCGGCTGATGTTCGACCACGTCACGTTTCGCCTCGGGCCGGCCGACCGGATCGGGCTGCTCGGACCGAACGGCGCCGGCAAGACAACGTTCCTGCGGCTGCTGACCGGTCAGCTCGCCCCGGACCACGGCCGGGTCAAGCAGGGCAAGACAGTCCGGACCGCCAACCTGTCGCAGAACCTCGACGAGGTCGACGGTGCGGCGACCGTCCTCGACCACATCACGGCGATCCGGCGTACGGCGGCCCTCGCGGGGCGGGGCGGCGAGCTCACGTCGTCACAACTGCTGGAGCGGTTCGGGTTCACCGGCGACAAGCTGACGACCCGGATCTCGGACCTGTCCGGTGGTGAACGGCGTCGCATGCAGCTGCTGCGCATCCTGCTCGACGAACCGAACGTACTGATCCTCGACGAGCCGACCAACGACCTCGATGTCGAGACCCTCACCGTGCTCGAGGACTTCCTCGACAGCTGGCCGGGTGTCGTCGTCACCGTCACCCACGACCGGTACTTCCTCGAGCGCGTCAGCGACATGGTCTACGCGATCATGGGCGACGCCCGGGTCAGGCACCTGCCTCGCGGCGTCGACCAGTACATCGAGGAGCTCGCCGACCGGGGCCCTCGCCGTACGGCGTACACGTCCTCGACCTCCGAGCCCGTGGTGTCCGACGAATCGACGCCGGCGGACGAGCCGGTCGTTGACGCGGCAGTGGCCCGGGCGGCGAAGAAGGAACTCAACCGGATCGAACGCCAGCTCGCGAAGCTCACCGAGGCGGAGACCAAGCTGCACGACCAGATCGCCACGCACGCGAGCGACTACGAGCGGCTGGCCGAGCTGGACACGGAGCTGCGAAAGCTGGCCGAGGAACGCGGCGAACTGGAAACCGCGTGGTTCGAGGCGGCCGAACGCGCCGAATGAGCGCGAATCCCGGGTGATTTTCCACCGCGAAATCGCGGCGTGATCAAATCCCACCGAGTCGCGGCGCGTCCTCCGATCCCCTGTTCTTCGGAGGGCGCGCCGCGCCTACCGGGTGAGCGGGCCCCGTGCCGGCCGGCGTTGTTCGGGCCCCGAGCCCCGGACACCGCGCGGCCACTTTCGGCGGACCACCTCTTGCCGCCGAAGCCACCGTATTCTTGACGTTTCGTGGTCGGTCGGACACCGACAGTGAGGACCATAGTGCGCGTGCTCACTCAGTGTCGATAGCCGTCCGCTACAGCAGCCTCTCGATCTCGTTGCAACTAGCAACGATCGGAACCCCGGTGAAGTGACGGGTCGTCTTTTCGGATTATTCCGGCACAATTCCGGGGCTTTCTCCGCGGCCGGAAAAAGTCACCTGTGAATGTATACAAACGGCACCCGGTCAGTGCTTTTCCAGGTCGAACGGCCGGACGAGTTCGCGCAGTACCCGGGCGATCTTGGCCTGGTCGCGCTCGCTGATCGTGCCGAGCAGCGAGCGTTCGTGCGCGAGCAGATCGGCCATCGCGGCGTCCACTGCGTCGCGGCCGGTGGTGGTGAGCTGGACGAGCACGCCACGCCGGTCGCCCGGGTCCGGGAGTCGCTCGACGAGTCTGCGGGCTGCGAGCCGGTCGACCCGGTTCGTCATGGTGCCGGAGGTGACCAGGGTTTCCTTGAGCAGCCGGCCCGGCGACAGCTGGTACGGCGCTCCGGCGCGACGAAGGGCGGCGAGTACGTCGAACTCCCACGACTCCAGACCGTGGGTCTCGAAGGCCTGGCTGCGGGCGCGGTCCAGGTGCCGGGCCAGCCGGCTGACCCGCGACAGCACCTCCATCGGCGCGACGTCGAGGTCGGGGCGTTCCCTGCGCCAGGCCTCGATCAGCCGGTCGACCTCGTCATCCATGCTTCGAGATTACGTCATCAAGAGTCTTGACATCAAGACAAGTGGGAGGACTAGAGTATCTCGACATCAAGATAAATGCGTCAGAGAGGTGCTCGCCATGCGCACGTCACCGGTGTGGAACCCAGTGCAGTACGGCACATACGCCGACGAACGCGGCCGGCCGTACGCGGATCTGGTCGGCCGGGTCCGGGCCGAGGACGTCCGCATGGTCGTCGATCTCGGCTGTGGCCCCGGCGGCCTGACCGTCACGCTGCGGGAGGTGTGGCCGGAGGCAACCATCGTCGGCGTCGACAACTCGCCGCAGATGCTCGAGGCGGCACAGGAGTACGCCGACGACCGGCTGACGTTCGAGCTCGGCGACGTACGCGAATGGTCTGCGCCGGCAGGTTCGATCGATGTGATCGTGACCAACGCGACGCTGCAGTGGGTCCCGGAGCAGGTGGACCTGCTGCCCGGCTTCGTGAAGGCGCTGCGGCCGGGTGGGTGGCTGGCGATCCAGATCCCCGGCAATGGCAACGCTCCGTCGCACGCGATCCTGCGCGAGCTCGCCGCCATCGAGCCGTACGCGGAGTACGCGAAGGACACGTCGCTGCGGCCTGACGTCCCCGGTCCGGCGGAGTACATCGACGTGCTGAGTGCTGAAGGCTGTGTCGTCGACGCGTGGGAGACGACGTACTTCCACGTTCTGCAAGGTGACAACGCCGTACTCGAATGGGTGAAGGGGACCGGCGCGCGGCCGGTGCTGCAGTCGCTGCCGGACGACCTGCGGGTACGGTTCGAGGCGGAGTACGGCGCTCGGTTGGCGGAGGCGTACCCGCAGCGTGAGTACGGGACTCTGCTGCCGTTCCGGCGGATCTTTGCCGTGGCTCAGAAGAAGGAGAGCTGAGGATGCGGCTTGATCACGTGCAGGTGTCCTGTCCGCCAGGCGGGGAGGACGTCGCGCGGGCCTTCTACCGGGACGCGCTCGGGATGACCGAGGTGGAGAAGCCGGAGTTGCTGAAGGCTCGGGGCGGCTGCTGGTTCAAGGAAGATGCCGCGGAGGTGCACGTCGGCGTGGAGCAGGACTTCCGGCCGGCGAAGAAGGCGCACCCTGCGCTGGCCGTGGACAACCTGGATGCGCTGGCTGCCAAGCTCACCGAGCTCGGATATCCGGTGACCTGGGACAACGAGACGATCCCGGGACGCCGGCGGTTCCACACCGCCGACGGCCACGGGAATCGGGTCGAGATCGTCTGACTACTCGGTTGCCAAGGCGCCGGCCGGAGCGACCTTGGCGGCCCGCCGGGCCGGTAGGACCGACGCGAGCAGGCCGGCGACCGCAGCGACCGCGGCGATCGCGACCAGCAGCGTGACGGGTACGGCGTACTCCACGCCGCCGTCGACGGTCTGGCCGCCCATCAGGGCGCTGGTCCCGGTCCAGCCGTAGATCAGGCCGAGGACGATGCCGAGCGCGGCCGCGACCAGTGCCATCAGCAACGACTCGACCGCGAGCATCCCTCGGAGCTGGCGCCGGGTCAGACCCATGGCCCGGAGCAGCGCGTTCTCCCGGGTCCGTTCCAGCACCGACAGGCTGAGCGTGTTGCCCACGCCGACCAGGGCGATCAGGACCGAGACCCCGAGCAGACCGATGCCGACGAGCAGCAGGACGTCGAAGATCTCCGTGTAGCTGGTCCGTTCGGCCAGGCCGCCGCTGACGGACAGATCCTTGACCGTCGGGATCGACTGCTCCACCGAGTCGATCACCTGCGACCCGTCCGCCTTCGGGTCGGACGCCACCCAGAACCCGTTCACCGCGGCGTTCGGGACGAGCTTCGCGAGGTCGGCGGCAGTGATCGTCATCGGGTCCAGTCCGGTCGCGCCCTGCGCCGTGACCGTCAACTTGTGCTGACCGGAGACGAGCGTGATCGGAGTGCCGCTCTTGATGTCCAACCCGGTCATGGTCTGGTAGTCGAGCAGCGCCGTACCCGGCTTCAGCTGACCGGCCAGCGTCGGGTCGTGGATGACCGACCCGGCCCCGGCCTGGTCGATCCCGGTCACCGGCACCTGCTGATCGCCGGCCTTCAGTGTCACCTGGCTCACCGGGACCACCTGCGTGATGCCCTTGATGTCACGCAGTTGCTGCTCGGCGCTGGCCGGCATCTTGTCGTTGTACGCCCGCACCATCAGGTCGACCGGGTACTGACTGTCCATCGACACGTCGAACGTCTTGCGCACCGACGCGATCCCGACACAGGTCAGGCTGATCAGGGTCACACCGATCAGCAGTGCCGAGGTGGTGGCCGCCGTACGCTTCGGGTTCCGGACCGCGTTGGCGACGGCGATCCGCGACGGTACGCCGGTACGGGCCGGCAACGCGCCGATCACCCTGATCAGCGCCGGTACCAGGAGCGAACCCACCGCGAGAACGCCGAGGAACGACAGCACACCGCCGACCACGCCGACGATCACCTGGCTACTCCCCGCACCCACGGCCAGCAGCAGGCCACCACCCGCGAGCAACAGGAAGCCGAGGACCAGCCGCACTACACCGGCCTTCGACCCGGCGGCCGGAGCGGTCTCGGGGCGAAGCGCTGCCAGCGGCGCGACCCGGGTCGCCCGGCGAGCCGGTACGACGGCGGCCACGATGGTCGCCACGGTCCCGAGCAGCAGCGGCAGGAGCACTGACCACACGTCCAGGTGCAGCGGTACCGGCGGGATGCCCCAGTCGAACTCGCGGGCGAGCGCCAGCGCCAGCGCGGAGAGCGCGACCCCGAACACGACACCGAGCGCGGACGCGACCACGCCGACGACGCTCGCCTCCGCGAGGACGGAGGAGAACACCTGTCGGCGAGACGCGCCGACACAGCGCAGCAGCGCCATCTCGCGGGTGCGCTGGGCGATCACGATCGTGAAGGTGTTGCCGATCACCAGGCAGGCGACGAACAGTGCGATCACCGCGAACATACCGAACACACCGCCGAGGACGTCGATGCCGTTCGTGTAGCCCTTCACCTCGTGGTCGATCCATTCCTCACCGGTGTAGACCTTCAGATCTTGCGGGACGACGTTCTGGACGGCGGCGGCGAGTGCCTCCTGATCCACGCCGGGCCTCGCCGCGATCGCGACCGCCCGGGTGGATCCGTCCGGTTCGAAGATCTTCACCGCCGCCGGGGTGGCGACGGCATGCGCCTGGCCGACCGAGTTCGCGTCGTCCAGCAGGCCGACCACGGTGACATCCCACGACTTGTTGTTCCACGAGTTGAGCCGGAGCTTCTGTCCGACCGAGACCTTGTGCTTCTCGGCCACCCTGACCGGGAGCGCGATCTCATTCGTTGCGGTCGGCAACCGGCCGGACGACGTACCCGGGCCGGCGATCCTGGTGGTGTCGTAGAGCGCGTCGACCTCGACGCTCTCGTCCCGGACCAGCCCCGGGTACGACGCCTCGAGGTAGGCGGTGGTCAGCGTGACGACCGACGCGGCCTGCGTGACCTTCTCGACCTTGGCCAGGTCCGCCGCGGTGATCTCGGCGTTCTCCGGGAAGACCAGGGCGTCGACGCCGCGGTACTGCGCTCCGATCGTCGTGTCGACGCCGTGCGACGCCGACCCGTGCGCGGTCATCGCCAGGGTGCCGAAACCGACGCCCAGCACGATCGCCAGACAGGCGGCGACCAGGCGGCCCAGGTGGGCGCGCAGCGAGGAGAGAATCGAACGTCGCACGTCAGGCCCCCAGCTGCCGCAGCGCGTCCAGCACGGTCTCCGGCTTCGGGTTGTGCAGTTCGCCCGCGAGCTTGCCGTCGGCAAGCATCACGACGCGGTCGGCGTACGACGCGGCGAGCGGGTCGTGGGTGACCATCACCACGGTCTGGCCGAACTCGCGGACCGAGCGGCGCAGGAACCCGAGCACCTCGGCGCCGGAGCGCGAGTCGAGGTTACCGGTCGGCTCGTCGGCGAACACGACCTCCGGCCGTCCGATCAGCGCGCGAGCGACGGCGACGCGCTGCTGCTGACCACCGGACAGCTCCGACGGGCGGTGCGTGAGCCGGTCCTGCAGTCCGAGTACGTCGATCAGCGTGGTGAGCCACTGCTGGTCGGGCTTGCGGTTGCCCAGTTCGAGCGGGAGCAGGATGTTGTCCTTCGCCGACAGCATCGGCAGCAGGTTGAACGACTGGAACACGAAGCCGACCCGGTCCCGGCGGATCTTGGTCAGCTCGGCGTCCGGCAGCTGGGTCAGCTCGGTCTCGCCGAGCAGGACCTGGCCGCTGGTCGGGGTGTCGAGCCCGGCCAGGCAGTGCATCAGCGTCGACTTGCCCGAGCCGGAGGGACCCATGATCGCGGTGAACCGGCCGACGCCGAAGTCGACCGACACACCGTCGAGCGCGGCGACCGCGGTGTCGCCCTGTCCGTACACCTTGCGCAACTCGTGCGCCCGGATCGCGGTCCGCGGCGTCCCGTCCTGCGGCAACCGCCCGACCGCAAGCTCACCGGTCTGCAAACTCATGTCACTCCTTGATTCCAACGGACAGGTCCGCCCTGTCATTGGTCACGAACGTAGTGAACGGTCCGTCGAGTTGCGTCGGACCCAGGTCTGGAACTCGGGTACGACCTGGGTAGTACAACGGAGGTGGTCCGCGGCTGGTTGCGGAGTAAGTAGGTTTGCGATGTCAACTGAAGGGGACGTTGAAGGCGTACATAAGGCCGCGATTCAGCTGCCAAGGGCCCTGGCGCTTGAACTTGTACGTATCGCGTCGATGATAGAACTGGACATATCCAGTCCGAGGATCGTAGTTGCCCAGAAGACCAGCCAGGAACATGAATTGAGCCAGCTCTGCCGTAAGGCTCCCATCGAGACCCGCCGACTTGATCGCCTCTGCTAGAGAGTCCTCAGTTAGCTTTGAGGCGGACGGCAGGGATGACAGTATGTCGGCGAGATTGTCCTGCAATTGATCATGAAGCAAGCCTGTTGCTTCGGCGGTCACGATCGACAGAAGGTCGCGGGTGGCGAAAATATCAACTGCATTCCTGATTCGGTCTGACGTGAGGTAGCCGTTGGGTGGCAGCTCACCTTGAATTCTGCGCATCAGGCTGCTGATTTCTCGAGGCGTGGAACGAGTCGCCTGGATTAGGTACTCCGGTGACGGTATCGATCGCGGTCGACCCGATCGTTGACCTACTGTGATATTCTCCGGGAAATATGCGAACAGGGAAGCTGCGGTGATCCCTGCCTTGCTGGCCAGGTAGTCCCATAATGGACTGTCGGCCGGTTTCGTCTGCTCGGCGCTCCAGTCGACGAAGATTGAGGAGTCCGCGGCAATTTTGTCAGCATCGGCGAAACGGATCCGACGAAAAACGTCACTCCTGCACATTACGAGAAGGCGAATATCGATACTGGCGGCCAGCAGGCGCCTGAAGAGTTCGTCGCCAACGCGAAGCAATGCCGCCAGAGTCAACCAATAGGCGTCATTGTCGTTGATAATGCGATCCAGGCCGTCGATCGAGAGCAGGAAGTGATTATCGGATCTCGCGCTCGAAATCAACCTCAGTAGTGCCTCACCAAGGTGGAGCGCGGATGTTTCATCCGACTCTCGACTTGAACGCTCGTGGGTAACGAAGCCTTTCAAGCTGATGGTCGTCTTGTTCTCGCGGACCCGTTTGAAGATCGATGGAAAATCTCGCCCTAACAAGTCGGCCCGTCGCAGATCTTCGATCAACTTGATCGATTGGGGATCGGATGACAATGAGCAACTCGGGTCGTTGCTGAGCATGTCTAGGAGTTGAAGGGCCAGGAAAAGTCGCCAAGCGGAGTCGCTTAGAGTAGCGCCTTGAGCAGTAACGTCCTTGTTGGGCATCGTACTGAGCGGACTCATGCCTGGACTGACTTCGTCCAGGTTGAATGTTCGACTGAATACTGCATGCTCGCCGTATTTTCTTGCCAACTTCAAGCGAACGTATTCACTGACTGCGCTCTTGCCCGAGCCTTTAGGGCCAATGACTAGGAAGAACTCTTGTCTCTGAATCGAGGCACTTAGGTTCCAGCGATCGTAGTAGGTCCGCAGAAACAAGTCTGAATCTCGAGCCACTTCAGTTTCCGCCGAAGCGTGGCCGAAGTACAGCTCTTTGAAGTTGGACCTCTTCATGCTGTGCCTTCTCCTCTCGGAGGATGTCGCGGTTTGAACATTCTGGATAGTATATGGATAGTATGTTGGAGGCTAGTCAGAACGAATCCAGGTGTTAATGTGATCGTTTGATCGAGTTGTTCGTCGCTACCTGGGTATTACTTGGTCGGCCGGACCAGTCCCGTTTCGTAGCCCAGCACCACCAGGGCGACCCGGTCACGCAGCCCGGTCTTGGCCAGGATCCGGCCGATATGCGTCTTGACCGTTGCCTCGGACAACGTGAACAACTGGGCGATCTCGGTGTTCGACAGGCCGCGGGCGACCTCGAGCAGGACCTCGCGTTCCCGGGCAGTCAGCTCGGCCAGATCCGGCCGTTCGGTCCCGGTGTCGGGCAGTGCGCCGGCGAAATGCTCCAGCAGCCGCTTCGTCGTACTGGGGGAGACCACCGCGTCACCGGAGTACACCTGGCGGATCGCCGACAGCAGGTCGGCCGGCGGCGTGTTCTTGAGCAGGAAGCCGGCCGCGCCGGCCTTGATCGCGGCGAACGCGTACTCGTCCAGGTCGAACGTGGTCAGCACGATCACCTTCGGTGCCTGTGGCAACGACTGGAGCCGCTGGGTGGCCTCCACGCCGTCCAGGCGGGGCATCCGGACGTCCATGAGTACGACGTCGCAAGCGGTCACCTGGATCTTCTCCACCGCCTCTCCGCCGTCGCCGGCCTGGCCGACCACCCGCATGTCCGGCTGCGAGTCCACCAGCATGGTGAACCCGGCCCTGACGAGCTCCTGGTCGTCCACGAGGAAGACCCTGATCACGTCATCGCTCACTGCTCGCCTCCAGTGGGAAGGTGGTACGGGAGTTTGGCGATCACCTCGTAACCGCCACCCGCCTTCGGTCCGGCGCTCACCGTACCGCCCGAGATCGAGGCGCGCTGCCGCATCCCGACCAGGCCGTGCCCCGGATCCGCGCTCGGCGCGACCCCGGCACCCCGGCCGTCGTCGGTGACCACCACGGTCAGCATCTCGCGACCGAAGTCCAGCAGGACGGAGGTCCGCGCTCCCGGCCCGGCGTGTTTCAGCGTGTTGGTCAGGCCCTCCTGCACGATCCGGTACGCCGTCAGGCCCAGCAACGCCTCCAGGTCGCGCGGTTCGCCGGTCACCTGGTAGTCGACGGTGAGTCCGGCGTCGCGGACGTTGTCGATCAGCTCGGGCAGGGACGAGACGCCCGGTTGCGGGCGGGGCTGGTTCGGGTCGAGCTCGGGCTGCTCGTCCTGCTTGAGCAGCCCGAGCATCTTGCGCATCTCGGTCAGACTCGCGCGTCCGGTGTCACCGATCGTGGCCAGCGCCTTCTTCGCCTGTTCCGGTGACTTGTCCGCGGCGTACAGTCCGCCGTCGGCCTGGACGATCATGATCGACAGACCGTGCGCGACCACGTCGTGGATCTCGCGCGCGATCCGGGTCCGCTCGTTGGACACGGCCAGCTTGGCCTCACGGTCGCGGTCGCGTTCCAACTGCTCGGCGCGTTCCTCGAGCTGGGCGACGTACAGGCCGCGGGTACGGCGCCGTTCGCCGAACGCCCAGACGCCGAAGACCAGCGCGCCGAGGGCAACCATCATGGTCACCTGCTGGCGCCAGTCGGAGTTCGTCCAGTACCGCGACGTCGCCATCAGGACGCCGAGGCCGCCGATTCCGAGCGCGATCCGGCTGTAGCGGACCTCGCCGTACACCGAGATCGTGTAGAGGGCGACGAGCAGGCCGACGTTGGCCGGCATCAGCTGGGCGCCGAACAGCCACTGGACCGAGGCGACCGCGGAGACGCCGAAGAAGACGAGCTCGGGATGGGTGCGGCGCCAGATCAGCGGCACCAGCATGCCGAAGCCGAGGATGCCTTCGAACCCGGACTGCGCGATCGACAGGAGTCCGAAGACCATGCACAGGCCGCCGGTCAGCAGCAGGTCGAACGCCTTGCTGCGGGCAGGCACGGGCCGCGCGGTCAGGATCCCCGTCATGCGGGCCAGGGTACGGCGCGGTCACCGCCGTGGGGTCATGCCACGGGCGGATATCGGCGTACGACCAGCGGTTGTTACTTGTGCGGGCGGGTCGACAGGGTCGGCTTGGCTTCGAGGCCGGACAGGCCGTTCCAGGCGAGGTTGACCAGGTGGGCGGCGACGTCCGGCTTCTTCGGGCGGCGGGCGTCCAGCCACCACTGGCCGGTGAGCGCGACCATGCCGACCAGCATCTGGGCGTACATCGGGGCGTTCTTCGGGTCCAGGCCGCGGCGCTTGAACTCCTCGGCCAGGATGTGCTCGACCCTGGTGGCGACGTCGCTGAGGATCGAGATGAACGAGCCCGTGGACGACCCGACCGGCGAGTCACGGACCAGGATCCGGAAGCCGTCGGAGTTGTTCTCGATGTAGTCCAGCAGCGCGAGCGCCGCCTGCTCGACCAGTTCGTGCGCGCGGCCGGCTGTCAGCGACTGGGTGACACCGTCGAGAAGCGCCCGTACCTCGCGGTCCACGACCACGGCGTACAGGCCTTCCTTGCCGCCGAAGTGTTCGTAGACGACGGGCTTGGAGACCTCGGCGCGGGCCGCGATCTCCTCCACCGACGTCGCCTCGTACCCCTTCTGGGCGAACAGGCCGCGGGCGATGGTGATGAGTTGCTCGCGACGCTCGGCACTCGTCATCCGGATCCGGCCGGACCGCCGCGGTTTGGGTTCCGTCACGTCAAGATCACGTCAGCATCATGCCGTACTTCGGTGTTGCCAGCGGGAGATTTACCGGTGGCGCCTCAGGCAGCCGCTTTCAGCGGGGTCTTGGCATCGGCGTCGACACGGCGGGCCTCCAGGCGTTCGCGCACCGGCCAGCGGACGTCGCTGACCCAGCCCATCTTCTCGAAGAACCAGATGCACCGGGCGGACGTGTCGAGCTGTCCCTTGAGCACTCCGTGCCGCGCGCAGGTCGGGTCCGAGTGGTGCAGGTTGTGCCACGACTCGCCCTGGCTCAGGATCGCCAGCCACCACACGTTGCCGGACTTGTCCCGGCTCTTGAACGGCCGGTCGCCGATCGTGTGGCAGATCGAGTTGATCGACCAGGTGACGTGGTGCAGCAGCGCGATCCGGACCAGGCTGGCCCAGAAGAACGCGGTCAGCGCGCCCTCGATCGACCAGGACCACAGGCCGCCGATGACGGCCGGCGCGAGCAGCGAGACGGCGACGAGCATCGGGAACATCCGGGACACGTGGACGATGTCCTTGTCCCTCAGCAGATCCGGCGCGTACTGCCGCTGCGGGGTCTGCTCGGTGTCGAACAGCCAGCCGACGTGGGCGTGCATGAAGCCCTTGGTGAGTGCGCGCACGGTGTTGCCGTACTTCCACGGGCTGTGCGGGTCGCCGTCACGGTCGGAGAACTTGTGGTGCTTGCGGTGATCGGCCACCCAGCGGACCACCGGGCCCTCGATCGCCAGCGAGCCGGCGATGGCGAGCGCGTACTTCATCGGGCGGTTCGGCTTGAACGACTTGTGCGTGAACAGCCGGTGGAAACCGATCGAGATTCCGTGCCCGGCGAGCGTGTAGAAAACCACCGCCAGGACCACGTCGCGCCAGCCCAGGAATCCGCCCCACGCGATCGGTACGGCGGCCAGCACGGCCAGGAACGGGATACCGATGAACAACGCCAGCGCAACCTGTTCCCATGGGCGCTTCTGCTCACCCCCGAGCGTTCCGGTGTCGACGTCGAAATCGTCGGCCTGCTGGGCGCGGGTGGGCGCCTCCGGTGCGGCAACGGCGGGTGGAGTCATGTGTTCGATCCCTCGGATGGAGGACTGCTTACCTACGCTACCGTAACCTACGGACCCGTAGGTAAGGAACCCCTCAGCGTGTCGTCCACCCCACTCCATGGCAAACTGTCCCGGCGACCACGATCCCCCGTGGGGTAATCGGCAGCCCGCGAGACTTTGAATCTCGAAGACCAGGATCGAAACCTGGCGGGGGAGCAGCGCAAACCCCGGCTCGGGACGCTCTGAGCCGGGGTTTTGCTCACGAAGTACTGCCAGAGTCTCCGAGTCGAGAGAGACAGTGCGTTCACGTTCAGACTGGCTACTCCTCCGGGGAACCTGAGAACACCCGGAGCACATGTCCGTCCGGGTCGGCGACGCGGAATTCACCATCGTCGCCTGCATAGGGCATCAGGATCTCGGCTTCGTTGGTGACGAGTCGGTCGTACAGCGCGGCGGGTTTGCTGATGAACAGCGCGAGCCACGTGCCGGGCTGTCCCTGGCCGTTCACGCACAGATAGATCTCGTGCTCGTCCCAGCGGATGATGCCGAAGTCGGCTGGATCTCCGAAGGTCCCAAGGAGTTCGAAGTCGAGGACCTCTGTGTAGAACTTGATGCTGGCCCGCAGGTCGGAGACGTTCAGGATCGGGTTGATATGGACAAGAGCCCCGCCCGTCGAACCCGACATGCTCTGCTCCTTCAGGGTCGTTCTTGCTAACAGCAACTGTGGATCGATGTCCACGAGTATGGATCAGACCGCCTGGATTCAGGCTTACGAACCAGGACAGACAGCCCCAGCACAGACCACCCTGGACGGACTATCAGCAACGTTGAACCTCGAAGACCAGGATCGAAACCCGGCGGGGGAGCGACGAGACCCCAGGTCAGAGCGTTTCAGACCTGGGGGCTCTCTCATGCAGGGGCCGTTTGCTAACGGACTTGCCGACAAGCAACTAACGCAGGGCCCCTGTCAGACTCTGCGGTGACCGCCGAAGTGGCCCCCATCAACCGCAGCGGCGAAGGCAGGCTAGAAGTCCGCCGTCCACGTGACGGAGCAACGCACGGATCTGCCGAATTGAGGACGTTGCGCATCGATCAACGGCGTCCGGCCGTGGCTGTTGCCCACTCGGTGTTGCGAAAGCCCTCAACGCATTCCCTTGCACGCCTCCGCTCTGAACTGCTCGTAGGACTGCACGGTGTCCACGTGTTGGTCTTTGGCAGGGACGTAGGTCTGGGTAAGCACCTGACCGGGCTTCAGTTTGGAGAGACGTTCCAGCGTGAACTCAACATGACCCGTGAACCACGTGTTGTCGCGCGTCCACCCGTAGGCGGTGTAGACGACACCAGGCCTCAATGCCTCAGAAAGACCCACTCGAGACCACGACCGGGACGGCTCGACGGTGTTCAACATGGCATCCATCGCAGTCGTTGGCGTCACTGGCGAAACCGCGTCCCAGCTAGCGACTGAGACTGAGGTGTCGTCCCCCGGTGGGTCGGCCTTGGTGCGATCACGGTAGATCGTCGCCCCATCGATATGGTCGTTGCACAGAGCGAACACGATCACCGGCCGAGTCCGCGCATCGACACTGATGCCTGTCGACCCGGCGCCCGCAACGGTCTCGCACCCGGCCAGGGTCGTCATGGCCGCGGACGCCAAGAAGCCGGCTGCGGCCATGGCTCGCCAGCGGGCCCGCCCCCGGGAGTGAAGAGACAGCACGCGCCAAAACCTTGCACACATCATTTCGCCGCGGGCCTGCCGTCATCGAAATGCAACGTCCGCTTCTGCCGCTGTCCGCGCACAGTCGATGGCTGACTGATCATTTGCCCTTGGACCTGTCGCTCGCCTGTGCGAAGACGACTGCGAGGGTGCGAGCGAGATGCCGATAGTCGGTCATCAACGGACCCACAAACCTGGGTTCCTCCTCGAAGGCAGAACAGAGCCCTTTCGCTAGTGTCGCGTGTTTGAAGTTGGTTTACGGCTGATCTTGGTGAGGATGGTGTCGGCGGTCTTGGTCCAGGTGAAGGGTTTGGCGCGGTTGTTGT
>NZ_JBITJE010000015.1:0-156105 GCF_044459685.1 Kribbella sp. NPDC050241
GCGTCGGCCTGATAGGAGGCCTAAATCGGCCAAGGGACGGGAAGACGTCAACAGCCGCCCGGGACCTGTTATCGAGTCATTAGGGGGACGGGGCAGCTGTGGGTGACGTGCGGCGTCAGGGGGTGCTGCGGCGTCTCCGACTGCGGGTAGCCGCCTTGGTCACACTCATCAGGTGCTGGACATGCTCGAGCATCATGATCGTGTTGAGCGGCGAATCTTCGAATTGACTGCTATGCGCTCGGGGATTGCGCCAAGCCGCCACAACGCCCTGGCACATCATCATGTGCCCGCGCTGTTCACTCTTATCACTGTCAGAGCGAAGGCGGTTCAGCCGCAGCAGTGGGTTGCCTACCGAGAAGGCTGTCGTCATGAGGCCGTCGCCATCGAGCGCGAGGCCGGTGCGACCTCGCACGCACTCATTCAGGGCTTTAACGCTCGCCTCGATTGCGTCGGCGTAGTGAGCCGAGATGAATCGTGAGCGCGTGGCCGCCCGAAGATCTGTGTCAATGACGCGCCTGTCGTACTCCGCTAGGAGCAGTTCAGCAGGATCTAGCGGAGTCTGCTCAATTGACTCGATCCTTCCGCCAGCAGTGGGCCGGCTGAACTCCGCAACATCGCCAGCAATCCGCTGAGCCAGTTGAATGCTCTGCTGAGGTTCGTTGCTGCGCATCATCGACCGTAGAGATGCTTGCCCATGCTGGCGAAGATCTGGTCGATCTGCTCTGGGGTTGCGTCGGCTGGGATGTGAATCTGGATGTCGAGGTGAACCTTCGGCAGATTCTGTCCGCCGTCACCGCCTCCATTGCCGCCGCGATCAAGATCAACCGACTCGCTCGGCTTCGGCGGCTGGGCCGCGGCCTTCCTCGGATTCCTGTTCCTGCGTGGTTCGGCCCGCGGGCGCTGGGCCGACGGTCCGCTCGCCTCAGTCGAATTGCCTTCCGGAAGCTGCTTCTTCGCGATCATCGCGAAGGTTGCCGCCATCTGGCGAGCGTTGGACGTCCCGAGCCCGCTGTGCTCAAACCATGTCTGGACTTGCGCGGCATCGATCGCGCCGGTGTTGTCAGTGAGGTTCATCAGGTCATCCGGGTACACCTCATCGAGGATCTCCTGGCAGGCGTCTCCGTAGGACTCTTTCACCCGCCATTTGCCACCTCGCGCAGTCAACGCACCGTCGTCATCGATGAGGCCAAGGCGGCGCATCCCGCTCACGACGTTGTCTCTGGCGCTGTCAGGGCTCGCCATGCCGAGGAGTGTGGCGACGTTCTGAGGTGTGAACTTCACTGACGGCGCGGAACTTGCTCGTTCCTGAAGGGAGCGCCAAGCCTTCGCGGAGACCCTTGGATAGATCGTGCCCGCCATCAATAACCCCCGCCTGCATCCTGACTTGGAAAGCCCCCAGGTTCAGGAACGTACACCTGGGGGCCGTCAGGCGGACCGGCAGACACGCTAAGACGTGCCATTGGCTGCCATTCAGGGTGGCCGGGGAGAGGTACTCCAGGCCGGAGGGGGCCGGTCAGGGTGGGTGGGGCTGAGCAGGGCCGGAGGAGTCAGGTGCGATTCCCAAGCTGACAGTGCGGGTTCGATTCCCGTCACCCGCTCCGCTTGTCAGAACAAAGTCCAGGTCCCATCGTGACCTGGACTTTTCCTTTGCCTCGCGCTCCCATTCAAACGGTTGACCTACGAGACCGTTGCTCCGGTCAACGGACTGTAGGCGTGCTTGCGGGTGGTGGATCGGTGGGTGAGGATCGCGGCGATCGTCCACACGACGGCCAGGACGGTCATCGGGAAGAGGTCGCCGTCCTCCTCGGTGAAGAAGAGAATCAGGCCGAGATTCACCGCGGCGTGGGCGGCGGTCGCGACGGCGAGGTTGGTACCGCGGGCGGATTGCAGGACTGCGCCCATCACCACCGAGAGCGAGGTCGCCATCACCACGAACAAGCCCATGTAGACGACGCCGTACGCGAACCCGCCGACATGCCAGAAGCCCCAGAGCACGCCGACGATGAGCGACGAACGCAGTACCGGGAAGCGGGTCTGTAGGTAGGGCTGGAGATAGGCGCGCCAACCGAGCTCCTCACCGACCGCGCCGACGATCATCGTGATCACCAGGACTCCCAAGGGAAACGGCAGACTTTCGGCTCGCCAGCTGTGGCCGGCGATCACGTGGACGAGCACCGACGCGAGCAGCGCCGCAATCACGATGCCGACGACCAACGCACTCCGGCCGGCCGCCACCGCGACCGGCGTGAAGCGGGCCCGCACGCGCGTCGTACGACGGAACAGCAGGAACATCACGCCGACCCCGAGCGCCGGCGCGAACTGCACCAGCTGGATCAGGTCCGGGTCGGGACCGGTCGCGGCCTGGATCGCGTTCAGCACTCCGCTGAAGACCATCGTGGCCAGATAGAACACCAGCACGCGGAAGAACATCGTCACTCCTGGGCGAGGTAGGGCGCGAGCATCAGGTCCAGCTGCTCGGAGAGGAACTCGCTGAGCGAGCCCCAGCCGTTCACCGCCCAGACCTGCAGCGCGCCGTTGAAACAGACAAGGGTGTGGCGAGCGAGAGCCGGTACGTCGGCATCCGGGCGCAGCTCACCGGCGTCCTGGGCCGCGCGGTACAACCGGGCGCAGCTGTCGACGATCGCGGCGGAGTGCGCCAGCGCGTGCTTCCGGAACTCCGGATCGGCGACGTCGAGCTGGACGAACCCGAGCCCGTTGCCGAGCTCCTCGCGGTGCTTGATGTGGGCAACGGCCGTCAGCGCGAAGGCCCGCAGGGTCGCCAGCGGCGAGGTGTTGCGCGCCTCGGCTTCCTCCGCCGCGCGCAGCACCATCACCGGCGACCGCGCGGCGGAGGCGAGCAGCAGACCACGCTTGGAGCCGAACCTCTGCACCAGCGTCGGCGCCGCCAGACCGACCCTGGCGCCAACCGCCGCGAGCGTCAGTTTCACCGGTCCGAGCTCGGCCAGGACCTGACGAGTGGCGTCCAGGATCACGTCGTCGCTGACCAGCCGCGGCCGGGCCATCCTGACCCCTCCCGAGTTTGTGAACCGTCATTCGTTAATGACGGGACAGTAACAGATCCTTGTTGGATCAGTTAGTCAATGGCAACGGGTGAACAGCGGGACCCGGAGAGGGCCCGCGTGGGTGCTCGTTGCCCGGTCCACCCGCCGCGGGCTGGGTTCGTCGTACCAACGGGAGCCTCTTCATGCGTTTCGCCCGCACCGCCTTGGGTCTGTTGCTGACCCTGACAGGCCTGGTCGTCACCTTCGCCGGAGCCGCGGCCGCCTTCTGGCTGGTCGGCCCGGACAACACGATCTCCACCGGCAGTCAGTCGTTGACCAGCAAGGGCCTGGCCGTCATCACCGCGCCCGACCTGCTGGACCGGCACGGCCCGACCCTGCACGTGACCGCGACCGGGACCAAGCCCGTGTTCGTCGGCGTCGGGCAGGACCTGGACGTCTCCAACTACCTGGCCGGCGCGGCCCACACCCGCGTGATCCGGTACGACGTTCCGTCCACCTTCAGCACCCAGCAGATGCACGGCGGCATCCCGCGGCTGACACCGCCGGGCGAGCTCGACTGGTGGGTCGCGAAGTCCGGCGGCAACGGCCCGCGGTCGATCGCCTGGCCGATCCAGGACGGCACGTTCGACGTCGTCGTGATGAACGCGAACGGCAGCCCGGCGGTCGGCGCCGACGTCCGCTTCGGCGTCGAGGTGCACCGCGGGTTCGGCATCTGCCTGCTGGTCCTCGGCGCGGGTGTCGTCCTCCTCGCCCTCGGCCTGGCCCTCGCATCCCGCCGCCGCCCGGCCGCGCCGGCCCCAGCTTTCACACCCGCGCGCATCGCCTCGGTCCCGGCCCCGGCTCGGTCCGTGCCGGCCTCGCCCACCGCCGCGCCGTCCAACTCCACGCCGGCCAACTACGCGCCGGTCGCGTCCGCGCCGGTCGCCTCGGCTCCGGTCGCCGAGCCGGTGTCGCCCTTCGCGCCCGAGCGGGTCAGCCCGTTCGCGCCGGTCGCGACCGACCCCCCGGCGTACCGGGCGCCCGCCGACGAACCGATCACCGAGGAGATCCCCGTCTGCCTCCCGGCGCTCACCTACCCGCGGCCCGTGCCGAAGCCGGCCAAGCAGCCCATCCCGGCCGCCCCGATGCTGATGTCCCCCGCCGCCGTCGCCCGCGCCACGTCACCCGCCCTCCTCACCCCGGTCGGTGCAGGCGGCCCGGCGTACGACGAATCGCCGTACCAGGAGCCGGTGGTCGAGCCGGAGACGGTGGCTCTGGTGGAGTCTCCGGAGTTCGAGAAGAGCGACGAAGCTGTCCGGAGGACCGCCGCACTCCTGGCCAGCGGCGCTTTGTTGCTCACGACAACGAGTTGCAGCCTGCTCCCGGCCAAGAACAGCATCGTCGCCTCCGACACCCGCCCGGCCGTCACGCTCGCCGACGCGCAGGCCGTCGTGGCGAAGTACAACCAGCTCAACAACCGCGCCAACGCGAACCGCGACGCGAAGCTGTCCGAGACGATCGAGGCGGATCCGACCCTGGCGCAGACCCGGGCCGGCTTCGTCATCGGCCGCAAGCTCGACGCGGCCGGCAAGGACTCCACCAAGCCGTTCACCTACACCGATCCGCAGATCGGCGCGCCGGACTTCGGGTCGTACCCGATGCGGTTCGTGGTCAGCTCCGGCGTTTCCGGTGAGCCGGACAGCTGCCAGCTCGGCGTCTGGCAGCGGCAGAGCGCGGGGACGCCGTGGCTGCTGACGAACTCGGTCTACCCGTCGGCCTCGATGAAGCTGCCGCCGATGGAGGGTCTGCGGACGCCGCACAAGACCGATCTGGACAAGCTCCACAGCCTGCCGACTTCCGCTGCCACCAACCTCGCGGCGTACCTGTCCGGCGGCGCGAAGTCCGCGCAGGCGAAGTACTTCGTCCCCTCACCGGGGTCGGCGAAGCTCCTCGAGCAGCGGGCCAAGGCCAAGGTCGCGGACACCAAGGAGTCGTACATCGCGAGCGTCTCGGACACGTTCACCCCGTCCGGTGACCCGCTGACCTTCATCACGTCGTCGGGTGAGGCGCTGGTTTTCCTGGCCCTGACCGAGCAATACCTGCAGCGCGTCGAGCCGGGTTCGAACGCGTACTGGACCAGCGGTGGGGCGACCGCGTTCAGCAGCATGGTCAAGTACACGCAGACCCTGCACCAGGACTATCTGCACCAGGTCGCGCTGGTCATCCCCACCAAGGCGAGCGGCGGCACGATCCGCATCCTCTCCATGGACGGGCAGCTCGTCGGCGCCGGAGGGTCCTGAGCCGCGTTCCGATTAGTTGGCGGCAAGCGGTTGCTGAAGGATAGTTCCGGCTGGTTGACTCCGGGCGTGAGGTTTTTCCCATCCGCCCGGGAGTACCAGTGGACATCACCCGCCGTCGCCTGCTGTCGTTCGTACCCGCCACCGCTCTGCTGACCGCGGTCAACC
The DNA here is from genome assembly GCF_044459685.1 of Kribbella sp. NPDC050241. Lineage (NCBI taxonomy): Bacteria > Bacillati > Actinomycetota > Actinomycetes > Propionibacteriales > Kribbellaceae > Kribbella > Kribbella sp. NPDC050241. The sequence goes on from NZ_JBITJE010000015.1 coordinate 5,468, forward strand.
CCGCACCCGCGGCCCGCGCGGCCGAGACGATGACTGCGATGGATGCCGACCCCGCCCAGTTGCTCACCAACGCGATCGGCATCTACGCCGGTACGCCGGAGTCCAACGCGCGTCCCGAGGTCGCGGCCAAGCTCACCAGCCTCGACACCACCGCTCGGACCTGGCTGGCGGCACTGGACACCGCCGGCGCGGGCGAGCTGTTCGCCGGTCTGCCGCTCGGCACGAGCGACCCGAACCTCAGCGCGTCGTACCAGCACCTTTACGAGATCGCGCTCGCCTTCCGGCGTCCCGGCCCGGCGTCCGATCTGCAGGGCAACGAGCAGGTCCGCGCCCGCGTCGCCGAGAAGCTCGGCTGGCTGCACGACAACTACTACGGCGACCAGTCGAAGGGGTACTACGGCAACTGGTTCAGCTGGGAGATCGGCATCTCGACGTTCGTGTCGAAGACGCTGGCCCTGATCGACGCACCAGCCGAACTCATCACGCCGTACGTCGCCTCGATGGACGCCTATCTGCGCAACGGCAAGGACGGCGACGTCGACCTGGATTCGCGTTTCCACACCGGCGCCAACCTCGTCGACATCACCGCGAACCGGGTGCTGCAGGGCGCACTCACGGGTGACGACGCGCGGATCCGGAAGGCGCTGCAGGACCAGTTCACGGTCTTCGCCACGGTCGATCCGTACAACCTCCAGCACGGCGTCACCGATGGGTACTACGCCGACGGCTCGTTCATCCAGCACGCGTCGGTCGCCTACACCGGCTCGTACGGGAAGGGCCTGCTCAGCCGGGTCGTGCAGACGATCAAGGTGCTCGACGGGACGGAGTACGCGCAGGGCGGCGACCTGGTCGGCGTGGTCCAGGGCTGGGTCGAGGACGGGTTCGCGCCGCTGATCTTCGAGGGCTGGATGATGGAGATCGTCAAGGGCCGCGCGGTCTCGCGGACCACCACCACCGGGTACGCGGACGTGGCGGTCGTGGTGGAGGCGATCGTCGACCTGGCCGACTACGCCGCGGGGGACGACGCCGCCCGGCTGAAGTCGTTCGCGAAGTTCACGTCGCGGCCGACGATCAACCCGACCACCTTCGTCTCTCCGGTCAGCGTCGCCCGGTACGCCGACATCCAGGCGGACCCGGCGATCGTCCCGGCCGATCTCAACCCGGCGGCGAGCAGTACGGCGTTCAACGCGATGGACCGGACCGTGCACCGGCGGCCCGGCTTCGCGTTCGCACTGGCGCGGAACTCGGAGCGGATCAGCAAGTACGAGTACATGAGCGGCGAGAACCTGATGCCATGGTTCCAGGGCGACGGCGCGCACTACCTGTACCTGACCGGTCAGGACCAGACCCAGGCGTTCGGCGTCGACTACTTCACCGCCGTCTCGCCGTACGCGCTCGGCGGTGTGACCGCGCCGGTGGAGACCCGCAAGACGATCCCGGAGCTCTACGGAACGCCGTACTACGACAACCCCTCGCACCCGCTGAACTTCACCTCGTCGTCGGAGTCGCAGAACACCTACGTGTACTTCCCGGTCGGGACCAACGCGTACTCCGGCGGCGCGACGCTCGGCGCGTACGGCGCGACCGGGTGGGTGCAGTCGGACGACTTCGCCTACGCGTCGCGCGACATCCTGCCGGACGACTTCGTGGTCTATCGGAACGCATCGGCGACCAAGTCGTGGTTCATGCTGGACGACGAGATCGTCGTTCTGGCGGCCGGCGTGGGCGACAAGGATCGATCGGTGACGACGACTCTCGACACTCGCATCGCGGCGCAGGGCGCGCCGGTTGCGATCACCGGCGTACGACGGGACGGCCGGGAATGGACTGGGACGGGTACGACGGATCCACGGTGGCTGCGGTACACGGATGGTGGAGTTGCGCTCGGGTACTACTTCCTGCAGCCGAGTCAGGTGTCGGTCGGACTCGAGGAGGTCACGCGGAGCCGGCGGGTGGTGCGGACCTCGAACCCGGACACGGCCGTGACCAAGCAGGTGTTCGGGTTGACCGTCGCGCAGCCTGCTCGGGCGACGCGGGCACTCGCGTACGCATTGGTGCCTAACGCAACGGAATCCGCGTTGCGCGGCTACCAGCACGGGCGGATCGCCGTACTGTCGAACACCTCACGACTGCAGGCGATCCAGCATCTCGGGCTGCGGCTGACCGGTGCGAACACGTTCACATCCGGTCATCACAACCTGCCAGGGCTGACGATCGACGGGCCTGCGTCTGTGTTGTTGCAACGGCATGCCGATCGGACGACGACGGTCTCGGTGTCGGACCCGACCACGCAGCGCGACACGATCACGGTGAACCTGTGGGCGCAGTACCTCCGAGCCGAGTCCGCGGATCCCGGCGTACAGGTCGTGCAGACTGTGACCGGGACGCGGCTGACGTTCACGACGCGGCACACGTATGGGCGCAGTTTGACGGTCAAGCTTCTTCCAGCCTGGTGATGAGCGTCCGCATGGTGGCGAGCGTCGTTCGCAGGTCGTCGAGGGCGACGTCATTGCTGAGCTTGGCGGCGAACGGGTGCTGGGCGACGGCGATCTGCCGGATCGCCCAGTAGCCGGCCTCGGTACAGGCGAGCAGTTTGGCGCGGCGGTGCGCCGGATTCGGCTGGTACTCGGCGAGGCCGCGTTCGACCAGCAGGTCGGCGATGCGCTGGACCCCCTGGCGGCTGACGCCCATGATGCGGCCGACCTCGGCGACCGACCGCGGCTCATCCAGGACGCCGCCGAGGACCTGCCACCACGCGGCGGTGAGCCCGCCGTGCGCGGCCAGATCCTGGGCGGCCTCCATCAGCCGGGCGTTCAGCCGGAAGGTGGCGAGGATGACGTCGGTCAACAGCACACCACCTTCCGTCGCCGGTCCCGGCTGCGGCCAATCCTTGCGGGGTGGAACCGTCATCCGACCAGGATCGGGTACGCCGATGGGTCGGCGCGGTGGAACACGCCTTCGTACGCATCCAGCTTGCGGTCGTCCGCGAGGCCGAGCCGCTGCAGCGTCGCCCGCGCGAACTGCACCGGCGAGTCCGGTCCGGCCGTGATCAGATCACCGTCGACCACCGCTCGCTCGTCGACGTAGTTGTCACTGCCCTGGTAGCCGGTGGCCTGCAGGTACTCCTTCACCGCGCTGGTGTGCTTGCGCTCGTCCAGCAACCCAGCCCGCGCCAGCCCAGCCGTCGCGCCGCAGATCGCCGCCACCGGAATCCCGGCATCGAGGAACCGCTGCGCCAACTTCGCGAACTCATCCCCTCGCCCGTCGTCCCACTGCCCCGAGCCCGCCAGCACCAGGAGATCCCCTTCATCCGGCTCAACGTCGGCCAGCGCCACGTCCGGCACGATCCGCATCCCACCCATCGTCACCACCGGCTCAACCGTCTCCCCCACAGTCACCACCGTCCACGGCACCCCGGTGAACCGCCCAGTCCGCAACTCGACCAGCAGATGCCCGATCTCCCAGTCCGCCCAAGTCTCATACACCGCCACATAAACTGTCCTCATAGACAACATACTGTCATAACGACAACATGCTGTCAATAACTGGCAGGTCTGGATGACGGGTTGTTTGGCCGCTGACAGGTTTCACGGCGCCAGTGGTCAAATAACCCGCTATCCGGCTTCCACGGCTTCCTTGATTTGGGTGGCTGTGGAGGTGGCGGTGTGTTTGGTGGTGTCGATGACCAGGTCGGCGGTGGGGAGGAGCCAGGTTCGGGCGGCTTGGTATTCGTCGACGTGGTCGTGGCGCCAGGGGCGGATGTCTTTGCCTTCGGGGTCGGCGTCGATGCGGGCGTGGAGGGTTTCGGCGTCGGCGTCGAGGAGGACGTGGATGACGGTGTGACCGAGGGCATGGAGACCAGTGGTGATCTCGCGCCAGTAGTCCTCGACCAGGACTGTTTGTACGGCGATCAGGTGCTGGCCGGTGAAGCGAGCGACCTCGTCCATGACGACGGGGACGAGGGTGCGCCACGGCGGCAGTTGCTGGAAGTCGGTGAACTGCTGGTCCTTCAGGTTCGCCGACAACATGTAACCGACGTACTCGGGGTCGAACAGCCGGGTCCCCTCGGTGAGCTCGACCAGCTTCCCGGCGGTCGTCGTCTTCCCCGCCCCGAACGTCCCGTTCACCCAGATGATCGTCATGGTGCGGTACGACGCTCCGCCGCGGCGATCGGTTCGAGGCGGAGGAGTGCGATCCCGGCGACCGCAGTCGCAGCCGCGGACAGGACCAACGCACCGCGAATGTCGAGCGCCGCCAGCAGGTTGGTGGAGCCGAGCAGCGGGATCGTCTGCGCCAAGGACAGCAGCGATTGCAGCCGGGTGAGGTGCGACCGCGGCGTACTGCGGACGAACACCGGCGCGATATGCGACGTGAAGATGCCGACGCCAACACCCTGGACGAACGTGACACCGACCGCGACCGCAACGGACGCCGCCGCACCCAGACCCGCGATCCCGACCGCCGCAAGCAAGCACCCCAGTCCGCCGGCCAATCCCGGTCGTGCGAACGTGCCGAACCGCGCAACGAGCAGCGTCACGATCAACCCGCCGGCCACGCCCACACCGACAACCAGACCGGTCTCCGACGCGGTCCAACCGTGTGCACGGGCCAGCAACGGCACGCACAACGACCGCACCGGCAGCACGAACGCCGCGACCAACGCGACCACCAGCAGGACACTCCGCAGTACCGGGTCCCGCCATGCCACCCGGATCCCGTCGCCCGCCTCCCGCAGCACCGACCGCGGTGCATCCCCAGGTCTCACGTCGTACGGCGGTCTGATCGCGAGCAGCACCAGGAACTGGACGGCGAACGTCAGTCCATCCACCACCAACGCCCCCACCAGACCGACAAAGGCAACGATCACCCCGCTGATCGGACCGGCTCCGAGCGTGACGATCTGCGTGACCGACGTACGCAAAGCCATGGCCCTCGGCAGCTCTTCCTCTGTGACGAACAACCGAGGCAGAGCGCCCGCCGCGGGCAGTGCGAACGCGTCGACCGTCCCGACTACGGCTGCGGTCACCAGCAGCAGCGCAGCGGTGACGTTGGAGGCCACGGCGGCCAGGGCGAAACAGCAACTGCCGACGACGGCCGAGCAGACGAGCAGCATGCGGCGTGGGCCCCAGCGGTCGCCCAGGACGCCGCCGAGCAGGAGAAGTACGGCGCGCGGCAGAAAGAAGGCGGTCAGCACGAGCCCGGCGATGTGCGGCGCGATTCCGGTCGCCGCCCAGCCGAGGGCGAAGAAGAGCGCGCTGTCGCCGAACGCCGAGAGTGTGGAGCCTGCCAGCCAGCCGTAGTAGCTCCGGTTCACCCGTCCAGCCGGACGGGCATGACGAGCGTGGTGAACGTGCCCTGGTCGGCCGACCGTACGACGACCGGCCGGTCCTGAGCGCAGATCTCGAGCAGTACGTCGGGACCGACGCTCACGTCGAGCGCCGCCCCCAGCAACGACGCGGTGAACCCGATCCGCGCCGCGCCCGACCCGATCACCTCGAGCGGCTCGCCACCATCGATCCGCAACTCCCCCGAACCGATGTCAAAGGCAACTACCTCGCGCCCCTCCAGGGCCGCCCGTAGCGCGGCACGATCCACCACTACCCGGCACACCGGTGGCGCCAGCCCGTCGAGGATTCCTTGGTACGCCGGGTACTCCGCATCCACCACCGCGATCTCGCGCGATTCCCCGTCCCGCACGATCACCGCATCCTCGCCCCGGATCTCGAGCTCCACCATCTCACCCGCCGCCGCCCACCGGCTCAGCCCAGCCAGCTCGTCCGCCCGCACCAACACCCGTCCCGCCGCCCCACCAAACTCCACCGGCCGCACAGTCCGCACAGCCAACCGATACCGATCCGTCGCCACGAACACCACCTCATCCGCCCCCACCTCAACAAACACACAGTCCAGCGCAGCCAAGGCCGCCGCCGACGCCTCGGGACTCGGGGTGGTGGAGGCGGTGTGGCTGGCGGCGGCGGGAGCGACCTGGCGGATGGCGCTGGCGAATTCGGGGCCGCCTAGGACGACCCGGGTGTGGTCGGCGGTGAGGTGGGTCAGGAGGTGGTCGGCGGCGGCGCGAGCGGCGGCTGTCTTGGCCTCGACGGTGCGCAGGTGCGCCCGCACGAGATCCGCCAACTCCGCCGGATCGGCATCCAGGGCGAGGCGGACCTCGGCCAACGGCAGGTCGATCTCGCGCAGGTCGCGCAGGAGCCGGGCCCGGGGTTGCTGGGACGGGGCGTAGTAGCGGTAGCCGTTGGAGCCGTCCACCGACGCGGGCGGGAGCAGGCCGCAGTCGTCGTAGAACCGCAGGGCGCTCGGCGCCAACCCCACCAGCCGGGCGAACTCACTGATCGTCAACCTCGAAGTCATGCCGCGACCCTCAGCCCTGAACCAACTCGAAGGTCAACTCCGCAGCCGCCCCCACAGGCTCAGCGTCTTGCCGAACCGCTCGCCGCGGATCCAGTCGAGGATGCTCTTCGCGGACCGCTCCGGCGACACGTCGCCACGCACCGATCGCGGCACGTGCTTGCGAATCTCGGCCGCGTCCGCCAGCGCCTCCTCGATCTGCGCCTCGGACCAACCGCGCCCGGCCAGTCGCTTCCGCCGTACTGCCTCCGAACAGTCGAGATGCAGCCATCTGCCCTCCGGCAGCTCCGCCGGCAACAACGGCGACAGCAGCAGGACCGGGATCCCGGACCGCCTGATCAGCTCGGTGATGCGCAGCCACAGCGCGTTGTATGCAGGCCAGATCGGCGCCGCAGTCGGACTGGCGATGTTGATCCCGAGCAACCGGCCGTGATCGTCCAGTAACTCGTCCATGTCCATCACGACCATGTTTCCCGGGCTCAGCCGGACCAGCTCCGGCACGACCGTCGTCTTCCCGGCCCCGGGTGCACCTGTCACCACGAACAACCTCGTCACACACCTAGTGTGGGGTCACTCGATCAAGAGACGCACGGGAGGCCGTACGTCGGGCTCCAGGGTCGCCAGACCGGCTATGCCAGGAGTGATCGACCCCAGCACGCTCGAGTGCCGCGCCCCCGTGCAGCTCGGCACCGTTCCCCCGAGGCCGTGAGCCGTCAGGAATCCGAGTACGGCGAACGCGTACGCCTCCTTCGCCGCCGAAGGCAAGCCCAGCTCGTCGGTACTGCGCAACGGCACCGCCCCGAGCTCCCCCGCCAGCAGGTGCATCAGCACCGGATTGCGGATTCCACCACCGGACGCGATCACCTCGGTCCCGCTGTACCGTCGTACGGCGTCCGCGACGGTTCGAGCGGTCAGCGCGGTCACCGTCGCGACCAGGTCGTCGGCCGGGACATCCGGCAGCCCTTCCAAGACCCGGGCGAGATAGGAGAGGTTGAACAACTCCTTCCCGGTGCTCTTCGGCGCCGCCCGCTCGTAGTACGGCTCGGCCATCAACCGCCCGAACAGCTCCGGATGCACCCGCCCACGCCCAGCCATCGCCCCATCCGCATCGAACCCGAGCCGGCCGCCCGTCAGCTCGGCAACCACCGCGTCGATCAACGCGTTCGCCGGACCGGTGTCGAAGGCAACAGGTTCGCCATGGACGACGGTGATGTTCGCGATCCCGCCAAGATTCAGGGCAATCGGTACGCCGGACCGCCCGCGCAACCACAGCACGTCGATGATGCTGACCAGCGGCGCGCCCTGACCGCCCGCCGCAACGTCACGCGCCCGTAGATCCGAGACAACCGGAATGCCGGTCGCCTCCGCGATCCAGGCGGGCTGCCCCAACTGCAGCGTCCCGCGGACCGACCCGCCGTCGACCCAGTGGAACACCGTCTGCCCGTGCGACACGATCAGATCGGCGTACCCGCCGCACAGCTGCTCGACCGCCTGCCGAGCGACATCGGCGAACGCCTGCCCGATCCCCGTGTCCAGCCGGCAGACCTGCTCCATCGACGTACTTGCCGGCGGCAACGACCCGGCCACGGCAGCGCGCAGGTCGTCCGAGTACGGCTGGCTGAGCATCCCGAGGGGGGTCAGCACCAACTCGTCCCCGTCCAGCCGCAGGTCCGCAGCAGCAGCGTCGATGGCGTCGTACGACGTCCCGGACATCAGGCCGATGACTCGCATGTCAGTCTCGCAACTCCCGTCGGTAGTCGTCGCCGCGCAAGGTGAGCAGCGCGCCCACGCTCACCGCACACGTCACCATCACATACCAGGCCGGGATGTCGATGTCGTCCGTCCGCTTGATGAGCTCGGTGATGATCAGCCCGGCCGACCCGGAGAACACCGCGTTCGACAGCGAGTACGCCAACCCGAGGCCGGTGTAGCGAGCCCGGGTCGGGAACATCTCCGCGAGCATCGCCGGCCCGGGCCCGGCCATCAGCCCGACAACCAGCCCGGCCACGAACACCGCGATCCCCTTGGCCGCGTTCCCGGATTCCTTGTCCTGCAAGAGGTTCATCAACGGCAGCGCCAGTACGACGACCAGCGCCGCGCCGGTCGCCATCACCGGGCGCCGCCCGATCCGGTCACTCAACCACCCGGCCGGGAGGATCGACAGCGCGAACCCGAGGTTCGCCAGCGCGGTCGCGACCAGCGCCTGCTGGAACGTCGCATTCAGCGTGGCCTGCAGGTACGACGGCATCACCACGAGGAACGTGTAGCCGGCCGCCGACCAGCCCATCAACCGACCGATGCCCAGGGCAATCGCCTTCGCCACCTCGCCCAGCGCGGCCGGCTCCGGCTCGCGCTCCTGCACCCGCGCGAAGGTCGGCGTCTCCTCGAGCTTGAGCCGCAGCCACAGCGCCACCAGACCGAGCGGCAGCGCGACCAGGAACGGCACTCGCCAGCCCCAGTCGTTCAGCGCCTCCTCGCTCAACGTCGTCGCCAGGATCGCCGCCAGACCCGCTCCCGCGAGCAGTCCGAGGGCGACGGTGAACGACTGCCAAGCGCCGTACAGCCCACGCTTCGTCTTCGGCGCGAACTCGGTCATGATCGACACCGCGCCACCGAACTCGCCGCCGGCCGACAACCCCTGCAGCGCCCGCACCAGGGTCAGCAGCCACGGCGCAGCCGCGCCGATGGTCTCGTACGTCGGCAGTACGCCGATCAGCGTGGTCGACCCGGCCATCAGCAGCAGCACCAGGATCAGCGTCGGCCGCCGGCCGATCCGGTCGCCGACCCGGCCGAACACCGCCGCCCCGATCGGACGGAAGAAGAACGCCAACGCGAACGAGGCGTAGGTCTTGATCAGACTCTCCGCGTCGCTCGTCGACGTACTGCTGAAGAAGTTCGCCGCGATCACTGTGGCGAAGAAGCCGTAGGCGCCGAACTCGTACCACTCGACGAAGTTCCCGACCGTCCCGGCGACCAGTGACCGCCGCGTCCGCGCCGCGCCGACCTGGCCGGTTACTGCTGGAGTGCTCACCTCGGGTCCTCTCCTGCCTGGCCCCCGTAGGTTTCTCCCACCCCTGGATCCATCTTGGTCTATTAGTCACCAGTCCCGCGACCCCAGGATGCAACCTTCCCCACATTCCCCGTACGCGATCGTCGCGCCACGCCCTCCCGGCGGCCCGCCGACCCCTTGACACCGGGTGAGCGGCGATCGATGATCGGTGACGCTATACCGGTTTACCTCCGCTCGCCGCCTGCGCATTCCGCCAGGCGGCGAACTGGACTTAACCGTTATAGCGCACCGCCCACCTTTGACGAGGAGTCGATCGATGAGTCCACAGCTCATGCGGAGAAGGACCCTGTTGTCAGCCCTGGCCGCGGGCACCGCGGCGGCCACCACCGGGGTCGCACTGCCGGCCCAGGCCCAGCCGAAACGGTGCCAGGCCCGGAAGAACGGCCCGATCTCGGTGGTCTACGTCGAGGTCAACAACGAACCGATGACGAACGTCGCGAAGTACACGCTGGCCGGCGGCGGCGCGCAGGTCTTCGACGTCGCGGTGATCTTCGCGGCCAACATCAACTACGACGGCTCGAAGGCCTACCTGTCCTTCAACGAGAACGTTCAGAACGTGCTCGACAACGTGGCCACCCAGGTCCGGCCGCTGCAGCGGAAGGGCATCAAGGTCCTGCTGTCGATCCTCGGCAACCACCAGGGCGCCGGCTTCGCGAACTTCCCGTCCCAGCAGGCCGCCGACGCGTTCGCCCAGGAGCTCGCCGACGCGGTCAACCAGTACGGCCTGGACGGTATCGACTTCGACGACGAGTACGTCGAGTACGGCAACAACGGCACCGGCCAGCCGAACGACTTCTCCTTCGTCTACCTGGTCCAGGCCCTCCGCCAGAAGCTGCCGAACAAGCTGATCACGCTCTACGACATCGGCCCGGCCTCGGACCGGCTGACCTACAACGGCCAGAGCATCGCCAACACCTTCGACTACGCCTGGAACCCGTACTACGGCACCTGGGGCGTCCCGAGCGGCCCGACGTCGAAGGCCCGCCTCTCCCCGGCCGCCGTGTCGTACACCGCGACCAGTTCGTCCACCGCGGCGAGCCTCGCGCAACGCACGGTCGACGAGGGGTACGGCGTCTTCCTCACCTACAACTTGACGTCGGCGGACACCCACACCTACATCTCGGCGTTCACCCAGAAGCTCTACGGCAGCGCCGCCGTGTACACCCCGTGAACTAGAACTCGTACTCCCAGCCCGGCTTCCAGTCGAACGGGGCGGCGATCAGCTCCTCGATCGGCGCGCGACTGCCCAGAAGGTGCTCGAAGGACCACCGGTTCGCCGAGTGCGCGACCACGAGCACCTTCCGGCCGTCGTACCAGCGCTTGACGTCGGACAGGAACGACCGGGTCAGCTCGACGATCTCGGCGTAGCTCTGCCCGCCGGGGAACGGCGTGTCGACGCGCTCGACCCGCGGCTCGAGCGCGCCCGACCGCGCTCCGTTCAGCTCGCCATAGTTGCACTCGCGGAGCCGCCAGTCCTGGAAGTGCGGCGCACTCAGGCCGGCCAGCTCGACCGTGTGGACGGCCCTCCGCAGGTCGGAACTGAAGATGACATCGACGTCGCGCCGGCGCGGTCCGATCGCAATCGCCTCCCGGATCCCGGCCTGCGACAGCTGCCCCGGCAGCCATCCGGTCGCGATGCCGCGCTCGTTGTCGAGGGTGATCGAGTGGGTCTCATAGATCAGTGTCGTGGTCACACCTCACACCTAATCTCACTTTGCCTTCATTACCGGCCGGTATATACTCAAGTTACTCGTGAGTATTGCGCTGCGAAGAGGTAGGGGAAGCCTGTGAACCACTACAAGTCGAATCTGCGGGACATCGAGTTCAACCTGCTCGAGGTCCTGGGCCGTGACGCGGTGCTCGGGCAGGGCCCGTACGCCGACATGGACGTCGACACCGCGCGTGAGGTGCTGGCGGAGATCGATCGACTGGCCAAGCACGAGCTCGCCGAGTCCTTCATCGAGGCCGACCGGAACCCGCCGGTCTTCGACCCGGAGACCCACGAGGTCCGGATGCCCGAGGCGTTCAAGAAGAGCTACCACGCCTACATGGACGCCGAGTGGTTCAAGCTCGAGCTGCCGGCCGAGCTGGGCGGACAGCCGACCCCGCCGTCGCTGCGCTGGGCCGCCGCCGAGCTCGTGCTCGGTGCCAACCCGCCGGTGCACATGTACGCCGCCGGCCCGAACTTCGCGCACGTGCTCTGGCGCAACGGCACCGAGCGGGACCAGAAGATCGCGCACCACATCATCGAGCGCGGCTGGGGCGCCACCATGGTGCTGACCGAGCCGGACGCCGGTTCCGATGTGGGTGCCGGGCGCACCAAGGCCACCCTGCAGGAGGACGGCAGCTGGCACATCGAGGGCGTCAAGCGGTTCATCACCTCCGGCGAGCACGACCTGACCGAGAACATCATCCACCTGGTGCTGGCGCGGCCGCAGGGCATCGACGGCGTCGGTGGTCCGGGCACCAAGGGCCTGAGCCTGTTCGTGGTCCCGAAGTACGACTTCGACCTGGAGACCGGCGAGCTGACCGGTGAGCGCAACGGCGCCTTCGTCACGAACGTCGAGAAGAAGATGGGTATCAAGGTGTCCACCACCTGCGAGATCACCTTCGGCGACGGCGTGCCGGCCAAGGGCTGGCTGCTCGGCGAGGTGCACGACGGCATCGCGCAGATGTTCCAGGTGATCGAGTACGCGCGGATGATGGTCGGTACCAAGGCGATCGCCACCCTGTCCACCGGCTACCTGAACGCATTGGAGTACGCGAAGGAGCGGGTGCAGGGCGCCGACCTGACCCAGCCGGCCAAGGACGCGCCGCGGGTCACCATCACCCACCACCCGGACGTCCGCCGGTCCCTCATGACCCAGAAGGCGTACGCCGAGGCGCTGCGGGCGCTGGTCCTGTTCACGGCGACGTACCAGGACCGCGCCGAGCAGGCCCGGTACGCCGATGAGCATGACGTGGTCGCCGAGGGCGTGAACGATCTGCTGCTGCCGCTGGTGAAGGGCTACGGCTCGGAGAAGTCGTGGACCCTGCTCGGCACCGAGTCGCTGCAGACGTTCGGTGGCTCCGGCTTCCTGCAGGACTACCCGATCGAGCAGTACGTCCGGGACGCCAAGATCGACACCCTGTACGAGGGCACCACGGCGATCCAGGGCCAGGACCTGTTCTTCCGCAAGATCATCAAGGACCAGGGCAAGGCGCTTGGTCACCTGGCCGAGCAGATCCAGGGCTTCGTCGCCTCCGAGGCCGGCAACGGCCGGCTGAAGGAGGAGCGCGGGCTGCTGGCGAAGGGCCTGGAGGACACCCAGAAGATCCTGGGTGTGATGGGCCAGGCGCTGATGGCGAGCAACCCGCAGGCGGAGAACGGCGACCCGCGCAACATCTACAAGGTCGGCCTGAACACGTCGCGGCTGCTGTACGTCCTCGGTGACGTGGTCTGCTCCTGGCTGATGCTGCGGCAGGCCGAGGTCGCGCTGGACAAGCTGGGTGGCGAGCTCTCCGCCGCCGACCAGGACTTCTACACCGGCAAGGTGGCCGCCGCCCAGTGGTTCGTCCGCTCCACCATGCCGACGGTCCGGGCCGAGCGGATCAAGGCCGAGCTCACCGATCTCGACATCATGGATCTGCCCGAATCCGCCTTCTGACCCGAACCCCTCCGGCTCGACCACTTGCGCGGGTCGAGCCGGAGGCCCGGGCAGATGATCTGCCCCGGGTTGCCCCACGACCTGCCCTGGTGAGGAACCGCTGTTTGTAGGAGCGTTTCTGCCCGTGGCAACACAGCGGCCCTGGCTTGGCTTCCCCTGTCCGAGCCAGGGCCGTCGCCCGTCCCCCGCCGTACGCCGGGGGTGACCTCAGGAAGCCCTCAGGGACGCCTCGGGGGATCTGCCGGATCCTGCGGCACCGCCAGTCGGCCTACTGTCGAGCAGACAACGAGGCGGGGCAGCAGAAGAAGAGGCGGACGATGGCGGAGAGCAAGCAACTGGGGGCTGTGCTTCTGGTGGTCGCGGCGGGACTGGCGTTCTGGACCTTCGGGGACCGGGACTCCGACGACACCCACACGATCGACGATCGGATCACCACCGTCGAGCTGTCCGCCGAGAACGCCGACGTCACGATCAGGGTGTCCGGCGACGACCAGACCACCGTGCAGGAGAAGCGCAAGTACTGGCTCTGGAAGCACGGCGACGCGTACTCCGTCGACAATGGCACGCTGAAGCTCGATGGTGACTGCGGCTGGCAGTGCAGCGCCGACTTCGAGGTGACGGTCCCGCGCGGTACCAAGGTGATCGGCCACAACGGCAGCGGTGACGTGTCCATCGCCGGAGTCAGCGGCGTCGACACGCAGTCCACGTCCGGCAAGGTCGAACTCAGCGACATCAGTGGTGACGTGAAGCTCGACCTGACCTCCGGCGACGTCGAGGTGTCGGACCTGACCGGCAAGCTGGACGTGACGGCGAACTCCGGTGACATCGAGGCGCGCGGCCTGAAGGGCGGCCCGGTGAACGTCGAGACCACCTCCGGCGACATCCAGCTCGACCTGGCCGAGGCGAACGACGTACGGGCGAAGGGCACCAGCAGCGACATCGAGATCTCCGCGCCGTCGGGTGGTTACAAGGTCAGCACCGAGACCCGCAGCGGCGAGGTCGAGAACCAGCTCGGCAACGACGCCGACGGGTCTCACACCCTCGAGGCGACCACCACCTCCGGCGACATCGACCTTCAGTCGCGCTGACCGTCCGTGTTTACCCTCCGGGTACAGATCGGGTGGCGCGGGCGACAGCGGGCGTTGATGGATAACGCCGCCAACGCGGAGTAGCGTCAGAGTTGTACGGGCGACTTCACTAGGAGGCTCGGATGAGCATCGGTGTGGGGATCTTTCTGATGGTGGTGGGCGCCATTCTGGCGTTCGCGGTCCGGGACTCGTGGGAGGCCGTCGACCTGACCGTCGTGGGCTACATCCTGATGCTCGCCGGCCTGGCCGGCATCGTGCTCTCCTTCTACATCACCAACCGGCGCCGTCGCGTCGAGACCGACGCGATCGACCCCGCGGTCGAGGAGGAGTACCGCGTCGTCGAGGAACACCACCGCGACATCCAGGAGTAGCGCTCAGACGGTTCCGCCGGACAGCACCAGTTCGAGTCGGGGTGCGCCGTCCGGGGTGACGCGGATCGGGACGCCCCAGTCCTGGCGGTGCATGTGGCAGGCCGGGAACTCGACCTCGGCCGAGTCGTCGCACGACGCCGCCTGGACAGCGACGTGCAGTACGCCGTCCCCGACCCGCTCGTCGATGACGAGCCGGCGGCTCAGATCGATGGAGTCGCCGGCGCCTTCACGCAGCAGGTTCTCCGGCGTCGACGACACCAGCAGCCGGGTCGACGGTCCGTACCGATCGTCCAGCTTCTGCCCCGGCGGCGGCGTGAAGACGACCTCCAGCGTCACCTCCCCACCCGTGACATCCATCGGCGGCCGCTGGGTCCTGGTGCTGAACTCGTCCGCCTTCGCCGACGCACCCAGCGGGATCCGGGTCAGCCGATGGGCCGCCGACTCGACCACCAGCAGCTCGTTGCCCACGACAACAGCACCGCTGGGCTCGGCCAGTCCGGTGGCCATCGTGTCGACCACATCGGTGCGCGGGTCATACCGTCGTACGGCGCCGTTGTAGGTGTCGGCGATCACGATCGAGCCGTCCGGGAGAACGGTCACACCGAGCGGGTGCTGGAGCAGGGCTTCGCTCGCCTTGCCGTCGCGCAGGCCGAAGTCGAACAGGCCGGTGCCGACGGCGGTGTGCACCTCGGTGTCGATCCAGCGCAGCGCGGAGATCTCGGAGTCGGCCAGCCAGAGCCGGTCCCCGTCCACCGCCAGACCGCTGGTCTGCGCGAACCACGCCTCGGCCGGGGCGCCGTCCTTCAGCCCCTCGTTGGTGGTGCCGGCGGCAACTTCCGTGACCTTGGTGAACGGGTCGTACGTCCACAACTGATGGACTCCGGCCATCGCGATCCAGACCTTGTCCTGCCACCAGGCGACATCCCAGGGAGAGCTCAGTACGTCGGTCCCGTCGCCGTCCATCCACTGTCTGCCGGTGCCGACGAGGGTGGTGACCTCGCCGGACTGCAAGGCGATCCCCCGGAGCGCGTGGTTCACCGTGTCCGCGACGACGACGTCGTACCCGAGTCTCGCGGCCTGCTCGTCCGGCAGCAGGGTCAACCCGTTCGGTTCGGCGAACCGCGCCTCCGACGCGCCACCGTCGACGAAACCGCGCTCGCCGGTGCCGATCCGCCGTACGACGGTGGTCGCGTCCGCGGCCAGCTCGACGATGCTGTGGTTACCGGCGTCCGCGACCAGGAATCCGTTGTCCAGAGCAACGACCTTCGCGGGGAATCGCAGGTCGGTGGGCTCAGCCGGTGGAGCGACGTACGGGGACTTCCCTCGGGTCAACGTGCCCGCCTGCTCGTGCTCGGCGATCAGCTCGGCCAGCTGGGCGTCGAGGGCGTGCGCGTGTCCTTCACCGGAGTACTGCGCGACGATATACCCGTTCGGGTCGACCAGGACCAGCGTCGGCCAGGCTCGTGCGGTGTAGTTCTGCCACGTCACCAGCTCGGG
Organism: Kribbella sp. NPDC050241; assembly: GCF_044459685.1. Classification (NCBI taxonomy): domain Bacteria; kingdom Bacillati; phylum Actinomycetota; class Actinomycetes; order Propionibacteriales; family Kribbellaceae; genus Kribbella; species Kribbella sp. NPDC050241. The sequence goes on from NZ_JBITJE010000015.1 coordinate 21,507, forward strand.
GTCGTCGAGCACCGGGTGGCCGACCTCGTACCGCTCCACCGCGGAGCGGACGGCCGCTTCCTCGCCCTCGTGCGCGAACTTCGGCGAATGCACTCCCACGATCACGAGCGCGTCGCCGTACTTCTCCTCCAGCGGCCGCAACTCGTCCAGCACGTGCAGGCAGTTGATGCAGCAGAACGTCCAGAAATCCAGCAACAAGAACCGCCCCCGGAAGTCCGCGAGCGACAGCTCCCGCCCTCCCGTGTTCAACCACCCACGACCCTTGAGCTCCGGCGCACGCACATGCATCCCACCATTGTCCGCCGCGGCTCAAGGACAGCCGATCCCACCCCACCATCCGGACCGTCCCCGCCCGCCTCCCCGCCGGTGGTGTACGGATCGACGGGTAGTGCACCGGCGAGACACCGTACACAGAAACGCACCAGCGCTCAGCTGCACTACCTGCCGGCCCGACACTACCTGTCCATCTGCACGCTGCCACTCCAGCCGAGACCGACGACCCACATCAGACAGCAGAACCGGGTATCCCCTGAAATGCAGGGAGGTGCCGGGCGGGGGCGAGGGGTGTGCGGGCGGCGGGTGTCCGGGGCGGGCGGTTGCGGCGCGCGGCGGAGGCTGTGGGCGGTTGCAGGCGGGGTTGCCGAGGCGGGTGGTGCGGTGGGGTGGGTCAGCGGGGTAGGACCAGGGTGTCGGTGAGGAGTTTGGCGGTTTTGCGGAGGGTGGCGGGGGACGAGGAGAGGTCGGCGGCGAGGGCGTAGGGGGTGAGGGGTTCGCCGGGGCCGACGAGGCGGTGGCGGTGGGCCAGGAGCCAGACGATGGCGCGCGGCCAGGTGGACAGGCGGGCCTTGGCTAGCAGGTCGGGAGCCTCACGGACCAGACGCTCGGCGATGTCGAAGGCGTCGGGAGCGTACGCGTTGCCGAGCGTCTCGCCGGCCATCAGCCAGGCGTGTGGGGCGAGGACGGACAGGGTGGCGGCCTGGGACTTGTCCAGGCCGTGCAGATCCGGCTGTGGCGGTGACCCCAGACCCGACAAGGCCCGGTACGCGTCCTCCAGGTCATTGGTGGTGTCGTCGAGGAAGACCCGCTCGCCCGGTTTCGAACCGACTGGGTCGACCATCGCCGCGGCCTCCAGCGCAGGCGTCCACACGTCCACCGCGTCGACCGCCTCGTCGATGGCGTCCAGCGCCAACTGGGTCCGGTCCCCCGCGAACGCCAGCCAGGCCTTGACCACCACCGGCACGGCCTCGAAGTAGGTGCTGTCGGCAAGCACCTTGCGGGGCAGCCAGTGCGCCAGGAAGAGCTCGACCAGTACGGCGCTCACCCGCAGCGGACCGCCGACGGTGTGGTCCACCGCATGGTCGATCCACAGCCGCACGATGTCCGCCGCGTCCCCGGGCAGGCCGGCGCCGTACGGCGACTCGAGGAAGTCGTCGACCAACTGATCCCGCTGCCTCGGTGACAGCAGTGGGCGGACCGGCGGCCGGATCGGGCGCTCCGGCAACTGGGTCAGCCGGTTCACCAGCAGGGCCGAGAAGAACTCGAAGTCCTCGCTGACCGGCGGATCGTCGTAGTCGTTGGTCTCGCCCAGCGCCTGCAGGATGATCCCGGCCGCGGTCGGCGGGCGGACCGACCGGATCGTCACCCGGCCACCGCGCTGGTACGCCTCCAGCACCCGGTCCACGGGCGGCCCGACGAACACGTCCTTCACGATCGCGCCGATGTTGTTGTCGATGAACACCACCACGGTGTGCGGATGGTGGTCGTCGTCGTAGTCCAGTACGACGCTCAGCCCGTCGCCGCTGATGTCCTCGGACACGATCGCGCTGGTCAGCCGGAACCCGGCGATCCGGGTCACCCACTCCGGAACCTCGGCCTCGGTGCGCAGCCGGGACAGGTGTGCCCGCTGCAGCGGCAACCGGCCGGCCGGGCCGACGGTGCGGGCCAGACTCGTCAGCAGGACAAAGGATTCGAGGTCGCGGCGCTCACCGAGCACCCGCGCGGCATCGGCCCAGAAGAACCGCTCCACCTCGCCGATCTCGTCCGGCCTGCCGGCCGGCCAGAGCTGGTCGGCGAGCATCGCCGCGGACCGCGCGACGGAGGCCTCGGCGATCACCGGGTGCAGGGCCGGCGGCGCGGCGGCCAGGTCGAGGGAGAGCGTTTCCAGCAGGGTTTCCAGCACGGCGACACTCGGCGTGGTGTCGACGTCGACACCAGCCGTGGGTCCGTGGGTCGGGCCCGGCGCCGAATCGACCAGCCGCAGGTGGCTGCGCCGTCCGTCCCGGCCTCGCGGTGACTTGGTCACGTCCGCGACATTACCGTCCGGTCCCAGTCCGCCGCAGGCCACTGCGCGCGTCCTGTGGACAACACGCTCGACACGCCGTCACGGAAACGACTGCGGCTCGTGCTTGGAGTAGCACGGGCCGCGTCGTACGTCGTACCGCCGGTCAGCCCTTCAGGGCACCCGCCATCAGGCCGCCGATGAACCAGCGGCCCAGCAGGATGTAGACCAGCAGGGTCGGGAGCGAGGTGATCAGCGCGCCCGCCATGCTGGCGGCGTAGTCGACCTTCTGCCCGCCGGCCAGCGCCGCCAGGCCCAGAGTCACCGGTCCGTTGTTCTGCTGGGTCAGGAACAGGGCGAACAGGAAGTCGTTCCAGACCGAGGTGAACTGCCAGATCAGCGTCACCACGAACCCGGAGATCGAGATCGGCAGGATGATCCGGAGGTAGGTCTGGATCAGCCCGGCACCGTCCACCCGGGCCGACTCGATGATCTCGTTCGGCACGATCGTGGCGTAGTAGTTCCGGAAGATCAGCGTGCAGATCGGGATGCCGTAGATGCAGTGCGCGATGATCAGCGTCGGCACGCCCCGGGTGACGTCCAGTTCGGTGAACGTCGTCCGCAGCGGCAGCATGATCGCCTGGTAGGGGATGAACATCCCGAACAGGATGAACGCGAACACGATGTTCGCCCCCGGGAACCGCCAGCGCGCCAGCACGAACCCGTTCACGGACCCGATCATCGAGGAGATGATCGCGGCCGGGATCGCCAGTGACAGCGATCGGATCATGTACGGCTGCAGCACGTCCCAGGCCTTGCGCCACGGCTCCAGCGTCCAGGTCGTCGGCAACGACCACTGCGCAGCGGCGGTGGTGTCGGCGGACGTCTTGAAGCTGCCGATCACCACGACGTACACCGGGGTCAGCACGAACAGCAGGAAGAGCAGCAGCAGGAGGTACCGAACGGTCCGGCTGCGCCGGGTCGATCCGTCCGAGATCATCCCGTGTTTCTGCGGCTTCCGGCTGATCGCCGCGGCGGCCTGGCCGGTCGCGGCCTCTACGGCGGTCATTCCTCACTCTCCTGCCGGACGGTGTACGCGACGTACGGGATGACGAGTACGGCGACCACCGCGAGCATCACGATCGCGATCGCGGCCGCCTTGGCCTGGTCACTGCGCAACAAGGTGTTCCACATGTAGATCGAGGGCACCTCGGTGCGGAACTGGTTCGGCCCGGTGATCGCGTAGATCAGGTCGAACAGCTTCAGCGACATGTGGCCGAGGATGATCAGCGCCGACAGGGCGATCGGCGACAGCTGCGGGAACAGCACGTGCCGGTACAGCTTGAACTCCGACGCGCCGTCGACCCGGGCCGCCTCGCGCAGCTCCGGCGGGATCCCCCGGAAGCCGGCCAGGAACAGGGCCATGATGTACCCGGACAGCTGCCACACCGCGGGCAGGGCGATGGCCATCATCGTGGTCCACCGGCTACCCGCGGTCCACCACGGATTCTCCAGGAAGTTCAGATGGAGAATCGAGAACAGCCGGTTCAGCCCGCGTGCGTCGTCACCCTGGGACGGGTTCAGCAACCAGCCCCAGACGACGCCCGAGGCGATCATCGAGATCGCCATCGGGAACAGGTAGATGGACCGGAAGACCGACTCGCCGGGGACGCCCTTCTCCAGCAGGAGCGCCCAGAGCACGCCGAAGATCAGCGTGCCCACGATGAACGCCACCGTGAGCACGCCGAGGTTCTTCAGTGAGTTGAGGAACCGGTCCTCGCTGAACAGGTTCGTGTAGTTCTCGAACCCGACATAGTTGACCGGGCCCTTGCGGGCCGTGTGCCGGTCGGTCAGCGAGGTGTTGAATGTCCAGGCGATCAGCCCGTAGACGAAGTACCCGAGCAGCAGCACGGTCGGCAAGAGCACCAGGGCGCCAGGACCCCAGGTGCGGATTCTTCCGTGCATGCTCAGTCCTCCGGCCCGCGACCGGTCCGCAACTCGATCCGCATCAGTTCGTCTTCATCGCGGCGCCGATGGCGGACTGCAGCTTGGCGACGTCCGGACTGCCGCTGAACTGGCTGAGTGCGGACAGGATGTCGTTGTTCTGACCCAGCGTGCAGGCTGCACCGTGGGCGCAGGACGGGACGATCGTGTCCTTCTTCCAGTCCGCCATCGCCGTCTGCTGGTACTTCGGGTAGTCCGCCGGCGTTGCGTCCGAGCGGGCCGGGATCGAGCCCTTCTTGGTGTTGAACGCCTTCTGGCCCTCGGCCGAACCGACGGTCTTCAGCCAGCACTTCGCGCCGTCGGGGTCCGCACCGTTGGTCGGCAGCGTGAACGAGTCCGCCAGGAACTGGAAGGTGCCCGCGGTCCCCGGAGCCGGCCAGTAGGTGTACGCCGAGTCCGGAACCTTGTCGGCCAGCTGCTGCGCGGCGACCCAGTCACCCATCAGCGTGTAGCCGGCCTGGCCCTTGTTCACGTACCCCAGCGCGTCCGGCCAGTCGATCGCCTCGCGGTCCGCGTTGGTGTAGGTCAGCAGCTTCTTGTACTTGTCCAGTGCCGCGGTCACGTCCGCACCGGCCCAGTCGGTCTTGCCGTCCCACAGACCCTTGAACTTGTCCGCTCCGAGGTCCGCCAGCAGCACGGCCTCGACCAGCATCTCCTGCGCGAAGCCCTTGGAGATCGCCAGCGGCGCCTTGACACCCGCGGCCTTCAGCTTGTCCATGTCCGCGATCCACGCGTCCACGCTGGCCGGCGCGGTGGCACCATCGATGCTGGCCTTCTTCAGCACCGCCGGGTTGGCCCAGACCACGTTGGCGCGGTGGACGTTGGCCGGAATCGAGTAGATCTTGCCGTCGACGGTCAGGTTGTCGATCAGGTTCTGCGGGAAGGCCTTGTCCAGCCCGTAGTCCTTGTACAACTGGCTGACGTCGTCGACCTGCCCGGCGTTGATGTAGTCCTTCAACTCCGCACCGGCGTGCGCCTGGAACGTCGACGGCGGCTTGCCCGCCTGCAGGTCGTTGGCCAGCACCTGCTTGGCGTTCGACCCGGCGCCGCCGGCGACCGCCGAGTTGACGAACTTGAAGTCCTTGCAGTCGGTGTTGAACACCGAGACCATGCCGTCCAGGCCGGCCTTCTCTCCGCCATCTGCCCACCAGGTGAAGACGGTCACGTCCTTGCTGGCCGCCGAGTCTCCCCCGCCGCCACCGTCGTCGCTGTTCCCGCAGGCGCTGACCGCGAGAAGACCCGCCGCACTCAGCACCGCGAGGGTCTTGCTCAGACCACGCATGTTCACTCTCCGATCACTTGGGTGGAGCCGCCTGTGACAACGATGCCCCCTTGACGGCCCAACTCTGGGCACGCGGCCTGCCGAGTGTCAACGCTCCGCGCAGGCGCGTTGCGCAGCCGTGACCCCGCGCGCCGCACGAGTGTGAGAGCGCGCACATCCGGTGCCCGATCAGGCACCATGAACAGTCGCGTTGCGCGAAACTTTCCTACGGACGCAGCAGAACCTTGATCGCCCGCCGCTCGTGCATGGCTTTGTAGCCCTCGGCCACTTCCGCCAGCGGCAGCTCGAGGTCGAAGACCTTGCCCGGGTCGATCTCGCCCGCCAGTACGTCGGCCAGCAGATCCGGCAGGTACGCCCGCACCGGCGAGGCTCCGCCGGCCAGGCCGATGTTGCGCCGGAACATCAGGCCGATCGGCGCCTCCATACCGTGCGGCACCCCGACGAACCCGACCATCGCCCCGGCCCGCGCGACGTCGAACGCGGTCGTCATCGCCTGCCCGGTCCCGACACACTCCAGCACCGCGTCCGCACCCACCCCGTTGGTCAGTTCGAGTACGGCGTCCCGCGCCGCGTCCCCGCGTTCGGAAATGATGTCCGTGGCACCGAATTCCACGGCAAGCTTCTGACGCGGCTCGTGCCGTGACAAGGCCACCACACGCTCGGCCCCCATCCGCTTGGCCGCGAGTACGCCGCACAGTCCGACGGCGCCGTCACCGACCACGACGACCGTGTCGCCGGCCTTCACGCGCGCAGCGCGGGCGGCGTGCCAGCCCGTGCCCATCACGTCGGACAGCGCGAGCAGCGACGGGACCATTGAGTCGTCCGGCGGCTCGGGGGTTGCCACCAGCGTGCCGTCGGCGTACGGGAGCTTGACGTACTCACCCTGGCCGCCGTCGGCCTGGTCGGTGCCGTAGCCGACCCGGTTCTGGCAGGCGGTCTGGTACCCGGCCTGGCAGTTCGGGCAGGTGCCGTCGCTCACCACGAACGGCGTGATCACGAAGTCGCCGGGCTTGACCGTGCGCACCTCGGCGCCGACCTCCTCGACGATCCCGACGAACTCGTGCCCGATCCGCCGCGGCGCCGGCACCGGGCTCTCCCCGCGGTACGGCCAGAGGTCGGACCCACAGATGCACGAGGCAACAATTTTCACCAGAGCATCGCCCGGCCCGTCGATCTTCGGATCCGGGACCTCTTCCAGCCTGATGTCGAACGGGGCATGAAGCATCGTGGCACGCATACCGCTCAGCCTAAACCTGGTGTGCTGTACCGGCCGCGGCGGTGGACCAAGGGTGGGATCTCGTCGGCGGCCAGTTCCACGTGGGCGATCTCCAGCTGGACCTGGAGCGCCCAGCCGACCTCGGGCGGGTCGGGCGTGACCAGGGTGCAGCCGGCCCAGGTGGAGACACCGACCGGAGCCGGGCCCCAGGCGGTGTCCGTCCAGTCGATCATCCGGAACGGACCGCCGGGGGCCGGCGCGACATAGCCGAACGCGTCGGCGAGCTGCTGGTGCGGTGCGCCGAGAAGAGCGACCACTGCGGTCCTTGCCTGACGCAACGTTTCCCAGAGATCCGACTCGGCGTCGATCAACCCGATCACGTAGCCCGGATCACCGTCGGCGACCAGCATGGACGACACCGTGAGCCCCGCGCGTTTCCCGTCGTACGCGCTGGTCCACAGCCCGACCGGCGACGGCAGCCGCCCGCGCAGCCGGCGGACCGGACTGCGCTCGGACTCAGGCGGCAAGAACGGGTGATCGCCGTGGATCGTCATACCCGCACGGTACTTACGGCGCGGTCACGCGGGACGGCAGGGTGAAGCGGTCGATGGGCTGGATGAGCAGGCCGTGGGCGCCGCGGATCGTGTCGGGCCGTCCGTCCGCGTCGAAGGTGAATCTGTACCGCTGCCGGTAGGTGCCGGCGCCGGAGTCGTCGGTCACGAGCAGCGTGTCGCCGTCGGCCTCCAGCACGATCGGCCTGTCCGCCGGATTGCCCTGGGCCGGATCGAGGGCATAGAGCCGGCCGCCGAGCAGGACGATGTCGCTGACGCCCCACACGTTGGCGTACCGACCGGTGAAGCGGGCCAGATCGGCCGGGTCGGCCGGACGATCCTTCGACTCGGCCAGATCGAGCAGGCGGAAGAATCCCTCGGCCAATTGCCCGGCGGGACCGTCGATCGAGTTCGTCAGTACGGAGACCGCGATCCCGGCGGACCCGTCGACCATGGACCGGGTGATGTGCCCCGGGTAGCCGCCACCGTGCCCGAACAGCTGCCGGTCGCCGGTCTTCGCGATGTCCAGACCCAGCCCGTAGCGCGGCCAGTCGTCCCGCGTCGTCTGCCACAGCGGGTGCTGCATCTCGCGCTTCGACTTGTCCGTCAGCAGCCGGTCGTCACCGGGCAGGTGCGCGGAGAAGTAGGTCACCAGATCGCGGGCGTTGCCGAAGAAACCGGCCGCCGCGGCCAGCGCGCGGGTGTCGACGTGCTCGATCGGGACCCGCTCCGGCGCGTACGACAGTGCGCTGTAGCCCGCGGCGTACTCCGTCAACCGGGCCGGATCCAGCTCCGGACCGAGCGCGGACAGGCCGAGCTTGTCCACGATCGCGGTCCGGACATACGAGGTGTACGACGTACCCGCCGCGGCCTCGACGACCAGACCGAGCAGGCCGTAGCCGAGGTTGGTGTACATGAAGCGCTCGTTCTCCCGCAGCACGGCCGTGGACTCCTGCCGCAGGACCGCCAGCAGCTGGTCGCGGTCCGGAAAGGTCGTGTCCAGCTGCCACCAATCGGCTTCGTCGCTGTCTCGGGTGATCCCGCCGGCGTGCGCGAGCATCTCGCGGACGGTCCGCTCACCCAGCGGCGCGCCGACGAGCTCGGTGACGTACTGGGACACCTTGTCGTCCAGCCGCAGCCGCCCCTGCTCGACCAGCTGGAACACGGCCGTCGCGGTGAACGTCTTCGAGTGCGACGCGATCCGGAACAGGTGCTGTTCGGTCAGCGGTACGTCGTCCTCCACGTCCGCCATCCCGTACGCCGCCGAGAAGGCGATGCCGTTCCCGGCGTACACCGCGGCCTGGACCCCGGGCACCCGGAGGAAGCGTTGGTTGAACGCGAGCCAGGTGTCGTAGTAGGCGAGTACTTCGCGCAGGTTCTCGGAATCCGAAGCGTCAGACATGACGCCTAGATTGAATCACGCGGAAGCGACTCGCAACGTAGGCGCCGTCGGTGTAGGTCGCGTTGGCGGCCGGATTCGCGCCGGTGCCGTGGAAATCGCTGAAAGCAGCCGATTGATTGACGAACACCTGGCCGGTCAGGTTCTCCGACAGCGCGACCCCGGCGTCGAGCGCGGCGTCGCGGGCCTGCTCGAGGACGCCGGCGTCGGTCGAGTAGATCCCGGCGGTCATCGCGCCGCCCTCGGTGACGGTCGACCGGAACAGGTCGATCGACTCCTCGGTGTCCGCGGTCCGCACCAGGAACGACACCGGCCCGAAGCACTCGTGCCCGTACACCTCGTCGTCCTTGGCGTCGATCGCGACCAGCAGCGGCGTACGCACCACCGCGTCCGGGAAGGACGGGTGCTGGATCGCACGGGACTCCAGCACGACCTCGCCGTACTCCGGGGCGAGCTCGAGCCGGCTGATCACGGCCTGGTTCACGATCCCGCCGAGGATCTCCACCGCGCGGGCGTCGTCACCGAGCAGCTTGCCCATCGCGCCGGCGATGCCCGCACCGACCTCGTCGAAGGACTTGTGCCCCTCGTCGGTCTCGATCCCACCGGCCGGGACGAAGATGTTCTGGGTGGTGGTGCACATCTGGCCCGAGTACAGCGACAGCGTGAAAGCGAGGTTCCCGCAGAGCGCCTTGAACGCGTCGGTGGAGTCGATGACGACCGCGTTGACGCCGGCCTTCTCGGTGAAGACGGTCGCCTGGGTCGCGTTCTGCTCCAGCCACTCACCGAACTCCGTGCCGCCGGTGAAGTCGATCAGCTTGACCTCGGGCCGCTGGGCCAGCGGCTTGGCCAGGCCGTCACCGGCGCGCTCCACGGCCAGGGTGACCAGGTTCGGGTCGAAGCCGGCCTCGGCGAGCACCTCGCGGCAGACCTCGACGGTGATCGCGAGCGGCAGGACCGCGAGCGGGTGCGGCTTCACCACGACGGCGTTGCCGGTGACCAGCGACGCGAACAAGCCGGGCCACGAGTTCCAGGTCGGGAACGTGTTGCAGCCGATCACCAGCGCGACACCGCGGCCGGTGACGGTGAACGTCTTCTCCATCCGGATCGGATTGCCCTTGGCCGGCTTCTCCCAGGTGGCCTCGGCCGGGTACCGATTCATCTCCTCGTAGGCGTACGCGACCGCCTCCAGCGCCCGGTCCAGCGCATGCGCGCCGCCGGCCTGGAACGCCATCACGAACGCCTGCCCGCTGGAGTGCTGGACCGCGTTGGCCAGCTCGAACACCCGCTGGTGCAGCCGGGTGAGGATCTCCAGCGTGACCCCGGTCCGGGCGTCGATCCCGGCCTTGCGCCAGTCGGAGATGCCCTGCTGAGCCGCCGCCATCAGCTCGTCCAGCCCATCCTCGACCGTCCGCGGGTAGGCGACGTCCATGGTGATCCCGAACGGCGACTGCTCGGTGATGACCGTGCCCCGCGACCCTGGGGTGTCCAGGGCGTACGTCGTACTCAGATGGGCCTCGAAGGCGGCCTTGCCGTCGGCAGCCGCCGTCTCGCCGTACACCCGGGGACTGGGAGACTCCGGGAACGCGGAGTGATAGCCGCGGCCGCGGATGGCCGCGATGGCGGCGTCCAAGCGTTCGCGGTGGGTGGCGAGCCGATCGGTACCGATGGTGGTCATGGCTGCGATGTTACAGTCAACGGCACAATCAGAGATAGGTTGTCACAACAGTAGTTCTCGATGGGGCGAATCCATGGGTGACGAGCTGGCGGCCCGAGTGGCCGCGGCGATGTGGGCGGAGGACACCGCCAGCGCCGGCCTCGGCATGCGGCTGGTCGACGTCGGCGAGGGCACGGCCCGGCTCGAGATGCCGGTGCGGGAGGACATGGTCAACGGGCACGGGATCGCGCATGGTGGATTCGTGTTCAGCCTGGCCGACTCCGCGTTCGCGTTCGCCTGCAACTCGCGCAACCAGGTGACCGTGGCGCAGGCCTGCGACATCGTCTTCGTCGCCCCGGCCCGGCGCGGGGACCTGCTGGTCGCCGAGGCCCACGAGCGAACCGCCTTCGGCCGGAACGCGATCTACGACGTGACGGTCCGGCGCGGCGACGAGGTGATCGCCGAGTTCCGCGGCCGCAGCCGGCAGTTGTCCGGCACGATCCTGGCCCCGGAGGAGGAGTCATGACCCGTGCGGCGTTCCTGGTCGACGGCGTGCGTACGCCGATCGGACGGTACGGCGGTGCGCTCGCGACTGTCCGGCCGGACGATCTGGCCGCGCGTGCGGTGTCCGCGTTGCTGGCCCGGCACAGCTCGCTCGATCCATCGCTGATCGACGACGTGATCCTCGGCTGCGCGAACCAGGCCGGCGAGGACAACCGCAACGTGGCCCGGATGGCGGTGCTGCTGTCCGGTCTGCCGGTCGAGGTTCCGGGGTCGACGATCAACCGGCTGTGCGGCTCCGGTCTGGACGCGGTCGCCTCGGCCGCGCGGTCGATCGTTGCTGGCGACAACGAGATCGTGATCGCCGGCGGGGTCGAGTCGATGTCGCGGGCGCCGTTCGTGATGCCGAAGGCCACGACCGCGTTCTCCCGGCAGGCGGAGATCTTCGACACCACGATCGGCTGGCGGTTCGTGAACCCGGTACTGCAGGCGCAGTACGGGATCGACGCGATGCCCGAGACCGCGGAGAACGTGGCCGCGGAGTTCGACGTCTCTCGCGAGGACCAGGATCTGTTCGCGCTGCGCAGCCAGCAACGGGCCGCGAAGGCCCAGGCGAACGGGCGGCTGGCCGAGGAGATCGTCCCGGTCGAGGTTCACGGCAAGCGGGGTGCGGTGACGGTCGTCGATACCGACGAGCACCCGCGAGAGACCTCCCTGGAGGCGCTGGCCGGGTTGAAGACTCCGTTCCGCTCGCCGGGGACGGTCACCGCCGGCAACGCGTCCGGAGTGAACGACGGCGCGGCCGCGTTGCTGATGATGAGCGGCGAGGCGGTGTCGCGGCTCGGCGTGACACCTCTGGCCCGGATCGCCGGTACGGCGGCCGCCGGGGTGCCGCCGCGGATCATGGGCATCGGCCCGGCGCCCGCCACCCGCAAACTGCTCGCCCGCACCGGCGTCGCGCTGTCCGACATCGGCGCGATCGAACTGAACGAGGCGTTCGCCTCCCAGTCGTTGGCCGTACTGCGTGAGCTCGGCCTCCCCGACGACGCGGAACATGTCAACCCGAACGGCGGCGCTATCGCCCTCGGTCACCCGCTGGGGATGTCCGGCGCCCGCCTCGCTCTCACCGCCGCCTTGGAGCTTCGCCACCGCGAGGCCGGGTACGCGCTCGCAACCATGTGCATCGGAGTGGGTCAGGGCATCGCGACCCTGCTCGCCCGTCCCTGATCGGTAGGTGGTGTGATGCTCGGCGATCCCTGTCCCGATGACCTGCGTGACGACGGCGAACGGCTGTCCGTCGACGAACTCCGGTCCCGTCAGCTGTCGTTGCTGCAGACAACGATCAGGACGACGTACGAGAACGTCCCGCATTATCGGGCCGCGCTGGACTCGGTCGGCTTCGCGCCGGGCGATCTGAAATCGCTCGAGGACCTGAGCCGGTTGCCGTTCACGGCCAAGGCGGATCTGCGCGACAACTATCCGTTCGGGATGTTCGCCGTACCGCGGTCCGACGTGGTGCGGGTGCATGCCTCGTCGGGTACGACGGGACGGCCGACCGTGGTCGGGTACACGCGGCGGGATGTGGATACGTGGGCGGACCTGATGGCGCGGTCGATCCGGGCGGCCGGTGGGCGTGCGGGCGATGTGTGCCATGTTGCCTACGGCTACGGTCTGTTCACCGGCGGTCTCGGGGCCCACTACGGTGCCGAGCGGTTGGGGTGCACCGTCGTACCGGTGTCCGGCGGAATGACCGAACGGCAGGTCGACCTGATCCGTGACTTCGGTGCCCGGATCATCATGGTCACCCCGTCGTACTTCCTCGCCATCGTGGACGAACTCGAGGCGCGTGGCCTGGATCCGCGCGACACCTCGCTGCGGATCGGCATCTTCGGCGCCGAACCGTGGACCGAACAGATGCGCACCGAGGTCGAGCAGCGGACCGGGATGCACGCGGTCGACATCTACGGCCTGTCCGAGGTGATGGGTCCGGGTGTCGCGCAGGAATGTGTCGAGACCAAGGACGGCCTGCACATCTGGGAGGACCACTTCTACCCGGAGATCATCGACCCGGTGACCGGCGAGGTACTGCCGGACGGCGAGATCGGCGAACTGGTCTTCACCACGCTGACCAAGGAAGCCTTTCCGGTACTGCGTTATCGCACGCGGGACCTGACCCGGCTGCTCCCGGGGACGGCACGGCCGGGGATGCGGCGGATGGAGAAGATCACCGGCCGTACCGACGACATGATGATCGTCCGCGGCGTCAACGTGTTCCCCACCCAGATCGAGGAACAGATCCTGCTGGTCGAGGGCCTGACCCCGCACTACCTCTGCGTCCTCACCCGCCCCGGCCGCCTCGACGAACTCACCGTCCAGGTCGAAGCAGCCCCCGGCCTCACCGACCCCACCACCGCCGGCGCTCAGCTCGCCCGCCGCATCAAAGACCGGGTAGGCGTCACCGCCACCGTCGAGGTCCTCGCCCCTCACGCCCTGGAACGCTCCCTCGGCAAAGCCAAGCGGATCAAGGACAACCGCTAGGAGTACCTGAGGACCGTCAGAGGAGTACGTCGGCCTGGGATCGTGGGTGGCCGGCCTTGCGGAAGGCGGGTGGGCGGATGTGGGGGCGGACGAGGGCCTCGACCTCGAGCTCCTCGAGGTTGAACTTGGCGGCGATCTCGCGGTACGTCGCCCCGGTGCGGACCCGATCGATGACGTCCTCGACGCGGACCCCGGAGCCCTCGACGAGGGGCTGGCCGCCGGCTCGTTCAGGATCCACGACGACATCCACATCGTGATAGATGACGAGGCGCAGCGTTCCGGCGTATCCGTCGTCGGCCCAGCCGATCGCGGCCGATCCCCGGCGTAGGACGCCGGGCAGACCGCCCTGGCTGTCGCGGATGCGTTCCCAGCCCTGTTCGCGGCCCTCGGCGGCGATCTCGACGAGCAGATCGCGGCCGTCGTGCGCCAGCCCGGACCACGCCAGCGGGTAGTGCCGCCCAGCGCGGGACCGCAGCGCGATCGCCGCTTCACCGATCGCCTGCAGCGACAACCCGGCGCACCTGAGCTGTCGCAGCATGTGTGTCTCGACCAGCCCTGCGAAGGTGATCGTCGGCTCCCCGCGTCCACCGCTGCCCGCCTCCAGCGCCCCCGACCGCAGCCAGTCCCCGAGCGTCGTCGCGGGCAACCCGAGTTGGAGCGCCACCTCGGCACGTGTGTACAGCGGCAGGTCGAACCGTGGATCCACGTCTCACCTCTTCGCGCGGTGCGGGCGCCGTCAAGCACCAGAGTGCCAGAAACCGGGTTTCCGGCCGGGATCCCGGCTGTGTATCGTGCTGCCTGCCGGAGGGATCGGCATCCCCCGGCGGCGGAGAGGAGGTGAGCGCGATGTCGAGTTCGACCGTCGTGCTGCCCGTCCGCCGTACCCGCGGCTGAGACCGGGCGGCTCCATTTCAGTACAGGAGCTTTCAATGACCGAAGTACAGCGTCCGCCGCTGACCGCCGACGAGCGCGTCCAGCTGACCGGATGGCTCGACCTGCAACGTTCCTTCGTCCGGATGAAGTGCCAGGGACTCAGCGAAGAAGATGCCCACCGCAAGCTTCTGCCGAGGTCGCCGCTCATGACGATGGCCGGCCTGGTCGCACATCTGCGCTGGAACGAGTACTCGTGGTTCCAGCTCGCCCTGGCCGGCGTCGCCGACACCGGCCAGACCCCATGGACGGAAGGCGGTCACCCCGACGCCGAGATGTTCGTCGACGACGTACCCATCGCCCAACAGCTGGACGAGTACGACGCCGAGTGCGCGCGATCCAACGAGACCATCGCCGCCCACTCGCTCGATGCGCTCGAGCAAGGCCCGTACGCCGCGAAGGGGGACGCGGCGTCCTTGCGCTACATCCTCTGCCACATGATCGAGGAGACCGCGCGCCATGTCGGCCACCTCGACATCATCCGGGAGCTCCTCGACGGCACCACCGGCTACACCCGTCCGAACGAGGACCCGGCATGAGGCCGCCACTGACAGCGGACGAACGGACCCAGCTGACCGGCTGGCTCGATCATCTGCGCTCGCTGGTGCGAGTGAAGTGCGAGGGTCTGAGCGAGGCCGACGCACATCGCAGCCTGCTGCCCACCTCGCCGCTCACGACCGTCGCCGGGCTGGTCTCGCACCTGCGCTGGGTCGAGTACTCCTGGTTCACCGAGAACCTCCTCGGTACGCCGGACGAGGGGCAGACCCCCTTCACCGAGGGCGGACATCCCGACGCCGAGATGTTCGTCGACGACGTACCACTCGCCCAACTGCTCGACGAGTACGACGCCGAATGCGCCCGATCGAACGAGATCGTCGCCGGCTTCGACCTGGGTGACGTCGAACGAGCCGTGGTCCGCGACACCGGGCACGCATCGGTGCGGTACATCCTCTGCCACATGATCGAGGAGACCGCCCGTCACCTCGGGCACCTGGACATCATCCGCGAACTGCTGGACGGCACCACCGGGTACGAGAAGCTGAACTGATCCGAAGACCCGGGGTGGGTGGTCTTCACGCGATGACCACCCACCTCGGTAACCCGGTTACAGCGGCGCCGAGTGGTGGATAGGATGTCCGGCATCTGGCACGGGGTAGCGACAAGAGGTGTGATGAGGGAACCCTCCGTACGCCGTTATTCCGGGCGGTCCGTCGAGGAGTGGAAGGCTGCGCGCCGGGAGCGACTGCTCGCCGCCGCGCTGGAGCTGTTCGGGACCGAAGGCTATCCCGCGACATCGGTGGAACGCCTGTGTACACAGGCGAAAGTCTCCACCCGCCACTTCTACCACGAGTTCCAGAACAAGGAAGCCGTGTTGCTCGCCGTGCACGCGCAGGTGATCGAAACGGCGGTGCGGACCACTGGCGACGCGTTGCGCCGGACCGCCGACCGGCCGGTCGGCGAGCGGATCACCGCGGCCGTCGACAGTTACCTGCACACGATCATGGCCGACCTGCGTCAGGCGCGGATCTCGTTCGTCGAAGTGGTCGGTACCAGTCCGGCCGTCGAGGAGCAGCGGATCGCCTTCCGGGAGCTGCTGATCGGCAGCGTGAACGACCTCGGCGAGACCGCCGTCGGACGCGGCGAGATCAAACCCAAGGACTTCCGGTTCCTCGGGCTGGCCTTCTTCGGCGCGGTCAACACCGTGGTCTACGACTGGATGCTGACCGACCCGCGACCGCCCGAACAGACGGTGCAGCAGTCCCTGCGTGACCTGGCCGTTCAGCTCATGACGAGCTGACCCGCTTCCGCAGTTCGAGCACCACCTGGTCCCGGGGCAGCGACGCGCCGGCGTCGTACGCGGCGTCGAACGCATCGTTGCCCAGGGCCTCTTGCAACCGGTCGAAGGCGGCCTGGACGTCGGCGTCGGCGACCGTCCGCAGACCGCGCATCGCCGCCGCCATGCCCAGCGTCCGCGCCGCGAGCTCGGGCTCGCCGGCCAGCTCCTCCACGTCTGCGAGGACCTCGACGATGATCGACGCCACCGGCATGTCGTCGGCGGACAGACCGAGCTCGATCGCCTGCTTGCCGTAGCGGCGCGCCTCGTCGAGCTCGTTGCGAGCGAGGTGCACCCGGCTGAGGTTCGCCAGCATCATCGCCTGGCCCTGCGGCGCCATCCGCTCCACCTCGAGGTCGAGCATCGAGTACGCGCGTTCGCCCAGCTCCTTGGCCTCGTCCAGCCGACCAGTCCGATAGGCGATACGCGACAACCCCAGGTACGCCATCCCCTGACCGCCGCGTGATCCGGTCTCCTCGGCCAGCTGCATCGCTCGGGTCAGGTCCGCACGAGCGCCATCGATGTCGCCGAGCTCGAGCCGCTCCAGCGCACTCTGACCGAGCAGCTGGGACACCCCCTCGGTCGTGCCCAGCTCCCCGATCAGCGTGAGGGCCTCCTCCACCAACTCGAGCGCGCCATCGTGGTCGCCACGGCTGCCCTGGAAGCTCGCCAGTCCGCGCAGGGCCATCGACGTACCCCAGCGATCACCGAGCTGACGGAAGCCGTCGAGCGCCACGGTCAGGTCGGCCGCCATCTGGTCGACCTCGCCGTCGTTCTCGCGGAACATCGCCGTCATCATCACGCCCAGGTTCCGGGTCCAGGGGTCGTCGTGCTCGCGGGCCGCCTCGAGCTCACGGAACGACGCGGCCTTGTCCCGGCGGATCATCGCCCACACGGCGTTCGTGAACAGGCCGACGCCGGAGTGTGCGACGTACGCGTGACGCCGGCTCAGCCACCGCACCTCGGCCAGCCCGCGGATCGCCTGGTGGAAGTTCGCGCCCGGATCCTCGCTGATGGACAGCGTGCCGATCGAGTACAGCATCAGGGCCATCGCCCGGTCGTGCGGCGAGGTCGGTCCCGGTACAGCGAGCGCCGCCTGCATCCAGCCGACCGCTTCGGACGGACGGCCGCTCATGTTCCAGTACTCGCCCAGCACCGAGACGAGCTGGACCGCGACGCGCGCGGAGCCGGTGTCGATCGCGGTGCGGAGCGCGTCGAGCAGGTTCTCGTTCTCCGCGGTCAGGCGGGCGATCCACTGGATCTGCTCGCCGGTCCGCAGCTTCGGCTTGGCTTGCCGCAGCAACCGGCTGAAGTACATCGTGTGTGCGTGCCGGAAGCGCTCGCGCTCACCGGCCAGCTCGAGCTGCTCGGCGCCGTACGCCCGGACCGTCTCGAGCATCCGGTACCGCACCGAGCGCTCGCCGGCCGCCGCTTCCACGAGCGATTTGTCGACAAGAGACGCCAGTACGCCGAGGATCGCGTGGGGCGGCAGATTGCGGTCGCTGCACACCTGCTCGGCGGCCTCCAGGGTCGCTCCGCCGGAGAACAGCGACAGCCGTCGGGCCACCGCCTGCTCGTCGGGATCGAGCAGCTCCCAGCTCCACTCCACGACCGCGCGCAACGTCTGGTGCCTGGGCAGCGCGGTCCGCGATCCGCTGGTCAGCAGGCGGAAGCGGTCGGCGAGCCGCTCCACGATCAGCTCCGGCGTGAGCGCCCGCAGCCGTGCCGCCGCGAGCTCGATCGCCAGTGGCATGCCGTCCAGCCGGCGGCAGATCTCTGCGACCGCTCCCCGGTTCGCGTCGATCAGGGCGAAGTCCGGTCGTACGGCGCGGGCCCGGTCGACGAACAGCTGGATCGCCGGGTACTCGTCGTCGACCGCGTCCTCGGGCGGCAGCCCCAGCGGGCCGACCGGATGCAGGAGCTCGCCGGGGATGCTCAGCGGCTCACGGCTGGTCGTCAGCACCCGGAGTCGCGGGCAGGCCGCGAGCAACGAGTCGACCAGGGCGGCGACCTCCTGCACGAGGTGCTCGCAGTTGTCCAGCACGAGCAGGACCCGGCGGTCCGCGATGACGTCCACCAGCCGCTCGGTCGCTGCCCTCGACGCCGGGAGCCGCCTCGGTGTCCCCAGAGCGCTCTGCGGAGTGTCGATGTACTCGGTCGCGCCGAGCGCGGACAGGACTGCGGGCGCGACCTCCGCACTGTCACCGAGTGGCGCGAGCTCGACGAACCAGATGCCGTCGCCGCTCTGCGCAACCAGGGACCGTCCGGTCTCTGTCGCCAGTCTGGTCTTCCCAGCGCCACCAGGACCGACCATGGTCACCAGACGCGTCCCGTTGTTCAGCAGTCGCTCCAGCTCGGCCACGTCCTCGCGGCGGCCGACGAAGCTGGTCATCGGTGCACGCAGGTTGCTGTGTGGCGCCGCAGCGGTCGTCGCCGGCACGACACCGTCGGTCGCCACCGGGTCCACCGAGTCCCCACGCAGGACGGCGACGTGTAGCTCGCGCAGACGGGTCCCGGGGTCCGCACCGAGCTCGTCCGCGAGGGTTGCCCGGACCCGCTCGTACGCCGCCAACGCCTCGGCTTGCCGGCCATCGGCGTACAGGGCTCTGATCAGCAGTTCGTGGACGCGCTCGCGGAGTGGGTGGGCGACGGCGAGGCGTTCGAGCTCGGTGATGCGGTCGCGGGCGTGGCCGCAGCGGACGGCGGCCTCGGCGAGATCCTCGGCCGCGGCGAGCCGGAGCTCACTCAGGCGGTCGGCCTCGACCGATGCGAACGGCAGGTCGCGGAGGTCGGCGAGCGCGTCCCCGCGCCACAGCTTCTCCGCCTGGGTGAGCAGCGCGTGGGCCTTCTCGGGATCGGAGCCGATCAGCCCGCGGCCCCGGCGTACCAGGTCCTCGAACTGGAGGGCGTCGACGCAGTCGGCTCCCATCGTCAGCGTGTAGCCGGCCGGGCCGGACTGGACCGAGACGCTCGACTCGGTGGCCGGCAGGCCGGCGCGCAGGCGGGAGACGAGCGACTGCAGGGCGTTCGCGCTGGGAGCCTCACTGCCCCACAGGCCGTCGACCAGCGTCTCGACGCTCACCGGGCGGCCGGCGCTGAGCGCGAGCCGGGCGAGCAATCCGCGCAGCCGGACCCCGCGGACGTCCAGCGGAGTCCCGTCGGCCGCCCACATCGCGAGAGGCCCAAGCACCGCTATGCGCACACCTCCAGCCTCGCACATGAGGCCGTCCAAATCCCCCTGCCTTTTGTCATCTCCTTCGCATAGTCTCGGCAGTCGTGACTGACATCGCCGCGGGTACACAGACCGCTCTCACTCGAATCGTTTCCGAACGGCAGACGAAGGGGCGGGTGCCCGGCGTCGTCGGGGCCGTGGCCCGGGCCGGATCAATGGCCTGGTCGCAGGGGACCGGATCGGCCGATCTGGGTTCGCCCGGGGTGCCGCCGACGGCGGACTCGCAGTTCCTGATCGCGTCGCAGAGCAAGACGCTGACCGCGGTCGCGATCATGGCGCTGCGCGACGAAGGCAAGCTCAGCCTGGACGACACGGTCGAGAAGCTGATCCCGGAGAGCAAGCACGAGGGCATCACCGTGCGGCAGATGCTCAGCCACGCCAGCGGCATGCAGCGCGAGCCGGTCGGCGACGTCTGGGACCTGATGAAGTTCCCGGACCGCGAGGAGCTGGTGTCGGGCTGGAACGAGGCCGAGCGGGTCGGCAAGCCGCACCACCGGGTTCACTACTCGAACCTGGTCTTCTCGATGCTCGGCGAGATCGTCGCCCGGATCGACGGCCGGCCCTGGTACGACGCGATCAAGGCCCGGATCCTGGACCCGCTGGAGATGCGCCGTACGACGGTCGGCATGGACGGCGGACCGGCAGCCACCGGGTACTACGTACCGCCGTACACCGACGTACCGGTGCAGGAGAAGCTCCTCGATCTCGGTGCGCTGAACGCCTGCGGCGGTCTGGCGAGTACGGCGGAGGACCTGGCGAAGTGGGCCATGTTCGTGGCCGATCCTGTCGACGAGGTGCTTTCCAAGGACACCGTGGACGAGATGTGCCAGGTGCAGCTCATGGCGGACATGGAGCGGTGGCAGCTCGCGTTCGGGCTCGGCTTCATGCTGCTGCGTCTCGGCGACCGCGTGTTCGTCGGGCACGACGGCGGCATGCCCGGTCACATCACGTCGACGTTCGTCCACCGCCCGTCCGGCACGGCCGGGATCGCGCTGTTCAACTCGACGTCGTCGCCGGCCCCGAGCGCGCTGGCCACCGATCTGGCGATCAAGGTCCTCGAGGACGACCCGCTGCCCGCCGGCCCGTGGATGCCGGGCGACGCCGTACCGGCCGAGCTCGAAGGTGTCCTCGGCACGTGGTTCTCCGAGGGCCGCCCGTTCATCTTCTCGGTCAAGTCCGGCACCCTCGAGGCGGCCGGCCTCGGCGCCCCCGAACACATCAAGCCGGCCGTCTTCGCCCGCATCGCCGAAGACACCTACCGCACCATCTCCGGCCGCGAAACCGGCGAACTCCTCCGCGTCACCCGAGACGCCACCGGCACCCCCACAAAGTTGCACTGGGCAACCTACCTCTGCACCCGCCAACCCCTCGCCTTCGGCCAGCACCTCCCCGACTGAGCCTGCGGGATGTTTGCCAAGGCATCGATGGCGGGTTGTTGGACGGCTGACCTGTTACTGGGCGCCAGCCGTCACATAACCCGCCATCGAGTTCGACCCGGGTCGGCCTAGGTGCGGCGGCGGTAGGCGCGGATGGCTAGGGGGGCGAAGACTGCTACCAGGCCGATCATCCAGGCGAAGGTGATGAGGAGGGGCTTCTGGAGGTCGCCGCCCAGCATCAGGGCTCGCATGGTGTCGACCAGGTACTTGACCGGGTTGACGTTCACGAAGGCCTGCAGGAATCCCGGCAGGGTGTCGGTCTGGACGAACACGTTGCTGCCGAAGGTGAGCGGGAACATCACCAGGAAGGCGACGCCCTGGACACCCTGCGCGGTCTTCAGGGTCAGCCCGAGCCAGACCCAGATCCAGCACATCGACAGTGCGAACAGCAGCACGATCACCAGCGCCAGCAGGCCGTTGGCGACGCCGTTCCCGAACCGGAACCCGAGCGCGAACCCGGTCCCCATCAGGATCACGATCGACAGCGAGTACCGCACCGCGTCACCGAGGACGGCACCCACCAACGGCGCTATCCGTGCGATCGGCAGGCTCCGGAACCGGTCGAAGACTCCCTTGGCGAAGTCGTCGTTCAGCGCCACCCCGGTGCCCATCGTGGAGAACACCACGGTCTGCACCAGCAGACCGGGCAGCAGGTACGGCAGGTAGTCGTGCCACGTCCCGCCCTGGGCGATCGCGCCGCCGAAGACGAACAGGAACAGCACCAGGAAGATGATCGGCTGGAACGTCACGTCGGCCAGGGCCTCCGGGTTCTGCCGGATCCGGACGACGTTGCGCCAGGCCAGGGTCAGGCTCTGCTGCACCCAGGCGAACGGATTGGTACGGCGGCCCGCGTGGGCCGGGGCATCGACAACGGCGGTGCTCATCGGCCCGCTCCTTCCAGGACAGCGTCGTACTTCTTCTCTTCGGCGGTGTGACCGGTCAGGGCGAGGAAGACCTCGTCCAGGCTCGGCAGCCGCAGCGCCAGTTCGGTGACCGCGATGCCTTCCTCGTCGAGGCGGCGTACCACGACCGGCATCGACGAACCGTCGGTGACGGGCGCGCTGACCCGGGCGTTCACCACGTCCACGGTCGGGCGTACGCCGACCGACTCGGCGACGATCGCCGCGACCCGCTCGAGGTGGGCCGGCTCGGCCGGACTGACGTCCAGCGACTGCTTGCCGGCCTGGGCCTTCAACTCGGCCGGCCGCCCGGAGGCGACCACCCGGCCCTTGTCGAACACCATGATCGAGTCGGCCAGTGCGTCGGCCTCCTCCAGGTACTGCGTGGTGAGGAGCACCGTGGTCCCGTCGAGCACCAGGTTGCGGATCGTCTCCCAGACGCCGTTGCGGGCGTGCGGGTCGAGACCGGTGGTGGGCTCGTCCAGGTAGAGGATGCTCGGGTCGCCGACCAGGCTGGCGGCCAGGTCGAGGCGCCGGCGCATACCGCCGGAGTACGTCTTCGCGATCCGGTCACCGGCGTCGGTCAGCTCGAACCGCTCCAGCAGCTGGTCGGCCTTGGCGCGGGACCGCTCCCGCGAGTGGCCGAGCAGCCGCCCGATCATGATCAGGTTCCGGCGGCCGGACATGTCCTCGTCGACCGAGGCATACTGTCCGGTCAGCCCGATGATCTCCCGGACCCGGCCGGCCTCGCGGACGACGTCGTACCCGCCGACGGTGGCGTGGCCGGAGTCGGGGCGGAGCAGAGTGCCGAGGATGCGGACCGCCGTGGTCTTGCCGGCCCCGTTCGGCCCGAGGACCCCGAGCACGGTGCCGGTCGGCACACTCAGGTCGACGCCGGCCAGGGCGGTGGTGCTGCCATATTTCTTGACCAAGCCAACAGCTTCGATGGCGACCTGGTTCGTTGTGGTCATCGGTTCCTCCCAGTGGAATCACTTCACTGGGACTACCGTGCCGGACCGCTCTGGCACCGCCCTGGCACTCGGCTGTCAGGCCATATCAGGGCATGCCAGTCGCTGGCACAGGTCGTGTCTGCGGGACAGCAGACACGACCTAGCCCTTCAGCGGTACGACCTGGTTGGCCCGCAGCGCCTCGTAGATCTCCGGGTTGTACCGGGCCAGCGTGGCCCGGGCCTTCCGCCGGTACCTGAGGATCTGCCGGGTGCCGATCGCCCACAGCACGTACTGGAAGGCCAGCGCCCACTTGAAGTCGGTGATGGTCTGCGGCGCCCCGCCCGACGAGGCGTCGAGCAGGATGCCGACCATGCCGATGCACAGCAGCGTGGCAATGAACCCTCCAGTGTTGACCATCCCGTTCGCCGCCCCGAACCGCGTGGATGGGTTGAACGTACGGGCGTAGTCCAGTCCGAGCATCGACCCAGGCCCGCCGGCCGCCTGGACGACGATCAGCAGCAGGAGCACCGGCATCGGTGCCTGCCCGGGCCAGAGCAGTACGACGGTCCACATCGTCACCGACCCCGCGATCACGGCCAGCACGATCCAGGAGCGGTAGAACGGGAACCGAGCGGCGTACCGACCGACCAGTGGGCCGTAGCAGAGGCCCGCCAGCACCGGCAGGACCAGCATCGCCGCCGCAGTCGTCGGCGCCAGCCCCTCACCGCTGACCAGGAACGGGAAGCCCCACAGTAGTCCGAAGGTGCTGCCGGAGAAGCTGGTGGTGAAGTGCGTCCACAGCCCCAACCGGGTGCCCGGCTCCTTCCACGCCCGCCGCAGGTTGTGCCGCACTTCGGTGACCGACTGCTTGGTCCGGTGGAGCGGCTCGTCGTACGGCGTGTCCTTGATCAGGAAGAGAACGAGTACGCCGGTCACCAGACTGAGCACACTGGCAGCGGCGAAGGTGGTGGTCCAACCGAAGGCGTGGAAGGCCGCGGACATCGGCACGGTCGAGACGATCGCGCCGAGACCACCGAGCATTCCGGTCGCCTGTGACATCACCGGCTGCCGCAACGCGGGGAACCACGACATGACGACCCGCAGCACGCTGATGAACACCAGTGCGTCGCCCACACCCAGTACGGCGCGGGCCGCGAGCGCAGCCGGATAGGAGTCGACCAGACTGAACGCGGTCTGCGCCACGAACAGTAGTCCGGACGCGGTGATCAGCAGCCGCTTGGAGCCGTACCGGTCGAGCAGTACGCCGACCGGCACCTGCATGGCGGCGTACACGGTCAGCTGTACGACGGTGAAGCTGGCCAGCGCGGATGCGGAGATGTGGAAGCGCTCGGCGGCCTGCAGGCCGGCCACGCTCATCGAGCCACGGTGCAGCACGGTCACGAGGTAGGTGAGGACAGCAGTGGTCCACACCGCCCAGGCGCGACGTCCGCCCAGGGGGACGAGGAGTTCGGTCAACGCGAACTCCGCAGGTCCGCCGAGGCGGTGTCGATGTGGGCGACGACGAGCTCGCGGAACCGCTTCACACTGTTCCCGCCGAGGGCGTCGATCATCTCCTGGTGCGCGGCGATCGACTTGTCCATCCGGGCCGGCTGCATCTGGATGCCGGGCACGCCCATCCGGACCTGGCGGTCGCGCAGGCTGTTGTAGAGCTTGGCCAGGATTTGGTTGCCGGCGGCACCGACGATGGCCTCGTGGAAGGCGCGATCGGCCTCCAGGAAGCTCTTCGCGTCGCCGCTGCGGCGGTGCTCGCGCATCTCGTCGACGCGCTGGGTCAGGGTCTCGACGAGCTGCTTGCGCCGCGGCCAGACCTTCGCGGCGGCGTGCGTCTCGATCAGCTCGCGGGCCTCCAGGACATCGTCGATCTCCTGCGGCAGCACCGGCTGAACGAGTGCGCCCTTCTTCGGGTACAGCTTCACCAGGCCGGACTCTTCCAACCGGAGCAACGCTTCGCGCACGGGTGTCCGCGACACCCCGACCGCGGCGGCCAGCTCACCTTCGGTGAGCAGCTCACCGCCCGGGTAGACCCGGTCCAGGATCGCCGCCTTCACGTAGGCGTAGACCCGCTCGGCAGCCGGGATCTTCTCGACCCCCGGCGCCGCCTCGACCACCACCCGGGCGATCTCCGCGGTCTCCTCGCCCAACTCCAGCGCTGACCGCGACGCCGACACAGCCGGCTCGTTCTCCGGCACCCCGCTTGTCACTGAACTCCCACCCATACGACCGGTATCTCTGTTGTATCTATCTTACACAGACCTCTAATCCACTGCCGCGGCCAGGTATTCCCCAGCTTGTCCACGAGTTATCCACAGGCCGATCCACAGCATGTGGGCAACTGAGCGTGAACACATGGACTGTAGGTAGTGACAAGTGGAGGGTTTCCCCTGCGTTGTGGATGAAGAACTCCACGTGTTCGCGATCCGCTCTAGAGTCTCGGGATACCGAGCCTGGCCCGACCTCACCCAGGCCCCCGCCCCGAGGAGGCAGCGTGTCCCGAAGCTCCCGTCCGCGCCGGTGGACAGCCGGCCTGGCTGCCACTGCGCTCACTCTGACGACACTCGGTGCCGCCACCGCCCATGCCGTTCCGTCCGACCAGGCGTCGGCGGCGGCGCCTGGGCCGCTGATGAACTACGTGGTCAACACCAAGGCCTCCCCCGGTCACGTCCGCAAGGCCGAGCTCGCCGTGAAGGCGGCCGGCGGGGCCGTCGTGACGTCGTACGACCAGCTCGGGGTGGTGATCGCACAGTCGACCAACCCGGACTTCCGCACCGATGTGCGCGCGGGCCACAACGGGCGAGAGGTCCAGTCGGTCGGCGCGACCCGCACCGCCGCGGTCAGCGAGGGCCCGGTCGGTACGGCGAAGTCCGCCGCCGGAGTGAAGTCGGTCGAGGACGCCGAAGCGGCGCCGGTGCCGGATCCGCGCGAGGTCGACCAGTGGGACATGGTCCAGATCAAGGCGGACCAGGCCCACGCGGTCACCGACGGCTCCCGCAGTGTGCTGGTCGGCATCAACGACAGCGGTGTCGACGACACCCACCCGGACCTGGCGCCGAACTTCGACGCCAAGGACTCGGTGAACTGTGTGAACAACGGCGTACCGGACACCACTGCTGGTGCCTGGCGGCCGACCACCAGCTCGCACGGCACGCATGTGGCCGGGACGGTCGCCGCGGCCCGCAACGGCGTCGGCATCGTCGGTGTCGCTCCCGGCGTGCGGATCGCGTCGGTCAAGGTGGTCAACGACGACGGCTTCATCTACCCGGAGTACTCGATCTGCGGCATCGTGTGGGCCGCCGAGCACCACATGGACGTCACCAACCACAGCTACTTCATCGACCCGTTCGAGTTCTGGTGCAACGACAACGGTGACCAGGGCGCGGTCCAGGAAGCGGTGCGGCGCGCGTACGCCTGGGCGACGGGTCGTGGAGTGCTGTCCGTCGCGGCCGCCGGCAACGCGAACTACGACCTGGCCAACAAGACCACCGACAACGGCAGCCCGAACGACTCGACCCCGGTCCCCCGCCAGATCAACAACAGCTGCCTGGACATGCCGACCGAGCTGCCCGGCGTGATCACCGTGGCGAGCACGACCCAGGCCAGGGCGCGCAGCAGCTTCTCGAACTTCGGCCTGAACAAGATCGACGTCGCGGCCCCGGGCAGCTCGATCCTGTCCACCCTGCCGGGTGGCGGCTACGGAAACATGAGCGGTACCTCGATGGCGTCGCCCCACGTCACCGGTGTCGCCGCGCTGATGAAGTCGGTGCACCCGTGGTGGAGCCCTAGCGACCTGGAGCGGGCGCTGCGCAACGAGGCGGACGACACCGCCTGCCCGACCACCCCGGACGGCCGCTGCACGGGGACGACCGCGAACAACGCCTTCTTCGGTGAAGGCATCGCCGACGCCCTCGACGCAGTACATCGCTAACCAGTCGGAGTGGGGGTCCTCCGTCCAGGACCCCCACTCATCACCGCGCGCTCGTCAGCCGGTGCTGATGAGGACGATTCCAGCGACGACTACTACGGCGGCCAGGGCTCGGCGCGGGCCGAAGCGCTCGCCGAAGAAGACTGCGCCGATGATCGCGCCGAAGATGATGCTGGTTTCGCGCAGGGCAGCGATCGACGCCAGTGTTCCCCGCGTCTGTGCCCAGAGCACCAGCCCGTACGCGATCATCGACACCACGCCACCGGCGAGGCCCGACAGGACCGCCGCCCGGGGCAACTGCAGAACCCGCGGGCCGCGCCACGCGAACACCACCAGCGGCATCGCGAATCCCTGGAGCATGAACACCCAGCCCATGTACGTGAGCACGGGCATCTTGTGCACCGCCAGACCGTCGACCACGGTGTACGACGCGATCATCAGCCCGGTCCCGACGGCCGCCATCAAGGCGGGCAACTGCCGCCGCCCGGGCCGCCCGATGAACACCAGCGCGATCAACCCCGCCGAGATGAGCAGCACGCCCGCCAGTTCGACCGCGGCCAGCGCCTGATGCAGTACGACGATCGACACCACGGCGACCACCCACGGCGACGTACCCCTGGCCAACGGGTACATCTGGCTGAACTGCCCCAGCTGGTACGACGCGAGCAGCCCACCGAGATACGCTAGGTGCAGCAACGCGGACGCGATGATGTACCCCCGGGTGCCGCCCGGCGGCAGCCCCATCACGAGCACCGCGACGAGACCGATCACTCCCGCCGCGATCTCGAACAACGCGAGCCCCGCCACCCGGTCCGGCGCCCCATGAGCCATCGCGTTCCAGGCCGCATGAAGAACCGCCGCCCCCAGCACCACCATCAACACCACCGCTACACCCTCTCACCGGCGGAAACCCGATCGCGATCGGTTTCTCGGCTCGTGCGCCTGGTACTTGAGACGCTGTAGGCATGCGATCTGTGAGGCAGTGGAAGTTCGGAGGGCCAGAAGTTCTCGAGCTGACCGAGGTCGAGAAGCCGGTGCCGGGGCCTACTGAGGTGCTGGTAGAGGTGCACGCTGCGGGCGTCAACCCGGTGGACTGGGTGACTCGGGCGGAGGAGGTCTACCTGGGGAAGCCGCCGTTCACGGTGGGGTGGGATGTGTCCGGGGTGGTGGTGGAGGCCGGCCTGGGCGCGAGCGGGGTTGCCGTGGGGGACGAGGTGTTGGGGATGCCTTGGTTTCCGCGGGAGGCTGCGGCGTACGCCGATTATGTGACGGCGCCGTCTCGGCAGTTCGTGCGGAAGCCGGTGGGGATGTCGCACGTGGAGGCGGCTGGGTTGCCGCTGGCGGGGCTCACCGCGTGGCAGTGCCTGGTCGAGGTGGCCGACGTACAGGCTGGGCAGCGGGTGCTGGTTGATGCTGCCGCGGGTGGGGTCGGGCATCTGGCGGTGCAGATCGCCAAGGCTCGTGGGGCTGAGGTGGTCGGGACTGCGAGTGCGGGGAAGCACGAGTTCTTGCGGTCGATCGGGGTGGATCAGCCCCTCGACTACCACGATCCGGCAGCTGACCCCGGCGAGCTCGACTTGCTGGTCGGGCTGGCGGGGACCGAATCGGACCGGCGGTGGTTGGAGTTCCTGCGACCGGGCGGGCTGCTGGTCGCCGTACTCGGCGGGGTGCCGGAGGAGCTTGGGCGGGATGCCGACGCACGCGGCGTACGTACTGCGGAGATGCTGGTCGAGCCGGATCGGATCGGGCTGCTCGGGTTGACCGACCTAGTCGAGCGCGGGCTGCTCCGGGTGCATGTCGAGCGGACGTTCCCGCTCGGGCAGGCTGCCGAGGCCCATCGCATCGGCGAGACCTCGCGGGCGACCGGCAAGCTCGTCCTCACGCTCCGCTGACTTGCGGACCGCCCCCACTCACCAACCCCGGTCCCGACGAGACTCGCAAGCGCGCGTGAGCGTGCGGCACTCGCGCCCAGGCGGGTTGGTGAGTGGCGGAGGTCCGCCACATGGCACGGCCCGGGCAGTCTGGTGACTGCCCGGGCCGTTCCAGGGTTGTTCAGAACATCAGGGCGCGGGCGGGGTCCTCGAGGATGCCGGCGACGTCGGCGAGGAAGGTGGAGCCCTTCTCGCCGTCGATCAGACGGTGGTCGAAGGACAGTGCCAGCGTGGTGATCCAGCGCGGGACGATCTCGTCGTCCACCACCCACGGCTGCTTGCGGATCGCGCCGAAGGCGAGGATCGCGGCCTCGCCCGGGTTGATGATCGGCGTCCCCGCGTCGACGCCGAAGACGCCGACGTTGGTGATCGTGAACGAGCCGCCGGCCTGGTCCGCCGGTTGGGTCTTGCCCTCGCGGGCGGTGGCGACCAGGTCGTTCAGCGCCGCGCAGAGCTCGGGCAACGTGAGGACGTCGGCGTTCTTGATGTTCGGCACGATCAGGCCGCGCGGGGTGGCCGCGGCGATGCCGAGGTTGACCGCGCCCTTGTAGACGATCTCCTGCGCCGGTTCGTCCCAGGCCGCGTTGATGACCGGGGTACGACGGGCTGCCAGGGTGACCGCCTTCGCGACGATCAGCAACGGCGACACCTTGAGATCGCGGAACGCCTTGTCACCCTTGAGCCGGTCGACAAGCTCCATGGTGGCACTGACGTCCACGGTGATCCACTCGGTCACATGCGGCGCGGTGAAGGCACTGGCAACCATCGCCTGCGCCATCACCTTCTGCACACCCTTCACCGGCACGCGAGTGTCCCCACGCCCACTGACCACCGGCGCAACCTCAACGACCGGAGCCGGCGCCTCTACATGCCCTTCGACATCAGCCCGGGTGATGATCCCACCCGGCCCAGTAGCCGTCACCGTGCTCAGGTCGACGCCCAGATCCTTGGCCAGCTTCCGCACCGGAGGCTTGGCCAACACATGTACAGAGCCCGCCGGTTCATTGCTCTTAGCAACAACTGGCTCGGGTACGGGTGCGGGTGCCGGCACCTCGACCGCCGGAGCTGATGCAAGGCCGGCACTCTTGCGAGGGCGGCGTTTGGCTTCGGTGGTTCGGGGGCCGTAGCCGACGAGGACCGCGGTGCGGCCGCCGTTGTCGGGCTCGGGGATCGCGGGAACGAGGTCTTCGGTGCCGGCGTCGGCCGGGGGGGTCTCGTCGCCCGCGGAGTCGGTTTGGACGGCGATGATCGGCGTACCGACCGGGACGGTTTCGCCTTCGGGGACGAGGAGTTCGGCAATGGTGCCGGCGAAGGGGACCGGGAGCTCGACCAGCGACTTGGCGGTCTCGATCTCGACCACGGTGTCGTTGAGCTTGACCGTGTCGCCCGGCTTGACCTTCCAGCTGACGATCTCGGCTTCGACCAGACCCTCACCCACGTCGGGGAGGCGGAAGTGCTGGATGCCCATCAGTACCCCATCACCCGGTCGACACCGTCGAGCACCCGGTCCAGGTCGGGCAGGTAGTCCTCTTCCGTCCGCGACGGCGGGTACGGGGTGTCGAACCCGGTAACGCGCAGTACCGGCGCCTCCAGGTGGTAGAAGCACTCCTCGGTCAACCGCGCCGCGATCTCCGAACCCGGGCCGAGCGTGTACGGCGCCTCGTGTACGACGATCGCCCGCCGCGTCTTCTTCACCGACGCGAAGATCGTCGGCAGGTCGAACGGCGAGATCGTGCGCAGGTCGACGACCTCGAGCTGCCGGCCGTCCTCGACCGCGGCCTCGGCGGCCTGCAGGCAGGTCTTCACCATCGGGCCGTAGCAGAGCAGCGTCGCGTCGGTGCCCTCACGGACCACCTTCGCCTGGTGCAGCGGCAGCGCCGGCGGCACGGACTCGTCCAGGTCGGCCTTCTCGTGGTACCGGCGCTTCGGCTCGAAGAACACCACCGGGTCGTCGGTGGCGATCGCCTGCTGGATCATCCAGTACGCGTCGACCGGGTCGCCGCAGGACACGACCTTGAGACCGGGCACGTGCGCGAACAGCGTCTCCGGCGACTCCGAGTGGTGCTCGACCGCGCCGATGCCGCCGCCGTACGGGATCCGGATCACGACGGGCATCCGGATCCGGCCGTGCGACCGGAAGTGCATCTTCGCGACCTGGTTGATGATCTGGTCGTACGCCGGGAACACGAACCCGTCGAACTGGATCTCGCAGACCGGCCGGTACCCGCGCAGCGCCAGGCCGACCGCGGTCCCGATGATGCCGGACTCGGCCAGCGGGGTGTCGATCACCCGGTCCTCGCCGAAGTCCTTCTGCAGTCCTTCGGTCACCCGGAAGACCCCGCCGAGCTTGCCGATGTCCTCGCCCATCACGACGACCTTGGGGTCGGCCTCCATCGCGGCCCGCAGGCCGGCGTTGATGCCCTTGCCGAGAGTGATCTTCGTCATCACCGAACCTCGCCTTCGAACGAAGCGGCGTACGCGGCGAACTGTGCCTTCTGCTCGATCAGTTGCGGCGTCTGCTCGACGTACACGGTGTCGAAGAAGTCGGTGAGCTCCGGATCCGGCATCGACAGGCAGCCGGCCCGCAGCGTGGCGGCGACCTCGTCGGCCTCGGCGTCGATCTGGTCGAAGTAGTCGTGGTCGACCCCGGCCGTCCGGGTCAGGTACGCGCGGACCCGCTCGATCGGGTCCTTCAGCTTCCAGTGCTCGAGGTCCTCGCTGAGCCGGTACTTCGTCGGGTCGTCGGAGGTGGTGTGGGCGCCCATCCGGTAGGTGTAGGCCTCGATCAGGGTCGGGCCGCTGCCCTCCCGGGCCCGCTTCAGCGCCTGCTGGGAGACGGCGTACGTCGCGAGTACGTCGTTGCCGTCGACGCGGACGCCGGGAAAGCCGAAGCCGGCCGCGCGCTGATACAGCGGGATCCGGGTCTGCCGGTCGATCGGCTCGGAGATGGCCCACTGGTTGTTCTGGCAGAAGAACACGACCGGCGCGTTGAAGACCGAGGCCCAGATGAACGCCTCGTTCACGTCGCCCTGGCTGCTGGCGCCGTCGCCGAAGTACGCGATCGTCGCCTCGCCGTTCTCGGCGTCGCCGATGGCGTGGTCACGCTGCTGGCCCATCGCGTACCCGGTCGCGTGCAGCGTCTGCGCGCCGATCACGATCGTGTACAGGTGGAAGTTGTTCTCGCGTGGGTCCCAAGCACCCTGGTCGACGCCG
Organism: Kribbella sp. NPDC050241; assembly: GCF_044459685.1. Taxonomy (NCBI): domain Bacteria; kingdom Bacillati; phylum Actinomycetota; class Actinomycetes; order Propionibacteriales; family Kribbellaceae; genus Kribbella; species Kribbella sp. NPDC050241. The sequence goes on from NZ_JBITJE010000015.1 coordinate 53,296, forward strand.
CGGAACAGGCCGAGCAGCCGCAGCGGGTCGACGCCCTGGCAAAAGGCGACGCCGTGCTCGCGGTAGGTCGGGAAGACCATGTCCTTGGAGTTCAGGGCGCGGCCGGAGCCGATCTGTGCGGCCTCCTGGCCGAGCAGCGACGCCCAGAGACCGAGCTCACCCTGCCGCTGCAGGGCGGTGGCCTCGGTGTCGATCCGGCGGACCAGGGTCATGTCGCGGTAGAAGCCCTTGATCGCCTCGTCGTCGAGGTCGAACGAGTAGTCCGGGTGCTCGACGCGCTCACCTTCGGGCGTCAGCAGCTGGACGAACTCGACCTCCTCGGAGGCCTGGGGCGGACTGACCGGCGCCTCGACGGGCGCGAACACTTCCGGGGTCATCCCCGGCACCGACTCACTCACATGCACTCCTCGGGTTCGAGCGCGGGATCGCCGCGACCGCAACGTTGCGCGGGCCGGCCCCTTCAGCCGGGTGAGGCTTCGCAGGCAGGACCGCGTGGATCCAGGGTTGATGCACTGGCACTACTACCAGTAGACCTCCTCACCGGCCTGACTGGCTGTATTACTTGCGGGACACCGTACCCAGCGGGTTGCCTGATCCGCTAACTGTCTGGACGCTCGCGGGTACGCCGGTACCGAAACCGGTGCTGGCACGAGACACCAGTCCACCCACTGGTCATATCTCCACGCTCATATTACAGAAATCTGCAGCCCTGACAGCATCTGTCACAACTGAGTTGCGATCAGGGCAGCTTCTCGAGCCGGACGAGCTTGAAGTTGGTGCCCTCACGGTCCCCGTCACCAGGCGTGTTCTCGCCGTCGTGCACAGCGAACAGACCGTGCGGGAACCGCGGCCCGAGCGGCTCGGTGGTCACCGCCGCACCGTCGCTGTGCTGTACGCCGTCCGCCGCCGACCCGTCGACGACCTGGAAGCCGGCGCGATAGACCAACCGCCGCCCGTCCATCCGGTACGACGCGAACGTCGAGTCACCCTGGCTGGACGCGTACATGATCCGCTTGCCGTGCTCGTAGGCGATCGTCAGACCTTCGGCGTCCGCACTGAGGTACTTCCCGGCGTCCGGGCTGACCGGCCCGGTCGGCGCGCACTCCTCGGTCTCCTCGTCGTACGCCGCCGGCTGGCCGTACTCGCGGACCTTCTCCACCAGCTCGGGCTTGCCGTACTGCGGGATGCGCCAGACGCCGACGTCCTCCTGGGCGGCGTACAGGTCGTTGGTGGTGCGGTCGAAGACCATGCCCTCGAGCTGCGGGCGGTCACCGGGCTCCTCGCACGGCGACCAGGTGCTGCCGTCGCTCAGCCGGAAGCTGCTCGGCAGGTCGACGTTGCCGATCGGGCGATAGGTGATTTTGCCGTGACCCTCGGGGACGAGCCGGAAGAAGCCGACCCGGGTCTCGCTGCGCCGGGTCACTGCGACGACCGGCTGTCCGTGGATCTCGGTGGCGGCCAGGCCGTACGCCGTGTGCTGGTCCTGGACCTCGTCGGTGTCCTTGCTGAACACCAGCGGCGCCTTGGCACTGGTCACGTCGGTGAGTCGCCCGGCCTTGACGGCGTACGTCCTGAGCTGGTCGCGGCCGCGGTCGGTGACGACCGCGAGGTTGCCGACCAGGTCGACGTTGTTGAAGCGTCCGGGCTCCTGACCCGGCGCCGGCGGAGGTGGTGTCGCGATGTGCTGGACCTCCTTGCCGGCCAGGTCGAACACGGTCAGCCCGCCGTTCTTCAGCGTCCCGAGGACGACGCTGCGCTCGGGGTGCTTGGCGTCGATCCAGATGGCCGGGTCGTCGGCGTTGGCGTTGCCGCCCGCCTCGTCGTCCCAGTTCGGCGCGGTCTCGGCGACCGCGGTCACCTCCGTGAGCCCACTGGCGTACGCCGGCTGGACACCCAGCGTGACGACCATCGCAGCAAGCGTGACACCGGCGATCCGCATCCAACTCTCCTCACCATCGGCAGTACGGCGCAGATTGCCCGGCGCTGATGGACTGGCGGGAAACAGCGGATTGCTGACTGGAAACCGGCTTGCGCAGCGACGCCTGCCCGCTTAGCGTAAGCATCGTCTTTGCATGACACCCCTGACGGCCGAGGAGGCTTCAGATGGCCGCTTCTGCCCCGGCCGCGCTGCCCGACGCCGGCGCCCGGCCCGCCTCGAGCGCGATGATCTGGACCGCGCTCGCGGTCGTGTACGTCGTCTGGGGTTCGACCTACCTGGGCATCAGGGTGGTTGTGGACGCGGAGATCCCGCCGATGCTCGGGATGGCGACCCGGTTCCTCACCGCGGCCCTGCTGCTGGCCGCGGCGCTCAGCCTGAAGTCGGGCTGGCGGCGACTGAAGATCACCCGCCGGGAGGCGCTCGGCGCGGCCACGGTCGGCATCCTATTGCTTGCCTTCGGCAACGGTGCGGTCGCGATCGCGGAGCAGACCGTGCCGTCGGGCCTGGCGGCACTGCTGGTGGCCGCGATCCCGCTCTGGCTGATGCTGTTGCGCGTCGGTGGCGGCGAGCGTCCACGCGGCTTGACGTGGCTCGGCGTACTGATCGGATTCGGCGGGGCGGCGTTGCTCGCTTTGTCAGGTGGCAACACGAGCGCGAAGCCGCTGTCGGTCGCGATCCTGGTGGTGGGCACGATCTGCTGGGCCATCGGCTCGCGGTTCGCACCGCGCCTCGGCCTGCCGCGCGATCCGCTGGTGACCGCTCTGTACGAGATGGTCTTCGGCGGTACGGCGATGGTCCTGATCGGCGTGGTCCGCGGCGAGCCCGGCCGGTTGCATCTCGACCGGATCGACGGATCCGGCTGGCTGGCGCTCGGCTACCTGATCGTGTTCGGCTCGCTGCTCGCGTACTCCGCCTACTCGTACCTGCTCGCGAACGCGCCGATCTCGTTGATCGGCACCTACGCGTACGTGAACCCGGCGGTCGCCGTACTGCTCGGATGGCTGATCCTCGACGAGCACATCACCTGGCAGATCCTGCTCGGCGGCGCGGTGATCATCCTCGGCGTCGCGCTCGTGGTCACCGCCGAGCGGCGACTGCGGACCTGACGGCGTCTACAGACGGAAGAACCCGGGCCCCTGAGGACCCGGGTCTCCCACCGCTGCCGATGCGCGCGGCAGCGGGCCATGGTTTGCCGGCCGGCACCCTGCCCCGAAAAAACACGGCGCGAAACTCCGGCAATGGTTCAACGATTTCCGATTCATCATGGTATTGCTCGTTCGGCGGCCACCGAGCCCACCGAAAACAATCTTCCGATTCACCGGGTTTCATCCGTCACCCGCGCAGACTCAACGACGTACTCCGGGTTCGGTTACGGCCGATTTCCCATCAACTGCGGATCGGTTCGGCGACAGCCCCGGCCGGCAGCAAATTGCCTGGTCAGAGTGGATTTGCTGCGCCGTCAGGGAACTCATCACGTGCCGCCTATGGGGGCGCGCACGGACGCAATAGCTGACAAAAAAGTTTGTAACCGGCCCCGCCAGGTGTCGTTACCACTAAGACGAATCCGTCAAACCCGAAAGGAAACCTGGCATAATGCAGGTAACTCGCAAGATCGCCGCCGCCGCGGCAGTGGCGACCGTCGCCACGCTGGGCCTGGCTACCGTTGTGAGCGCGAACGTTCTCGACGACACGCAGCAGAAGGCTCAGGACACCGGTCTGGCCGACGCGGCGTCGCTGGCCAGCAAGGCCTACGGCGGCAACCACGGCTGGTACGGCGTCAAGCGCGACGGCGGCCTCCTGGCCATCGACGACAACAACGTCGGCCCCTTCCAGGCCTGCCACCTGTTCGGTTCCGGCACCGGTATCGGCGGCAACGTGCCGGCGAGCGACATCACCGGCGTCGTGGGCTTCTTCAACGACGGCAACTCGGTCACCGCTGTCAAGACCTGCGAGCAGGGCAACGACCAGGCCAACCACAAGTGGTACAAGATGGGCGACGACGGCGTGGTGTCGGTGAGCCGCAACAACGTCGGCCCGTTCCAGGCCTGCCACAACGAGCTGTCCGCGACCGGCATCGGCGGCAACGTCCCGCTGACGAACCTGGCCGGCGTCCTCGGCGCGTTCAACGACGGCAACTCGATTGACACGCTGAAGACCTGCGAGCAGGACTCGAAGCAGAACAACTGACCCTCCCTGGTCAGTGATGCAGGACCCGAAAGAGCCACCTCGGTGGGGTGACTGATTCGGTAGCACCATCCGCGGCGCCGGGAGCAAGCCTCACTCCTCCCGGCGCCGCATCACGCCCGGCCCCGTCCCAGCGCGGGCCGGGCTTTCGCATGTCTAGGGGTATCTGAGGTCTACGCAGGAGCCGTTGGGGAGGTCGCGGTTGAGGAGGGACCAGATGCCGGTGGCGGCGGTCTCGGGGGTGGCCAGGGAGCCGGACTGTTTGAGGGCGTGGAAGCGGGCCACGGAGGGGAAGGACTGTTCGTCGGTGGAACGGATCTCGGATTGCATGGCGGTGTCGACCACGCCTGGGGCGACCGCGATCACGCGGCAGCCGTTGGGGGGTTGTTCTGCGCCTACAGTGCGGACCCATTGCTCGACGGCCGCCTTGCCCGCGGTGTACGACGACCAGCCGGCGTACGGCGTCTTGGCGGCGCCGGAGGACAGCATCACGAGGTGGCGTTCGCAGCGCAGGCCGGCGGTCGCGGTCAGGAAGGCTCGGCCGAGGACCTGCGGCGCGACCGAGTTGAGTAGCACGGCACTGGTGTAGGCGCTGCTGTCGACCGCGTGGGCCGGGCCGATCGGCGTGATCGTCCCGGCGTTGTGGATGAAGACGACCCGATCACCGTCGTACCCGGCGAGCTCCGCCTCGAGGTGCTTCTCGACCCGCTCCCAGTCGGCCGGATCGGACAGGTCGGCCCTGAAGTGTTCCGCCGTACCTCCGCCGCGCCGGGACAGGTCGATCACTCGCGCGTCCGGGTACGGCACGGCCGCGGCCAGCGCCGCACCGATCCCGGCCGACGCGCCCGAGATCCAGATCAGCGACCTGGCCGCCGACGTCACTTGCGCCAGTCGCGCGCGACCGCGAGGAAGAGGTCGTTCGCCTCACGTTCGCCGATGGAGATCCGGGCACCGTTACCGGCGAACGGACGGATCGAGACCCCCTCGGCCTGCACCGCCTCGGCGAAGGCGATAGTGTCCTCGCCGAGCTCCAGCCAGACGAAGTTGGTCTGCGAATCGGGCACGTCCCAACCCGCGGCGCGCAGCTCCTCGACGACTCGGGTCCGCTCACCGACCAGCGCCTCGACTCGCTCCAGCAACTCGTCCTCGACGGCCAGCGATGCGATCGCGGCCGCCTGCGCGACGTGGCTGACCCCGAACGGCAACGCACACTTCCGGATCGCCGCGATGACCTCCGGATGGCCGATCGCGTAGCCGACGCGGAAGCCGGCCAGCCCGTACGCCTTCGAGAAGGTCCGCAGTACGACGACATTCGGCCGGTCCCGGTACACCTCGACGCCGTCGACGACGCCGGGCTCGCGGACGAACTCGCGGTACGCCTCGTCCAGTACGACGAGGACATCCCGCGGTACGGCGTCCAGGAACGCGAGCAACTCGTCCCCGCGGACCACCGGGCCGGTCGGGTTGTTCGGCGTACAGACCAGGACGACCTTGGTCCGCTCGGTGATCGCGGCTTCCATCGCCTTGAAGTCGTGCCGCGCGTCGGCGGTCAGCGGCACCTGGACCGAGGTCGCGCCGGTCAGCTGGACGGCGATCGGGTACGCCTCGAACGAGCGCCAGGCGTAGACCACCTCGTCGCCCTCGGACACCGCGGCCTGCAGCAGGTGGTAGAGCAGCGCGACGGACCCGGTCCCGACGGCGAGGTCGCTCACCGGTACGCCGAACCGTGCCGACAAGGCCTCGAGCAGGTCGACCGCACCCATGTCCGGGTAGCGGTTCATCTGCGCCGCGGCCTCGGTGGCAGCGGCCAGTACGCCGGGCAGCGGCGGGTACGGGTTCTCGTTGCTGGACAACTTGTACGTCGGCCGGCCGTCGGAGCGCGCGGGCGGACGACCGGGCTTGTAAGCCGCCACATCGTCCAGGCACCCGCGGAAGCGAACCTCGTTGTCAGGGGTCATGCCCGCAGGTTAATCCTTACCGCACCCTCCGGCCACCCTGACCGCGTCACACCACAGCGGTCGCGAAACCTCATCTTGCGCGGACCGGGATACTGGTTGCACACTGACTGATTGTCGGACAATCAGGGGATCTTGCACTGAGGTCTCAACGGTCAGCTGGAGGGTGTTCATGGGTCAGCCGCTGGAGTGGGGTCGCCGGTATCTGATGGTCCGTCCGGACCACTTCCGGATCGACTACGTGATCAATCCCTACATGTCGACGCATGACCAGCCGGATCCCGAGCTGGCGCTGAAGCAGTGGGATTCGCTGCGGCAAGCGATCGTGGACGCCGACGGCGAGGTCGAGGTGCTGCCGCAGCGGCCGGACTCGCCGGACATGGTCTACGCGATGAACCTGGGCCTCGCGGCGGCGGACGGCCGCGCGATGCTCTCCCACATGCGGTTCGAGCCGCGCCGGAGGGAGTCGCTGACCGCGGGTGACTGGTTCGTCGGCCAGGGGTTCGCACTCGGCCGGCCCGGCAGCGACGGCGTCGGGCCGCACTTCGAGTCCGGCGACGCGTTCGTGTTCGGCGACAGCCTGGTCGTCGGCTACGGTCCGCGCACCGAGGCGGAGGCCCTGAAGCACCTGGCCACCGAGTGGAACGTCCGTGTCCGCGGACTGCGGATCGCCCACGAGGGGATGTACCACCTCGACCTGCCGTTCTGCCCGGTCGACAGCACCCACGCGATGGTCTACCCGGCGGCGTTCGACCCGGCGAGCCAGACGGCGCTATTCGACCTCGTGCCGGACCCGATCGTGCTGACGGACGACGAGGCGTTCGCGTTCAGCGCCAACTCGATCGTGGTGAACGAGACGATCATCATGCCGTCCTGCTCGTCGCGCCTGCACGACGTACTCAGCGGACTCGGACTGCGCGTGGTCGTCCTCGACCTGACCGAGTTCCACAAGGCCGGCGGGTCCGCCCGGTGCCTGACCAACCCGCTCGACTTCCCGCTGCACTCGATCACCACCCCGGGCGGCGAGCTCATCCTCCCGGCATGACCGAGTAGATGAGCTCGAGGTCGTCAGGGTCGTACCCGTGGCCGGTGAGCCAGTCGCGGGCGTTCTTCCGTCCCTCGGGATAGGTCAGCTTGACGTAGAAGGCGAGGTGCTCGGGGTCTCCCGGATGAGCCCGGGAGACGCCCTGGTCGATGGTGAAGCCGCGGCCGACGAAGGGCAGTTCCTGCAGAAGCGGGTACTTCGCCTCGAGCCGTCCATTGAGCTCGTCGAACCGGCGGCCGGCGTCGGACTCCGTCTCCAGCACCTGGGCGGGATGAGACGTCTCCCAGGCACGGCCCTCGGCGTCGTTGGCGAACAGGTACATCTTGTAGCCGGCGTCCGCGTGAACCTCGACGGTCTCGGTGTAGGTCGCGAACCCCTGCCGCTCGCCGGTCAACCTGTGCCGGCCGGGCTTCACCGCTACGTCGCCGTTCGCCGGGATCTGCCGGCCGTCCAGCGTGAGGGCGAGGTCGTTCGGGATCGACGTGATGGTCAGCGTGTGCTCCGCGTCCCCGCGGAACACCAGGAAGCCACCGATCAACAAGGCGATGACGCCCAAGACGATCCACAACTTCTCAGTCATCTGACCTCCGCGCCACGGTGTAGTGGCCGCGCGAGTCGGAGAAGTACACGCGCGACGCCTCCGGCACATGCTCGGTCAGCGAGGCCGACGCCGCGTTGTACGTCTCCCCGTCGCCGCCCGTGTAGTTGCCGGTGTAGATGAACGTGTGACCGTCATGCACGAAGATGTCGCCGGGTCGCAATTCCCCTTCGTTGGTCAGGTCCTCGAACACCTCGTACTTCGGGGACGATCGCACGTACTCCCGCTGGCTACTGGTGAGCCGGCGTACGTAATCCTTGTCGGCACCACTCATCACCATCACGGTCGCCACGAAGACACCGCAGTCGGTCAACTCGTCGTACCCCTTGGAGCCGTTGTACGCCGCCTCGGCCGCCGCGTACTCCGGTTTCGGGTCGTGGCCGTGGCCCGGGGTGTCCCAGGCGAGGGTGAGCGCGGTCTGCACGATGCCACCGTCGCACTCTCCAGCACTCGCGCCGTCGCCGTACCGCTCCAAGACAGTGCGGGCATCGGCCTTGCGCTGGGCCCAGTTGGCACCAGCCAGGTCGTCGCGATCAGCGAAGCGCTCAAAGTGGTAGCCGAAGGCAAACGTCGCCTCGTCGACGGTCCTGGCGGCCTTCAGGTGGTCACCGGCGGCCTTCTCCGGCAGCGGACCGTCACCGTCGAGTTGGTCCCTGAGAAAGTCCAACTGGAACTCGAGCGACTCGATCGTCGCGTCGTCGACACCCGCGTCCCGGGCCGGCTTGATCAGCTTCCCCACAGGAGTCCACTGCACCACGCCCCACCCGAGCGAGCTGTCGACCACGTCGGCCGGATGCGTGACCGTCCCCGGTAGGTCGCCCTGCCGCAATGCCGGCTCGACGCTGGACTCGGTGATCAGGTTGCCGACCACTCCCGCGGCCTGCTCCTTGCTGTATCCGGCCGAGACGAAGAAGTTGAAGGCCTGCTGCTGATTGCCCTTGCCCGTCAGGCCGGTCGGATCGCACTGCGCCTCCGCCGTATCCATCCCGGCCAGGCCGACAACGATCAGCGCCAGCACGATCAGCAGCGGCAGGAACAGCGCCGCCACGACGCCGCCGATGATCGGCACGACCTTGATGTCACCCATCCGAAAATCCTGCCTGAAACGGCCCTTCCGCGTCGCGAGTTATCCACAGGGGGGTGCCGGGCGCGACAACGGACCGTGCCTGGACGAGAATCGCCCTATGTACGAACGGCTGCGGGTGGATCGCTCGACGACAGTGGACCGGGTGGTCGACGCCCTGCGCTCCGCCCTGTTCGCCGGCGACCTCGAGCCCGGTACGCCGTTGCGCGAACAGCCACTGGCCGAGGCGCTGGGCGTTGCCCGGAGCACCGTTCGTGAGGCGATGACCATGCTGGTCACCGAGGGTCTGGCGGTCCGCGAGCCGAACAAGGGCGTGAGCGTCGCGATCCTGCACCCGGACGCGGTGGCGGACATCTGCCGGGCCCGGTTCGTGCTGGAGTCGGCCGGGATCCGGGCGTGGTTCGACGCGGACGAGGCCGCGCGCGAGCGGGTCCGGGAGGCGATGCGGACATTCGCCGCGACCGCCAAGGACGGCGCGGACCCGGAGGCGATGACGGAGACGCACCTGGCGATCCACCGCAGCCTGGTCGCGCTCACCGGCAGCGAGCGGCTCACCGCAACCGCCGACTCGGTCACCGGCGAGGCGCGTCTCGCACTGGCCCGCGTGGACGCGCTGCGGCAGGACGCGCGCCAACAGGTCGCGTCCCACCGCAAACTGGTCCGCCTGCTCGAACGCGGCGAACTGGACGAATGCGTCGACGAACTCCGCCGCCACCTCGCCGGCGCCGAGGAGTCCCTCCTCGAGGCGATCGCCCTACCCCACGCCTGACCACCCCACCCCACCCCGTCCGGCTCTGGTGGGTGGACCCACCCGCCCTCGCCCCAGCCACCTCGCCCGACCCGCTCTGGTGGGTGAACCCACCCCGCCCTCGCCCCGGCCAACGCTCGCCCGACCCGCTCTGGTGGGTGAACCACCCCGCCCTCGCCCCGGCCAACGCTCGCCCGACCCGCTCTGGTGGGTGGACCCACCCCGCCCTCGCCCCAGCCCGCCCACTCCCGTCCGGCTCTGGTGGGTGGACCCACCCGCGTGTGGGTTGGCCCACCGCGTGCGACTGGCCAACCCACAGGCTCGTGGGTCAACCCACCAGCCAGGTTGGGGGGAGGGCGACGGGGCAGACGGTGGGCTGGGGAAGGGTGTGGTGGGGTGGTGGGGTGAGAGTGGGTCAGGCTGGTGGGCCGGCCCACGTGCGGGGTGGGTCCGCCCATGAGACGGGGGGAGTGCGTTCAGGCGATGCCGGTGGCGGTGATGTCGTAGGCCTTGGAGCCGACGCGGAGGCCGGTGAGGCGGGCGTTGGGGTCCAGGGCGGCGACCTGTGGGTTCGCGGTGACCGTGCCGTCGAGGCCGACCTCGACACCGAAGACACCCTCCAGGACCAGGCTGACCCAGGAGCCGGACGACGAGCACGACCAGTCGATCAGGTACGGGAACTGCGGCGGCGACTTGCGCGCACCACCGGCCATGGCCGGGACCGCCTCCTCGACGAAGTGCGCCTGACCGGTCGGCCCCTGGTTGGCCGACTTCGCCAGACCGGGCAGCCAGTCCAGTACGACGTCCGCCCGCCCCAGCTGGAACAACGCACGACCGGCATCAGCAGGCCAGGCGGGATAGGCACCGTTCCACTGGTGATCCGGCCGCACGCTGAAGGCCGCGTCGGCGTCGTACGGCGAGAGTGCGCGCATCCACGTCGGGGTCTGCAGTTCCCGCTGGAAGAAGTCGACCATCTCGGCCCGCTGGTTCTCCGAGAGGTCGGCGGCGATCGTCGTACCGACGATGTTGAAGTCGTAGCAGTGCCGCACCGGGATCATCGCGCCGTCGGGCTGCCGTGCGTGCCAGAAGCCGCTGCCCTCGATGTACAGCTCGTTGACATGACCGACCTGCTCGTCGGCCTCCTTGCGAAGCAACGCCGCCCGGTCCTCGTCACCGGACCGCTCGGCCACCTCGGCCGCGACCCGCAGACACCACACGTTGGCGGCGTTGAAACTCGCGACCTCGTGCACGTAGCTGCTGACGCACTCCATCAGGTTGTCGATGCCGCCGTAGTCCGCCAGTGCGTGCTTGCCGCGGAGTCCGCGCCAGGCGGTGGCCCAATCGTGCAGATGCTCGCCGACCGGCTTGTGCGCCACTTCCCGGCCCACCTCGGTGTCCAGGAACCCGGCGTCCCCGGTGAAGCGGACGTAGTCCCGCACCAGCCGCGTCATGGCGAAGTCGTTGACCGAGTACCAGTACCCGACCGGCCCGCCGGTCAGCCACTCGGTGCCGAAGTGCGCGTGCGTGTCGAGATCGATCCAGTGCTCGATGTGCTTACGCATCGGCGCCGGGTCGAGCAGCGCATGGGTCAGCGACGACAGGCTGTAGTCCCAGATGAAGGTCGTGGTCTGCCAGTACCGCGGCATCAACGTGTCATACGTCCGTCCGAGCACACTGGCCGGGTTGTCCCGCCGGAACCAGATCACCCCGAGCACGCCCCACCAGTACAGCTTCCGCAACGCCTCGTTCGACGTCTCCAGGATCGGCAGCGACCCACTGAAGCCATCACTCGTTGGGTCGAACGCATCCGCCAACGCCTTGTCCCACAGGCGTTCCGCGTCCTCGATCACCGCCGGCACGTCGGCCACACACGCGTCGAAATGCGCGGAAGCCTCGGCCAGGTCGCCCGCCAGCACATGGACGTACGCCAACCGGCCACGACCCGACGAGTCCAGCGTGATCGTTGCTTCGAGCATCGACCGGTCCACGGCACCCGGTACGTCGAGACCCTGCACACTCACCGCGGACCCGGACTCCCCTGTTCCGACGACACGCTCGCCGTCGGCACGCAATGTATTCGGCTCCGACGGCGGCTCCGGCTTCAGCCAGCCGCTCGGCGAACGAGTCGCCGTACTGTCCAGTGCGAGGCCCAGACGCACCGAGCGCCCTGGCGTCCCGGAAACCTCCAGTTGTACGACGACCGCCGGGCGACCGGGCGCACACGCGGTGGTCGACCGCAGGTCGAGCCCGTCGACCGTCGTCGACCGCACCACGCAGTCCGGCCGCCACACCACCTCGACTGTGCCGCCGTACGACCGGGCCAGCCGGCCGTCGACGTACAGCTGACCGGTGATGCAGTCGCCGTGCGAGTACGGCGGGAAGTTCACGCTGCGGATCGCAAACACGTCCAGATCGACCTGTGCGGTGCCCACGAAGTTCGTCAGCCCGGGCGGGTTGAACATGTCGTCGTACGTATGCGTCAGAACGTCGCTCGCCAGATCGGCGGAACGAGGAATGGTCATGAGGGGTCTGCCCAATCAGTGTTCGGGAGGAGCGGGTACCAGTCCGGGCGCGCCGGATCCCGGTCGTACGGATACGGGCCGAGCTCGCGGAACAGTTCGGCGTACTCGGCCAGCTTGTCGCGGTCCAGCTCCACGCCGAGCCCGGGAGCCTCCGGTACGGCGATCGTCCCGCCGTCGTACGGAAGCTTGCCTCCGACAATGATGTCGTCGCGCAGGTGGTGGTAGTGCGCGTCCGCGGCGAAGGCCAGGTTCGGAACCACGGCGCCCAGGTGCAGCATCGTCGCAAGCTGGATGCCGAGCTCGCCGGAGGAGTGCACGGCGACGCCGAGCTGGAAGGTCTCGCAGACGCCGGCCGCCTTGATGCACGGCCGGATGCCGCCCCAGAACGTGGTGTCCAGCAGGATGACGTCGACGGCCGGGTCGAGCACGTTCGCGGCGAGCTGCTCGAAGTTCACGACCACGGTGTTGGTGGCGAGCGGGATCGGAGTGTTCTCGCGGACCCGCCGCATGCCGTTCAGGCCCCAGGTCGGGTCCTCGAGGTAGTCGTTGTCGAGGTCCTCGATGCCGCGGGCGAACCGGATCGCCTCTTCGACGCTGAAGGCGCCGTTCGGGTCGAACCGGACCCGGTGCCCGGGGAACGCCTCGGCCAGCGCGCGGAAACACTCCCGCTCGTAGTCCGGCGGGAACACGCCGCCCTTCAGCTTGTGCACGCGGAAGCCGTGGTCGTCGACGAGCGACCGCGCGTGGTCCACCAGCTGCTCGGCGGTCCGGATCTCACCGGTGCCGTCGTCGGCCGGGTGCCGGAAGAACAGGTAGCTGGCGAACTCCACCCGATCGCGGACCTTGCCGCCTAGCAGTTCGTGCACGGGTACGCCGAGCTCCCGGCCCTGCAGGTCGAGGCAGGCGAACTCGATCGCGGCGAGCAGCTGGGTCCGGTTGTTGTACAGGCTCGCGGTCGGGTTGGCGAGCATCCAGCGCAACGCCTCGGTGCGGGCCGGGTCATGGCCGACCAGGTAGGGCTTGAGTCCGGTGACGGCGGCCTCGGCGCTCTGGCCGCCGCCGCCCATCTCGCCCAGGCCGATCAGGCCGTTGTCGGCTTCGACCTCGACGACGGTCCGGACGAACCGCCCCCAGTGCGCGCCGTTGCTGTGCCGCAGCGGCGCCTCGAGCGGCATCGTGACGGTGGTGGCGCGGATGTCGACGATCTTCACTTGGCGTCCTCCGGCAGTACGACGGCCAGTCCGGCGGTCAGCCCGCCGTCCACCTTCACGTCCGCGCCGGTGACGAACGCGGCGCCCGGCGAGGCCAGGAAATGGATGACCTCGGCAACTTCTCCGGGCGTCGCCACCCGGCCGAGCGGATGCGAGCGACCCCACTCGGCGACCACCTCGTCGGTCGATCGCCCGCCACCGAACTGTGCCGCGGACGTCCGCAGCATCGGGGTGTCCACCGACCCCGGGCAGACCGCGTTCACCCGGATCCCGTCCGCGGCGTGGTCGACCGCCATCGCCCGCACCAGGCTGAGCAACGCGCCCTTCCCCATCGAGTACGCCGCCACACTCGTCTGCGCGGCATAGGCCTGCACCGAGGAAACGACCACAACACTCCCGCCGCGTGGAAGCTTCGGCACAAACGCCTGACACGCAAAGAACACTCCGCCGACGTTCACCGCCATCACCTCGTCGAAGATAGCGGGCGGCGTATCTACGACAGTCCCATACCGCTGAATCCCAGCCGCACACACCAACACATCCACGCTGTCGAGCTGCTCCGCAGCTCCTGCCAAGGCACCTCGGTCACCAACGTCGACCGCGATCCCCCGAACACCCAGTTCGTCCTGGAGGGAAGCGAGGGCATCCGCATCCCGATCCAGGGCAACGACCTGATCACCGGCGGCAACAAACCGCTCCACAGCACCACGTCCGATCCCGGCAGCCCCACCGGTCACGACGACTGTGCGGCCACCCCCCACCCCGCCGCCGGAGGCGGCGCTTTGCACTTCGCCACCGACAGCGGCGCCAGGATCCTGCGACATATGTGTCCTTTCAGAACTGGCCGAGGGCGAGGCCCCGGGAGAAGAAGCGTTGGGCGGCGAGGAAGAGGATGACGGTGGGGAGGGAGACCAGGAGTCCGCCGGCCAGGACGGTGGGCAGGGCGGCGCCGCCGTACGTGCTCTGCAGGCCGGTGAGGGCGGGCATGATCGGGCGGACCGATTCCGACTGGCTCAAGGTCAGGCCGAGCAACAGGTCGTTCCAGACGAACGTCGCCTGCAGGATGAAGATCGCGGCCAGCGCCGAACCCGCCATCGGCAGGTAGATGCTGCGGAAGATCCGGAACAGCCCGCCGCCGTCGACCACCGCGGCCTCGAACACGCTCCGCGCGATCCCGGTGAAGAAGTTCCGCATCACGAACGCCGAGAACGGCACGGTGATCGCGGTGTAGACGATGATCATCCCGACCCGGGTGTCGTACAGGCCGGAGTCGGCGTACCCGGAGAACAGCGGCATCAGGATCATCTGCAGCGGGAAGATCGTGCCCCCGAAGATGAACACGAACCACAGGAATCCGCGCTTCAGCTTCAGTACGACGATCGCGTATCCGGCGGCCGCACCGATCAGTACCGCGAGCACCGGCGCGATCACGCTGTACAGCGTCGTCGCCACCAGCGTGTCGCCCAGTGCCGCCTTGTTCCACGCGTCCGCGAAGTTCGTGAACAGCGAGAACCCGGCAGGCTTCCACACGGTCGCCGCGTCGTACCCGTCGACGGGCTTGGACGCGTTCACGATCAGCAGGTACACCGGCGCGAGCCAGATCAGCCCGAGGACGACGAGGAACGGAGTCTTAACCCTGCTCACGCGAATCTCCCAACTGGTAGCGGAGATAGAGGATCGACGCAGCAAAGGTGACCAGGCTCAGGAACAACGCGATCGCGGCGCCCTGGCCGTAGTCGTTCAGCACGAACGTCTCCTTGTACATGGACAGCGCGAGGGTCTCCGACGACGTACCGGGACCGCCCTGCGTCATCACCCACACCACGTCGAACGTCTTCAGGCTGGCGACGATCGACAGGCCGATGACGACCGTGGTGATCGGCCGCAGCTGCGGCCACAGCTGGTGCAGGAACAGCCGGAAGCCCTCCGCGCCGTCCAGCCTGGCAGCCTCCAGCGGCTCGGCCGGGATGGACTGCAGCCCGACCACGAACAGCAGTGCGTTCACACCGGCCGCCTGCCAGGTGACGGCCACGATCATCATCAGCGTGTTGCCCGGACCGGCCTGCAGCCAGCCGGTGTGCGCACCGGGGAGGCCGAAGAACCCCAGCATCTGCCCGAGCGCGCCGTCCGGCTGCAGTACGAAGCCCCAGATGACACCCACGGCCACGCCGGAGATCGCGTACGGCAGCAGGAACGGCAACCGCAGCCACGTGCCCCACTTGTGCCCATAGGTCAGTACGGCGATCAGCAACCCGAGCACCACCGGCAGAGTCACCATGCCGACGACCCACAGCAGCGTGTTGACCAGCGCACCCACCAGGTCCGGGTCGCTGAACATCGCCTTGTAGTTCGCGAGCCCGGACCAGATCGGTGAGGCCAGGCCGTCGTAGTCGGTGAAGCTGACGTAGGTCGTCCAGAGGAACGGCAGGTACAGCAGCAGTGCGACCACGGCCACGGCCGGCAGGCCGAACAGTGGCGCGGCCCGGGCACCCGTCCGCGCCGACTGCTGTCCAGTCGTGCGGCGCTTGACGGGTGCCGGCCGCTCGATCGTCGAGGTCACTTCTGTTTGGCCCAGTACGCGTCCGCCTCGGCCTGGATCTTCTGCAGGCCCGGCATCGGATCGCCCGGCTTGGTGACGAACGCGCCGAACACCTCGAGCGCCTTGTTCGCCACCGGCACCGGTGTCGCCTCGAACCAGCGGTTGATCAGCCGGTAGCCGTCGCCGCCGACGTCCTTGTTCAGCGCCGCCAGCCCCGGGTCCTTGACCTCGGCCTTCGGGTTGAAGGACAGGTCGCCGCGGGCGTTCGCCCAGGCGGTCTGCGCCTGCGGGGTGACCCACCAGTCGGTCCACTTCTTCACCGTCGAGGCATGGTCACTTCCGGCGGCCGAGCAGACCGGACCGGTCTCGAAGATCATCGAGGTCTTGGGCAGTGACGGATTCACGTTCGGGATGAGGAAGAAGTCGTAGTCCGTGCCGGCCTTCATCTTCAGCGTGTTCAGGTTGCCACTGAACCAGGTGCCGAAGTTGATCATTCCCACGGCGCCGCTCTTCAGCTGCGCCTGCGGCTCGGTCTTCGAGCCCGGGTCGCTGAAGTCGCCGGCCTCGATCATCTTCTTCCACTCGTTCATCACCTCGACCACACCCGGGTCGGTGTACTTCGCCTTGCCCGTGGCCAGGGCGTCGTACAGGTCCGGGTCCTTGCCGGCCAGCAGCGTCTCGAACCAGACGAAGCTGAACAGGATGTTGGTCTGGTAGAACGGCTTCACCCCGACGGCCTTGACCTTGTCGGCCACCGTCATCAGTTCCTGCCACGTCTTCGGCGTCTCGGTGATCCCGGCCTTCTTGAAGACGGACTTGTTGTAGTACATCACCCAGTAGCCCGCCAGCAGCGGGAGACAGTACTGCTTGTTGTCGAAGGTGAAGTACTGCTTCAGCTGCTCCGGGATGTTGCCGTCAGCAACTGCCTTGGTCCACTGGTCGGTGGTCTCGGCGACGAGCTTCTGGTCCACCAGATCCTGAAGCTCCTTGCCGGTGTGCCAGCTGAACAGGTCCGCCTTCTCCTTGGTCCGGAACGAGGACCGGATGAACGCGGTGTAGGTGTTGGAGTCGGAGTAGCCGACGGGCTCCATCCCGACTCCGATGTCCTTCTTGCTGGCCGCGCCGACCTGGACGAAGGCGTCCTTCCAGCCGCCTTTGTCGTTGTAGAACTTCAGCGAGTCGACCGGCTTGTCCTCGCCCTTGGCGGCGCTCGAGCCGCCATTGCCCCCGCAGGCGGACAGCACGAGCGCGCCGGCCACCGCCAGAGCGGTCAGTGCTTTCCGATTGGTGATGCGTCGCATTGTGGTGCGTCCTCTCAGCTCTCAGGGGGTGCTGGGGTCTTGGGGCGGGTTGACACGTTCGTTGATGACGGCAAGAACTCCGTCGAGGTGTTCGCGGGTCAGCCGCTCGGCCAGCCCGGAGTCGCCGGCCACGACGGCCGCGTGGATGGCACGGTGCTCGTCCAGATCGGTCTGCCGGTCGCCGTGGATGTGCAGAATCTCCAGCTGCTCGCGGACGTTGACGACCGTCACGGACTCGACCACCTCGGCCAGCGTCGCGTTCCCGGACGCTTGCGCAAGCGAGCGGTGGAAGTCCATGTTGACCTCGGCCAACTGGGCGTGGTCGCCGGTCTCGATCAGCTCGGCCGCAGCGGCCAGGTCACGCTCCATCTGCTGCAGTGCGGCCTCCGTGCGCACCCGCGCGGCCGCTGCGGCGACCGGTGGCTCGATCAGCGCCCGCGCCTGCAGCAACTCGACCAGGCGGTCTGCTGACGGCGTCGGAGCCAGCGGGTTGGCCAGAACCAGTCGGCCGACGTGCGGACCGACGTACACGCCTGATCCGTGCCGAAGCTCGACGGCGCCGGTGGCCTCCAGCCGGCGGAGCGCCTCCCGCACCGTCGGTACGGCGACCTTGAAGCGGTCGGCCAGCGATCGCACGGACTCGAACTGGTCACCGGACGACAGCTTGCGGTCGGCGATCAGCGCCAGCATCGACGCGGCCAGGTCGTCGAGAAGGCTCCGGCGTACGACGCCACCCGATGAGCTCACTGTGCTCCCGCCGGGGTCAGCGTCACTCCGACGAACCGGGGCCGGTAGATGCTCACGTCGGCGTACAGGTCGGTGTTGGCATCGAGGCTGTTGACGTTGTAGCTGACCAGGAGCGTGTCGCCGCGGCGCAGGTCCGGGTGGTCGTGGGAGTTGTACGTGATGATGTTGGCGTTCCCATAGCTCCCGGTGGCTCCGGTCTCCGGGGTCTGGTAGAGCTCGACCGGCTTCACGAACGGACCGGTCGGCGAGCAGGAGAAGTACCCGAGGACGCGCTTGCTGAACAGCTCGGTGGTGTCGTGAGTGACCAGCACGTAGCCGTCGTGCCAGCGCGTCACGCTGTGCTCGTTGGCAACGCCCTCCAGCACTCGGGCCGAGGCGGTCTCGTCCGCCGACCAGCCGGAGCCGGTCCAGTACTCCCATGGCTTCGCGGTCAGGTCATCGCCACGGACCCGCGCGACATGCTGGTACTTCGAGCTGCCCAGGTCCTCGACACCGTAGATGTAGGTGTAGTCGCGGTCGCTCAGCAACCAGGCGGACCACTGCACGTTGGCGGCCGACGGGAGCGGGGTGAGCGAGCGCAGCTTGAGCGTCTTGCTGTCGAACCGCGCGAGGTAGTTGCTGGCCCAGTGCCAGTCCCACTGACCCGGACCGGTCTTCTCGAACCGCAGTGCGGTGACGTCGAGGTACCGACCGGCGTGGCTGGTCGCTGCCGCACCGACCCAGTACCAGCCGTTGGCGGGCGGTGGCAGGAGCGCGGTCGGGTTGGCCGGCGTACCGCCGGTGACGGTCTTCAGCGTCTTGCCCTGCTGGACCACGAACGAGTTGTTGATGAACGGCGTCGTGGTCGGACGGCTGCCGTCCGGGTTGACGGGGCCGAGGAACGTGTCCGAGAAGACCCAGGCGGTCCGGCCTCCGGGCAGCTGGACCGAGTAGGTGCTGTCCGCACCGGTCCAGCCCGTGCCGGTGTTGCTGTAGGCGTTCAGCAGCGACTCGGGCGCGGCGTGCGGCTGCGCGGTCGCCGACCAGTTGGTTCGCACCGCGCTGCAATCCGGTGTCCCGGAGGCAACCGCAGGCGAAGTGATTGCTCCAGCGGTCAACGACACCACTCCGACCGCAGCTACCCACCGACGTCGAAACATGAAAATGATCAGATCACTTGGTCATTAGCGTGTCAAGACTCAGGGTTGGATCAGGGCGCATACGGGGGCTTGACGCTACCGGTGGGGTGGGAGGATCGACCGCATGAAGAACTTGGTCATCAGGCTGCTCGCCAACGCGGTTGCGCTCGCGATCGCCAGCTGGATCGTCGCCGGGATCACTCTGCAGGGTGCGACCACGGGCCGGCGGATCCTCACGCTGCTGATCGTCGCCGCGATCTTCGGTGTGGTGAACGCGATCGTGAAGCCCGTGGTGAAGCTGCTGTCGCTCCCGTTCATCATCCTGACGCTGGGGCTGCTCACCTTCGTCATCAACGCGGTGATGCTGCTGCTCACCTCGTGGATCACCGGGAAGCTGGACGTGCAGTTCCACGTCGACGGCTTCTGGAACGCGCTGCTCGGCGCGTTCATCATCACCGTTGTCGGGGTGATCCTCAACGCTGTCCTCCCGGACAAGGCGGAGATCAAGTGACATGAGACGGGTCGAGATCGTGTGTACCGGGAACATCTGCCGGTCGCCGATCGGGGAGGTCGTGCTGCGGGCGAAGCTCGCGGAGGCCGGGATCGACGACGTGCAGGTCACCAGCTCGGGCACGGGCGGGTGGCATGTCGGCGACCCGATGGACCCGCGGGCCGCGGCGGCCTTGCGCCGGCGGGGGTACGACGGCAGTGCGCATCGGGCCCGGGAGTTCCGGGCCGGGTGGTTCGCGGAGCGCGATCTCGTCCTCGCGATGGACTCGGGACACCTGTCCGCGCTGACCCGGCGAGGTCGTGCGGCCGTCCCGATCCAGTTGTTCGCGGACGTCGACGTACCCGATCCGTACTACGGCGACGACGACGGGTTCGACGACGTCCTCGCGCAGATCGAGAAGGCGGCCGACGCCTGGGTCGACCGCCTCCGGACCAGGGCCTGACCTACGGCTGGTCGATCTCCCACTTGAAGGCGACGAACCAGTCGACGCCCGGATCGAACTTCTTGCCGCCGGCGATCCGCGGGAACTCGATCGCGCGCAGTTCGTCGCCGCGCTCCTCGTCGTGGCCGACCACACCGCTCTCGCCGCGCAGCGCCGCGTCGACGGCGTAGTCGGTGCACTCCTTGATCAGGGCCAGGTCGCGGTCGTTGGACGCGGCCGAACGGCTGAAGTAGCCGCTCTTCTGCACCATCGTCTTCTCGGCGCCGATCCGCTCGGCGAACTGCTTGGCGAACCAGGCTCCCGGGTTGATCGTGTCCAGCTTGACGTGACCGAACGGGTCCCGGCCGACCTCCTCGCCACGGGCCTCCATCTGGGCCACGATCGACTCCACGCCGGCGCCCTCGGACAGGAAGATGTTGACGCAGTCGTGCTCGTCCATCACCTTGCCGAGCCGCTCCGCCTCGGCGTCCAGGTCGATCGTCTCCTCCGGCACGTACACCGCGTGCACGTCCCAGCCGGCCGCGTCCAGGCCGATGCCCGGGTTCCACTCCTGCTGCTTCCACCAGTCGCGGTATTCCCGGGCCGTTGCCGCGGTCAACCAACCACAGTTGCGGCCCATCACCTCGTGGACGATCAGCATCCGGGGATTCGAGCTGTGCTCGCCGATGATGTTGCGGGCGAACAGCGCACCCTGCTCGGCCGCCGTCCACGCGCCCAGGCTCTGCCGGATCGGGATCACGTCGTTGTCGATCGTCTTCGGCAGGCCGACCACGGTCAGGTCGTAGTCGTGTTCGTGCAGGTACGCCGCCAGGTCCGCCGCGGTGGTGTTGGTGTCGTCACCGCCGATCGTGTGCAGTACGTCGACGCCGTCGGTGACGAGCCGCTCGGCCGCGACCTGGAGCGCGTTCTGGCCCTCGGCGATCAGGCCGCGCTTGACCAGGTCGGCGGTGTTGGTGAGCTTGACCCGGCTGTTCCCGATCGGGCTGCCGCCGAACTTGTGCAGCAGGGACGCCTTCTCCCGTACCTCCGGCGTCACCTCGACGTACCGGCCGCTGAGCAGGCCGTGGTACCCGTTCAGGTAGGCGATGATCTCGACGTCGGGCGCCACCTCGGTGTAGCGCTCGATCAGCCCGCCGACGGCGGACGACAGGCACGGCGCGAGCCCGCCGGCGGTGAGCAGGGCAACTCTGCGGACAGACTTGTCGGCAGCCATGGTCCAGGGTCCTTCCAGAGGTCGCTGAAGTCGCCAACAGCCTAGTGAGGCAGACCACTCTCAGCGGTGGTTGGGGTTCACTCCAGCGGCACCGAGCGGGGCGGCACCGGGGTGGAGACGACGAAGGAGCTGGTCGTCTGGCCGTGGACGAGGAACTTGTCGAGCACGTCCTCGAGACTGGCGATGGCGGCGACCTGGACGCGCATCAGGAAACAGTCCTCACCGGAGATGCGGTGGCACTCGACGACTTCCGGCGTTCGCGCGGCCAGCTCGATGACCCTCGGGATCTGACCCGGACCGGGACGCAGCCGCACCCAGGCCGCGACCGGCAGCCCGAGCGCGGCCGGGTCGACCTCGAGCCGGTAGCCGCGGATCACGCCGGACTCCTCCAGCCGGGTGACCCGCTCGCGCACGGTCGGCGCCGAGACTCCGAGCCGGCGCGCCAGTTCGGTGGTGCGCAGCCGCGGATCCGCTGTCAGCTCGGTCAGCAGCCGAACATTCAGGGCGTCGAGCAGCGGCTTGTCAGTGTGAAGGGATTGCACGCCTTCTACGTTCGTTCCGGCAACCATGAGATGGCTCCTTGGCTCGTTTCGCCATGGGAAACAGCTGATGCGATTTCTAGGGTAATCACGTGGCAACCATCGTGGAAGCACCGCCCCAGAAGGGGCTGGCGACCGGGGCAGCGGCCGTGACCGTCGTGCTCTGGGCCTCGTCGTTCGTCGCCATCCGGCATGTCGGCACCGAGTTCTCCGCCGGTGCCTTGGCCCTGATCCGACTGGGCCTCGGCAGCGTCCTCCTCGGTGCGTTCCTGTTCCTCCGTCCCCGGCGGGAAGTCCCCGAACGCCGTTGGCCGGGCAAGCGCGACTGGCCGCAGTTGCTGGCCTGCGGCCTGCTCTGGTTCGGCGTCTACAACCTCGCACTGAACGAGGCCGAACGCCGCCTCGACGCCGGCACCGCGGCCATGCTCGTCCACATCGCCCCGCTGCTGATCGCCCTGCTCGCCGGTCTCACCCTCGGCGAAGGCTTCCCCCGCCAGGTCATCATCGGCAGCCTGGTCGCGTTCGGCGGCATCGTGCTGATCGGTACGTCGACCTCCACCGGCCGCGCGGAAACCTGGGGCGTCGTCCTCTGCATCACCGCCGCCGCGTCGTACGCCATCGGCGTGGTGACGCAGAAGCCGCTGCTGAGCCGGCTCCCCGCGGCAGAGGTGACCTGGCTCGCCTGCACGATCGGCGCGGTCGTCTGCCTCCCGTTCGCTCCCACCCTGATCGACGAGCTCGGTTCCGCCAGCGCCGGGACGATCTGGTGGGCGGTGTATCTGGCTGTCTTCCCGACCGCGCTCGGCTTCACCACCTGGGCGTTCGCTCTCCGGCGGACGAGCGCAGGCAAGATGGGCGCCACGGTGTACGCCGTACCGGTCGTCGCCATCGCCCTTGGCTGGCTGTTCCTCGGTGAGACTCCCGCTCTGCTCGCACTGGCCGGCGGTGCCTTGTGCCTCACCGGCGTCGCGATCTCACGTCGTACCCGGAGGATCCGATGAAGTTCGGCGTCTTCGTACCGCAGGGCTGGCGGATGGACCTGGTCGAGATCAAGGACCCGGTCGAGCAGTGGGAGGCCATGACGGCTGTCGCGCGCGCCGCCGACGCAGGACCCTGGGACTCGATCTGGTTGTTCGACCACTTCCACACGGTCCCCGAGCCGGTCCGCGAGACCGTCTTCGAGGCCTGGACGGCGACGGCGGCTCTCGCCCGTGACACCGAGCGGGTGAACATCGGCCAGATGGTCGGCTGCAACGGCTACCGCAACCCCGCGCTCTACGCGAAGATCGCGTCCACCGTCGACGTCGCCAGCCACGGCCGCCTGTACGCCGGGATCGGCGCCGGGTGGTCGGAGCACGAGTGGAAGGCCTACGGGTACCCGTGGACCGGACTCAAGGACCGGATGGGTTCGTTCGCCGAGGCCGTCGAGCTGATCCACCGGCTGTGGCACGAGGAGGACGTCGTCTTCCAGGGCAAGTACCACTCGGTCGACCGGCCGTACGTCGAGCCACGCCGGCAACCACCGCTCTGGATCGGTGGCGGCGGTGAGAAGGTCACCCTCCGGCTGGTCGCCGAGTACGCCGACGCCTGCAACTTCGGCAGCGGCAAGCCCGAGCTGGTCGAGCAGAAGCTGGCCGTACTGCGCGCGCACTGCGACGAGCTCGGCCGGGACTACGACGCGATCGTGAAATCGACCAGTATCAACGTGTTCCCGATCGAGTCCGGCGCCGATCCGGCGGCCGCGACGGCGAAGGCCCGTGGCCGCTACAGCGTCCAGGAGTTCACCGAGATCGGCGCCGGTGGTGGTCCGCCGGACCTTCGCGCCGGAATCGTCACGACCAAGGAGCTCAGCGCGCACATCGAGCAGTTGGCCGAGGCCGGCGTCGAGTACGTCATCGTCTACATCCCGGGCGTCGCGTACGACCACGAGCCGCTGCAACGGTTCGCGGAGGAGATCGTACCGGCGTTCAGCTGAGAGTGGCCGCCAGCTCGCGCAGGTGCTGGTGGATGCCGGTGTAGACGTCCGCGGCCGGCAGCAGGCGCTTCGGGACCTTGGTGACCACGCTGTAGTTCACGTCGACCACGTTGGCCAGCGGGACCTCGCTGATCTGGCTGAGCAACTGGTAGGCGTCCAGCTTGTCCAGCCCGTACAGCGAACCGAGCCAGTGCACCATGTCGACCTGGCCGGCTCGCCAGGCGTCCTCGAGTGGCCGGCTCGACCCGACCACGGCCAGGTACTCGTCGTTCTCGATCCGCGGCCAGACCGGTCCCGGCGTCTTCACCAGATCCACGATCAGTACGACGTTCATCGCGCCCTCGACCGCGGTCCCGCAGGACTCGCCCTCGCCTTGGCGGTAGTGCCCGTCGCCGACCGAGAAGAGTGCACCCTCGACGTTCACGTTGAGGTAGCAGGTCGCACCGGCCCGCATCTCCGGCGTGTCCATGTTGCCGCCGAACATGTCCGGGACCAGCGAGGAGCGCGCCTCACCCGCGGCGGGCGCGACACCGACCGTGCCCAGCATCGGCTCCATCGGCAGCGCGAGCTCCAGGTCGCTGCCCTGCGCCTGGAACCCGACGGTCTGCTTGTCCGAGTCGACCTCGTAGATCCAGGTCCGCTCCGGCAGCGGGTCCTGCAACGTCGCCGTCCGGTCGGTGCTGGTCAGGCCGCCGAAGTACGGGATGGTCGCGGACACACCCCAGGTCCGGGCCGGCGTCAGGTCGACGAAATGCAGCACCAGGGTGTCCCCCGGCTCGGCGCCCTCGACGTAGAACGGGCCTGTCTGCGGGTTCACGAACGGCATCTTCAGCGAGGCGCTGGCCAGGTCCGTCGTGCTGCGCAGCGTGCCGCAGTACGCGTCCTCGGTCCACAACCGCAGGGCGGTGCCCGGCTTGATCCGGCGGACCGGCGGAACCCCGCCGAAGGTCCAGGCGAACTGCTCGGGCTCGGGGCTGAAGTCGAGGATGTCCACGAGTCAGCAACCTACGGCGTACGGCGGGATTGGGCGAGCGATCAGCGGGTTCTCAGGCGATTCTCACAGAGACGGCCTAATCTCGAAACGCGGACGGTCATTCCGGGCTGTCCGGACTCAGGCCGAGCGGGGAGCACGATGCGCGTACTGGTGGTGGACGACGACCGGGCCGTCCGGGACTCGCTGCGCCGTTCCCTGGAGTTCAACGACTTCGAGGTGGTGACGGCCTCCGACGGCGCCGAGGCGCTGGCCGTGATCGGCAACGTCGAACCCGACGTCGTGGTGATGGACGTGATGATGCCGCGCCTGGACGGCCTGGAGACCACGAAGGCCCTGCGGGCCGCGGGCAACAACATCCCGATCCTGGTGCTGACCGCCCGGGACGCGGTCGCGGACCGGGTCGACGGCCTCGACGCCGGCGGCGACGACTACCTGACGAAGCCGTTCGCACTCGAGGAGTTGCTGGCCCGGCTGCGCGCCCTGCTCCGCCGCAGCACCACGCCCGGCGAGGGCGGCCAGCGCGGCGAGATCCTGCAGTACGCCGACCTCGTGGTCGACGTGGACGCGCACGAGGTGCACCGCGGCGACGTACCGATCCCCCTCACCCGGACCGAGTTCTCCCTGCTCGAGTTGCTGATCCGCAACCCGCGCCGGGTGCTCGAGCGCGCGGTGATCCTGGACGCGGTCTGGGGTTACGACTTCCCGACCACCGCCAACTCCCTCGAGGTCTACATCGGCTATCTGCGCCGTAAGACCGAGGTCAACAACCTGCCCCGGCTGATCCACACCGTCCGTGGCATCGGCTATGTGCTGAGAGACACCCCACCGTGAGCAAGCAACACCCCGACGACTTCCCCTCGTACGCCGGCCGTCCGCCGGGCGCCGCTCAGTCCGGTGCTGCGCCGCGTTCACCCCGGCCGCAGCCGTCCGGACCACTACCACAGCCCGCTCAGCCAGGTCAGCCAGTTGCCAACAGCAACGGCAACGGGAACCGGATGGTCGCGACCGCGGCCCGGACCCAGGACTGGTGGCAGGAGAAGGTCCACACTCTCAGCCTGCACGCCCGGGTCACCCTGCTGGCCGCGGTGGCGGTCGGTCTGGCCGTCGCGATCGTGAGCGTCGCGGCGTACATGACCGTGCGCCAGCAGATGTACCAGAACCTCGACGACAGCCTGACCAACCGGGTCGCCCAGGCGGCACAGAAGGGCGTCCTGACCAACCTCGAGAATCTGCAGAACGTCTCCTCCGACGCGCTCGGCCTCAGCGACATCCGGGTCGGGATGATCGGAGCGGACGGCCAGAAGTTCGGAGCGGCGAACAGCCCGGTTCCGCCGATGGGCCCGGACGAGGTCGCGGTCGCCCAGGCGCAGGGAAACGAGGCGAGTCTGCGGACCGTCGGCGTCCGCAACGGCGGCTCGCACTTCCGCGTGGTCGCCGTACCCGCGCACTACTGTCCGTTGCGCGCCGACTGCCAGGTCAATCCCGAGCTCTACCAGCCGGCCGCGCTCGTGGTGGCCCAGTCGCTGGCGCCGATCGACCGGACGCTGCACAACCTCGGTGTGGTGCTGTGGGCGTTCGGCCTGATCGGGGTGATCGGTGCGGCGCTGGCCGGCAACGCGATCGCGCGGTCCGGGCTCCGGCCACTGGCCCGGCTGACCGGTGCGGCGGAGCATGTGGCGCAGACCGAGGATCTGAAGCCGATCCCGGTGTCCGGGTCGGACGAGATCTCCCGCTTGGCCCAGGCCTTCAACGCGATGCTCGCGGCTTTGGCCCGATCACAGGATCGGCAGCGGCGGCTGGTCGGCGACGCCGGGCACGAACTGCGGACGCCGCTCACCAGCATCCGGACCAACCTCGATCTGCTGGCCCAGGCCGACCAGCGTGGTGGCCTCCGGCCCGAGGACCGGCAGCAACTGCTGGACGACGTACGCGCACAGATGGACGAGCTGACCACGTTGATCGGCGACCTCACCGAACTGGCCCGCGACACGCCGCAGGTCCGCAACGCCGAGCTGATCGAGCTGTCCAACGTCGTCGAGGACGCCGTCATCAAGGTACGGCGCCGCGCACCGGGGCTGAAGTGGGACGTCCAGCTCACACCATTCCCGGTGTGGGGTGACGAGCGACTGCTCGGACGCGCGGTGACCAACCTGCTCGACAACGCGGCGAAGTACAGCCTCCCCGAGGACGGCACCCAGCGCAGCGACGGGCAACCGTCCGGCCTCGTCACGGTCCGGCTGCTGGACGGCGTACTGACTGTGACGGACTCCGGCTCGGGGATCGCCGAGGCGGACCTGCCGCACGTGTTCGAGCGGTTCTACCGGTCCAGTGAGGCGCGCAGCAGGCCCGGTTCGGGGCTGGGGCTGGCGATCGTGAAGCACGCGGCCGAGCAGCACGGCGGGATGATCTACGCCCGCAACGTCCCGGGCGCCGGTGCACAGTTCACGCTGTGGCTGCCGCACGCGGCCACGCAGACTCGCTGACAGCGCCTTGACTGATCCTTCAGGGGATCTTCATGGAGTTCTTCGGCTGCTTTGACGGGATCTTCAGGGCCTTCTCAGGTCCAGCCCGCACAGTACTTCTCATGACCGAGAACCAGCCGCACCAGCCGCAACAGCCGCAGAACCAGCCCGGCCAGAACCCGCAGCAGCAAGGGCCGGACCGGACGCAGCAGTTGCCGCTGTCTGGTTACGGACAGCACCAGCAGCAGCAGTACGCGCCGCTCGGTGGTCAGCAGCGACCGGGTCAGCACCCCTCAGGTGGGAGTGCCTACCCGCAGTTCGGAGCGCCGGGGACGCATCAGGGGACGCCTCCCGGCTCGAACTGGCCGCCTTTCGGCCCGCAGCCGGCACACCAGCCGCAGCCTGCCAAGCCGAAGCGGCGTGGCCTGGCGGCGGTGGCGCTGACCGCGCTTCTGGTCGGTGCCGCGGGCGGCGTGGGTGGTGCGGCTGTGTACTCGGCGACCAATGACTCCAGCGCGACTCCGTCGGTGACGGCGCCGCTGAACGGCAACCAGGCGGCTCCTGCCGCCGCACCGGACGGTTCGGTGCAGAGCGCCGCCGCGAAGGTGCTGCCGAGCGTGGTGAAGATCGCCGTCGCGTCCCAGCAGGGCGCTGCGACCGGGTCCGGCATCGTGATCAGCAAGGACGGCTTGATCGTCACCAACAACCACGTGGTCGCCGGCGGCGGCGCCGGTGCGCAGATCACCGTGATGCTGAACGACGGGCGCACCGTACCGGCCACGATCAAGGGCACCGACCCGCTGACCGACCTGGCCGTGATCCACGCCGACGCGACCGACCTCACCCCGGCAACTCTGGGGCAGAGCGGCAAGCTCGGCGTCGGGCAGGGCGTGGTGGCGATCGGTTCGCCGTTCGGCCTCGAGGCGACGGTGACGAGCGGGATCGTCTCGGCGCTGAACCGCCCGGTCACCTCCGGCGACGAGCAGCAGGACAGTACGACGGTCTTCCCAGCAATCCAGACGGACGCCGCGATCAATCCCGGAAACTCCGGCGGCGCCCTCATCGACCTCGCCGGCCAGGTGGTCGGAATCAACAGCGCGATCAAAACCGCCGGTGGATCGGGACAATCCGAAGGCGGCAACATCGGCCTGGGCTTCGCTATCCCGATCGACCAGGCCAAGCCGATCATCGACGAGCTGGTGGCCAAGGGCAAGGCCACGCATGCACGGCTCGGAGTGACGGTCGGCGACGCGCAGTCTTCCGACGGGCTCTCTTCAGGGGCACGCCTCGGCGAGGCAACGTCCGGCGGTGCGGCGGACAAGGCCGGTCTGCAAGCGGGTGATGTGGTCACCGCTGTGGACGGTAAGGCGATCTCGTCAGGGGACGCGCTGGTCGCCGCGGTCCGTTCGCACCGCCCGGGCGATGAGGTGAAGATCGACTTCACCCGCAACGGAAAGGCACAGTCGGTGACCGCCACCCTCGGGTCCGACAACGGCAACCCGACCGGCTGACACCACGGCATTCCTCCCTGGTTGGGACTGCGGCCGCCCACCGAGCGGCCGCAGTCCCTTTTTTTGCTGTCAGCACACAGCTTCCAGGTAGTTCTCGAGTCGGGTCTGCAGGAGTTGCGGGGTCAGGTCGGTGCGGCCGAGTCCGCGCCACGGTTCGGCGACCTTCTGCGCGTCGGCCGCGTAGGCCAACGCGTCCAGCAGGAACCAGTACTGCCGGTCCGGCGAGAGCGCCGCCCGCTTGCCTTCTCGTAGAGGTCGGCGAAGCGCAGTCCGGTCTCAGCCCCGTGCAGCAAGGCCAGTGCGGTTACCTCGGGCACGCCGCACGCTGTCCCGTGTGGTCCAGGCTTGGTACTCCCGTGGCTGGTCCTCGTGCGCCAGCTGGAGCCGAGCAGCTGCGTCATCAACAACGACGGCTGCTCACAGTGCCGGCCCTCCGGATCCACCCGCCGCCGACTCGACCCACTCCTGCGTCGTCATGTCCACAGCCCCCGACCCTAGGTCGGCTGGGGAGCAGCAAAATGCGGTGCGGTGGCCGGGGGTGCACGCTAGCGTCCGGCCATGACTCTTTCGCGGGAACGGCCGCCCCTTGTTGCTGATGAGCGCACACTGTTGATCGGGTGGCTGGATCTGCAGCGGGCCCTGGTGCGGTGGAAGCTGGACGGGCTGGCGGAGGCAGACGAGCATCGGGTGGTGTTCCCGGAGTCGCCGTTGATGACGCCGGCGGGGCTGGTGTCGCACATGCGATGGACCGAGCACTGCTGGTTCAACGTCATCCTTCTGGGTGAGCCGGAGGCAGGCAACCCGCAGTTCCAGAAGGAGCCGGAGAACGCCGACATGCGGGTGGACGGCGTACCGCTGGCTCAGTTGCTGGACGAGTTCGAGGCGCAGTGCGCGCAATCGAACGAGATCGTCGCGGCGCACTCGCTCGACGAGATCGGGAAGGATTCGCAGTACCAGCCCACGCTCCGGTGGATGCTGCTCCACATGCTCGAGGAGACGGCCCGCCACGTCGGCCATCTCGACACCATGCGCGAGCTGCTCGACGGCCAGAAGGGGTATTACTAGACCTTGTGACTGTGGAGATCCGGCGGGCCGACGATCGCTTCCAGACCGCGAGTGAGTGGCTGGACTCGCGGCACTCGTTCTCGTTCGGGCCGCACTACGACCCGGCGAACGTCGGGTTCGGGTTCCTGCTCGCACACAACGACGAGACGGTTGCCCCCGGCACCGGTTTCGACACGCACCCGCACCAGGACCTCGAGATCGTCACCTGGGTACTGCGCGGTGCTCTGGCGCACCAGGATTCGCAGGGACACAGCGGTCTGGTCTACCCGGGTCTCGCGCAGCGGATGAGCGCCGGGTCAGGCATCCGGCACTCCGAACGCAACGACGGCGCCGAGCCGGTCCACTACGTGCAGATGTGGGTCCGCCCGGACGAGCTCGACCTGCCGCCGTCGTACCAGCAGAGCGAGATCGATCTGACGACCGGCGAACTGGTCCCGATTGCCTCCGGTCTACCGAAACACGCTGCCAGCGCCGCCATCCGCATCAACCAGCGCTCCGCCGGAATGTCCGTCGCCCGGCTGGCTCCGGGTGCCACGGTCGCCCTGCCATCCGCGCCGTACGTCCATCTCTTCGTCGCTCAGGGCACGGCGACCCTGGAAGGCGCCGGTGACCTGGGTACGTCGGACGCCGCGCGGCTGACCACCTCCGACGGACCCCGTATCACCGCCGGCCCAGCCGGCGCACAGCTCCTACTCTGGGAAATGCACTAGTCCCACCCGCCCCCACCACCTGCCCCAAAGCGCGGCCTTGAACATCATCCGGGCACCTCGAACACATCACAACCTGTCCCGATCCCCCACAGACTGTCCAAACCCTCCATGCCCGCCTCGTGCGCGGCGAGCGACGGGTGGTTGCCGCGTGTCTGAGGTACGGCGGGACGGTCCGCTAGGTGGTCTGCTCGCTCATTGTCCAGACGTGGCGTAAGGACTGGCCGGCGACGCCTTCTGGGTTCTGGGCGAAGCCTGCGACGAACTGGCTCATGTGTTGCTGCCAGCGCTGGTCGACCGGGTCGTCGCGCAGTTGTGCGGTGGCGGCCTCGAAGTCGTCGCACTCGACCAGGTGGAACAGATCGCTGCCGCTGCGCCAGATGGACCAGTCGGCGATCCCGGCGGCGTGCATCACGGTGATCAGTTCCGGCCAGACGCGAGCGTGCTCGAGCTCGTAGGCCTCTTCGGTGCCGGGAATCAGCCGGCTGTGCAGAGCAAGGCGGGTCACAAAGGAGCAGAATACGCCGGTGGTGACCCTGCGTTCACGGCGTTCCACGATCGCGGTAGACCTCCGGCGCGGTGATTCCCGCGGCGTCTCGGTCCTGATTCGTCCTGGCGATCCACGGCCGGTCCGGCGCGGACGAACGGCGTACCGGGGCCAACTGAAGGGGGGCCACGGGCGTCGTACTTGCAGGGGTTGAGTACTTTCGCCCTCGTGGCTGTGAGCCACACGCCGAAGACTGTTCCAGGTGTCCATCCGTCGTCGTGCGAGAGTTGGAAACGTGAAGCGAACCGCTGCCATCGTCTGCTTGAGTAGTCTGCTGATCACCGCTGGTTGTTCCGACAGCAAATCAGGAGCAGGTGGGAAGCCGGACCCGAACGACGAGAAGCAGGCGTCCGCCGAGGTGGTGAAGCAGTTCGCCGACGCCTGGGTGCAGGCGTGGGCGCCGGACGGGAAGCCGGACGCGGCGGCCGCGTTCACCGACAACCCGACGGTCTTCGGCAAGCGGCTCGACGACGTGGACAGCGCGCTGATCGCGAACACGGTGAAGGTGACGCCGCAGGGCGACCCGAAGTGCACCGACGGCACCAACTGCACGCAGGACCTGGCGGTCGAGGCCGAGCTGCGCGGCATCGGCACGATGAAGTGGACCAGTACGGCGACCGCCGTGAAGGCCGGCGACGCGTGGAAGATCAAGGCCTCCGGCGACACGATCTACCCGGGACTCGGGGATGCGAACTACCTCAAGCGGGTCCGGGCGCTCCCCGCGCGCGCCTCGATCCTGGACCGCAACGGCGCCGCGCTGACGGCGAACCGTCCGGTCGTCATCGTCGGCGTGGCGTCGGGCACCGTGGCGACGCCGGCGACGTACGCCGCGTTCACGAAGAACCTCGATGTGGACGGCGCGAAGCTGGCCGCGCGGGCCAAGGCGGCGCCGGCCGGGCAGTTCGTCGAGGCGATCACGATCCGGTCCGAGGAGTGGAACCGGCTGCGGCCGATCATGGGCAAGCTGCCCGGCGTACTGACGATGGGCGGGACGCAGTCACTGGCGGCGACGCCGACGTTCGCGCGGTCGATCATCGGCACCATGCGGACCGCGACCGAGGACACGCTGAAGAACGCCGGCCCGAGCGCGTCGGCCAGTGACCAGGTGGGGACGACGGGCCTGCAGTACGCGTTCCAGCAGCAGCTCGCCGGTACGCCGGGTGGCACGGTCACGCTGCGGGACGGCAAGACCAAGCTGACGATCAAGACGGTCTTCAGCCAGCAGGGCACGGTCGGCAAGCCGGTGAAGACCTCGCTGGACACGAAGATGCAGCAGGCGGCCGAGGCCGCGCTGGCGACGAGCAAGCTGCCGGCGTCGCTGGTCGCCGTCCAGGCCTCCACCGGTCAGATCCTGGCGGCGGCGAACGGACCCACGCCGGCCAGCTACAACCGCGCTTTCCAGGGCCAGTACGCGCCCGGGTCGACGTTCAAGATCGTCACGTCGGCGGCGTTGCTGGGCAGCGGCGAGACCGCGGCGACCACGCTGCCGTGCACGAACACGATCAACGTGTTCGGCAAGTCGTTCAAGAACTACGACGGCCTGGCGGCGTACGGCGCGGGCACGATGCAGAAAGCGTTCAACGAGTCGTGCAACACGGCGTTCATCTCGCAGCACGCGCGGCTGCCGAAGGACGGCATGACGAAGGCCGCGGCGATGTTCGGCATCGGACGTGAACTCGACCTGTCGCTCTCGGCGTACGGCGGTTCGGTGCCGGCGCCGAAGGACGACACCGCCGAGGCGGCCTCGATGATCGGTCAGGGCACGGTCACCGCGAGCCCGCTGGCGGTCGCGCTGATCGGTGCGGCGGTCGACCACGGGACCGCGATGAAGCCGGTCCTGGTACCGGGCAAGGACGCCGCCGGGGCAGCCGCCTCTCCGTTGCCTGCGGCAACCGTTGCGGCACTGCGAACCTTCATGCGGACCACGGTCACCAACGGCACCGCGCATCTGCTGGCGGGTAACGGTGCGGTGGCCGCGAAGACCGGTACCGCTGAGGTCGTCCAGAAGGGCAAGGTCGTCACCAACGGCTGGATGGTCGGCTACCGCGGCGACGTAGCCTTCGCCGTCATCGTCGAAGGCGGCGCCTCCGGCGGCAAAGCAGCCGGCCCCATAGTCCAAAACTTCCTCAGCCACACGAAGTGAGCTATGACCACCCGGCTCTTCTGACTGAGGTGTGAGTGGTTTGGGTGTGGCTGAAGTACCGCACACCGTTTCCTGTCGAGGTTTGTGCGCTGTCCAGGGACAAGGAACCTACGACTCGATGCCCACAGGAGAGTGTGCAGATCGACAGGTAGTGCACCCGCGATACACCGTACACAGAGCGCACGCACGCTCAACTGCACTACCCTCCGACCGGATACCTCCTGTCCAACTGCGGCGCACGCACCGCCGCAGGAGTGTCGGCGGGGCCGATTAGCGTCTGGGCATGGACGAGACGCAGCGGACTCGGGATGTCGTGGGGCGGTACTTCGCGACGATGGCGGGGCGGGAGTGGGACGCGTTCGGGGAACTGCTGAGTGCGGACGTGGTTTACGAGCTGCCGCAGACTCGGGAACGGATTGTGGGGCGGGCGAAGTACCTACAGTTCAACCGGGAGTATCCGGGCGACTGGACCGCCATCGTGACGCGATTGATCGTGGACGGGACCAGCGCGGCCGGATCGATGAACTTCACCGTGGGTGACGAAGAGATGGTCGGGCTGGTGTACCTCGAGCTCGACGACGGGCTGATCACCCGGATCACGGATTTCTGGCCCGAGTCGTACGACCCGCCCGCCGGGCGGGAACACCTTGTGGAGCGGGTTGTATCGGCGACCGATCGAATCTCCTGAGAGTTGTGCTCCGAAGACCCTGAGAGTTCCCTGAAAGCCCGGCGTTCCGGCGATTTCGTCACTTAGGGTTGCTGGATGGAGAGCCTGACCTGTCCCAAGTGCCGAGGCGCGATGCGCACCTACGAACGCAGCGGCGTCACCGTCGACCAGTGCGGCGAGTGTCGCGGGATCTTCCTCGACCGGGGTGAACTGGAGCGGCTGGTGGATGCCGAGCTCGAGTACAACAGCCCGCAGCCGCGCCACGAGGAGAAGCGGCACGACGACCGCCGCTACGACAACGATCGCCGCTACGACAATGACCGGCGGTACGACGACGACCGCCGCTACGACAAGGATCGCAAGTACGACCCGCGCTACGGGAACCAGCAGTACCCGCGCAAGAAGAAGAAGTCCTTCCTGGAAGAACTCTTCGACTGAAGCAGTCAGCGGCGGAGGGCGATGACGGTGCCTTGGGCGATCGCGCACAGGGTGACGTCGCCGGCGTCGTCGACGGTCGACAGCCGGCAGGTACAGGTGGCCTGCCGGCTGCCGGCGTGCGCGACCGTCGCCTCGGCTCGCAGTACGGCGCCTTGGGCCGGACGGAGGTAGCTGATCGTGAACCCACCGGTCAGCACCTCCGGGCCCAGCGCCGTACCGCCGGCGAAGGTGATCGCGTTGTCGGCCGCGTAACCGAGGACTCCCCCGTGCAGGAAGCCGTTCTGCTGCCGAAGTTCGTCCCGGATGTCCAGCTCGAGGGTCGCGGCACCGTCGCCGAAGGCGGTCAGCCGCGCGCCGAGCAGCACGCTGAACGGTTGCGCGGCGAGCACCTTCTCGGCCAGTTCGAACGTCAGCTCCATGCCGACAGGCTAACCAGCCGGTGGCTGCGGACATCCGACCATCATGCCGTCAGCGAAAGGCCGTCAAGACCTGGACCAGGGATTCAGTTCTGGTCGTAAAGGTAGACAGACTGAAAGAAATTGCGGACGACACCCGGACCGCGGCTGAGGGCTAGTGGCGGCGGCCGTGGAGGGCCGGCTCGCGCTCCTCTTCGGTCGTGCCGCCCCAGACGCCGTACGCTTCACCGACGATCAGGGCGTGTTCGCGGCACTCACGCCGTACCGGGCAGGTCCGGCAGAGCGCCTTGGCGAGCACCTCGCGGGCGTGTTTGCGCAGGCCGCGTTCGGACTCCGCGGCGAAGAACAGCTCCGGGTCGACCTCGGCGCAGGCGGCTTGGTCCTGCCAGGCCCAGTTCTCGAGCAGCGGGGACGGTAGGCCCTCCGGGGCCTTGGCCACCGCTCCGGCGGGCGGTTTGCGCCGTCTCATGACGGGCTCCTCGGCTGCGCTGTCATGGTGTGACACCTCGGCATCGGTCGGTCAGCCGCGGCTGGATCCACAACCGCGGGCATTTGTCCTGGTACCCGTCCGCAAACCCTCGGGGCTATCGTCAGCACGTGACCACGCCTCCGGTGACCCTTCGCCCGATGACCGAGACCGAGTTCCAGCAGTGGAAGGACCGCAGCGCCGAGTCGTTCGCCGCCGGCATCGGACCGGCCCGTGGCCTGGACCCCGCGGAGGCGCTCGAGTTCGCGCATCGCGAGACGGACAAGCTCCTCCCCGACGGTCGCGCCAGCGAGAACACCCTGATCTGGATGGCCTGTGACGGTGACCAGGTGATCGGCAGCCTGTGGATCAGCACCAAACCGAGGATCCCGTTCATCTACGGCATCGAGGTGGACTCCGGCTACCGCGGCAAGGGCTACGGCCGGGCGATCATGCTGGCCGGCGAGGAGGAGTGCCGGCGGCTCGGGCACACCCAGCTGGACCTGAACGTGTTCGGCAACAACACCACAGCGATCAGCCTCTACAACTCGCTCGGCTACACCGTCACCTCGCAGCAGATGCGCAAGGAACTCTGACGTGGGGCCGCGATGACCTGGTGGGTCCTGCATGTGGACATGGATCAGTTCATCGCCGCCGTGGAGATCCGGCGGCGGCCCGAGCTGCGCGGTCTGCCGGTGGTCGTCGGTGGGTCCGGGGATCCGACCCAACCGCGGCAGGTCGTCGCCACCGCGTCGTACGAGGCTCGTGAGTACGGCGTGCATTCGGGGATGCCGGTGCGGGCGGCGTACAAGAAGTGCCCGCAGGCTGTGTTCCTGCCGTCCGATCCGGCCGCTTACGAGGCGGCGTCGACCGAGGTGATGGACACGCTACGGTCGTTCCCGGTCGTGGTCGAGGTGTGGGGCTGGGACGAATGCTTCGTCGGCGCGGAGACCGACGACCCCGAGCAACTCGCGGCCGATCTCCGCGCCGCCGTCGCGGAACGGACCACGCTGACCTGCTCGGTCGGCATCGGCGACAACAAGACCCGCGCCAAGCTGGCGACCACGTTCGCGAAGCAGGCGCGGTCGCATGCGACGCCGTTCGAGGACGCCAGTACGGCGGATGGCGCGGTGCAGCACCGTGAGGTCGACGGCGTCTACCGGCTGACCGGCGCGAACTGGCGTGAGGTGATGGACCACCGGGCCGTGCGTGAACTGTGGGGTATCGGCAGCCGGATGGAACGGAACCTCAACGAGCTCGGCATCCTCACCGTTGCCGACCTGGCCGCCGCGGACGTCGACGTACTGCGGAAGCGGTTCGGCCCGAACATGGGCGCCTGGTACGCCGCCCTGGGTCGCGGACTCGGGGACACCCAGGTGACCGACGTACCGCGCGAACCGGTGTCGCGCAGTCGCGAGGAGACGTTCGCGGAGGACCTGGTCGAACGCGCCGAGGTGGAGGAGCAGTTGCGCCGGATCGCGGTCGAGGTGACGCGGGACGTGGTCGCCGAAGGCCGCAGCATCCAGCGGATCTGGGTGAAGGTCCGCTTCATCAGCTTCTACACCCCGATCAAGAGCCGGAAGCTCCCGGAGATCACCCAGGACCCCGAGGTCATCGCCGCCACCGCCCTCGCCCTGCTGGAGAAGTTCGAACTCCGCCGCCCCATCCGCCTCCTCGGCGTCCGCCTCGAATTCGCCCCGCCTCAGGACAGCGTGTAGGTGCGGGAGGCCGTGGTGCTGAAGACTGCTTCGCGCTCCGCGGGACTCAGCCTGGCTGTCAGAGTCTCCGCTGTGTCGACCACCTGGGCGTACGTCGCGGCCAGCAGACAGACGGGCCAGTCGGAACCGAACATCACACGGTCGGGGCCGAAGGCATCCAGTACGACGTCGGCGTACGGCTGGAGGTCGGCCGGCTTCCAATTGGTCCACGATGCCTCGGTGACCATCCCGGAGAGCTTGCAGGTGACGTTCGGCAGCGCTGCCAGCTCACGCAGCTGACTTGCCCACGGCTCCAGGGGCTCACCGATCACGGGCTTGGAGATGTGGTCGACGACGAAGGTCAACTGGGGGCACGCGCGAGCGGTCGAGATGGCGGCCGGGAGGTGTGGAGTCTTGGTCAGGAGGTCGTAGACCAGACCGGCGTCGGCGACTGCGGCGAGGCCGCGCCGAACCTCGGGCCGGAGAAGCCAGTCGACATCAGGCTCGTCGTGGACCTGGTGGCGGATTCCCTTCAAATACAGGCCATCCGGCCGGGCCAACAGCCCGGACAACGCCGTCGCCACGTCATCGGCCGTGAGATCCACCCACCCGACCACCCCCGCGACCAGCTCGTTGCTCTCAGCAACCTCCAGGAACTCGACCGTCTCCTCCACCAACCCGACGGTCTGCACCAGAACCGTCGCCGTGACATCTGCGGCCGCGGCCAACGGCGCCAGATCCTCGACGGCGAAGTTGCGCCGGATCGGGTCCAGCTCCGGGCCGGCCATCCAGCTCTGCTCACGGACGGTCAGATCCCAGACGTGGTGATGGGCATCGACTCTGCTCATGCCACTCTCCGATCGTCGATCGCGTCGCGGTCCCAATCGATACCCAACCCGGGCGCGTCGGGCGCGACAGCGTGTCCGTCCACCACAGCCATCTCGGACCGCGTGATCGCCCGCAGCTGCGGGATGTGCTCGACGTACCGTCCGTTCGGTACGGCGGCCGTCAGACTCACGTGCAGTTCCATCAGGAAGTGCGGGCAGATCTCGAGGTTGAACGCCTCGGCCAGGTGCGCGACCTTGAGCCACGGGGTGATCCCGCCGATCCGGGCCACGTCGGCCTGAACGATCCCGGCGCCACCAGCGGCGACGTACTCGCGGAACTGCGAGATCGAGTACAGCGACTCGCCGACCGCGATCGGGATCGACGTCGACGCCGCGAGCCGGACGTGGCCGGTCACGTCGTCGGCCGGCAGCGGCTCCTCGAACCACGCCAGGTCTACGGCCTCGAACGCGGCGGCCCGTCGCTTGGCTTCGGCGTACGTCATCGACTGGTTCGCGTCGACCATGATGTCCAGCGCGGGACCGACCGCGTCCCGGACCGCCCGGAGCCGGTCGAGATCCTCGTGGACCCGCGGCTTGCCGACCTTGAGCTTGACGCCCGGCCAGCCCGCCTGCTGCGACGCCAGTGCGCCCGCGACGAGCTCATCGGTTGTCAGGTGCAACCAACCGCCCTCGGTGTCGTACAGCGGGACCTGCTGACGGAACCCGCCTGCCAGCCGCCACAACGGCTCACCGGCGCGCAGGCACCGCAGATCCCACAGCGCGGTGTCCACCGAGGCCAGGGCCAGCGAGGTGATCGCTCCGACCGTCGTGGCGTGCGTGGACCAGAACAGGTCCGACCACAACCCCTCGACGTTGCGCGCGTCGGCACCCACCAGTCGCGGCAGCAGGTGATCTCGCAGCAGCGCCAGTACGGCGGTGCCGCCCGTGCCGATCGTGTAGGAGTACCCGAGTCCCACCGCTCCGTCCGAGGTCTCCAGTTCGACGAAGACCGTCTCCTGCTTCAGGAAGGACTGCACCGCGTCGGTCCGGACCGTCTCGACCTCCAGGTCCACCAGGAACGCCTCGGCCCGGGTTACCGTCGTACCGGCCGGCAGCCCGACTGGTGCGATCCGGCGGGACAGGGTGGTCATGGGCGGCTCCAGATCCTATAGGATATTGCCAACCTGATGCTGCCGCCTCACACTGGACGCGTCAAGACTTGTCCAGGTAACGATGCGGGTCGGGCAGAATTGGCCTCGATCCACGATCGAGGCTCGGGCTTCGGGAGGAGCGACGGTGACGGATGCGCATGTGGGTCTGGCGGGGCAGCTCTCGCGCCTGCCCCAGCGACAGGTATTGAGCGACGACGTCTACGAGACGGTCAAGGGCTTGATCATGGACAGCGTGGTGCAGCCGGGCACCCGGCTGAACATCGATGCGCTGACCCGCGAACTGGGCATCTCCCAGACCCCGATCCGGGAGTCGCTGGCGCGGCTGGAGTCCGACGGACTGGTGATCAAGGAGCCGCTGCGCGGTTACCGGGTGTCGTCCCGGCTGACCCGGGACGAGTTCGACGACCTGTTCGAGTACCGGCTGCACATCGAGCCGTGGGCGGCCGGGCGCGCCGCCCAGCGGGCCGGCACCGAGGACCTGGCCCGGCTCAAGGCCGAGATGCTGAGCTACACCGACGTACCGGACCGCCCGGCGTACGAGAGCTACCGGGCGATGGCGGCGCACGACCAGCGCTTCCACGACCTGGTGCTGGAACTGTCCGGCAACGAGACCGCCCGGCTGTCCTTTGCGCGGACACACTGCCACCTGCACCTGTTCCGGCTGTACTACGGTGGCGGCATCGCGACAAAGGCGTTGCGGGAGCACAAGACTGTCGTGACCGCCGTCCGCAAGGGCGACCCGGAGGAGGCGGCCGCGGCGATGCGGGCGCATATCGAGGCCTCCCGGGCCCGGTTGCGGCCGATCTTCGACCAGGAATGACTCACCCAGGGAGATCTTTGTGGAACTGCTGCGCCTCGGCGCGGTCGGTGAGGAGCGCCCGTACGTGCGCGCCGCCGACGGCACCGTTCACGACCTGAGCTCCGTCACCGCCGAAATCGACGGCGCTTTCCTGTCCGGCGACGGCATCGCCCGGGCCCGCACCGCGCTCGAGGCAGGCGACCTGCCGGCCGTCGACGTCGAAGGGCTGCGGATCGGCGCCCCGATCGCCAGGCCTGGCGCGGTGGTCTGCATCGGCCAGAACTACGCCGCCCACGCGGCCGAGTCCGGCGCCGAGCCGCCGAAGCAGCCGATCGTCTTCTTCAAGACCCCGAACACGGTCGTCGGCCCGTACGACGACGTCCTCGTCCCGCGCGGTTCGACCAAGACCGACTGGGAGGTCGAGCTCGCCGTCGTCATCGGCAAGCAGGCCCGGTACGTCGACTCGGACGCGGAAGCGCTGGCGTGCATCGCCGGGTACACGGTGTCCAACGACGTGTCCGAGCGGGCCTTCCAGCTCGAGCAGTCCGGCGGCCAGTGGTCCAAGGGCAAGTGCTGCGAGACGTTCAACCCGCTCGGCCCGGCGCTGGTCCCGGCCGACGAGATCGGCGACCCGCAGAACCTCGACTTGAAATCCTGGGTCAACGGGGAGCCGCGGCAGGCCTCCAACACCCGGGACATGATCTTCAGCGTCGCGGCACTGATCCGCGACCTGTCGCAGTACATGACGCTCGACCCGGGCGACATCGTCAACACCGGCACCCCGGAGGGCGTCGCGCTGTCCGGCAGGTTCCCGTACCTCGCGCCCGGCGACACGATGGAGCTGGAGATCCAGGGCCTCGGCCGGCAGAAGCAGACCCTCGGAAAGGCCTGATCCGAAACTGTCCCCGGCCGGCCCTAGTGTCGGCCGGGTGACCGATCATCTCGCCGACATCCGGACGTCGTACGACGCTGTCGCCGTCTCGTACGCCGAGCTCGTGCAGGAAGGCCCGCCGTTCGAGGCGCCGACTCTCGACCTGTTCGGGAAGCTCGCCGAAGGTGGGCCGGTGCTGGACGTGGGGTGCGGACCGGGCCGGGTGGTCGGCCTGCTCGCTGACCGTGGTCTGCCGGTGATCGGAATCGACCTGTCCCCCGGGATGATCGACATCGCCCGGCGGGACCATCCCGGTCTGGACTACCGGGTCGGTTCGATGACCGCGCTGGACCTGCCCGATGGCGAGCTCGGCGGAGTGGTGTCGTGGTGGTCTGTCATCCACCTGCCTCGCGACGTGGTCCCGCAGGCCTTTGCCGAGTTCCACCGCGTCCTGCGGTCCGGTGGGGTTCTGCTGATGGGGTTCCACGTCGGTGCGAAGTCGACGCACAAGACCTCCGGGTACGGCGGCCACCCGATGAACATCTACGTCCATCGGTGGCTGCCTGAGGGACTCACCGCGATCGCAGTCGCCGCCGGCTTCACGCCGTACCTCGACTCCGCGATCCCCGATGAGTGCCTGATGTTCCGTAGGTAATCCGGTGGCGGTGACACCCGGCGTACGCGACGCTCGGCGCATGACTTCGCACGTTCGCACGGTGACCTTCGACGCCCACGACCCCTACGAGCTGGCCGGCTTCTGGCTGCAGGTGCTGAGAGCGCCGCGCCCCGACGACGACGCGCCGGACGACCCGTACGCCGCAGTCGTCACGGACTCGATGACGCTGCTCTTCGGCCAGAACGACGACGAGAAGGTGGTCAAGAACCGCGTCCACCTCTGCCTCGAGCCGGACGGTCTGCGCGACGCGGAGGTCGAGTGGTTGCTCACCATCGGCGCCACCATCGCCAACGACCACCGCGAACCCGACGGCACCGGCTGGGTCGTCATGCACGACCCTGAAGGCAACGAGTTCTGTGTACTCCGCAGCGCCGCCGAACGAGCCGCCACCAGTTGACCGTCAGGCCGTCCCCAGTTGGCTCAGAGGTCGTCGGTGACGGGGGTTTGGCCGGTGAAGGTCAGGCGCCAGTCTGTGGTGCTGGCGTCTACGGTGAGGTCGTAGCCGTCGCGGTTCGCGGTGAGGTGGTGGTGGTCGCCTTCGACCGGGGCGACCTCGACCTTCCAGCCGCAGCCGTCGAGGGTTTCGGCGGCGAAGCCGATGTGGGCCTCGGGGTCGGGCGAAGTCGGGTCGCCGGTTTCGACTGTGATCGTGCAGACCGACTCCGGACCACGGTCGTCCGACAGGGCTTCCTGGCTGACCGGGCCGACGTCGTGCGTCACCGTCGGTGTCTGGCCAGGGACGACGATCGCCGCGACCGCGAGCAGTTCCAAGCGGAGGAAGTTACGGGCTTCGGTGAGCGTCATATCCCGGTCCTACACCTTGGCGGCCACTCTGGCGACGCCAGACAGCGATTCGTACGTCAGGCGAAGGCCAAAGACCAGGAACCCTCGTGCAGCGAGAGCCGGACCCGGGCAAGCGGCCGGACGTCCACGTGCCGGAGCGACTCAGCTGGCGCGTCCAGGACGTAGAGCACGGCCGCCCGCACGACCGCCGGATGGACGACGGCCACGACGGTACGCCGCTCACCGGGCAGCTCACCGAGGTCGCCGAGCCAGTCGGCGACCCGGGTGAGTACGTCGTTCTCCGATTCGCCGCCCGGCGTCGCCGTGTGCGGGCGCTCCAGCCATGCCGTGACACGTTCCGGATCGGCCCCGAGCAACTCCTCGAGTCCGCGTCCGGACCAATCGCCGTACTCGCGGTCCCGCAGCGCCGGCTCGACGACGGGCGTCAGGCCGAGCGCCTCCGCGGTCCGTACGGCGGCCACCTCGGGACCGGCGAAGACCGCGTCGGCCTCGACCGTCAGCTCACGCGCCGCGTCGACACCGGACGGATCCGGCTCGTGGTCACCACCGAGCACAAGTCCACGCAACCCAGGGGTCAGTGCATGGGCGACCAGCGTCAGCGACACGCTCAAGCGGCAACCACCTTCTGTCGGGACAGCCGGTGGTCCACCGCGGCGGCGTACCCGAATCCGAGCAGGAGCCACAGCGTCGCCTGCGTACCGAGTGAGGCGAACCGGAACTGCCACAGCAGCGTAGCGGGGAACGACCCCGGAACCTCGTTGATCGACGGCAGGATCTGGTACGCGATCACGATCGTGACGAGGAAGGCAGCCGCGCCGCCGGCCAGCCGGGCGACGTCGCCGTACCGTGCGGCCCAACGCGATGCCGCGACACCGGCCCAGACCGCGAGCAGTCCGATCACGAGCGTCAGCAGATAGGTCACCGTACGGCGGGTGATCGTGTCCGGATCGCCGACCGCGGGTGGATTCGGTGGATATTTGAGGAACGGGACCAGCACGATCCCGACGAAGCCGGCAGCGGCCATGCCGAGAGCGGCGTACGGATCACGTTCGGTCCGCAGCTTGCGCCGCAGCAGCGTGAAGGCGACGGCGAACATCCCGCCGAGCGCGATGCCGTACAGGGTGGTCGCGAGGAACAGCCCGGCCTTCTGGCCGTCGCGGCTGACGAGCGGTTCCTCTTCGGCGGCGGCTTCAGCACCGTCGCCATGGTCGTGGGTATGCGCGGCACCGGCCTCTTCGATCGCGATCGCGGCGTCGACGTGCGGTTCGCCCGTCACGTACGCGAACGTTCCGGCCAGCAGGCCGGCGAAGAGTCCGATGATCAGTCCGCGCACCAGGAGCGATCCGAAGGTGCGCATGGGGTTAATGGCAGGGCACGCCGAGCAGGTGGCGACCGTCGTGCATCAACTCGTGCAGGTACATGCCCGAGTGCGACACCGCACCTTGGTCGAACATGACGAGGTAGCCGAGCAGGAGCAGTACGCCGAAGCTGAGCAGGGCGGCGGCGAGGAGCCGGGGTGAATAGGCCGGTACGGCGACCGAGCGGGCAGGAGCTGCCATCTGAACCTCCTGGGGAAGTGCGCGTCCCCTTCGAAAGGCTGCTGGTGCCCGAGCGTCCTGACTCACGAGCTGAGCTCGCTCACAGTGGCGCGGCCGTGCCGGACTCTCACCGGCTTCCCTCATGGCACCGCAGGTTGTCCCCCGAACCGTAGCGGTGGGGATGGAGAGGGGTCAACGCGTGGGACGGCCGGGTGACGTTCCCCACCCCCGGACCTACTCTGGGCAGATGCCGTCCGCTCATCACCTGGTCGCCTTCGCGATCACCGCGTTCATCATCATCGTCGTCCCCGGTCCGAGCGTGCTGTTCATCGTCGGGCGGGCCCTCGCGGTCGGCCGCCGGGAAGCGGTGCTGACCATGGTCGGCAACACCATCGGAGCCGCCGTGATGCTGGTCGCGGTCGCCCTCGGACTCGGCATACTGATCGCGGCCAGTGCGATCGCCCTGACCGTGGTGAAGCTCGCGGGCGCGGCGTACCTGATCTATCTCGGGGTGCACGCCTTCCGCACCCGCAAGTCGCTGGTCGAGGCGATGACCAGCGGGGTCAAGCCGGGCAACAGCCGGCGGACCATGCGCCAGGGCTTCCTGGTCGGAGTCACCAACGCCAAGACCGCGGTCTTCTTCGCCGCCGCGCTGCCGCAGTTCGTCGACAAGGGCGCGGCCAGCCCGGCCTGGCTCCAGATCCTCGTCCTCGGCCTGGTCTTCATCCTGATCGCGCTCTGCTCGGACAGCGTCTGGGCCGTGGTGGCCGGCACCGCGCGCGAGTGGTTCGCCCGCTCGCCGCGCCGGCTCGAACTGGTCGGCGGCACCGGCGGTCTGATGATCATCGGCCTCGGCGCCAGCATCGCCGTGACCGGCTCTAAGGAGTAGCGGTACGCCGGCCGGCCTGGACACCGAGCAGCGCGAGCACGGCAGGCAGACCGAACGCAACCAGGTACGCCGTCAGCGCGGAATGCGGCTCGAGTGCCGCGAAGAGCGAACCGCCGATCGCCAGGATCGTTGCCGTGGCCAACGAGTCGCTCAGCTGCGCGGCCGAGCTGTTGGCGCCCTGCTCCTCGCATTCGGAGTAGTCCAGCACGAGTACGGACAGCGTCGGGAAGACCGTGCCCATGCCGAGTCCGGTGAGGCTCCAGCCGAGGATGCCGACGACGACCGGCACGTTGTCGTTCAGGGTCAGCGTGGCGGTCACGATGCCGAGCAGGATCGCGACCATGCCGGCCTGCAGGAAGACCGAGTGCGAGAACGGCTGGTTCGGGCGGCCGCGGTACCACGAGGCGGCGGTCCAGCTGAGTGCGCTGACGGTCAGCACCAGACCGGCGACGGCCGGGGACAGGCCACGCTCACGGGTGAGCATCAGCGGCAGGAACACCTCGGCACCGAAGCCGGACGCCGCAACCAGCCCGCGCAGCGCGACCACCGACGGCAGACCGCGTCCGAAGGTGAAGGTTCCACGCG
Source organism: Kribbella sp. NPDC050241 (assembly GCF_044459685.1). Classification (NCBI taxonomy): domain Bacteria; kingdom Bacillati; phylum Actinomycetota; class Actinomycetes; order Propionibacteriales; family Kribbellaceae; genus Kribbella; species Kribbella sp. NPDC050241. Next base: position 98,241 of record NZ_JBITJE010000015.1, read on the forward strand.
GCAGCAGCTTCGGCGCGAAGGCGACCACGCCGCCGAGCCCGACCGCGAGCAACGCGAGCTGGAGTACGCCGTGCTGCTGGCCGCCGTAGTGGAGCAGACCAACCCCGACCGCGGCCGCGACCGCCCACAGCGCTCGCCTGTCCCACAGCCGTCCCGGGAGGGGTTCGTGTGTGCTGCCTCTGAGCCCGGGCCGCATCACCAGCGCCGCCGGGATCGCGAGGGCCGGCACGGCGAGGAAGACGATGCGCCAGCTGGCGTTCTCGACGATCAGCCCCGCGATCGCGGGGCCGACCAGCGAGGGGACCACCCAGCCGGTCGCGAAGGCGGCGAAGATGCGCGGCCGCAGCCGGGCCGGGTACAGCTGCCCGACGACGACGTACAGCGCGACCGTGAGCAGACCTGAGCCGAAGCCCTGGATGATCCGGCCCACGACCAGGATCTCCATGGTCGGAGCCAGGCCTGCGATGATCAGACCGGCCAGGAACCAGGCGGTCCCGTGCCAGAGCGGGCGGGTCGGGCCCTTGAGGTCACTCCAGGTGCCGGAGACGACCATCGCGATCACGCCGGAGGCGAGCGGTCCGCCGAAGGCGAGTGCGTACAGACTGAGTCCGTCGAGTGCCTGCGCGACGGTCGGCATCGCGGTCGTGACGGCGAGCGACTCGAACGCGACCAGAGTGATCAACGCGACCATCCCGACCGTCAGCGCGCGGTACTGCGGCGCGAGAACGCCGCCGGACGGGGCCGGGGTGCCCTGGTCGAGGGTGGGCTCGGCAGCAATGGTCATGCCAAGAACCCTCAGACATCAAGGGCACTTGAAGTCAACCCCGAGTCAGAGAACGGCTGCGAGCACCAGGGCGAGGATCGGCGGAACCGCCTGGGTGGCCGCGGCCCGCGCCATCCGGCGGTCCGAGGCGATCAGGACGATGCCGGCACCGGCCATGCACGCGCAGCTGAACAGCGCGATGGCGTGGCCCTTGTCGCCGCCCCAGATCAGGCCGCCGATCGCGCCGATGGCCAGGAACAGGTTGTAGAAGCCCTGGTTGAAAGCCCACGGCCGAGCAGTCGCCGCCTCCGTCTCGTCCTTGATCAGGAACCGGTGGTAGGTGCTCGGTTTGCGGAACAGCAGGCTCTCCATGGCGAACACCGCGACGTGGAAGACCCCGGCCAATGCCACGAACACCTGCGCGACAACGCTCATGCCGGAAACGTAGCGGGTTCTCAGCTGCTCCAGTCGAAGGCGCGAGCAGGGTTGGCGGTGAAGACCGCATCCGCCACCTCGGCACCCAGCCGCCGCGCGATCCGCGGCCGGAGATGGGTCAGCAGGTACGGCATGCCGGGGCCCTCACCGGTCGCGCCCCGCGCACGGGCCGTCGTCGTGTCGCCGCCGAGCAGCAGCCGGTCGGCGTACCCGGCGTCGGCGAGCGCGGCCAGGCAGTCGATCAGCCACGGGTCGGTCGCGTGATTCGCCCGTGACGGCCCGTCGAACGCCAGCCACGCACCCCGCTCGGCCAGCTCGAGATGCCCACGATGATCAGGGAACCGGTTCAGGTGCCCGAGGACCACCCTGGCGGGCGGTACGGCGAGCTCGTCCACCAGCAGATCGAGTACGGCGTCCGGCGCGGTCCCGAGTTCGTGATGCACCGCGATCGGTGCGCCGGTCGCATGATGCGCCTCGGCGGCGGCCCGCATCACCCAGCGGGCATGGGAATCCAGCACATGGTAGCCACCGGCAACCTTGATCAGCCCGGCGCGGATCGGACTGTTGCCCATGCCAACGGTCAGCTCGGCGTGGAAGATCTCGGCCAGCTTCGGGCGGACCTGGTCGACGAAGCCTTCCGGGTAGAGCTCGACGCGGTGCAGTCCGGTGGCGGCGATCAGCGAAACGCCTGTGGTGGTTGAGATTCCGGGCAATGCGTCGACTCGGCGCCCCAGACCATGCGGCGTCCACTGCACGATCGCTTGACCCCCGGCCGCGGCGAAGGCTCGCGTCTCGGCCAGGGCCGCGTCCACGTCGTCCAGCTCCTGCCCCGCGAGGAACGGCGTACTGAAGAACAGGTGGTCGTGCGAGTCGGTGACGCCGAGCTGGTCCGGCCGGATGTCACCGGTGACGGTGCGGATCACTGCGCCTCCTTGTAACGGTTGAAGCGTTACTAACGTAACGGGCGAGGCGTTACGATGTCCAGGTGGTTGATCGGATGGAGTTCCGGATGGATCTCGGCGCGACGTGGCTGAACCTGCTCGCCACGCGCGGAACGCACTTCGGGGAGAACCCGGTGGAGCGGCTGCCGACGGTCGAGCGGTTCACGGAATGGCTCGACCTGGTGGAACTGCGGCCGGTGCGGAAGGTGACGTCGGCGGACCTCGATCGGGCCTGGGAGCTACGGGAGATCCTGCGACCGATCGCGCTCGCGACGGTGGACGGCGTACCCCCTGATGCGGCGGCGGTAGAGGCGCTCGCGACGTTTCTCGAGGGCGACTCGCCGGTGCTGACGGTGACTGATCGGCTCGAACGCTCCCGTCCACGGACGACGGCGGACGCGCTGTGCCGGATCGCCCGTCAGGCCGTCGATCATCTGACCGGTCCCGAGCGCGCCTTCCTCTCCGCCTGTCCCGAACACGACTGCCGAGGCGTGTTCACCGACCCCACCGGCCGCCGCCGTTGGTGCCCCAACCCCACCTGCGCCAGCAGAGGCCGAGTCCGAGCTCACCGAGCCCGCAAACACGCGGAAACCGCCGGCCAAGCTGACTGAGAGTCAGCCCGACCGACGGTTGCCTATAGCAACTTCAAGAGCTCCGGCAGGACGCGTGGCCTCCGGCCGACGACGATCGCGCCTCCCCGGCCGACGCCGCGGCGACAGCCGGGAATGCGATCAGCGGCTCCGGCGGGAGGCGCGGGTGCCGGCGGAGAACGCGGCCGCTCCGCCCGACCGCGAGGTCGAGCCGGCCGCGGGAGCCGGGCGCTTGGCAGACCCCGAGGAGGCTGCGCCGCCCGGGCGGCCTGCGCCGGGCGCCTGAGCGCCTCGGCCACCACGCCGGCGGCGACCACCGCCACCACGACCCCCGGCACCACGACCGCCCGCACCGCGGCTTGCGGAGGCGGACTCCGCCGAACCTCGGCCATTCGACGAACGGCCTGGAGCGGCGGCTCCTGCGGCTGCGAGCTGCGGAGCTACGAAGGTGCGCTCGCCCGGAGCCAGCTCGGAGAGCAGCGGGTCGCCGGTGGTGAGCTTGGTGACGGTCGGCGCGATACCGGCCTTGCGAGTGAGGTCGCGCACGTCGCGAACCTGGGCGTCGGTCATCAGCGTGACGACCGTGCCCTCGGCGCCGGCGCGGGCAGTCCGGCCGGAGCGGTGCAGGTACGCCTTGTGCTCGATCGGCGGATCCGCGTGGATCACCAGCGCAACGTCGTCGACGTGGATTCCCCGGGCCGCGATGTCGGTGGCGACGAGTGTCTTCGCCGTACCCTCCGAGAAGGCTTCGAGGTTCCGGGTGCGGGCGCCCTGGGACAGGTTGCCGTGCAGTTCGACCGCCGGTACGCCCTGCGCGATCAGCTTCTTGGTCAGCGACTTCGCGCCGTACTTCGTCCTGGTGAAGACCAGCGACCGTCCCGGTGCCGCTGTCAGGTCGACGAGCACGGGGAGCCGGGTGTCGGGCTGGACGTGCAGCACGTGGTGGGTCATCTTCGAGACCGGCGACTGCGCCGAGTCCACGCTGTGCGTGACCGGGTCGGTCATGAACCGCTGCACGAGGACATCGACGCCCGCGTCCAGCGTGGCCGAGAACAGCAACCGCTGCGCTCCTGCCGGGGTCGCCTCGAGGATCCGCCGTACCGCGGGCAGGAAGCCGAGGTCCGCCATGTGGTCGGCCTCGTCGAGCACGGTGATCTCGACCGCGTCGAGCTTCACGTGCCCGGCCTGGAGATGGTCCTCGAGCCGTCCCGGGCAGGCGACGACGATGTCGGCACCCTTGCGCAGTCCGGTGATCTGCGGACCATGGCCGACACCACCGAAGATGGTCATCGTGCGCAGGTCGAGCGCGTCGGTCAGTGGTGTGATGGACGCCTGGATCTGGGTGGCCAGTTCGCGCGTCGGCGCCAGGATGAGCGCACGCGGGTGATTCGGACGCCGCTTGGTCCGGCCGGCGGCCAACCGGGCCAGCACGGGCAGCACGAAGGCGTAGGTCTTGCCGGATCCGGTCCGGCCGCGGCCGAGAACGTCCTTGCCGGCCAGAGCATCCGGCAGTGTCGCCGCCTGGATCGGGAAGGGCTTGGTCACCCCGGTCGCCGCGAGCGCGGCCACCAGGGACGCCCGTACGCCGAGGTCCGCGAACGTCAAGTTGTCCGGGACAACTACTTCCGCGACCTGTTCGTAAGCCTCCCGCGTGACGGCCTTGTTGCTCTGAGCAACCTTCGGCCGCGGGGCGCCGTCGGAACGGCGACGCCGGCGGGGACGGGAGGTGGAGGGTGTTTGGGCAGATTGCGTTGATGTCGGGCGGCGGGCCGCCATGTAGTACTCCAGAAAGTCGGGGGGTCGTCCTGCCCGGCGCGGCCGTTCATCGGCCGCGGCGCGTGGTGGTCGACTGCTAGCGCTCTGTCACAGGCGCTCCGGCCCGAGGCAGAACTGGGCGGGCCGTCATGGACAGTCTACGTCACGCAGGGTCCGCGCCGCGCCGGTTTGTTCACAGGACGCTCGTCACACGGCGAGAGACGTGCCCTATGTTGTGCACCGTGATGACTGAGAACCGGGTGGATCCGCCGACCGCCGGCGGCGAACATGAGCTTCTGCAGGGATTCCTGGATTTCCACCGCGGCACGCTGCTGTGGAAGGTGTCCGGACTGACCGGGGCGCAGTTGGTCCAGCGCAGTGTCGACCCGTCCAGCCTTTCGCTGATCGGGCTGGTCCGGCACCTGAGCGAGGTCGAGAAGTACTGGTTCCACCGGGCGCTCGCCCAGCTCCCGGCGCCGCCGTTGCACTGGACCGCTGAGCATCCGGACGGCGACTTCGACCTGACCGACCCGGCTCGGGCCGAGCACGATCTCGCGGAGTTCCGGGAGATCGTCAGGGTGTCCGGCGAGATCGCCGCGGGCCACACCCTGGACGACACGTTCCTGCGCCCGGGCCACGAGGGTGAGTACTCCGTCCGCTACCTCTACATCCACATGATCGAGGAGTACGCCCGCCACAACGGCCACGCCGACCTCCTCCGCGAACGGATCGACGGCCTGACCGGCGAATAGTCAGCGCTTGATCGACCGGATCAGCCCGACCAGATCGTTGGTCACGCCCCGGACGCCCGGGATGCGGGTCAGCCGGAGCAGCCGGTCGACCAGCGGGACGGACCGATCGATCAGTGCCTTGGTACGACGAAGATCCTTGCTGTCGTCGTGCACCCAGAACAGCACGATCCCCATCTGCATCAGCCACAGCAGCTCGGGCAGCTCCGCCTTCAGGTCGGCCGGCAGTTTGAGGTCCGATCCCTCCACGACCCGGCGGAACAGTTCGACGCTCGCCTCCCGCGCGGGCCGCGACTGGTCGCTGAACGGCGACAGCGGGCTCTTCGGTTCCGCCGCTGTCTTGAAGAACGTGCCGGCGAACTCGTGGTACGGCGCGGACACCTCCAGCCAGGCCCGCAGTACGCCGGTCAGCCGCGGGACGAATGCCTTCTCCGTCGCGAGGACCGACTCGACCGCCTCCACGTGCTGCACCTGCAGGTGGTCGTAGTACGCCTGCATCAGGTGCTCTTTGGAGCCGTAGTAGTAGTAAGCGTTGCCGACCGAGACACCCGCCTCGGTGGCGATCGCCCGCATCGTCGTCTTGCCGTACCCCTGCTCGCGGAACAGCCGCAGCGCGGTGGACAGGATCAGCTCCCGGGTCTGCTCACCCTTGGTGGTCGCACTTTCCGTCACATCCGTCAGCGTAGTCACCCCCATCCCGCACACTCGCCCAACTCCGCAACCCGGCGGCACAGACCGCACTGGGCGTCGTACAGGACGGTCAGCTCGTGCATGGTCAGTAGCCGTAGTGGACCGGTGTCTTGGCCAGTGCTTCGGCCGGGAGTACGTCGTTCGGCGGAACCGGTGGGTTGGTCATGGTCTCGAGCTGGCTGCGGCGGCGGATCATGTTGAAGATCCAGACGTTCATCAGGTGCAGCACACCGAGCACCAGCATCACGATGCCGAGCTTCACGCTCAGCTGCTCGAACACCCCGCGAGCGTCGACGACCACCTTGTCGGCGCGCAGGAACAGCGTCACGAACCCCAGGTTGACCAGGTAGAACCCGGCCACCAGCAGCCGGTTCACAGCGTCGGCGAAGTCCTCGTTGCCGTGGAACACGTCGATCAGGAAGATCCGGCCGTTGTGGCTCAGCGTCCGAGCCACCCAGATCGTCAACGGCACCGAGACCAGCAGATAGATCAGGTACGTCGTCACGGTCATGCTCACCACGTCCTCACAAACTGAACACGTTCAAATTTGGTCACGTGGCGAGCGTACGACCGACTTTTGAACATGTTCAAGTAGGCGATGACGTGAGCTGGGTCTCGCGCTGAGGCAGGATGGCGGACATGACGACCTGGGTCTTCGAGGGAACCGTCCTGCCGGCCGCCGAGGACGCCCGCCTCCGGTTCGGCTCCGGCGACAGCGGCGTGCTGCCGGGGCGGTTCGGCGTACCGGGGCTGGTGGACTCGCACTGCCACCTGACCATGGGCAGCGGCGAGCGCGGCCCCCAGTTGTTCGGCGCCGACTTCGCCGATGAGCGGCTCGGCGAGCTCGCGAAGGCCGGCGTCAGCGCGCTCCGCGACGTCGGCGGCAACCGCGAGGTCACCCTCAAGCTGGCGACCACCGAGGACGACAGCCGCCCGCGCGTCCTCGCGGCCGGCCGCTTCCTCGCACCCCGCGGCCGCTACTTCCCGCAGGCGTACGACCCTGTCGACCCGGAGGATCTGCTGACCGCGGTCGAGGCCGAGATCGCCGAAGGCGCGACCTGGCTGAAGCTCGTCGGCGACTTCCCCGAGGTCGGTCCGGACGGCCCGATCCGCGGCAGCGCCATGGGCCCGACGTACGAACCGGGCCTGGTCCAGGCCATGGTCGAGACCGCGCACGCCCGCGGCGCCCGCGTCGCGGCGCACGTCAACACAGAGCATGTGACCGCCCTGATCGCAGCCGGGATCGACTCGGTCGAGCACGGCACGTCGCTCACCGAACAGGATCTGGCGGCACTCGGGGCCCGGGGCGGAGCATGGACACCGACACTCGGCGCCTCGGTCGTCGCGAAACCGGGCGCGACCCCGGAACAGTTCGCCCGGCGGAAGTCCAGGTCGGAGCATCTCGCCTCACTCCTGCCGGTCGCCGATCGGTACGGCGTCCGCGTCCTGACCGGATCCGATGGCGTCGGGACCGTCGCCGGCGAGATCGACCTGTTGGTGCAGCACGGCCTCACCGTCGAGCAGGCCCTGGTCGCCGCGTCGACCGGAGCGCAGGACTTCCTCGGGCTCACCGGCGACGGCAACCTCGTCACGTACGACGCCGATCCGCTCGAGCATCCGGAGATCCTCGCGACGCCGGCGGCCGTCGTCCTCAACCACCGACGGATCCGCTGATCATGCGCGAGAAGCACCTCGACCGGTGGGTCGCCAAATACCGCAAGGCCTGGGAGTCGAACGACCCGGGCCACATCGCGGCGCTCTGGACCGAGGACGCCCTCTGGCACCGCCGCCCGGACGACGAGCCGGTGGTGGGCCGGGAGGCGATCGTCGCGGCTTGGCTCGAGGTGGCGGACGCACCGGGTGAGACGAGGTTCGAGTACGAGGTACTCGGGTTCGGCGACGGTGTCGGGTTCGTCCGCGGCTGGACGACGTACCAGACCCAGCCGCCGAGCGAGTTCAGCAACCTGTGGGTGATCCGCCTCGCCCGCGACCGCGCCCACGAGTTCACCGAGTGGTGGATGGAGAAGCCGTGATGGGTTACCGTGCCGGTAGGCACTCAGGGTGCCACCGGTCCGCGGGAAGGGCTCAGCCCACCTGATCACGGAGTTGTGTGGTTGTTGTTCACCTCCTTTCTCGCCTGACGACGCGGACAGCAGGCTCGTAGAGAGGAGGTCGCGATGCCGACCCGGAATCTCCCGAACGACCCGCACCTGGACCACCTGCGCAAGCAGGCCAAGACCTTGCTCAAGCAGGTCCGCGCCGGGGACGACGAGGCCGTCGCCCTGGCCGACGAGTTCCATCCCGTCCAGTCGCTGGCCGACGCGCAACTGGTGATCGCCCGCAGCTACGGGTTCCCCAGCTGGCCGCGGATCGTCCGGCATCTGGAGCTCGTCGACCAGTACAGCCGCTCCCCGCACCGCCAGTCGATCGGTGGTCCGCTCGACACCCCGGAGCAACGCGGCGAGGAGTTCCTGCGACTCGCGACGCTGCACTACGGGCAGGACGATCCGGCCCGGCAGCGGTCCGCGGAGCAGTTGCTCGAGCAGTTTCCAGAGGTTGCTCGGAGCAACATCTACACGATGGCGGTGGCCGGCGAGCTGGACGCCGTACGCGAGGTTCTGGCGGCGGATCCCTGGCAGGCAAGGGAGGAAGGTGGGCCGTACCGCTGGCCACCGTTGCTCTACATCACCTACGGGCGGCTCGACGTACCGCATCAGGTGGAGATCGCGCGGCTGTTCCTCGAGCATGGCGCCGACCCGAACGCAGGCTATCTGTGGCAGGGCATGCCGTCACCGTTCACAGCCTTGACCGGGGCGTTCGGTCGTGGCGAAGGCGATCAGCCACCGCACCGCGACCGGGTCGAGCTCGCGCGGTTGCTGCTGGACGCCGGAGCCGATCCGAACGACAGCCAGACCATGTACAACTGCGGTCCCGGTTGCCCTCCGCCGTACGACGACGTCCACCTGGAGCTCCTGCTCGAGTACGGACTGGGCAAAGGCGACGGCGGCCCGTGGCACGAGCGGATGACGACCGCACATCCGACACCGCAGCAGTTGCTGGAGGACGAGCTGGTCTTCGCGGCGTCGACAGGCCTGCTGCACCGGGCCGAGCTGGTGATTGCCCAAGGCATCGATCCGGAGGGACGTGGTACCGAGCATCCGGGCTTCGGTGGGCATCGCGCCTACGAGTTCGCCGCCATCCAGGGGCACACCGAGATCGCGGAGCTGCTGCGCGCTCGCGGTGCGGCGCCACTGGACGACGTACACGAGGTCTTCGCCGCCGTCATGCGGGGTGAGACCCCGGCCGTCAGCCCCGAACTGATCTCGCGAGCCATTGCGCGCAATCCGTACCTTCCCCTCCGGGCCGCCGAGATCGGCCGGACCGAAGCTCTGGAGCCGTTGAAGAACCTGGGCTTCGACCTCAACGTGTTGGCGGGATCCGCGCCGATTCACCAAGCCTCGATCAACGGCCACCTCGACACCGTCAAGAAGCTCGTCGAGCTGGGCGCCGATCCCGAACTGCGCGATCCCTCGTACGACGGGCCTGCGCTGGGCTGGGCAGAGCACAGCTGGGCCGACGACGACCGCAAGCAGGCGGTGATCGACTACCTCAAGGGCTTACGGCAAGGAACAGGAACGCGCTGAACACCATCAGGTGGACGGCGCCCTGAAGCAGGGTCGCCCGGCCGGTGGCGAGGGTGAGAATGCTGGTCACGACGGTCAGCGCGAACAGCACCATCTCCATGCCACCGAGGCCGAGCACCAACGGGCCGTCCAGCCAGATGGAGGCGACCGCGATCGCCGGGATGGTCAGGCCGATGCTGGCGAGCGCTGAGCCCAGAGCAAGGTTGACGCTGGTCTGGAGGCGGTTCCGCAGTGCGGCGCGTACTGCGGCAACCGTCTCCGGCAGCAGCACCAGCAGCGCGATGACGACACCGACCACGGCCACGGGTGCACCGGCTCGACTCCACCGCGGACTCGAGCCTCGGCGAGACCGTCTTGGCGAGGCCGACGACCGAGATCAGGCAGACGAACAGCAGTCCAAGGCTGAGGAGCGCGACCTTCGCGCTCGGAGCGGCGGCGTGCACCTCCTCGCTCTCCACGTCCTCGCCCTCGGCCTCCGCGTCGGGGACGGGAAGGAAGTAGTCGCGGTGCCGGATCGTCTGGACGAACACGAAAACGCCGTACATCACGAGTGACGCCACACCTGCGAACGCGAGCTGAGCCGTGCTGAACTGCGGCCCCGGCGCACTGGTCGTGAACGTCGGCAGCACCAGGCTCAGCGTCACCAGCGCGATCATCACCGCGAGCACACCGGTCGACGCACGGACGCGGAACTCCTGCACGTGATGCCGCAACGAGCCGACAACGAGTGACAGGCCGAGGATGCCGTTGCAGGTGATCATCACCGCGGCGAACACGGTGTCCCGCGCCAGCGACGCGGCCTTGTCGCCGCCGGACGCCATCAGCGTCACGATCAGTGCGACCTCGATGACCGTCACCGCGAGCGCGAGAATCAGCGTGCCGAACGGTTCACCGACGCGATGTGCGACCACTTCGGCATGGTGGACGGCCGCGATCACCGCCGCGCCCAGACCGGCGCAGACCAGGATCAGCAGGATGACACCCAGGTCACGACCCCAGGACAGGACCAGGACGACGAGAGCGAGCGGGGGCACGGCCAGACTCCAGCGCGGCAACCCTTGGACCACGGTGTTTGTCATCCCCGAGAAGTCTATGGCGTACGGCGATATCCGGTTGGCATCCGCCGCCTGACGGGTGATGCTTCTCGCACCATGACAGTGCAGATCAGGACCGCGACCGACGCCGACTGGCCGGCCATCTGGCCGTTCTTCCACGAGATCGTCACCGCGCGGGAGACGTACGCCTACGACCCGGAGCTGACCGAGGAGCAGGCCCGCCCGCTCTGGATGTCACCGTCGAGCGCCGCGCGCAGCCGGACCACGGTCGCGGTCGATGCCGACGGCGCCGTTCTGGGCACCGCCAACATGTACCCGAACCGCCCCGGTCCGGGATCGCACGTCGCCAGCGCGAGCTTCATGGTCGACGCGGCAGCCCGGGGCAAGGGCGTCGGCCGCCTGCTCGGTCAGGACATGATCGACTGGGCCGCTCGGGAAGGGTTCCGGTCGATCCAGTTCAACGCGGTGGTGGAGACCAACGAGTCCGCCGTACACCTCTGGCAAGCGCTCGGCTTCACCATCATCGGGACGGTGCCGGAAGCCTTCGACCACCCCAAGCACGGGTACGTCGGCCTGCACGTGATGCACCGCCCGCTGTAACTCAGCCCTCCAGTCGATCCGCAACGAGCCGGGCAACGCGATCGGGCTCACGACGTACGAAGACCTGCCGTGGCGGCCCGCAGTACCGCGGCCGTGAGTGCGTCCAGGATGGGCGACTCCAGCTTCCAGTGCTGCCAGTACAACGGCACGTCGATGTACTTGCCGGGAGCAACATCCACCAGGCGGCCGGCGGCCAGCTCGGGCTCCGCGATCTCGTCCTCGATCATGCCCCAGCCGAGCCCGATCCGGACGGCTTGGTGGAAGGCGCCGGGAGCCGGTACGGCGTGCGCCGGCGGGTCCATCCGGCGCCGGGTCACCTTGCGGATCAGCCGGTGCTGCAGCACGTCCTTGGCGTTGAAGATCACCATCGGTGCCTCGGCGAGCGCATCCGCCAGCGGCTTGCCGGCCAGCCACCGCTCGGCGTACTCGGGAGTCGCGACGGGTAGGTACCGCATCTTGCCCAGCGGTACGACGCGGCAGCCTTGGACCGGCCGTGGATCGGCCGTCACCGCGGCCAGGACCGTGCCGTTGCGGAGGAACTCGGCCGAGTGCTCCTCGTCCTCCTGGTGGACCAGGAACCTGGCGTCGAGGCTCTGGGACAGGTCGAGCATCGCGGGCAGGAACCAGTTGTTCAGCGAGTCCGCGTTGACCGCGATCGGCAGCCGGAGCGCCTCGACGGTGCCGCGGACCGCGACGATCGCCTCCAGTTCGAGCAGCGAGACCTGCCGCGCGAGCCGGAGTAGCGCCTCACCGGCCGCGGTCGGACGCGCCGGCTTGCCGCGCATCACCACCACCTGACCGAGGCGGCTCTCCAAAGCCTTGATTCGCTGACTGACCGCGGACGGCGTCACCCGCAGACGCCGCGCCGCCGCGTCGAAACTGCCCTCGTCGACGACGGCGGCGAACGTCTCGAGCTGTGCGGAGTCGAACTGCATGATGAAGCAATCCTAATGCTGCTTCAGAATCTTTAGCTGGTTTGTCCGGCCGTCTGCTGTCTACCGTCGAGGTATGCCCCTCCTCGCCGGCTTCGCCACGTCCTTGTCGCTGATCATCGCGATCGGCGCCCAGAACGCCTTCGTACTGCGCCAGGGCCTGCGCCGTGAGCACGTCCTGCCGGTGGTCCTCACCTGCGCGTTGTCCGACGCGCTCCTGATCTCCGGCGGAATCGCCGGCCTCGGAGCCCTTCTTACCCGGAGCCAACTGGCCCTCGATATGGCGAAGTACGGCGGCGCCGCCTTCCTCTACCTGTACGCCGCCTTCGCTCTGAAGCGAGCCTTCAACCCCGGCTCCATCAGCCCCGCCGACCACGGCCCCACCGCACTCCGCAGCGTCGTACTGACCTGCCTCGCGTTCACCTACCTCAACCCCCACGTCTACCTCGACACCGTCGTGCTCCTCGGCTCCCTCGCCAACCAGCGCGGCTCCGACGGCCGCTGGTTCTACGGTCTCGGCGCGGTCACCGCCAGCTTCACGTGGTTCTTCGCTCTCGGCTTTTTCTCCCGCACCCTCACCCCGGTCTTCACCCGCCCCCGAGCCTGGCAGTACCTCGACACCGCCATCGCCCTCCTGATGGCAACCCTCGCCACCTGGCTTCTCCTGCCCTGACAACCTCCCGGGTGTCTGGACCTGTACCTCCGGGACGACGATCGAGGAGACGACGGTCAACGCGTATCTGTTCCGCTGACCCCCTCGCTGCGGTACCTCTGCGGGGAGGAGGGATCGAGCGTGGACGTGACCGTCTTGTGCGATGCGGTGGCGGTGTTTCCCGAGAGTGTGCCGGATGCGTTGCCTGGCTGGGGGAAGGAGCACGCCGCGTGGACTGCGGACGTGATGCCGGGCAACGTGTCGGGCGGCGGGTGGCTCCTGCACTTCCACAGCTACTTGGTGACTGGCGACGCCGGGGTGGTTCTGGTGGATGCCGGAGTCGGGCCGGCTGGTGGCGAGGCGGCGGAGTGGTTGGGGGTGGCCGGGCGGTTGCCGGGGCTACTGGAGTCGGCCGGGGTGGGTGTGGACGACGTTGACACGGTGGTGTTGACGCATGTGCATCTGGATCACGTCGGGTGGATTGCGGAGGGGTCGGAGCCGCGGTTCCCACGGGCGGAGTACGTCGTACAGCGGGATGAGCTGGAGCATGTGCGCGGCGGGGCGACGTACGAGCGGATGATCCGGCCGGTGGTGGAGGCGGGTCAGTTGCGGATGGTGGACGGCGAGGTGGGGTTGCGGGGGATGCGGTTGGTGCCGACTCCGGGGCATACACCCGGGCATCAGTCGGTGGTGACCGAGCGGGCCGTCCTCGGGGGTGACGTGCTGGTGCATCCGGCGCAGGCGCGGTGGCCCGAGCTCATCTATGTGTACGAGCGTGATCCGGCGCAAGCAGTCACTTCACGCCGGGAGGTGCTCGCGCTGGCGGCCGCGTCGGGGATCCCGATCGCGGCCGCGCATCCACATGCCGCCCTCGACGGCCACGCGAACCCGCTCGCGACACCGACCGCGGGCGACACCGCCTGTCCGCCGTACAACCTTTAGCGATAGCCGGTGGTGTCCGCCGGCTTGCCGGGTTCCTGGACCTCGACGATGTAGCGCCATGCGTCCGGGCGACTCCCGTCCAGGTCGGTGAATCCGTAGACCTGCGCGAGTTCACCGCTGGACGTGGACTTCCCGTTCCAGCGGCGTATGTCGGGGTCCGCCGCCAGCGCGGCCACCGCGCGGCCGACGTACGACGGGCTCTCGGAGATCGCGAAGTGCGGGATCCGCTCGGTCGCCTCGCGCCAGGTCTCCTCGGTGACGCCGAAGCCCTCCAGCATCGCCTCGGATCGAAGCCACCCGGGCGTCAGCAGTACGGCGGTCGCCTCGTGCTTGTCGAGTTCGTGTGCGAGGGCGAATGCCATCCGGCCGACCGCGCCCTTCGCCACGTCGTAGAAGAACGACACGCGGTACGTGTGAGCGTTGTACTCGTTGGTGCCGTCGGTCATCTCGATGACGAGGCCACCCGGTGACTTGATCAGCAGCGGCAGCGCGTAGTGGCTGGTGATCACGTGCGTGTCGATGCCGAGCCGCAGCAGCCGCAGGCCGTCCTCGAGGTTGCTCTCCCAGACCGTCTTGTCCCACTCGGGTTCGCCGTGCTGACCCCAGATGTCGTTGACCAGGATGTGCAGCGCGCCCTGCTCGCGGTCGATCCGGTCGACCAGGTCGCGCACCTGCTCAGGGACGAGATGGTCGACGGGTACGGCGATGCCGTGGCCGCCGGCCTGGTCGACGAGCTCCGCGGTGTCCTCGATCGTCTCCGGCCGGTTCATCTCGGAGCGACCGGCCCGCGTGGTCCGGCCGGTCACGTACACGGTCGCGCCGGCCGCGCCGAGCTGGACCGCGATCCCCCGCCCGGCCGCCCGGGTCGCCCCGGTCACCAGCGCCACCTTGCCCGCCAGCGGCTTCATCCGCCCGCCTCCTTCTTCCATACGTTGTATGATTATGTATCATACGACGTATGATTAACTCCGGCAAGCGGTCCGGACGGCCTCGCGCCGGGGAGGAGCGGCTGAGCCGCGAGGCGATCCTGACGGCGGCCCTGCGGATCGTGGACGACGAGGGGATCGACACGCTGACGATGCGGCGACTGGCCGCGACCCTCGAGGTCAACCCGATGTCGCTCTACCACCACCTGCCGAACAAGGCGGCCGTGCTGGCCGGGCTGGCGGAGTTGGTCTTCGCGGGGCTCGAGCAGCCCGATCCAGGTGATTCCGTGCCGTGGGACGAGCAACTGAAGGACGCCGCCCGGGGCTATCGCAACGCTCTCCGCGCGCACCCGAACCTCGCGCTCCAGGTGCTGTCGGACACGTCCGCGGTGTCGGCGGTCGTGGTGGTGGTCGTGGAGCCGTTCTACCGCGCGCTCGACCGGGCCGGGCTGTCACCGCGGCAGATCTTCGAGACGGCGAACACCCTGGTCGACTTCATCCACGGCTTCTCGCTCGGCGAGGCGTCGGTCCGCACGGAGAACTTCGACCTCGCGCCCGACCTGATCACCCGGGTTGAGCAGTTGCCCGCCGGCAAGGCGCCCGTACTCGCGCGCGTCGTCGGTGAGCTGGGCCCCGAGGGTCTCGCCTACGACTTCGACAGCGGGTTCGAGTCCGGGCTGGCCACGCTGACCGCGGGCATCGCCGCCACCCGTCGCCGGTAGCGCGAGATCGCGACGCCGATCAGACACAGGACACCGCCGAGGTAGGCCAGCGGCGCAGGGCTTTCGTCGAGCAGGAGCCAGCCGAGGAAGATCGTCAGCGGCGGGACCAGGTACGTCGTGGCGCCCATCCGGCCGGCCGTCGTCCGAGCCAGCGCATAAGCCCAGGTCGTGAATGCGATCGCGGTCGGGAACGCGCCGAGGAAGACGATCCACCAGATGGTCGACGGTCGCGCGTCGGCGGTCTCCCGCACCAGCGTCGGCGCGAACGGCAGACAGGCGATCGCACCGATCACGCATGACAGCCAGGTCACCTCCAGCGCGGGCAACCGAGACAGCAGTGGCTTCTGCGAGACCACCGCGATTGCGTACGCCACCGCAGCCACCAGACACAGCAGGACACCCCACGTCTCCGCGCTGCCGCTGGATGACGACAGGCCGATCAGGACCACGCCGCCGAAGGCCGCGACGCTGCCGATCACCAACTGACGTGGGAATCCTTCGTGCAGCAGGACACCGGCGAGCAGTGCGATCAGCAACGGACCGATGTTCACCAGCATCGCGGTTGTGCCGGCGTCGAGGCGGCGCTCGGCCTCGTTCAGCGCGAGGTTGTAGAGACCGAACCAGAGCAGACCGCAGACCAGCAGCAGCTTCCAATCGCCCCTCGCCGGCCAGCGGCGTGGCCGGGTGAAGACGAAGGCGCCCAGCAGCACGCTGCCGACCAGCAACCTGCCCATGGACAGGGCGCCCGCCGAGATCTCCTGGCCGACATGGCGGATCGCGACGAACGCCGATGCCCACAACACCACCGTCACCGCCGCCGCACCCGCGGCCAGCACACCCTGCTTCCTCATGACTGTGACCCTAGGTCTCCGTTGCTTCGGCGGATACCGAATTGACGGGTGCCGGCAGGGCCAGCGGTACGACGAACGCTGTCAGCAGCACCGGCACGGTGAGGGCGGCGACCAGGATCGCCATGCTGAACCAGAGCGAACCGAGCGCGAATCCCGCGAAGACCGCGATCGCGAACACCTCCGAGAAGAAGCCGGACACCGACGTGATCGTGGCGCGCGCCGGTCCGGTGATGGAGTCCTGCAGGCGTGCCTCCGAGACCACGATGACCAGTTGCATGACGCCGTACCCGACCGCGATCGGGATGAAGCCCCAGGCCGACCGGCTCAGCGAACCCCACGCGATCAGCACCGCGGTCACCCCCAGACCGATCGCGAAGGTTGCTTCTGGCAACCTGTACGCCGCTCCCGCCAGCGCACCGCCGATGGCTTGGGCGGCGACCGTACCGGCGATCAGCAACGGGATCGCGCCGGTGGACGCACCGGCCTCGCGGGCGAGCAACGGAAAGTACTCGTCGAACGCCATGAAGCCCATGAGCACGGCGACCAGACCTGCCGCCCGGCGTACCGTCCGGCCGGTCAGCACCTCCGTCACACCCGACCGCACCATGGCCAGGTACGCCGCGAACGCGGCACCCGTCGATTCGGAAGCATCGTCGGCGGCTGCTTCGGCCGGCGGCGCCTCCGGAAGGGTCAGCGCGACGACGGCCTGAACTAGACAGCTGAGCACGCTGAAGACGCCGGCCAAGGTGTAGCCACCGAGGGCGAACAGCGGTGTCGCCAGGGCGGTGGCTGCGAGGTTCGCCAGGAAGGATGCCGACCTGGCGCGACCGAGCAGACTCGCGTATCGACCAGCGCGGTCCCGGGCGACCAGTTCGTCGTACACGAAGGCTTCGAAGGTGCCGGAGATCAGCGCCGAGGATGTTCCCCACAGCACGAATCCCAGGGCGAAGCCGGCGAACGACGGCAGCGTGATCCAGGCGGCGTACCCGAGCCCGCTGATCAGTGCACCGAGCACCAGCAGCTTGCGCCGCGAGTACGTGTCCGCCCAGGCACCCGACGGCACCTCGAGCACGAACCCGGTCGTCGACCAGATGACGAACAGCGTCGAGATCTGGGCAGCCGACAGGCCGTGATCGGCGAACAGCAACTGGTACAGCGGATACAGCGGGATGAAGTCCTGCAGCGCCTCGAACGCGACAATCCGCGCGGAGAGACTGGTCGGCAGGCGGTCGGGGCGGTCAGTGCGTCAAAGGTGCGGGCTCGTGAATCTCATGTCTTGAAACATACGGCGAAATCACCGCGCCGGGCAGATGATTTCCGCGAGCTGTGGACAACCGCCACGCAAAATGAGGAGCGGTCCGGGACACGGGTCCGTCAGAGTAGAGCGATGGAAGATGTCAGCGAACGGTTCTGGGCGAAGCTGCCGGATGGCAGCCGGGACGCCCTCGTCGACGGGCTGAGCCAGTCCGAACTGCAGTCGGTCCTGCTGGACGTGAACCGCCGGCGGGCCGCCAAGGTGACGCCGGCCAGGCTCCTGCAGCGATGGCAGCAGGACCGGTTCGTGCGACCAGGGCCCGCCGACCCGCGGCAGCTGGTGAAGACCCAGCAGCGGCTGTGGGAGCGACTGCCGGCCCGGTTCGAGGGCGTCGAGCTGTCCCCGGTGACTCCGCTCGGCACGTGCTCCGCGATGTCGACCATCAACCAGAACCAGGTGGTCAGCACGATCCGCGGTACCGAGGTCGCCAGCGACCCGACGAACGAGCTCGCGATCGAGGCCGCCGTACGACGACGTGCCGGGCAGGCCCGGGTGGACCTGGCCGCGTGCCAGCGGGTGCTGCGCGCACAGCCGTTCGAGGGGCCGGGCATGTTCGCGCACTTCCAGCTGTTCGTGCTGGTCTCGAGTGCGCGGGACACCGGTTCGGGCCGGACCGAGGCCGAGCTGCTGATCGACCACCTGCGGTTCTGGCACGACGTACTGGGTGACACGGCTGATCTCACCTTCACCATGTTCAGGCCGTCCGCGGTGCGCGAGCGGATCGACGACACGGTCCGGCCGGCGCTGAAGATCAGCCTCACCGAGGACACAGAGCGGACGAAGAGCGAGAACTACTACTCCGGTACGGCGCTCGGCATCGGCTGCGACGGAGAAGGCCTTGGTGATGGCGGCTTCACCACCTGGACCGCGGACCTGCTCGGCGACCAGAAGGAACGCTGCCTGACGTCGTGCGTGTCCACCGAGCGCCTGACCGCGATCAGCCCCGCAGCTTGAGCAGTCCGGCGTCCGTCGGGCGGAACCCGCACGCGTCCAGGTAGAACGCCGTCAGGTGTGGCTCGAAGTCGACGTGGAGCCATTCACACCCGGCGGCCTTCGCCTCCGCGGCGGCGGCCAGCACCAAATGCTTGCCGATGCCTTGCCGGCCGTGGTCCGGATGGACGGCGGTGTCCAGCACGAACGCGTGAGCGCCGCCGTCCCAGCACACCTGCACGAATCCGATCAGCTGGTCGTTGCTGAAGGCCCCTACCCAGGTGAGTGCGTGCCGCTCCAGCCGCGCGGCCCACGGCTGCACGGTGACCTCACTCCCGAAGGCGATGGCGTGCAGGGTCGACAACTCCTGATCGTCGACCGGAAACCGCACCACGTAGCGCGCAGTCACACGCGACCCCGTGCGAGCAGCGCAGCGGCCGATTCCAGGCGGGCGTTCCAGCCGGCGGCCGGCTCCGAGCCGTCCGGGTAGTCCGCCATCGTGAGGTAGCCCTGGACCATCGTCGACGGCATCGCCTCAGCCAGGCCATGGCTCGTCCCGTAGGCGTCCACCGCCTCACTCCAGCGCTCGGGCTCCACCGACGACAGCAGGAACCACGCCAGGTCGAGCGCGCCCGGCGCCGCTGACACGTCCTCCCAGTCCAGGAACGCGACCACGCCATCCGGTGCGGTCCGCAGGTTCTGGGCCGATGCATCGCCGTGGGCCAGCGTGAGCTCGCCGGCTCGCGCCACATCGCGCTCAGCGTCGAGGACGTGACCCACCAGCCGCTCCCCCGCCTCACGCACCGGAGCGGACAGATCTGAGCGGGTGGCCAGTCGGGGCCAGGTCCGATCGAACAGGGCGGCCACCAGGTCCGCACCGGCTTCCAGTGGCCGCAGCCACGGCCACTCCAAGTGCGCACGGCCGATCCACCGATCGTGCAGGTCCCGCAGAGCCTTGGCAGCCGCCACGGGCTCGGCGCCGGGCTCCCAGGCGGAGAGGTCTTCCAGCACCAGCAGCGTCCCCTCGGCATTCGCCTCGGACTCGTAGCAGGCGGGCACCCGGACGCCGACGACCGGCGCGATCTCCCGATAGAACCGGACCTCGGACTCGAAGATGTTCAGGACCGCGGGGATCGACCCCGGTTCCGCCGGTGACCGGCGCTTCACATGGTTCGGCACCACGTCAGGCTAGGCGGGGATCGTCCCCGGCCGAACCTGATTTACTGCGCCGCCTCCGTGCTGATCAGGACGACAGTGCTGTCGGGCCGCAGGTCGAGGTTCTCTCGGGCCGCACGGAGTCCGGCCAGCGTGGCGGCTCCACTCGGGCCGGAGGAGATGCCGGCTCCGCGCAGGTCAGCTGCTGCTTGCAGGGCGGCGTCGTCGTCGACTGTCACCGCGTAGTCGAGGCCTGCACGTAGTACAGGCCAAGCGAGGGTTGACGCCGTACCGCAGTTGAGGCCGGCCATCACTGTCTTGCCGGTCGGCACCGTGACCAGCTCACCGGCCAGCAGACTGGTGGTGACGCAGGACGCGCTGGCCGGCTCCACACCGAGCACAGCCGCGGCAGACGAGCCACTGCGGTAGTGCGTGACCGCTGCCTGGGCGATCGACCCGACGCCCATCGGTACGACGACCAGATCGGGCTCGACCTCGATCTCGCGGAACAGCGTCGAGTACCCATCGACCACGTGCTGTGGCACATCCTCGTACCCGGGCCACGCAGAGTCCTGGATCAGCAGCCGCCCGTCCGCCGCGTACGCCGCTGCCTCAGCGACCGCGGCGTCGTACGAGTCAGGTACGACGGTCACGGTCGCTCCCTCGGCGCGGATGGCGTCGATCGCCTTGTCGCTCACCACGTCCGGTACGAACACGTGTGACGGCAGACCGAGCATGGCGGCCCGCCGCGCGACCGCACGGCCGTGGTTGCCGTCGGTCGCGGTGACGAGCTCCACCGGACCAGGGCGCTCCTGCAACGCACGGTGGATCGCCCACCAGGCGCCGAGCGCCTTGAACGCGGGCAGGCCGAGCCGTTGCGACTCGTCCTTCACGAGAACCTGTCCGACCCCCAACTCCGACGCCAGTGCGAGGACCGGCGTCAGCGGAGTCGGGCGGTAGCCGGGCAGGCTCTGGTGGAACGCCTGCACCTCAGCCGGTGCAGGCGTCGTACGCCAGGCCTGGGCAGACGCGTTGCTGTACCAGCGCACCAGCTAGGCGACCAGTGCGAATGCCTGTGCCGTGCTGGAGTAGGCCTGCGGGGACGAGGTGATGCGCTGCGGGCTGGACTGCTCGACCCGGATCGCCGCCGTCTGCAGGCGGACCGGCATGGTGGACCGGACCACCGTGGCCAGGTCGAACTGGACCTCGGAGAGCAGGTCGGACAGGTCGAGGTCGAGTGCCCGGCAGATCGCGGCGAGGATCTCCGAAGAGGGCTCCTTGCGGCCGCGCTCGATCTCGGACAGGTAGGGCACCGACACCTGGGCCAGCTCGGCGAGCTCACGCAGGGTGATGCCCCGCTCGCGCCGCAACCGGCGGAAGACGTTCCCTATCACCTGGCGTAGCAACACGTCGTGGCCCTCCTCGCATCATGAAGTCCTGTAACGAGTGTGCCATCTCGACGAGGTCTGCGGCGGGCAGATCTGCCACGGGCAGATTCCGGCCCGCTTCCGGGCGGTTCGCCGCAGGCTGGACGCATGAGTCAGTTTCAGCTTCCGAACAACCTGGACAGCCACATCTACGAGCGGCTGCTGTGGCAGCGCATCCTCGTCCTCGGGGACGAGATCAAGGACGAGAACGCCAACGCGCTGTGCGCCCAGCTGATCCTGCTGAACGCCGAGGATCCGAAGGCTGACATCTCGCTCTACATCAACTCGCCCGGCGGCTCTGTCTCGGCCGGGCTGGCGATCCTGGACACGATGAACTTCATCACCAACGACGTCGCGACGTACGCGATGGGGATGGTCGCGTCGATGGGTCAGGTGCTGCTGACCTGCGGTACGCCGGGGAAGCGGTACTCGCTGCCGCACGCGCGGATCATGATGCACCAGCCGACCGGGGGCATGGGCGGTACCGCGAGCGACATCAAGACCCAGGCGGAGCAGGCGATCAAGGCCCGGGAGGACCTGGCGCGGATCATCTCCGACCGGACCGGGCAGCCGCTCCCCCGGATCGAATCCGACTTCGACCGCGACCGCTGGTTCACCCCAACCGCCGCCCGCGACTACGGAATCATCGATCGAGTGCTCACGCGTCCGACTCCTGTTCCGGCCTGACGGCCGGAACAGCAGAGTGAAAGATAGGGCGGGAGGACCGAGCCGAGCGGACCCGGGTCGGGTCAGGCGGGGGTGGCGGCGTGGACCAGGTCGGGTGGGGGTGGGTCAGGTGAGGGTGGTGGCTAAGGCCTGGGCCAGGTCGGCGGTGAGATCCTCGGGATCCTCCAGTCCCAGGCTCAGGCGGAGCAGGCCAGCGCTCGGCTTCGCCTCGGGTGTGACCAGGCGGTGGGTGAGCGCGGCCGGGTGCTGGATGAGGGTGTCCACGCCGCCCAGCGACACCGCGTGAGTGATGAGCTTGAGAGCGCCGGCGACATGGGCCGCCGGCTCGTAGCCGCCGGTCAGGGTGAAGGCGAGGATGGCGCCTGGGCCGGATTGTTGGCGGCCGATCAGTTCTTGGGGATCGGAGAGCCCGGGGTAGTGGACCTTCTCGATGGCGGGCTGGGCGGTGAGCCAGTCCGCCACCTTGATGGCGGTCGCCTGCTGCGCCCGCACTCGCACCGGCAGCGTCTGCAGTCCCCTGTGCAGTTCGTACGCCGCCAACGGGTGCAGCAGGCCACCAGTCACTGCGCGGATCTGCCTCAGCCGGCCGATCCACTCCACGCCGGCCGCGACGACGCCACCCATCACGTCGCCGTGCCCGCCGAGGTACTTCGTTGCAGAGTGCAACACCAGACTTGCCCCGTGCCGAGCCGGCTGCTGCAGCACCGGGGTCGCGAACGTGCTGTCCACGAGCACCGGTACGTCGCCCGCCTGCCGGACCACCGCGGCGATGTCCACCAGCTCCACAGTCGGGTTGGCCGGCGTCTCCACGATCACCAGTCCGGTGTCCGGCCGGATCGCCGTACCGAT
Source organism: Kribbella sp. NPDC050241 (assembly GCF_044459685.1). Lineage (NCBI taxonomy): Bacteria > Bacillati > Actinomycetota > Actinomycetes > Propionibacteriales > Kribbellaceae > Kribbella > Kribbella sp. NPDC050241. The sequence goes on from NZ_JBITJE010000015.1 coordinate 120,851, forward strand.
CCCGGTGACGTCGACCCAGCTGACCGTCGTACCCAGAAGGCCTGTGGATAACAGGTGGTCGGAGCCGCCGTACAGCGGGCGTACGGCGACCACGTGCGGCTTGCCGGCAGCGACGGTAGCGAGGAGACAGGCGGTGAGCGCGGCCATCCCGCTGCCGAAAGCGACCGCACCATCGGTCTGCTCGAGCTCCGCCAGAGCGTCCTCGAAGCGCGCGACGGTCGGGTTCCACAGCCGCTGGTAGACGAGGCTGCCGCCGTCCGGGCCGTTGCCCTGCGCCAGCGCGTCGTACGACGCGCCGCCGCTGTCCACATCCGGCAGTGGATAAGTCGTGGAGAGGTCGATCGGCGGCACGTGGACGCCGAGGGCGGTGAGGTCGTCGCGACCGGCGTGGACCGACCGCGTGTCGAGCTGGGTCATCGAGCCTCCTCAGACGCTGGGCGTGACCGAGGATGGAATCTTCTGCGGATCTATCGCAATAGTTCCGAAGAAAATTCATCCACAGGTTCATCCACACGCTGTGGATTCTGTGGAGGAGCCCTACAGTGGTGCCATGCCGAAGGATCGTCGGAGCCCCGGACCGGCGCCGCGGGCCGCGCCCGGGTCCGGGCCCGGCGGGCTGGACGAGGTGGATCGGGAGCTGGTCCGGCTGCTCACCGCCGACGGGCGGATGCCGAACAACGCGCTGGCGGATGCGACCGGGATCGCGCCGTCGACCTGCCTGACCCGGGTACGGTCGCTGCGCGAGCGCGGGGTGATCCGCGGCTTCCACGCCGACGTGGACCTGGCGGCGCTCGGTCAGCCGTTGCAGGCGCTGATCGCGATCCGGATCGGCGCGCACTCGCGGGACGAGATCAACCGCTTCCGCAGCAAGGTCCCGGCGCTACCGGGTGTCCTGTCGCTCTTCCACGTCAGCGGCGCGAACGACTACCTGCTGCACGTGTCCGCGCCCTCGCCGGACGCCCTCCGCGAGTTCGTGCTGGATCACCTGACCGCCGACCCGGCGGTTGTGCACGCCGAAACCAGCCTCATCTTCGAACACGTCCGCGGCACACCCCGGACCTCCAGCACTCACCAATGACGCCGCGCCTGCGTGGTTCACGCTCAGGCAGCGGCGGACATCGCCTGTCGGCGCGCGTTGATGAGTGCTGCAGGTCCGCCACTCATCGCGGCTTGAGGCCCCAGGCGCCGGCGAGCAGGTCGAAGGACCTCCGCCGCTCGGCGGGGTCGTGGATGTTCGTGGTGATGATGAGTTCGTCGGCGCCGGCGGAGGTGGCTCGGCGGGAGAGGTCGGCGGCGACCTGGTCGGGGGTGCCGACCGAGACGAGCCCGGCCCACTCCTCGACCGCGGCGAGCTCGGCGTCCGACCACGGGTAGGCCTCGGCCTCCTCCGGCGAGGGCAGCGGACCTGGCCGGCCGGAGCGGAGCCGGAGCATGGACAGCGCGTTGGCCCGGGCCAGTTGCTGTGCGCGCTCCTCGGTGCCGGCCACGATCGCGGCCAGGGCGAGGATGGCGTGCGGCTCGGTCTGCTGGTCCGACGGCTGGAACATCTCCCGGTACGACGCGATCACGCCGGCCGGATCCAGAGTCCCGAAGTGACCGGCGTACGCGAACCCGGTCCCCAGCGCCGCCGCGGCCTGACCGCCGTACGTGCTGGAGCCGAGGATCCACACTGGCGGCAGCGGTACGTCGCTCGGTTGCGCGGAGATCGGCGCGAACGGATGGCCGGCCGGGAAGCCCTCGGCGTACGCGCGCAGCTCGGCGTACTGCTCGGGGAAGTCGTCGGCGCCGAGCGCCTCGCGGCTGCGGCGGAGCGCGAGCGCGGTGCGCTGGTCGGTGCCGGGCGCGCGGCCGATGCCGAGGTCGATGCGGTCGGGGTACAGACCGCCGAGGACGCGGAACGTCTCGGCGACCTTGAGCGGTGAGTGGTTCGGCAGCATGATGCCGCCGGAGCCGACACGGATGGTGGAGGTGGCCGCGGCGACGGCCGCGATCATCACCTCCGGGCTCGTGCTGACCACGCTCGGGATGTTGTGGTGCTCCGCCAGCCAGAAGCGGTGGTACCCGGCGGCCTCAGCGGACCGCGCGAGTTCGAGCGTCTCGTGCAGCGCCTGCGACGGTCGCGATCCCGTCGGTACCGGCGAAAGGTCGAGCACGGACAGGGGCATCGGTTCGGAGCTCACCTCAGGTCGCAACCGCCGGGTCTCGCCCGCTATTCCACCCCTGTCCCTTCCTCTTTGCTGGGTTCACCCATCGGATGGTGGGTTCGCCAGCTGCGTACGGGTGGCAAACCCCTCGTCTGCTGGGCGGACCCACCAGACGGGGAGGTGCTGCGGCGCGGAGCAGGAGGGAGGGAGGGAGGGAGGGAGGTCAGGTCAGGCCGGGTACGGCGTGTTTGCTCGGGCGTCACGTAGGCAGCGGGACCACCAGGCCAGTTGGCGGAGCAGCGCGGACGCGGCGGCGGGGGTGGTCGCGTCGGTGGGTTCGCCGGCCAGGGTGAAGTCGGCCTCGTGGAAACCCAGCGAGTCGCGGATCGTCACCGCATGAAGTTCGGCGAAGACCAGTCGCAGCTGCTCGGCGGCGCGCAGTCCGCCCGATCGGCCGCCGTACACGACGAAGGCGATCGGCTTGGCGTACCAGGGTCGGCGGACCGCGTCGATCGCGACCTTCAGATCGCCTGGGTACGCGTGGTTGTACTCGGCCGTCACGATCACGACGGCGTCCGCGTCCTCGATCCGCCGCGGCAGTTCGGTGAGCGGTACGACGCTGAGGTCGATCAGGTCGAGCTTGAACTCGTCGGTGCGCTCGACCTCGCGGGCGAACCACTCCGTGACCAGTGTCCCGAACCGCCCGGCGTCCACGTTGCGCGTGAGCAGCGCGAGCCGCAGCGGATGAACAGTCACGCTGAGGACGCTAGTACCTCAACTCGACTTGAGGTCAAACTCCGTTCACTCCTCGGAAGCGGACGGTGGGGTGGGCGACGGTACGGGCGGAGGTGTGGGCGGGGCGGGCGGGCTGCTGGACGGCAGGTGCGATTTGGCGGCGCGCATGAGTCCCTCCGACTCGGACTCGGCGCGCACCCGCGACGCGGGCTGCTTGGCACCAGACGGCTCAGCGGGCTCGGGCGTGGTCGACGACTCCGCCGTGAGGACTCCGACGGTCTGCCAAGCCTCCGTGACCGCGGCGAGTTGGCTGGAGTCGCCGCCGAAGAGCTCCCGCGCGGCCGCCTGAGTGGCCTCGGCGAACTCGGCGAACGTCGCGGTCTCGGAGAGCGTGCCCGACGTGAGGGTCTCGTACCAGATCTTCCCGGCGTCGTCGTACGCGTTGCCTCCGATCGCCGCCGCGGTCAGGTAGAACGCCCGGTTCGGGATCCCCGAGTTGAGGTGTACACCGCCGTTGTCGTCCTCGGTCTCGATGTAGTCCGACATGTGCGCCGGCTGCGGATCCCGGCCGAGCCGCGGGTCGTCGTACGCCGTGCCGGGCGCCTTCATCGAGCGCAGCGCCACACCCTGCACGCCCGGCTGGAACAGCCCAGCGCCGATCAGCCAATCGGCCTCCTCGGTGCTCTGGCCGAGGTTGTGCTGCTTCGCGAGCGAGCCGAACACGTCGGAGATGCTCTCGTTCAGCGCGCCCGACTGCCCTTCGTACGCGAGGTTCGCGGTGTACTGCGTGACGCCGTGGGTCAGCTCGTGCCCGGTGACGTCGACCGACCCGGTGAACCCGCCGAAGATCTCGCCGTCACCGTCACCGAAGACCATCTGCGCGCCGTCCCAGAACGCGTTCGCATAGCCGCGGTCGTAGTGCACCGACGACGTCAGCGCCAGCCCGTCGCCGTCGATCGAGTCACGGCCGAAGCACTCCCTGAACATCGTCCAGGTCGCGCCGGTCCCGTCGTACGCCTGATTCACGGACTCGTCCTGGACCGGATCCTCGCCCTCGGCGCGCACCGGCGTACCCGGCAGGTCCGTCCGGTTCTCCGCGTCGTACACGGCGCGTTGCAGTCCACCCGACTCGGCCGCAGGCTCGGCGGCAGCGGCTCCAGTCGCCCGGCGTGTTCGCAGTACGGCGTCGTGCTGCAGCGACTGGCGAAAGCGGGCGCGGAGGCTGGGGTCGTCCACGGCTTGCTCGAGCTGCTCGAGCAGGTACGGCGGGACGATGTAGTGGAACACCATCCTCCGATCGTGCCCGACCGGCCGATCCGGGGACAGGGGACGGGCCGGAAAAACTGCGGCAGTACAAAAACGCCGGGAAGGAGGATAAACTCAACGATTTGTATGGCTGCTACCAGAGAATGCGTCAGAAATGACCTCTGGGAACCAACGCGCGTAGTTTATCACAAGGGGATGGAATTGCCGAATCCGGTGCAGGCCGAACAGGGTCACCTGACGACGTTCTACGCCGCGCTCGATACCGAGCGCGAGCGGGCCGAGGAGCGCAAGCAGGACGAGCAACTGGTCCAGACCCGCAACGCGCAGGCACTCCACCAGCGCGACGGCCGGATCCGCGACCTGAACGCGCGGCTGGCCCGGCTGAACGCGGCCGAGGAGGGGCTGTACTTCGGCCGGCTGGACGCGGCCGACGGTGAGATCCTGCACCTCGGCCGGATCGGGTTGCACGACGACGACTACGAGTCCCTGCTGGTGGACTGGCGTGCGCCCGCGGCCCGCCCGTTCTACATCGCGACCGCGGTGGCGAACGAGGGCGTCGTCCGGCGCCGGCACATCCAGACCCGGCTGCGCAAGGTGATCGACGTCCAGGACGAGCAACTCGACCTGGGCCGGACCGCGGCCGACGCGTCCAAGCCCGGCACCGGCGTGATCGGCGAGGCCGTCCTGCTGAAGGCGCTGGACGCGCGGCGGACCGGCCAGATGGAGTCGATCGTGCAGACGATCCAGGCCGACCAGGACCGGATCATCCGCTCCGAGCTGCCCGGAATCCTGGTCGTCCAGGGCGGTCCCGGCACCGGCAAGACCGCGATCGCACTGCACCGCGCGGCATTTCTCCTTTACACCCACCGGGAACAACTGGAAAAGCGCGGAATTCTGGTGGTCGGGCCGAATGCGGCGTTCCTGCGCTTCATCGGTCAGGTGCTGCCGTCGCTCGGCGAGGACGGCGTCCGCCTGGTCACCGTCGCCGAGTTGTACCCGGGCCTGACCGCGACCCGCCCGGAGACGGCCGAGAGCGCCGAGGTGAAGGGCCGTCCGGTGATGGCCGACGTGATCGCGAAGGCGGTCGACGACCGGGAGTGGATCCCGGTGCGCCCCGTCCACGTCACTGTCGACCGGACCGTGCTTCGTCTCGATCCGACGGTGTGCCTGGAGATCCGCGAGCGGGCTCGCGCACGGAACCTCACCCACAACCAGGCCCGTCCGTTCTTCCTGACCGAGATGGTCGACCACCTGACGAATCAGTACGCCGATCTGGTCGCCACCGACCCGTACGACGGAGAGAACCTGCTCGACGAGTACGAGCTGTCCGAGCTGCGCAAGGAGGTCCTGGCCGAGCCGGCAGTGCAGGCGCTACTCGATCAGCTCTGGCCACTCCTCAGCCCACAGAAGCTGCTCGAGGACCTGTACGGCGACGAGGACCGGCTGGCGTTGGCCGCGCCGCAACTGAGCGAGCTCGAGCGCGAGCATCTACTGCGCTACGGCGCCGACTGGAGTCCGTCCGACGTACCGCTGCTCGACGAGGCCGCCGAGTTGCTCGGCGATGACGGGAGCGAGGCGGCTCGCGAACGGGCGGCCCGGGCGCGGGCGATCTCTTACGCGCAAGGGGCGCTGGACGTTCTCAGCGGCTCGGGGTCGACCGACTTCGACGAGGAGGACGACGCGGAGATCCTGACCGCGAAGGACATCCTCGACGCCGAGGCGCTGGCCGAACGCTACGAGGCGGACGACGATCGCACACTCGCGGACCGGGCCGCGGCGGACCGGCGCTGGACGTACGGGCACGTGATCGTGGACGAGGCGCAGGAGCTCTCACCGATGGCGTGGCGCGCGATCGCGCGCCGCTGCCCGCTGCGTTCGATGACCGTGGTCGGCGATGTCGCCCAGACCGGGTCGATCGGCGGCGGAACGAGTTGGTCGGCCGCGCTCGGCGAGACGTTCGGCGACCGCTGGCGGCTGGCCGAGCTGACGCTCAACTACCGCACGCCGGCCGAGGTGATGGACCTGGCCAGTCACGTCCTGCACGAGGTCGACCCGGCGGCGAAGGCGCCGCAGTCGGTGCGCTCCACCGGGGTGAAGCCGTGGCACGCCGACATCTCGGCGTCGGACCAGGCCATGTACGTCCACAAGGTCGCGGCCGAGGAGTCGGCGTACGGGCAGGTCGGGATCATCACGTCGCGCAGCCGGCTCGAGCTCGTCCAGGAAGCGGTCGCCGACCTCGACGTCACCGTTCTGAGTGCTCGCGAAGCCAAGGGCCTCGAGTTCGACTCGGTCCTGGTCGTCGACCCCGACGGCATCGTCATCGAGTCCCCGCGTGGTCTGCGTGACCTGTACGTCGCTCTCACCCGGTGCACCCAACGACTCGGGGTCATCGGCGAGCTTCCCGACGTACTGCGGGATTCCGACGCGTGGGACGTACGGCGGTGAGCCCGGTCAGTTCTTCTTGGGGTGGCGGCCGAACAGCCGCGCCAAGTTGAGGTCGTAGCCCCAGCCGAGCACCTTCGGCGTGAACAGCCGTGGCTCGTCGGGATTCCACCATCGTGACCTCGTGCGGTCCAGCGTCGGGCGGCGCCAGTCGTACGGGATGCCCAGGAACCTGCCTGTCCTATCGCCCATACTCCGACGGTAGCTCGCCGTTCAGTGGTCGGCGCAGCACTGCTGCTGGTGCTGGAGCTCGAACGGGATGAGCACATTGCCGGCGGCGGGCTGGAGCTGGAGGACCAGGCGGCCGTCGCGGCGGAGCGGGCGGAGGAAGTCGCAGGTGTCGACCATGGCGTCGTCGGCGACCGGCTGACCGCCGACGGCTTCCAGGTGGTCGATGTTGCAGCGGGTCCGGAGTTCCGCGGCCGGCAGGACGCCGTGGCCCAGTTCGTGTCCGGGCCAGCGGACCGCGCGGCCCGCCGTACCGAGGGCCGCCTCGACGGCGGCGACGTACGCACCGCGGACGAGTTGGCTCGGCCCGGCGAGCTCCGGTTCGGACGCGCCCGGGCGGGTGATGGCCAGGCCGATGTTCTGCCCGGCCAGGTGGTCCCGGACCGGTTGGGCGAGGTCTGCCGTACTCGTCAGGGACACCGCGACGTGCGGACGGTCGCCGCCCGACACCATGTGGGTGCAGGCGACGACCGGTTGGTCCATGGCGTCGAGCAGGTCGTACAGCAGGTGGTCGGCCGCGGCCGTGTCCCGGCTGTCCGCGTCGATGGCGATGATCACTTGGGCAGCACCCAGATGGGGTTCGTGTAGAACCACAGATCGACCCACGGGTCCGCGTCGCCGACGACGTCGAGGGCCGGACCGACCGGGTCGACCGCCGCGCCGAGGTACCCGGGCTGGCTGCGGTAGCCGTCGGTACCACGGACCCGCAGGGGGTCGTGCGAGTGCCCCATTGCATGTCCTCTCGGAAACCGGATCCGGGCCGGATCATCACCCACCCCGATGACCACCAGATGTTCTCCCGGTGAACCCACCGCCCCACCTGCGACCCAATCGCAACACCCGCGACCCATGGACAGCGCAAAGTCGCGAAGCTTCAATGGGTCGCGGGGGGAAATCATGAACGGAGAACCGCATTCACGCACGCATCGTCACCACACCGGTCACCTCGGTCACGAGCACGGCAACGCCACGCTGGCGGCGATCGGCGGAGTGGCCGTCGGGGTCATCGTGGTCCTGCTCATCTGGCTGGTGGTGCTGATGACGAACAAGGACGACCCGGTGCGCGACGCGGCCAGTACGCCGCAGCAGCCGACAACCGCAGCACCCGCACCGGTCACGACGCTGACCGTGCCTCCGTCGGCCAAAGGCACGACGACCTCATCCGTACCTGCGCCACCGAAGGTGGTCGGCGATGTACGTTCGTTGCCTGCGGGGTTGTTCTGCCGTGATCTGAAGGCCAAAGGCTTCAGCTACGTGGCGGCGATCGACTACTGGCGGCTGCATGGCCAACCGAACCAGATGGATGCCGACCGCAACGGAATCCCGTGCGAGACGGTGTACCCGCGCAGCGATGTCGCCGCATACTGGAGCGGCCGGGAGATCAGCGGGGCCGCTCCGCTGGGATCCGGACTGCTGTGCCGTGACCTCGCAGCCCGCGGAGCGACGTACGCCCAGGCGGTCGCCTACTGGTGGTACTACGACAGGCCGCTGCGGATGGATGCGGACAAGAACGGGATTCCCTGCGAGACGGTGTACTCGGCCGCAACGGTCAACGCCTTCTGGTACCCGTGACGCGTCCCGTCTGGGCAGTATTCCTGGCGGCCGCGGTGGCTGTCACGGCCACCGGACTGTTCGCGCTGTCTGCGACCGGCGTGTTCGAGGATGCACAATCCGGCCAAGCCAGTCCGCCGCCGCCGAACAGTCCCCGGACTACCACGCCTGCCCGGCCGACGACTACGACGGTGACGGCGCCGACTCCGACGCCAAGCGGTCGGGCCGAGGTCACCGCACCAGTGCAGTCGCCAGCCGCGCGGGTTCGGTATGTGTTTCCGGTTGGGGGGTGTCGGGGGGATGCTTCGGGGAGTCATCATGACTATCCGGCGGCGGACATTTTTGCGGCCGTGGGGTGCCGGTTCGTGTCGCCGGTTGATGGGCGGGTGGACGAGGTAACGCGGGTGGACGGGTGGGATGCGACGACGAATGTGGGGCGGGATCGGGGTGGGCTGTCGGTTTCCGTTGTGGGGGTCGACGGGGTTCGGTACTACGGGTCTCATTTGTCGGCGATCGCGGGCGGGATCCGGCCGGGGGTAGCGGTCCGTGCCGGGCAGACGCTGGGGCTGACCGGCAAGACCGGGAGTGCTCGTGGGACGCCACCGCACCTGCATTTCGGGATCAGCTGGCCGACGGCTCCGGACAAGTGGTGGATCCGGCGTGGGGCTGTGCCACCACAGTCCTTCCTGGCCAGCTGGCACAGCGGTGGGCAGCTGTCACCCGTCTCGTCGGTTGCCAAGGTCCGGCGTGCGTACGGCGTCGATCGTGGATGCCGGTCGTACTGCTAGCGCGAAGGCGGCGCCCAGGAGCAGGCCACCGAGCGGCATCAGGTCCAGGTTGGCGGTGATGACGGCGAAGCCGGCCGCCAGCAGGATCGGGGACCAGACCGGCAGCCGGCGGTCGAGCACGAGGAGTACCGCCAACGCGAGCAGTCCGATCAGGAACAACGCGGGGCCAACGGTGGACAGCGGTTCGTAGATGCCCAGGTTGCCCGGCCAGCGGTCGTACTCGTCGCTGATCCGCGACATACCGGCCCGGTCCTCGGCGCGGAAGCCGACCATGAGGTCCACCAGGATCACCCGGACGAACGCCGCCACTCCCAACAGCCCGACCACCACAGCCGCTGTCCCGACGCCCCGTCGCCGGATCAGCTCGCCGCGAGCGAGGACGAGCACCACAGCGAACAGCAGCATCCCGGCCAGGAACAGCAGATGTCCGACCGTCCACCACAGTCCCGGCCCGTGCGAGCCGTCCATCCCGTCGATCAACCGAACGATGCCGTAGGCAACCAGCAGCCCGGCCGCGATCATCCCTAGTCTCTTCATTCCTCCAGCGTCGTCACCACGACCACCCACCACATCGCCGACAAGAGGGAGCTTCCGGCAACTACTGGTTCGTGGGAGTGACCAGACCGGTCTCGTACGCCGCGATGACGGCCTGGACCCGGTCGCGGAGGTTGAGCTTGGTGAGGGTGTTGCTGACATGGGTCTTGACGGTGTGTTCGCTGACGGTCAGGGCAGCGGCGATCTCGGCGTTCGACAAGCCGCGGGCGAGGAGGACGAGTGTCTCGCGCTCGCGGCTCGTCAGTACGTCGAGCGCAGCGGCCGGCGTACTGCGGGGACGGCTCCGGGTCAGATCGGCGATCAGGCGACGGGTGACACTCGGCGCGAGCAGAGACTCGCCGGCCACCACAACGCGTACGGCGTGCACCAAGTCGTCCCGCCGGACATCCTTCAGCATGAACCCACTGGCCCCGGCGTACAACGCGTCGTACACATAGTCGTCGGAGTCGAAGGTGGTGAGCATGACCACCTTCGCCGGGGTGCTCGCGCAGATCGTGCGGGCCGCGGCGAGGCCGTCGACGCGCGGCATCCGGACGTCGAGGAGAGCTACGTCGGGTGTGAGAGCCCGGACAAGCTCGACCGCCTCGGCACCATCGGCCGCCTCACCGACGACCTCGATATCGGGTTGCGCGTCCAGGATCATCGCGAAACCGCTGCGCACCAGCTCCTGATCGTCGGCCAGTACCACCCGGATCATGAAACCCCTTCCAAATAAGGCAATCTGGCCCGTACCTCGAACCCGCCACCACCCAACGGCCCGGCTTCCGCGAAGCCACCACAGGCAGCGGCGCGTTCGCGAATCCCGACCAGCCCATGCCCGCCGACCGACACCTCGGCGCCGATCCCGTCGTCCGTGATCGACAGCTCCAACCCTGCCTTCGACCAGTCCAGTAGTACGGCGACCCGCTGGGCGCGCGCATGCTTCACCGTGTTCGTCAGCGCCTCCTGGACGATCCGGTACACCGCGACCTCGGTGTCCGGCGCCATCGCGCGTCGTACGCCGGTCTCCTCCAACGACGCCGTACCCGTCACCAGTTCCGGCAGCGAAGCCAGCGTCGGCTGCGGCGCCCGGTCCTCCCCCGCCTTGAGTACGCCGAGCAGGCGCCGGAGCTGCACCATCGCGTCCCGGCCGGCGTCGGCGATCGCGTCGAAGGCACGTTCGGCCCGGTCCGGATCGGTGCGTACGACGACCGGCCCCGCCTCGGCCTGGACGACCATCAGCGTGACCGCGTGGGCCAGGATGTCGTGCATGTCTCGGGCGACCCGGGCCCGTTCCTCGGCGGCGGCCCGGGCGGCCTCCGACACACGCTCCCGCTCGAGTTGAGCGGCGCGTTCGCGGTGACTGCGTTCGAGCGAGCCGGCCAGGAAGGCGGCGACCGGCAGCAGGAAGGTGAACATGAACTCGTCCAGGTCGTTGTGCTTCAGCAGCAGCGACGCCGGCGGGAACGTGACCAGGATGACGACGAGCAGCCCGATCCGCTGCCACCGTTTGTGGCCGAGGCTGGCGAGCGTGTAGATCGCGACCAGGCCGCCGTACTGCAGGTTCTGACCCGGTCGATGGTGGAGCGAGACCAGCACCGCGGCCGCGCCGACGACGACCATCACGCCGAATGGCCAGCGGCGGCGCCAGAGCAGCGGGATCACGGTGGCCAGGTTGGCGACGACGCCGAGCGCTGTGATGGCTCCGGGTTCGCGGCCGATGAACGGCACCGAGGACGCGACGCCGACCGCGAGCACGACGGCGACGTCGATCATCCGATCTCGCGTGCGTGGACCGGGGATGCCGAGCCGCTCGAGTCCGCCCATCGCATCAGTCTGTCTCACCCGGGTCCTGCGGACCTGGCTCCCACGACGGAGATCAGCCCAGCGCACTCCGTCGTACGAGTGAGAGCCGGTGCAGGATCGTCCGCGAGACGGTCTTGAAACCGAGGGAGTCGTAGAGGCGGGTGGCGCCGGTGGGGCTGTCGGCGTCGACGCCCAGGGCCGAGCGGTCGCAACCGTCGGTGCGGGCGATTCGGAGGCTGGTGCTGATCGCGGCGCGGGCGAGACCCTGGCCCCGGTACTCGCGACGGGTTCCGACCTGGCCGATCCAGAGCTCGCGGTAGCCGGTGCGTTCGGTGTCGATCGGGAACTCGTACCCGAACGCGTACGCCGCGACCCGGTCGGCGTCGAGGACGACGCTCGACCACTCCGCCCGAAAGTGGCGGCTGCCGGTGAACCACCGGCGCCACGCCGCGTCGTCCTTCTCACTGACTCCCCAGTGGTCCCGGAAGATCTCGTTGTGCGCCAGCCGCAGCCGTTCGTCGTACGACGGCTCGAATCTGATGATCGTGAATCCGGCGGGCAGCGGCCGCACGCTGACGGGCTGATCGTCGTACCAATGACGCATCACCTCGAAGTAGCGGACCGGCTGGAAGCCGTGGGATGCGAGCATCGCGAGGGCGCCGGTGGCGATCGCCTCGACTTCGACGTCGACCACGTCGGCGGCGCGCTCGCGGGCCCGGTTCGTCTGCCAGACGAGGAGTGGACCGCCAAGGCCGGTCCGGCGCGATCGTGGATGGATACCGCCTTTCGCCTCCGCGACCGACTGCCCGTCACGCACCTGCGGCGGATCGACGAGGCCGTAGCCGGCCAGCCCGTCGGCATCCCAAACAGCCATTGAATCCTTGGCCAGGTCGAGGTCCGCGATGGCATCGGAGACGCCTTCCGCGGTGACGTACTGACCGCTCTGGTCTGCCTCGGCGATCGCGTTCGCCACCTCGACCACGGCCGGCACATCCTCAGGCCGGAGTGGTCTCGTCGTCACCCCGGCCGGCCAGTCCACGCCGCAACAGTAGAGCCTCAGGACTCCGGGCCGAACACCTGGCGGATCTCAGACTCGCCTTCCCAGCCCGGCCACGTCCGGCGATGAAGGTCCATGAAACGTTTGGTCCAGTGGACGACCTCGTCGCGGCCGGCCACGTCGTAGACCGCGTACGCGCCGAGCGGCAGCCCGTCGTCTCGCGGCCCTTCACTGACGGTCAGCGTCCCGGCGGAGACGGCGACCCGGGTAGCGGTTGCCACCGGCAACAGACCGGCAGTGTCGACCAGCACCCCGCTCCGGACCGCCTCCGCGCCGAGGGCGGCGATCCCCTCCGCCAGCTCCGGCGGTGGAAACCCGTAGTCCTCGGCGGCACGCAGTACGGCGATGAACCGCATCAGCGGGCCCGGCCCTCGTGCAGCATCCCGATCGACTTCTCGATCCGCCGGTCCCGGGTGGCGTCGGTCTTCGCGGACGTCACCTGCAGCACGTGCCACTGCTGCTTGCTGTAGCTCAGCGTCTCCCAGAACTCCTTGGCCTTCCCGTCCGCCGCCAACGCGGCCGCAAACTCCTCGGGTACCTCGAGCACCCGCTCGGCCGTGTCGAGTTCGACGTCGACCTCCATCACCCCACCGGGTACGACGCCTGCCTCGGTACGACGTTCAGCGCTGAAACCCAGCAGATAGCGGCCACCCATCCGGGCGATCGAGGTGCGGAAGGTGTAGCCGTTGACGGTGACACAGACCTTCGGGTGACCGCCGCCGCCGAGCGCCTCGACGACGTCGGTGGGTACCTCGAAGCCGGCGGTGTTCTTGCCCGTGGACAAGAGTTCGGCAGTGAACTTCATCGGACCTCCTCCGTCCGAGCGTGGAGCATCAGAAGGGTCAACCAGGTCCAGCCGAGGATCACGGCGACGGTGAAACCGAGGTTGCCGACGGTGCTGCCGCCCCCGGTGGACAGGCCGACGAGGCTGAGGAAGTAGACGACACCGGTGACCAGGGAGAAGCGGGACCAGCCTCGCTCGTTCTGGCGGGCGAACCTCCGGCTGAGCACGCAGCAGGCGACGATCAGGCCGATGAAACCGATGAAACCGGCGATGACGTGGCCGAACCCATGCCAGCTGACGCTGTCCGGGATCCCGGCGGGGGTACCGATCGGGAAGCCGTCGGCCGGGTCGGCCCGCATCAGACCGGCAGCGGCGACGCCTGCGCCGTACACGACGAGTCCGCCGACGGCCCAGCGGGATCGGAGTCCGGCGCGGCGCAGCGCGAGAGCGCCGACGACGGTGAGCAGGCCGGTCACGACCATCATCGTCGAATGGATCCAGCCGCCGTTGCCGTTCGCGAGCAGGCTCAGCGAGTGCCTGCGGATGTCGTAGCCGTCGCGGACGATCGCCTCGATGGTGCCGATGCCGACGTACAGCGGGCCGGCGATCGCACCGGCGAGCAGGAGTGGTGGTGCGGATTGCTTCGTCATGGTTGTCATGGCGGCAAGCCTGGAGCGCACCACTTCAGAAAACCTTTGGAGGACCTAGTCTGAGCCGCATGCGTTTCGGCGTACTGGGTCCGGTCACCGCGTGGACCGACGACGGCCAGGCGGTGCGGATCCCTGATCGCAAGGTGCGGGGGCTGCTGGCCGACCTGCTGCTGCACGCCGGCCGCCCGGTCGCCGTGACGACGCTCATCGACAATCTGTGGGGTGACGAACTACCCGGCAACCCGACCGCGACGCTGCAGACCCGGGTGTCCCAGTTGCGTCGCGCGCTGGAGGATGCCGAGCCGGGTGCTCGAGACCTCGTGCAGACCGGACCGGCCGGCTACCTGATCGCAGTGGCACCGGAGGCAGTCGACTCGGGCCGGTTCCGTGCCCTCGCCACTCGTGCCCGGCAGACCGGCAGCGCCCGGATGCGCGCCGCGACCCTCGCCGACGCGCTCACACTGTGGCGCGGTCCGGCGTACGCCGATGTGGCGCAGGAAGCGTTCGCCCGGGCGACGATCGACCGGCTCGACGAGGAGCGGCTCGCGGTCCAGGAGGCGTACGCCGAAGCGCGGTTCGTCCTTGGTGAGCACGAGGTACTTGTCGCCGAGCTGGCGGAGCTCGTCGCGCGTCATCCGTTGCGGCAGCGGCTGCGCGCCGTACAGATGAAGGCGCTGCATCGGTCCGGGCGGCAGGCCGAGGCGCTGGAGAGTTACGGCGACCTTCGAGATCGGTTGCGAGACGAGCTCGGGCTCGATCCGAGCGCAGAGCTGGGAGCGCTGCATCAGGAGATCCTGACCGAGGAGCCGGCTGCGACGACGGCGGCGAAGAGCAACCTTCCGGCCGGGCTCACGGAACTGATCGGCCGGGACGCGGCGGTCGACGACGTGGTGGAGCAGCTCGAGTCTGCGCGGCTCGTAACACTGACCGGCGCGGGTGGGGTCGGCAAGACGAGCCTCGCGCTCGCGGCCGCTCGTCGCGTCGACTCACCCGACGGGGTCTGGCTGGTGGAGTTGGCCGCGCTCGAGCCGGGCGCCTCCGCGCGCGAGCTGTCGACGCTGGTCGAGGCGACCGTGCAGCCGGGTGCCGACGTACTTGTTGTCCTCGACAACTGTGAGCACGTGATCGAGGCGGCCGCGGAGGTTGCGACCGGACTCCTGCGGTCGCCTGGTCTGCGGATTCTCGCGACCAGCCGCGAACCCCTGTCGATTGCCGGCGAACACCGGCGGCCGGTCCCTCCGTTGGACCTGCCGGCAGCCGGCGCCGACGCGGCCGAGAGTGCGGCGGTCCAACTCTTCGTCGCCCGCGCCGAGGCCGCCGATCCGCGCTTCCGGCTGACCGCTGACAACACCGATGCGGTCATTGCGTTGTGCCAGCGGCTGGACGGTTTGCCGCTTGCGCTGGAGCTGGCCGCGATCCGGGTGGGCGCGATGGACGTTCACGACCTCGTCGACCGCTTCGACAACCGGTACCGCCAGCGCGGTCTGCCCGACCGGCAGCAGACCCTGTCGGGGATGGTCGAGTGGAGCTGGGACCTGCTCGGCGAACCCGAACGCGCCGTGCTGCGCCGGCTCGCACCACATCCCGGCGGGTGCACGCTGGCCGCGGCCGAGGCGGTGTGCGCGGGTGACGACGTACCGGTGGCTGAGGTTGCGGAGCTTCTGACCAGGCTCGTCGACCGGTCGCTCGTCGTCCGTGTGGATGGAACGTCGGGGTCGCGCTATCGGTTGCTGGAGACGGTCCGCGCGTTCTGCCTGCAGCGGTTGGACGCTGCCGGCGAGCTCGACGCGACGCGGCGGCGGTACGAGCGGTACTTCGAGGGATTGGCGCAGCACACCGAACCGCGGCTGTACGGACACAGCGACCTGTTTGCCTACTTGGGCGGGCTGTACGGCGAGTCCGCCCCGCAGCGATCTCCGTCCACCGCGGCGTTGCGGCCGCGAATCGGGACCGTGGTGTCGCGCGACGGGACACCGATCGTGGTCGAGGTGTACGGCGACAGCGGTCCGGCGATCGTGCTCGTCGGTGGGGCGCTGAACGACCGGCGGACCTTCATTCCTTTGGCGAAACGGTTGGCCGACGGGTTCACGGTCGCGACGTACGACCGTCGTGGCCGCGGGGACAGTGGCGACGTGCAGCCGTGGGCGGTCGAGCGTGAGCTGGAGGACCTGGCCGCGGTCGTCGACGTCGTGGGAGGTTCGGCGTACGCGCTGGGTGTCTCGACGGGTGCCGTGTTCGCGGCGGAAGCCGCCGCGCAGGGGGTTCCGATCCGCGGGCTGCTGCTGATCGAACCGCCGTTCATCCTCGACGACACCCGATCCGTGCCGGTCGATCTCGCGAACCGGCTGCACGAGCTGATCGCGCAGGACCGGTACGGCGACGCGACCGAACTGTTCCTGGTGACAGCCGTGGAGATGCCGGCCGAGGTGGTCGCACCGCTGCGGAACGCCCCGCTGTGGAAGGACCTGGAGGCACTGGCCCCGACGCTTGTGTACGACGTACTGCTGATGGACGACTTCACGATCCCGGCTCACTGGGCGACCGCGATCACCGTGCCGACGCTGGTGATCGACGGCGGCGAGAGCCGGGATTGGCGGCGCAACACCGCGCGGATCGTGGCGGACCTGCTGCCGCAAGGCCGGCGGCTGACGATGGACGGTCAGCCGCACGATGTCGACCCGGAGGTGCTCGGCCCGATCGTGGCGGAGTTCATCACCGGGAGCTGAGGATGTCGAGACAGCCGAGCTGACTCCGACGTACCGGACGTGTGAGCTGATCGGCAGCTCGACGGACTCAGGAGACACTGTGGCTCAGCCCGTTCTGAACAGCATGTTGCTCGGCACTGCCGACCCCGACCGGTTGAAGGCCTGGTATCGCGACGGCTTCCACGCGGAGGTCGACGGCCACGGCAACCTGAACCTCGGCGGGTTCGGCCTGGTCGTCGAGCACCGCGACGACGTCGCCGTGAAGACCGCCGAGCCTGGCCGGTGCATCGTGAACTTCGCCGTCGACGACATCGAGGCGACGGCCGCACACCTGCGCACGCTCGAGGTGGAGTGGCTGGTCCAGCCGGAGGACCGCGGCATCGGCTGGTTCGCGACGCTGATCGATCCGGACGGCAACTACGTCCAGCTGATCCAGATGCGGCCGGAGTACTACGCCAAACTCTGACCAACGAAACGTCCGCACCGGACCTTGGGGATCCCGGTGCGGACGTGGTTCTCGGTTTCAGGTGGTGCTGTCAGGCGCATGTGTGCACGGGAGAAACGGCGGCAAGCGAGGGGCAGACTGCCCACACTCGCTTGCCGCCCGAACCCGATGCCTTCAGGGTGATCGAGGTGAGGTTCTCGACCGGCCGCGTTTCCGGGTGGGTTGTCTGGTGAGAAACGGAACGCGAGAAGGTATCGGGGGCTTTCTCAGCGGGGTGCTACGTCCCACATGCGCTCGCCGGGCAGGGGGTCGGGGAGCCGGTCCACGGCGGGCATCGGGTCGTTGGTGACCCGAAGTCCGGCGAAGCGACGGCTCATGGCGTGTGCATACCGTTCGGCCAACGCCGGCTCGGCGTTGTAGTCGGCGATCACGTGCTCACCGAACCAGACTCGGACGCGTCGGCGCTCAGACGTCTGGGTGGCGGTCGCGGTTGTCACTGGTCCTCCTGGCTGTCTTTCGAGATGTGCGGCCTGGGAACGCGGAGCGAGCGCGGTGCCGGTGCGCCGTGTGTTCACCGTCACGTCAGATCCAACGGAGGACGCGGACGCTAAGTCACGCCTCGATCGCGATTTGTCCGGCTGTGGGCAAACTTTTTCGAGACCGGGCAGGACCCAATTCTTCGAGCAGGTTTTCGACTGTCGTGATCGTCAGTCGAACGGCCCGCGCACGGAGACGCCGCCGTCCAGCACGACCTGCTGGCCGGTCATGTACGCCGAGGCGTCCGAGGCCAGGTAGACGACGGCAGCAGCCACCTCTTCCGACCTGCCGAACCGGCCTACCGGGATCTCCTCGACGACCTCGGCGTCCACGTTCTCGTTGGCCACCGCGGTCGCGATCGCACCGGCCGCCGCCACGTTCATCCGGATGCCGTCGCCGGCGTACTCGGCAGCGACCGTCCGGGCCAGGCTGAGCAGTCCCGCCTTCATCACGCCGTACGCCGCTTGTTGTGGTGCCGCCATGAAGCCGGTCACCGAGCCGACGCTGACGATCGCGCCGCCGGTGCCCTGGTCGAGGAACACCCGTAGCGCCGCTCGGACCGCGCGCGCCACGTAGCGGAGGTTGACCTCGTAGATGGTGTCCCAGTCCTCGTCGGCCATCTCGTGCAGCTTGACCGCCGGCACGAACGCGACCTGCCCGCCGACCACAGTGACCAGCACGTCGAGCCCGCCGAGATTTTCGACCGCTGCGGCAACCATCGCCTCGACGTCCTGTAGTGAACGGACATCCCCGGTCACGGCGTACGCCGTCGCGCCGCGCTGCCGCAGCGCCTCGGCCGCCTCTTCGGCCCGGCCGAGGTCAATGTCCGCGACAGTCACCGCGGCTCCCTCGACCCCGAAAGCCGCACTGACGGCGCGTCCGATCCCGCCGCCGCCTCCACCGATCACCAGTGCTCGTTTGCCGTTCAACCGCATGTCCGCGAGGGTAGATGATCGAGGCGTTCAGATTCACAGGGTTTCCTCAGGAACGACACGCCGGGCTGTCGGAACGACTCCGTACGCTGGAGACGTGACCATCGAAGACGCTGGAACGAAGGCACTGGCGGTCCCTGAAAGAGTGGCCGACGGAGTCGTGCAACCATCCGATCGGGTCCACCCCAACGGCCTCGAGGCTGTCCAGACCGAGCACTTGATCGGCAATGTCGGCGACGCGCTCCGTCTGCTCGACGCGGTGGAGCGAGTCCGCGGCCACGCGCATCCACTCATCCTCGGCCTGCAGGACGCGGTCGGGATGAAGATGCCGGCCGCGCTGATGCTGCACGCGATCGCGAACGGCCGCCGCACCGCGGACGACGTGGCAGAGCAGGTCGGTACGACTCCGGGCGAGGCGGAGCTGGCGATCGCCGAGCTCGAGGCGCTCGGCATGGTCCGGACCAACCCGGGGCTCGCGGTGACGTCGCTGGGCCAGGCGCGGCTGTCACAGCTGGACGGCCTGACGGTCCGCGTTCTCGACGTGATCACAGGGATTCTCGGGCCGACCGACGCGGCCCACCTGGTCCGTCTCCTGCACACCGTTGCCGACGGCCTCGAATCCGCCGCGGTCACGGCCACGGTCACACAGGCGATCCCACAGGTGGCGCTGCACAACTGAGTTCGCCGCGGTGTCGAAGAGCCCTCGACAGCCTCGACGTACCTGATATCAGGGAGTCAACCAGGAGGTTCGAGATGTTCAAGGACACCAAGGCGTTCAGCGGTTTCTCCGTGGACGACATCGCGATTGCGAAGGAGTTCTACGGGAGCACGCTGGGTCTGACCGTCGGCGAGGAGAACGGGATGCTGCAGCTGCAGATCTCAGGCGGCATCCCGATCCTCGTCTACCCGAAGCAGCATCACGTGCCGGCCGAGTACACCGTCCTCAACTTCCCCGTCGCGGACATCACGTCGACCGCGCGTGAGCTGACGGATCGCGGCGTGACGTTCGAGCGGTACAACGACGACCAGGACGAGCTCGGTGTCTACCGTGGCGTCGGCCCACTGATCGCCTGGTTCAAGGACCCGGCCGGCAACGTGCTGTCGATCATTCAGGAGTGAGGAATAGTGTCGTCGTACTGACCTAGGCGGCCCTTGTAGCGCACGCCGTTGAGGTACGGCCAGGCGTACGCCGTACAGCCGTGGAGACCAAGGGTTTGCTGCTGCATGACCGGTGCCGGCCGGCCCGGGCGCGGGCAGAGTTCGTGGCCGTAGCCGAGCCGGTGCCCGGTCTCGTGGTTGATCATGTACTGCCGGTACGTCGTCAGCGGTGCACCGAAGTTCGGTACGCCGTGCACCCAGCGGGCGACGTTGAGGACAACGCGGTCCCCGATCCGGCAACTGGTGTAGCGATCCGGCGCGGCACCGCAGATCGTGTCGCGCGTCTCCGGCGTGACCAGCATCAGCTTGAAGTCCGGCGTCTCGCCCGGCCCGAGCTGCCGGAACCGCCATTGCCCCTGCGACGCCCAGCCTTGCGGAGCGCCGTACGTCGCCCGCACGAACTGCGCCAGCTCAGTGCGATCGATCCCCTTGATGCCACCCTCGATCGCGATCTGGAACGTCAGCAAGGTCCCGGCCCGCCCGATCACCGCCGGATTCTCAGGCAGAACGGCGTACGACTGTGTCCCGCGCATCGGGTACGTGATCACCGGCTTCGGCGTCGCCGGCACCGGCGTCTCACCAGGTGCGGCTGTTCTGGACAGCTGTGGTACGACGCCTTGCGCGGACGCCTGCGCGCTCTCGGCACCCGGCTTCGACGGGTAGCCGTGGCGGGCGAACGGGCTGGCCGGCAGCTCGTACAGGGCCCCGATCGCGACCACCACAGCGGCGGCCAGCCCGACCGTCCTGACAACACTCCAGCGGCGCATCCCGTGAGCTCCTCACGACACCCCGGCGGGCGTCTTCTCACTCTCCTCTTGCCACTGTGCCCCGAAACCCTTCTCAATCCACAGATGAAGCCAGATCCGCCGGGTGATGCCGTGGCGGGTCAGCGGGTCAGGTGCAGCCGCAGAGCCGGGTAGCGGGACTCGATGAAGCCGAGCTCCCGGTAGAGCTCGATGCCCAGATCGGTCGCGTGCAGCTCGACCACACCCACAGGGGTCTCGTCGCGGAACCAGTCCATCAGCGCGCCGACGCACGCCCGCGCGAGGCCGCGGCGCCGGAAGTCCGGCTCGGTGCTGACGTTGTACAGGTGACCACGGTACGTGCTGAGGTCCTTCGGGCCCGGCGGGTGAACGAGTACGTCGCCCGCCGCGCCCGCGACCACGCCGGCTGCCGGGTCGTCCACGACGTACGCCGCGAACGCGTCCGGGGCCGCGAGCCGCTCGGCGAACCAGGCCAGCGCGATCGGCCGCCAGGGAGCGTCCGGTCCGCCGATGTCGGTGCCCATCGCGGCGAGCATCAATCCACGGAGCCGGACCAATGCCTCCGCGTCGTCCGGCTTCGCCCGTCGTACCTGAATGTCGGTCACCTGGAAGATCATGCCAACTTTTTGCCGCCCGGGTGAATCGAAGGAAGTGGACGCGCACCGGGGACGCGTCCACTTGTCCTGCCGTCGACCGCCGAGTGGAGCCCATGTCCTCGAGCAGCAGAGCCCGCCGTGCCTCTGGCTCCACCCGAGCCCGGAGGGCAAGGCCCCGCCGGCACACCTCGGTCGCCGCTGCCTGTCTCGCGGTCCTCGGCGCGCTCCTGCCAGGGACGGCGTACCTGGTCGCCCGCCGGTTCCGCCTCGGTATCGCCGTGACGATGCTGAGCCTCGCCGGGTACGCCGCAGCGGCGTACGTCGGCGTGAAGCGCCGGGACGACGTGATCGCGTGGGCCCTCGACCCAACGCTGCTGCTGTGGATGGTCGCCGGCCTGAGCGCGGTCGCGCTCCTGTGGGTCGTCGTGCTGGTCACGTCGTACAAGATGTTGCGCCCGCTGGCCGCGGGGCCCGGTGCGCGGATGTTCGGGTCGCTGGTGATCGGGCTGGTGTGCTTCGGGATGGCGGCCAGTACGGCGATGGGCGCGGAGACCCTGATGGCGCAGCGCAGCCTGGTCCAGAAGGTGTTCGGCGGGGAGGAGTCGAAGAGCCAGACCCGGCCGACGATCACCGCGAAGAAGGATGTCTGGGACCAGTTGCCGCGGCTGAACGTGCTGCTGCTCGGCGCGGACGACGGCGCAGACCGGGACGGCGCGCGGACCGACACCGTCATCGTGGCCAGCATCGACACCAAGACCGGTGACACCGCGCTGATCTCGCTGACGCGAAACTTCATGCGGATGCCGTTCCCGGCCGACTCACCGCTGCACGAGAAGTATCCGACCGGGTTCTGGGATCCGAAGCTGGGCGACACCGAGCAGTCGAACTTCTACCTGGACGCGATGTACCGGATGATCCCGCAGAAGTACCCCGGCATCCTCGGTCCGTCGGACAACGAGGGCGCCGACGTGCTCAAGCTGTCGGTGGGCGAGGCGGTCGGGCTGAAGCTGCACTACTACGTGCAGATCAACGTCATCGGGTTCTCGCAACTCGTGCAGGCGCTCGGTGGGATCAAGGTCAACATCAACTACCCGGTCCCGGTCGGGGGCGACGACGACAAGGACATCCCGCCGAGCCGCTACCTGCAGCCCGGGCCGGACCGGGAGCTGAACGGCTTCGACGCGATGTGGTTCGCCCGCGGCCGCTACCGGGTGCCAGGCGCGGATCTGGCCCGGCAGGCCCGGCAGCGCTGCACGATCAAGGCGATCGTCGAGCGTGCGACCCCGCAGAACGTGCTCGCCAACTACCAGTCGATCGCGAAGGCCGGCGAGCAACTGATCCGGACCGACATCCCGCAGAACCTGCTGCCGGAGTTCGTCACCCTCGGTCAGCGGGTGAAGTCGGCGAAGATCACCAACATCGACCTGGACAAGAAGAAGAACTTCCCGAACGGACGCAATCCGAACTACGCGGGGATGCGCGAGATCATCAACCGCGCCCTGAACCCGGCGGCGGCCCCCAAGCCGCACCCGACCACGACGGCACCTACTCGCAAGCCGACGACCACCAAGACCACCCCCGGGGACCTGGCGGACGACTGCGCCTACCATCCGACCAACTGAGGCCGGGGTCAGGCGTAGCGGACGCCGAGTCCGCCGTCGACGGCCCAGTTGGCGCCGGTGACGAAGGCGGCGGCTTCGGAGGCGAGGAAGCAGACCACCTCGGCGACGTTCTCCGGCGTACCGATCCGGCCGAGCGGGTGGACGCCGAGCGCTTTCTCGCGTTCGCCCGGGATCGTGTCGAAGAACTCCTCGAGCAGGTCGGTGCCGATGTAGCCCGGGCTGACCGCGTTCACCCGGACGTTGTGCTCGGCAACATCCAGCGCGAGTGACCGGGTCATCCCGACCAGGCCGGACTTGGCCGCGGCGTACGGGAACATCCCCGCGGTGGTCAGCTGCGAGTGGATCGACGCGATGTTCACGACCGACCCGTGCCGGCTCGCGATCATTGCCGGGAGCACCTGTCGCGCCATCAGCCAGGCGCCCTTCAGGTCCACGTCGAACACGCTGTCCCACTCGGCCACCGTCATCTTGGTGGCGTCGGCGTACGCGTTCTTGCCGGCGTTGTTGACCAGCACGGTGACCGGCTGCCCGAGGTCGTTCGTCAGCTTGTCCACCGCTTGCCGCACGGAAGCCTCGTCAGTGATGTCCCCCACCGCGGCCGCGGCCTTCGCCCCGGACTCCTGCAACTCCGCGGTCGTCGCGGTCAACTGATCCGCCAGTACGTCGACCAGCCCCACGGCCGCGCCTTCGGCAGCCGCCTTCACCGCCACCGCTCGCCCGATCCCCCGAGCAGCCCCCGTCACCAGCACAACTTCGTTCGCCAACCGTCCAGTCAACACAGTCTCCTCACGCTTGCCCGTCCCCCGACCCTAATCCGCCCCGGGCGGACGCGGCGGCTACCTGCGCGTAGTGGACAGCCATGGCCTGGTTCATGGGTTGTCGTAGGAGGACCAGTTGGTGGTAGAGGGGGGCGGTTGCGGTCATGACGACCTGGTGGGGGTCGGTTGACGAGGGAACCTCGCCTCGGGTGATGGCCCGCCGTACGACGGTCTCCGTACGGGTGTAGCGGTCGGTCCAGAAGCGAGTGAGGGCTTCGGCGGCCTCCGGCGTACGGAAGGAGGCTGCGATCACCGCTTGAGTGACGGACGGACGGGCGGTGAGCGCGGCGAACACCTCGCGGTTGATCGCGATCAGATCGCCCCCGAGCGAGCCTGTGTCGGCAGGCGCCCAGGCATCATCCGCGCCGGCCTGGAGCAGATCGACGAGCAGGCCCGCGACGGTCTTCCACCGGCGATAGACAGTCGTCCGGTGTACGCCGGACCGCGCCGCGACCGCATCGATCGTCAACCCGTCGTACCCGTGCTCGGCCAACTCGACCTCGACTGCCGCGAGCACGTCCGCCCGCACCCGCGCCGTCCGTCCGCCCGGCCTGCTTGCGCGTTCCGCGTCCGCCATGGCATCATCTTAATACGACATTCGTCGCATTAGTGGAGGACGCCAGTGATCTTCTGACCCGCCGTTCGCAGTCCAACGAACCCGCGAGAGAGTCAGGAGATCCGTATGTCTACCCAGCTGTCCCTGCACGACGTCACCAAGTCCTACGACCACCGAGTGGTGCTCGACCAGGTCACCTGCGCGTTCCCACCGGGCCAGGTCAGCGGCCTGATCGGCGAGAACGGCTCCGGCAAGTCGACGATGCTGCGGATCCTCGCCGGCCTCGAGCCGCCCACGGACGGCACGGTCACCGCGGCCGGCAGCATCGGCTACCTGGCTCAGGACAACCCGCTGCCGCTCGACCTCGACGTGAACGCGCTCGCCGACCACGCCCTGGCCGACCTGCGCCGGATCGAGTCACGCACGCGCGACCTGGAACTCCTCCTCGCCGAGGGCCGCACCGACGTCCTCGACGAGTACGGCGAACTCCAGACTGTGTTCGAGCTCCGCGAGGGGTACGACGCGGATGCGCGATTCGCTCGTGCTACCCACGGACTCGGGCTGAGCACGATCCCAGGCGATCGACGCCTGTCGGACCTGTCCGGCGGCGAACTCGCCCGCCTGCACCTGGCCGCAGCACTGGCGTCGGCACCGGAAATCCTCCTGCTGGACGAACCGACGAACCACCTGGACCACGCCGTACGACGTGTTGCTGCTCGACGAACCCACCAATCACCTGTCGCTCGTCCTGGTGGAGGAACTGGAGGCGGCCCTCGACCGGTACGCCGGTGCGCTCGTCGTGGTCAGCCACGACCGCCGGTTCATCTCCCGCTGGCACGGAGCCGTCCTCGACCTGAAGGAGACCTGCCTTGTCACTCGCTGAGTTCACCGCCGCCGGCCCGAACGAGGGCCCGTACGGCGTCGCTGTCGTCGACGGCGCGGTGTGGACGACGCTGGTCCACGCCGGCGTGGTCGCGCGCCTTTCGCGGTCTGCGAACCGGGCTCCGGGTGATCGGTTCGATCTCGATGCACCTGGTTCGCGGCCGAGTGTGATCGTGCCAGGACCCGACGGCGCCGTCTGGTTCACCCGCAACGGAGACGACCGCATCGGCCGGATCGATGCTGAAGGCAACATTTCGGCGTTCGCGGCGGCCGGGGCGCCGTACGGCCTGTGTGTGGGACCGGACGGCGCGTTGTGGTGCACGTTGATGAATACGGATCAGTTGGCCCGCATCACAGTCGACGGCGATGTCACGACGTACCCGATCGGAACCAGTGGCGGATTCCCGGCGATGATCACGGCCACCGACGAACTGTGGTTCACGCTCAACCAAGGCAACGCGATCGGCCGCATGACCACGAGCGGCGTGGTCACGACCTATCCCCTGCCGACCGCGGCCGCCGGACCCGTCGGGATCAGCGCCGGACCCGACGCGGTGTGGTTCGTCGAGATCCTCGCCGACCAGGCCGGGCGGATCGCGGCCGACGGGACGATCGAGGAGTTCCCGCTCCCCGAAGGATCCAAGCCCCACGCGGTCGCGGCGACCGGCGACGGCGGCTGCTGGATCACCTTGTGGGGTACGCATGCCCTGGTCCAACTCGATGCTGACGGCAACCTCATCACTCAGGTCCCGTTAGGCGACGGCTCCGAGCCGCACGGTCTGGCGGTCGACGCCGACGGCTCGGTCTGGGTAGCCCTCGAGACGGGCGCCCTCGCCCATTTTCAGAGGACGCCGGTGTAGGTCAGGGCAAACGTGCCGCACGGGAGGAGGAACAGCGATGCGAGCACGATGATCCCCTTGAACGACTGCCGCGGACCGATCAGCTTCGGGTACGCCGCAACCAGGACCGGCACCATCACCAACTCCAGCGGGAGCATGCTGCGCGGGATGATCGTTCCGGTCGCGGCCAGCACGACCGAGAGCGTTGCGGCGGCGATCCAGGCGACGTACCCGATCAGGTACGTCGTCCGCGCGCCGAAGCGCACCGCGATCGTGTGATAGCCGGCGGCCCGGTCGGCATCCAGGTCGGCGAGAGTCGTAGGAAGGTAGAGGCCCACTGCGGCAAGAGTTCCCTGCAGGCCCATCAGCCAGGGGAAGTCGCCGAGGTCGGGGTTGATCGCGGCCCAGCCGGCGAGCGGTCCGAAAGCGCCGAGGGCGAGGGCGTTGACCGCGACGTCGAAGCCGGCGCGAGTCTTCAGCCGGATCGGCGGCACGCTGTAGGCGTACCCGAGGAGCACCGCCAGCAGGACCCCGAGCGCGAACACGATGCCGACATGCAGGCTGACCCCGACGGCCACGACCGCGGCGGCGAACGCGAGACGCTTGGCCGCCCGCAGCGTGATCCGTCCGTCGAGGAGCGGGGACTTCGCCTTGCGCGGGTTGAGGCGATCGCTGGGCAGGTCGTACGCGTCGTTCACAGCCAGCACCGCCAGCCACACCAGCGGCCCCATCACCACCGCACCGACAATCAGCCGAGGCCACTCCTCGAGTGGCGGCACCAGGCGGTGCGTCGCGAGCAGGATGCCCACGTAGTACGGAACCACCGACACTGCCCAGAAGGCCGGCCGTCCCACCGCAATGACATCCCGAACTCTGGGCCCGACCGTCCGAACCGCCACCGACGTGGTCACACCATCACTGTCCACCCACCCCGGCCCACCACACCTCCACCCGAGGAGTGAACCGCCTCACGCCTACGAGTGACTGTGGCGCGTCCCACCTGCCTCTCCCGAAATCTGACAGTGCTGTTATGTTTGATACAACAGCACTGTTATATCTGGCTGGAGGAGCGTGTATGTACCCCGAGACGGAGCCGTACGACCAAGGGATGCTCGACGTCGGCGACGGGCACCGCATCTACTGGGAGGTCTGCGGCAACCCGGACGGGAAGCCCGCAGTGGTGATCCACGGTGGCCCGGGGTCCGGTGCCGGCGCCTGGTGGCGGCGGTACTTCGACCCGGCGAAGTACAAGGTTGTCCTGATGGACCAGCGGAACTGCGGCCGCAGTACGCCGGACGCCGCCGAGCCTGACGTGGACCTCAGCACCAATACGACCGCCCACCTGATCGCAGACCTCGAGCAGCTCCGCCAACAGCTCGGCATCGAGAAGTGGCTGCTGCTCGGCGCGTCCTGGGGCGCGACCCTCGGTCTCGCGTACGCCGAACAGCACCCGGAGTCGGTGTCCGAGATCGTGCTGTTCAGCGTCACGAACACGACCCGGCGTGAGGTCGACTGGGTCACCCGGGACATGGGCCGCGTCTTCCCCGAGGAATGGGAGAGGTTCCGCGACGTCGTACCCGCGGACCAGCGGGACGGAAACCTGGCCCTCGCCTACAGCCGACTGCTGCACGACCCGGATCCCGCCGTCCGGGAGCGGGCCGCCCGGGCCTGGTGCGACTGGGAGGACACCCACATCGCGACGCACCCGAACTACAAGCCGGACCCACGGTACGACGACCCCGTCATCCGGCTGCGGTTGGCCCGGCTCGTCACCCACTACTGGGGGCACGCTGCCTGGCTGGAGGAGGACGTGCTGGTTCGCGAGGCCGGAAAGCTGGCCGGCATTCCCGGGGTCCTGATCCACGGGCGGCTCGACATCAGCAGCCCGCCTGACATCGCCTGGCGGATGGCGCAGGCCTGGCCGGACGCGGAGCTTCACCTGCTCGAACAGGCGGGCCACGGCGCCGGCGGAGTGGGCATGCGGGAGCTGATCCTGGCGGCGCTGGACCGGTTCGCCGATCAGCGCCAGCACGTGCACGACAGGGCAAAGATTTGATCACTGATCTTTACAACGATTACTCGCCCCGGAACCCTTGGGTGGCATGACTCTGACCCGCCCGGAGCTCGTGACCGACTACACCCTCAGCCGGTCCGACATCGCGCACTTCGCCGAGCACGGCTTCGTCAAGCTGAAGAACGTGCTCAGCCCCGAGACCATCGCGGCGTACGAGCCGGAGATCACCGGCAAGGTGATCGAACTGAACACCCAGGACCTCCCGCTGGACGAGCGCGACACCTACGGGAAGGCGTTCCTGCAGGTGATGAACCTGTGGCAGGACAGCGAACAGGTGCTGGACTTCGTCTCGTCACCGCGGCTGGCCCGGATCGCGGCGCAACTGCTGGGCGTGCAGTCGGTCCGGCTGTACCACGACCAGGCGCTCTACAAGGAGTCCGGCGGTGGCGTCACGCCCTGGCATGCGGATCAGTACTACTGGCCGTTCGCGACCGACCGGTGCGTGACGGTGTGGGTGCCACTGCAGGAGACGCCGATGGAGATGGGCCCGCTGTCGTTCGCCGCGGGCAGCCACGTCTTCGAGCACGGCCGGGACCTGCCGATCAGCGACGAGTCCGAACAAGTCCTGCAGCAAGCCCTGGCCGAGCAGAACTTCGCTGAGGTATCCGAGCCGTACGAGCTCGGCGAGGTCAGCTACCACCTCGGCTGGACCTTCCATCACGCGCCGCCGAACACCACCGACGTACCGCGGCGGGTGATGACGATCATCTACGTCGACGCCGCCATGGAGATCGCCCCGCCGGTCAACAGTTTCCAGGAGGCCGACCTCGCCACCTGGATGCCCGGCAACGAGCCCGGCGAGCCGATCTCCTCACCCCTGAACCCCGTCCTGTACTGACGGGGCTCCCGGCAGGCGGCTGACAAAGCGCGTGCGCTCTGTACCTATTGGTATGTACGATCCCGCCATGGACAGCGATCGCCCACCGTTCCCCCGCACCGTCGCCTCCGACGCCTGGATCACCGGCCCGGCCTGGATCGAGAGCGTCGTACGACCCGGCCCGGCGCCGTCGACGCAGATCGACAGCGTCACGTTCGCCCCGGGCGCGCGCACCCGCTGGCATCGCCACGACGGCGAGCAGGTGCTGGTCGTGACCGCAGGCATCGGCCTTGTCCAGCGCAAGGGCGGCCCGGTGGAGGCGATCCGGACCGGCGATCGGGTCCGGATCAAGCCCGGCGAGTGGCATTGGCACGGCGCCGGGACGACGTCCTCGATGACCCATCTGGCGATCGAGCACCTCCCGCACGAGGGCGAGTGCGCCGAGTTCGGCGAGATAGTCGGGACGCTGCCCGGGGAGCCGGAGCCGGCGGCCGTGAGCCGAGCCGTCGTTCTCAACCAGGAGTTGCCCGAGGATCTCGCTGTACGGCGGGTCGAGGTCCGCCGGATCACCATCGAGCCGAACGGCCTGGCGGGCGCGCATGTCCACAACGGACCGGTGTTCGGCAGCATCGAGACCGGCTCGGTCAGGTACCAGGTGGCGGACGACGAGGAGCGCGTACTCAGGCCCGGTGATGTGTTCTACGAGCCGGCGAGCGAGCGCATCTCCCACTTCGACGCCCTCGAGGACGGCGTGACGTTCCTGGCCTACTTCCCCCTCACCACCGGCCAGGACGCGACCCTCGACATGCTCTAAAGCGTCCGCTTCTGGGGATAGATCGTCTCGCCTCGCGCCAACTGCTCGACGTACAGCGCGATCCGCTTCGTCCTGGTGTCGGCCCGCTTCGCCTCGTTGACCCGGTGGACGACCGCGAAGCGGTTCGCACTGGTGAGGATCTCGAACATCGCTTGGGCCCGGGGCTCCGCGGCCAGTGCCTCGACCAGATCCGTGGGGATCTCCAGCGCACTCGAGCCGCCGTACGCCTTGTCCCAGCGCCCGTCCGCCTGGGCTCGCTCGACCTCGGCGCGGCCGGCCGGAAGCATCCGGCCTTCGCGTTCCATCCGGGCGACAAGGCCGACGTTCCGCTGCGACCACAGGCTGCGCGACCGCCGCGGCGTGTAGCGCTGGATGAACGTGTGCTGGTCGCGACCTTTGCGCTGACCGTCGATCCAGCCGTGGCACAGCGCCTCCTCGAGTGCCTGGTCGTAGGTGAGGCTCGTCGGCGTGGTCACGTTCTTCTTCGCCAGCACCAGCCAGACGCCGTCGGGCTCACCATGGTGCTCGGCGAGCCAGGCATGCCAGTCGGCCGCGTCCGCGACGATCAGCTCGGCAGTCATGAGGCGGCCGCGGTGTAGCGGGCGGCGAGGTGGTGCGCGGCGTCGATCAGCTCGGCCGGGCCGACGAACTCGAGGTCGCACTCGAACATGCCGAAGGTTGCGGCCAGTCCGGTCCACGACCAACTGCTCAGGGTCAGCCGGCAACTCGACGCCGTGACCTCCTCGACGATCGCCCCACCGCCGGCCCACTGGACGATGTCGGACGCCTTCGCCTGCAGGATCGCCTCGCCTGTGCACGGCAACTGACCCCGGCCCTTGAACTTGCTGGAGATGTACGTCGCGACGTCCGGCGCGGGCAGGTCACGCGGCGTGAACCGCGGACCGGTCGGCGTCTTCGGCGTCATCCGATCCACCCGGAACGTCCGCCAGTCCTTCCGGTCGAGGTCCCAGCCGACCAGGTACCACCGCCCACCCCACGTCACGAGATGATGCGGCTCGACCTTCCGGGGCGGTACGAACTCGTCCGACGCACCCGGTGAGGCGTAGTCGAAGCGCAGTACCTCGTGCGCCCGGACCGCCATGCCGACCGCGATCAGCTGGTCCGAGTCGACCGCCGTACGACGTCTGTCGGCGTACTTGTCGACCGTCGTGACCTGGAGTGCATCGACGCGTTGGCGCAACCGGGCAGGCATCACTTGGCGGACCGTGGCGAGCGCGCGCAACGCCCCCTCCTCGATCCCGGTGACCGTGGTGGTCGCGGTCTGCAGAGCGACCGCGACCGCGATCGCCTGATCGTCGTCGAACAGCAGCGGCGGCAGGTCCGCCCCCGCATCGAGGCGGTAGCCGCCATCCGGTCCCTTGGACGCGCGCACGGGGTAGCCGAGGTCGCGCAACCGGTCGACGTCGCGGCGGACCGTACGCGGGCTGACCTCGAGTCGTTCGGCCAGCAGCGCGCCCGGCCAGTCGCGGCGGGCCTGCAGCAGGGACAGCAGCGAGAGGAGTCGGGCCGAGGTTTCGGACATGACTCCAGATTGCCAGAAGAAGCGGCCACAACCTGTCCGCTACTGCTGGAAATGTCTGAGGCATCAAGCCAAGACCGAAGGAGACATCGTGATCAGCACCCGACAGCTCACCCGCGACTTCGTGGTGAGCCGTACCGAGACAGTGCACGCGGTCCGCGGCATCAGCCTGGACGTCGAGCCCGGCGAACTGGTCGCCGTCCTCGGCCCGAACGGCGCCGGCAAGACCACCACGCTGCGGATGCTCACCACCCTGATCACCCCGACGTCGGGGACGGCGACGGTCGCCGGGTACGACGTGACCGCGCAGCCCGGCCAGGTACGCCGCCGGATCGGGTACGTCGGCCAGGGCAACGGCGCGGGCCACAACCAACGGGCCGGCGACGAACTGGTCGGCCAAGGCGTCATCTACGGACTCGACCGGCGTGATGCCAGGCGTCGTACCGGGGAACTGCTGGAAGCGCTCGAGCTGACCGAACTCGCCGGCCGCAAGGTGTCCGAGCTGTCCGGGGGTCAGCGTCGCCGGCTCGATGTCGCGATGGGACTCGTTCATGCGCCGAAACTGCTGTTCCTGGACGAGCCGTCGACCGGTCTCGACCCACAGAACCGCGCGAACCTGTGGGACCACATCCTGCGGATGCGCGAGCAGTACTCGATGACGATCGTCCTGACCACGCACTACCTGGACGAGGCCGACTCGATGGCCGAGCGGGTCGTCGTGGTCGACCACGGCGAGGTGATCGCGGACGACACCGCCAATGCACTCAAGGCCGAGCTGGCCGGCGACCGGCTCGCCATCACCGTTGCTCCAGGCAACCTTTCGAGGCTGGCCGAGCTGGCGGAGAAGGTGCCCGGCGCACGCGAAGTGGTTGCCGTCGGCGACGAGCTCAGTGTGCGGGTCGCGGACGGACCGGCCGCACTGCCCGAATTGATCACAGCAGCCCAGCAGTACGGCGTACCGATCGCGGCGGCGCAGGTGCATCGCCCGACCCTCGACGACGTGTTCCTCAACCTCACCGGCCGCAGCCTGCGCGAGACGGATGTTGCGACCAACGGAAAGGCCGCCTGATGACCACCCTCACCCTGTCCACCGTCGACCTTGCCGCGACTCAGGACCAGCCGGCGCGCAGCCTGGTGCGCGATATCCGGATCGTGATGACGCGCGAACTCAAGCCGGTGCTGCGGGATCCGTTCTCCTTGTTGTTCGGGATGATCCAGCCGCTGGTGTTCCTGGTCCTGTTCGGGCCGCTGCTGTCCGGGTCGATGGGCGGTGCGTTCGGCGACGGCGTCTGGCAGTGGTTCGTGCCGTCGATCCTGGTGATGACGACGCTGTTCGGTACGTCGACCACCGGCGCGAACCTGTTGTTCGAGTTCCAGACCGGCGCGCACGAACGGATGCTGGTCACGCCGCTGTCGCGGTCGTCGCTGCTGATCGGCCGGGCGCTGAAGGAGATGGTGCCGCTGTTCGGCCAGGCGGTCATCGTGATCGCGGTGATGACGCCGTTCGCGTTCGACCTGCACCTCGGTGGCGCGGTGGTCGGGATGGCGCTGCTGGCGGTGTTCGGGATCGGGCTGGGCGCGTTCAGCTACGCGCTGGCGATCGCGGTCCGCAAGCAGGACTGGATGTTCTGGGTGGTGCAGCAGACGTTCCTGTTCCCGGTGATGATCCTGTCCGGGATGTTGCTGCCGCTGGAGACCGGTCCAGGGTGGATGAAGGTCGCGGCGAAGTTCGACCCGCTCTCGTACGTCGTCGACGCGGAACGGGCACTGTTCTCCGGCGACGTACTGACCACCGCGGTGCTCTGGGGCTGGGTCGCCGCGATCGTCACCGCCGCCCTCGGGCTGACCGTCGGCATCCGGTCGATGCTTCGCTCGGCCGGCTGACCCAATTGGGTCACTGGCTCTCCTGAGCCGCTCGCGGGGCCATGATTCACCTACGGTAGCGGGCAGATCACCCACCGCCCACAAGGAGATCTGATGAGGCCCCGCCCTGCGCTTCTGACCATGTTCAGTTCCCTGGCCGTCGCCGCGCTCGTCGCCACGAGCGCGGCGGCCGCCGTACCTCCCTCGCCCGACGGATCCCGCGCCCCGGCCGTCCAGGCCGCGACCGACACTGATCGCGACGCCCTCCCCGACGCCTGGGAGACAGGAGGATACGACGCCAACGGTGACGGCGTGGTCGACGTCGACCTGCCCGGGATGGGCGCGACGCCGGACAAGAAGGACCTGTTCGTCGAGATGGACTACATGGACGGCCGGCTCGCCAGCGCGGCCGCGCTCGACCGGATCGTCCAAGTCTACGCGACCGCGCCGGTCAGCAACCCGGACGGCAGCACCGGCATCCGGGTCCACCTCGACGCCGGCTCCGCCCGCGGAACGAAGTACGACCTCGGCGGCGGCAACCAGGTCCCGTACGACGCCGATCTCAAACCGTCGGCCACCCAGACCAACGCGATCAAGGCAGCGAACTTCGCCTCGGTGCGCAAGGCCGTCTTCTACTACATGATCTGGGGCGACAGCTACGACGGCGGCTGCAGCAGCGGCCAGGCCTTCAACATCCCGAACGACACGTTCATCGTCACGGTCGGCCCGAAGTGCAGCTGGAACGCGACCGACAACTACAACGTCGGCACGTTCGTGCACGAGTTCGGCCACAACATCGGCCTGAAGCACGGCGGCACGAACAACGTGAACTACAAGCCGAACTACCTGAGCGTGATGAACTACTTCTTCCAGCTCGGCGGCGTACTGAAGTCCGACGGAAGCCTCTACTGGGGCTACTCGAACGTCGCCCCGCCGGCGCTGAACGAGGCCAGCCTGAAGGAGTCCGCCGGCCTCGGTAGCTCCGCAGCGGCGTTCAAGACGATGTGGAAGTGCCCGAACGGTTCGAACCGTACGACGTCCGGCGCCGCCAGCGGCCCGATCGACTGGAACTGCGACGGTGACACCGCGGACACCACCGCAGCCGACATCAACGACGACAACGCCACCACGTCGCTGACCGCCCAGAACAACTGGGCCAGCCTGATCTTCGGCGGTGGGGCCGTCGGTGGAGGCACCACGGTCCAACCCAAGGCCGGCACGGGGGAGATCCAGGAACTCACCCACGACGAGTGGACCGCGATGCAGCACTGACCCGGACCGCCAGCACTCATCAAGTGACTTCGCGGGTGGTCGCCTGAGCGTGCGACCACCCGCGAAGCATCGGTTGGTGAGTGCTGGCGGTTCACTCCGCCCAGACGCCGGTCGCCGCGGTCTCGCGGGCCCAGTCGGCGAAGTCACGCGGCGGCCGGCCGAGAACCCGCTGGACTCCGTCGGACACGTACTCCGAGCGGTGGTTGCGGATCACCGCGAACAGGTCGCGGACGGCCTCGGCATCCTCCTGGGGCAGACCGTCCTCGCGGAGCTCTTCGACGTGGACGTCCGGCTCGACGTCGACGTACTCGATCGGGCGGCCGGTGGCGGCCGAGAGCTCGGCGGCGACCTCGGTCATGGTGAGCGGGCGCGGACCTGACACCGCGATCACCTGGCCGGTGTACGACTCGTCGAGCAACGCGGCGGCCATCACGTCGCCGACGTCGTTGGTGTCGATCCAGGCCTCGCCACCAGTGCCCGCGGAAACGCGGATCTCGCTGGCCTGGACGTGGGATCGGAGGAAGTCCTCGCTGAAGCCCTGCGCGAACCAGGCCGGCTGGACGATGGTCCAGTCCGCGCCGCTCGCCTGCACCGCGTGCTCCAGGTCGAGCTGACCGTCGTACACGGCGAAGTCCCGGCCAGGGCTGCCGACGCCGCGGCCTGACAGGAGGACCACGCGGCGGAGGCCTTGGGCCGCAGCCTCCTTGATGAACCGGCCGGCCTGCGCGAGTCCGGTCGGCCCGACCGGCGGCGCCAGGTACGCCGTGTCGGCGCCGGCGATCGTTTCCGGCCAAGTGCTGTCGTCGTACCAGTCGAAGCGCTGCTCGCTCGACCGGGACGCCAGCCGGTACGGGACGCCGCGTGTCTCGAGCTGCTCGACGACGCGGCGGCCGGTCTTGCCTTTACCACCCAGGATGAGAATCGGTGTCGTTGTCATGCCTCTAGTGCCGCGCGTCGTTAGTTGATTTACGGTTGGTGGTTGGGATGATGAGGCATGGCCAATCGTCCTGCTGCTGCGTTGGTGTTGCGTGAGGGT
>NZ_JBITJE010000016.1:0-139518 GCF_044459685.1 Kribbella sp. NPDC050241
ACAACAACCGCGCCAAACCCTTCACCTGGACCAAGACCGCCGACACCATCCTCACCAAGATCAGCCGTAAACCAACTTCAAACACGCGACACTAGGGCCTCCCGATTGCGTTGAGGTCGGTGATTGCGTCGGTGGGGAGGACGAGGTCTCGGGCGGCGATGTTTTCGCGGAGGTGGGTGAGTGAGGACGTGCCGGGGATGACGATGCTGGTGGTGGAGCGCTGCAGGAGCCAGGCCAGGGCGACCTGCTGAGGTGAGGCGTTCAGGCGGGTGGCGACCTTTGCGAGGGTCTCGGACTGCAGCGGGCTGAAGCCGCCGAGCGGGAAGAACGACGCGAACGCGATGTTCTCGTCGGCGCAGAAGTCGACCACGTCGTCGTCATCGCGCCGGACCAGGTTGTAGAGGTTCTGCACGGTGACGACCGGGGCGATGGTCTGCGCCTCGCGGATCTGCGTGACCGTGACGCCGCTCAGCCCGAGGTGCCGGATCAGGCCCTCCTGCTGCAGTTCGGCGAGGGCGGTGAACTCGGCGGCGATCGACTCCTCGCTGCCGCCGTCGTGCGCGGGGGTGCGGAGGTTGACCACGTCGAGGACGTCCAGGCCGAGGTGCTCGAGGTTCTCGTGGACCGCGGCCTTCAGGTCGTCCGGCTCGCGAGCGGGGATCCAGCTGCCGTCGTCGCCGCGGCGGGCGCCCACCTTGGTGACGAGGTGCAGGCCGGCCGGGTACGGGTGCAGGGCTTCCTTGATGATCTCGTTGACCACGACCGGGCCGTAGAAGTCGCTGGTGTCGATGTGCGTGACGCCCAGGTCGACGGCTTCCCGCAGTACGGCGATCGCCTGGTCGCGGTCCTTCGGCGGCCCGAAGACCCCGGGACCGGCGAGCTGCATGGCGCCGTACCCCATCCGGGTGATGGTGAGGTCGTCGGCGAGGGTGATGGTTGAGTTCGTCATGTCTTCCACTGTTCCTCGGGGTCGGCCAAGGAGGGAGTGTCCCGCTGTTCCTGGGAGTGACAGGACCCAGTCACCGCGCGTCGGGTCCGACTACCGTGGACGACATGGACAGCTCGAACGCGCTGGGTGAGTATCTCCGAGCCCGGCGCGAACAGGTCCGGCCGGAGGACGTCGGGCTCCGACGGGTCGGCGTACGGCGGGTGCCGGGGTTGCGGCGCGAGGAGGTCGCGATGCTGGCCGGCATCAGCTCGGACTACTACCTGCGGCTGGAGCAGGGTCGCGACCGGCACCCGTCGGTCCAGGTGCTCGAGGCCTTGGCCGACGTACTGCGATTGGACGCCGACGCCACGGCGTACCTGGTCGGGCTCGTCCAGGAGCAGCCGCGTGCTGTCCCGAAGCGGCAACGACCCAGGACCGAGCCTGTGCCGGAGAGCATCCGCGAACTGATCGACGGGTGGCCGAACAACCCGGCGTACGTGCAGAACAAGTACACAGACGTGCTCGCGGTCAATGCTCTGGGCGCGGCGCTGACGCCGAACTACGCGGTCGGGGTCAACCTGCTCACCGCAGTCCTGCTCGACCCCGCGGAGCAGGCACTGCGGCGAGATTGGGACGAGCTCACCGAGGAGGGCGTCGCCGTACTCCGGTCCGAGCTCGGGTCGGCGGTCGACGATCCCCGGCTGGTCGAGCTCGTCGGCGAACTGTCGGTGCGTAGCGAGCGGTTCCGCCAGCTGTGGGCGCGGCACGACGTCCGCCCGCGCCGCGGCCGGCTGAGTCTCCTGACTCATCCGGACGTCGGAGACCTGGAGCTGAAGTCCGACAAGCTCACCATCGGTGGCACCGACGGTATGACGCTGGTCGTCTTCCACGCCGTACCCGGAAGCCGGAGCATCGAGTCACTCGCCCTGCTCGGCAGCCTCGTCGCATCCAGCGACCAGACCGATGAGACCACCGAGCAGCGGGATCAGACACCTAGGCCCAGCGACTGAAGGCGCCGACGATCTGTGGGTACGCCGCCAGCGCCGTACCCACGTGGTCGACCGCGCCCATCGAGTGGACGGTGACGTTCGCGCCGCGAGCCCGCAGCGAGGTGGCACAGGCATCCGCGTTGGCGGCCACCACGTCGGTGTCCTTCGTGCCGTTGTAGAAGTGGACGGGTACGCGCGGGGTCCAGTCGTGGCAGATCTGGTCGGCTGCCTGCAGCGCGCGCAGGTAGCGACCGGTCGGGTGCGTCAGCCGCTCGATGAACGCCGGCGTGAACAGCTTCTCCGGGGAATCGGGGAGTCCGGCAACGATCTCCTCGTCCGGGTGCGTCCCGTCGAACAGGCCCTCGACCGTGCTCGCGTACGGCTCCTGGAACGCCTCCCGCGGGTCGTCGTACAGGCCGACGGTCCGGTTCCACGCAGTGGTGAAGTAGGCCAGGTAGAACGCGGCGGTCGCGGGCGCCAGCCCACCGTTGAAGGCGGCCGGCAGCTCGGTCCCTTGCAGGTCGTACGGCCCGGCCACGGCCTGCAGAGCGCCGAGGCGGAACGTCGAGACCTCACCCCGGCTGAGCGCCCGTCCCAGGGCGACGGAGGCCCGGCCGCCCTGGGAGAAGCCGGTGACGAGCACGTCGCGCTTGAGGAGGACTCCATGCCTGAGCGCGAACGTGCGAGCCGCGAGCAGCAGATCCGCGGACGCGCTCGTCTCGGTCTTGGTGTCGATGTACGGATGCTCGCCCGGTCCGAGCCCGAGACCGAGGTAGTCGGGCGCGACCCCGACCAGGCCCTGGCCGGCGAAGAGCGCGGTGACGAGCCGGTCGGTCGACTCTTCGGACACGGACGCCGCGTAGGCCTTCGTCGCGGTCGTGCCGTGCAGGTACTCCGCGACGGTCAGCGCGCCGTGGCGGCCGTCTGGCAGGACGACGAGACCGCTCGCGGTAGTGGGCCGGCCGTTGGGGTCGACGGTCCGATAGATCAACCGGTACGCCGTGACGTCGTGCTTGGCCACCGGTGTACCGACGAAGCCCGTCCCGGCCGCGGCTCCGTCCAGTTGGGCTGCGGTCAGCCGGGCGATCGGGACGGCTGACACGAGCGCACCACGCGGGGCATGGACGCTGGTGACGGCGGCTTCCGAGAGCGTCGGCTGGGTGACAGCGGCGTACGCCGAGATCGGGGCCGCGAGCAGCGCGGCCGTGGCGAGAGTGGCGGCAACGGTCTTGGTGATCCGTGGAGTCATGCCTCCAGCCAACCGCTGGGCCGAGCGTGCGACGAGGGTGCTCGGCCCCCGGCTGGAGGTGGACTTTCGCCTACCCGAGCAGGCTGGTGTACAGCTGCACAGTCCGGTCCGCCACGGCGTCCCAGCCGAACTCGGAGACGGCCCGCTCGCGGCCGGCCTTGCCCATCGTGGCCGCCTTGGCCGGGTTGTCGACCAGGTCGTTGATCCCCGCGGCCAGGTCGCGCTCGAACGCGTCGATGTCGTTCTCGTCGTAGCGGACCAAAGTGCCGGTGACGCCGTCGTCGACCACCTCGGGGATGCCGCCGACCGCGCTGGCCACGACGGCGGTCTCACACGCCATCGCCTCCAGGTTGACGATGCCGAGCGGCTCGTAGACCGACGGGCAGCAGAACGCGAGCGCGTGCGTCAGCACCTGCCGGACCTCGTCGCGCGGGAGCATCTCGGACACCACGAACACGCCGTCCCGGGCCGCCTTGAGGTCGTCGATCAGGGCATCGGTCTCGACCTTCAGCTCGACCGTGTCGGCCGCGCCGGCGAGCAGCACCAGCTGCACCGACGGGTCCAGCCGCAGCCCGGCGCGGAGCAGGTGCGGGACGCCCTTCTGCCGGGTGATCCGGCCGACGAACGTCACGTACGGCCGGCTCAGGTCGACCCCGAGCCGCTCCAGCACGTTGGTCGCCGGATCCGGCCGGTAGAAGTCGGCGTCGATCCCGTTCGAGATCACATGCACCTTGGCCGGGTCGATCGCCGGGTAGCAGTCCAGTACGTCGTCCCGCATGCCGTTGCTCACCGCGACCACGGCGTCGGCCGCCTCGTACGCCGTCCGCTCGGCCCAGCTGGACAGGCGGTAGCCGCCACCGAGCTGCTCGGCCTTCCACGGGCGGCGCGGCTCCAGCGAGTGAGCGGTCACGACATGCGGTACGCCGTACAGGAGCTTGGCCCAGTGGCCGGCCATGTTCGCGTACCAGGTGTGGGAGTGGACGAGCTGGGAGTCGCCGACCGCGGCCGTCATGGTCAGGTCGGTGGACAGGATGCGCAGCGCCGCGTTCGCCTGCGGGATGCGTGCGTCGTCCTCGGAGTGCGCGGTCGCGCCGAGACGTGGCTCGCCCATGCAGTGCACGTCCACGTCGAGGAGCCGGCGCAGCTCGCGGACCAGGAAGTCCACGTGCACCCCCGCCCCGCCGTACACATCCGGAGGATACTCACGCGTCAGGATGGCGACCTTCATGCGTCCGAGGCTAGGTCATCACGCGACGTGTGTCGGTACCCAGAACCGCAGCTTTCCGTGTCGTTCGTCTTCCAATTCGCCCCCGGCCGCCTGGATCACCTTGCGTGAGCCGACGTTGTCGAGGTCGCAGGTGACCAGCACCGGGTCGATGCCGAGACCGGCGGCGATCGGCAGGGACTGGGTCAGCATCCGGGTCGCGTGACCGTGGCGCCGCGCCGACGGCCGTACGCCGTAGGTGATGTGGCCGCCGAGCTCGATCAGGACCGGGGTCAGGTCGTGACGGATCGACAGCCGGCCGAGCCACTCCTGGCCGTCGACGAACCAGAGCACGCTCTGGTGGACCAGGTCCGGCCGCAGTTCGGTGGCCGGATCCGCCTCGATCCGGATCAGCTCGACCATCCGGGCGAACTCGTCCGGATCCGCGGCCTGCTCGCGGCTCCACTCCTCCTCGTCGCCGCTGATCGCCCGTGCACCCATCCACCGCTCGTCGTCCGGCCCGAACTCGTCCCAGGCAGCGAGGAACGAGCGGTGAACGGCGACCGTAGGTTCGATGAGCGTTGGCATCCCCCCAGTGTCGCGACACTCGCAAGCGCTTATGCACGCCGCCTCCCAGAGCTAAGGTGCGGACATGGCAAAGGCGCCCAGAGTTCTCGGAATCGTGCTGGCCGGTGGCGAGGGCAAGCGGTTGATGCCGCTGACGGCGGACCGGGCCAAACCGGCCGTGCCGTTCGGGGGCAGTTATCGCCTGATCGACTTCGTGCTGTCCAACCTGGTCAACGCCGGAATCCGGAACCTGTTCGTGCTGACGCAGTACAAGTCGCACTCGCTGGACCGGCACGTGACGGTCACCTGGCGGATGTCCACCCTGTTGGGGAACTTCGTCAGCTGCGTACCTGCCCAGCAGCGGCTCGGCCCGCAGTGGTACCAGGGCAGCGCGGACGCGATCTACCAGTCGATGAACCTGATCGACGACTTCAAGCCCGAGGTCATCGTGGTGTTCGGCGCCGATCACGTGTACCGGATGGATGCGGCCCAGATGGTCGCCGCGCATCTGGAGCGTGGGAACGGCGTCACCGTGGCCGGGATCCGGGTGCCGCGGGCCGGGGCGAGCGAGTTCGGCGTGATCAAGACCGGTGCGGACGGACAGAGCATCGAGGAGTTCCTGGAGAAGCCGGCCGACCCGCCGGGACTGCCCGACTCGCCGGACGAGACGTTCGCCTCGATGGGCAACTACGTGTTCAGCGCCGACGTCCTGGTCGAGGCGCTCCGCAAGGACGCCGCGAACCCGGCCTCCCGGCACGACATGGGCGGCGACATCGTCCCGATGATGGTTGCCGAGGGCAAGGCCGGAGTCTACGACTTCCGCGACAACGACGTACCCGGCGCGCTCGACCGGGACCGCTCGTACTGGCGTGACGTCGGCTCGCTGGACTCCTACCACGAGGCCCACATGGACCTGGTCTCGATCCAGCCGGTGTTCAACCTCTACAACTCCGACTGGCCGATCTTCACCTCGCACCCGCAACTGCCGGGCGCGAAGTTCACCGACGACGCGACCGTCGGCGAGTCGATCGTCTGCCAGGGCTCGATCGTGACCGGCGCGACCGTGGAGACCTCGGTGCTCGGCGCCAACGTGATCGTCAGTGCCGGCGCCTACATCGAGCGCGCGGTGATCATGGACAACTGCAAGATCGGCGCCGGGGCCCGGCTGGTCAACGTGATCCTGGACAAGAACGTGGTCGTCCCGGACGGCGTCGAGATCGGTGTCGACCCGGATCATGACCGCGAACGCGGCTTCACCGTCTCCACGGGCGGCATCACCGTGCTCGGCAAGGGCCAGCTGATCGACCCGCCGGCCGACAAGCCCGCCGAGGTGGACGACTTGGCGGAGCCCGCGACGGATCAGGTCGCCGAGGCGTGAGCGCGGAGGCTGAGGCGCTGGAACTCGATGCCGCGGACCCCGGGCACCGCGATCTGTTCGACGTACCGCCGGCGCAGGGTGGCGAGTACCCGGACGTGGCGTACTTCGCCGGGAACTCGCTCGGGCTGCGGCCGCGCGCGACCCGGGCCGAGCTGCTCGAGGACCTCGACGCGTGGGCGTCGCTGGGTGTGGAGGGACACCTCGACGCCGGCCGGCCGTGGCTGCCGTACCACGAGCTCCTGACCGGACCGGCGTCACGGCTGGTGGGTGCGCTGCCGAACGAGACCGTGGTGATGAACTCACTCACGGTCAACCTGCACCTGCTGATGGTTTCGTTCTACCGCCCGACCCGCTCGCGGCACCGGATCGTGATCGAGGACTCCGCCTTCCCCTCCGACAGCTACGCCGTACGCTCCCAGGCCCGCTTCCACGGGTACGACGCCG
This sequence comes from Kribbella sp. NPDC050241, assembly GCF_044459685.1. Taxonomy (NCBI): domain Bacteria; kingdom Bacillati; phylum Actinomycetota; class Actinomycetes; order Propionibacteriales; family Kribbellaceae; genus Kribbella; species Kribbella sp. NPDC050241. The sequence goes on from NZ_JBITJE010000016.1 coordinate 6,760, forward strand.
ACGACGCGATCATCCGCCTGCGGCCACGCCCGGGCGAGGAGTGCCTGCGTACGGCGGACGTCGTCGAGCAGCTGGGCGGCGATGTGGCCCTGGTGCTGCTGGGCGGGGTGAATTACCTGACCGGCGAGCTGATGGACATCCCGACGATCACCAAGGCCGGGCACGCGGCCGGTGCGATCGTCGGCTGGGACCTTGCGCACGCGGCGGGGAACGTCCCGCTGGCGCTGCACGAGTGGGGCGTGGACTTCGCCGCCTGGTGTTCGTACAAGTACCTCAACTCCGGGCCGGGTGCGCTCGCCGGTGCCTTCGTGCACGAGCGCCACCTGGGCGGCGACCGTCCGCGGTTCGAGGGCTGGTGGAGCACCGAGGCGTCGACCCGCTTCGAGATGACGCCGGAGTCACGACCACCCGCGTCCGCGGATGCGTGGCAGGTGTCGAATCCGCCGATCTTCTCGATGAGCCCGGTGCGTACGTCGCTGGAGATCTTCGACAAGATCGGTATCGGTGTGTTGCGCGAACGCAGCCTGCGGTTGACGTCGTACCTGGAGAGGCAATTGAGCGAGGTCATGATCGAGCGGCCGTTGCAGGTCATCACGCCGACGGATCCACAGCGGCGCGGGGCGCAGTTGTCGGTGCGGATCGGTGGTGCGCACGGCGCGGGTGCGCTGGCGAAGCGGTTGCGGTTCGAGTACGGCGTGATCGCGGACTCACGGGAGCCCGACGTACTGCGCCTGGCGCCGGTGCCGCTGTACTCGACGTACCACGACTGCTGGCGGGCGGCGACGGCTCTGGCTGAGGCGGTGCCGGCATGAAGGTCGCGATCGTCGGGGCCGGGCTGACCGGGAGTCTCCTGGCCTGTTTCCTGGCCCGGCGCGGGTTGTCGGTGAGGCTGTACGAGCGGCGGCCGGACCCGCGTGTCGGACAGGCCGAGCGCGGCCGGTCCATCAACCTCGCGATCTCCGAGCGCGGGCTGGATGCGCTGCGGCGGATCGGGCTGGTCGACCAGGTGATGGCCGACGCGTTGCCGATGAAGGGCCGGATGATCCACCCGGTCTCCGGACCGCTGGACTTCCAGGCGTACTCGGCCGGCGGTGACCGCGCGATCAACTCGATCAGCCGTGGTGCACTGAACAACGCGCTGCTGACGGCAGCCGCGGAGTCTCCGGGCGTGTCGGTCGAGTTCGAGCATCGGCTGGTCGAGCTCGAGTCGCAGGCCGGGCGGATGGTGTTCGCGACGCCGTCGGGGAAGGTCTCGGCCGAGGCCGACGTGGTGCTCGGAGCGGACGGCGCCGGGTCCGCGGTGCGCGAGCAGTTGCTTGCCGAGGGCATCGTTGCCGAGGACGTCGACTTCCTCGACTACGGGTACAAGGAGCTGTCCATCCCGGCGGCCGACGGTGAGTTCGCGCTTGACCCTGGTGCGCTGCATATCTGGCCGCGAGGTACGTCGATGATGATCGCGCTGCCGAATCCGGATCGGTCCTTCACCTGCACGCTGTTCTGGCCGGCCGGATCGTTCGACGCGCTGACCTCCGAGGTGGACATCGAGGACCACTTCAGGATGTCGTACCCGGATCTGTTGCCGTTGGCACCGGATCTGGTGGGCGACTACCTGCACAACCCGGTCGGTGTGCTCGGGACCGTGCACACGCTGCCCTGGCAGGCGCACGGGCGGACCGCGCTGATCGGCGACGCGGCGCACGCGATCGTGCCGTTCTACGGCCAGGGCGCGAACTGTGCCTTCGAGGACGTGGTCGAGCTGGACCGCTGCCTCGACGACACCGCCGGGTCGTGGGCCCGGGCGCTGCCGCTGTTCGAGGCGCGGCGCCGGGAGAACTCCGAGGCGATCGCGGAGATGGCGCTCGGCAACTTCGTCGAGATGCGGGACAAGGTCGCGTCGCCCGTCTTCCGCCTCACCAAGCGCATCGAGCACGCCCTGGAACGCCTGCTCCCCGGCACGTATGTCTCCCGCTACGAGCTCGTCTCGTTCTCCACCACGCCGTACGCCGAAGTCCGTCAACGCGTCCATCGGCAGCACCAGGTGCTCGGGCTGGGTGCCGTGGCCGCTGCCGGCGTACTGCTCGGGATCGCACGGAGGAGGAGACGGCGATGAGTCTGTGGACGCCGGAGCTGCTGACCGGGCAGCCCAAGTCGGTGGGGTTGCTGCGGAACTTCGTCGACGGCGAGTTCGTGGGGAGCGGCTCGACGTTCGCGAAGGTGAGCCCGGTGACGGGTGAGCAGATCTTCGACGTCTGCGAGGCGGACGAGTCGGCTGTGGACGCGGCGGTGCAGGCGGCGCGTACGGCGCTGAAGGGACCATGGGGACGTCTCAGCGAGCAGGAACGGGCGGTGGTACTGCGCCGTGTCGCCGACGGCCTGGAGCGGCGGTTCGAGGACCTCGTCGCGGCCGAGGTGGGTGATACCGGGAAGTCGATCAGCCAGGCCCGCACGCTCGACATCCCGCGCGGTGCGGCGAACTTCCGTGCGTTCGCCGACTTCGCGACCACGGCTGCTACCGAGTCGTACACGACCGTGCTGCCGGACGGCCGGCGGGCGCTGAACTACGCCGTCCGCAAACCCATTGGCGTGGTGGCGATCGTCGTACCGTGGAACCTGCCGCTGCTCCTGCTCACCTGGAAGGTCGCGCCGGCGCTTGCCTGCGGCAACGCTGTGGTGGTGAAGCCGTCCGAGGAGACACCGGCCTCGGCGACCGTGCTGGCCGAGGTGATGGCAGAGGCCGGCGTACCGCCTGGGGTCTTCAACCTCGTCCACGGTTTCGGCCCGTCGTCGGCGGGGGAGTACCTGACCCGGCATCCCGGTGTGGACGCGATCACCTTCACCGGCGAGTCGGCGACCGGTACGGCGATCGCCAAGGTCGCCGCGGACCGGGTGAAGTCGGTGTCCTTCGAGCTCGGTGGCAAGAACGCCGGCCTGGTCTTCGCGGACGCTGACCTGGACGCCGCGGTCGAGGGATCGGTGCGGTCCGTGTTCACCAACGGCGGCCAGGTCTGCCTGTGCACCGAGCGGCTGTACGTCGAGCGCCCGGTCTTCACCGAGTTCTGCTCTCGGCTGGCGCAACGAGCATCCGAGCTGACCTACGGCTGGCCGGCCGACGAGGCCACCATGAACATGCCGCTGATCTCGAAACAGCACCGCGACAAGGTTCTCTCGTACTACGACCTGGCCCGATCCGAAGGTGCTGAGGTGCTGACCGGTGGCGGCGTACCGTCGTTCGGCGACGCCCGCGACGGTGGTTGCTACGTGCAACCGACCGTGGTGACCGGCCTGCCGCAGGACGCCCGCGCCACCACCGAGGAGATCTTCGGCCCGATCTGCCACATTGCCCCGTTCGACACCGAGGACGAGGCCTACGCGCTGGCCAACGACAGCGACTACGGCCTGGCGGCCACCGTCTGGACCCGCGACGTCGGCCGCGCGCACCGTGCCGGCCCGGCGCTCGACGTCGGCATCGTCTGGATCAACACGTGGTTCCTCCGCGACCTCCGTACGCCGTTCGGCGGCATGAAGCTGTCCGGCGTAGGCCGCGAAGGCGGCACGCACTCACTGGCCTTCTACTCCGAGCCCACCAACGTCTGCATCGAGCTGACCTGACCTCAGTACGTCGAGGACGGGCGCGACCTTGTCCGCGCCGATGAACTCCCCCAACTCGGTCAGCTCCTCCCCGATCTGGCGCAGCAGATCCGGCAGATCCTCCGCCAGTGCGCCTTCCACGTAGTTGATCGCGTCGCGCTGCGCTCCGAGCGCGGTCAGGAAGGTGGGTTGGCGGACCAGCCGGCGCAGATCCGGGCGCGGCTGGTCCGCCTCATCGTCCAGTGACTCCAGCGCCGACTCGAGCAACGCTGCCGCGTCGTCGTCGCGGCCCTGGTCGAGACGGATCAGCGCCTGCCGGTACAGCCCCCAGCCGTTCTTCGGATTGAGCTCGGCGCCACGCTCGAAGTCCGCCAGTGCGGCGGCCGTCTTACCCATCGCCTGGTAGGTCTCGCCCCGCCCGATCCAGGCGGTCGCCGTCCGCGGGAGCCGGTCGATCGCCTGGGTGAAGTCGTGCAAGGCCGCCGAGTGGTCGCCGACCACGCGGAGGAAGTACTGGCCGCGGTAGATCAAGGCCCAGCCTTGGTTGCGGGGGATCATCACCCCGCGGTCGTGGTCGGCGCGGGCCGCGTCGAGGTTTCCGAGCCGCTCGTGCACTCTGGCGCGCCGCGAGAGCGCCCCGGCGCTCCGCCGGGCGACGTCGACGGCACGATCCAGGTCCGCCAGCGCCTGCGTGTACCGGCCTTCCAGTTCTGCGATCTGGGCCCGTGAGACCAGCGCCGAACCGAGAGTGGGATCGAGCTCGATGGCTCGATCGAGGTCGTCCAAGGCCCCGTCGAGATCACCGTGATCCAGCCGGATGGACCCACGCTGGTCGAACGCCAGTGCCGACAACGGGTCGAGTTCGAGGGAGCGCTCGGCGTCCGCGACCGCGCCGTCGTACTGGCCCGCGGCGGCTCTCATCCCGGCCCGGATCCCGAACGTCGGACCACGGGTCGGATCGAGCTCGAGCACCCGGTCGAGGTCGGCGAGTCCCCGGGAGCGACGGCCCGACCGGTCGTACACCAGCGCCCGCGTCGTGAGCGCCGACAGGTCGTCGGGGCTCAACTCGAGGGCGCGGTCGAGATCCCGCAGCGCATCGTCGTACCGGCGCGCGCTCAGATGCAGGTCGGCTCGCGCGCGCAGCAGGACCGGGTTGTCCGGATCGGTCCGGATCCTCGCGGTGAAGTCGGCCACCCCTCGCGACAACTCGCCGGAGCGCTCGTAGACCCGGGCTCTGATCGTGAACGACCACCGATCGCCCGGATCCGCCGCGATCGCTCGGTCGAGATCTGCCAGTGCGTCGGCGTACTGCCCCAGGGACAGGAGGATATCGGCCCGATCGTCGAGTGCCGCGGTGTACTGCGGGTCGAGTTCGACGGCCTTGTCGAGGTCGGCCAGCGCCTCGCGCTCCATCCGCTGATCGCGCCAGAGCCGGGCCCGGGACAGCAGGACCCAGGTGTCTGTCGGTGCCAGGGCGTGCGCATGATCCAGATCCGTCTTCGCCTCGGCGAAGCGTCGCAGGTCCCGGTAGATCGAGCTCCTGACCGTGAGGTAGTAGGCGTCGCCCGGGCGTAGTTCGATCACGCGATCGATGTCCTCGAGGGCGGCGTCGTACTTGCGAAGACGCCGGCTGATCGAGCTCCGGGAGGAGTAGGCACCCGCGTAGTCGGGGGCGATCCGGATGGCCTCGCCGAGGTCCTCGAAGGCCTTGTCGTAGTCGCCGAGATCGGCGTGGATCCGTCCGCGCGGGCCGACGATCCAGCTGCGGCCGGGCAGCAGGGCGTCCGCCCGGTCGAGGTCCCGCCGGGCAGCCTCGTAGTCCTTCAGGCGCTCGTGCAGCCGGCTGCGTTCGGTGAGGGCGCCCGCTCGGTGGTAGGTGCTCAGCAGCGGATCCAGGGCGAGGCCGTCGAGGAGGAGCAGTTCGTCGCTCGTCGATCCCTGGAGCAGGATGGTCAGCTGCTCGCCGCGGGACCGGATCTCGTCGGTGTCGGAGTCATCGCCGGCCTGGGCGATCATCTGGGCCCACTTGGCCGTGCTGTCGCTGGTCCGGCCGTAGGCGTCGATCAGCCCTTCCAGTGCGTTCGGCAGCTCGGGTACGCCGCCCGCGCACAGCTTGTGGTACGTGGACTCGAGCTTCAGCTCGCGCCAGCGGGCGTCCCGCCAGCGCTTCGTGGGACCGAGATCGAGCTCTGCCAGCCGCTCGCGGTAGTGGTCGGCCAGGGCCTTCTGGCGTTCGGTCCAGTCGGGGAGCGAGGCGCGCCGCAGCGAGCGGAGCATCGGCGTACGGACGACATCGTGGTAGCGGTAGCCGTCGGCGTGGGCGGAGACGAAGGGGAGACGACGGAGCGAATCGAGGTCGACGGTCGTTCCGGCGGCCACCTCGAGGATGTCGCGGTCGAGCCGGCGGGGGATCGCGCCGGCCAGGATGGCCGCCTGCCGGTCCTTGTCCCGCACCTCCCGGAGAAAGCGATCGACGGCGGTCTCGGCGTGATCCGTCGATCCGGCGGTGCCGCGAGCCGCCGATTCCGCCAGCAGGGCGACGAGAATCGGCAGACAGCCGGAGAGCCGGAGGATCACGTCCACGGTGCCGGGATCGACGATCTGCTGGGTGGCGAGGAGCTCGCGCGCTTCCGCCTCCGTGAACACCTGCAGCTCGATGTCGACGCGGAGGTTCCGCAGGCCGGCCCACTGGTTCGGGTCGAGTGGATGCTGACCGGACACCGTCACCACGATGTCGGCCGGCAACTTGCCGCAGGTGCCGCGCAGAAGGGCCAGCAACCAGCCGTTGAGGGCGGGGCCGGTCCGCTCGAAGGTGTCGATGAACAGCGCGATCTGCCGGCGCTGGCCGATCTTGCGGAGATCGGTGACGAACGCCGTACTGAGCGCCTCGACCGGTGACAGCAGCAGCTCGAGATCGTCGTGCCGAGTGATCTTGCCGGCCAGGTAGGCACGGTACTGGTCGACCCGCGACGCTACCTCGTTCTCGTCGATCGCACCGGCCAGCACGCCGGCGATGGGGATCTCGCCGGCCGCACGGATCCCGAGCCGGACCGCCGCCCGGGTCAGCACCGACGAGATCCCGGACGGGGCGCCAGGATCGGAGTCGACGCTGAGACGCAGTTTGCGGTACTGCCTCAACCTGCTGTCGAAACCGCGGCAGGCGGACCCGGAGGCGGCCAGACCGCGGGCGAGCTGCTCGATCCCGGACAGTACGTCGAACGCCTCGTCGACGTACGCGGTGGCACATTTCCTCTTGGTCGCGGCGGCCTGCCAGCGCTGGACCAGCGACGTCTTGCCGACGCCGGCGTCGCCGTACAGGCTGACGACGAAGCGGCGGCGGGGATCGTTGGGCCGCAGCGCCAGGTTCTGCTCGAACAGCTGCAGCGGCTCGGTGCGCCCGACGAACGTGCCGGCGTCCCGGGACTCCAGGATGTCTTGCAGCGAGAAGTCCTCGTCGGTCACCCGTTCGATCGTAGTGGAGGGAGGGGTGAGTGGCCACGCGACGCCGGTGCGGCAGGTACTTGGCGGATGGTGGGTGGTGGGCAAGGATGCTGACATGGCCGACGCGACGGTGGTGGCGGGGAAGGCGGTGCCGCGGGGGCGGTTTCCGCACGTGAAGGTGAGCGGTGGGTTCGCCTTCGTGTCGGGGACTTCCAGCCGGTTGCCGGACAACACCATCGCGGGTGCCTCGGTCGACGAACTCGGCACGGTGTCGCTGGACATCAAGGTGCAGACCCGGGCGGTGCTGGACAACATCCGGGACATCCTGGCGGCGGTCGGCGCCGGACTCGATGACCTGGTGAGCGTGACGACGTACCTGGTGTCGATGAACGACTTCGGGGGTTACAACGAGGTGTACGGCGAATTCTTCGACGAGTCCGGGCCGGCCCGGACGACCGTCGCAGTCCATCAGCTGCCGCATCCCCAGCTGCTGATCGAGATCCAGGCCGTAGCGGCGATCCCGCAAGGTGCAAAGGAGTAGGGCATGGCGAATCTGGAGTCGACGAACTTCCCGCAGTGGATCGAGGAGAACAAGCATCTGCTGAAGCCGCCGGTCGGCAACAAGCAGATGTTCCCGACCGGGGACGACTTCATCACGATGGTGGTCGGCGGTCCGAACCAGCGCACCGATTTCCACGTGGACCCGTACGAGGAGTTCTTCTACCAGATCAAAGGCGAACTCCGGGTCGACGTCGTCACCGACGACGGCCCCGCCACCGTTGAGGTGAACGCGGGAGAGATGTGGGTGCTGCCGCGGAACATGCCGCATTCGCCGCAGCGCGGGCCGGACTCGATCGGACTGGTGATCGAGCGGGTCCGCGAGCCGGGCACGCTGGAGAAGTTCCGCTGGTACTGCGCCAACTGCAACGGGATCGTGCACGAGGTCGAGCTCCAGGTGACCGATATCGTGGCCGACCTGCCACCGGTGTTCAAGGCCTTCTACGACAGCGAGGACGCGCGCACCTGCCCGGACTGCGGCACGCTGCACCCGGGTAAGGCCTGATGGCTGTTGATGTCCACACGCACCTGGTGCCGAAGGGCTGGCCGGATCTCTCGGTAGCGTGCGGCGGCGACGGCTGGCCGTGGCTGCGGATCGACTCCGAGCGGGCCGCGATGATCATGGTCGGCTCGACGGAGTTCCGCCCGATCGGTCCCCAGGCGTGGGATCCCGCCGTACGCCGTACCGACATGGATGCCGACGGCATCGATCTGCAGGTGGTCTCGCCGACGCCGGTGTTCTTCGGCTATGACCGGCCTGCCGGCCAGGCCGTCAAGCTGGCCCGGATCTTCAACGACCTGACCCTCGAGACGCTCGCCGGGGACAGCCGCTTCGTCGCGTTCTGCCAGGTGCCGTTGCAGGATCCGGACGCCGCCTGCGCCGAGGTCGACCGGTGCCGGGCCGCCGGTCACGCCGGTGTCGAGATCGGCAACCATGTCGGCGACAAGGACCTCGACGACGCCGGGATCGTTGCCTTTCTCAAGCACTGCGCGGAGACCGGGATGCCGGTCCTGGTGCATCCGTGGGACATGCCGGCCGGTCCGCGGCTGGATCGCTGGATGGCCCGCTGGCTGACCGGGATGCCGGCCGAGACGCATCTGTCCGTCCTGGCGATGATCCTCGGCGGGGCCTTCGACGCGTTGCCGCCGTCGCTGCGGATCTGTTTCGCCCACGGCGGCGGGAGTTTCGCGTTCTGGCTGGGGCGGCTGGAGAACGCCTGGCACCGGCGCGGTGACATCGTGCGTGGTTGCTCCGAGCACCCACCCTCTCACTACCTGGATCGGTTCGTGGTCGACACGGTCGTGTTCGAATCAGCGCCTTTGCGGCTACTTGTCGATACCTTGGGAGATGATCGGGTACTGGTCGGCAGTGACTATCCGTATCCACTGGGCGAGCGGCCGGTCGGGGAGGTGGTACGGAAAGCCGGTTTCCTGTCCGCGGACCAGCGGCACAAGCTGCTGTCCACGAACGCTCTGCACTTTCTCGGGAGGTCAGAGCAGCCTCGGGAGGTCTGATGAGTGAAGACCGATCGGTTCTGACCCGCGCGGCCCGTGAGCCCGACGAGGAGCTCCGGTACGGCGACCACGCGGACCAGAAGATCGACTACTGGCATGCCAAGGAGTACCGGCCGCTGATCGTGTTCGTGCACGGTGGCTTCTGGCGGCCGGAGTACGACCGGAAACACGCCCGCCCCCTCGGTGAGGCCATCTCCGACCTCGGCTGGCCGGTGGTGTCCCTGGAGTACCGTCGCGAGCCCGGCGACCCCGACGCGAGTACGTCGGACGTCCGTGCGGCGATCGAGTCGCTGCCGGACCTGGTCGACGTCCACGCCGGCTACGTGCTGGTCGGCCACTCGGCAGGGGGACAGCTGGCGTTGTGGGCAGCCTCGACGCTGAACCCGGTCCGGCTCCGCGGTCTGGTCGCGCTGGCCCCGGTCGCGGACCTCGTGATGGCCGACCGGCTCGGCCTGGACAAGGGCGCCGTACAGGACTTCATCGGCGACGGCGTACGCAACGACCTCGACCCGGTGCACCTGCCCGCCGCGATCGCCCCGATCAGCATCATCCACGGCACGGTCGACAGCCACGTCCCGCTCTCCGTCACCGAGTCCTACTTCACCGCCCACCCCACCGCCCGCCTCAACCGCGTCGAAGGCGCCGGCCACTACGACCTGATAGACCCCCAAAGCCCCCACTGGCACGAACTGACCGCAGAACTAACCCGCCTGACGGGTTGAAGGCCCCAGCCGGCCTTTCTGACCGAGGCGGTGTACAGCTCGACAGGTAGTGCACCTGCGAGACACCGTACACAGGCCGCCATGTGCGCTCAGCTGCACTACCTGTCGGCGAGATACTTCCTGTCCAGCCGCACGTGGACAGCAGTTGGTTGCCGAGGGCACCGGTAGCGCGGTCTTTGCCGACTGGCGGGTTACAGTGCGCTATCGGCTGGATAACCTGCCAGCGGGTGCGCATCACTGCCGGTTTGCTGGCATGTCGGCGGAGGGGTACGCCGTCTGCGACCAGAGCAGCCTGTCGAGACGCAGCAGCCCAACGTTCGGCGGGTCAGCTCTGTGTGGCGCTCAGTTGAGGCGTTTGGCGGCGGTGAGGAGGCCTTCGGAGGTGGGGAGGAGGGCTGAGACCAGGTTGTCGTCGTCGCGGACTGCTCGGAGCAGGTCGCGGAGGGCGTTGGTGTCGGGGTCGCGGTGAGCGGGGTCGGCGACTCGGCCGCCGGTGAGGATGCCGGCGAAGACGACCAGGCCGCCGGGGCGGAGCAGGCGCAGTGCCTCGTGCAGGTACGCCGTGTTCTCGCGCCGGTCCGCATCGCAGAAGACCAGGTCGTAGTGCCCGTCGGTGAGCCGGGTGACCACGTCGAGCCCGGAACCCGCGATCAGGCGGAACCGGTTCGACGGGACGCCGGCGTCCAGGAACGTCTTGCGGGCGAGCCGCTGGTTCTCGGCGTCGATGTCGACCGTGGTGAGCGTGCCGTCCGCGCGCATCCCGCGCAGCAGGGCCAGCCCGGAGACGCCGGTGCCGGTGCCGATCTCGACCACGGCTTTGGCGCTCACGCCGGCCGCGAGCATGCTCAGTGCGGCCGATGCGCCGGGACCGATCGCGGCGATGCCGCTGTCCTCGGCACTCGCCCGCGCACCGGTGACGACTTCGTCCTCACCGGTGTAGTCCTCGGCGTATGCCCAGGACGTCGGGTCGATGCCGGTGGCGATGATGCCCTCCCAAGGTTCTGCCGCTGCGCTACTCATGCTGAGTCAGAAGCCTAGCGGCACGAGGGCCGCATTCCGTGTCTCCCGCGCTGGGACTGCGTACTCTTGCTCATAACTCTGCCACTTGAGTCAGATATGATCGACCTCGGCAGACCTGAGTCACCCACGGGAGGGAGGTACGGCGTGTTGAGGGTCCTAGGAGCGGATGACGTCGATGCCGGCTTCCTTGAACACGGCCAGCTGGCTCTCGTCGGCCTGCGCGTCGGTGACGAGGGTGTCGATCTCGCTCAGCTCGCAGATCCGCGCGAACGCGCGCTGGCCGAGCTTGGAGGAGTCGGCGACCACGACGACCTTGGCGGCCCGGCTGACGATCAGCTGGTTGATGTTCGCCTCGCCCTCGTGGTGGGCGGTGGCTCCGGTCTCGTCGATCCCGTCAACGCCGATGAAAGCGATGTCCAGGGACAGGTCGGCCAGGATCCGGTGCGACAGCGGCCCGATCATCTCGTACGACTGCGGCCGGGCCACGCCGCCGGTGAGCACCATCTTGACGTGCGGCCGGACGATCAGCTCGTTGGCGATGTTCAGCGCGTTGGTGACGAGGGTGAACGCGGGTTCGCCATGCTCGGCGGACAGCTCCGGCCGGGTCGCCAGCGTGCGGGCCACCTCGGAGATCGTGGTGCCGCCGTTCATCCCGATCACCATGCCGCGGCGGACCAAAGTGGCCGCGGCTTGCGCGATCCGCTGCTTCTCGGACGCGAAACGCGCAGTCTTGTAGCGCAGCGGCAGGTCGTACGACACCGCGTTGGCCACCGCGCCACCGCGGGTCCGGGTGAGGAGCTGCTGCTTGCCGAGGTGGTCCAAATCGCGCCTGATCGTGGCTGCCGAGACGTGCAACTGCTCGGCGAGCTCGTCGACGTCGATGGCGCCCTTCTCGGCGAGCGACTCGAGCAAGGTGTTGAGGCGTTCATAACGCTTCACCCGGGGCTCCTCCTTCACACAATCGGTCAGCCGGGTGGCGGCTGGTTGGCACCATTCGATCACGTTCGAGCAGTTTCGACCATGACATCTAGGGAGACATGATGACGTCGACGCCATGTGTGAGCACTGAGCTCGCCACTCAACCTGACCTCTGGCGGCAGGTTTCGACCGGTTTCGCGCAGTACGGCGGCGCGTTGCCGAAGGCCGGTCAGCGGGTCGCCGCGGTCGGCTGCGGCACGTCCTGGTTCATGGCGATGGCGTACGCCGCCCTGCGCGAGGACCTCGGCCAGGGGGAGACCGACGCGTTCGCCGGTTCGGAGTTCCCGGCCGGCCGGACGTACGACGCCGTGGTCGTGATCAGCCGGTCCGGTACGACGACCGAGGTGCTCGACCTGATCCGGGCGACGGACCTCCCCACGATCGCGATCACCGCCACTCCGGACTCGCCGATCGTCGAGCTGGCCGACCACATCATCATGCTGGACTTCGCCGACGAGCAGTCCGTCGTCCAGACCCGCTTCGCGACCACCACGCTGGCGCTGCTGCGGGCGTCACTGGGCCAGGACCTCGAGCAGGCGGCCGCGGACGCGGAGACGGCGCTGGCCGTGAACGTGGACGACTTGGCCAAGCTGGAGCAGCTCACGTACGTCGGCACCCGGTGGACTGTCGGCCTGGCGCACGAGGCGGCGCTGAAGCAGCGTGAGGCCGCGTCCGCGTGGACCGAGGCGTACCCGGCGATGGACTATCGGCACGGCCCGATCGCAATCGCGCAGCCGGGCCGCGGCGTCTGGATCTTCGGAGAGTCGCCGGCCGGTCTGCTCGATGACGTCACTGCCACCGGTGCGACCGTCGTACACCACGCGGACCTGGACCCGATGGCGTCGCTCGTCGTGGCGCAGCGCGTCGCAGTCGCCAAGGCACTGGCTCTGGGCCTCAACCCGGACCAGCCGCGCAGTCTGACCCGTTCCGTCATCCTCCACTGAGCACAGGCTCCCTGGTCTGGACGCCTGCCACGCGACCCAAGACCGCGGCGGCGACCAGTCCGATGGCTACGACGAGCAAGGCCTTGTGAGTGCCGATCGCCGGTACCAGGAGGCCGCCCGCAGCCTGCCCGAGCGCGGCAGTGCCCACGCGCAGGCTGGCTGCGGTCGTGCTGACCCTGCCCTGCAGTGACTGGGGGCTGTATTGCTGACGCGCCGCGAACATGGCCGGCATGGTCGGCCCTTGCAGCAGTCCGGCGACAGCCGCCAGCAGCAGGAGTACGCCGAAGGACCCGGCCAGCGGCCACGTCAGCATGGCCAGCCCGTACGCCGCAACGGACACCATCACGACGTACTCCGGACGCCAGCGCGTCTGGAGTCGGCCTAACGCCAGAGCAGTGGTGACGCTGCCGACCTCCAGTGCGGTCCACAGGTAGCCCGCAGCCGACGTCGGCATGCCGAGCGACTTCATGTGCAGGGGCAGTGTGATCAGCAGGATGCCCATCACACCCAGAAGCAACGTGGTCGTGACCGTGGACGCCCGCAGCCGCGGTGTGCGCGCCAGATGGGCGAGTCCGCCAATGACCGAGGCCATGAACGGCTCGCCACCGGTCACAGCCCGGGGGAGTGCGGGCAGTCGGGTGATGGCGACGATGCTCAGCGTCGCAGCCAGTGCGATGACCAGTACGGCGGTCTCCACCGAGAACACCGCCGAGATGGTCGCTGCGGTCGCCGGACCGGTGATCGTGGCCGCTCCGAAGCTCGCGGCCTCCAACGAGTTGGCGCGAGCCAACCGCTCCTGCGGGACGAGGCTCGGCAGCATGCTCGTGAACCCACCACTCACCATCGGCAGCGTCGCCCCGGCGACAGCCGCCAGCACCGGAGTGACCCAGTGCGCACTGTGGCCGACCACGCCGAGAAGGCTCAGCATCACCACACCGAGCACCGCCTGGTTGAGCGCCAGTGCGGAGCGACGGTACGGCGTCCGGTCGAGCCAGGCACCGAGCAGCGGGCCGGTGACAACGGCCGGCAAGGCGTAGGCGGCCCCGGTGAGACCTGCGAGCGCTGGACTGTCGGTGCGCTCCAGCACGAGCAGCACCAGCGTGAACGCGACCATCTCGTCAGCGAGCCTGGCGAGGGTCGCGGCGACGTAGTAGCTGGGCACGCCGACCTCCTGTAACGAGATATCTGCTGTTACGCGTTACGCTAGCAAATACGTTACGAGAGGGAGAAGTGGTGGAGATTCAGACGCCGGACCGGCTGATCCGGCTCGCGGTCGATCTGGTCAACACGCGCACCCGCGACCCGGAGCGGCTCAATGAGCCTGACGATGTCCGCACCTTCCTGCTGGAGCATGGTGAGTCGGACCCGATCACGCTGGACGACGGTGATCTGGCGGCGGTCCGGGCTGTCCGCGAGCGGATCCGGCCGGTGTTCCACGCCGACCCGGCCGAGGCGGCCCGAGTCCTCAACGACTTGCTCGCGGAGTACGCCGTACGCCCGTATCTGTCCGACCATGACGGGTCGCCGTGGCACCTGCATGTGGCCAAACCCGAGGCGACGTGGGGCGAGTGGCTCGCCGCCTCGACCGCCCTGGGGCTGGCCGGGTTCGCGGCCGGGCACGGGTTCGCCGCGATCGACGCGTGCGCGGCTCCGGACTGCGAGCGTGTCTTCGTGAACCCGGCCGAGCGCAGACCGCGCCGGTTCTGCTCGCCGACCTGCTCCAGCCGCACCCGCGTCGCGTCGTACCGGGCCCGCCAGGCCGCAGTCGGGGAGGCCTAGGATCGAGGCAGAGATCCGGACCGGAGGAGTGCGAATTGAGTCATACCGTGGTGGCGGAACTGGTGGCCAATGTGCTGAAAGTCACCGCCCGGGCCGGGGACACGGTGGGGCCGGAGGACACCCTCGTCATCCTGGAGTCGATGAAGATGGAGATCCCGGTGCTGGCCGAGGTGGCCGGGACCATTGTCGAGCTGAAGGTCGCCGAGGGCGAAGTCGTCCGCGACGGGGACCCGATCGCTGTGATCGAGGAGAACTGATTCAACCGAAATGGCCGCTGATACGTCTTGTTTGGTGAGGGCACCGGCCGGGAACTTCCGGCCGGGGCACCGCGTTGAGCCGTCGTACGAGCAACTCAGGGTCCAACCCGGGTGTTCCCCACGTGCGCAGAGGACGGTGAACGCGGCACCATGGCCTTCACGCTTATTGCCGAGAGGACCCTGGGAGGCGTTGCGGTGAAGCCGGCTGACACCTCTGTGGTGCCTGTCCCGGAGGCGGTTGCGGACGCGCTGCCGTCGTGGGACGAGATCGTCCGTGCGCATTCGGCCCGGGTCTACCGGCTGGCGTACCGGCTGACCGGCAACAAGCACGACGCCGAGGACCTGACCCAGGAGGTCTTCGTCCGGGTCTTCCGCTCGCTGTCGTCGTACACGCCGGGCACCTTCGAGGGCTGGCTGTACCGGATCACCACGAACCTGTTCCTGGACGGCGCCCGCCGCAAGCAGCGGATCCGCTTCGACGGCCTGCCGGAGGATGCGCACGACCGGCTCCCGGCCAAGGGCGAGGGCCCGGCCGAGAAGCTCGACTCGGACCTGTTCGACCACGACGTGCAGGACGCACTGGACGCGCTGCCGGAGGACTTCCGCGCGGCCGTGGTGCTGTGCGACATCGAGGGCATGACGTACGACGAGATCGCCGACGTGCTGGATGTGAAGCTCGGGACGGTCCGCAGCCGGATCCACCGGGGACGCTCGATGCTGCGCAAGCACCTGGAGCACCGCGCCCCGCGCTCTGGTCAGTCCCGGATCGGTGGTCCGCCCGCAGACGCCCCGTTCAGCACCGGAGGTGAGCACCGGTGACGCTGCAGCACCCGATGGACAAGCTGACTGCCGTCGTCGACGGTGAACTCGACCACGACTCCCGTGACAAGGTGCTGAGCCACCTGGTCAGCTGTGACACCTGCCGTGCGGAGGTGGACGCGCAGCGCCGGCTCAAGGCCCGGATGGCGGCTCAGGAGTTGCCGGAGCCGTCCACCGACCTGATGCAGCGCTTGATGGGCGTCTCGTCGTTCTCGATGGAGCCGCGCGAGGAGGTCCGCCCGGTCCTCACACCGGCCGTGTCGCTCTTCCCGCAGCGGTCCGCGTTCCCGGCGGGTCGCGGTGGATCCACCGGCCCCGCGCCTCGGACCACTCGCTCCCGGCGGCGTACCGGCGTACTGACTGCTGCGAGCTCTGCCGCCGCAGTGGCCTCACTACTCGGTACGGCGTTCGTCGTCGGAGACCCGGCCCGGTCGGAGCAGCCACCCGCGCTGCAGCCGCCGGTCGCGAGCTTCTCCGCCGACCACGCCAGCACGACTAGCGAAGCGCCGTTCGCGGACCCGGTCGCGCTGCTGAACTCCTACAACGGGGCTGGGTACGCGGGGCTGAGCCCGACGCTGCAGCCGGTGGCCCTGGCAGGACGTTGACCTGTGAGCCTCTCCCGGCTCGCCGTACTGGTCAGCACCGCACTGATCGGCTTCGGCCTGCCCATGCCCGCTGCTGCGGTGACTGTCGCGTCCCGTGAGGACTCACCGACGGCCGTCAGCTGGCTCGAGCGTGCCGCCGCGGCGCCGAACCGGGTCTCGTTCCACGGCACCCAGATCATCACCTCGTGGGGACCGCAGGGCGCCAGCTCCGCGATGCTCGACATCGTGCACGCGGCCTCACAGGGCTCCGAGATCACTGTGGTCGGCTCCGAGGCGTCTCCCGGCGCCAAGGCCTTCGTCCAGCGCACCACGAACGCCGGTGCGGTCGACGGTGGACCGCTGGCGTTGCTGGAGGCGACGTACGCGCTCGTCTACAAGTGCTGCACAGCCACGATCGGCCGGGCAGCTGTCCTGGTCGAGGCACTGCGGGATGACGAAACTCTCGCTGCGCGGTTCTGGATCGACAAGGCGACCGGACTGCTGCTGCAGCGACAGCTGTTCAGCGTGGACGGGAAGACGATGGTCCGGGCCACGGTGTTCACCGAGCTGGAGATCGAGGACTCGGAGTTCCTCGGGCACCTGCCGCCGATGGCGCCCGGCGGAGTCGAGTCGATGGGCCTGGGAACGGTCGACAACCTGCGCTCCGAAGGCTGGGTCTGCGCGCCCGAGCTCCCCGCGTCGCTCAAGCTGTACGACGTCCACCAGGACACCGGCAACGGGTCGCTGCAGTTCTCGTACTCCGACGGGCTGTTCAACATCTCGCTCTTCGAGCAACGCGGCGCGCTCGACCCGGCGGCTGTGGCCGGTTTCGGCGCCACTGACACCCCCGGCGTCTACCAGCGCTACGGGATGCCGTCGTACGTCGTCTGGTCCTCCGGCGGGATCGTCTACACGCTGATCGGCGACCTGCCGCCGGACATGCTCGGCCAGGTGGTCCGGGCCTTCCCGCACGACGTCCCGGTGAAGCTGACCGCGATCCAGCGGATGGGTGCCGGGCTGGCGAAAATCGCTACCTGGCTAACTCCGATGGGTGCCCTTTCGCCGAAGCTGGGATAATCGAATCTGGAGGGGTCTTCCGGCAACCCCGGGAGAGGGCCTCCGACCGACGACCACGACACGTGAGGCGGCCACCGTGACCAGCGACGACGCCGAACCGACAGTTCCGACCCCCCGCGATCCAGCGACGCCGGAACCCACCCGGATCATGCCGACGGCCGCGCCTGCTTCGGCAGAGCCGACCGCCGACGGTCCGCCGTTGTCGGCGCTGGTGCCGCCTGCGGCCGGGCCGGGCAGCATGCCGTTGCCGCCTCCCGGGAGCGATGCGTCGTACCGGCAGAACGGTGGTCGTTCGGTGACACAACGCAGCTTCGGGCAGCCCGCCGCTGACGAGCCCAACTTCAGGCCGGTGTACCAGGGGCAGGCCTGGCCGACCCAGCGGCCGGCGTACCAGCCGACGTACACGCCGCCCCCGCCGATCGACTGGCATCAGCAGCAGGCCCGCGCGTACACCCCGGCGCCGCCGCCCAAGACCAACCGGGTCGTCGCGATCGCCGCGGCCGTCGCCCTGGTCATCGGCGTGATCGCAGGCGCCGGCGCTGCCGTCACCGTCGTCGCCCTTGATGCGAACACCAGTCCGGTCGCCGAGCAGCCCACACCGCCGGTCGGCACCGGCGCGGACCCGAAGATCCGCAGCGGATCGGTTTCCGCCGTCGCCTCGACGCTGCTGCCGAGCGTCGTGCAGTTGCGGGTCGAGGGTGCGGACGACTCGAACGCGACCGGCTCCGGCTTCGTGATCGACAACGTCGGCCACATCCTGACCAACAACCATGTCGTCGCCGCGGCGGCCAACGGCGGCTCGATCCAGGTCGTCGCCGAGAACGGGAAGCCTGCGACCGCGCGGCTGGTCGGCCGCTCCCCGGCGTACGACCTCGCCATCGTCCAAGTGGCCGGTCTGAAGGCGCCATCGGTGCAGTTCGGCCGCTCCGACCTGGCCATCGTCGGTCAGGATGTGGTCGCGATCGGCTCGCCGCTCGGGCTGGCCGGCACGGTCACCTCGGGCATCATCTCGGCCAAGAACCGCCCGGTCACCACCTCCGGGGAGGCCGCCGACCCGGAGTCGTACATCAACGCGCTGCAGACCGACGCGGCGATCAACCCGGGCAACTCCGGCGGCCCGCTGGTCGACATGAACGCGCGGGTGATCGGCGTGAACTCCGCGATCGCCACCGTGCGCGGCACGCAGGAGGGCCAGAGCGGCAACATCGGGCTCGGGTTCGCGATCCCGATCGACCAGGCCCGGCGGACCGCTCAGCAGTTGATCGCCAACGGCAGGGCGTCGTACCCGGTGATCGGCGCGCAGGTGGACATGCAGTTCGAGGGTGGCGCGCGGGTGAGCCTGGTCAACCCGGGGTCTCCGGCCGCGCGGGCGGGATTACGCGTCGGTGACGTGATCACCTCGATCAACAACCAGGTCGTCGACACCGCCGAAGCACTGATTGTCGCGATTCGCACCCACCAGCCCGGTGAGAGCGTGAAGCTGGCGTACGAGCGCAGTGGGCGGGAGCGGCAGGCAACGGTCGCGTTGGCCGGCCAGATCGGCTGACCCGGCAGGCGGTGTCACCGTACGGCGGCTACCCTGGACGCCGTCGGAAACGACGTACAGAGAGGTGGGGACATGTTCGGCATCGGGCCACTCGAGCTGGTGGTGATCGCGATCGTCGCCGTGCTCGTCTTCGGCCCGGATCGGCTGCCGGAGTTCGCCCGCACCGCGGGCCGGTTGCTGCGTCAGGTCCGCCAGATGGTCAACAACGCCCAGAACGATCTGCGCAACGAGCTCGGCCCGGAGTTCGCCGACCTCGAGCTCCAGGATCTGAACCCGAAGAACTTCGTCCGCAAGCACCTGCTCGAAGGCTCCGACGACCTCGACGACGAGAAGCCGACCAGCACTCCGGACTTCATGGAGTCCACTCCTGACCGTCTCCCGGCCGGTCAGAAGGCCCCCTTCGACCCCGAGTCGACCTGACCTTCACCCGGCCAGATCACCGGCCATCAGGTCGTAGCTGACCAGGTCGTCCTGGCGGGTCGCGACGCGGAAGCCTTCGCGTTCGGTGCCGGCGTGGCGGAAACCGGCTGACTCGGCGACCCGGCGGGCGGGAGTGTTGGTGGCGGCGGTCCGGATCAGCAGGCGGTGACCGTTCTGGCCGTCGGGGGAGAAGAACCAACCGGCGACGCAATGAATCGCCTCTGCCGTCAAGCCGCGGCCCTGGGCGTCGGCGTGCGCCCAGAAGCCCAGCTCGCCGGCGCCGTCGTCGTTGAGATTGAAGAGCGTGAGGTTGCCGAGCCCCAGGTCGGTCCCGGCATCGGCGAGGCACCAGTTGTAGCGGTGACCGGAGGCGGCTTGTTCGTCGAGGCTCTTGAGCCAGTAGCGCGCGTCCTCGGCGGTGAAGGGCTGAGGGATGAACGGGAGGAAGTGGGCCGTGGCCTCATTTGTCCGGGCCGCGGTGATGCGGGGGATCTCGTCCTCGCGCCAGGCACGCAGGCGTAGCCGCGGAGTCTCGAGCACCGGGGCGACGTACCAGGGCCGACGGGGTGTGCGAGGGTCCATCGGGCCGATCCAGCCGGTCCAGGCGTCGATGGGTCGGCCGCCTTCCTTCGCCAGGCCGGGGATGGTGTCACCGAGCCGGAAACCGGTGGCCCACGCGACCCGGCGGGACGGCCAGTTGCCGACCCGCGCCCACCAGTGGACGACGCGGAACCCGCACGTGCCGAAGCCGAACTCCAGCAGGAGCCGTACGGCGCGACTCGCCACCCCGGCGCCACGCGCCCACTCGGACAGCCCGTAGGTCACCCGGGCGTTGCCGTCCGCATCCGGCTTCAGCGAGGCAGTACCGGCGTACCGGCCCCGAAACTCGACGACGAACGCGAGCCGCCAGCCGGCCGCCCAGGCCTCGGTGATGCCGAAGGTGATCCACCGCCGTGCGTCCTCGTCGTCGCGGGCGGGGTCCTCGCGATTGCGGTCGATCTGGCCTTGTACGTCGTCCGGCCGCGGGGCGCGCAGGGTCACTACACCGTCGGTCAGAACCGGATGCTTCTCAGGAATCGGCACCCGGCCAAGTCAACACCAGGGTGGCGTCAGCTTCGGGTGGTCAGCGGCCCGCGGGGGACAGGCCGAGTTGCCGGCCGGCCAGGCCTCGGGGTCGGCCGCCCAGGGTGGCCGCGATCTGCGTGAGGACCTGCGCTGCGGGAGTTTCCGGGTCGGTGACGGCCAAGGGGTTGCCCAGGTCGCCGCCGCTGCGGAGGCGCTCGTCCAGGGGGATCTCACCGAGGAGCGGGATCTTGTAGCCCAGGCGTGCGGACAGGGTCTCTGCGACTCGCGTCCCGCCGCCGGAGCCGAAGATCTCGATCCGATGCTCGGGGCCGCAGTGCGGGCAGGGCAGGAAGGACATGTTCTCGACCACGCCCGCGACCCGCTGGTGCACCATCTGCGCCATCGTGCCGGCCCGCTCGGCCACCTCGGCGGCGGCTTCCTGCGGGGTCGTCACCACGATGACCTCGGCGCTGGTCAGCCGCTGGCCGACCGAGATCGCGATGTCACCGGTACCGGGCGGCAGGTCGAGCAGCAGGACGTCGAGATCGCCCCAGTACACGTCGGCCAGCATCTGCACCAGCGCGCGGTCCAGGATCGGGCCGCGCCAGGCGACCACCTGGTCGCGCTTCGGCTTCAGCATGCCGATCGAGATCACCTTCACGCCGTGCGCGGGCACCGGCATGATCATGTCGTCCACGGCCGTCGGCCGCTGGTCCGCGACGCCGAGCATCGCCGGTACCGAGTGCCCGTAGATGTCCGCGTCCAGTACGCCGACCTGCAGCCCCTGCAGCGCCATCGCGGCCGCGAGGTTGACCGTCACCGAGGACTTGCCCACACCGCCCTTGCCGGACGCGATCGCGAACACCTTGGTCAGCGAGTCCGGCCGGGAGAAGGGAATCTCCTTCTCCGCCACGCCACCGCGCAGTTGGGTCTGCAAGGCCGCCCGCTGCTCGGCCGACATCACGCCCAGGTCCACCTCGACCCCGGTCACGCCGTCGAGTTTGCTGACCGCGGCGGTCGTGTCGCGGCGCAGTGTGTCCTTCATCGGACAGCCTGCGACGGTCAGCAGAATCCGGACCGTGACGACGCCGTCGTCCCGGACGACGACCGACTCGACCATGCCCAGGTCCGTGATCGGCTTTTTGATCTCCGGATCCAGTACACCACCGAGCGCCGTGGTCACTTGATCAGCAGTGGGAGCCATACCCCCAGGCTACGTGCTCACCCGAGCCGCCCCGACCACGGTCCATGTGACGTAGGTCCGCCAAGGCAACCCTTACCTCCACCGCCACCTTGAGCACCGCTCGTAGTGCAGGCACGACTTTGTGCACCGGTCAGCCACGAAATCGGCTCGGCGATGGGCGATGGGTGCTCAAAGTCGCTGGGACGGCGATGGTTGAAGTCGCGGGATATGCGAGGTGGGTCAGAGGCCGGGGGCGCCGTAGATGGGGAACCAGCGCGAGAGGTCTTGCTCGAAGCGGAGGTCGGTGCCGATGACCGACTTGATCTGGAGTTCGGTGGCGTTGTCGCGGCGGTCCTGCCCAGCGGGAACGAACGGGTACCAGGTACCGCGTTTGTAGAGGTAGACGAGCCCCAGCGACTTGCTGCCGTTGGTGAAGGCGACGAGCGTGCACAGCAGCGCCGATCCGAAGCCCGCGTCGACCAGTGAGGTGTTCACCGCGTGCAGGTCGGTGACCAGGCCCTCGACATCGTCCGGAGTGGTCTGCCGGACCAGCCAGGTGAAGCCGTACGAGTCGGTGTGGCTGGTGAACTTCCCGTTGTCGAGCGCGAGCAGGTTGTCCACCTCCTCGCGCAGGGTCGAGAATCCACCGCCCTCGGCCGCCTTGAAACAGACCGATCCACTTCCGGTCGGCCGGTAACCGGCCGCTGTGTCGAGCGTGATCGCGGCCGACGGAAGCGAGAACAGCTGGTCGAGGTTCGGCGGGACGGCTTTGCTCCGGCCGAGCAGGATGTCGAGAAGGCCCATGACCTAAGCTTGCTCGCCCAGCTCGCGCGACAGCACACCGAGGCGGTCGAGGCGTGTCTCCAGCGGCGGGTGAGTGGACAGCAGCGAGGACAGGCTCTTCCCCTGGCCCGAGATCGCCGGGGCGAAGAAGAACGCGTTGAACGCCTCCGCCTGGCGCAGATCGCGCGACGGTATCCGGGCGATGTCCCCACTGATCTTGGTCAGCGCCGAGGCCAGTGCCGATGGTCTGCCGGTCAGCATGGCGCCGGCCCGGTCCGCGGCGAGCTCGCGGTAGCGCGACAGCGCCCGCGTCAGCAGGAACGAGATCGCGTAGACGACGACGGACACCAGGACCACGGTCAGCACGATCACCGCCGCGTTCTGATCGCGGTTGCGGCTCAGTCCGCCGTACAGGCCGAAGCGCGTGATGAGGCCGGCGAGTACGCCGAGGAACGACGCGATGGTCATCACCGCGACGTCACGATGGGCGACGTGGGACAGCTCATGCGAGAGGACGCCCTCGAGCTCGTCCGCGTCCAGCCGGCGCATGATCCCGGTGGTCACGCAGACGACCGCGTTCTTCGGGTTGCGCCCGGTCGCGAAGGCGTTCGGCAGGTCGACGTCGGCGACGGCGACCCTCGGCTTCGGCATGTCGGCCAGGGCACACAGCCGGTCGATCGCGCCGTGCAGTTGCGGCGCCTCCTCCGGGCTGACGATCCGCCCGCGCATCGCGTACAACGCGATCCGGTCCGAGAACCAGTACTGCACGAACAACGCCCCGGCCGCGATCACGACGGCCAGTACGGCGCTCCCGGTCAGCGCGATCAGCAGCGCGACGAAGGCGACGTACAGCAGACCGAGCAGGAAACTGGTCATCACCATCCGGCGGCTGAGGCCGCGATCAGGCGCGAATCGAGTCTTCATTCCACGTCCTTCCTCACCTGATAGCGAGAGTATCTCGGCTCCAAAGAGGTCAGACGCGGTCGTCCTCGCGGCTCTTCAGGTCCAGATCCGCGAGCAGCGTGCGCAGTTCGGAGCGGAGGAAGTCGCGGGTCGCGACCTCGCCGACGGCCATCCGCAGCGAGGCGATCTCGCGGGCCAGGAACTCCATGTCCGCACGGGTCCGGGCGTCCACGTCACGGTCGCGTTCGTACTGCACGCGGTCGCGCGCCTCCTGCCGGTTCTGCGCCAGCAGGATGAGCGGAGCGGCGTACGACGCCTGCAGGCTGAGTGCCAGCGTCAGGAAGATGAACGGGTACTGGTCGAACCGCAGGCTCTGCGGCGCGAAGATGTTCCAGGCGACCCAGAACAGGATCGTCGCGGTCATGTAGACGAGGAACCGCCCGGTGCCGAGGAAGCGGGCGATCCGCTCCGACAGCCGCCCGAACGCGTCGGCGTCGTACGACGGCCGCGGCACGAACGTCCGCCGCCAGTCCCGTGGTACGTCGAGCCGCGCCGTACTGCGCAGGCGGCGGTCGTCGGTGCTGCGGTCGTCACGAGGCATCGTGGTCCACCTCCTGCGAGTCGTTGTCGCCGGGCTGATCGGATTCACGCCAGTCGTCGGGGAGCAGGTGGTCGAGCACGTCGTCGACCGTGACCGCACCGAGCAGCCGGCCTTCGTCGTCGAGCACCGGTGCCGCGACGAGGTTGTAGGTCGCGAGGTACTTGCTGACCGTGGTCAGGCTGTCGTCCGGCCGCAGCCCGTCCAGATCGGTGTCCACTACTACGGACACCAGCTCGGATGGTCGTTCGCGGAGCAGCCGCTGGATGTGGCCGATGCCGATGAACCGACCGGTCGGAGTCTCCAGCGGCGGCCGGCAGACATAGATCATCGCGGCCAATGCGGGACTCAGATCGGCGTTGCGGACCTGGGCCAGGGCGTCCGCGACGGTCGCATCCGCCGGCAGGATCACCGGCTCGGACGTCATCAGTCCACCGGCGGTGCGCTCCTCGTAGGTGAGCAGACGGCGTACGTCCTCGGCCTCGTCCGGCTCCATCAGCGTGAGCAGCGCCTCGGCGGTCTCGGTGGGCAGCTCGGCGATCAGGTCGGCCGCGTCGTCCGGCGACATCTCCTCGAGCACGTCCGCGGCGCGCTCGGTGTCCAGGCCCGCCAGGATCTCCACCTGGTCGTCCTCGGGCAGCTCCTCCAGTACGTCGGCCAGCCGCTCGTCTTCCAGCGCGGACGCGATCTCCTTGCGTCGCTTGGGCGACAGATCATGCAGTACAGCGGCCAGGTCGGCGGCCTTCATCGACTCGAACGCGGCCAGGATGTGGGTCGCGCCCTGACCTTCCTCGACCTGGGCGAAGCCACTCACGTCGGCCCAGTCGAACACGTGCGACTGCCCGCGCCGCCGGAACCGCTTGCCGCCCTCGCGCACCGCCACCTTCGACAGCACCCAGTCCCGGGTCCGCCACTGCTCCATGGCCATGTCGAACACCACTGCGGTCGCGCCGGTCTCGAGGACGGTGACAGTGCGGTCCAGCATCTCGCCGAGCACCAGCACCTCGGTCGGCCGCTGCTCGAACCGGCGCATGTTCACCAGTCCGGTGGTGGTGACGTGTCCGACGTCGACGTTGGTCACCCGGGTCATCGGCAGGAAGATGCGGCGCCGGGTGAATACCTCCACCACCAGACCGAGCACCCGCGGCGGTTGCGTACCCTGCCGCATCATCGCCACGACGTCGCGGACCTTGCCGACCTGATCCCCGTTCGGGTCGTACACGGGGAGACCGGCCAGCCGAGCCACGTACACGCGCGACGGTGAGCCACTCATGATCGAAGGCTAACCCGCCGGAGTGGAGTCTCAGCTCAGGCGCGGGCGGCGCGGGATGCGGCGGTGCAAGGTGACCGGTGGCTTGCCTCGGGTGGTCGCCTTGGTGCCGATCGGTGCTTCGGCCCGCGGAGTGGCGTCGTACCGCCCGGCGGCCTCGGTGATTTCACCGGTGGGCTCGAGCACGAGGAGGTCCGCTTCGGTCTTCCAGCGCTCGAGTTGCGTGTCCAGTCCGGCCGCGTTGAGCCGCTCGGTGCGCAGTACCTGGGCTGCCGTCGTCCACTCGTCGCTGCCTGGCTCCAGCCGTCGGACCGTCGCCTTCCAACTCGCCAGCCGGTTGGTGGCGGGCTTGGCCGGTACGACGACGTCCGCCGAGCCGGCCGTGGCCAGTCCGGGCAGCGGCTGCTCCGCGCTC
This sequence comes from Kribbella sp. NPDC050241, assembly GCF_044459685.1. Taxonomy (NCBI): domain Bacteria; kingdom Bacillati; phylum Actinomycetota; class Actinomycetes; order Propionibacteriales; family Kribbellaceae; genus Kribbella; species Kribbella sp. NPDC050241. The sequence goes on from NZ_JBITJE010000016.1 coordinate 32,225, forward strand.
TCGGCCGCATCCGCCAGTACGACGTACTGGCCGTCGACTGTGGCGAACCAGGCCGGCGCGGGGCGTCCGCCGTTCCAGGACAGCCAGACGAGGCCGGCCTTCTTCATGACACCGGCGATCTCGGCGGCAGCGTCCTCGATGGTCACGGACCAAGGTTGTCACACCGGCGCGTCCTTCGGGGCACGGTGAAACCGGACACACTCCACGGCGAAGTGAGCCCGATCACCGGACCTCGCCGAGGGTTCGCCGTACGCTGCCCGTGACCGGCGGGTAACCCGAGTTGGAGGACGACGGCGATGGCTGATCAGACAACTACCTTGCGCAGCAGGCGGTCCTGCCTGGCCACGCCGGGGTCGAACCCGCGGTTCCTGGCCAAGGCGAAGGGGCTGGACGCCGACCAGGTCTTCCTCGACCTCGAGGACTCGGTCGCGCCGATCGCCAAGGTGGACGCGCGCAAGAACATCGTCGCCGCGCTGAACGAAGGCGGCTGGGGGACGAAGATCCGCGTCGTCCGGGTGAACGACTGGACCACCGAATGGACGTACGCCGACGTGATCGAGGTCGTCGCCGGCGCCGGCGCGAACCTCGACTGCATCATGCTGCCGAAGGTGCAGACCGCCGAGCAGGTGGTCGCGCTCGACCTGCTGCTCACCCAACTCGAGAAGGTGCACGGCTACGAGCCCGGCCGGATCGGCATCGAGGCGCAGATCGAGAACGCACTCGGCCTCACCAACGTGAACGCGATCGCCACCGCGTCACCCCGCGTCGAGACGATCATCTTCGGCCCGGCCGACTTCATGGCGTCGATCAACATGAAGTCGCTGGTGGTGGGCGAGCAGCCGCCCGGGTACGACGTCGGGGACGCGTACCACTACATCCTCATGCAGATCCTGATGGCCGCGCGGGCTCACGGGAAGCAGGCGATCGACGGTCCGTACCTGCAGATCAAGGACGTGGACGGCTTCCGCCGCGTCGCCGGCCGGTCCGCCGCGCTGGGCTTCGACGGCAAGTGGGTGCTGCACCCGGATCAGATCGCCGCGGCGAATGAGGTGTACTCGCCGCGGCAGGAGGACTACGACCACGCCGAGAACATCCTCGACGCCTACGACCACTACACCTCCGCGGCCGGCGGCGCCCGTGGAGCAGTCATGCTCGGCGACGAAATGATCGACGAGGCGTCCCGCAAGATGGCGCTGGTGGTCTCGGCCAAAGGTCGCGCCGCCGGGATGACCCGCACCGACATCTGGCAACCAGAGGAGTAGTTCCCGACTCAGCCCCCGACCTGGGCCATGATTGCCAGGAGGTGGCCGTCTGGGTCCGGGAAGAAGGCCATCCACTCCTCGGTGCCGTTGTCGTGTTTGTGGATCAAGTGGGGCGCGGTCTCGAACTCGACGCCGCGCGCCAGCAGGTCGTCGTACGCGGACTGGATGTTGTCGACGCGGAAGTACAGCACCGACGGCTCACCCACCGGCCCGTCGTTCGCGCTGAGGAACAACCGGGTTCCGCCGCAGTCGAAGAACGCCAGATCTCCGAACGTGTAGAGATGCGGCAACCCCAGAGTCCCGCCGTAGAAGTCGACCGCGGTCTGGATATTGCTGACCGGTCGTGCGATCTGTCCGATCGTGCCCAACTGCAGAACCATGTCCGAGCCTCCTTGTCCACGCAGAGCGCTGTCGGCGGGCACGCCGCGCCAGGTGCGAAGCTCGGCCCGGCGTTCCAGGCCGAGCTTCAGCAAGGCATTTGCGACGTGGAACTTCACCGCGTCGAGGCTCACCCCGCGGCGCCGGGCGATCTCCCGGTTCGACATGCCGTGCCGGACCGCGTGCACCACCTGCCACTCCGCCGGCGTCAGTACGTCGGGATGCCTCGGTCGTCCGCGAGTACCCACGAGCTCAAGGTAGCCCTGCAGGCTGTGGAATTACCCTCCCCCGAAAGGTCAGTGGGACCAGACCTTGTAGATGCGGATCGGCTTGACCGGCGGGCCGTCCTGGTCGGGGTCGGCGATGCCGGCGGCGACCATCCGGTCGAACGTGGACATGCCCGCGATCACGTGGCCGAGGACGGTGTAGTTCGGGTCGATGTTGGCGAACGAGTGGACCACGAAGAACTCACTGCCGTTCGTCCCGGGACCCTGGTTGCCGTAGGCAACGGTACCGCGTGGGTACGTCTCCTGCCCGGTGACCTCGTCGGGGAACTTGTACCCGGGGCCACCCTCCTCCTGCCGGTAGATGTCCCCGCACTGCAGGACCCCGAGCCGGGCCGAGTTGGTCAGCCGGAAGCACTGGGTGAAGTCGTAGAACCGGCTCTTCACCAGATGCACGAAGTTGTGCACCCCGCACGGCGCGTTGGCCCGGTCCATCCGTACGACGAACGGTCCGTAGTTCGTCACGAAGAACACGTCGACCGTGCCCTTGGCCTTCGCGGTGGCCGACGGAATCCGCACCGGTTTCGCCTCCGGATTCTCCGGCGTCGGCGTGAACTCACACTTCACCACCGGCTTCGGCCGGTGCGCCGGCGCAGCCGACGCGGTCGTGGTGGTCAGCGTCGCGGCAACCAGAGTGGCCGCGATCAGGGCGGTGATTGATCGCTTCATTCGCTCACGGTAGTACGTTCATCGCTCTGTGCAGAGGTTCTTCAAGCTTTTCGCCGTGGACTCGATCTCGTCGCCTTGGCCGCCTAAGGTGTTGCGGTCCGCTGCGGAAGGTGTTGTGTGTGAACGGCGAGGTACTCGCAGGGCGTTACCGGTTGCTCACTCTGCTGGGCACGGGTGGCGCGGGTGAGGTGTGGAAGGCCGAGGACACCGTCCTGGCCCGCCAGGTGGCCGTCAAGCTGCTCCGCCGGCTCGAGGGCGACCCGATGGACGCGGCCGAGCGGTTCCGGGCGGAGGCGCAGGCGGCCGCGCGGCTGACCCATCCGAACGTCGTCGCGACGTACGACGTCGGCACAGAGGGCGAACATGTGTTCCTGGTGATGGAACTCGTTTCCGGCCCGGATCTGGCCCAACTGATGCGTACGGCGGGCCTGCCGAGCGGGGAGCTGGTCGCCGACATCGCGACCCAGGGTGCACGCGGTCTGGATGCGGCCCACGCCGCCGGGATCGTGCACCGCGACGTGAAGCCGGCCAACCTGATGCTGGCCGCGGACGGCACGCTCAAGATCACCGACTTCGGCATCGCCAAGCACGCGGGCAACGAGACGACCGGTCTGGGTGTCCTGCTCGGTACGGCGTCGTACGTGTCGCCGGAGCAGGTCCGCGGCAAGTCGGCCACCCCGGCCAGCGACTGGTACTCCTTCGGCTGCGTCCTCTACGAGCTCCTCAGCGGTACGCCGCCCTTCACCGGCCAGACGGTGGACGTGGTCATGCGCCAGCACCTCGAGACGCCGCCGCCGCCCATCGTGCGGACCGACGTACCGGTCGAGCTTGCCAGCCTCGTCACGCACCTGCTGGCCAAGGACCCCGCTGACCGACCGTCGTCGGCTGCTCAGGTCGCTGCCCTTCTGACGCCATCTCCATTGCACAACGCGACGCAGGTGCTGTCCCTCCCCGCACCGGCGACCGACGAGCCAGATGAGCACACAGACGCGGCCGAGGATGTGGTCGGCGTTGGCCACTGGGAGGACGAGTCCGCTGAAACGGGCACTCACCGGGCACCTCGCAAGGCGTTCCCACTCGCGAAGGTGGGTGTGGCAGCCGCGGTGGTGCTGGCTGCGATCACTGGTGGGCTGATGCTCCGCGAGAGCGTGACGAACGAGCCGCCGGCGCAGGCGGGTGGGACACCGTCCGCACCGGTGCAGAAGGTCTCGGTCGCACCCAAGACCACGTCGAAGCCGACTCCGACGCCGACTCCGACGCCGTCGAAGACGCCGAAGCCGACTCCGAAAGAGACGCAGAACCCGCAGGCGGCGCTGGTACAGAGCTTGCGGACCCTGGCCGCGCAGGTACGCGCCACCCAGGAAGGGAGCCGGAGCAAGGCTCCGCGGGAGGCGGCGCGCGACCTGGACCGGGCCGCGGAAGCGCTGGATCACGGCGACACGGAGTCCGCCGCGCAGCACTTCTACGACGCCAGGAAGCGGCTGTTCGAGGCGCAGCAGCAACACCGCTGGCGGGCGACTCCCCAGATCGCGGGGTTGTTCGCCACGATTAGCCGGGCGCTGCCCAACCCCAATTCGGACGGTTCACGCGACGAGTGAGCCACGCGACGGTGAGCGCGTGGCCGGTGTCACAGCGGGTGTCGTCCTCGTGCCGGGATGCTGGGACCCGCGATACTCGCGGGTAGGCGATCTCGACCGAAGGAGCCGACGATGAGCAGGTTGCAGCAGACCGACGGGCTGACCGACATCCAGGAGGAGATCCTCAAGACGGTCCGCGCGTTCGTCGAGTCGGAGATCCTCCCGGTCGCGACCGAACTGGAGCACCGCGACGAGTACCCGGCCGAGATCGTCGAGGGCCTCAAGGAGCTCGGCCTGTTCGGCCTGATGATCCCGGAGGAGTACGGCGGCCTCGGCGAATCGCTGCTCACCTACGCACTGTGTGTCGAGGAGATCGCCCGCGGCTGGATGAGCGTGTCCGGCATCATCAACACCCACTTCATCGTGGCCTACATGCTGCTCCAGCACGGCACCGACGAGCAGAAGCGGAAGTACCTGCCGCGGATGGCGACCGGCGAGGTCCGTGGCGCGTTCTCGATGTCCGAGCCGGGCTGCGGTTCCGACGTCGCCGCGATCAAGACCAAGGCGGTCAAGGACGGCGACGCCTACACGATCAACGGCCAGAAGATGTGGCTGACGAACGGCGGGTCCAGCAACCTGGTCGCCGTACTCGTGAAGACCGACGAAGGTCAGGACTCGGTCTACAAGAACATGACCACGTTCCTGGTCGAGAAGGAGCCCGGGTTCGGCGAGGTGGACAAGGGCCTCAGCGTGCCGGGCAAGATCGAGAAGATGGGCTACAAGGGCGTCGACACGACCGAGCTGATCTTCGACGGCTACCGGATCGACGCGGGCCAGATCCTCGGCGGCGTACCGGGCAAGGGTTTCTACCAGATGATGGACGGCGTCGAGGTCGGCCGGGTGAACGTCGCCGCCCGCGGCTGTGGCGTGGCGCGACGGGCGTTCGAGCTCGGCATCTCCTACGCGCAGCAGCGGGAGACGTTCGGCAAGAAGATCGCCGAGCATCAGGCGGTGCTGTTCCGGCTGGCCGACATGGCGGTCAAGGTCGAGGCCGCGCACGAGCTGATGGTGAAGGCGGCGCGGAAGAAGGACAGTGGTTCGCGCAACGACTTCGAGGCCGGAGTAGCGAAGTACCTGGCGAGCGAGTACTGCTCACAGGTGGTGGAGGACTCGTTCCGCATCCACGGCGGCTACGGCTTCTCCAAGGAGTACGAGATCGAGCGCCTCTACCGCGAGGCTCCGATGCTCCTGATCGGCGAGGGTACGGCGGACATCCAGCGGATGATCATCGGTCGCCGGTTGCTGGAGGACTACAAGCTCTGACCGGACAGGCCGGCACGCTGGGCCGACAGGCGGGGCGGTGCCGGTCGGCGTCCAGCGTGCCGCGGAGGGGTGGCTAGACGGTCACCCGAAGCTCCGAGGGCGGCTGCCGGGTCTTACCCGAGCCGTGGCCGGACAGCAGCCAGATCCCCAGCTGGGTGATCTCGTGACGCACGGACGCGCCGTCCCGGCGGGTGGTGATCAGGCCGGCCTCCCGCAGGACCGTGGCCTGGTGGCTGGCCGCGGCCGGGGAGATCTTGCACCGCTTCGCGAGCTCCGTCGTCGTACAGCCGGAGACGGCGGCCTCCAGCGCGGCGGCACGGGTCGAGCCGAGCAGCGAGCCCAGCGCGTCGGTCGACGGATCCGGCTCTGCGGGCCCCTGCCGCAGGATGCCCGGCGCGTGCTGGATCGGGTACACCAGGATCGGCTTCAGCTCCGGGTCGCGCAGCTTGGTCGGCACCTGCCAGCAGAACGCCGACGGCTGCAGTTCGATGCCGCGCCCGTCCAGGTAGAGGTCGCGGTCGTTCATGTCCAGCACCTGCAGGACCGGCGCCACCCACCGGACCCGCGGATGCAGCGACGAGAGCAGCCGGTCCACCCCGTGACGGGCCAGTGCCTCCCCGCGGTGTGCGTGATCGGCCGACACATGTGTCCCGATCGACTTCCAGTACGGCGCGATGGCGGCCGCGTGATACGTGCGGATCGCCCGGCCGAGCTTCTGCAGCGAGGAACGCTCGCCTTGGGCCAGCTCCCGCGTCCACGGGGAGACCGGACGGTACTTGCTGAGCAGGTCGAGCTGGCTGCGGATCTGCTGCCGCGGCGTGGCCAGCGTCAGCTCCAGCGCGGTCTCGAAATCCGGTGCGGGCTCGTCCGGGGTGAGGAAGTCCGGGGAGTAGCCGCGCAGCGGGGTCAGCTCGAGCAGGAGCCGCATCTGCTCCGGAGCGACCTTCGCCCGCACCTGCCGGCGCCAGTCCTCGAAGATCAGCCGCCCGTCGGAGTGCTGCAGCATGTGGAGGCTCAGCAGCACCTCCCACAGCGGCGCGGGGTTGGTGGCGACCGTGACCCGGGTCAGATCACGCGGTGTGAAATGAATACGAAGCACGGCACAGCCCTCCCTGCCTACCGAGACGCCGAACCCATCACGACATCCCCCGATGCCGCCGGTCGCAGAATGTGGCGGCCTGCTGACCGAACGCGATGGCCGCATTCAATCAAGGGCGCCGAGCCGTCCACAACTGTTGGAACATTCCAAACGAGTGGTACTCGTGGCCATGGCAGAAGGTTGCCAACTCGTGCGTGACGTTGTATTGGAACTGCGGCCTCAGAGCCAGTGGTTTCGCTTGAACAATCGGTAAAGGACCGTGCACGCGGCGAACATGATGCCGAGGACCACGAAGTACGCGTACTTCAGGTGCAGCTCGGGCATGTTGTCGAAGTTCATCCCGTAGATGCCGGCGATCATCGTCGGGACGGCGATAATCGCCACCCACGAAGAGATTCGGCGCATGTCCTCGTTCTCGGCGACCTGAACCTGGGCCAGCCCGGCCTGCAGGATCGAGCTGAGCAGCTCGTCGAACGAGATCACCTGCTCCTTCACCCGGAGCAGGTGGTCGTCGACGTCGCGGAAGTAGTTCCGGGTCTCGTCGGCGATCAGCGGGTGGCGCAGCGTCGACAGCGCCCGCATCGGACCGGTCAGCGGAGCCACCGCCCGCTTCAGCTCCAGCACCTCGCGCTTGAGTTGGTAGACCCGGTCGATGTTCCGCCAGCCGCGCGGGCTGAACATCTCCGTCTCGATCATGTCGATGTCCGCCTGTACGGCGTCCGTCACCTCGAGGTACCTGTCGACGACAAGGTCCGCGATGGCATGCAGTACGGCGCCGGGACCGAGGGCGAGGCGATCCGGCTGCTCCTCCAGGGACTGCCGGAGTCCGGTCAGCTCACTGTGCTCCCCGTGCCGGACCGTCACGACGAAGCCGGGTCCGCAGAACACCATCACCTCACCCGACTCCACCACTTCGCTGGTAGCGGTCAGGTCCCCGTGCGGGACATACCTGACTGTCTTCAGTACGGCGAACAACGTGTCGTCGTACCGCTCGAGCTTCGGGCGCTGGTGGGCCTCGGTGGCGTCCTCGATGGCCAGCGCGTGCAACCCGAACTCCGCGCCGATGATGGCCAACTGGCGGTCATCGGGCTGGAACAGACCGATCCAGACGAACCCCTGACCCCGCTTGGCCCGGCTCAGAGCCTCCGTATAGGAGTTGATCTTGGAGTCGCGCCGGCCGTCGCGGTAGAACGCCCAATCGACCAGGGCGCCGTCCAGCTTCCCGCTGGCGACCAGGTCCACCGGTCCCGGGCCGTCACCGCCCGAACGCCGGGCGAAGACTCGTCCCATCCGGCGTGTCACGCCTGTGTCCCACCGTCGCCCGGCCATCACCGGCGAGGCTATCAAGGCGCGGTAACCAGCCGTCGGCAATGATGGGGGTGACGAACGTGGAGAGGAACGACGATGACCCCGCAGGGCATGCCCTCGATGGACCCCCGGCCGAGTGGCCTGACGATCGGGACGTACGACACCTACCGGGAGGCGCAGCGAGCTGTCGACTACCTCTCGGACGAGAAGTTCCCGGTCGAGCACACGACCATCGTCGGCAACAACCTCCGTCAGGTGGAGAAGATCACCGGCCGGCTCACCTGGGGCCGGGCGCTGACCGCGGGACTGGCCAGCGGTGCCTGGTTCGGTCTGTTCGTCGGCCTGCTGCTGGGCCTGTTCACGACGGGCAACTGGCTCGCCGCGCTGCTCACCGGTGTGGTGCTGGGTGCCTTCTTCGGTCTGGTGTTCGGCGGCCTCGGCTACGCCCAGTCCGCCGGCCGGCGCGACTTCACCTCGCGGAACGCGGTGGTCGCGACGACGTACGACGTACTGTGCGACTTCAAGTTCGCTGAAGAGGCGCGGAACCACCTGGCCAAGCTTGCTCTGAAGGGCGAGGTCAACCCGCGCCTGCCGGAGCACCAGGCCACGCAGCAGGCGGCCGCGCAGCAGCCGGTCACGCAGCAGCCGGTCGAGCCAGGGCAGCGGCCGCACGACTGAGCTCCCCGGTGGGAGGTGACCTATCTCTCCTGCCGGTGAGAGCCACACCACGGACCGGGGACGCCCGGATTCGGCAGCATGGGGGGTCCATCGGGTTCAGGAGGAGCCGGCATGCAGTTCGGGCGTAGCTATGAGGAGTTCGAGGTCGGTGCCGTCTACAAGCACTGGCCGGGCAAGACGGTGACGGAGTACGACGATCATCTGTTCTGCCTGCTGACGATGAACCACCACCCGCTGCACCTCGACGCGCACTACGCCGGCGAAACCACCCAGTTCGGCAAGAACGTTGTGGTGGGCAATTACATCTACTCGATCCTGCTCGGCATGTCGGTGCCGGACGTGAGCGGCAAGGCGATCGCGAACCTGGAGGTCGAGTCGCTGCGGCACGTCGCCCCGACCTTCCACGGCGACACGATCTACGGCGAGACCGTCGTACTGGACAAGTGGGAGTCGAAGTCGAAGGACGACCGCGGCGTCGTGTACGTCGAGACCAAGGGCTACAAGCAGGACGGCACCGTCGTCTGCCTCTTCCGCCGCAAGGTCATGGTCCCCAAGAACACCTACCTGGAAGCCCGGGGCGGAGACCAGCCCGGCCGCCCCACCCCGGCTTCCTAGCCCCAACCACCCCCGCCCCGCACCGCCCCCCGACCACCCCACCCCGCACCGCCCCCCGACCACCCATGCGCGCCCCGGCCCGCACCCATCTGATGGGCTGACCCACGCCGTAGTGGGTCGGCCAACCGCACGCGGTGGGTCAACCCACTGTCTGGTGGGTCGACCCACGAGCCCGGACCCCGCGTCGCCGTCGGCTCTTCGTGCAGCCGCCTTCGCGCTGTCCGGCGTACGTCGCGGTGCCGGGTGCTCGTTCGTGTGTGGTGGGTCGACCCACGCGTTTGGGGGTTGGCCAACCGCACGCGGTGGGTCAACCCATGAGCCCGGACCCCGCGTCGCTGTCGGTTTTCCGTGCAGCCGCGTTCGCGCTGTCCGGCGTACGTCGCGGTGCCGGGTGCTCGTTCGTGTGTGGTGGGTCGACCCACGCGTTTGGGGGTCGGCCAACCGCACGCGGTGGGTCAACCCACTGTCTGGTTGGTCAACCCATCAGCCCGGACCCCGCGTCGCCGTCGGCTTTCCGTGCAGCCGCGTTCGCGCTGTCCGGCGTACGTCGCGGTGCCGGGTGCTCGTTCGTGTGTGATGGGTCGACCCACGCGTTTGGGGGTCGGCCAACCGCACGCGGTGGGTCGACCCACTGTCTGGTTGGTCAACCCATCAGCGGGTGGTCAGCAGCAGGCGGGGTGGCGGGGTTTCAGGTGAGGAAGAGTTCGATCACGGGGACCAGGGTGTTGGGTTTCTGGATCGGGAGTTTGAGAGTGAGGGTGTCGGCGGAAGTGCCGCCCATGGTGGTGTTCTGGGCGGTTTGGTGAGGATCGTTGACGATGCGCTTGATCTCGGACGCGTCGTTCAGGAGCTGGGCGTACTTCACCTTGCCGGCCAGGCCGGGCAGGTGGACGTGGCCCATCGGCCACGAGAACAGATGCAGGTAGAGCCGGTTGCCTCTCTGGGTCAAGCGGCAGTCGGCCGGAGCGGTGTACCCCGAGGCCGGCCGGGCTCCACGGATCGACCGCTCGTGCAGCCGCATCCATTCGCCGATCGATGCCAACGTAGCCAGTGCGCGCGGGTCGAACTCGCCCCGCCCGGTCGGGCCTACGTTCAGCAGCAGGTTGCCGTCCTTGGAGACCGAGTCGACCAGCATCTTCACCAGCAGCTCGGGTGACTTCCAGTCCAGGTTGTCCCGGTCGTAGCCCCAGCTGCCGTTCAGCGTCTGGCAGGCCTCCCACAGCACCGGCTGCCCGTCGCGTTCCATCGGGCCGTCCGGCTGGTACTGCTCCGGCGTGACGAAGTCGCCCGGGATGTCGAGGCGGTCGTTGATCAGGATGTCCGGCTGCAACTCCCGGACCATCGCCATCAGTTCCTCGGACCGCCAGTCGTCGCGGCCCTTGCCGTGCCCGTCGCGGCCGTCGGGGTAGGTCCGGCCCGGGTAGGAGAAGTCGAACCACATGATGTCGATCGGGCCGTAGTTCGTCAGCAGTTCGCGCGTCTGCGCATGCAGGTAGTCGGCGTACACCTGGATGTCGCGGCCGGCCGCCTTCGCGATCGCCTCCTCGTCGTCCCGCTGCGGATGCACCAGGTCGATCGGGAACTCGGGATGATGCCAGTCGATCAGCGAGTGGTAGAAGCCGACGCCGAGCCCCTCGGCCCGGCAGGCCTCGACGAACGGGCCGACCAGGTCCTTGCCCCACGCGGTCTTCGCGACCGTGTAGTCCGAGACCTCGGAGTCCCACAGGCAGAAGCCTTCGTGGTGCTTGGTCGTGAGTACGGCGTACTTCATGCCGGCCTCACGGGCGGCGCGAGCCCACTTGCCCGGGTCGTACAGGTCCGGCTCGAAGTGGTCGAAGTACGGCTGGTAGTCCTCGTCGGTCAGCCGCTCGAGGTTCTTCACCCACTCGTGCCGGGCCGGCAGCGAGTACAGCCCCCAGTGGACGAACAGGCCGAACCGCCAGTCACGGAACTTCTCGACGGAATGCGCAGGAGGCGCGTCGGTCATCTCAGATCTCCTCGGAGTAGTTAACGGCCGCCCAGACCGGTGACGAGCAGGCCGCGGACGAGATGCTTCTGGAGCAGGATCACGAGCAGGACGGTCGGTGCCATCGCCATGATCGAGGCCGCCATCATCAGGTTCCACTGAGTGCCTTGCTGGCCGACGAACTGAGCCAGGCCGAGCGGCACCGTGCCCTTGTCCGCGATGCTGTTCACGATGATCAGCGGCCACAGGAAACTGCCCCAGAAACTGATGAAGGTGAAGACGGTCAGTACGGCGATGGCCGGCCGGGCCAACGGCAGCATGATCCGCAGGAACGAGCGGAACGGCCCGCACCCGTCGACCCGCGCCGCCTCCTCCAGCTCGGCCGGGACGGTCAGGAAGAACTGCCGCAGCAGGAAGGTGCCGAACGCGGTGAACGCCCAGGGCAGGATCAGCGCCCAGTAGCTGTCCACCCAGCCGAGCGACTGCATCAGCCAGTACATCGGCACGATCAATACCTCCTGCGGCACCATCAGCGTGCCCAGGAACAGGACGAACAGTTGCTCACGGCCCCTGAATTGCAGCCGGGCGAAGGCGTACGCCGACAGGCTCGAGGCGATCACCACGACCGCGGTACCGGCGATCGCGACGAACAGACTGTTCAGGAAGTAGCGGCCGAACGGCGCGAACGTGAACGCGTCGGCGTAGTTCTGCCAGCGGATCTCGGAGCCGAACAGCTCCGGCGTCGGCGTGAACACCTCGTCCGCGGGTTTCAGCGAGGTGGACACGGCGTACACCAGCGGTCCGAGGAAGGCGATCGCGACGATGATCAGCAGCGTGTGCGAGACCCCGCTGCGGACCCGGCGGCCAACGGTTTCAGACGTCATACTGCACCCACCTCCGCTGCCCGGCGAACTGGATCGCGGTGACCGCCATGATGATCACGAACAGCACCCAGCCCGCCGCGGACGCCAGCCCCATGGTGAGGAACTGCCAACCCTGGTTGTAGACGAACATCACGATCGTCTGGGTGGCCACGCCCGGACCGCCCTGGGTCAGGATGAACGGTTGCACGAACACCTGGAACGACGTGATCAGCGTCATCGTGGTGGCGAAGAAGATCGACGGTGTGATCATCGGCCAGGTCACGTACCGGAACCGCTGGAACGGCCCGGCGCCGTCGATCTGGGCCGACTCGAGTTGCGACTGCGGCACCTGGTCGAGGGCGGCGGAGAAGACCAGGAAGTTGTAGCCGAAGCCCTGCCAGATCGACATCGCGACGACGGCCGGCATCGCCCAGGTCGACGAGCCGAGGAAGTTCGGCGCGTTGATGCCGAACCAGCTCTCCAACGTGGTGTCGATCAGACCGCCGGGCTGGAACAACAGCCGCCAGACCATCACGTTGGCCACCATCGGCGTCATCACCGGGATGAAGAACAGCACGCGGAACGCCTGCCGGCCCCTGATCTTCGGCCCGACCCAGACCGCGAGACCCAGCGACACGACCAGGTTCAGCGGCACGTACAGCACCACGAACAGGGCCGTGTTCAGCACCACCCGGCGGAACACCGGATCGTTCAGCAGCTGGGTGTAGTTGTCGATGCCGAGGAACTTGCGCTCGCCGAACACCGGCCAGTCGAACAGGCTGATCGCCAGCGCCATCGCGGTGGGGAACAGCGTGAACAGGGCCAGCCCGCCGAGGCTCGGGGCGAGGAAGATCCCGGCGAACCGGCCGTCCCGTCGCAGCGCGGGCCGGCGCCCCACCCGGTCGGCCCCGGAGGGCAGACCAGGCGGAGCGACGGTCGTGGTGTCGGTGGCCATCAGGAACCGGCGCCCGCCTGGTCCTGGATGGTCTTCAGCGCCTGGTCCGGCGGGATCTCGCCGTTCAGCGCCTGCGTCCCGAACCGGTTGAGCAGATCAGCCACCTGGACCCAGTTCTTCGAGGTCACCAGCGGGACCGAGTTCTCGGACGCGTAGTCGATCGTCTCCTTGGCGCCCTCGACCTTCACCGCGGTGAACCAGGCCGGGTGCGCAACGGTGCGAGCCGGGTACGCCCGGCCGGCCACGGCCAGCGTGGTCAGCGGCTTCTCACTCGTCATCGACATGATCGCCTGGAAGGCCGCGTCCGGCGTCTTGCAGGACCGCGAGATGCCGAAGCCCGAGCCGGCCGTGTACGTCTTCGAGCCGTCCGGACCCGCCGGGATCGGTGCGATGCCGAGGTTGAACTTGACCTTGCCCTTGACGTCGATCAGCGACCACGGCCCGTTCAGCTGCATCGCCGCCTTGCCGGAGGTGAACTGCTGGGTCTCGAAGTCGGGGTTGCCCGACGGCACCTGCGGGGCGATCTTGTCGGTCTTGACGAAGTCGGCGTACGTCGTGAAGCCCTCTTCGAACTTCGGGTCGGTGAGCGCGAGCTTGCCGTCGGCGAGCGGCTCGGCGCCGGTCTGGGTGCGAACCCAGGACGTCACGCCCAGATCGCCGGGACTCGTCACGAATCCGGTCCGCCCGGCGGAGGTGAGCTTCTTGGCGGCCGCGGTGAACTCGTCCATCGTCCAGCCCGGCTTCGGCTCGGCCACGCCGGCAGCCTTGAACAGGTCGCGGTTGTAGAAGATCACCATCGGGCCGGAGTCGTACGGGATCGCGATCTGCTTCCCGTCCGCCTTCAGGCCGTCCATGATCGGCTTGTCGAAGTCCTCGGTCTTCAGGCCGTACTTCTTGATCAGATCGTCGAGCGGGAGCAGGGCGCTCGCGTACGACGCCAGTCGCAGGCTCTGCATGCCCATGATGCACGGCGCCTTGCCGCTCGCCAGCAGGGTCCCGACCTTCGCCCAGTAGTTGTCCCAGGTGGTGCCCTGGAGCTTGACGGTGATGCCGGGATGGTCCGTGTGGGCCTGATCCGCGACCTTCTGCCACGCGGCCTGGTCCTCGGTCCCCGCGACCCAGAACGACCAGGTGAGATCGGCCTTGTCGGCCGAACCGGATCCGCCGCCACTGCTGTCGTTGCCGCCGCCACAGGCCGCCACCGCCGTCAGAGCCAGCACCGACAGGGCGGCGGTGGCCCAGCGGCGAGCCCGCGCTGGTGTTCCTCTCATCCTGACCTCCATGGAGAGCTGTGATTCATCCGATCAATATGCCGAAGTCTTGACGAGAGTCAACAGTTCGTGGCCTTATTTCAGGGCAGAAACTCGGCGTTGAGCGTAGATGCGCCGAGTAGACCTCCGATGTATTGTCCCAAGACATCGGAGGTTTCCGGGCCGAGCAGGGAGGCTGGCATGCGGGTCACCGACGAGGCGATCGACCGGATCAAGCAGATGATCGTGTCCGGCGAACTGCAGCCTGGCGACCGGCTGCCGCGCGAAGCCGACCTGGCCGCGCGCCTCGGCCTGTCCCGGAACTCGCTGCGCGAGGCGGTCAAGGCGCTGGCGCTGATCCGGATCCTCGAGGTCCGCCAGGGCGACGGGACGTTCGTGACGAGCCTCGACCCGTCCCTGCTGATGGAGACGATGGGGTTCGTCCTCGACCTGCACCAGGACGCGTCGGTGCTCGAGTTCTTCGAGGTACGCCGGATCCTCGAGCCGGCCGCGGCCGCGCGGGCCGCGCTCCGGATGCCGGACGAGGACGTCGCCGCATTACGCAAGCTGCTGGACGATCTCGGCGAGGAACCGTCGGCGGACGATCAGCTCGCCTGTGACGTGGAGTTCCACCGGCAGCTCGCGATCGGCAGCGGCAACCGGGCGCTGGCCTCGATCATCGAGAGTCTGCGTCAGCCGACGTACCGGGCCCGGATCTGGCGCGGCCTGACCCAGACCGGCGCGGTCGCCCGATCGGTGGCCGAACACCGCTCCATCCTCGACGCCATCGCCGCCCGCGAACCCGAGGTCGCGCGGGCCTGGGCGACGGTCCACATCGCCGGCGTGGAGCGCTGGATCCAGGACGCGGTCAACCTTGACTCGGGCGAAGCTCCACCAGGACAGCGGACGGCATCGGGAGGGTCAGCTCGAGTGCTGAGCCGTTCCACTCCAGCGGAGTACTGACCATCTGGCTCCGGTCGGCCAGCTCGGTCAGCTGCTCGTCGGTGGGCCAATCGCCGATTCCCAAGTCGGCGGCGGCTGCGACGAGATCGCCGACGCCGATGCCGAGTGTGGTGACGGTGGCCTGCCAGGACGGATCCACGCCGGGCAGCTGCACGTGGACCGTCCTGGACAGTTCCGGTGCCCCCGCCGACTTGGTCTGGTCGAGGGTCAGATTCCACAGCAGTACGGCGATCCGATCGTCATCCCGGGAGGCCCACGCCTCCACCAGGCTGCCGCCACCGTCGCCGCTCCACGTCACCGGCAGCTCGACCGGCCCGAGCCGGCTCAGCAGGCTCATCGCGTGGTACCGGGGCTTCGCCAGTCCACCAACGGTCTGCAAGCCGAAGCCACCATGCAGGAACCGCGGCGGACGGCCGAGCTCCTCGAAGTGGTCCGACGCGACCCAGTACGCGAGCGCGTCGACCCGCCCGGCCGCCGACTTCATCCCGCGCAGCAGGAACACTCCGGAGAACACCGAGTCGTTGATCGGGTTGAAGTGCGTCGGGGTCACGCCCCACTCGGTCCACAGGATCCGCGCGTCGCCGAACCCGTGCCGATCCAGCGACGCCTGCACATCGAGCGGCGGACTGCCGTAGGTGTGCGTCGACACGAAGTCCACCGGCGTACCCTCTGCCGCCGCATGCGCGAGCAGGTCGTCCACCCAGCCCGCCGCGGCCGACGACGGTCCGCCGATCGCCAGTCGCGGGTCCACCGACTTCACCGCTGCCGCGGTCACGTCGTACAGATGCAGGTACTCGGCTTTCGTGCCGGACCAGAAGACCTCCAGGTTGGCCTCGTTCCACACCTCGAAGTCCCAGGTCAGTACCTCGTCGAGGCCGTACCTCTCGACCAGGTGCAGCACCAGTGCGCGGACCAGGTCGTACCAGCGCTCGTACGACTTCGGCGGCGAGATGATCGCGCCGTACGCGAACACGGTCTTGGCCGGATCACTGGCCAGGTCCCGCGGCATGAACCCGAGCTCGACCACCGGCCGCAGTCCGATCGCCAGCAGCTTGTCGTAGATCGCGTCGACGACCGAGAAGTCGTACGCCGGTTCGCCGTCGACCTCGGCGTACACGCGGGTGTCGTCATGGAAGATCGCATGCGCCCGGACCGTGCGTACCCCGATCTCGTCGTGCATCCGGCGAAGTGCCTGCTCCAGCTCCGCGCCGATCTCGTGACCACCGGTGCGATCCGTGCAGAGCAGCTGGCTGAGCCGTTCGCTGCCGACCATCGGAACCCACGGCGTCGCCAGTTCGGTGCCCTCGGCAGTCGTGTCGACGGTCACCGAAACCACCGGGACGGTGCCGTCGGCAACCAGTGGTACGGCGCTCACCGTGCTGCTCGGACGGCCGCTCGCGGTCACCTCGGGGACGCTCGCGACCGCATACCGGTACGGCGTCCCCGGGGTGCAGGTGGTGTCGACGTACGGCGGCGCCGGGACCGAGAGGATGTCTCCACTGTGGTGATCGACCGGCTCGAGCGGGCCGTGGTCGCCGGTGGACCGCAGGATCAGGTAGCCCGCGGCGCCGTCCACCGGCGTCCAGTCGATCGTCACCTGACCGGCGCCGCCGGTCGCGGTCACCTCCTTCGGCGGATCCAGGTCCGGGAAGGTGAACGCGCGCTCCTCGTCACTGCGGAGCGCGATCCGCGCGTCCCAGTCGGTCTTGGCCTCCACCGAGGCGTCGTCGTGCATCAAGCTGACTCCTGTCGTCGTGTCACTCGAGCCCGGACTCGAACTGCTCCATCGCGATCAGCGGCCGGATCCGGCGCTCGACCGTCGTGGTGCTGAAGTTCCGCCGGACCACGTCGTCGGCGAAGACGTTGCCGATGGCACCCATCACCATCGCCTGGTCCAGGGCCAGGTACCGCTGGGCGATCAGCCCGGACCGGACCGCGACCGAGTCGTAGAAGCCACCCGCGCCGTACGCGTGCAGGTTCGTCTCGATCCGGCGCAGGTTCTCGATCGCCTGCCCCGGCGCGTACTGCATCGCCAGGAACGCGGCGTGCGGGGTGACCACACCGTCGCCGAAGGTGGGATTCGGGTTGACGCCCTCGCGGCAGCCCTCGAAGCCGGCGTCGAAGTTCGTCGCCTCCAGGTCGGACGGATAGCCGCCGGGGTCCATCCCGATCGCCTCGACGCCGTAGACGGAGTACCCGCCCTTCGGGTTCGAGGCCGGCGAGAAGCCCCAGTAGCCGTACTTCGCGTCGTCCAGTCCGTGCTCGATCTGCGCGCGGACGGTCAGCGGGTGGTTGATACCCCAACTGCGGGGTGCCCAGGTCGTCTCCGGGATGAACAGATCGGGCATCAGCGACTCGAACATGTCGCCGCCCCAGGACGGCACGAGCCGCATCCCGCGGTACGAGTAGGTGCCCTCGAAGACGTCGAGACCGAGGTACGTCCGGTGCACGCCCTTCGGCTTCTGCTCGACCCAGGACCAGTCGCACGAGTCCGGGAACGTCCGGTACGTCGCGAAGTACTGCGTGTGCGGGACCTGGTCGAGCGCGAATCCGATGTAGCCGGCGATCCGAGCCTCGGTGTTGCAGGTGTCGTAGTGGAACTTGCGGTAGTACACGTCCGGGCCGGTGCCGGCGTGGTTGCCCTTGTCGGTCTCCTCGTCCGGCGGTGGGGTCTCGAAGAAGCCACCACGCATCAGACCGCCTGGCCGGGCCGCGGGGTTGTAGTAGTAGGCGAAGTTCATCTTGCTGAGCAGCGAATCCGCGAGCGCGCGGGCCCCCGGCTCGGCGCTGCGGACCACCATCAACGCGCAGGCGAGCCAGCCGTTGTCGACACTCGAGACGAACGGCGTGATCGGCTTCGTCCCGTCCGGGTCGACGTACCGGACCTCACCGGTCGATTCGTCGTACCAGTTGAAGTACATGCCGCTCGGCTCGTGGTGGTCGACCTTCGACATCGTGGTCAGGGTCTGGGTGATCCGGCGCAGCGACTCCTTCGGCGAGATGATGCCGAGGTGGCGCGCGACGACGGTGCTCCACAGGTAGCCGCCGATGTTGGTGGGGGAGGTGTACTGGCTGCGGACCGGGTTCGTCACCGAGGAGCCGATGTTGTCGGCCGGGAGGCCGGTCTTCTCGTCGGTCATCGCGACCAGGCTGCGCCAGGTGTCTCGCGCCCAGCGGCCGACGAGTGCGCGGTCGGCCTTGCTCGGCTTCCACCCACCCATCAACAGTTCCGCAGGTGAGCGCGTTCCACCGAAGGCGGGGGCAGCGGTTCCGATGAGAGTGGCGGCGGTGCCGGCGGCGAGCAGGGTACGGCGACTGATGTTGGCGGTCATCTAAGTCTCCAGAAGGGTTATTTGAGTCCGGTGCTGTGGCTATTTCAGTCCGGTGATGGCTATGCCCTTGGTGACATGCCGCTGGAAGACGAGGAACATCACCAGCACCGGCAGGACGACCACGACCGCGCCGGCCATCAGCAGGCCGTAGTTCTGCGCGTTCTGGCCGGTCGAGTACAGCGCCAGGGCGACGGGAAGGGTGTATTTGTCCTCGGTCTGGGCGATCACCAGCGGCCAGAGGAAGTTGTTCCAGGAACCGAGGAAGGTCAGGATGCCGAGCGTGGCCAGGGCCGGCCGCGTCAACGGCAGCATGATCCGGCCGAAGATGCCCAGTTCACTGGTGCCGTCCACCCGGCCGGCGTCCATCAGATCGTCCGGCAGTCCGGAGAAGAACTGCCGCATCAGGAAGACACCGAACGGCGACACCAGGAACGGCAGGATCAGGCCGGGGTAGGTGTTCGCCAGCCCGGCGTTGGTGACGAGCACGAACAGCGGCACGAACGTGACCATGCCGGGGATCATCAGCGTCGCCAGGACCACTACAAAGAGAGTGTCGCGGCCCTTGAACCGCAGCTTGGCCAGCGCATAGCCGATCATCGAGCAGAACGTCAGGTTCCCGGCCGTCACGACCAGCGCGACCACGGTCGAGTTGAGGAAGTAGCGCGGGAAGCTCGCCTTGCGGAACAGGTCGCCGTAATTCTGTGTGGTCGGATTGTCCGGCCACCAGGTCGGCGGGACGCGGAGCAGTTCGCCCTGCGTCTTGAAGCTGCCGAGCACCATCCACAGGAACGGCGCCGCGACGGCCACCAGGCCGAGCACCCCGATCAGGTAGATCCACCAGGTACGGCGCATCACTTCTCCCTCAGCAGCCGGAACTGGATGAACGTGACGACGGCGATGACGACGAACAGGATGTAGGCCATCGACGTGGCCAGGCCGTAGTTGCCGAACCCGAACTGCTGGTAGGTGTACATCGACACCGACAGCGTGCTGTTCAGCGGACCGCCCTGGGTCATCACCAGCGGCTCCTCGAAGAACTGCAGGTAGCCGATGCCGGTGGTCACGCTGGTGAACAGCACGGTCGGACGCAGCAACGGCAGGATCAGGTAGCGGAATCGTTGCCACGAGCTCGCACCGTCGATCTGACCGGCCTCCTCGACGGTCTGCGGGATGCCTTGCAGACCGGCCAGGAAGATGATCATCGCGGAGCCGAAGTTGCGCCAGATCGCCATCGCGATCAGCGACGGCATCGCCAACGTCTTCGACGCCAGCCAGTTCGGCCCGTCGATGCCGAACCAGCCGAGCACGGTGTTCACCAGGCCGGAGTCGGGCGCCAGCAGGAACCGCCAGATCACCGCGATCGCGACGATCGACGTGACCACCGGCAGGTAGTAGCCGACCTTGAACAGGCTCTGGAACCGCTTCACACCACGGTCCAGCAGCACCGCGGCCGCCAGCGCGACCACCAGTGTCAGCGGTACGCCGAGGATCACGAAGTACGCCGTGTTGAACGCGGCCTTGCGGAAGGTCTCGTCCGACAACGCCTTCACGTAGTTGCCGAACCCGACCCCGTTCACCGCGAACGGCGTCCGCAGATCCCGCTGCCGCATGTCGGTGAAGCTCATCCCCAACGACCCCAGCACCGGCCCGGCCGTGAACGCGAGGAACAGCAGCACGAACGGAAGGACGAGCACCCACGCCGCGAAGGTCTGCCGATCCAGCCGCCTGGTGCGGGGGCGCGGACGTACCGTGCTTGCTCGTCCACCCGATGGCGGTCCTCCCGACGAGGTCCGCAGCGCCTCGTCGGGAGCCGTGTCATGAACCATCGGGATCAGCTACCGGTGCCGATCGACGATGCCTTGGTCTGGGTGGCTTTGGCGGTGTCGGCGGGGGACTGGCCCGACTTCGCCATCTTCTCGATCTCGGTGTCGAACGCGTTCGCGACCTGCTCCCAGTTCACCACCGCGGGCGGTGCCTTCGCGCTCTCCAACTGCTTGCCGAACACCGGCAGCAGCGGGTCGGAGGCGATGCTCGGGTCCTGCCACGCGCTCTTCACCGCCGGCAGGTCGGACGACATCTTGAACCACGCCGCCTGCGTCTTCGGATCGGACAGGAACTTGACCAGCTTCCAGGCGCTGTCCTTGTTCTTCGACGTCTTGAACACGACGAAGTTGGACCCACCCACGAACGACGTCGAGGTCTTGTTCTTCGGGATCTCGAACACACCGATGTTCGGCTTGATCGCGTCGCCGCCGAGCTTGGCCACCGACCCGGCCATCCACGGCCCGGAGACGAACATCGGCACCTGGCCGTTGACGAACTGCGCCTCGGTCTGGTTCGGCGGCAGGTCGGTCCCGGCCAGCTTCTCGGTGAAGAAGCTCTGGTAGTACTTCAGCCCCTCCTGCATCTCCGGGGTGTCGAAGGTGAACTCCTTCTGGTCGTCCGTGGTGAGGTTCGCGCCGGCGGACCAGGCGAACGGCATCACGGTCTGCCAGGAGCCGGTACCGCCCGGCTGCAGGTTGATCCCGTACTTCGCGCCGGCCTTGTCCTTCATCGCCTTGGCCATCGCCTTCAGGCCGTCCCAGTCGGTCGGCGGCGTGGTGATCCCGGCCTTCGCGGCCAGGTCCTTGCGGTAGTAGACCAACCGCGTCTCGACGTACCACGGAACGCCGTACTGGGTGTCGCCCACCTTGGTGGTGTCCAGCGCGCCGGGGTAGAAGCCGTCGGTGTCGAAGCCCTGCGGGGTCGGGTCGAGCGCGCCGAGGTCGGCGAACTCGCCCATCCATGTGGTGCCGACCATCGCGGCGTCCGGCAGCGACTGCGCGGTGATCGCGGTGGTGAACTTGCTGTGTGCGGCGTCCCACGGGATCGGCGTGACGGTCACCTTCACGCCCGGGTTGGCCTGCTGGAACTGCTGCATCAGCTTGGGCAGGTTCTCGCCCTCGGTCCCCATCGCCCACACGGTCAGATTGCCGGTGGCGGGTCCTTCGCTGACCGTCGTCGTCGCCTGTGAACCCCCGCTCGGGGTGTCCTCGGACCGGCCACATCCCGCGAGTGCGAGAGCGGTGGCGGTGAGCGCAGCGCTGCCGATCACCAATCGGCGGCGGATGCTGTGGGTGAACATGTGTTGTCTCCTCACTCGGTTCCTGCTGCATCCCCCGGTTGCACCGTGCCACAGCTGTCCCGTAGCACGAGTTGTGTCGCCAGTACGTCGTTCCGCGCCCGGGTCCGTTCCCCGGTCACGCGTTCGTGCAGTCGTTGCGCCGCGAGCCGGCCGAGCTCGATCATCGGCTGCCGCACCGTCGTGAGCCCCGGCGACACGTACCGCGCCGCCATCACGTCGTCCCACCCGGTCACCACGATCTCGTCCGGTACGCCGATTCCTTGCGCACTCAGGCTGTTCATCGCCGCCAGCGCGAGCTCGTCGTTCGCGCAGACCAGTCCGTCCGGCGGGTTCGTTGCCCGAAGCACCCTCTCGCCGACCTCGGCGCCGGCCTCCTCGGTGAGCGGGACCCGCTCGGGCTCCGGCGGCTCCAGCCCCCGACCGGCGTGGGCCCGGGCGAACCCGGCGTACCGCTCGGAGACGTCGTACGAACTGGCCGGATCGCCGACGAACAACAGGTTCGTGTGGCCGTGATCGAGCAACCGGTTCGTCAGCTGCTCGGCGCTGGCCGCACTCTCGCTGCGGACCGAGTCGCAGCCGGTCATCGGCGGATGGGCGACCAGCACCAGCGGGGCGCCGGTCTTGCGCAGGTCCTGGATCGTCGGCAGATCCAGAGCGTTGCCGTGGACAACTATCCCGTCGACCCGGCCGGCCAGGTCGCGGACGCTGCGGCGGGGATCGGGGTGGCCGTGTGTCACCGTGATCACCACGCTCTGGCCGTGCTCGCCGGCCCAGCGTTCGTACCCCATCAGCAGGTCGCCGTAGAACGGGCCGGCCAGGTCGGGCAGTACGAGCCCATGCGCCTCATGCCGTTGTACCGCCAGGCTTCGGGCGGCGCGCAGCGGTACGTAGTTGAGCTCCTGCGCCGCCTGGTCGACCCGGGCCCGCGCCTTCTCCGACACCGGTCCGGTCCCTTGCAGGACGCGCGAAACCGTCGCTATCGACAGCTTCGCGCGGGCCGCGACGTCGTAGATCGTCGCCGGCCTCCCGCTGGTCCCGGATGCCACGTGCTCGCTCCTGAGGGTCGGAGTGGAAGCGCTTACAGTTTCTGACCCTGCCCTGCCCCAGGTGCATCGGTCAAGACCTCGGCCCCGATCTGCGACGATGAAAGCGTGACCACACCGGAACGAATCGACCAGCTCTTCCTGGTCCGGCACGGCGAGACCGAGTGGAGCCGGTCCGGCCGGCACACGTCCGTCACCGACCTTCCGCTGACCGCGGACGGCGAGCAGGTCGCGGCGTCGCTGAAGCAGCGCCTGGCGGCCGAGAACTTCGACCTGGTCCTCACCTCACCGCGGCAGCGTGCCCGGCGTACGGCGGAGCTGGCCGGCTACCCGGACGCCGAGGTCGACGACGACCTGGTCGAGTGGGACTACGGGGACTACGAAGGCATCACCACCGCGGAGATCCGCGAGACCGTGCCCGGCTGGACGGTCTGGGACGATCCCGTACCCAACGGCGAAACCCCGGCTCAGGTGGCGGCCCGCCTCGACCGCGTCAACGCCCGCATCGCCGCCGTCGACGGCGACGTCCTCGTCTTCGGCCACTCTCACGCCCTCCGCGCCCTCACCGCCCGCTGGCTCGAACTAGACGTCACCGAAGGCCGCCACTTCGTCCTCAACACCGCCACCATCTCAGTCCTAGGCTGGGAACGAGGCTCCCCAGCAATCCACCACTGGAACAACTAACCGCTCTCCGGAAACAAGTCGCCGGTGAGAGACTCCTTGTTTCCGAAGATCGTCAGCGGACCGGGCAGGCAGGCCCGCACCGCTTCGCCGCCAGGGCCGGCGCTCGCCGACGCAGTAGCTGCAGCACCTGTACGGCGGCCTGACACGGCCGGCCGGTGACGTCGAACCAGCCGTAACGCAGCGTCGACTCGGTCCGCAGCGTGGCACGGTTGTCCCGATCGAGGTCGCGCCAGCGCTGCCGCGGGACGAGGTGGAGCCGCCCGTCAAGCTCGACCACGAGCTCGAACCCGGCATAGAACACGTCAGTGAATTCGCGGTCCACCGCGCGTTGTCGCTGACCGGTCGGCAACGCGTGCCGGCGTTCGACGTCGCGCAGATAGCGCAGCTCGAGCAGAGAATGCGACCCGGCAGCGACATCCTCGATGATCGGCCGTAGCGACCGGCGATGCCGCAACCGCGGACGGACGGCCAGTGCCGTCGCGATCTCCGCGGGAGCGACTCGGCCGCTCTGACAGGCCTCGGCGATCACCGCCGCCGCCCGGTCAAGCGATCGTGTGCTGCCCACGATGTCGAGGACGGCGTGCGCCGGAGTCCGTCGAGGCGGTACGACGGCCGCGAGGCGAGCCGCCCAGTGCTGGTCGCGATGTACGACGAGATTCGGCTGCCGCCTGACCCGGCGGTGTTCCGGGATCGTCACGTGCACCGGGCGGTTGCTGTCCGGGGTGATCAGACCGAGCTGCTCCGCCGCGGTGTAATGGCTCCAAGCCGCTTCGGGTCCGGAGTAGAGCAGGGCCGCCAGCAACTGCTCGTCGTACCCGATGGGGCCGGTGTGGGTGGCGTAGACGCCTGGGTGAACGGTTTGCCAGCGTCGAGCCCGCAACGGCTGCCGGACCCGTGCCTTGGACCAGCCGGCGGCGGACAGCTGGACGCGCGACACGATCCGATTCTGGTCATGGATCAGCGCATCGATGCCCTCGTCTGCGAGCTGTCGCCGCCACCACCAGTCCATCCGCTCAAGCGTGACGGATTTCGCCGGCGCTCGCCGAGGCGGCTGTGGACAACCGCCTCGTACCGCCGCTGTCCGGAAACAAATCGCCGCTGGGTGGCGATTGGTTTCCGAGGTTCAGGGGTGGCTGATGATCGCGACTAGGTGGTCGAGGCGTTGTTGGTGGTGGGTGGGGCGGAGGCGGGATCCGTTGGCGAGGGTGGCCAGGCCGTGGAGGGAGCTCCAGAAGACCTCGGTGAGGGTTTCGGGGTCGTCGGGGGCGAAGGGGGTGACGACGGCCAGGATTTCGCCGAACGTCGTTCTGAGGATCGCGGGGGTGCCGGCGTCGCCGAACACCAGGTCCGTACGCCGTACGAACATCGCATCGTAGACGGCCGGATGTTCCTCGGCGTACCGCAGGTAGGCCTCGGCCAGTCCGCGTAGGCCGTCGCGTTCCCGGCCCGCGCGAAGTCCGGCGGCCAGTTCTTCGAAGCCTTCGAGTGCCACGGCGGTGGAGATGGCGTCCATGTTCTTGAAGTGGCCGTAGAGGACGGGCTGGCTGTAGTCGACGGCTTCGGCCAGGCGGCGGGTGGTGACGGCCTCCCACCCTTCGGCCTCGGCGAGCTCGCGGGCGGTCCGGACGATCAGCTCCCGCCGCTCCTCCCGCGCCCGTTCCCTGCGTGTCTGACTCGGCATAGACCGGATCTTAGCACTGCTAGACAATCTAGCAACGGCAATGCTAGCGTCGCTAGAGAAATTAGCGCTGCTAGGTCATCAAGGAGTCAGTCATGCGTCGTTTCGTCACCGTGCTCACCGTCCTGCTCGGTCTGTTCCCGATCTCGTTCGGCCTGCGGTTCCTGTTCGACGGGCACGGAGCCGCCGCCGGTTTCGGCATCGATCCCTGGCCGACCGGCACCGCGGCCGGCTACTTCGCCGTGAAGGGGATCCGCGACATCGTCTGCGGCCTGAACATCCTGGTCCTGTTCGCCCTCGGCCAGCGCCGTGCCACCGGCATCGTGATGGCACTCGCCACACTCATCCCGGTCACGGACATGATCGTCGTACTCACCCACGACGGCTCGGTCGCCACCGCGCTCGGCGTCCACGGCCTGACCGCAGTTGTGGTCCTCGTCGACGCCTGGCTGCTGCTGCGCCAGCGCCAGACTGTCGCGGCCGCTCAGCCGGTCGGGGCCCATTCGTAGAGATCGATCGTGCAGTACTCGCGAAACCCGAGCCCGGCGTACACAGACCGCCCGGCCGGCGACGACCCCAGTACGCCGTACTCCGCAACGCCGGCGGCCTCGCGGAGGGCGGCATACGTGATCGCCGCACCGATCCCGCGCCGTCGCGCCTCGGGGACCGTCATCACGAAGTACACCCCGGCGACGCCGGCGCCGAGGAAGATCGTGGTCGTCGCGATCGGCTCACCGTCGAGCCGTCCGAGGTAGTGACGCCACGGATCCCCGTACCCGAGCTTCCGGTAGACCTCGGCGACCCACCGAGCCTCCTTCACACCCTCCCCGAATCCACGCCCGAGCGTCGCCTCCCAGGTCGCGAGCTCCTCGTCGTCCCGTACGCGCGTAATCTCCAGCCCTGGTACGACGGCCGGCGTACGCAACTCGTCCAGCCGCACCGCCATCCCGGGCTCACTCCCGCCGAACGTGAACCCGCCCGCGACCAACCGCTCAGCCAGACCGTCCGACCGCATCGCCGGCCCGACATGCCAGCTCCCCGGTACGCCGTGATTCCTCAACTCAGCAAGGGATTCCGCGATCACCTGCTCGCCGGCCGCCCCAACCTCCGCGTTGTGGTAATCGATCGGCGACCCGCCGATCGTCCACCGTGCTGCGGCGTCGTCGCGCTGCACACCACCCCCGGCGGCCCCCATCGCCATCAGCAGTTCGGCCGCGTTCTCCTCGATCGCCCGCACCACGTTCTCCACGGGGACAGTCTGGCCGATCACCCGAACGCAGCGCGATTGCTTTGCACCCAATCGCGGAAGGTCCCGGCCGGGCGCCCGAGCACCCGCTCGACATCAGTCACCACCTGCTGATCAGCCGGGCAGGGCGTTCCACTGTTCCAACGTGGAAACGAGCAGGGTTGTGGTCGACAGGGCGAGGAACTCGGTACGGCTGACGAACTTCGCGTCGGTCGCGTCGTCACCGGGAGTGAGCGTGCCGCCCACCGCGGTCGCTGCGTAGTCGCGGATCACGTAGAGCCGGCCTTTCGGGCCGTCGCGTTCGACCTCGCCGACCATGGCCCCGACCTGCACGGTCAGGCCGGTTTCCTCGGCGACCTCGCGCGCCACTGCCGCCGGATCGTTCTCGCCGGGCTCGACTCGCCCGCCGGGGATGGACCACAGCCCGCGGCCGGGTTCGTTGGCCCGGCGTACCACGAGCAGCCGGCGCTGCTCGTCGTACACGAGAGCACCCACACAGTCGACCCGCTCGGCATCCATGCCACGGCAGGATAGTGCTCGCCTGGGGACAACTGACAGGTCCGGCGTGTGAACGCGGCTAGCATCTGCGGTGACAGATGTCCTGATCACGGACATGACCACCGACATGATCACGGACATGGTCACGGACACCGAAGGGATCCTCACCGCTCGTGCGCATCGATCTGCACACCCATTCGAACCGCTCGGACGGCACCGATCCGGTGGACGTCCTGATCGCGCACGCGCAGCAGGCCGGCCTCGATGTGATCGCGCTCACCGATCACGACACCGCCGACGGGTGGACCGACGGCCGCCGGGCCGCGGAGGAGCTGGAGATCGGGTTCGTGCCGGGGATCGAGATCTCCTGCAAGCTTCGCGGTATCAGCGTCCACCTGCTCGGCTACCTTCTCGACCCGTCCCAGCCTGAGCTCGCCGAGGAGCTGCGGATCGTCCGTGACGGCCGCACCGACCGGATCCCGTCGATCGTGGCCCGGCTGAACAGCATCGGCGTGTCGCTGACCGTCGACGAGGTGCTGGCCCAGGCCACCGGTACGCCGTCCGTCGGGCGGCCGCACGTGGCCGACGCGCTGGTCGCCAACGGCACGGTCGCTAACCGGGGCGAGGCGTTCGACCGGTATCTCGCCGACGGCCGGGCCGGTCATGTCTCGCACTATGCGATCGAACCTGGTCGCGCGATCGACCTGGTCCGCGCGGCCGGCGGCGTACCGGTGATCGCGCACCCGTGGGGCCGGTCCAGCTACAAGGTGATGACCCAGGACGCCATCGCCGCGCTCGTCGCGGACCACGGCCTGGCCGGGATCGAGGTCGACCACCAGGACCACTCGGCCGAATCCCGGGCCGCGCTGCATCGGATCGCCGACGAGCTCGGCATCATCGCCACCGGCTCCAGCGACCACCACGGCGTGGGCAAGATCGACCACGAGCTGGGGGTGAACTCGACCGAGCCCGAGCAGTTCGAGCGGCTGCTCGAGGTCGCCAAGGCGAACGCGGCCGCCACCGACGCTCAGGTGCCCGAGGCCTACCTGCCGTGAACAGTGTCATCAACCTCGGGCTGCTGAGCGAGGTCGTGGTCACGCTGTTCGTGATCATGGATCCGCCCGGCACCGTGCCGGTGTTCATCTCGCTCACCGCGGGCCAATCTCGCGCGGTCCGGAAGAAGGCCGCCTGGCAGGCGGTGCTGGTCGCATTCGGCGTGATCGTGGTGTTCGCGGCCTTCGGGCAGCAGATCCTGCACCACCTCGGCATCACGCTGCCTGCCCTGCAGGCCGCCGGCGGTCTGCTGCTTCTGCTGATCGCGCTGCAATTGCTGACCGACACTGCCGAGGACCCGGTCCAGACCAAGAACGTCAACATCGCGTTCGTCCCGCTGGGTACGCCGTTGCTGGCCGGGCCGGGTGCGATCGTCGCGACCATGGTGTTCGTGCAGCGGGCGAACGGCGCACTCCCGGACGTGATGGCGATCTCTGTCGGCATCATCCTGATCCACGTGGTGATGTGGCTGACGCTGCGATTCTCCGGGATCATCATGCGGTTGCTGGGGGAGAACGGCGTACTCCTCGTCACCCGGATCGCCGGCCTGCTCCTGAGTGCGATCGCCGTACAGCTGGTGGCCGATGCCGTCACCGACTTCATCAAGGCGGGCTGATGTGAGCGACATGCTGCCCGGGATGCCGACGCGGCTGTTCGTCGCGACGCCGACCAAGCTGCTCACGTTCACGGACTGCAAGCGGAAGTACCGGTACACGTATCTGGAGACGCCGCGGCCGCCGAAGGGACCACCGTGGGCGCACAACACGGTCGGGGCCATCGTGCATGAGGTGCTCGCCGACTTCTTCGGTCGCTGGCCGGCCGCCCGCCGTACGCCGGACGAGGTGGTCGCGAAGATGCGGTCGAGCTGGCGGAGCGAGGGCTTCCGGGACGACCAGCAGTCGCTGGACTGGCGCGAGCGGTCGACCGAGATGGTGCTCGGGTATCTGCGCGACTCGGATCCGTACTTCCAACCGCGCGGGGTGGAGCGCACCGTCGCCTTCACCACCGAGCGGGCGTCGCTGCGCGGGCGCGTCGACCGGATCGACGAGCGCCCGAGGCGGGACGGCAGCGGCGGGACCGAGCTGGCGATCGTCGACTACAAGACCGGCCGGCGTCCGCTGACACCGGTGGATGCGCGGTCGTCGTTGGCGATGGCGCTGTATGTACTCGGCGCGCGGCGGGTCCTGCACAAGCCGTGCACGCGGGTCGAGCTCCACCACCTGCCGACGAACACGGTGGCTGCGGCCGAGCACGACGACGCGTCGCTCGCCCGCCACCAGCGCCGGGCGGAGTCGATCGCGGATGATGCGGCCGCCGCCGAGGTCCGCTGGCGTGAAGGGCTGACCCCCGCCGAAGCCGACGAGGCGTTCCCACCTGAGCCGTCACCCCTGTGCGGCTGGTGCGACTTCGTCCGCATCTGCCCCGAAGGTCGCCGCGCCGCCCCACCCCGCGACTCCTGGGCGGGCCTCGACGACACGTCTCCGATCCCGTCCACGGACGAGTCCCTCAGCTGACGCCCTCTGACTGGCGGACGCCGTCTGAAGTTGGCTGAGGGCGCCGTACCAGCGGCATGTGCGCGGGGTGCCAGCGAGGGAGGCGAAAGTGGAGGCACGAGAGAGGGGTGCCTGATGGGTGCGAAGACCGTGAACAAGCTGGCGGTACCGGGGGCGACGCTGCACTACGAGGTGACGGGGGCCGGGCCGGTGCTGCTGCTGATCGCCGGGGGCGGGACGGATGCGGGGGTGTTCGACGGCATGGTCGGGCAGCTCGCGGCCGACTACACCGTGGTGGCGTACGACCCGCGCGGCAACTCGCGCAGCCCGTACGACGGTCAACCGGTCGACGAGTGCGTCGACCAGTCGGCCGAGGACGCGCTGGCGTTGATCGACGCGGTCGCCGGCGACGAACCGGCGTTCGTCTTCGGCAGCAGCTCCGGCGCGATCACCGGACTCGAGCTGATCACCCGCCACCCGGACCGGGTTCGGATGCTGGTCGCGCACGAACCGCCGTGCGTCGAGGTGCTGCCGGACGTCGAGGACGCGCGCGCGTTCTTCGAGGACGTGCACGATACCCACAAGACCGACGGGGTCGCGGCGGCCGACGTGCTTTTCCTGATGGGCACCGGGATGGACGACGACGCGATGCCGCCGCTGGAGGACCTGCTGCCGGAGTACCGCGAGCTGGCCGAGCGGATGCAAGCCAACGCGGGCACCTTCTACCAGCACAAACTGCTGCCGTTCACCCGCTACCAGCCGGACCTGGACGCGCTGAAGACCGTCGCCGACCGAATCGTCCCGGCCGCCGGCCTACAGTCGATCGAACTCCTCCCCGGCCGCCCGATCCAACTGATCGCACAACACCTCGGCTGGCCCGTCGTGACCTTCCCCGGCGGCCACGCCGGCTACTCGAGCCACCCGGCCCCGTTCGCCACCCTCCTGAACCGAGTCCTCGAGGCCGAAATCAGCTGATCCCTCCCAGTCCCGGTCCGGGCGAGGTCTGAGGGGTCCCCGCCCGGACCGGTAGTCCTACGCAGAGCACCCATCGTGGGAGCACCACCGAAGAATCCGGTTGACGGCTGCCTGGAGTGCGGCGTACTGTCCGATCCTTGCCTTGAAAACGGTGTGGTTCAGCCATGCCTGTCACAGTGGTGTCCGAACCCCCCGGTCCTGTCGGATTCGGGGTAGTTCTGCGTGCCGCTGGATCCGGACACCACCTCGAAGTTCGGAGAGGAGGTTGCCTTGGGCGTCTATTGGGCGATCGGCGTACGGTCGTTCCGGCGCTTCTCGACGTACCGGATCGCGACCGCGTCCGGCGCGTTCACCAATACCGTGTTCGGGTTCATCCTGTGCGGTATCTACCTGACCTTGTGGCACGAGCGGCCGGGGCTCGGCGGGTACGACGTCGCCGATGCGCTGACGTTCGTGTGGTTGCAGCAGGGGCTGCTGATGCCGATCGGGATCTTCGGTGCCACCACCACGGTCGAGCTCGGCGAGCGTGTCCGCACCGGTGAGATCGCCGTCGACCTGTACCGGCCGACGCATCTGTTGCTGTGGTGGCTGTCCGTCGACCTCGGGCGCGCGATGTTCCAGCTGCTGGTCCGCGGTGGTGCGCCGCTGGTGGTCGGTGCGCTGGTGTTCGACCTGAAGTTCCCGAGCGACCCGATCACGTGGCTCGCCGTCGCGGTCGGGCTGGTGCTGGGGATCCTGGTGAGCTTCACCATCCGCTACCTGGTCGCGTTGTCCGGGTTCTGGATCACCGATACGCGCGGCATGGAACAGCTCGCGTTGTTGTTGTCGTGCTTCTTCTCCGGGACGATCCTGCCGCTGGTCGTGTTCCCCGGCTGGCTCGGCGAGTTCGCGCGGGCGACGCCGTGGGCCGCGACGCTGCAGGTGCCGATCGACATCTGGCTCGGCCGCAACCCCGGCGGGATCGCCTCGGCGCTGATGTTCCAGCTCGGGTGGCTCCTGGTGCTGCTGCTGGCCGGGCAGCTCACCACGTCGGTGGCGACCCGGAAGGTGGTGATCCAGGGTGGTTGAGCGACTCCGCCGGGCACCCGCGCAGTACTGGATGCTCGTCGTGATGTGGATCCGGTCGTCGCTGGCCTATCCGGCGTCGTTCGTGCTGATGCTGTTCAGTTCGATGCTGCTCACTGTGACCGACTTCGTCGCGATCGTGCTGATGTTCAGCCACATCGACACGTTCGGCGGGTTCACCATCGGGGAGATGGCGTTGCTCTACGCAACGGCCTCGATGACGCTCGGGATAGCCGACTTGTTCACCGGATCGATCGAGCGCGTCGGCGAGCGGATCCGTACCGGGTCGCTCGACGTCTACCTGATCCGGCCCATGCCGGCGTTCCTGCAGACCGCCGCGGACGGGTTCGCGCTGCGCCGGATCGGCCGGCCGCTGCAGGCCGGCCTCGTGCTTGCATTTGCCCTCAGCAACGTTCACGTCGATTGGACGGCGGCCAGGATCGTCGTGCTGGTGCTGTCTGTGATCACCGGCTCGATCATCTTCGCGGCGATCTTCGTGCTCGGCGCCGCGTTCCAGTTCCTCGCGATCGACTCCGCCGAGCTGGCCAACTCGTTCACGTACGGCGGTCAGACGCTGACGCAGTACCCGTTGTCGGTCTTCGGCAAGGAGATCGTCTGGGCCGTCACGTTCCTCGTACCGCTTGCCTTCGTCAACTACTACCCGGTGCTGTTCGTGCTGGGTAAGCCGGCCCCGCTGGGCCTGCCGTCATGGATCGGTCTGCTGTCTCCGCTGGTCGCCGTCGCGATGGTCGCGCTGGCGTCACTGGCGTGGCGGGGCGGTCTCCGTCGTTACCGCAGTACAGGGAGCTGAGCAGTGGCAGTCATCGAGTTGTCGAACGTATCCCGCACCTTCACCGTCACGTCGCGGAACGGATTTCGCCGTACCCGGCGGGAAGTGCGCGCCGTGGACGGGATGTCGTTCACCGTCGAACCAGGTGAGGTGATGGGCTACATCGGGCCGAACGGCGCTGGGAAGTCCACAACGATCAAGATGCTGACCGGCATCCTGGTCCCGAGCAGCGGCACGATCCGCGTCGCCGGGGTGGACCCGTCCCGCCACCGGCTCAAGCTGGCCAAGCGGATCGGCGTCGTCTTCGGGCAGCGCACCACGCTGTGGTGGGACCTGCCGCTGAAGGACTCGTTCGCCGTACTGCAGAAGATGTACGACGTTCCAATCGCGAGGCACCGCGAGAACCTCGCGACGTTCGTCGAACTGCTGGATCTCGGCGAACTGCTCGACGTACCTGTTCGTCAACTGTCGCTGGGTCAACGGATGCGCGGCGACATCGCGGCCGCGTTGCTGCACGACCCGGAGATCGTCTACCTCGACGAGCCGACGATCGGGCTGGACGTGATCAGCAAGGCTCGGCTGCGCGAGTTCCTTGCCCAGGTCAACGCGGAACGCCGTACCACCGTCATCCTCACCACCCACGACCTCGACGACATCGAAGCCCTGTGCAGCCGTGTCATGGTCATCGATCACGGCCACCAGATCTACGACGGCACCCTGACCGGCCTCCGCGCCAGCCAGTCGGCCCCGCGCACCCTGGTCGTGGACCTGGCCACCTCCCTCCCACCCATCGAGATCCACGGCGCCACCGTCGTCAAGGTCGACGGCCCCCGCCAGCACCTCACCTTCCCCACCACCACCAGCGCCGCCCCACTGCTATCCCAAATAGCCGCCAACTACCCCCTCGTAGACCTCTCCGTAGCCGAACCCACCATCGAATCCGTCATAACCCAGCTCTACACCCCCACCCACCACTGATCAGGGGTTGTGCCCGGCGGCCATCGAGAGGACGTCCGAGGGGTCCTGGGGGTCTGGGTCGGAGCGCCACTTCTGCAGGGCAGTGGCATGGTCCGTCTCGTCGAGGGTGCCGATGCCGTCCTGGATCAGACGGCGAGCCTCAGCCGGACCGATGTCCTCGTAGGTGAACCACCGCTCCGCGTAGAAGTCGTTGCGCAGGGCATTGTTCGCATGGAACTTGCCGGTATTGGCGACGTACGAATACATCGTCTCGTGCGCCAGCGCGGCGACCCACACCTGCCGCCCCTCTTCCTTCACCAGATAGAGCTTCATCGTGTGATCCCGTCGTTCCTGTCTAGTGTCCTGGATTGCGCCACAGGTAGCTCGTGGTCCGGCACCGGACCCGCCTGATACCGCGGAGGTTGCCGGGAGTCACTGTAGTTATTGACTGCGACCTTTCGTCCGCCGAGCCGTGTCAGCCCGCCGATCCCGGCCGGAGGCTGAAGTGTGGCTGACAGATCGACGCACTGCTGTCGCGCGGCGGTCCGCTCTACGAGCGTGGCCGTCTCGCTGCGATCGATCTCGTACCAGCGCGTCGTTGCCTCCTTGACCTTCACCGACGCAGCCGAATGGAACTGCACCTCGACACGCGGACCGCGCGGTGGTGCGAGGTATGCGTGGATGCCTTTGTACCGGGAGCCTTCGGTGTACGAGTGCATCGCGTAGGTGACCTGCCAACCGCGGCGGTTGAGCTCGTCAACAGTCTGTCGGGCCGCCCGGACCAGCTCCTCGGGCGTCCGAGTCAGCGCGGTGTATCGCAGCACGTCATCTATCGGGAAGCGACGGTCGACCTCCTCCCAAAGCTGGATCTTCCGGGCGAGGGACTCCGGCGACTTGACGCGCCGACTCAGTCGGTACGGCGCTGCCGACGCGGGCAGCGAGTCCAGGAAGTCCGCGGTCACCTGAGGCTCGATCGCCGTCACCTCGGCGAGCAGCCGCATGCTCTTCTCCGCTGCGGGCCGGCCGTGCATCCTGGCCATGTCGGCCACTGACACCAGGCTCTGGCCCCAATCGAGCTCACCGTGCGCAGCGAAGGCTCGGTGCAACTCGGACGGCTCGGATGGCATCTGATCTCCCCAGGTCGTGGTTCTTCGACCGTAGTGACCGGGGGAGCGGCTGTGGGGTGGGTTTCGTGAATTGTGGATAACTCGGGGAGGTTACGAAGTGGGGTGGGGTGTGACTTGGGGGTGGTGGGGTCGTTGAACTGCGGGTAGGGACCCAACCGGAAGTGGGATTCGGGGGTAGACAGGGTATGCCGACGATGACGGATGAGCCTGCTGTGGTGGTGGGTCCGCCGGCGGACGGGGCTGGGTTCGTCGAGTGGGTGCGCCCGCATCTGCCCGCGATGGCCCGGCTGGCGGGGCGGCTCGCGGTGGGGGCCGACCGGGACGACATCGTGCAGGACGCACTGGCGCGGGCGTGGGCGAAGCGGAGTCAGTACGACGCGAGCCGGGGTACGCCGTCGGCGTGGCTGCTCGCGATCACCGCGGACCAGGCCCGGAAGGCGGCGCGGCGGTTGCGGCCGGCCGGGGAGTTCGACGAGCACGATCGGCCGGTGTCGCGGCCGGACCTGGATGCCCGGGTGGACGTGGACCACGCGCTCACCTCGTTGTCGGCAAGACAGCGCCTCGCAGTGGACTGCTACTACTTCGTCGACCTGTCGATCGCCGACACGGCCGCGGTGATGGGCTGCTCCGAAGGCACCGTCAAGTCCACCCTGTCCGATGCGCGGTCCCGCCTGCGCGCCCTGCTGGAGGTCAGCGAATGAACCCGACCGACGAGGTCGACGACCTGCTGACGCGGGCCGGTGCGCGGTGGCGCGCGGACCAGCCGTCGGCCCCCGAACCAGACTTGGAGCATATTCTCGGCGGTCGCCGCCCTCCCCGTCGCTGGGTACCGGCGCTGGCCGCCGCCAGCGTCGCCGCGATCGCCGCCGCCGCGCTCACCGTCCTCCCGGACGGCGGCCAGGACCCGGCCGCCGTCCCACCCGCAACTGGTGACACCCAGCAAGCCTTTGCCCAAGGCAACCAGGCGTCCACTCCGATGCCAGGTGCCACCCAACCGGATCCGGTGAACGACAAGCTGCTGGTCCGCGCCGGTGACAAGGTCCAGGCCGGCGGCGAGGTGATCGCCGTACAAGGTCAGGAGCCTGTGTTCTGCCCGTCGCACCCGACGGATCTGGTGGGTTATCCGCCCGGTCAGGAGCCCGCTCCCAGCTGCCCGGCCACCATCGCCGTCAAGCTCAAAGGTGTCGACCTCGACCGGCTCGGCGACGCGCGGACGGTCAAGAACGTACGCCAGGGGACCGCGACCCTGATCGGGGTCTGGGGCAACCGATCCATCGACGTCCAGGAGCAGAAGGCGTTCGTCGCACCGCCCGCACCGCAGATCCCGCCGCTGCCGTGCAAGGCCCCGCAGGGCGGCTGGGTGTCGAAGCCCAACAACCTCAATGCGCCCACGGTCCTGGCCTTCCTCGACGCGCACAGCTCCCAGATCTCTGAGCCGCTCATCCAGTACCCGGCCGGTCACGGCCGGAGCAAGCCGGTCGTCGTGCAGGTCGGCGTCGCGCACGGGGATCTGGAGGCGTTCCGGACCTCCCTGGACAAGGTGTTCGACGGCAACCTCTGCGTGTCCAGGGCCCTGCTCAGCCGCGGCGACGTCAACCGCATCTACCAGACCCTGACCAACCTCACGGCAAAGCAGGAGCTCGGCATCCAGACCGCGTCCGCGTCGTCTCCGGGCGGTGGCCGCGCCGAGGTCGAGGTCCTGGTCTACACCGAGGCAGTGAAGACCGCGCTCACGCCGGTCGGCCTCAACCTGCTGACAGTCAAGCCCGCGGTGCAACCCGTCGAGTGACCGGCGTCAGTCGATGAAGGTCTGGTCGTGGAAGAAGTCGACCAGGAGCCGGGCCGTCGCGGCGGGCTGCTCGATGGCCGGGGAGTGGCCGGCGTCGGGGATGATCTGGGCCTGAATGCCGAGCCGCTCCGCCACGTCGGCCTGGACCGTGATCGGCCAGCCGTCGTCGGAGGCGCCGTACGCGATCTGCGTGCGGACGCCGGACTTGGCCAGCCGGTCGGTCTTGTCGTCGGCGTCCATCAGGCGGCGAGTGATCTCGGCGAGGCCGGCCGGGTTGTTGCTGGTGAACCGCTTGCGGAGGAACGCCGCGATCTCATCCGGCGGCGTCACGTACCCGGGCACCAAGCTGTCGTGCTCCAGCTTCAGGTCGTACACCTGCTCGATCGGCAGGTTATCCAGCCCGAACGCGAGCATCTGCAGGCCCTGCACCTTCGACTCGTCCGTGAACGCCGCAGGACCCGAGCACAGCAGCGTGATGGTCGAGAACACCGACGGATCGGTCAGCACGGCCTCCCGCGCAACCAGTCCGCCGAACGAATGCCCGACCAACTGGCTGTACCCGCCGAGCGCCTTGCTCATCGCGACCGCATCGGCGCCGAATTCCTCCAGCGTGTACGCCGACCGCTCGGTGGGCCCGGGGGTCTCGTACTGACCACGCTGGTCGACCGCCACCGTGCGCCATCCGTACCGGCACAGGTGGTCGACCAGCGGAGTGAAGTCCTCCTTGCTGCCGGTCCACCCTGGTACGAGCAGCACAGTGCCGAGCGGCGTACCGTACCTCGGCACTGCCATGAGCGTGGCGAAGGAACCCCGGTCGGTGTCGAGGGTCGCGGGGTGGACCCCGTCGGGCAGCGTCAACGTGCGCGGCGTACTCACAAGTCAAGAGGGTAGTCGCCGGTACGGCACAATGGCCGGGTGCCTCGCACCATGGCTGTTGCCAACCAGAAAGGCGGCGTGGCCAAGACGACCACCGTCGCGACGCTCGGCGCTGCCCTGACGGAGCTGGGTCAACGGGTGCTGCTCGTGGATCTGGACCCGCAGGCGTGCCTGACGTTCTCGGTCGGGATCGACCCCGAGGACCTGGACACGTCGATCTACCAGGTGCTGCTCGGCGGCGTGAGAGCGCGGGACGTGTTGGTCAAGCTCGGGGACGGAGCGGACCTGCTGCCCGCCACGATCGAGCTGGCCACCGCGGAGGTCCGGATCGCGCAGGAGACCAGCCCGGAGCAGATGCTGCGGACCGCCTTGCGCCCACTGCGGGCGTCGTACGACTGGATCATTGTCGACTGCCCGCCGACCCTCGGGCTGCTGACCGTGAACGGGTTGTCGGCGGCGTCCGAGGTCCTGATTCCCTTGCAGTGCGAGACTCTGGCACATCGTGGCGTAGGGCAACTACTTGACACGATTCACGACGTACAGCGGTTGACCAACCCGGGCTTGCACGTGCTCGGCGTACTGCCGACGCTGTACGACGGCCGCACGACGCATGCCCGGGCGGTGCTGGAGACGATCGCGGACACGTACTCGCTGGACGTGCTGCAGCCGTCGATCCCGAAGTCGATCCGGTTCGCGGAGGCGCCGGCGATCGGGGAGACCGTGCTCAGCACCGCGCCGGCCTCGGCCGGTGCCAAGGCCTACCGGGCTCTGGCCGGCGCGCTGCTCTGACCTACTGCCCGCCGTCCGGAGTCTGCGGAAGGGCAGGCTGACGGCGCAGACGGTGCCGGTTCCGCCACAGCGGTACGCCGATCAGCGCGAACAGCACCACGAACGGGAGAACCGCGCCGAGTGCGGTCGCCAGTGCGGAGAAGGTCGCGACGAACGCGTTCCAGCCGCCCTTCAGTCCGGCCAGGAAGCCGCGATCCGGGTCCTCCGCGACGGGAGGCTTGCCCTTCTCGGTCAGGGTCAGCGTGAGCGTGGCGAGCTCGGTCTGGAGGGAGAGATTCTTCTGCTTGGCCAGCAGGGACTCCAGGTCGGCCTCACGCCGGGTCAGCTCGGTCTCGACCGAGACGATCTCGCCGATCGTGTTCGCCTTCGCGAGCAGGGTTCGCATCCGATCGAGGCTCGCGCGCTGGGAGTTGATGCGGCTCTCCACGTCGACCACCTGCTCGGTGACGTCGGCGGACTCCTGGTGGATCTGCACCCGCTTGCCGAGGTCGGACAGGCGCTGGATCGCGGTCTCGTACGACGCGGTAGGAACCTTGAGCACCAGGTTCGCCTGGGTGATCTTGCCGTCGGCATTGCTGCCGGTGTCCTCGGACGCGACCTGGCCACGCAGTGTGGTGACCACGGTGATCGCCTTCTGCCGTTGACCGTTCACGTCGTCGGCCTCGACCGTGAGCGAACCCGTCTTGATGATCGCCCGGGTCACGCTCGGCTGCGCCTGCGGCTGCCCCTGGGCCTTGGGCGCGACGTTGCTGGACTCGCCCTCCGCGACTTTGCCGCTGTCGCCCGCGGATGCGCCGCTGCCGCCATCCTGCCGCTGCGCGGGACCGGACACCCCTTCAGCGGTGCTTTCGTTGCTGTTGCCCCCGCAACCCGCCAGCAACACGACCCCCAGCGCCGCCATTCCGACCACGGCACCCCTGATCCGCCTCATCACCCAGCCCCTCTCTCGTGGTTTCCGTCCTAGGACGGTCCACGAGAGGCCGGGTGTTGCAGGCTGAGGTCACTGTTCAGCCACGGTCGGGCGACGGGCAGGTCACTCCGGAGCGGTGAACAGGGGGACGGTCGGGCTCGTGCCCGGCTCCGGCGCAGCCTTCTCGGCAGGCGCGGCGGCGGCAGGCTTGGGAGCGGCAGGCTCGGGAGCAGCCGTCTCAACGGCCTTCTCGGCAGGCTTCTCCGCGGTCTTGCGAGTGCGGGCCCGCTTGCGCGGCTTCCGCTCGGCCGGAGCCTCGGCGGCCTCCGTCGCGGATTCCGTGGGGGGTGGGACCTCGGTCTTGGTGGTGACGTCGGCGCCCTCTTCGAGCGGCTGCCCGGAACGAGTGCGCTTGCGGGTCCGGTTCCGCTTCCGGGCTGCCGGACGCTCGCCTTCCTCGGTGCGGTCCTCGCTGCGGCGCGGCTCCCGGGCCGGCTTCTCGTCGCGCTGCTCCTTGGCCGGCTTGATCCGGCCCTTCGCATCGGTCGGGATGCCCAGGTCGTGGTACAGCTCCGGCGACGTCGAGTAGATCTCCTGCGGCTCGTCGTACGGCAGGTCGAGCGCCTTGTTGATGGTCTTCCAGCGGGTCACGTCCGGCCAGTCGACGAACGTCACCGCGATACCGCTCGCACCCGCCCGGCCGGTCCGGCCGATCCGGTGGATGTAGGCCTTCTCGTCCTCGGGGCAGGTGTTGTTGATGACGTGCGTGACGCCCTCGACGTCGATGCCACGGGCCGCGACGTCGGTGCAGATCAGTACGTCGATCTTGTCGCCGCGGAACCGGGTCAGCGCCCGCTCGCGGGCCTGCTGGTTCAGGTCGCCGTGG
Source organism: Kribbella sp. NPDC050241 (assembly GCF_044459685.1). Classification (NCBI taxonomy): domain Bacteria; kingdom Bacillati; phylum Actinomycetota; class Actinomycetes; order Propionibacteriales; family Kribbellaceae; genus Kribbella; species Kribbella sp. NPDC050241. Next base: position 71,730 of record NZ_JBITJE010000016.1, read on the forward strand.
ATCGCGGCGGCCTTGAACCCGCGGTCCTGCAGGTCGTCGGTGAGGCGGGACGCCTCCCGCTTGGTCCGGCAGAAGATCATCACCCGGCCGCGGTCCTCGGCCTGCAGGATCCGCGCCACCACCTCGGGCTTGTCCAGGTCGTGCGCCCGGTAGACGAACTGCGCGGTCGTCGGCACCATCTCGGTGTCTTCGTGCGACTCGGCGCGGATGTTCAGCGGGTGCCGCATGTGGGTGCGGGCCAGCGCGATCACGGCCGACGGCATCGTTGCCGAGAACAACATCGTCTGCCGCAGCTCGGGAGTCTTGCGCAGAATGCGTTCCACATCGGGCAGGAAGCCGAGGTCGAGCATCTCGTCGGCCTCGTCGAGGACCAGGACCTTGATGTGGCCGAGGTCGAGCACGCCGCGGTTCGCCAGGTCCAGCAGGCGTCCCGGCGTACCGACGACGACGTCGACGCCCTTCTTCAGTGCGTCCAGCTGCGGCTCGTACGCGACTCCGCCGTAGATGGTCAGGACCCGCACCGTACGCACGGTGGACGCGGTCGTGAGGTCCTTGGCGACCTGGATGGTCAGCTCACGGGTCGGGGTGACGACCAGTGCCTGCGGCTTCCCGGGGGCGGCCAGTTCCTCGTAGTCGGCCTCGCCGGGGGAGATGGTGCGCTGCAGCAACGGAATGCCGAAACCCAGCGTCTTGCCGGTGCCGGTCCGGGCCTGACCGATCAGGTCAGTACCCATCAGGGCTACAGGGAGCGTCATTTCCTGGATCGGAAACGGCTCGACGATGTTGACGCGATCGAGCGCGTCACAGATCTCGGGTAAGACCCCGAGCTCTCGGAAGGTGGTCAGGCTGATCGCCTCTCAACATGCTTGATACGGACAGGTGCTCTGTGGCCGGGCGCCAGAGGTTTGTCAACCTCGTCTGTGAGGCGCGGGGACACTGTGCAAGCACCTCGCACCAGCTCGCCCATCTGGGCGCGTCACCGGCGAATCGCCCACCAGTGTAACCGCATGAGCTGTCAACGCCGCTTCGTGTGGTTTGCGCCACTCCCGCCGGTGGACAGATAGGGTGCCGGGCATGGAGCAGACGGCCTTTGATGATCCCGCCTACCGGGCCGCGGCGGTGGATCTGCTGGGAGTTCTCGCGTACGGCGAGCTGACCGCGTTCGAGCGGATCGCCGAGGACGCGAAACTGGCACCGACCCTGAACGACAAGGCGGAGCTGGCGGCGCTGGCGACGACCGAGTTCGGGCACTTCCGGCAGTTGCGGGACCGGCTGGTCGCGCTCGGCGTGGACCCGATGGAAGCGATGCGGCCGTTCGTGACGCCGCTGGACGCGTTCCACGACCACACCGCGCCGTCGGACTGGCTGGAGGGCCTGGTCAAGGCGTACGTCGGGGACGGTCTGGCCAACGACTTCTACCGCGAGATCGCGTCGTTCGTGGATGCGGAGACGCGGGCCCTGGTGCTTGAGGTGTTCGCCGACTCCGGGCAGGCCGAGTTCGTGGTGGACCGGGTCCGGGCCGCGATCGAGGAGGATCCGAAGCTGGGTGGCCGGCTGGCGCTGTGGGGCCGCCGGCTCGTCGGTGAGGCGCTCAGCCAGGCGCAGCGGATCGCCGCCGACCGGGACTCGCTGGCCGCACTGCTGGCCGGCAGCGTCGACCGGCCCGGACTGGACCTGGCCGCGATCGGCCGGATGTTCACCCGCCTCACCGAGGCGCACACCGCCCGCATGACCGCACTCGGCCTCCAGGCCTGACCCTCTGCCACCACCACCCTCTGCCGGCCCGCGTCGCCGTCGCCTCTGATGGGCTGACCCATCAGATGGTGGGTTGGCACGGCGCAGGCGGTTGGCGAACCCACCGTCTCGTGGGTCTACCCACGAGACGGTGGGCGAGGGTGGACGCAGAGCGGCCGCCTGCCCCGGGTCGGGGTGGCGGCCGCTGAGGTGAGGTCGTCAGGCTGAGGTTTTCGATCTGCTCTGGTAGCCGGCGATGGCGCCGACGACGATCACGGCGCAGATGATCTGGATCAGGTACTGCGTCCAGTCCAGGCCGGGGGTGTCCTTGACTCCGAAGGCTTTCGCGATCAGACCGCCGATGAAGGCGCCGATGCCGCCTCCCAGAATGGTCCAGCCGAGGCTGATGTTCTGCTTGCCGGGGAGCACCAGCCGGGCCAGCGGCCCGAAGATGATGCCCGCGATGAGACTGACGATGAGCATCCAGACCCAGTACACGGTTCCTCCTTATGAGGGATGGCTGACCCGCGCTCCGGCCTGGCGCCCCGTGCTACCAGACCACTGCAACGCAGGTCTTACTGCCATCGTGCCCCCTGGGTCGCAGTCCGCAACCGGGACACGCGCGACTGTGTCCGGACCGCGATCAGATCGCGCCGAACCCGACCTTGCGAATCGACACCTCGCCGATCTCGACGTACGCCAGCCGGTCGGCCGGGATGATCACCCGGCGGCCCTTGTCGTCGGTGAGCTGCAGCAGGTTGGCCTTGCCGCTGAGCGCCGCCGCTACCGCCTCCTGGACCTCGTCCGGGCTCTGCTCGCTCTCGAGCACCAACTCACGATTGGCGTGCTGTACGCCGATCTTGACCTCCACGAAACCCTCCGGGCACGATCCGACCGGCGGCTCTCGCCGGTGACGGTTCGAGCCTATCCGCTACCGACCGCCAGCTCTCACCCGTCCGCCCAGAGCAGAACCTTGGTACGTCGGACCGCGGCGGCGCAGGTCAGGAGTCGGTGCGGGGGAAACCGCGGATGCCGCGCCAGGCCAGTGAGGCGACCAGGTCGGCCGCCTGCTGCTGGGCCAGTGTCGGGTCGTCGGAGGCCAGCCAGTAGCGGGCACTGACCTGGGCCATGCCGACCAGGCTGACGGCCAGCACCATCGACTGTTCGCGGTTCAGGCCGGCGTCGGCGCTGATCACCTCGGACACCGCCTCGGCGCACGTGTGCGTGACCCGGTCGACCCGCTCCCGGACCGCTGTCTCGTTGGTCAGGTCCGACTCGAACACCAGCCGGAAGGCACCCTGCGCGTTCGCCACGTACTCGTAGAACGCGTGCATGGTGGCGGCCACTCGTAGCTTGTTGTCCTCGGTCGACTTCAGCGCGTCCCGGACGGAGGCGATGATCGCGTCGCAGGAGCTGTCCAGCAGGGCCAGGTACAGCTCGAGCTTGCCGGGGAAGTGCTGGTAGAGGACCGGCTTGGAGACGCCGGCGCGGTCAGCGATGTCGTCCATCGCGGCGGCGTGGTAGCCGTTCGCGACGAAGACCTCCTGCGCCGCCTCGAGCAGTTGCGCGCGGCGGGCCAGCCGCGGCAGGCGGCTGCCACGCTTCGGCGCGGTCTCGGGTGTCGTCGACACGTCGGCTCCTTCGATGGTGCGGCACCGGCGGCACGGGCTCGACCGCCGGGTCGTTCTCCGAATCCTACCCAGCAGTCCTCCCGGCCAGTAGCTTCCCCGCCGGTCTGCGTTCCATCGTGGTAGCGGTCACCGATAGTCGTCCTCGCCGGAGTCGCCCACCTCGCGGCGCTGCTCCTCCACGTCGACGGGGTCGGCCTCGCTGGGTACGTCGTCGTCCGGAGTGAAGTCGTCCACCTCGGTGGAGTCCTCCCGCTGCTCGAGGACATCGGCCTCCGGAGCGTCGTCGGGGACACCGCCGAAGCCGGGACCCTCGTATTCGGTCTCACTGGTCATGCGACTGCTCCTCCTCGCGCGGTGACGGACAGTTACGACGGGATCGACGGTAGCGGCCGCGGGTCGTCGTACAGGCCCTCGAGGACGTCGCCGTACTCCTCGATCCGGGCCAGTACCTCGTGCGGCAGGAAGCGGAGCTCCTCCGCGTCGGTTGCCGAGGCCACCTCGTCCCAGTCGATCGGGGTGGACACCCGCGGCTCTTCGGCTCCGCGCAGGGAGTACGGCGCCAGTGTGGTTTTGGCGCTGGCGTTCTGGCTCCAGTCGATGAAGACCTTGCCAGGACGCAGTGCCTTGGTCATGTTCGCGGTGACGTTCTCCGGGAGCGCCTCGGCCAGTTGCTCGGCCAGGAGCTTGGCGAAGGCGCTCGTACTCCGGGACGACGCCGGCTCGATCGGGACGTACAGATGCATGCCTTTGTTGCCGGACGTCTTCGGCCACCCCTCCAGCCCGTAGTGGCCCAGCAGTTCGCGCAGCGCCAGCGCCACGTCGCAGCACTCGACGATGCTCGCTCCCGGCCCCGGGTCGAGGTCGAACACGATCAGGTCGGCCTGCGGGTCCTTGCCCACGTCCGACAGACCGATCCGCCACTGTGGGATGTGCAGCTCGAGCGCGGCCAGGTTCGCCAGCCACACCACGGTCTGGATGTCGTCGGCGACCACGAAGTCCGCCTCGTCCCGGCCGGTCGAGCTGCCGGGCGTCGGCAGGGTCACTGTCCGCACCCAGGCCGGCGTACCGCGCGGTGCGTTCTTCTCGAAGAAGTACTGCGCCCCTGTGCCGTCGGGCCAGCGCTTGCGGGTGAGTGGACGGTCGGACAGGTGCGGGAGCAGCAGTTCGGCGACCTGGTGGTAGTAGTCGATCACCTCGGCCTTGGTGAAGCCGGTCTGCGGGTAGAGCACCTTGCCGAGGTTGGTGAGCTTCATCGTCTGCCCGTCGACCTCGGTCGTCAGTTGCTGCGGCGCGGCTGCCATGCCTCCCAGTCTCCACCTCTGCGGCGTCCTAACGGGCGAACCGCTCTACTGATTCAGGGAGCAGTCGGTGTGGGCCTCCGGGCCGGACGCGCTCCCGGACGCGACCTGCTCGCCGTCCAGCCAGATCTCGCACGAGATCTCACCGGTCTCCCCGTCGCGGCTGCTCGCACTCATCGTCAGGTACTGCGTCATGCGGGAGAGTCTCTCGGCTGAGGGGTCCTACCATGGGTCAGGTGGAGAGTTACGCGGGAGTAACCGGGGCTGAGGGCCCGCTGGAAGTACGGGAGTGGCCGACGCGGCAGGTGTCGGTCGGAGGCGCGGATCTGCTTGTGCGGGACGTGCCGGACACGGCGCCGGATCTGCCGCCCGCGCTGTTCGTGCACGGTCTGAACGGCTCCTCGCTGAACTGGACCGCTCTGGGCCTGATGCTCAACGACACCGTCCGCGGCGTCGCACCCGACCTCCCCGGCTTCGGACGTACGCCGCTGTCCGGCGCCGCCGGGATCTACGAGCAGGCCGACCTGATGATCGAGCTGGTGGAGCGTGAGTTCGACCGGCCGCTGCACCTGTTCGGGAACTCGATGGGTGGCGCGACGGCGGTCGCCATGGCCGGGCGGCGACCCGACCTGGTCGCGTCACTCACCCTGATCTCGCCCGCGCTCCCGCATCCGCGGATGTCGGCGAGCGCGCTGTGGTTCGCCGCGATCGCTACTCCCCGGCTGGGTTCCGCCGTACTGGAACGGACCCGGCGGTTGCCGTTCGACCGGCGGTTCGAGGCGTCGATGGCGCTGGTGTTCGGCGATCCGCGGTCGCTCGCGCCCGAGGTACGGGCGGCGTACGAGGCGGAACTGCGGCGGCGCGACGGGGACCCGTGGGTGCGGCAGGCAACGGTCGACGGCGCCCGGAGCATCCTGCGGTCGTCGGTGGCGATGCCGCGCCGGTCGCTGTGGGCGGACGCGGCGAAGCTGGACTGCCCGGTGCTGCTGATCTACGGCGGGAAGGACAGGCTGGTCGACGCGCGGATCCGGACCAAGGCCCAGCGCGCGTTCCGCAACGCCCGGCTGCTCTACCTGCCGAAGTCCGGCCACGTCGCGCAGATGGAGCACCCGGACCAGGTCGCCCGGGCGTTCCGCCAACTGATCGCCTGATCCTCAGCCGTCGAGCCTGGACGGGGTGCGGCGGATCGAGTCGAAGCTGTCGCAGGACTGAGACGCGGCTGAGCACCCGGTCAGGTCAACTTTCCTCTCGCCCACGAAGTCGGACCGACATCGAAGGTTCGTCGAACGAGAGGACCACTGTGCGGGTTATCGGCAGATTCAGAAAGAGCCTGTCGCTGGGGATGGTCGCACTACTGGGGGTGGGGGTCCTGCCGGCACTGCCGGCATCCGCCACACCGCAAGCACCGCCGTCGCTTGCTCAAGGCAACAACTGGGAAGTGAAGCCGGTCGCGTCCGGCTATCAGCTCACGCTCCGGCTGGACGCGCCGGCGCCGATGCGCGCGTCGCTGCCGTTGCTGGCCGTCAACGGCGTGCCGCTGGGGTGGCGAAGCAGTCGCCGGATCAGCGCACTCTGACGTTGATCACCACGAACCCGGCTGTGCTGAAGGCACACGACGTACGGCTGATCTGGTCGGGTGACCTCGGCAAGGAAGCCGGCAAGGGCCAGGAGCGGAGCCAGGCCGCCGGCCCGACCGACGCCGACTGGCTGAAGGCGCGGCGCGGGCCTGAGCTGACGGACGATCCCGGTGCCGTCGGCAAGTATCAGGTCGAGACGTCGGAGTACGACCTCGGTGACGAGGCGGCGTTCCTTCCGGGCCTCGGGCAACGATCGGAGATTCGCGGCAAGGTCTACACGCCGCGCGGTGCCGTCGGACCGCGGCCGTTGGTGATCTTCCTGCACGGTCGGCACCAGGTCTGCTACGGCGACGGCGAGGAGCCTGAGGCCAAGCCCTGGCCGTGCTCCGCAGGCCTGAAGCCGGTGCCGAGTTACCGCGGGTACGACGGTCCCGCGACGGCGCTGGCCGGCAACGGATACCAGGTCGTGTCGATCAGCGCGAACGCGATCAACGCGTGGGACGGTGCGGCGTACGACGCCGGTGCGCAGGCGCGGGCCGAGTTGATACTTGATCATCTGGCGCTGTGGAAGAAGTGGTCGACGCTCGGCGGCGGACCGTTCGGCCGCAAGTTCGTCGGCAGGATCGACCTGCGCAACGTCGGCCTGATGGGTCACTCCCGTGGAGGCGACGGCGTCGCGCGGGCCGTGGTCCTGAACGCCGACCGCGGCGGCCAGTACGGGATCCGCGCGGTCCTGCCGCTCGCACCGACCGACTTCGCCCGGACAACCGTGCCGGGCGTCGCGATGAGTGTGGTGCTGCCGTACTGCGACGGCGATGTGTCCGACCTGCAAGGGCAGAAGTTCTACGACGACACGCGTTACTCCGTCACCGGCGACACCGCGCCGCGGTCGACGATCACGGTGCTCGGTGCGAACCACAACTTCTTCAACACCGAGTGGACTCCGGGCCAGTCCGAGGCGCCGTCGGGCGACGACTGGTTCGGTGAGGAGAAGGAGTCGCCGTGCGGTGCGAAGTACGCCGGTCGGCTGACGGCCAAGGAGCAGCAGGCGGTCGGTACGGCGTACATCGCGGGGTTCTTCCGGTTGCAACTGGGGCATGAGACGCAGTTCTTGCCGCTCCTGGATGGGTCCGACTCCCGGGCTGCCTCGGCAGGGAGGGCCGTCGTACGGGTTGTTGCTCAGGCGCCGCTGGCGTCGCGGCGCGATGTGAATCGTTTGGACCAGCCGCTGCCTGCCGGAGCGGTCAGTGGGAAGGCGTCCGCGACCGTGTGTGCGGGTGTTGAGGAGTTGAACACCGGTCTGGCTCGGGCTGCTGCCGGCGCGGCGATTCCGACCTGCATGTCCACTGCTGACTTCGGCAACACGCCGCATTGGAGTATTGCGTGGTTTGCGGCCAGGACACCGACCACTGCGGTCACCAAACTGACGTGGACCGGGACCGACGGCGTGCTGCGGCTCAACCTGCCCGCCTGGCAGCGCGACGTACGGCGCTTTGCCGCGTTGTCGTTCCGGGCAGCACCAGACCCGGCTGGTACGCCGAAGACCGATCTGACTGTCCGGGTCGTCGACGGGCACGGACGGGCGGCCGTCGTACCGGTGTCCACTGTGAGCGACGCGCTGGTGCGGATGCCAGGGAATAACGCGAACGGACTGCCGAAGAACCTGCTGCGGACCGTGCGTATCCCGGTCGGGTCGCTCAAGGGTGTGGACCTGCGCGACGTACGGGCCGTGGAGTTGCGGACGGACCGGGTGGCGCGTGGGTCGGCGTACGTGAGCGATCTGGCGTTCTCGTCGCCCGGTGTGGGGTTGTCGGCGCCGGCTGTCCTGCTGCCGAAGCTGTCGGCGTCGAACGTGAAGGTCAAGGAGGGGGACAAGGGCACCAACTGGGCGGACTTCTGGGTGACGATGTCGCGGCCGAGCATCCGGCCCGTGACTGTGTACGCCGAGACGAGCGGTGAGCTGGGCGAGACCGTGGGGGATATGACGCGGAAGCTGGTGTTCAAGCCGGGGCAGGTCCGGCAGAAGGTGAGCGTGCCGATCCACTCGAACACCTGGGACAGCTACGACCTGCCGTTCGACCTGGTGCTGTCGGTGCCGCGGGACGGGCTGCTGGACCAGTCGTTCGGCCACGGTCTGGTGATCGACGACGACCCGACGCCGACGCTCACGCTCGGGAACGCGCAGGCGTCCGAGAAGGCCGGGGAGGTGAAATTCCCGGTCAAGCTGTCCGCGCCGAGCGACAAGATCGTCAACATCTTCGGTGAACTGAAGGACGGGACGGCGGTACTCCGGAAGGACTACAAGGGGGCGTACGACGACGGGTCCGACCCGGCGAACCGCTCGCTGGACGGATATGTGGAGCCGGGGAAGGCGGCCGGTGAGGTCTCGGTGACCCTCGTCGACGACACAGTGAAGGAGCCGGGCGAGACGTTCTCCGTTGTCGTCGGGGCGGTCGACGGGGCTGAGGTCAAGCTCCCGAAGACGCTGCAGGCCACGATCACCGACAACGACTAGAAGAGCAGCCGGTCCGGGCGCCCTGGGGGCGCCCGGACCGGCGAACTTCGCAAAGCCTCGGGCCATGGTTGCCGGGAGTGGTCGTGCTGACCCGACCGGCGGCCGCTGGTGCCCTCCCACCTTCCCCGCGAGTGGGGGTGCGTGGTTGCTCCACCAACCACGGGACGTGGTGGGAGCGAGACGGAGGGTCCGCGATTCGGACTTGGGCGGGGGTGGGTTTGGTTGTGCGGGAACATGGAGGTGGGACGGATGGTTGAAAACCGGAGATCCCGTCCGACATCTTCACGAGGAGCCGACACGTGTCACTGCCACCGCTGGTCGAACCGGCCGACGAGCTGACTATCGACGAGGTGCGCCGGTATTCGCGGCACCTGATCATCCCCGAGGTCGGGATGGCCGGACAGAAGCGGCTGAAGGTCTCCAAGGTGCTGGTCATCGGCGCCGGCGGCCTGGGCAGCCCGGCGCTGCTCTACCTGGCCGCGGCCGGCGTCGGCACCCTCGGCATCGTCGAGTTCGACACCGTCGACGAGTCGAACCTGCAGCGCCAGATCATCCACGGCCAGTCCGACGTCGGCAAGTCCAAGGCCCAGTCGGCCAAGGAGTCGATTCTCGAGACCAACCCGAACACGAACGTCGTCCTGCACGAGACCCGGCTGGACAACGACAACGTCTTCGAGATCTTCGAGCAGTACGACCTGATCGTCGACGGCACCGACAACTTCGCCACCCGCTACCTGGTGAACGACGCCGCGGTGCTGCTCGGCAAGCCGTACGTCTGGGGTTCGATCTTCCGCTTCGACGGCCAGATCAGCGTGTTCTGGGCCGAGCACGGCCCGTGCTACCGCTGCCTGTACCCGGAGCCGCCGCCCCCCGGCATGGTCCCGTCCTGCGCGGAAGGCGGCGTACTCGGCGTGCTCTGCGCGTCCGTCGGCGCGGCCCAGGTCACCGAGGCGATCAAGCTGCTCACCGGTATCGGCGACCCGTCGCTCGGCCGGCTGAACATCTACGAGGCGCTCGACCTCAACTGGCGTTCGCTGAAGGTCCGCAAGGACCCGAACTGCGCCATCTGCGGTGAGAACCCGACCGTCACCGAGCTGATCGACTACGAGAGCTTCTGCGGCGCCCTGACCGAGGAGGCGGCCGACGCGGCCGTCGGCTCGACCATCTCGGTGAAGCAGTTGAGCGAATGGATCAAGCTCAAGGACAACGGCGAGAAGGACTTCGTCCTGATCGACGTCCGCGAGCCGAACGAGTACGAGATCAACAAGATCCCGGGCTCGGTGCTGATCCCGAAGGCGGACTTCCAGACCGGTGTGGCGCTGGAGAACCTGCCGCAGGACAAGCAGTTGGTGTTCCACTGCAAGTCCGGCGTCCGGTCCGCCGAGGTGCTGGCGATCGCGAAGGGCGCCGGCTTCTCCGACGCCGTCCACGTCGGTGGCGGAGTGGTTGCCTGGGTCGACCAGATCGACCCGAGCCAGCCGTCGTACTAGAACGGCATCCGGCACGAGCTGACCGCGTCGACCGCGGCGGCGTCACCTGAGACCACAGGTGCGTCGTCGCGGCCCGACAGCGTTCGCATGTAGCCGACGGCGTCCACGGCGGCGCGGCCGACCGGCTCGTCCCTCCCGAGCCGGTACGTCCCACCTCCCTGGCCCGTGAGTTCCAGTTGAACGGTCGGTCTGTGACCCCAGAACGGTCCGTCGACCACGTCGTACATCACCTGTCCGACGATCTCCTCGGCGTACGGTCCGGCGTCGAAGGACCGCCCGAGCGCCTGGCACACGTCGTCGCGATGCATCCACAGGTCCCGCGCCAGCAGGATGTCGTGCACATAGCCGAGCGCGAGCCGGTCGTAGCCAGGGATGCCTTCGACCTTGAGCGACGGCCGGCGCAGGAACTCGGGGTAGCGGCTGATCGCCCGGGTCGCCTTCGCCCACACCCGGTCGAACCGGGCCCGCAGCTCGGCCGGCGGCGTACCGCGGTGCTCGTCGGCCTGCACCATCATGTGCGCGTCGAGCCGCGGGATGTTGGGATAGACCCGTTTCGCCTTGACGTAGCGACGTGGGAACGTCCACGGCCGCAACACGTCCTCCGCTTGGCCGATCAGGTGCCCGGCGATGTCCGCGACGTCCCATTCGTCGCACACCGTACGGCGCTGCCAGTCGGCCCCCTCGATCGACGCCAGCAGGTCGTGCCACACCTGGATCTCGGCGTCCCGGTGGACCTTGCACCGCGGCCGATCGGCGCGTCCGATCTGCTCCGCGAGTAGTGCGCTCATGCTTTCCCCCTGGCTGGTGAATAGTGTTGGTAGAACATCTCGAGGACGGTCGGCAGCAGCCGGATGAAGCGTCCGTCCTCGAACGAGGCGTCCGGCTCGTTCGCGATCTGCTGCGAGATCAGGCCGGCCATCATCGACGTCTGCAGAGCGATCCCCTCCTCGCTCGCCGCGTCCGGGTGCAGGTGCCCGGCGTCGACCGTGGCGTGCAGATGGCCGCGGAGGTCCTGGATCGATTCCAGGGCCGGCGCGTAGGCCTCCGGGCTCGGCTCGAAGCCGGGGATCGTGCGCCAGAACATCAGCTGGGCGTACACCTGGTGCTCCAAGCACCAGCGGCAGAACGCGGTCGCCACGATCAGGTTGAGCTCGAGTTGGTCATCGCTGTCCGCGGTCAGCCGCGCGGACCGGTAGGCGTCGCGCAGCAACTCGTTGCCGCGCTGGTAGAGGGCGTCGTAGATCGCCATCTTGGACGGGAAGTACTGGTAGAGCGACGGAGGTTGCATGCCGAGCCGGCGGGCCACCGCGGACAGGCTGAGCGCCGCGACACCCTCCGCCTCCATCAGTTCGATGGCGACGTCGAGGATCTCCTCGATGGTCGCCTGACGGCGGCGGGTACGGCGGTCCAGACCAGCTGTGCTCATATGCTGAGGAAAACCTACGACCATTAGGGAAGTCAATGCCCCATAGGAATTCCGTTGGTTTGTCCCTGCGGCCGACTACTGTCTTGGCATGTGCAGAAACATCACCGTCCTCCGGGGACTCGAGCCGGCCGCGACCTCTGAGGAGATCTACGCGGCGGCACTGCAGTACGCGCGCAAGGTGTCCGGCGTCGGCTCGCTGAGCTCGACCACCCGTGGTCCGATCGAGCGGGCCGCGACCGAGGTCGCCAAGATCACCCAGCAGTTGCTGGCGGAGATGCCCGAGCGCCGCAACCCACCGCAGACCGTGCCGCCGCTGCGCCGGCCCGAGGTGCGCGCGAGACTCGGCCTCGACTAGCCCCACCTCGCGGCTTCGGCGCGTGCTGGCCGGTGCGATCGCGGGGTAGTGTCCCACCTGGGAAACGGTTACCTAGGGAGGCCGGGAATGCGGTTTGCGATCAAGACCAGGCCGGAGCACACCACGTGGCAGCAGCTGCGGGACGTGTGGATCGCCGCGGACGAGTTCGAGATCTTCGAGTCGGCCTGGCACTGGGACCACTTCTACCCGCTGACCGGTGACATGGCGGGCCCGAACCTAGAGGCCTGGACCACGCTCGCCGCACTGGCACAGGCGACGAAGCGGATCCGGATCGGTTGCCAGGTGAACGGCATGATCTACCGGCATCCCGCCGTGACGGCGAACATGGCCGCGACCACCGACATCATCTCCGGCGGCCGGCTCGAACTCGGCCTCGGTGCGGGCTGGAACGAGATGGAGACCACGGCGTACGGCATCGAGCTCTACGGGTTGAAGGAGCGCTTCGACCGGTTCGACGAGGGCATGCAGGCGATCGTCGCGCTGCTCACCGAGAAGGTCGCGAACTTCGACGGCAAGTACGTGAAGCTCACCGACGCGTACTGCGAGCCGAAGGCCGTGCAGACCCCGCACCCGCCGATCGCCATCGGTGGCAAGGGCCCGAAGCGCACCCTGCGCGCGGTCGCCCGCTGGGCCCAGCACTGGAACGTCATCGTCGCGAACCCGGCGGAGTGGAAGCCCCTCAAGGACATCCTCGTCAAGCACTGCGAGGACGTCGGTCGCGACGTCAACGAAATCACCTGCTCGGTCAACGTCCGGATCGATCCCGACGAGCCTCTCGACAGCGCGGTCGCGGCCGCGGCGGCGTACGGCGAAGCGGGCGTCGACATGGTCGTCCTGAACCTCCCGCTGGACGCGCCGCCGTCCGTCCTCGAGCCGCTCGCGAAGGCGGTCGCCCCGCTGGCCTGAACTGTCCGCTCTGCCCGCTAGGTTGGGCTTCGTGGACAGGGAGGAGTACGTCGAGGCGGTGTTGCGGGCAGTGGAGTCGATTCCGCCCGGCAGCGTTGCGACGTACGGGGACATCGCGGAGTACGTCGGGCAGGGTGGGCCTCGGCAGGTCGGGGCGATCATGCGGGAGTACGGCGGGAGTGTGCCGTGGTGGCGGGTGATTCGTGCTTCCGGTGTGCCTGCTGATGAGGTCGGCGACGAGCAATTGCACAACCTGCGCTCCGACGGCGTCCGGGTGACCAACGGCCGGGTGAACCTGCGCGACGTTCGCTGGGATCCCGAGCACTAGATGCCGGCGGCGCGACTGCTCCGCCCCGAGCCTTCGCGCCGCCGGTGTCTTGTTGATGCCGCGGGTGCGCGGAAAGTTGGCGCGTCCGCTTTCCGGCTATTCGACGAGCGCTCGGGGTGGGCGTGAGGATTTGTCGGCGGGGTCTGCTGGGATGGTGCGATGGTCAGCAGACAGGGGTCCCGGTATCGGTTGATCCGGGCCGCGGGCCGGAGTGCTGAAGCCCCTGTTCTGGATGCTGATCAGCAGGCGGTGGTGGACCACCCCAGCGGACCTCTGCTGGTGCTGGCCGGCCCGGGGACCGGGAAGACGACGACTCTCGTCGAGGCCGTCGTCGACCGGGTCCGCAATCGCGGCCTGAGACCGGACGAAGTGCTCGTGCTCACGTTCGGCCGCAAGGCCGCGACCGAGCTGAGGGACCGGATCACCGGACGGCTCGGGCGGACCACGCGAGTGATGCCCTCGATGACGTTCCATTCCTTCTGCTACGCGTTGCTGCGACGCTTCACCCCGGCCGACGCGTTCGACGTACCACTGCGGCTTCCTTCCGGACCGGAGCAATCGCTGCGGCTGACCGAGGCGCTGTCCGGCAGTCGTGAGGTCGGCGCGGTGCGGTGGCCGAGCAGTCTGCATCCGGCGCTGAAGACCCGCGGATTCACCGACGAGGTGCAGGCCGTGATCGGCAAGGCGCGGCAGCTCGGACTCGACCCGGAGGACCTGTCCGCGATCGGCCAGTCGGCGGAGCGGGCCGAGTGGGTCGCGGTCGGCGACTTCTTCGAGGAGTACCTGCAGATCCTCGACCATGAGCAGGTGCTGGACTACTCCGAGCTCATCCACCGCGCGGTGATCCTGGCCCAGCAGCCGCAGGTACAGGCCAAGCTCCGCACAGAGTTCAAGGCCGTCTTCGTCGACGAGTATCAGGACACCGACCCCGGCCAGACCAAACTGCTCCAGGCGATCGCCGGCGACGGCCGCGACCTGGTCGTTGTCGGCGACCCGGATCAGTCCATCTACACCTTCCGCGGTGCCGACGTTCGCGGTCTGCTGCGCTTCACGGACGAGTTCCGTACGGCGGAGGGCGCTGAGGCGGCCCAGATCGCGCTCGGCACGACGCGCCGGTTCGGTACGACGCTGCAGCGCGTGTCTCGCAATGTCGTCAGCCGGCTCGGTGTTCCGGGAACCCTGGACCGCGACACGTTCGACCACTTCCGGAACCCGGATGCGAGCGCCTGTGTCTACGGTGCCGGCAAAGTCGAGGCGAACCTGTACTCGACCAGCGGCGCCGAGCTCGAGCACATCGCCGACCTGCTGCGGCGGGCGCATGTCCAGGACGGAGTCGGCTGGCACGAGATGGCGGTGCTGGTCCGGTCCGGCAGCCGGTCGATCCCACCGCTGCGTCGCGCGCTCGCGGCCGCGGGGATCCCGGTCGACGTGGCCGGTGACGAGCTCCCGTTGTCCCGGGAGCCCGCCGTACGTCCGATGCTGCTGGCGTTGCGTGCGGTCGCGGACCCGTCGACGTTGACGGTCGACGTCGTGCGGGCGTTGGCGTTGTCGCCGTTGGGCGCGATGGATGCGGGGCAGTTGCGGCGGCTGGCGCGGGTGTTGCGGCGGCGGGACCGGGAGGCCGCGGGCGGCCAGCGGTTGCCGCGGTCGTCGGACGAGCTGCTGCGCGAGGCCCTGATGAACCCGCTGCTCCTCGACCAGGAGGCGTCGCCGGCCGAGGCCCGGTTCGTCGCGTTGGGGGAGAGGTTGCTCAAGGCAAGAAACATCGTGACCGCCGGCGCCGCGCCGGACGAGGTGATGTGGTCGCTGTGGTCGGAGTCGCCGTGGTTGCGGCGGCTGCGCGGTCAGGCCAATTCAGGTGGGGAGCCGGCGCGCGCGGCGAACCGGGATCTGGATTCCCTGTGTGCCTTGTTCGACGCGGCGAGCCGAGCCGAGGAGCAGGTCGGGTTCAAGGGCGTGTCGGCGTTCCTGTCGGAGCTCGAATCCCTGGACATCGCGGGCGACAACCGATTCGACGCGACGTACCGCGAGGCCGGCGTCCAGCTGATGACTGCGCACCGGTCGAAGGGTCTGCAGTGGCGGCTCGTCGTGGTCGCGAGTGTGCAGGAAGGACAGTGGCCGGATCTACGGCGGCGCGGTTCATTGCTGGAGCCGGATCGGCTCGGCCCTGATGGGCTCATCGATCCGTTGTCGGCCGGTGCGTTGCTGGCCGAGGAGAGACGGTTGTTCTACGTCGCGATCACGCGGGCTCGGGAGCGGTTGATCGTGACGGCGGTCCAGGCACCCGAGGCGGACGGGGACCAGCCCTCCAGATTTCTTGCCGAGCTCGACATTCCTTTGAAACTGGTCGCGGGGCGGCCGCGGCGGCCGCTGTCGCTCCACGGCCTGGTCGCCGATCTGCGCTGCGTGCTGTCGGATCCCGCCTCGTCGCCGGCGCTGAAGCGGGTCGCGGCGGATCGGCTGGCGTTGCTGGCCGACGCCGTGGACGAACGGGAGTACTCGTTGGTGCCGACGGCTGATCCGTCCCGGTGGTGGGGAGTGCGGGAGCGGACCCGGTCAGAGCGGCCGATCGCGGATCCGGATCTGCCGGTGCCGTTGTCGGGGAGTGCGCTGACGACGATCGTGGACTGTCCGCTGCGGTGGTTCCTGCAGCGGCGTGCGGGTGGAGAGACACCCAGTACGTCGGCGATCGGGTTCGGCATGGTGTTGCACACGCTGGCTGATGCGGTCGCGACCGGGACGCTGCCGCCGTCGGTGGACGAGCTGACCGGCTGGCTCGACAAAGTGTGGACGCAGCTCGACTTCGAGTCGACCTGGATCTCGGACCGGGAGCGGGTCGAGGCGGAGGACGCGCTGCGGCGGTTCGTCGCCTGGCACCAGGGGCGGCCGGATCGGACGCTGGTGGGCACCGAGGTGGACTTCGACGTACTGCTGCCGGACACGGACAAGCCGGCGGTGCGGGTGAAGGGGCGGATGGACCGGATCGAGCAGGACGGTGAGGGGACGATCCGGGTGGTCGACCTGAAGACCGGCCGCTCGATGCCGACCAAGCCTGCGCTGGCGCGGCATGTGCAGCTCGCGATCTACCAGCGCGCGATCGCGTCCCGGCAGCTGAAGGATCTCGGCGAGGACCCGGTCGCGGGCGGCGCTGAGCTCGTCCAGCTCCGCCACGACGACAGCGGCTTCCCGAAGGTGCAGCACCAGGGTCCGCTCGAGGCCGGCGACGACGGCAAGACCTGGCTGGACGAGGCGGTCGAAGACGCCGAGGCGATGGTCCGCTCCGAAGAATTCATTGCCAAACGCAACGACGGCTGCAGCCGCTGCGAAGCCCGCCCGCTCTGCCCCATTCAGCCCGAAGGCCGGGAGATCGTCTGATGCGCGCACCCAGGGAGAGCGCCATCCGGTGCGCAGCGCCGTGGCAGGTGCGGGTGGCGTCGACAGGTTCTGGGGGCGGTGGACAGGAAATACCCTGTCGCGAGCCCCGAGTTCTTGTTCAAGGCCTCGCCGCCAGGCGCGCTGCCGGGCGCGCTGCCGGGCGCGCTGCCGGGCGCGCTGCCGGGCGCGCTGCCGGGTGGAAGGGGGAGTGCTGATGGCTGCGCAGCTCAGGTCCACTGGTGAGTTGTGTGAGCTGCTGGGGATTCCGTTCAGTGATCAGCAGTTGGCGGCTATCACGGCGCCGTTGGCGCCTGGGGTGATCGTGGCGGGCGCCGGGTCCGGGAAGACGACGGCGATGGCGGCTCGCGTGGTGTGGTTGATCTGCACCGGGCAGGTGCTGCCGGAGGAAGTGCTCGGGCTGACGTTCACGAAGAAGGCGGCGAACGAGCTCGACGTGAAGATCCGCGACGACCTGACCAAGGCCGGCGTGCTCGGATCGACCCTGCCGAAGGAGCAGCCCCCGATCCTCGCCGCACACCTCCGCAGCAACATCCCGAACTGGGAGCCCGAGGAGCCTGGCGAGCCGGTCGTCTCGACCTACCACGCCTTCGCGGGCACGCTGATCGCCGAGCACGGACTCCGTCTCGGTCTCGAGCCAGATGCCCGGGTCCTCGCCGACGCGACCCGGTTCCAGCTTGCGGGCCGCGTCGTCCGACGATCTGCCGGGCCGATCCGGTTCGCCTCGCACCACGTGCCCACGCTCGTCAACAGTCTGCTCGCGCTCGACGGTGAACTCGCGGACCACCTGCTCCGGGCGGACGACGTACGCGAGCATGACGACGCGGTACGACAGGAGGTCGCGGCGGCGCGAAAGCAGACGGTCGAGGTTCGCAAGCTCGCGGAGACCGCGCTGAAGCGTGGCGAGATCCTGCAGTTGGTCGAGGAGTACCAGGCCTACAAGGCAGAGCGAGGTGTCGTCGACTTCGCCGATCAGATGGCGCTCGGCGCGCGGCTGGCCGAGGAGTGCCCGGAGGTCGCGATCGCCGAGCGCTCGCGGTACAAGGTCGTCCTGCTCGACGAGTACCAGGACACCTCGGTCTCGCAGCGCCGGATGCTGACCGCGTTGTTCGCCGGCCCGGATGTCGAGCACGGTCGTGGCCACCCTGTCACCGCGGTCGGCGACCCGTGCCAGGCGATCTACGGCTGGCGTGGCGCGTCCGTTGCCAACCTGGACGAGTTCCCCGAGCACTTCCCGAACGCGGACGGCACGCCCGCCCAGCGGTACGTGCTGAGCGTCAACCGCCGCTGCGGCAGCCGCATCCTGGCCGCCGCGAACCAGCACGCCACCGAGCTGTACGAACAGCACCCCGGCGTCATCCCGCTCGAAGCCCCGGAGAACGCACCCGAGGGCGCGATCACCGTCGGCCTGTTCGAGACGCGCTCGCAGGAGATCGAGTGGGTCGCCGACGCGATCGTCGCCACGCACCGCACTCCGAACCGCCGATGGAAGGACATCGGCATCCTGATGCGGACGAACGTCGACCTCAGCGCGGTGCACGAAGCGCTGATCGCACGCAAGGTCCCGGTCGAGGTCGTCGGCCTCGGTGGACTTCTCGCGCTGCCCGAGGTCGTTGACGTCGTGGCCACGCTACAGGCGGTCAACGACCTGACCGCGAACGCCGCGATGCTCCGCATCCTGACGGGTCCGCGCTACCGGATCGGACACCGCGACCTCGCCCTGCTCGCGAATCGCTCGCGCGCCCTCGCCGACACCGGCGACCGCCCGGACGCCGACGACCTGCTCGCCGCACTCGACGCGGCCGTCGCCGGGATGGACTCGACCGAAGTGATCTCGCTGGCCGAGGCAGTCGACGATCCAGGTCCGGATGCCTGGGGGTACTCGCCGGAGGCGATGGTCCGCTTCAAGGAACTCTCCGTCGAGTTGCGCGAGCTGCGCGCCCACGGCGGGGAGCCGCTGCTCGACCTGGTACGACGCGTGATCAGCACCATCGGCCTTGACGTCGAGTTGACCGCGACCCCCGACCACATCGACTCGGGCCGTCGCGACCATCTCGCCGCGTTCTTGGATGCCGTCGGCAACTTCGTGTCGACCGAGTCGGACGGATCGCTGGACGGCCTGCTGGCCTATCTCGCCGCCGAGGAGGAGTACGCCGCGGGCCTCGACCTCGCCGTCCCGAGTGAGGCGGACTCGGTGAAGCTGCTCACCACGCACCGGTCGAAGGGCCTGGAGTGGCCGATCGTGTTCGTGCCGACGCTGGTACAGAAGGTGTTCCCGTCGGACCGTGGCCGGGACAAGTGGACGACGAACGCGAAGGTGCTGCCGTGGCCGCTGCGCGGTGACGCCGACACGTTGCCCGACATCCACGACCTGTCGAACGCCGGCTTGAAGGCGTTCACCGACGAATGCAAGGGCGTGAACGCGCTGGAGGAGCGGCGTCTCGGGTACGTCGCTTTCACGCGCGCGAAGGAGATCCTGGTCGCCACCGGGCATTGGTGGGGGCCGACGCAGAAGCGCCCGCGCGGCCCGTCGTCGTACCTCGAGACTCTGAAGAAGCATGCCGGCGAGCGAGTCATCGCGTGGGCGGAGCAGCCGGAGCTGACCGAGGAGAACCCGGAGCTCGCCGAGCAGACGCAGGCCCCGTGGCCGACGCCGTACGACACGGAGTCGTACCAGCGCCGCCTGGATGCGGTGGAGTTGGTGCAGCGTTCACGCGCGGAGGGACCGTCGATCGAGGCGGAGGAGTCGCTGCTGCTGGACGAGCAGGCGACGGTCGCACGCTGGGACTCCGAGATCGAGCGATTGTTGTCAGAGGCAAGGGAGAGCCGGAGCCGGAAGGCGTACGACGTCGAGCTGCCGGCCGCGCTGTCGGCGACCCAGGTGATGCGGCTGGCGAAGGACCCGGACGGTCTGGCATCCGAGCTGGCCCGGCCGATGCCGCGCAAACCCAACCGGGCGGCGCGTTTCGGCACTCGCTTCCACGCCTGGGTCGAGAGCTACTTCGGGCAGCAGCTTCTCCTTGACCCCGACGACCTGCCCGGCGCTGCGGACGAGGACATCGTCGACGACACCGATCTCACCGAACTGATGGACGCGTTCCGCATCGGGCCGTACGGCGAGACCACGCCGTACGAGATCGAGGCACCGTTCGCACTGGCCATCGGCGGCCGGGTCGTCCGCGGCCGCATCGACGCGGTCTACCAGGTCGTCCGCCCGGACGGATCCCGCGGCTACGACGTCGTCGACTGGAAGACCACCCGCAACGAGTCCGCCGACCCGCTCCAACTCGCCATCTACCGAGTCGCCTGGTCCGAACTCATGAACATCCCCCTCGACCAGGTCACCGCCGCCTTCTACTACGTACGCCAAGCCGACATAGTCCGCCCCCCGAACCTCCCCACCAAACAAGAGTTGGTCAACCTCCTGAACGGCTAGCGCGCTCGCAGCAGTTCGGCCGGCACAATCCGCACCGGAAACGGCACGGTCGCCTCGAACACCTTCTCGCCGGCGATCACATCGCGCTCGAAGTACACACCGTCCACCAGTTCCAGCACGGTGAGCGTCTCCCTCTCCGGATCGAGAATCCAGTACGAGCTCACGCCGGACTGTTCGTAGATGCCCCGCTTCAGGAGCAGATCGTGCATCCTCGAGCTGGGTGACAGAACTTCGACTGCCAGTAGCAGGGGCTTGACGGCATGCTGCAATGCCCGGTCGTCGGGGTGGCACACGAGCACGTCGGGTTGGAGAGACCGCTGAGATGTCGGCTGGTAGTCGAAGGGTGCGACGAGGACCTCGAGCCCGTCAGGACACGCGGCGTCGAGTGCGCAGACAAGCCGGACTACTGCTCGCTGATGGATCCTCGACGGTGCCGGCGTCGCGTGCAGTCCACCGTCGATGATCTCGCGCCGTCTCCCGTCGTCGGGAGCGGTTTCGAGGTAGGCCAACGTATAGGGCCCTGACTCAAGGGGTTCCTCGGACACAATGGTGCCTCCTTCTCGGTCACACGACCAGCATGGTCGTCTCCGGTGGGTGGTTGGTGCCATTTCGCCGATCTGCCCCGGAATGCCCTGTCATGCCAGGAGTTGGGATGGGGTCAGGGTGATGGGGAAGGGGTGCGTGGTGTGGAAGGTTTCTTCGCATTGGAGGACTGATTGGCAGGTGTAGCCAGTGGGGGTGAGGGTGAGGATGGTGAGTTCCTGGTGGGTGGGGTCCAGGAGCCAGTACGACGGGATGTGGTGCGTCTCGTAGAGGGCGCGTTTGAGGACGACGTCGGTGGTTCGAGTGGAGGGGGAGACGACCTCGACGGCCAGGAGTGGTGGATGTACGCCGGTGTAGCCGCGGGGGCAGACGATGAGGTCGGGGCGGAGAGTGGTGGTCGGAGTGGGGCGGAAGGCGAGTGAGCCGACGGCGACCATCAGGTCGGGCGGACAAGACGTCTTGAGGTGGACCATCAGGCCCACGACGGCGGCGTGGTGCGCGGGCGGTTGGGCGCCGGTTGTCAGCAGGCGCCCAGCGACTATCTCGTAGCGCCTCCCGTCGCGAGGCGTCTCGGCTGGCTGTTGGCTGATCACCCCACCAGCGTGACGGATTCCGCCGTACCGCCGCGGAACTTATCCACAGCAGGCGGACCGCTGGCACTCACCAAGGTGCGCCGGGACGTGCAGACATCGTCCGTGCGAGCGTGGACTCGCGGCGATGGCTTCGGTTGGTGAGTGGCTGGGGTCCGGGTCAGCTGATCGGGTTGTCCAGGGTGCCGGCGAACTGGAGGGAGCCGGCGACGTCGGTGAGGTCGACCATTTGCTGGTTGTTGCGGAGTTGGAGGCGGTTCAGGCAAGACAGGGCGAAGGTCGGGGCGAAGATGTCGTACTTCGCGAAGGCCGCCGCCAACTCGGGGGTCGCGGACTGGTAGTCGCGGATGGAGTCGCCGACCACGGACCAGAAGTCGGCGGGCGTCAGCAGATCTTCGCGGTCCAGGAGCGGGGACAGGAAGCGGAAGATGCAGTCGAAGATTTCGGTGAAGATCGACAGGAGCTTCTCGTCGTCGGGGACCTCGGCGCGGACACGTTCGGCGTCGGCCGGCAGCGGGGTGGCCGGGTCCATCACCGCGATCTCCTCGGCGATGTCCTTCATGATGACCCGGATCGGCACCGCGTCCCGCAGTACCAGGATCAGGTTCTCGCCGTGCGGCATGAACACCAGTTCGTACGCGTAGAAGCTGTGCACGAGCGGGATCAGGTAGGCGTCGACGTACGCCCGCAGCCAGTCCGCCGGCGCCAGCCCCGACGCGCGGATCAGAGCCGCCGCCAGCGACGAACCATGCCGGTCGACATGCAGCAGGCTCGCCATCGTGCCCAGCCGTTCGCCCGATTCCAGCGCCGGCACCGGACTCTCGCGCCACAACGCCGACAGCATCTTCCGGTACGGCGACGTCCTCTGCGTCGCGGCCTCGTAGTACCGGTTGTGATATCCGGCCGCCGCGATCTCTCGCAGTATCGAGAAGCCGTAGCGCTTCAGGACAAGGTCGTTCTCGACCAGGTCGAACGCCCAGTCGTTGATCGCCGGCGTCGCGGCCATGTACGTCGGGGACAGCCCGCGCATGAAGCCCATGTTCAGCACCGACAACGCCGTCTTCACATAGTGCCGCGACGGCTGCGACCGGTTGAAGAAGGTCCGGATCGACTGCTGTGGCTGGTATTCGTCAGGACTCGACCCGACCAGGATGATGTGCCGCTGCGCGATGTCGGCGGCGAACGTGATCGACGTCTTGTTCTCCCACTGCCACGGATGCACCGGCAGGTAGACATAGTCCGCCGGCGCACACCCCGCAGCCACGATCCGCTGGGCAAACGAGAGCAGTACGTCGTCTCCCAGTTCGTCCCGCAGCAGGTCGTCGTACGTGATGGAGCCGCTGTGCGAGACGGTGGCCCGATCCTTGCGTACGGCGATCCACGTGAGCCGCACAGCCGCACCAGTCTCCGGCGCGAACGCCAGGTAGTCGGTCACACCGAACCCGAGCCGCCCATTGTTCGCGACGAAGCAAGGGTGCCCCTCGGTCATCGCGGCCTCGATCGTCTGGAAGTCCGCGGTGACCAGGTCGGCCGCGGTCAGATCCGGCTTGGACAGCTTGTACGCCGCACTCGCCAGCGTGCTGCTGATCTCTTCGAGATACACCGGCAACATGTCGGCGCCGATCCCGAGCCGCTCATGGAACTCCGTGATGAACACCAGCGCATCGATCGGGCCGCCGTCGTGACGCGTGATGCTCGCGGCGTCGATCTCCCAATGGTTCAAGGGATACAGCTGCGCCGAGAACTCATAGGCGCCGACCGCGTAACCGTTGTCCGTGGCAACTGGTTCGAGGATCCGCTCGTGGATGAACTCCGCGAGCGCCTTACGCACCAGCGCACGGTTGACGACGGCCCACGCCTCAGGGTTCAGGTGATCGGTCATGTCAGCCCGCCTCGTTCATCCGCGTCGCCTCGGCGTACTGGTCGCGGGTGCAGAAGCTCAGCCAGGCCCGCTTGTCCGGCAGGTCCACGATGCTGTGCTTGCGGAATCCCATCCGCTCGTTGAGCGCCTGGATCTTGGTGTTGCGGACGTCCGGTTCGACCACGATCCGGTCCACCATGGGGTCACTGAACAAGCTGTCCAGGATCGTCTCGAAGACGGCGCCCGTGAAGCCTGGGATGCGCGCGACCGGCGGTGCGACCAGCACGTGCATGCCGATGTCGCCCGGCGCCACGTCGTACCTCCCGCCGACCGCGTCGTACGACGGCTCGTAGCGCTCCATCAGGAACGCGGGCCGGCCGTCGTGCTCGCCGAGGAGCGCGCGGTGGTGGCCGGACTGTTCGATCCGGAGGTACTCCGCGTGCACGTCCGCACGGGACGCGGTCAGCAGCCCCCAGTAGCGGGCGTAGGGCTGGGTGACCCAGCCGTGCAGGGTGGTGACGTCCTCGGTCAGGTCGAACGGCCGGAGGCTGAGGGTGCCGATGCCGGCGACGAAGCGCCGGTACGTCGGCTCGGGCAGTGCTCTGGTCATGGCGGATCTGCCTTCGAGGTGGGCGAATTTCGAGGTAGGCGAACCTGCTTAGCTAAGGCTTACCTTACTTGATAGCTGACCCTGCATCGAAACCGGCCCGTATCCTGGCGGCGCCCGCAGCCGTCCAGACTGGTATGACGATGACTGACGCACTCGACCTGCCCGAGCTCCGAGCCGCGCGGCAGGCGCGGAGAGACTTCCTCGACCGGCTGGAGCCGCTGCGCTCCGACCTGTACGCCTACTGCCGCCGCCTGACCGGCAACGCCTTCGACGGCGAGGACCTGGTCCAGGAGTCGCTGGCGCGAGCGTTCACCCAGGCTGCGCAGGCGCACAGCCCGATCGCGAACCCGCGGGCTTGGCTGTTTCGCGTGGCGACCAACGCGTACGTCGACAGCTACCGCCGGCAGAAGCCGGTCCTGGTGGACGCCGTGGAGCAGGTCGCACCGACCACAGCGGATCCCGCTGAGGTCCGGGACGCCTGGGCTGAGCTCGTGACGCTGCTGCCGCCGCAGGAGCGGGCGGCACTCGCGCTGAAGGACCTGTTCGGCTTCACGCTCGCCGAGGTGGCCGACGTACTGCGGACGTCCGTGGGCGCTGTCAAGGCCGCGCTGCACCGTGGACGCGGCCGACTGGACTCACCGGAGCGGGAGCAGTCCCTCAAGGTGCGTGAGGCGCCGGACCGCCGCCTGCTCGACGCTGTCGCCGCAGCGTTCAACGCGTACGACGTACCCCGGCTGACTGCTTTGCTGCTGGCCGACGCGCACAGCGAGATCATGGGCGTCCTCACCGAGTACGGCGCCGACCAGATGCGCGACGGGTCCATCGAGCACACGCTCGACCTGTCCAAGCCGTACCGCTACACCGCGGAGGTCCGGGACCTGTGGGGCGAGACCGTGGTGGTCATCCGCATCGTCCGCGACGGCAGCACCGCGGTGAACGACCTGATGCGTGTCAGCACCGAAGACGGCAAGGTGCGCTCGATCCACTGGTACTACTTCTCGCCCGATTTCCTCACCGAGCTCGCCGCCGAACTGGGCGAGCCGGTGGTGCTCAACGGCCACCACTACTAAAGGCGGATACCGCAGGTAACCCGTGCGGCGGATGCGGATGGCCGATCGGCCTGCCTACGTTGGAGGCATGTTGATTGCCGAGGATCTCTTGTTGCTGCTGTACGACGACGAGACCGGGAAGCCGATCGCCGGGTCACCGGGTCTGGACTACTCGCTGGCGGGCGCGGTCCTGATCGAACTGACGCTGCTCGGGAAGATCGACATCACCACCGCGGGCGACGGGGTGAAGCCCGGTCGCCTGAAAGTGCTCGACCCGCGTCCGACCGGTGACGCGATCCTGGACGAGCGGCTCGCCTTCATTGCCGACAAGCCTGGGAAGCGGCCGAAGGACCAGATCGGCCGGCTGTCGAAGAAGCTGCGGGATCAGTTGCTCATGCAGCTCGCAGGGCGCGGCGTGTTGCAGGCGGACGAGGGCAAGGTGCTCGGTCTGTTCCCGGTCACGCGCTGGCCGGCCAAGGACGCGCGGCACGAGGCTGAGGTGCGGGCGGCTCTGGACAGCGCCTTGAAGGTGGGTACGACTCCGAACGAGCGCACCGGTGCCCTGATCGCCTTGCTGAGCGCGCTGAACGTCGTACCGAAGGTCGTCACCGATGCGGTGGACAAGAAGGCGCTGAAGGAGCGGGCAAAGCAGTTGGCCGACTCGGACTGGGCCGCGGACGCGGTGAAGAAGGCGGTCACCGAGATGCAGGCCGCGGTCACCGCCGCGATCATGGTCGCCTCGACCGCAGCGACCGCCGGCTAGCCGACCTCGGCGGCGAGGCGGGCCTTGATGTCGGGCTTGAGGACCTTGCCGACCTTCGATCGCGGCAGATCGGGCCAGAGCAGAACTTCTTTCGGCGCCTTGACGCTGCCGATGCGTTGCTTGGCGAAGGCAATCAGTTCGCCGGGGTCGACCGTGGTGCCGGACTGGAGTTGGACCACAGCCACGACCCGCTCGCCCCACTTGTCGTCCGGACGGCCGATCACGGCGCAGTCCTGGACGGCGGGGTGCGCCATCAACGCCTGTTCGACCTCGGTCGAGTACACGTTGAAGCCGCCGGTGATGATCATGTCCTTGGCGCGGTCGACGATGTAGAGGTAGTTGTCCTCGTCCAGGTAGCCGATGTCGCCGGTGTGGTGCCAGCCGTACTGCGACGCGGCCGCGGTCGCCTCGGGATTGCGGTAGTACCCCTTCATCACCAGCGAGCCGCGGACCACGATCTCACCGCGTTCGCCGCGCGGGACCAGCGTCCCGTCCGCGGCCATGATCGCGGTGGTCACCAGCGGCGAGGGCTGGCCGGCCGACGACAGCCGGGAGCGCGCGATGTTGCCGTCGGCATCGAAGTGCGCGGACGGCGGCATGACCGAGATCATCATCGGCGCCTCGGTCTGGCCGAACAGCTGCGCCATCACCGGGCCGATCCGCCACAGAGCTTCCTCGAGTCGCGCCACCGACATCGGCGCGGCGCCGTACCAGAAGCAGCGCAGCGACGAGAGGTCCGTGCTGTCGAGCTCCGCCGCGGCGAGCACCATGTAGATCAGCGTCGGCGGCAGGAACGTGTGGGTGACGCGATGCTGCTGGATCAGCCGGAGGAAGGCATGGACGTCGGGCGTCCGCATGATGACGATCTCGCCGCCGGACGCCAGGACGGGGAAGCACAGTACGCCGGCCGCGTGGGTCAACGGCGCCAGTGCGAGGTACACAGGCCGGTCGCCGAACGGATAGCCCATCAGGGTCAGCGCCGTCATCGTCTCGAGGTTGCCGTTGCTCAGCATCACACCCTTCGGACGACCTGTGGTCCCACCGGTACCGACGATCAACGCCAGATCGTCGGGACCGGTGAGATCAGGTGCCGGCTGGGACACGCCCCCGCAGAACGCGTCCCAGCCGACGGTTCGGCTCCGGCCGATGAGGTGGGGATCTTGACCCGAGCCTGGATCCTGGTCCACGCAGACGAAGGTACGGATCTTCGGCAGCGCGTCCCGGATCCGATCCACCAGCGGCGCGAACGCGGCCTGGTAGATCAGCGCTTCACAGTCGAACTGGTCGAGCAACTCGCGGTTCTCCGCCGCTTCGTTGCGCGGGTTGATCGGGCACCAGACGGCGCCGGCGCGGCTGATCCCGAACACGCAACTGAACGCGATCGGATCGTTCGCCGCCAGGATCGCCACCTTGCCGCCCGGCTCGACACCACTCGCCGCGAGGCCGGCCGCGATCCGGTAGGACAGCTGCTGGACCTCGGCGTACGAGAGTGTCTCGCCGTCCGTGGTCAGGCAGGGTGCGTCCGGACCGAGCGAGGCGCCCTTGTCGAGGTAGTCGACCAGTCGCACTGCAATCTCCTTGGTGTCCTGGGCCCTAGCGCAGCACCGTGAGCTGTGGCTCGGACACCAGCCCGAAGCTGCGCAGTACGCCGAGCAGCTCGCGGTGACCGAACGCCTGGCAACCACTGGCGAACCCGACCCGCTTCGGCGGCATCTGCAGCAGCGAGTACGCCGCGTACGCCTGCAGCAGACCGGTCTGCTGGTAGTTGCTGTTGCCGTGGATGACACAGTGCGCCCGGCCGAGCGGACCGGAGGCGTGCACGGAGTCCAGGGTCTTGTTCACCCGCGGGTTCTCCCGGGGCGGCATCTGGTTCATCACCTGGCGCGCGGTTTCGCCCAGTGCGGCGCTGCGCTCGTCCGGAGCCATGTCCTTGGTGGCTTCGAGTGCGCCGGCGACGATCTGCGGTACGCCGTTCATCAGTGCGACGTTGAAGACACCGCCCTGCGCCTTGCAGTTGGCGACCCTCGGATCGCGCTTGAACCAGACAGGGTGCGACATGCCACCCCAAGGCAGTGACAGCGCCAGCTCGTGCTGCCCTGGCACCACCAGCGGTACGACGCCTTGCTCGGGGAACTCGACGTACTCGTTCCGCTCCAGGTAGTGCGGCTTGGACGTGGCTGCATTGACCAGGATGCTGCGGGTGGACGCGATCGTCGGACTGCCGCCCCAGAACACCGCGACGTCCAGGGTGTCCAGGCCGGGCTCCTCGAGACACAATTGCGCGGCGATCTCGCTGGTGGTGTACATCTGCGCGATCCCGGGAGCCAGTACCAGACCGGCGTCGGCGAACTTGCGGCCGTACGTCTCGTCGCAGGTCATCAGCCAGTTCTGCTCACCGGTGGTGTCGGTGTAGTGCGCACCGGCCGCGAGAGCCGCTTCGACCGCTGCCGGTCCGAGCTCACTGAACGGCCCGACCGTGTTGAGCACCACGGAGGCGCCCTTGAACAGGTCGGTCAGTGCGGTGACGTCGTGCTCGACCACGGCGATCTCGTAGTCGGCGGTCTCAATGCCGGCTACGTGCGAGTCCATCGACTTCTTGAGCTTGCCCTCGTCACGGCCCGCGGCCACGAACGGGACGTGGTACTGGCGCAGGTACTCACACACCAGCCGGCCGGTGTAGCCGGAGGCGCCGTACACGACGACGGGCTTGCTGGTCATGGTCACATCCCCATTCCGCCGTCGACGGGCAGGCCGATGCCGGTGATGAACCTCGACTCGTCCGACGCGAGGAAGACGACCGCATCGGCGATGTCGGCGACCTCACCGAGCCGGCCGGCCGGGGTCAGACCGATCACCGCGGCGACCGCGGCCTCGGGGGACTCGAACAGTCCGAGCTCCGCGCAGTCGTTGGCCAGGCCCGCGCCCATCGCAGTCGGCACCAGACCGGGGTAGATGCAGTTGACGCGTACGCCGTACCCGAGCTTGCCGGACTCCATCGCGGCCACCCGGGTGAGCCGGTCGACCGCGGACTTGGTCGCGGAGTAGACCGCGATGCCGGGGAAGGCGATCGTGGCGGCGACCGAGGCGACGTTGATGATCGCGCCGCCGTTACCGGCCAGGCCTTCCGGCCGCATCGTCCGCAGGCCCCACTTGATCCCGAGCGTGGTGCCGAGCACGTTCACGTCGAGCATCTTGCGGATCTGCTCCGCGGTCACCTCGGTGAGCAGGCTGGTGATCTCGATCCCCGCGTTGTTCACCAGGATGTCCAGGCCGCCGAGAATGTCGTTGGCCGCGACGACCGCGTTCTCCCAGTCGCCCTCGTCGGTGATGTCGTGCGCGACGAAGCCGTGGCCGCCGCCGTACTCGCTGTCGAGCGCGTCGGCGACGGACTCGCCGAGGTCCTTCTGCAGATCGCTGATCACGACCTTGGCGCCGGCCGCCGCAAGGGCCTTCGCCATCCCTTCGCCGAGCCCCTGGGCCCCGCCGGTCACGAGGGCCTTGCGGCCGGAGAGATCGAGTCCGCCCATCTGAAGCTCCTTTGCTCGAAGCGCACCATGGTCGATTCACACTCTGGCCAGCCTTTTGACAGTCGTCAAGACTTTGTTTGACACTTGTCAAGAAATCTCCCCGCCACGGGACGCGCCTGGCCCGTGGCGGGGTACTCTGACGCCGACGATCCCGGCTGCGGAAGGGTGTGGCGATGAGTGTGACGGCGGATGCCGCGGAGCCGGCCCGGTCCACCCGTGTGTCCGGGATCGACAAGGTCGAGCGGCGCCGGATCGCGCTGGCGGAGTCGGCGCTGAAGACGCTCGGCGAGCTCGGGTACGCCCGGACCAGCCTGCGCGAGATCGCGAACAACTCCGAGTTCACGCACGGCGTCGTGCACTACTACTTCCGGGACAAGATCGACCTGATCAGCTACTGCGTGCGGTACTACAAGACCAAGTGCGCACAGCGGTACGACGAGGTCGTGGAGACAGCGGACTCGGCGGACGAGCTGGCGGTCGGCTTCCTCGGCAAGATGACGCAGACGCTGGTCGAGGAGACCGCGATGCACCGGCTCTGGTACGACCTGCGTGCCCAGAGCATGTTCGAGGAGCAGCTGCGCGCGGACGTCACCGCGATCGACGAGCTGCTGGAGCAGATGATCTGGCGCATCCTCACCCGGTACGCCGATCTGGGCGGTGGCTCGCCGACTGTCGACTCACCCACCGCGTACGCGCTCGTCGACGGACTCTTCGAGCAGGCAGTGGTCGGGTACGCCGCGGCCCCGGACAAGGTCCCGGACCTGCTGGCCGACCGGGTCCGTCAGGTCCTGCCGAGGCTCATCGCGGCGTAGCCGGCCCTACTCTGCTTGGCAGTTCGACTTGCAGAGCTTGTCGGTGAGGGTGAGGTGTGCACCGGGCTCTTCGGTGTCGACCTCGACCGAGTACTCCACCAGCCAGTCGCCGACGGTCAGCTGGGCGGTGGTCTTGCCTTCCTGCTGCGCGAACCAGTCCACGATCTGCTGACCCTGGTTGATGTGGGCGATCTCGAGCGCCTTCGGCAGGACCTTGGCGATCTCGGCCGACGCGACGTCCGCCGGTCCGGCGGAGTGCAGTGACACCACTGGTGGGCGTGGGTGGCTACCCGAGAGCACCCAGACCGACGCGGCTCCCGACGTACAGATGCTGTAGGCACCGTCGCTGCTGCACTTGTAGCCGGCGTCGGACAGGCCTGCGACGACCGCGGTCGCCTTGATGGGCGCCATCACGGTCGCTGCCGCGGTCGGCGTCGTACTGGTTGTGCCACTCGCCTCGGGCTTGTCTGCCTCTGGTGTTGTGCTGGAGGTGCCGGACGAGCAGGCGGTCAGCAGGAGCAGGGCGGCCAGGGCGGTGGCGACCCGGTTCAGACCGGCACCTCGATCGCCGCGTCGAGGGCGATCGTGATCATCTCGGAGAACGTGGTCTGCCGCTCCTCGGCGGTCGTCTCCTCCTTGGTGATCAGGTGGTCCGACACCGTCATGATGCCGAGCGCCCGGCGGCCGAACTTCGCCGCCAGCGTGTAGAGCGCGGCAGCCTCCATCTCGATACCCAGTACGCCGTACTCCGCGGTCCGGGCCACCAGATCGGGGCGGTCGTTGTAGAACAGGTCGCCGGAGAACACCTGACCGACGTGCACGTTCAGGCCGGCCGCCTCGGCCGCGTCCACCGCGGCGCGGAGCAGTTTGTAGTCCGCGGTCGGTGCGTACTCGATGCCGTGGAAGCGCAGCCTGTTCATCTGCGAGTCGGTGCTCGCGGACATCGCCACGATGACGTCCCGGACCCGGACGGCCTCGGTCAGCGCACCGCAGGTCCCGACCCGGATCAGGGTCTGGACGTCGTACTCCGCGAACAGCTCGTTGGCGTAGATGGCCGCGGACGGCTGGCCCATGCCGGAGCCCTGCACAGAGACGCGCTCACCCTTGTAGGTGCCGGTGAACCCGAACATGTTCCGGATCTCGGTGTAGCAGGTCACGTCGGACAGGTAGGTCTCCGCGATCCACTTGGCCCGCAGTGGGTCACCGGGGAACAGCACCCGCGGCGCGATCTGCCCCTTCTCGGCGGCGATGTGAATACTCATGCGAGGGATGCTCTCACGGTGCCGGGATATGTTGAGTCACGTGGCCTACTCCATCGCTCCTGGTTCCCTAGCCCTGTCCCGGTCCGTGCTGGACCGTGCGGCCGATCGCAGACGAGACGCCGACTGGCTGGACAAGGCCTGGGCCGCTCCGGACACGCAGGTGGCGGTGGTGATCGGCGACAAGATGCTGGTGAACCCCGAACGGACCGAACTGCGGTTGCTCGCTCCCGCCGAGGCGCCGGAGGGCGCCCGGATCTTCCTGGGCATCGACCGCGAGTCGGGTGCCGGTCAGACCGCCGACGGTCGCGCTGTGTTCGCGGTCCTGGCCGAGGGCCAGCCGGACGAGTCGTACGCCGGTCTGCGCGAGATGGGCGTGGTCCTGGACAACCGTGAGGCCGGCATCGCGGTGCATGTGATCGGTCTGGCCAACTGGCACGCCGTCCACACGCACTGCGCGAACTGCGGTGAGCACACCGTCGTGGTCGAGGCCGGCCACGTGCGGGACTGCCCCGCGTGCGGCGCGCACCACTTCCCGCGGAGCGATCCGGCGATCATCGTGCTGGTCACCGACGACCAGGACCGCGCGCTCCTCGGCCGCAACGCCGCCTGGCCCGAGGGCCGGTACTCGACCCTGGCCGGCTTCGTCGAGCCCGGCGAGTCGCTGGAGGCCGCCGTACGGCGTGAGGTCCTCGAGGAGACCGGAGTGGTCGTGGGAGCCGAGATCGAGTACGCCGGCAGTCAGCCGTGGCCGCTGCCGTCCAGCCTGATGCTCGGGTTCTACGCGAAGGCGGCGAGCACCGACATCGAGGTGGACGCCGACGAGATCGCTGAGGCCAGGTGGTTCACCAGGGAGGACCTTCGTGCATTGGTCGAAGCCGGCACGATGGCCCTCCCCGGCAGCATCTCCATCTCCCGCCGCCTGATCGAGGGCTGGTACGGAGAGGACCTCACCGGTAGTTGGTGATCACCGGCCAACGTCGGAGCGGGTCGCGGCGACACGGATGAGGGCTCCTTCCCAGCGCTCCACCGTGCCGTCGGACTCCAGCTCCCCGACTGTCTTGTCCACGGCGCGAACGTAGGCGGCGTGGTTCGGCCAGTCGGCTGACGCGTCGGGTAGCTCGTCGGTCAGCGTGCAGCCGTAGCGGACGTTGCGGTTGATCACGTAGCTGTTGACGTTCCCGGTCCACACCGTGGTCCGGAGGTCCGACTGGGGACACGGGTCCGCCGGTGGGGTGTAGGAAGCCAGATTGGTCGGGTTGGTCCAGCCGTCCGGGCGCAGCAACGTGTAGTAGGTGCCGTCCGTTGTCTGCGTGAGCCGGTTGAGGCCGTGGTCGCGCAGTACGGTCGCCTCGCCGTTGAGGCTGTCGACGACGAACAGGCGGCCGCCGGTCACGCCGTACAGGTAGCCGTCGCGCCAGGACAGTGCTCCGTCGTTGGCGCCGGTCCTGCCGGTGAACACCGGGATGGTCCGCAGTACCTGGCCTGTGGCGGGGTTGGCGACGAACACAGTGCCGTCCGCGAGGCCCCACAGGTTGCCGTCCGGTCCGATGCTGAGCTCGTTGATGCTGGCTGCGCCTGGCACTGGGACGACGTCTGTGCTGACAGAGCCGGTCGCCGGATCGACCTTGACCAGGTGGGCCTCGGTCGCGCGCGGCTCGGTGCCCTGGCCGCCTTCGATGCCGGAGCCCGCCCAGAGGGTTGTTCCCATCGGCAGGATCGAGGCGATCGTCTGGTCCACCACCACATCGCGGTACACCGTGAACGCACCGGTCGGTACGTCGTACACCGTGATGGCTCCGCCGTACTCGCCGTACCCGGGAGTGGTGCCGACGTACACATGGTCGCCGGACGGGACCACCGCGAGGGGCCTGTTCTGGTGGTGGCTGTCGACCAGACTGAACAGCTCACGGGGGTTCGTCGGGCTCTCCGGTGCGTGCGGATCCCAGAGCGACAGGCGGCCGTACGGGTAGATGCCGACGTACATCTTGCCGGTGGTGTCCCACCCCCAGCCTTCGACCTGGCCCAGTCGCGTGGTGACCGTGGACTTGCCGGTTGGTGGGTCGTAGACCGACGTCGACCCGTTCAGGTACGCGTTGACGAAGACCTTGCCGTCGGACGGGTTCGAGAGCGCGTGCATGAGTGGCACCGGGACGTACTGGAACGGTGAGCTCCACTGCGCGAGCGTCCCGGCCTGGGGGTCGTACCGGAACGTTCCACCGGAGTAGTTGCCGGCCAGGCCGTAGAGCACCGGTACGCCGTTCTCGGTGACCCAGCCGTAGCCGATCGAAGCGCCACGGGTCAGCCGGACCGTTGGCGACACCGGGCCGATCGTGTTGGTGTCGAGGTCGTAATGGATCAGGGCGAGCGTGCTAGTGGTGAAGTACACGCCACCTGGACCGGCTGCGGACACACCGCGGGCGGCGATCGCGTAGTCCATGACCTGACTGCCGGTCTCGGAGTCGGTGAACTTGAGCTGCTCACCTGTGACTGCGTCGACCACGATCAGACGACTGCTGGCGTTGGCGAAGACCCGACCGCCCGCGTAGTCGAGGTCGATGAAGTCCTTGGCCGGCAGACCCGGTGGGGTGATGTCCTCGACCGCACCGGTCGCCAGGTCGATGCGGAGCAGTCTCGCGTTCGGAGTGGAGATGCCCACGAACAGCGCGTTGTGGTCCGGGTCGTACACCGTCGACCGTGCGTACTGCTGCACCGGGTCGAGTGAGCCGTAGTCGGTGACCTGTCCGGTACTGCCGTCGTACTTGAAGGCGTGTGCGGTCGGGTAGGTGCCCGCGTACACGTTGCCGTTCTGGTCGGCGGTGAGGCCGTAGATCTGTGACTCGCCAGGGATCGGCTGGCCGAGGTCGCTGACCGTGCCGTCCGCCGGGTCGTAGCGATAGAGGTGCGCGTTCGGGTACGTGCCGACGTACACACGGCCGTCCGCGGCCACCACGATCGCCCACGCGCCGGCGGCCCCGTTGAGCGTCACGGTGTTGAGCAACTGGCGGGAGTGCAGGTCGACGACGTTCAGGAGTGCGTTCTCACCGGCGGGTACGGCGTACACGACGTCGCGGCCGTCCGGTGTGCGGCCGATGGCACCCTCCATGATCGTGAGGGAGCTGATCGGTGCGCCGAGATCCTGGATGACGTCGGCGGCCTTGCTGGTCCGGTTGCGGTCGGGGGTGAGCGGACCGGTCTCGGAGGGGAAGAGATCAGGCGGTGGCCGGTGGGGGTCCGGACCGACAGTGGCGGCCGGGCCACCGGTGACGAGCAGTCCCAGCACGACAGCCAGGACCAGAGCGATGCGGAAGAGGGCATGGCGAACTGAACTGCGCGGGATCATGGGCGGGCTCCCTGCGACGTGGTTCCCGCGACGGTATAACGGTCATGACCGTAAAGTCCATAACTCGCGCACTATGACTCGCGGCGCCGACCCTTGAGGGGGTCGGCGCCGCGGGCGTCGTACTGCGGGGTGCCGGGTCAGGCGGCCAGCTTCTCGGCGACCTGGGCCAGCGACGGGTTCGTCATCGCGGTCCCGTCCGGGAAGACCACCGTCGGCACCGTCTGGTTGCCGTTGTTGACCTTCTCGACGATCTGCGCGGCCTCCGGGACCTGCTCGATGTCGACCTCGGTGAACTCGATCCCGGCCCGCGTCAGTTGGCCCTTGAGGCGGTGGCAGTAGCCACACCAAGGGGTCGAGTACATCGTGAAAGCCGCCATCGGCTGTCTCCTTCTGCAAGTGGGCGCGGATTCTGTCCGGCGGCCCGTCTAGGGTTGCTCTCGTCCTACCCGAACCACGCCGCAGGTGGTGCTCTTCCCGCATGTCCCAGCCCGTGAGCGATCTCACACAATCCGTTGCCGTGGGTTCCGCGGATGCTCTGCTCGAGGCGCTCGATCCCGAGCAGCGAGCGGTCGCGACCTCTCTGCACGGGCCGGTTGTGGTGATGGCGGGTGCGGGGACCGGGAAGACGCGGGCGATCACCCATCGGATCGCGTACGGCGTGCGGACCGGGACGTTCGACCCACTGCGGGTGCTCGCGGTGACGTTCACCCAGCGCGCCGCGGG
Organism: Kribbella sp. NPDC050241; assembly: GCF_044459685.1. NCBI lineage: Bacteria > Bacillati > Actinomycetota > Actinomycetes > Propionibacteriales > Kribbellaceae > Kribbella > Kribbella sp. NPDC050241. Next base: position 106,920 of record NZ_JBITJE010000016.1, read on the forward strand.
GGAGATGCGCGGCCGGCTCGCTCAGCTCGGCGTCGAGGGTGTGCAGGCGCGCACGTTCCACTCCGCCGCGCTGCGGCAGGCCAGATGGTTCTGGCCCAAGGTGTACGGCGGTGAGCTGCCGATGATCGTGGATCGCAAGTTCCCGCTGCTCACCGAGGCGGCATCGCGCTGCCGGGTCCGGGTGGACACGCCCGCGCTGCGCGACCTGGCCGGTGAGGTCGAGTGGGCCAAGGTGAGCAACGTCCGGCCGGACGACTACGCGAAGCTGGCGCCCCGCTCGGGCCGGACGCTGGCCGCGTTCGACCCGGCGACCATCGCGCGGATCTTCGCGGCGTACGAGGACGTGAAGCTGGAGCGCGGCCGGATCGATCTGGAGGACGTGCTGCTCTGTGCGGTCGCGCTGCTCGCTGAGGACGAGCGGGTGGCGGCGGAGATCCGCCGGCAGTACCGGACGTTCGTGGTCGACGAGTATCAGGACGTCAGCCCGCTGCAGCAGAGCCTGCTCGACCTGTGGCTCGGCGGCCGCGAGGACGTCTGCGTGGTCGGCGACCCGGCGCAGACGATCTACTCCTGGGCCGGCGCCGAGCCGGAGAACCTGGTGCGCTTCGCCTCCCGGCACCCGTCGGCGAACGTGATCAAGCTGGTCCGCGACTACCGATCCACTCCGCAGATCGTCGACATCGCGAACAAGATCCTCGACGCGGCCGGACCGTCCGGACTGCCCGGCCGGGTGACACTGCGCTCCCAGCGCGACGCCGGTCCGGTTCCGGTCTACCGCGAGTACTCCGACGAGGTCGCCGAGGCCGATGCGGTGGCTCGGGCAGTCGCCCGGCTCCGCGACGAGGGGGCTCAGCTGCGGGACATCGCCGTACTGTTCCGGACCAACGCCCAGTCGGAGAACTTCGAGCAGGCGCTGGCCGAGCGGAAGATCCCGGCAGTGCTGAAGGGTGCCGAGCGGTTCTTCGAGCGCGCCGAGATTCGGCAGGCCGCCGTACTGCTGCGGGGCCAGGCCAAGGCCGGGGACGTCTCGGACGATCTGGTCGAGGTGGTGACCGGGGTGCTCGGCGGAGCGGGGTGGACGCCGGAGCCACCGACCGGGACCGGTGCCGTCCGGGACCGGTGGGAGTCGCTCAGCGCGCTGGTGACGATGACTTCGGACTTCGCCGCCGAGAATCCGTCGGCGAAGTTGCTGGATCTGATGGCGGAGCTCGACCGGCGGGCCACGATTCAGCACGCGCCGCTGGCCGAGGGGGTCACGCTGGCCACGCTGCACGCGGCCAAGGGCCTGGAGTGGAACTGCGTCTTCATCGTGGGCGCGCACGAGGGGACGCTGCCGATCAGCTACGCCCAGACGCCGGCGCAGGTGGAGGAGGAGCGGCGGCTGTTCTACGTCGGGGTGACGCGGGCGAAGGACCAGCTGTTCATCAGTTGGTCGACGTCACGTTCCCCAGGTGGGCGCGGTCAGCGGGGTCCGACCCGGTTCCTCGACCCGATCGGCGTCCGTACGTCCCGGCCACCAACAGCGCGGGAGCCGTCTACGGACCGCTCCGAGCGCGCCGCCCGGTCCGGCCGGCCGATCCCGAAGTGCCGCGTCTGCGGTCGCGGCCTGCTCGATCCCGGTGCCCGCAAGCTCGGCCGCTGCGAGGACTGTCCCTCCACGATCGACCAGGACCTGTACGACGCCCTGGTCGCCTGGCGCACGGAGCAGGCGGCGTCCGAAAGCATGCCGGCCTTCGTCATCCTCACCGACGCCACCCTGACCGCGATCGCCGAGACTCGTCCCGCCGACGAACAGGCCCTCCGCCGGATCCCGGGTATCGGCCACACCAAACTCACCAAGTACGGCGCCCACATCCTGACCCTCTGCACGCGCTGATCTCGTCCCGCCCGATGACCTGCCCTTCCGGGCAGACCATGGCTACTGGCCGGAAATGTGTTGCCAGGCAGGGGGAGTGGGGCGCACCCTGGAGGACAGGCCGTGTTCTGCTCCTGGCAGACGTGGCAATTAGGTGACACAGGCAACGATCCCGGAGCGTGCGGATGACGTCCCGGAGCGTGCCGGAAGACCGTCGAGGCAGCCAGATTCGGACGCCGAGGCGGCAACTTCCGGCCAACTTCGCGAACTGGCGATAAATAGTTTGCGGGCTCCGATGGGGACGGCGTACTGTTCTTTCTGCGGTCGAAGCCTGGCCGAAAACTTCAAACAACCATAGCGATCGAGCTAACCGCCCGCTTCGCCACAACGAGAGGAGGTGCCCTGGAAATGATCACGATCAACATCGTCAAGAAGCCGTTCAGCGACGCTGTAGCGCTGCCGTGCGCCCAGATCCTGGGTGCCTTCCCGCGCACGCATCTCGCGGCCGTTGTGCTCATGGCTTCCGGCGCTGCCCAGATCCGGGGCGGAGCTGTCGGCGATGCGAAGTACGGCGGTTCGGGTTCTCGAGCATGGAGTCCACCGGTCTGACAGACGTCAGCCCGGCACCTCCAAGGCCGCGGAACCCGAAAAGGGTCCCGCGGCCTTTCTGTTTGATCAGCCAGTGTTTGTCCACAGATTTGGTGGCCTTCGACCGGAGGTCGTCACCGACGACAAGAGATCAGCATCAAGTCACTGGGAGGTGACCGGAATGAGCGTGAGCTTCCTCGATGTCTTCACCGAGGTGGCAACGTCGCAGGACCTGCCCTGTCGGTCCTACGCGCCAGAACTCTTCTTCGCCGAATCGCCGGCGGACGTCGAGTACGCAAAGTCGCTGTGCACCACCTGCCCGCTGAAGGCCGAGTGCCTGGCCGGAGCGCTCGAGCGTTCCGAGCCGTGGGGAGTGTGGGGCGGCGAACTGTTCGTCCAGGGAGTGGTGGTTCCGCGCAAGCGGCCCCGTGGGCGTCCCCGCAAGAGTGACACCGTAACCGCAGCCTGACGAACCAACCGGAATCGAGAAACCGAGCCATGACGACACAGACTTCACGCAGGAGAATGGAAATGCATCTAATGAACGAAGATCTTGCTCGTGCTCATTGTCGATCTACATTGACCGACGCAGAGCAGAACCGGCGCTTCCACCTTGCTCGTCAGATCGAGCGAGCCGAGAAGCGGGCCGAGCGGGCCGCCCGGCGAGCTGAGAGGGCCAGCGCACGCGCGCGCCTCGCACTCGCCCGGCTGGTCTGACCACCAGAAAGAACACATCGCCCGCGGGCCGGTCCGAAAGGGAGGACCGGCCGGCAGGCACCCAAGCCTGACCAGCTGAATCACCGAGGGGCGGCATCCACCGGATGCCGCCCCTCGGCCACGCCCGCCCCTCGGCCACGCCCGCCCCTCGGCCACGCCCCGCCCCGCCGCCGCGCCCCGCCGTCTCTGGCCCGGACCGCCAGCACTACACAACTGGGTTCTGCCGGCAGGTTCCACGCTCAGCGCGCGGCGTCGCCAGCGGTTGTGTAGTGCTGGCGGTCCGCCGCCGCTCCTCGCGCGCCCGCACTCGCCGCTCCTCGCGCGCCCGCGTTCGCCGCTCCTCGGCCACGCCGGCGCTGTCGCTTCTCCCGCTCGCCGCACCCGCGTACCCGGACCGCCAGCACTCATCAACTGCGCCGGGCCGGCAGGCTCCACGCTCAGGTGGGGTCTCTCGGTGGCGGTTGTGTAGTGCTGGCGGTCCGCCGCCGCTCCTCGCCCACGCGGCCGCTCGCCGTTCCTCGGCCTCGCCGTGCTGAACTCGGGCAGCGGATCGCCAGCACTCATCAACCGCTTACCGCCACCGGCTTCCACGCTCAGCGGATGGCGTTGGGTGGTGGTTGTGTAGTGCTGGGGGTCCGCAGCTCCTGGAGTACGGGCCGGTGCGTGCCTCTTCCTCGGGGTGGAGGTGGGGCCGAGGGGGCGTCGTCCTGGGAAGGTGCAGACTGAGCGCATGGTGAGAGTGAGTTGTGCGTTGTGTGGTCAGCAGGCGGAGTCGGAGGACGTGCCGCTGACCTGGATGACCTCGGTGGAGGACGGTCGCAAGCTGGTGTACTGCGACCGGTGCGCCCGGGAGAACGTCCGCAGCATCGAGGGGAAGCTGGACATCGTCTACTGGTGAAAAAGTTCTGAACCGGATGTCGAATCCGGCCTGATCCGCCCGACGCAGGGGTGAAAGCACTCCAGCGGAAGGAACCGGATCATGACCCTCACCGAGAGCGCGTCAGCGACGACCAGCCGGCGGCAGTGGATCGGCCTGGGAGTTCTGTCGCTCGCGACGCTACTGGTGTCACTGGACCTGTTCGTCATGCTGCTGGCCGTGCCTGCGGTGACCGAGGCGCTGGGCGCCACGAGCAGCCAGCAGCTGTGGATCCTGGACGTGTACGGGTTCATGGTCGCCGGCCTGATGATCACGATGGGCAACATCGGCGACCGGATCGGCCGCCGCCGGCTGCTGCTCGCGTCCGCCGCGCTGTTCGGTGTCGCCTCGGTGGCAGCGGCGTACTCGACGAGCCCGGAGATGCTGATCGTGACCCGCGCGGTACTCGGTATCGCGGGTGCGGCGATCGCTCCATGCACGCTGTCGCTGATCAGCACCCTGTTCCCGAACGCGCAGCAGCGGGCCAAGGCACTAGGGATCTGGGCCGGCTGCTTCACTGTCGGCGCTGTGATCGGCCCGATCGTCGGCGGCGTCCTGCTGAACCACTTCTGGTGGGGCTCGGCGTTCCTGATCGGCGTACCGGCGATGGCGGTGCTGGTCGCGGTCGGGCCGTTCCTGCTGCCGGAGTACCGCGACGAGAAGGCGGGCCGGATCGATCTCCCGAGCGTGCTGCTGTCGCTGGCCGCGATCCTGCCGGCGATCCACGGCCTGAAGCAGCTCGCCGCCCACGGCCCAAGCGCGATGGCGGCCGGCGCGCTGGTGGCCGGCGGAGTCTTCGGCTGGATCTTCGTACGACGCCAGCAGCGGCTGGCCGACCCGCTGGTCGACGTACACCTGTTCACCCGGAAGACCTTCACGGTCACGCTCGGCAGCATGTTGTGCTTCTCGATGCTGTCCGGGGGCGTGATGGTGTTCGTCGCGCAGTACTTCCAGCTGGTTCAGGGCATGACGCCGCTGGCCGCCGGGGTCGCGCTGGTCCCGGGCATGGTCACCACGACCGTCGCCTTTCAGGTGGCGCCGCGGCTGGCGCAGCGGATCCGCCCGGGCGTGCTGATCCCGGCCGGCATCGCCTTCACGGTGGTCGGAATGGCCGTGATGACCCAGGCGACGTCGACCGCCGTCCTGGTCATCGCCTTCGCGGTCCAGTGCGTCGGCCCCGCTCCGCTGGTCACGCTGGGCACGAACCTGGTGATCGGCTCGGTCCCGCCGGAGAAGGCCGGATCCGCCGGCGCGCTGACGCAGACCGGCAACGAGTTCGGCTACGCGCTGGGCATCGCGATCCTGGGCAGCGTGGTCACCGCGGCGTACCGGAGCCAGATGAACGGCCGCGGCGGCAACTCATTGGCCGAGGCGATCGCTCAGGGCGTGCCTGGCGACGTACTGGCCCAGGCGCAGGACGCGTTCACCGGAGGACTGCACCTGGCCGCCGGCATCACCGCTGTGGTCCTGACCCTGGTCGCCACCGCGCTGGCGATCACCCTGCGGTCGGTGCCGGTCCTGGGCCACGACGAGCACTGAGTCAGTCGTCGGTGAAGCCGGGGAGAAGCTCCTCCAGGACGGCGCGGAACGGGGCTTTCGCCTCGAGCTGGGACAGGACAGCCATGCCGCCGATCCAGACCCGGTGGATGAGCGGGTACGACGGCGGCATGTTCAGCCGGAGGGCCAGCGCCGCGTCGATCTCCATCCGCGGCTTGATGAAGCCGACCGACGGCCAGCGGCTGGCCGTCAGCCAGCCGCGTACAGCCCGGCGTGTGTCGCCGCGGTCGCCCGGAAGACGTGATGCGTCGCGTCCATGATCCCGGCGCCCCGTTGGGGAGCGGATCCGGTGCGCTCCGCTGGGATCTTGATCGAGAGCTCGAGGCCAGCAATCGTCTGCCTTGTGGTCAGGCCCAGGGGCCAGATGTACTGATCGGATCAGTACGGTCTGATGCGCCGATTGTGCTGATAGTGTCCAGAATATTCTCTTGACAACTGTGCAATGAGCGCATGACAATCAACCGGACGGACGATCAACCTGAGGTCAACTCGGTGGTCTTGTCCCCGAACGCTTGGCCCCCAAGAACCGGCCGGCTGACTGCCGGCCTTGATCTGAGCGGCGGTGTTTCCGATGAGTCGGCGATCCAATAACTGCGATACAGGAGCAGGCGCGAACACACGGTGGCGCCGCCGACGCAGATCCGCGCTCTGGGCCAGGATGACCGTGCTGCTGACAGCGGGTGCTCTGGTCACCGGTTGCGTGGTCGACTCGGATACCTCGGCCAGTTCCGATTCCGGTGGCGGCGACTCCGTGGTCGACTTCCCGAACTGGGTCTGGGGTTCGCAGGACAACGCGCCGTACTGGAAGGCGTTGAAGGCCGAGTTCGAGGCGGAGAACGCCGGAATCCGGCTCACCGACGAGGTAGTTCCCGGCGGTGAGTACCAGGACAAAATGTTCACCTTGCTGTCTGCAGGCAGTCCACCGGACCTCGTCACGCCCTTCGATCCGCAGATGCGCGCCTGGGCCGACGCCGGACTGCTGGAACCCCTCGATCCCTGGCTGACGAAGGCGGGCTACAACCTCGAGAGCTTCGTGCCGGCGAACCAGATCGCGAAGGGCTCGGACGGCAAGATCTACGGCGTCATCTACGTCTCCAACCCGCGGGTGTTGTTCGTCAACCGCAAGTTGCTGGAACGCAACGGCCTGAAGGCACCGACGACCCCGGCCGAGGTGCTGGCGATGGCGCGCAAGCTCCGCGACAAGTCGGCCCAACAATTCGGGTTCGCGACCATGTCCGCCTCGGCCGCCGCCTTCCCGACCTACGGTGAGCTCGTCCCGATCGTGAAGAGCTTCGGCGGAGACTTCGTGTCGGACGGCAAGGCCACGGCGAACAGCGCCGAGACGGTCAAGGCGCTCGAGTTCATCGAGAACCTGCTGGGCGAGGGCTTGATCCCGGCGGGGCAGACCGAGACCGACTATCGCGAGGGCTTCGCCCAGGGCAAGATCGCGAGCATCGTCTGCGGCGCCTTCGTGATGGCGACGGTGAAGGCGAAGAACCCGAAGGCGTTCGCCGACTTCGACGCCGTGCCGATGCCCTTCGGGTCCGAGCGGACGACGGCCGCCAACGGTTTCTTCGCGATCCCGAAGAAGGCCAAGGACAAGGATGCGGCCGCCAAGGTGATCCTCAAAGCCCTCGAGGACAAGTGGCAGAAGAACTTGGTGGAGATGTCGTGGCAGGTTCCGGCCCGTCCGGGCATGGTCAGCAAGGACTTCCTCGCGAAGCACTCCTGGTTCCAGACCATGGTCGACGCCGTCCCGCATGCTGAGTCGCTGGCTCCGGTCGGACACGAGAAGGTCGCCCCGCAGATCCAGGACAGCGTGACGAAGCACTACCAGCAGATGTTGCTCACCGACTCCACTCCGGCGGACTCGGCCCTTGCCCTGCAGCAGGACCTGACCAAGATTCTCGACGGGTCCTGACCGGTGCCTCGCACGGCAGATCGCACGAAAGGCGAGGCCATGCAGTCCCTTCAGCAAGACCGGCTCGATGCTCCCGAGGTGCCTGCCGGCAGACAGGCACCCGGCGGCCAGAACCGGCTCCCGCGACACCAAGATCCTCGGCGGACCAGACAAGCCGTCATCATGTTCCTGCTGCCGACCGTCCTGGCGATGACGCTGCTGTTCCTCTGGCCGCTGTGGCAGGCCGGTGGACTGAGCTTCACCCGCCGCGGCGTGGCCGGCTTCACGCTGGCCAACTACACCGACCTGCTCACCGACTCGCGGTTCCACCGCTCGGCGTTCATCTCCATCCAGTACACGATCGCCGTCGTTGCCGGAAGCATCGCCGCGGGAATGGGCACTGCTCTCCTGCTCAACCGCAAAGTCCGCGGCATCTCTGTACTGCGCTCACTGTTCATCATGCCGTGGGCGATGCCGTTCGTCGCCACCGCGCTGATCTGGCGCTGGATGCTGGACTCGCAGTACGGCGTCCTGACCTATGCGCTCACGTTCTTCGGTATCGACCAGGTCGCGAACCCGTTCAGTTCGGGGTCGGCACTCGTGACGGTGTCGGTGATCGAGATCTGGAAGACCTTTCCGCTCGCGGCCATCATGATGCTGGCCGGGATGCAGGCGATCCAGAAGGAACTGTACGAATCGGCAGCCATCGACGGTGCCGGACCGCTGCGCCGTTTCCGGCACGTCACGCTGCCCGGTCTGCGCCACACCACCAGTGCGGTCACCCTCCTGCTGACGCTGTGGATCTTCGGCCGCGCGTTCATCGTGATCTTCCTGACCACGGGGGGCGGCCCGGGCGGCGCTACCGAGACGCTGGTGCTGCTGACCTATCTGGAGGGCTTCAACCAGTTCGACCTGCACGGTGCGGCCGCGGTCGGCATGGTCACCTTGGCGATCTCGATCCTGCTGACGATCATCTACCGGAAGGTGGCCAAAGATGACGCGTAGACCGGATGGAGTCCGGATCGCGAGGCTGGGATCGGGGTTGCTCACCGGCGCCACCTGGCTGCTCGCCCTGGCCGTGATCTTCCCGTTCCTGTGGATGCTGATCCAGGCCGTCCAACCGGACTCCCTGCGCTTCAACTATCCACCGATCATCGATCCGTCGCAGTTCACCACGGCCGGGTTCGAGAAGGCCGGCCGCGACGGCGAGATTCTGATCTGGTTGCGGAACTCCGGTGTGGTGGCGTTGACCAGCACCGCGATCTCGTTGCTGCTCGGGGCCGGCGCAGCCTATGCGATCGCGCGTTTCCGCTCCCGCGCGGTGACCGCGTCGACGATGCTGATCCTGTCCAGCCAGATGGTTCCACCGGTGGTCCTGATGGTTCCGCTGTTCACGATCGTCAACGCGCTCGGCCTGTTCGACACGCTGGTCGCGGTGGTGCTGGGCAACGTCGCGTTCACCCTGCCGGTGGTGACCTGGATGCTGTCGGCCAGCTTCCGCACCGTGCCTGCGGAGTTGGAGGAGGCCGCAATGGTCGACGGCTGCGGTTGGCTCGGGGTCCTGCGGCGGATCACCCTCCCGGTCGCCCTTCCCGGGGTCGCCGCGGCTGCTGCTTTCTCCTTCAACTGGGCGTGGCAGGAGTTCCTGTTCGCCCGGATCGTGGTCTCCCGGAGCGAGAACTGGGTCGGTGGGATCGGGCTCGCCTCGTTCTTCGGGATGTTCGACACCCCGTGGGACGTGGTGATGGCGGCCACCGTCATCTTCACGGTGCCGCCGGTCGTCTTCTTCCTGATCGCCCAGCGACGGTTCGTGGACAGCGTCGGAGGCGCGGTGAAGGGATGAGCCCGGCGCGCAACCGGACCAGCGAGCAAGCGCCCAGATCGGCGAGCAGGCGACGAGACCGGACCAGCGAGGAGTGAGATGGTGCAGCAGACCTACGGAGTGATCGGGCTCGGGGCGATGGGTGCCGGAATTGCGATCAATCTGGCCAGAGCCGGGTACGACGTGGCGGCCTACGACCCGGTCGAGGCCGCCTGCCGGAAGGCTGCCGACAGTGGCGTCCGGATCGTCGGCGATCCCGGCGTGGTGGCGTCCGAATCGACAGCGGGCCTGATCAGCGTCGTTCGGACAGCGCAGCAGAACGAGGAGGTGCTGACCGGACCGGCTGGTGTCCTGGAGAAGGCTCCGGCCGGCTTGCCGGTGATCGTCGCCAGCACGATCGCCCCTTCGGTGATGCGGGACCTGGCCGGACGGTTGATCGAGGGCGGGCTCCGACCGGTCGGTGCCGCGCTCAGTGGTGGCCCGTGGGGCGCTGACGCCGGGACCCTGACCTTCATGGTGGCCGGTGAACCGTCGACGGTGGCCGAGGTCCGGCCCCTGTTCGAGGCCGCCGGCTCCAAGACCGTGGTGGTATCGGAGCGGCCGGAGATCGCCCAGGCGGCGAAGTTGTCGGTCCAGCTGATTTACGGCGTCAACATGATGGGTGTCTTCGAAGCTCTCAGACTCGGCTCGGCGTTCGGGATCGACCACGGGGATCTCCAGGACATCTTGTGCCACTCGGTCGCGGACAGCTGGATCGCCCGGAACTGGGATCACGTCCGCGAGTGGTGGGAGGGCGACGGCAACGGGCTGGACATCCTGCTGAAAGACCTGCGGGCGGTGCTCAGCGAGGCCGACGCCGCGTCCCTGTCGCTGCCGACCACCGCGCTCTCGTTCGATCTGATGCGCGCGGTGTGGCCGGCTTTCGGAAGCTCCCTGCCACCCCAGGCGGGCCCGGCCGCCGATCCGGTCGCCTGGGCCTGACCCCCAACCGCGGCCCTGCCGGCGGAACCACGAACACCGCGCTGCCCCGGAGTTACCGGGGGAGCGCGGTGTTCGGCTGTCTGCAGCCTGGCGCCGTCAGCTCGCCGGTGGTGCGGTGCGCCCTACCGACGCTCGGTGCGAAACTGCACGGTGCGGTACTCGGTGAACTCGTTGAACCCCTCCGGCCCGGCCTCACGACCGAACCCGGAGCCCTTGATCCCCCCGAACGGAATCGCCGGCGACCCGTCGCTGCACGTGTTGACCCAGACCGTGCCGGCCTCGAGCCGGTTGGACAGGGTGAATGCCCGCTCGAGATCGCGTGTCCACAACGAATGCGCCAGCCCGTACGGCGTGTTGTTCGCGAGGGCGATCGCCTCGTCCGCGTCATCGAACGTGGTCACGCTCAGGACCGGGCCGAAGACCTCCTCCTGGAAGAGGGGAGACCCGGCATCGACCGCACCGACGACCGTCGGCTGGTAGAACGCCCCGCCGTCCAGCTGCTCCTCGGCCGGAGCGCCTCCACCGAGCAGCACCTCACCACCGGCTGCGATGCCCGCGTCGACCAGCCGGACGACCTTGTCCAGATGGCCTGGATGGATCAAGGCACCCAGATCGGCCCGAGGATCCTCAGGCAGTCCGACCTTGAGCTTGCCGACCCTCTCGATCACCGCGGCGACCAGGTCGTTCGCCACCCGGCGGTCGACCAGCAGCCGGGAGCTCGCGACACAGGACTCGCCCTGGTTGGCGAAAGCTCCGAAGACCACACCGTCGGCTGCCGCGTCCAGATCGGCGTCCGCGAGGACCACGTTGGCTGTCTTGCCACCGAGTTCGACGCCGACCCGGGTCACGCTGTCCGCTGCCGCCTTGAGTACCGAACGGCCCGTGGCAGTGGAGCCGGTGAACGACACGTACCTGACCAGCGGGTGTTCGACCAGGGCGGACCCGACCACCGGACCGGTACCGGTCACGACGTTGACCAGCCCGGGTGGAAAGCCGGCGGCGTCCACCAAGCGAGCCAGCTCGAGGGCAGAGCTGGAGGTGAATTCCGACGGCTTGACGACCACCGCGCAGCCGGCCGCGAGCGCGTACGGCAACTTCTGGAGGGCGATCAGCGCGGGGAAGTTCCACGGCAGGATGAGACCGGCCACGCCGACCGGCCGGCGGTCGGCGATCACGGAGTACCCGGGACTGATGCCGGTGAAGGATTCTCCTCGCAGGGTTCTGGCGATCGCAGCGGCCTGCTTCACGTGGGCCACGCCCTGCTGCAGGTCGCCGAGGGCGAAGCGGTACGGCTTGCCGACTTCCTGCGCGTCGAGCCAAGCCAGCTTCTCCTGGTGTTCTGCAACCAAGGCAGCGAGCTGGTCGAGGAGCTCGGCCCGGGCCATCGCCGGCGTGCGCTGCCACTGCGTCGATCCGAAGGCTCCATGTGCCGCGCAGACTGCGGCGTCGACGTCGTCGGCCGATCCGTCGGCGTACTCGGCGACCAGGACGCCGGTGGCCGGCGCGTGGCGTTGCAGGGGTGGCCCGGTCAACGACCGGCCCGCTACATGATGGCCGAAGGTCCTCGGGGTGGCGGGGTCGGCTTCGATGGTGTGAGTCATGGTGGGTGTACCTGCTTTCGTAGGGTGTCGGATCGCTTCAGTCGAAGGCTTCGAAGGCCGACCTGGGTGCGTCCGGAGGGAGCCGGTAGATCGGTCCGCGCTCGATCACTCCATCCAGCAGACCGTCGTCGACCGCTCGCAGAACATCGTCGGAGTTCACCGGCTTCGCCTCTTCGTAGCGGTATCCCAGCGCAGCGGTGACGTCGGTGGACATCAGGTAGCCGCCGGCAACGATGACGCTGACGGAGTTGTAGACAGCGGGTTCCTGCTGGAGTGCGAGGAGGGCCTCGGCGGGCGCCAGGCCCGAGATGAGTTCCATCGCCCGCTCGAGATCCGGCTGCAGATCGGGCCGGACCTTGAGCACGTTGTTCAGCAGTTCGTCGTGCAGGCCGACCGAGGAGGCAGCCGGCAGTCCGTCGCCACCGGGAATCAGGTGATCGACCAGTGCGCGCCACTCACCGTTCGCGGCCGCGCTCATGCCGGCACCCGAACGTCTGCGCGGTGCGCGATCAGATGCCGGATCGAGCGCAAGGCGGCCGCCGCGATCGTCGCGGTCGGATTGACGCCGGAGGCGGTCGGGAAGGTGCTGCCGTCGATCACGAAGAGGTTCTCGACGTCATGGCACTGGCCCCACTGATCGACCACGGAGCTGGCCGGGTCGTCACCCATCACAGTCGTGCCGAGCAGGTGCCAACCGGTGCCCCGCAGGTGGCTGTTGACGATCGTCTCGCGGGCGCCCATCACGGCGAGCACCTCACTGATCCGGGCCAGGTTCCACGCCATCATCGCGGTGGAATTGGCGGAGATGCGGTAGCTGATGCCGACCCCCGGTACGCCGCGGGCGTCGGTGTCGGCCGAGATCGTGACCCTGTTGCCGGGATCGGGGAGATCCTCACAGATGACTCCCCAGAAGGCGGCTCGCCCGAACCGTTCACGCAGTGCGGAGGTGAACCGCGGTCCCCACACCGGCTCGTCGCCCCAGACGCCCGGCAGCATCGCGGTCAGCGGCCCGCCGGCCGGCATCAGCTCCCACTTGGCGCCACGGACGAACCCGCGGGACAGGTCGGTCTCGTAGAACTGCAGCGAGTGCAGGTACTGCCCGAACGGACCCCGCCAGGACTCCATGTCCTCGTCGAACAAGCCGATGGCGTTGCCGAACGGATGCATCATCAACCGGCGACCGACCAGGTCCGTGCTGTTGGCGATCCCGGAGCCGTCGGCGGAGTTCAGCAGGATCCGCGGTGTGCCGAGCGCGTTCGCGGCCAGGATCACCACGTTCGCCCGGAGCTGGTGGTGGGTGCCGCTCTCGTCCACGTAGACGACCCCGCCGGCCCGTCCGCGGTCGGTGAGTACCTGCTCGACCGTGACACCGGTTCGCAGATCGACGCCTGCGGCCACCAGTGCGCGCCAGTGGGTCCGGTCCGCCGAGCCCTTGGCGCCGGTCGGGCAGCCGAACGGACAGGCCGTCCGCTGGCCACAGACGTGCAGCGGCCCGTAGTCCCTGGTGGCGATGGCGTTGGTACCAGGCCACCAGTGCCAGCCGAGCTCGTGCATCGCTTCGGCTCCGCGGCGACCCACTTTGTTCAGTGGTACGGGCGGTAATGGCGGATCCTCCGCCGCGGGGAACGAGGTGTCGCCGCCGAAGCCGCTGATGCCGAACTGCTGCTCGATCTCGGTGTAGTAGGGCTCGAGATCCCAGTAGCTGTACGGCCAGTCGTCACCGACCCCGTCCATCATCCGGGTCCGGAAGTCGGCGGGCACGAAGCGTTCCCAGTGGGCCGCGTAGATCACGCTGGCGCCGCCGACCCCGGCGTACATCAAGGCGCTGATGTCGGAGTCGCGGTCGTCGACCGGGTAGTCGCCGAAGCCCTGACGGACGTTCGGGTCCCAGTTCCAGTGCTTGCGGGCTCCGAGTTCGAAGTCGGCATGGCCGGAGCGGGCCAGGGCGTAGTCGGGCCAGGTGCCCTGCTCGAGGCAGACGACCCGATACCCGTGGTCGGTGAATTCCTTGGCCGCCACCGCGCCGGCCGGGCCCGCGCCGACGATGACGACGTCGATCGTCTCTGCCATCTGATGACCTCCATGGTGGGGAGTTCGTCGTACTCAGGTCAGGTCGTCGGCGTTCGTCGGTGGGCCGACTCCGCGACGCCGGTTGATCACTGCGGCGGCTGCCATCGCGCCGATCGTGCACAGGTACGGCAGCATCTGGATGAACTGCACCGGCACGACACCGTGCAGACCCAGCTGAGACCGGACGCCGAGTCCATCAGCCAGGCCGAAGAACACGGAGGCGGCCGCGACGCCGGCCGGCGACACTCCCCCGAGCAGCACGGCGATGAAGGCGAGATAGCCGCGCCCCTGGGTCATGTTCTCGGAGAAGCTCTGCACGTTGGCCAGGGCCAGTTCCGTGCCGGCCAGCGCACAGCAGACGCCGGCCACACACAGCGCGACGAGCCGGGTGAGCACCACGTTCACGCCGGCGCTGCGGGCGGCGAACTCGTCGACACCACAGACCGACAGGCGCAGGCCCCATCGGGTCCGGGTCAGGATCAGCACCGCCGCGACCGTGAGCGCGACGGCGACGTAGGTCAGCACCGTCACCTTGCCGAGTGGTGCGAGGGGACCGTTCGTGAGATCGAGCGGCCGGGGCAGCGCGGCGTCGGTGTGGATGGCCGCCTGCGATCCGAAGATGGTGACGAGCGCGAACGTCGTACCGGCGGCCGCAGTCATCGAGATCGCGAGCCCGACGATGATCGCGTTGGCCTTGAGTTTGCTGATCAACAGCCAGAACACGACCGAGATGACCAGGTTGACGCCGATGGCGATCAGCAGGGCCAGGGCCAGGGATCCGGTCCGCACTGTCACCGCGACGACGGTGAAGGCACCGCACAACATCAGGCCTTCGAGACCGAGGTGCAGTACGCCGCTTCGCTGGGCGATCAGGCCGCCGAGCGCGGCCAGCCAGATCGGCGTCGCAGCCTGGAGGCAGAGAACCAGGAGATCCATCATCGCGTCACCACCTCCCGGTGCTGCGCGACCAGCCGATCCGGTACGTCGCTCGCACCGTCGGTGGATGGTGCTCGCCTCCTGCGCTGCCGGCGTCGCACCACGGGGACGGCTGTCACGGTGATCAGAAGTGCGATCGCGCCGCTGAGGAGATCGATTCCGCTCTGGGGCAGGTCGGTGACCACCGGAAGATACAGGGAGGCCGCCCGCAGCGCGCCGAAGAACACTGCGGCCAGGAGAACGCCGAACGCTCCGAGACCACCGACCAGGGCAACGACCACGGCCATGAATCCCACCTGGGGGGAGAACCCGGCCCGCAGACTCCCGGCCGGTCCGAAGGCCTCGACCGCACCGGCCAGACCTGCGCAGCCGCCGCTGAAGGCGAACACCAGCAGCCCGACGCCGGTCGAGTTGATGCCCTGCCACCGCGCCATCACCGGGTTGCGGCCGACCAGTGAAATCTCCAGGCCGGTGCGGGTCGAGTTGACCAGGATCGCGGTGACTGCGACCGCGCCCGCACAGATCACGAAGATCGACAGGGATGTCCCGGTGGAGCTGCTGATCCGATAGCCGGCGTCGATGCTCTCGGTGGTGGCGGCCTGACCGGTGCCGGCCCTGCTCTTCAGCGGACCGGATGTGGCCCACTGCAACAACAGGACGGCGACGAAGTTGAGCATCAGACTGGTCACGACCTCGTCGGCGCCCAGCAGCAGGCGCAGCAGGCCCGCTGCCAGTGACCACACCGCACCGGCCAGGACAGCCGCGACGAAGGCCAGCGGTACGACGAGGACCGGGGCCCGGCCGTCTCCCCACAGACCGACGACGAGGCTCGCCATCGCACCGACGTACATCTGTCCTTGGGCGCCGACATTGAAGTAGCCGGCCTTGAAGGCGACGGCGATGCCCAGCCCCATCAGGAGAAGCGGCACCGTCCACCGCAAGGTCTGCTCGGCAGCAGGCAGGCTGGTCACGCTGCCGGCGAGAACTCCGTCGACGACGGCGGTGACGCTGTAGCCGAGCAGACCGTAGATGAGCAGGACCAGAGCGATCGCCATGACGACCACGCTGAGCGGCCGAAGGGCGCCGCGGACCCGGCCCGCGATCATGACGGCTCTCCGGCCGTCATCGCCCAGCCGATGGCCGCGCGATCGAAAGGTGCACTGAACACGCCCGTCTGCCTGCCGCCGCACAGGACGACGATCCGATGACTGAGCAGGAAGAGTTCATCCAGGTCGGCCGACACCAGCAGCATCGCCGTACCGCTGCCGGTCGCTGCCACCATCGCGCTCCGGACGGCCGAGGCGGCCCCGAGGTCGAGGCCCCTGGTCGGATGGGCGGCCACGATGAATCGGACGCCTTCGTTGAGTTCGCGAGCCAGGATGAGCTTCTGGACGTTGCCTCCGGACAGATCGCCGGCCGGCTGCTGCTCGCTGCGGTACCGCACGTTCCACCGATCCAGGTCGTTGCGGCACTGTTGGCGTTGGCGTCTTCGTGCCAGCCACCAACGGTCGGTCGACCTCCGCAGGACTGCATGGTTCTCCCACAGCGACCCGGACCGGCTGACGCCTTCGACGTTGCGGTCGAACGGGATCGCCCGCAGTCCCAGGGACCGGCGTCTGCGGACCGAGGCGCTGGTGACGTCCACCCCGTCGAGCCACAGTTGTCCGTCGTCCAGTGGAGCAACGCCGATGAGTGCCTCGACCAGGCTCCGCTGGCCGTTGCCTTCCACCCCGGCGATGCCGACGATCTCACCGGCGGCGATCTGCAGTTCAGGAAGGTCGATCGCGGCGTCGTGCCCGCTGGTCCGGCTCGCCAGCCCGGTCGCACGCAGTACGACGGGAGCGTCTGCCGGCGGGGTAGCGACCTTCTGGGGATCGGGTGTCGCCTGTCCCACGATGAGCTCGGCCAGCTCTTGGCGGGAGACCTCACCGGGATCGGTCGGTGGCAGTACCAGCTTGCCGTCGCGCAGCACCGTGACGGTGTCCGCGATCTCGTACACCTCGCTGAGCTTGTGCAGCACCAGCACGAGGCAGATGCCACTGTCGGCCAGCTCCCGAACCCGGTGGAACAAGGCGGTGATACCGGGTGGTGGCAGCACTGCCGTCGGTTCGTCGAGGATCAGCACCCGGGGTTCGGACACGAGTGCCCGGGTGATCTCCAGCGCCTGGACCGATTCGACCGGAAGTGAGCCGATCTTGGTGTCCGGGTCGACGTCGACCCCGGTCCGCGCCAGAGCTTCGGCGGCCCGGGCTCTCAGGGCACGGCGGCTGAAAAGCTTCGCGGCTCCTGGGGCGGAGCTGAACAGTTCGAGGGCCTGAGCGACGGTGAAGGCTCGCGGCAGTGAGAAGTGCTGATGGACCAACTCGACGCCGCGCTGCCGGGCACCCGAGACGCTGCCCCAGGGCAGGTCGGCGTTGTCCACCCGTACCCTCCCCGCGACCGGTTCCTGCAGACCACCCAGTACGCGGGCCAGCGTCGTCTTGCCCGCGCCGTTCTGGCCGACGACTACGTTGACCGCTCCGCCCCGCCAGCTCGCCGAGACGCCGTCGAGGGCCGAGAACGAGCCGAACCGGACGGCCAGGTCCTCACAGTCGAGCGTGGCGGTTGCCTCGGACCGGGGAGGTGCCCCGGCCGGCCCGTGCCGGGCGTCGAGGATGCTCATGGCTCAGAATCCGGTGGTGTCGAAGGGCACCTTGATCGACTTGTCGACGATGCCCTGACGCGCCTTCTCCACCGCAGTCCAGGCCGTCGGGAGCTTGGCCGCAGGACCCTCGGCGCTGGTGTCGCGGAAAAGCTTCGCCTTGTTGAGCGCGGTGCCGTCGTTGCTCAGATCCGCGACCAGGTGGCCCGGTTTCCAGGTCCCGCCTTGGATCTCGGACAGTTGCTGGTAGACCGTGACGTCGTAGTTCTGGGCCGCGGTGCCGACCACCACGTCCGCGCCGTCCTTGCTCTCCAGCGTGTCGGTGACGACGAGTCCGCCGCCCTGTCTCGCGGCCTTGACCACGCCAACGGACGAGCCGCCGCCGTACGAGAGCATGACGTCGGCGCCGCGCGCCAGGAGCGTCTGTGCGACCTGCTGGCCCTTCACCGGATCGGACCAGCTGCCGACCACCGCTCCCAGCACCTGGACGGCCGGATCGGTGGCCCGGACCCCGGCGACGAACGCGTGGTAGTCGGCATTCACCTGAGGTGAGGCATCCCCGCCGACGAAACCCACCTTGGACCTGCCAGTGGTTGTGGCGGCGAGGACACCGGCCAGAAAGCCGGGCGCACCTGTGTCGTAGCTGATGGTCCGGACGTTGCTGAGCTCCGGTGTGCGCGGATCCGCGTACAGGTGGATCCATTGAGTGTCGGGGAATTCTGGTGCCACCGCGGTGAGCGCCTCGGTGAATCCGGTGTAGGCGACGATCACGACGTCCTGTTTCGCCTGGCCGAGGTTGCGCAGCGTCGACTCGTACGTCGACGTGTCGGTCGCCTCGATGTGCCGGGTCTCGAGCCCGAACTCGGCCTTGGCGCGCTCGAGGCCGGCGAGCATCTGATCGGTCGGACCTCCGTCGCCGGCCCGTTCGGGAGTCACCAGAGCGACCGATCGTCGGTTCGACGACGCTTCCTGGCCGGCGGCCTGGCCGCATGAGGCCACAAGCGCCGCGGCGGACAGTCCTGCCAGCAGCGCGACGAGAACACGTCCGCTCCGCAGTTGATGGTTACCGAACATCACACACCTCGCTTCTCGGGAGTGCGTGACCTCACCTGAGCGATCCCAGAACGGCTGGGCGACGGCGGATCACTGCGATCAGCGTAGGGAACGGCGATCAGATCGTCTACCTATTGTTCGGGATTTATTCCGTGATTGCCTGTGATCAATCTGATCACAGGCGTGCGAGTGGTGGCCGGGACGCAGCTCGCCCCTGATCCGAGGTGGCGATCAGGGGCGAGGGAAATGGTGCCGACGGAGGGGTCAGGGGGTCAGCACCATTTCGCTGCGGCTGGGGAGCTGCCGCAGTGCATCGGCCAGTGCCTGCGCCACCCCGGCCGTGACCTCCACCGGAGCGACGCCGGCGTTGAGCCGGATCGACGTGTCGTGTCCTGGTCCGACGTAGAAGGGATCGGCCCCGGCCAGCAGGAAGCCTGCCCGGGCAGTCTCGGCGACCAGTTCGCCCGCGTGTCCACCGGCGGGCAGCGAGAACCACAGGTGCAGACCGTCCGCACCGATGGTGGGGGAGATGGCACCGCCGGTACGTTCCTGGATCAGTGCGCCCAGCGAACTGCGTCGCGCCGCGTACGTGCTGCGTGCCAGATTCAGGGCCTGATCCGTTTCGGGATCGGCCAACAGTGCTGCCAGGGCGCGCTGGGCAGTCCGTGGTGTCCAGCCGTCCGCGAAGGATTTGGCCAGGCTCAGCCGATTGCGGACGTCGTCGTCCGCCACCGCGGCAGCCAGTCGCAGGTCAGGCGCCAGGCACTTCGAGAAGCTGCGCACATAGATCACCCGAGCGCGCAGCCGTGGATCGTTGCGGAGACTGCCGGGCTTCGAGGTGGATGCTTCGGCGAAGTGGTCGTCCTCGACGATCCAGACGTCCGGATAGGCGGCCAGTACCTCGGCGAGCTGGTCCTTGCGCTCGGTCGTCCAGCTCGACCCGGTCGGACTCTGAGCCCTCGGGGTGAACAAGGCCAGCCGGGCGCCGCCTGCCAGCGCTGCCTCGAGCCCTTCCGGGCGGACGCCTTCGTCGTCGAGCGGCATTCCGACCAGGTGCAGCCCGCCGCGCTCGAAGGTGTCCATCGCGGTCTGGTAACCGGGCTCTTCCACTGCGGCGATGACAGGTCCTGTGCCGGTCCGGTCCGAGTGCAGCAGTTCGACCACGAGCGCGAGTAGCTGCTGGGTCGAGCTGGTGATGAGGATTTCGCCCGGGTCGGCGGTCACCCCGTCGGCCTCCAGCCGGGGAAGCAGTTGCTCCACCAGAGTGGGGTCGGTTTCCACCCGCATCGGATACTGCAACTCGGCGACGGTCAGGTTGTCTGCCGCGGTCCGCCAGGCGCGGCGCAGCGCCGTGGTGGGGAGCAGTTCGGGATCCGGGCCGCCGCGCATCAGGTCGACCGCCTCGGGAAAGGCCAGCCGGAGTCGCGTCTCGGCGCCGGCCAGCGCCCGGCGCCGCCAGGCCGTCGACGCGGGCACGAGGAGACTGCTGCCGGCCGGGATGGTGAGCGGCTGCCGATCGTTCGTCACGGCAGGTGTCCCGGCCGGATGACTGACGAAAGTCCCGCGTCCGACCTCGCCGACAGCCAGGCCGTCGGCTCGCAGGCGGTTGTAGGCACTCACCACGGTGGTGGCGCTGATCTCCAGCAGTTCCGCCAGTTCCCGCACTGTCGGCAGGCGGTGGCCGTCAGCGAGTTCACCGCTGCGGATGGCGTCGCTGAGCACGTTGGCGATCCGCTCGTAGAGGGGCCGACCATCCTCCGCGACTTTGCGGATCTGGCGTGCGCGCTCCCAGACATCAATAGACATGGGAATATTCTATGAACAAATGGCGCATTACGCCATTGCGGCGGAGCGGAGGAGTGAGTATGAGCCTACCGACTGTACTTCTGGCCGGAGCCCTGGACACCAAGAGTGAGGAATATCGACTCGCCTGTGACCTGGCCGCGGCACGCGGACTGCGGCCCCTGCTGGTGGATGTGAGCGTCCTGGGTCAGTCGCCTGTCGCCGCGGACATCACGCCGCAGGCAGTCTGTGAAGCGGCCGGGGTGACACTCCGGGCGGTGCGTGAGGCGGCGGACCGCTCGGCCAGCCTTGAGCTGATGTCGAGAGGGCTGGCCCGGATCGTGGCTGATCTGCACACCCGGGGAGCGATCCAAGGTGTCTTCGCGATGGGGGGCTCCGGGGCCCTGACCGTCGCGGCGCCGGCCTTCCGGGCGCTGCCTCTCGGAGTGCCGAAAGTCATCCTGACCACCATGGCCGCCAGCGACCTGTCGTCCGTGATCGGACCGAGCGATCTGCTGGTGATGCCCGCAGTGGTGGACCTGGCCGGGGTGAACCGGGTCAATCGCTTCCAGATCGACCGCGCGGTGGCCACCGTAGCGGCCATGATCGGAGTGCCCGCTGAGCTGGACGGAGCAACACCTGCCGTCGGGCTCACCATGCTCGGGGTCACCACCATCGGGGTGACCGGTGCCGCGCGGCGGCTCACGGACGCGGGCTGCGAGGCGCTCACCTTCCACGCCAACGGCGCCGGTGGCAGGGTTCTGGAGGCTCTTGCCGGGAGCGGCTGGTTGCGCGGCGTACTGGACCTGACCACCGGTGAGATCGCAAGTGGTCTGCTTGGCGGGACGAATGCTGCCGGGCCCGAGCGGTTGACCGTCGCCGGAGCCCAGGCGATCCCTCAGGTGATTTCGGTGGGTGGCTGCGATCTGGTCATCTTCGGTGGACCGGATGCCGTGCCTGGGCAGTACAGGCAGCGCACTTTGTACCAGCACGGGGCGACTGCGACCCTGATGCGGACCTCGGTCGAGGAATGCGCCCTGATCGGCGCCGAGATCGCGCGCAGGCTGGCCGCGGCCCGCGGATCGGTGACGGTGTTGCTGCCGACCGACGGGGTGTCCGCGCTCTCCGAGAGGGGCGGGCCGTTCGAGGATGCAGCAGCAGACGAGGCGCTGGTCGCGAGTCTGCGCAGCGGTCTGGCTGCTCGTGCGACCAGCGAGGTCGTCTCCGGGGCGCTGAACACGCACGCGTTCGGCGAGCGGGCCGCGGACCTTCTGATCGCCGCACTCTGATCCCTGTGATGATCGCGATAGAAGAATGTTTCCAGATCAATCCCTTTACAATATGTGCAGGCAAGCATTAGTGTGCGGTGTGCCGGGGGAGAGCGGTGAGTGCCCGGCGGCCGAGTCGGGCTGACGGTCGGCGATCCAGATCTCCGCCGCGATCGTGGCGCAGTTCGAACGGCTCCGTGTTCACAGGTTGCGTGCCGTCACCGAGGTTGCTGGCGGACGCGGATCAGACCTCTGGAGGAATTGACATGGCTGGCAGACAACCGGTCCCCGATCGCCAACAACTGGTGAGAAGGTTCGAGGAGAGCAGAGCCCGCGGGATTCCACTGATCGGCGCCGGAGCAGGCACGGGGCTGTCCGCCAAGTGCGCCGAGGTGGCAGGCGTCGATTTCATCGTGATCTACAACGCCGGCCGCTTCCGGATGGCCGGACGCGGCTCGATGGCGGGCATGATGCCGTACGGCAACGCCAACGACATCGTGGTCGAGATGGCCGCCGAGGTGCTTCCGGTGGTGAGTACCACCCCGGTGCTGGCCGGCGTGTGTGCGACCGATCCGTTCAAGAACATCCCCTTGTTTCTCGAGCAGTTGAAGCTGATGGGATTCGCGGGGGTGCAGAACTTCCCCACGGTGTCCCTGCTCGACGGCGATACCCGGATCAACCTCGAAGAGACCGGTTACGGGTTCGACAAAGAGGTGGAAATGGTCGCCACCGCCCGTGAGCTCGGGCTGCTGACCGCCACCTATGTGCGGACCACCGACGAAGCCCGGCAGATGACCGCCGCGGGTGCGGATGTCGTCGTCGCCCACGTCGGACTGACGTCGGCCGGTCTGCTCGGTGCCAAGACAGGGCTGAGCCTGGCTGACGCCGCCGAACGGGTGCAGCAGATCCGTGACGCTTGCGCCGCCGAGCGGCCTGACGTCCTGGTCGTCTGCCACGGTGGTCCGATCGCGACCCCGGACGATGCCCAGCAGGTGCTGCAGCAGACCGAGGGAGTCGCCGGTTTCCTGGGGGCATCGAGCATGGAGCGGATCCCGGTCGAGGACGCCATGGTGGACACGATGCGCCGCTTCAAGTCGATCAAGCTCGGCGAGCGGGATGCCGTCGTCGGTGAGTTCCGGACAGGAGAACAGTGATGCGGCGGCTGACTCAGCAGGAAATGATCGAGGACCCGACTCCGGTGCCCGAGCTCGAGCGGTTCACCGGCGCCGCCTTCAGCTGTGTGGTCAACAGCGGTGTCGCCTCCAAGGCGACGAGCGCGCTGATCCGGTTGCCGGACGGTTCCCGTGGTCACTGGCACCGGCACTCCGAGGGACAGTTGGTCCATGTGGTCAGTGGTCGCGGGTACGTCGGCCGGCGCAACGAGGAGCCGTTGGCGATCGACGAAGGCGACACGATCTGGATCGAGCCGGACGAGGAGCACTGGCACGGCTCGGCCGAGGGCGTGGAACTGGCGCAGCTCGCGGTGTCGTTCGGCGCGATCACCTGGCTCGAACCGTCATGACGACGCTCGCGTCCAGGGTCGGGCAGGACGTGTGGTGGCTCGACTTCGCCGAGCGCATCCGCGGGGCGTTCGACGCCCCACTACCTGCGCCGGTCCGTCACGAGGCGCTCCGATCGTTGGTGAACGTGCTCGGCGTCGGGCTGGGTGCCAGCCGGTCCGAGGAAGTCGGGCGGCTGGTGCGGCTGGCCCTCACCCGGCCACCCGGATCGGTGCCCGTGATCGGCCGGACCGCGCGGGTCGACGCCTACCAGGCAGCCCTGATCGCGGGATTCGCCGCGCACCTGGACGACTTCGACGACACCCATCTGGCCACGGTGATCCACCCGGGTGCCAGCTGCCTCGGGGCCGTGTGGGGCGTGGCGGGACAGAGCGACGTACAGGACCGCGACATTCTCCGGGCGTTCGCGATTGGCTGTGAAGCGCAGTTGCGCCTCGGGATGGCAGTCACCCCTGGCCACTACCAGAGGGGTTGGCACATCACCGGTACGTGCGGAGTGGTCGGCGCAGCGGTGACCAGTGCGTTGCTGATGGACGCGTCGGTCGAACAGCTGGCCGTCTCCATCCGCCTCGCGGCCGCACAGACCCTCGGTCACCGGGAAGCGTTCGGCACCGAGCTGAAGCCGCTGCATGCAGGCAAGGCCGCTGCGAACGGCCTCGTCGCCGCGTCGACGGCCAAGCGCTGGCTCGAGGAGGACAGCGGGCTCGCCGCTGAAGGTGAGCGCAGCATGTTGCCGTTGCTGCGAACGCTGTCCGCCGAGAACGATCCTGACCGGCTGCTGACCGGATTCGGTGAGCACTGGGAGCTGCTGTCCAACACCTACAAGCCATATCCGTGCGGGATCGTCGCGCATCCAGGGATCGATGCGGCGATCGAGGCATCCGGGCAGCACGGGGTCCGGCCGGACGAGATCGAGCGGATCGATTACCAGTGTCATCCCCTGGTGCCGGACCTGATGGGCAACCTGGATCCGCAGACGGGTCTGCAGGCCAGGTTCTCGGCCGTCCACGGCGTCGCGGTCGGACTGCTCGCCGGAACGGCCGGTCTGGCGCAATTCGCGGACGAGGCCGCCCGATCCGACGAGGTTCGTAGCCTTCGGCAACGAATTGTGCTGGCGCCACGGCCGGAGGTGAATCGCGACCAGGCGACTCTGCGCATCGTGCTGCGATCGGGACGCGAGGTGGTTTCGGCCGTCGGTGCCGCGCGGGGAAGTCTGACCCGCCCGCTGTCGGACGAGGAACTGGTCGCGAAGATCGATCAACTGGTGGCCCCATTGGGGTCGGTCGACGGAATCGACCTCTGGAACTTGGTGGACGGCTTGGAACGCGGCTCGCGGTGGCGCGACCTCGTCGTCTCGGTAGCTGGTCGGACCCAGGGGAGTGAAGCTTGATGAGGGGTTCGACCTGGCAGCTCGCCGAGTTCGCCCTGGCCGAGGTCCACCTGCCGGACGGCGTCGCCGCCGGGATCAGCAAGCTGCTCGACCAGGCGGCTGACGAGCTCGGTCCACCCCACGTGCAGTGGGAGCCTTTACCGCTGGACGAGACCGGGATCTGGCAGCGGGACCTGTCGGCAGACACCCAGGTCGAGGCGATGCTGATCGTGTCCGGAACCGCTCAGGCGGCCCAGGCCCTGGTCGACGACCGCGGCCTGCTGACGGCGGCGGCGATCGGTGTGGAGGCCGGTCTCCGGCTCCGGACCGTGCTGGCGGAACAGCTCGCGAAGGAGGGCTGGGATCCAGCCGGTGTCTCGATCACCTGTGGTGTCGCGCTGGCGGTCAGCCGGTTGCTGGAGGCAACAGTCGACCAAGCCGCCCGCGCCCTGAGCATCGCGTCCACGCAGGCCGCCGGTCTGCTGCACGAAGGTGGAACCAGAGTCGCCGGCTTCCAGTGGACGCGTGCCCTCGCGAACGGCATCGAGGCTGCCGAACTGGCCTGCGCCGGCTTCACCGCGCCGGTGACCGGTATCGAGGGTTCGCGCGGGCTGGCCGCCCTGCAGGCACCGGGCGTGGAGGTCACGCCGATCTGTGCCGGGCTCGGCCAGATCTGGCTGCTCGACGAACTGGTCGCCTCATGATCACGGCGCCCCGGACGCTCGCCGACAGGGTGCGGCCGGAATCGACCGCGCTCGTGCTCATCGACATGTCCAACGACTTCGTCCATCCCGACGGCAAGACAGCTCGCCTCGGTGGCCGCGACGTGAGTGCTGCGTGGACCGCCGTACCGGCTATGCAACGGTTGCATGCTGCGGCCCGCGCTGCCGGGGTCACGGTCGTGCATGTTCAGCACACCACCTTGCCGGGCGGCGCGAGCGACTCCGGTCCCTGGGTCGATGCGCGCCGGCGTGCGACGTACTCGGCGCCGGACATCTGTCTGGACGGGACGTGGGGGCAGGAGATCATCCCCGAACTCCGGCCGGCCGACGGTGACCTCACCGTGAAGAAGTACCGGTACGGCGGATTCACCGGGACGAATCTCGAGCTCGTGCTGCGCAGTACCGCGACGACGAACGTCATCTGTTGCGGGGTCTCGACCAACGTCTGCGTCGAGACGACGGCGCGCGAGGCGTTCAGCCGGGAGTTCTTCGTCGTCATCCCCGCCGATGCGTGCGCGTCCTGGGACATGCGCCTGCACGAAGCCACGCTCGAGTCGGCTCGGCACCGCTACGCCGTCGTCACCACCACCGAGGAGATCCTGACCGCGTGGTCGGGAGTCCAGCCTTCCTGAAGGATCGGAGATCGACCGATGATCGCAGAACTCAGGTACTACACCATCGCCCCCGGCCGGACCGAGGATCTGTTCACCCAGTTCCGCGAGGTCAGCCTGCCGCTGTTCGAACGGCACGGGATCTCGGCGCACGGACCCTGGCTGCGCACCCTGCACAAAGGGGAACAGCTCGTCTACATCCTCGAGTTCGAGGACGAGGGCGACAAGGAACGGCGGTGGACCGCCTTTCGCAACGATCCCGACTGGGTCGCGGTGCAACGCGCTGGTGCCGGCCAGCCGCCGCTGGTGGCCGGAATCGACAGCGTCGCGCTCGAGCGCTGATCGCGGACAGGGAGATCCGAATGGGCGTCTTTCATCTGGTGATGGCGCGCGCCAGGCAGGAGCGGGAGGTCCAGGTCGCGCAGGTGCTCTCCTCGCTGGCGACCTTCGCGGATTCGTTGCCGGCCGTACGGGCGAGCTCCGGGCCGGACATCAGCAAGGAAGGATTCCAGCAGGGGTACACGCACGCGCTGGTGATCGAGTTCGGCGACGAGGCCGGGCGCGACGCCTACCTGCGGCACCCCGACCATGAAGAGCTCGCGGGAGTGCTGGTGACGGTGACCGAGCAGTGTTTGGTGCTCGCGATCGAGTCCGGCCAGGGTCTCGTGCCCGACGGGATCGGCTGAGGATGATCGCGACGGCCGCGGACGGCACCGAGCTCCATGTCGAGGTCACCGGCACCGGGCCGACGATCCTGTTCCTGCACGAGTTCGCCGGCGACCATCGCAGCTGGGAGCCGCAGGTGCGGCACTTCTCCTCCAGATACCGATGCGTCACCTATGCCGCGCGGGGCTACCGGCCGTCCGGGGTGCCGCCCGACCGGAGTGCCTATTCACAGCAGATCGCGGTGATGGACGCGGTTGCTGTTCTCGACGCGGTCGGTGCGGACTGGGCGCATCTCGTCGGGCTGTCGATGGGCGGCTTCTGCGCCCTGCACCTCGGGATCCAGTTCCCCGAGCGCTGCGGGTCGCTGACCGTGGCCGGAGCCGGGTACGGCGCGGTCCCCGGGCAGGAGGGCGAGTTCCGGGCCGAGGCGGAGGCGGCCGCAGCCGGCTTCCGGACCGACCCGGAGTCCGCCGCGCAGCGTTATGCGCACGGTCCGACCCGGGTCCAGTACCGGGAGAAGGATCCGCGGGGCTGGCGGGAGTTCGCCGCGGGCCTGGAAAGCCACGACCGCGTCGGCCTCGCCAACACGCTGGCCGGGGTGCAGGCCCGTCGGCCGTCCCTGGCCGGCCTGGCCACGGAGCTGGCGGCCGTCAAGGTCCCGGTCCTGCTGGTGAGCGGCGACGAGGACGACGGCTGCCTGGAGGCGAACCTGATGCTGAAACGCACGATGACCTCGGCCGCCTGGGCGGTGCTGCCACGGACGGGGCACACCATCAATCTGGAGGAGCCGGCCGAGTTCAACCGGCTGGTCGCCGACTTCCTGCACGAGATCGGCGTCGGTAGCTGGCGCGGCCGGCATCCGGACTCGTGGGGCCGGGGCATTGTCGGCATGGTCGACGGGCACCCCGCCGTCCGGTGAGCACAATGTATGGAGAACATTCCCTTTACAATTGCTTGGCGCAATCATACGATGATCGCCACGGCCGGGCAGGTGCCGGTCGAGGCGGTCGAGCGGAGGGCTGACGAGTGACAGAGACAATCGGATTCATCGGACTCGGGGCGATGGGCCTGGGGATCGCGGCCAACCTGGTCAAGGGCGGTCACGAGGTGGTCGGGTTCGACACCTCGGCCGAACGCCGGGCCCTCGCGGCCGAGCGCGGGATCGCGCCGGCCCAGGATGCGGAGGAGGTGATCCGGAAGGCGACCTCCACTGTGTTCAGCGCGGTGCGCACCACCCAGCAGACGCTCGACCTGCTGCGCGGGCTGGAGCTGGACCGGCCGCTGACCATCGTGGTCCTCAGCACGCTGGACCCGGGCAGCATGCGCCGGCTCGCCGACGAGCTGGCCGAGCACCAGGTCGTCGCGCTGGACGCGACGATGACCGGCGGTGCCTGGGGAGCGGACGCGGGCACGCTGACCTTCATGGTGTCCTGCCCGGACGAGGTCTTCGCCCGGGTCAGGCCGCTGCTCGAGTTGGCCGGCGAGCAGATCTTCCACGTCGGCGACCACGTCGGTACGGCGCAGGCCACCAAGCTCGCCGTGCAACTTGCCTGGGGCGTCAACATGCTCGGTGCGCTGGAGGCGCTGCGGTTCGCCCAGCGGTACGGGGTCTCGGAGGATCAGCTGATGGCGATCCTTTCCAAAAGTGTCGGTGCCAGTTGGGCGTCGCAGAACTGGGAGCGGATCAAACCCTGGTGGCAGGTGCACGAGCCGGGTGGAGACCTGGAGATCATCCTCAAGGACCTGCGGTCGGCCCTTCGCGATGCCGACGAGAACGAAGCCTTCATGCCGATGACCGCGATGACGTTCCAGCTGCTGCGCCATGTCTGGGACGGATCAGACAGCGCTCAGCCGCCCGGCCCGGCCTGACCGAAACGACGACAGGAGCAGACGATGACGACGATGCGAACTGCCGCCGAGTACCGCGCATCCGTGGCCGACGGCCGGCGGGTCTGGTACCAGGGCCGCGTGCTCGAGGACCTCGCCGCCGAGCCGATCACCAAGGGCCTGGTCGACAGCTACGCCCGCTGGTACGACTGGCACAGCGATCCGGAGTGGAACGACACTCTGTGGGTGGACGGCCCCGAAGGACGACAGCCGCTGTCGTTCATCGCGCCGAAGGATGTCGGCACGCTGCGCAAGCTGGCGAACTCGATTCGCCTGGTGGCGCAGCAGGACGCCGGCACCCTCAGCCACACCCCTGGCTACGGTGCACTGATCATGCTGGGAGTGTCCGACGTCCTCGCCAGCTACGGTGAGTCCGGTGCCGCCGCGGCCGCGGAGAAGTACTACCGGTCGATGGCGGCCCACGGGCGGTTCGTGACCGGTGTCTACGCACCCGCGCAGACCGATCGGTTCCGGCCACCGGAGGAGCGGCTGGCGGTCCAGGTCGTGGAGGAACGCGACGACGGCATCGTGGTCGACGGCGCGCTCGCGATCGGGACCAGTCTGGCGTACTCCGACGAGGTGTTCAGCGCACCGATCCCGTATCCGGGGATGCCGGTCAGCCAGGCGGTCTGGTTCGCCTTCGGAGTGAACGCGCCGGGCGTCGAGATGGTGCTGCGCAAGCCGGCCAGCCTCGATCAGGACCCCTTCTCGTTCCCGATCAGCAGCAGGTTCGACGAGCACGAGTCGGCCCTCATCCTGCGCAAGGTGTTCGTTCCCTGGGACCGGGTGTTCGCCTACCGTGCTCCGGAGACCTGTCTGTACCTCACCCGCGCGATGGGGTGGCTGCTGCTCAGTCACCTGGCCCGCATGCTCGCGCGGTACGAGTTCTCGCTCGGCCTCGGTCTCACGGTCACCAGCTCGCTGAAGACCAGCAAGATCCCCGGGGTGACCGAGGTACTGACCGATCTGGCGATCCAGACGGAGACGCTTCGGACCGCTTTGTCGGCCTCGGTGGCCGACGCCACGCTGTCGCCGGCCGGCAACCTGCTGCCTGATCTGTCGCACCTGGCGGTCGGCACGCTGCAGGGCCTGTCCGGCGAGGCCACGGTGGCCAAGACGGTGCGTACGCTCGCCGGCCAAGGCGTGATGATGGCCCCGACCCAGCAGGACCTCGAGGCAGGTGACCTGCAGCCCTACATCGAGAAGCTGTTCGGCGGCGGTGAACTGTCGGCTCACGAGCGCTCGGCGCTGTTCCACCTCATCACCGACCACACGGCATCGGCGACGGAGGGCCGGGTCGCTGCCTTCAGCAGCCTGTCCACCGGCGGTGAGTTGCTCTGGCGGCGCCGGCTTCGCTGGGCGTTCAAGCAGGCCGGGCACGACAACGCCTGCGCCGACCTGGTGACGAAGGTACTGCGGGACAGTACCGGGGTGGATCTGGACATCCGGGCGGACTTCGCGGCCGAAGACCCGCGGATCCCGGGCTACTGAGGTGGGGAGCGGCAGCAGTACGACGATGGCTGTCCCCGCGGTCGATCGATTCTCGTTCCGCCGGGTCTGCGGCGCCTTCCCGACCGGCGTGACCGTGGTGACGTGCCGGGCTCCCGACGGGGAGATGCACGGGATGACCGCCAACTCGTTCCTGTCGGTCTCGCTCGATCCGTTGCTGATGCTGGTGTCGATCGCACGGCAGGCGACGATGTGCCAGGTGCTGGAGGCGTCCTCGTCGTTCGCCGTCAGCATCCTGGCGGAGGGACAGGCCGATATCTCCAACCACTTCGCCGGGCGCAGTCCCGGGTTGGCCGGGACGCCGCTGACGCCCGTGGCGGCGGCGCCCGGGGCCGAGGTGGTGACGGGCGCCGCGGCCTGGATGGTGCTCGACAGGTCCACCGTGATCGACGCGGGTGACCATCGGCTCTTCCTCGGTGCGCCCACCGTCATCGAGGCCTCGCTGAGCGCGCCGCTGGTCTTCCACAGCGGCCGCTACCACGAACTGCGCGAAGGCTTCGACGCGCATCTGCTCGCGTTTCTCTGAGGAGGACCTGGATGAACGACCGTCGAATCCCTGCCGGCAGCCAGCAGTTCATCGCCCTCGCGGTGAAGTTGGCGCTGGAGAACGTGGACCGCGGGCAGCGACCTTTCGGCGCGGTCGTGGTCCACGACGGCGAGGTGATCGGTGAGGGCGTGAACACCGTGCTGCGAGACGGTGATCCGACTGCCCATGCTGAGACCGAGGCCGTGCGCCAGGCTTGTCAGCGGATCGGCAGTAGAGATCTGAGCGGTGCCTACGTCGCCTCGTCGTGCCGGCCGTGCGACCTGTGCCAGGCGGTGGCCCGGCTGGCCCGGATCGATCTGGTGCTGTACGCCGGTCTGAGCCGTCGGGGGCCCGATCTCCCCGATCTCGCGGTCCTGTCCCTGCCTGATCCGTCGGCCCAGCGGCCCTTCGACCGCTTCGCGCTGCTGGAGCTTCCGATGCAGGACTGACCCGGACAGTGCCTAGTGGTGAGACTCAGTCCTCTTCGGCGAAGCCGGGCAGGAACTCGTCCAGCACCGAGCGAAACGGGGCTTTCGCCTCGAGCTGGGACAGGACGGCCATGCCGCCGATCCAGACCCGGTGGATGAGCAGGTACGACGGCGGCATGTTCAGCCGGAGGGCCAGCCCCGCGTTGGGCGACCGGAAGTCCCCGGTCCGGTTCGCCTGCGCGCGCATCCACGCCCGGCTGAACTGGAACGTCTCCTCCCGGGCCGGCTCCGCGAACGGCGCCAGGTAGTCCATCAGCTGGTCCGGGTCGATCTCCATCCGCGGCTTGATGAACCCCTCGGCCCGCAGCCCGTCCCGTACGGCGATCCCGTCGCCGTCGAGCGAGATCCGCAGCAGGCGCCCGATCGCCGGCGGCAGGCCGTCCGGCAGCCGCGCGCACAGCCCGAAGTCGACCACGCCGAGCCGTCCGTCCGGCATCACCCGGAAGTTCCCCGGATGCGGGTCGGAGTGCAGCAGGCCGGCGTACTTGGGGCCGCTGAACATGAACCGGACGTACTTCAGTCCGATCGCGTTGCGCTCCTTCTTGGTGCCGTCGCTGATGATCGACGACAGCGGCCGGCCCTCGAGCCACTCGGACACGATGACCGACGGGGAGTGCTTGATGACCCGGGGAACGACGAACTCGTCGTGGTCCTTGAACGCGTCGGCGTACTGCTGCTGGGCCTGGGCCTCGCGGTCGTAGTCCAGCTCCTCGCCGATCCGCTCCTGCAACTCGGTGACGAGCGGCTTCATGTCCAGGCCGGGGACCAGCGTGCCGAAGGTGCGGGCGAACCGGCCGAGCTGGCGCAGGTCCGCGCGCAGCGCCTCGGCGGCGCCCGGGTACTGCAGCTTGACCGCGACCTCGCGGCCGTCCTTCAGGATGCCGCGATGCACCTGGCCGATCGACGCGGCCGCCGCTGGCAGGTCGTCGAACTCCTCGAACCGGTCCCGCCAGCGCCTGCCCAGCTCGCGCGACAGGATCGTCTGCACGGTCGAGGCCGGCATCGGCGGGGCGGAGTCCTGCAGCTTGGTCAGGGTGGCCCGGTACGGCGCGGCCAGCTCCTCCGGCATCGCCGACTCCATCAGGCTCAGCATCTGCCCGAACTTCATCGCGCCGCCCTTGAGCTCACCCAGGACGGAGAACAACTGGTCGGCGGTCCGGCGCTGGAACTCGGCGTACACGGCCTCGGCCGGCGCACCGCCGATCCGCTTGCCGAGTCCGACCGTGGCCCGGCCGGCGGCACCGAGCGGCAGGCTGGCGAGCTTCGCGGTCCGGCTCAGCGCCTTGCGGGGGAGGTCCGACACGTACCCATTCTGTCGGGTCGCCCAAGCCGGGACGACGGAGGGGCGGGGGGGGGGGGGGGGGGGGGGGGGGGCCCCCCCCCCCCCCCCGGGGGGGGGGGGGGCGGGGCCCCCCCCCCCCCCCCCCCCGCGCCCCCGCCCGCCCCGGCCCCCCCCCCCCCGCGGGGCCCCCCCCCCCCCCCGGGGGGGGGGGGGGGGGGGGGGGGGGGGGGGGGGGGGGGGGGGGGCCCGCGGGGGCCCCCCCCCCCCCCGCCCCTACGACTTGGTGCGTCAGGCCTTGCCGAGGATCCGGTTCAGGTTCGTACCGCACTCGG
>NZ_JBITJE010000017.1:0-133424 GCF_044459685.1 Kribbella sp. NPDC050241
TCCTGCCGACCCAACACGGTCAGGTCGACCGCGGTGACGGTGAACGTCATCGCGTCCGGCCCGCGACCGTAGGTGGAGTACGTGTGATGGACGTCGTCACCGATCTTCAGGAAGCAGCTCAGACCGTGCAGGTCGAACGGCTGCTCGCTCTGCACGTGCTCGTTGTTCGGCAGCAGGTCCCACTCGGCCTTGGTGCGGTAGTTGTACTCGAACGGCACCACCGAGTCGTCCAGCGTCACGTGGTAGTCGTAGTTGAAGTCGCTCCCGTACGACGAGTACCACGGGAAGGTCCACCCATGCTCGGCCTTGTACGCGGCCAGCTTGTCGTACGGCGCCCGAGACACCAGCGCGAACGTCGTGTTCAACCGGTGCAGGTTGTCGAGCGAACCGATGTCGTCGACGAAACCGGTGCAGTTGCGGCAGCCGCCCTCCCACTCCGGCTGGAACATGAAGTGGTACACGACCAACTGCGGCCGGCCCTCGAACAACTCCCCCAGCCCGAGCTCGCCGTCCGGCCCGGTGAAGACGTACGGCTTGTCCACCAGCACCATCGGCAACTGCCGACGTCGCGAGTTCAACGCGTCCCGTTGCCGGGTGAACTCCTTCTCCTCCGCCAGTAGCGCCTTGCGCGCGACCAGCCACTCGTCCCGGGACGCGACATCCGGAAGGTTCATCGCCACTCCTCGATCGATCAGCACTGATATCGGTCACGTCGGAGCGGATCTGCCGGGTTCGACACCGCGAGCCAGGATCCACGGATCGAGGCTCTGGGTGAGACGCTTGGGATATGGCCCGCAGAGGGATGCGACGGATGCGCACGGGGATCGTGATCCTGGTGCTGTTCGCTCTGCTCGGCGGCAGCGGGTACGTCGGCTGGGTGCTGGTGAAGCGGTCTGACCCGGTGTCCCTGCCCGACCCGACCGGGACCTTCCAGGTCGGTCGCCGGACGTTCGAGTGGACCGACACGGTCCGCCGCGATCCGTACGGTGAAGGCCCGCGGAAGCTCTCGGTGTGGCTCTGGTACCCGGTGGCCAAGAGCACCACCGGACGCCATGTGGAGTACGCGCCAGGCCTGTGGAACGGGCTGCACCTGAAGTCACCGATCGCGGTGTTCCAGGGCCCGTTCAACGGCCTGCAGGACCACGCGCTGGACCGCGCGACCATCGCCCCCGGGCGCTTTCCGGTCGTCGTGCTGATGCCGGGCATGGGGCTGTCCGCACCGATGTATGCCAGCCTCGCCGAGGAGCTCGCCAGCCACGGCTACCTGGTCGCCGGCGTGACTCCGACGTACAGCGCGAACCTGACCGTCCTCGACGGCCAGACGGTCAAGAGCACCGCAGCCGCCAACCCGCCGAATCTCGGCGAGACCTCGGACGGCGCGCTCGAGGCCGGCGACCACCTCGTCACCACCTGGGCCGCCGACGCCCGCTTCGCCGCTACCACCCTCGGCAAGCAGTTGCCGAACAGCGTCGAGACCGGGATCGGTACGTCGTACGTCGGCCACTCGTTCGGCGGCGCGGCCTCACTGGAGGCATGCCGCACCGATCGGCGGTGTGGCGCCGCGGTCGACCTGGACGGACTCCAGTTCGGCGAGGTGGTGACGAAGGGCGTGCACGCGCCGATCATGCTGCTCGGCGCGGACGACTCGTGCATCACCAGCGTCTGCGGCCCGGACGCGAAGAACGACGACGGCCGGGACCGTGCCCTGTCGTTGCTCAAGGCAAGCACAGGGACGGCGTGGTGCGCGACCATCCCGGGGACGCGGCACTTCAACTTCACCGACTACGGCGCCTACTACCTGGCGCTGCCGCTGCGGAAGTTCCTGCCGCTGGGCAGTGTTGGCCCGCGCCACGCACTGGCCGTCATGAACGGCTACGTCACGACGTTTCTCTCGCACGCCCTCTACCGGACCGCGGCGACCGGCGCGCCGACCTGCGCGGACTGAGCTCAGCCCAGGTCCAGCTCGTAGGTCTGGCCAACGAGCTCCAGACCCCAGGAGTCATGCGGCTCGGAGCCGGTGAGGCGGAAGCCGCGGGCCAGGTAGATGTGACGCGCCGCCACCAACGGATCGTTGGTCCACAGCACCATCCTCTTGTAGCCGGCCGCGCGCGCGAAGGCGAGGCACGTGTCGACCAGTTCGGCGCCAAGCTTGAGACCGCGAGCGTCCGGCGTCACCAGGAGCAGGCGGAGTTGGGCGGTGGTCTCGTCCGGCCCACGGACACAGAAGATGCTGCCGGCCCGTTCCCCCTCCACCTCGGCGATCCACGCGGCCTCGTGATCGTCGTCGTGCTCGCTCGCGTACGCCGCCACGATCCGCGTGATCAGCGCCTCGTACTCCAGACCCCAGCCGTACTCCGCCGCATAGATCTCCGCATGCGCCTGCACCACCCACCCGAGATCTCCCGGCTTGCCCAGCTTCCTGATCGCCTTCGTCCGGCTCATCCAGTCCACCCAATCTACTGACACGACTGTTTCAGTAGGTGATACTAGCTCCGTGCCGTCGACGAAGCCAGCCCCCTCCGCGCGTCAGCAGGAACTACTGGAGCGCGCCTACGCCTACTCGCTCAGCCACGGACTGGCCGACCTGTCCCTGCGCCCGCTGGCCACCGCGATCGAGTCCAGCCCGCGGGTGCTGCTGTTCCTGTTCGGCAGCAAGGACGGCCTGATCCGCGCCCTGCTCGCCCGAGCCCGCGTCGACGAACTCGAACTACTCCGCCAGCTCGAGGCCAGGTACGACGAACCGCCAGGCCTGACCGTGGTCGCGCGAGAGTTGTGGACGTGGCTGGCCGAGCCCGAGCGCCGGCCGTTGATGAAGTTCTGGGTGGAGGCGTACGGGCGTTCGCTGGTCGCGCCGGACGGCCCGTGGGCGGACTACGGCCGCTCGACCGTCGACGACTGGCTCGAACTGCTCAAGGGGAGTCAGCCCGATCCCGGTAGCCCGGCCGCGGAGGCACGCCGTACCGGCGTACTCGCGTTGCTGCGCGGCGCGCTCATCGACCTGCTCGCGACCGAAGACCTGGACCGCACGACAGCGGCCGTCGAGGACTACCTACGGGGCTAGCTCGAAGGCGACGGTGCGCTTGGCGATGTCGGCCTCGACCAGCTTCACGCGGATCGCCTGACCGAGCGGCAGTGGCGCGCTACCGGTGACGCGGCCTTCGATCGCGACCGTCGAGAGGGCGACGACGCCGCGGGTGGTGTCGCGCTCGTCAACGTCGGTGATCACGCCCTCGAACTCCGTCCCGATCCGGTCGGCCACCAGACCGGCCTCGACCATGCTGACGATCGAGCGTTCGTACGCGTTCGCCCGGCGGTCCGCCTCGTCCATCGTCTTCGGGATCTCGTCCATCGACTCGCGCACCCAGGCCGGCACCTCGGTGCCGGCGGACAGCGCCACACAGATCTCGCCGGTCCACCGGTCCACCAGCCGG
The DNA here is from genome assembly GCF_044459685.1 of Kribbella sp. NPDC050241. Classification (NCBI taxonomy): domain Bacteria; kingdom Bacillati; phylum Actinomycetota; class Actinomycetes; order Propionibacteriales; family Kribbellaceae; genus Kribbella; species Kribbella sp. NPDC050241. Next base: position 3,432 of record NZ_JBITJE010000017.1, read on the forward strand.
CGCAGCGGCGCGGTGACGTGCGCGTACTCCGCCTTCATCGCAGCATGCTGCGGCCGCTCCGGCACACCGCCCGCGAACGCGACGTACCCGGCGCCCCGGAAAAGCACGGTGCAGGCAGCCAGCATCGCCGCGTGCGCAGGCACCTTCGGCTGCAGCCCATGAATGAACTGCGCGTACGACGTCCCGTCCGGCCAGGTGATCCCCAGCGCTTTGGCAGTGTGCTCGAGCTTGTGGCGCAGGCTGTCGTGCGATTCGGGCAGCGTCCGCAGGATGCCGATCTTGCCCTTCATCATCAGCTCCGCAGCGGCCATGCCGGTGAGCAGCGAGATCTGCGCGTTCCAGCCCTCGACCGGCAGCGGTGCGCGGAACTCCAGACCCCAACCATGGTTGGAGGTGACGACCTCCTGGTCCGGGATGGGCAGGTTGACTCCGCCGCGCTCGAGCTCACGCTGCTCACGCAGTGTCCCGACCTCGCGAAGCAGTTGCAGCGACTCCGACGCGTTGCCGGCGTCGAGGTCCTTCTGCACGCCGGCGTAGTTCAGCTTGGCCCGGGACATCACCAGCGCGCGCTCGCAGGTGACGCCGGTCCCCTCGCCCGTCGCGTCGACCGTGATCGTCCAGAGCAACGCGGGACGCACTCCGTCCGGCAGCAGCGACGCCGCGCCTTCGGACAGCTCCGGCGGGTGCAGCGGGGTCCGCTTGTCCGGCGCATAGAGCGTCTCGCCGCGGCGGCGCGCCTCGAGGTCGATCGGGTCGCCGGGCTGGACGAAGGCAGCGACGTCGGCGATCGCGTAGTGGACCGTGTAGCCGTCGCCGGTGCGCTCGATGTGCAGGGCCTGGTCGAGGTCCATCGAGTCCGGCGGATCGATCGTGACGAACTCGAGATCGGTCCGGTCCAGCTCGGGCAGCCGCGGGTTCTTCGCCGCGTGCAGTGCTGCCGCGACCACGTCGTCCGGGAACTCCGTCGGCACCTCGAGCTCACGCCGGATGTCCTGCAGCGACGCCCGGAACACCTCGGGCACGTCCTCGGCAAAGTGAACCCTCTGAAGCGGCACGTGGGGCCCTCCGTCCTTCTCAGCGCACGACGTGTGCGTGGGGTCAGACTAACGAGGGTTGCACATTGAAGGAGCGGAGTGACGCGAGGCCGTCGGCGTACCAGTGGATCTCGGTCATGGTCGCGGGGCGCAGCTCCATCCGGAACACCGACGCCATCGGTGCCTGCAGCACCGACCGGACCATCAGTTTGATCGGCGTGACATGGGTGACGACGACAACGGTCTTGCCCGGGTAGCGAGTCAGCAGCCCGTCCCGCGCCGACCGGGCCCGGCGCGCGCACGCGTCGAACGACTCCCCACCGGGCGGCGCGACAGAGGTCGAGCCCAGCCACGCGTTCATCGCATCCGGCCACTTCTGCTGCACCTCGGCGAACGTGTGCCCGTCCCAGTCGCCGAACGAGCACTCCACCCAGCCGTTGTCCACCACCGGCTCGAGCCCGAGCTTGCCCGCGACCGCGTCGGCCGTCTGCCGCGCGCGCACCATCGGCGAAGTCACGAGAGCGTCGACACCACCGATCCGGGACAGGTACTCAGCGGCCGCCTGGGCCTGCGCCCGACCGGTGTCACTGAGCGCGGGGTCGTCGCCGCCGGATCCCGAGAACCGCTTCTCGACGGTGTGCGGCGTCTCGCCGTGCCGCAGGAAGATGAGCTGCGTCGGCGGCTCGGCCTGCGGACCCCAACCCTGCAAGGCTTTCTGGAGATCCGACGGTTCCTTGACTGCCGTCGGCCCGGGTCCGCCGACCTCCGGCTTCAGCGGGATCGGTACGCCGTCCAGCGCGTTGTTCGCCAGCGCGTCGGCGGCGGAGTTCTGGGCCCGGGGCACCCAGGTCCACTCGGTCCCGAACGGCGCCAGGCCTTGCGCCTTGATCGCCAGCGGCTGCAGGTCCGGGTGCTTGATCTTCCACCGGCCGGCCATCTGCTCGATCACCAGCTTGGAGTCCATCCGCACCTCGATCGAGGCGTCCGGCGCGTACTCCGCGGCCAGCTGGAGCCCCGCGATCAGTCCGGAGTACTCGGCGACGTTGTTGGTCGCGATCCCCAGCGTCTTGCCGTCCTGCGCGATCACCTCGCCGGTCGCCGGATCCCGGACCAGCGCGCCGTACGCCGCCGGTCCCGGATTCCCGCGCGACCCACCATCGGCTTCGACAATGACGTGCTTGTAACTCATCCACGTCCTCGCTTCGCTCCGGGCGCGGATGAGGCACAAGACGCACTGTGCTTGACGATGAGCTCGCTCCGCTCGCTCATGCGCTGCTCTCCGCGGTCCGGACCAGGATCCGTCCGCACTCCTCACAGCGCAGTACGGCGTCCGCCGGGGCGGTCTTGATGCCGTTCAGGTCGGACGGCGCCAGCTCCATCCGGCAGCCCATGCAGCGCTTGCCGACCAGCGGCGCGGCGCCGATTCCGCCGTTGTGCTCGCGGAGCCGCTGGTACTGCGTGATCAGGGCATCCGGAAGCTCGGCCGCCACCCCGGCGCGCTGGTCCCCGAGCCCGGCACGCTGCTCGTCGAGCTCCTTCAGCGCGGCGTCGCGGCTGGTCTCCAGCTCGGACTGACGGCCGGCGAACGCCTCGGCGCGGGTGCGCAGATCGAGCTGGACCGCCTCGGCGGCCTCCAGCTTCTCCATCACCTCGAGCTCGGCGTCCTCCAGGTCGGAGATCCGCCGGTCCAGCGACCCGACCTCGTGCTGCAGGTTCTCCAGGTCCTTGGCCGACGTGACCTGACCGGAGTCCAGCCGCTGCTGGTTGCGGGCCTTGCGCTGCCGCACCTGGTCGACGTCGCTGTCGGCCTTCTTCTGCTCGCGCTGCAGGTCGCTGACCTCGGTGTCGGCGGTGACCAGGTCGCGGTCGACCACGGACTTCTCCGCGGTGAGGTCGGCAAGTGCCTTGTGCTCGGGCAGCGATTTGCGCTTGTGCGCGACCTGATCCAGCTGCAGGTCGAGATCCTGCAGGTCCAGCAACCGGCGTTGGACGGCGGGCTCGGCGTTCAGAGTCGGCTCCTTCAGTTGTGTTTCAGCTGCACTCAGAACCGCAGGGTCCAGGCGTCCGTGCAGAGCGTCGAGATGTGAGTGTCCACGGTACTGCCTTGTGCTGCCAACCCTTCGAGGAGGAGTCGTTCGGCGTCGCGCAGCCAGGGCCACTCGCTGGCCCAGTGCGCGACATCGACCAGCGCCGGGCCTTCGTCGTACGCCTGTGCCTCGGTCGCGGGGTGATGCCGGAGATCGGCCGTCACGTACGCGTCGACGCCGGCGGCCCGGACCCGCTCGAACTCCGAGTCCCCCGCTCCCCCGACGACGGCGACCGTCTCGATCGTCCGCTCCGGGTCCCCCGACACCCGTACGCCGTGCTCAGTGCGCGGGAGGTGATCGGCGACCAGCCGGGCGAAGTCCCTCAGTGGCAGCGGTGCCGAGAGCGCGCCGACGCGGCCGCCACCGCGCTCGCTCGGCAGTGCTGCAAGCTCGTAGATGTCGAAGGCCGGCTCCTCGTAGGAGTGCGCCGCCTTCAGCGCCTCGACGACAGCCCGCCGCTTGTGTCGCGGCAGAATCAGCTCGAGCCGGTTCTCCGGCACGACCTCGATGTCGCCGACCTGCCCGATCGTGGGGTTCGCGCCCTCGAGCGGGCGGAAGGTCCCCTCGCCGGTGCTACTCCAGGCGGCGCGCTCGTAGTCGCCGATCTGGCCGGCGCCCGCCTTCGCCAGGGCGTCGAGCATGGTTTGCGTCTCGTCGACCGGCACGAACACGACCAGCTTGTCCATCGGGTCGGACGGCATCGCCTTGAGCGGACGCGTGTCCTGTAGGCCCAGGGCCGCGGCCAGTGCGTCGCTCACACCCGGGTTCGCGTTGTCCGCGTTGGTGTGGCAGACATGCAACGCCGTACCGCTCCGGATCAGGTCGTGCACGACCCGGCCCTTCGGCGTCGTCGCCGCCACGCTGTTCACGCCGCGCAACAGCAGCGGGTGGTGCGTGACGAGGACATCGAAGTCGCCTCCGATCGCCTCGTCCACCACCACCCGCATCGGGTCGACGGCGAACAGGATCCGTCGTACCTGCTGCTCCGGATCGCCTGTGACCAGACCGACCGCGTCCCAGGACTCCGCCCAGGCAGGGTTGTAGAGCCGGTCGAGTACGGCGATCACGTCAGCAAGCGTCGGAGTCACGGCCCCCATCCTGCCGCATCAGATCAGCCAGGCTGTGGTGTCACTCGGGAGCTTGTCGCCTTCCAGCGGACCACTCGACAGCACGACCGCGGCGTCCGGCAGCTCGACCGGCGCCGCACCGAAGTTGGTGATCGACTGCCAGCCGCCGGGACGGGTGAAGTGGAGGACCCAGTCGGTGCCGTCGACCCAGGTGAGCGAGTTGCCCGTCTGCAGTCCCCGGCGTACTGCGAGGGCCTTGCGGTAGAGGCTCAGCGTCGAACTGACGTCGCCCTCCTGCGCCTCGACGGAGTACCCACCGAACCACTTCGGCTGCAGCAGGTGCGACCCACCCGAGCCGAAGCCGAACGACAACCCACCGACGGTCCACGGGATCGGCACCCGGCACCCGTCACGGCCCTTCTCCGCACCCTTGGAGCGGAAGTACGCCGGGTCCTGCAGATTCGCCGCCGGCAGCTCGCCGACCTCCTGGAGCCCGAGCTCCTCCCCCTGATATAGGTACGCCGATCCGGGCAGCGCCAGCATCAGCAGCACCGCGGCGCGGGCTCGGCGCAAGCCCAGCTCCACGTCGACGGTCGGCTCGGTGCCGTTGCTCAGCAGCCAGGCCTTGCCGTCCTGCCACAGGCCGGACGGATCCTTCGGCAGGCCGTAGCGGGTCGCGTGCCGGACTACGTCGTGGTTCGAGAACACCCAGGTCGAGGACGAGCCGTTCTGGTCGGCCAGTGCGAGGTTCTCCTCGATCACCTGGCGGAACTTGTCGTACTCCCAGTCGGCCTGCAGCAGGTCGAAGTTGAACGCCTGCCCGAGCCCGTCGGCACTCGCGTACCGCGCGCGGCGCGATGCCGGGACGAAGGCCTCGGCCACGGCGGACCGGGGCGGGTCGTACTCGTTCAGGACCTGCCGCCACTCGCGGTAGATGTCGTGTACGCCGTCGCGGTCCCACAACGGGTGCAGACCGTACGACTCGGACACTCGAGGCAGCGTGGCCTGCGACGGCATCGGCTCCGCCAGGTCCTTCATCAGCGCGTGCGCGACGTCCACCCGGAAGCCGTCGACACCACGGTCCGACCAGAATCTCAGCGTCTGGAGGAAGTCCGCCCGAACCTCCGGGTGCTCCCAGTTCAGATCCGGTTGCTCGGCCGCGAACATGTGCAGGTACCACTGGCCGTCGTCGGTCCGCGCCCAGGCAGAGCCGCCGAATACCGAATCCCAGTCCGACGGCGGCTGGTCGCCGTCGCCCTCCCGGAAGATGTACCGCTCCCGCGCGGGCGAGCCCTTCGGCGCGGCCAGCGCCTCGGTGAACCAGGTATGCCGGTCCGAGGTGTGGTTCGGCACGATGTCGACGATCAGCTTGATGTTCACCGCGTGCAGCGCGTCGACCAGTTGGTCGAAGTCCGCGAGGGTGCCGAGCCGCGGGTCCACGGCGCGGTAGTCGTCGACGTCGTACCCGCCGTCGGCCAGCGCGGACGGGTAGAACGGGCTCAGCCAGACCGCGTCGATGCCGAGGGTCTCGAGGTACGGCACGCGGCTGACGATGCCCTGCAGGTCGCCGAGACCGTCGCCGTCGGAGTCGGCGAAGCTCCGCGGATAGATCTGGTAGACGACCGCCTGCCGCCACCAGTCGGCATCGTTCGTCAACTGCTTGCTCGTCATCAGCGCCTCACTGAAGTCGTCTGCAGATAGTTGTCACTGGTTAATATAGAGTCTAAATTTAGATCCTGCAGTATTCTGCGCCGGGATGTTCGAGCTGGTCAAGGGGCTTTGAATGGCAGTGACTCAAGCCACGGCGACGCCGCCGCTGTTGCGCCGCGTGAACGCGGGCAAGCTCCTCGGCGTGCTCTCGAACGCGGGGGTGATGACGGGAACCGGTCTGATCCAGGCCACCGGCCTGACCCGGGCGACCGTGCACGCGGTCTGCAACGACCTCATCTCGATGGGCTGGGTGGTCGAGCTCGACCCCGGCCGCGACGACACCGCCGTGGGCCGGCCGTCACGGCGGTTCGAGTTCAACAGCCGCGGCGGGTATGTGCTCGGGATCGACATCGGCGACGCCAAGACCACGGTGCTGCTCGCAGACCTGCGCGGCGAGACGGTCGCCAAGGCCGGCCGCTCGGTGTCCGATGTGAAGACGGCCGGTGAGCGGACCGAGATCGTGCACGAGACGATCGTCGAAGCCCTGGCGAGCGCGGGAGTCTGCGACACACAGGTGCTCGCTGCGGGAGTCGGAGTCGCGGCGCCGGTCGACCGCGACGGGAACATCCTGGTCGACGACGAGTTCTGGCGGCGGTTCGACGCCGGCCTGGCGAAGCGGCTGACAGAGTTGCACGGCTGGCCGGTGCGGCTCGAGAACGACGCCAACCTCGCCGCGCTGGGGGAACAGTGGCGCGGCGAAGGGCGTGACGTCGACGACCTCGCCGTACTGCTCGCCGGTGAGCGGTTCGGTTCCGGCCTGATGGATTCGGGCCGGCTGCTGCACGGCAGTCGTGGTGGTGCGGGCGAGATGGTCTACCTCAAGCTCGTCGAGGGCGTCGGTGACACGCATGGCATCGCCCGGATCGCGCGCGATCGGGGCACCGCGGCGGTCGCCGACCCGGCCATCGACACCGTACTGCGAACGCTCGGCGGTGACGGCCCGATCACCGCGGAACAGGTCTTCACCGCCGCCGGCTCCGGCGATGAAGTTGCCCTGGGCATCCTTCAGCACGTGGCCGGCCGGACTGCCCGGGTGGTGGCGACGCTCGGGATCCTGTTCAACCCCGAACTCGTCGTCCTCGGCGGCGCGGTCGCCCAGGCCGCCGCGGCGTTGCTGCCCGACATCGAGCGGCACCTGGCCGGCTTCACCAGTACGCCGCCTCGCGTCGCCGTCTCGTCCCTCGGCGACGCGATCGTCTCCGTCGGCGCCGTCCGCCACGCCCTCAACTACGTCGAACAACATGCCCTGGATCTGAACCTCAAGCCTGCGTGAGCGCCTTCGCGACTGCCTCGAGGACGATGACGTTGCGGCCTGAGGTGGTGGCGGAGCGGATGCCTTCGGGGACGAGGGCGCGGTCCTCGGGGATACCCGTGCAGAGCACGAAGACGTCGTCCTTGTGCCCTTCCACCAAGTGGGTCAGCGCGTCGCGCATCCACGGCGTACGCCCGGCGTCCTGGACGGCGATGACGAGCGGACGGCCGGCGGCGGCTGCGGCCGCCGTCTTGATCGCGTCGCCGGCCGGCGAGTCGGCGTCGGTGAGCCGATGCTCGCCGCGGAGTACGACGCCGTCCGAGCCCGGCGCGACACGGCCGAAGACCTCGGGAAGCCCACTGAAATAAGGGTTCCAGGCCGGATGCAGCCCTTGCGTCAGATCAACGACGTACGGCGCGGAGCCGAGCAACGGGATGTTCTGGCCGGCCACCACGCGGGCGGCGACCTCGCGGATCGGGGCACCGTCGAGACCGGGCCGCCGAGTGCGCTGGGCCAGACTTGCCGCCAGCGTACGGCCCCGGGCGGCCGCGTCGGCGACGCGCTCGGCGTCGAGCGTTCCGTTGCCAATGGCATCGACCACGCGGGCGGTCAGGGCTCGCGGGTCCGCGGAGCCGACAGCGATCATGGCCAGGTCGGCGCCGGCGCCGATCGACGCGACCGCGGCGTCCTCGATCGACCGGGTCCTGGTGATCGCCTGCATCTCCAGTGCGTCGGTGGTGATGACGCCGGTGAAGCCGAGTTCCTCCCGCAGCAGGCCGGTCAGCAGCCGGCGCGACAGGGTGGCCGGCTGGTCGTCGTACGCGGAGAAGACGATATGGGCGCTCATCACCACGTCGGCGCCTGCCGCGATCGTCGCCCGGAACGGCGCGAGCTCGACGGCGTTGACCTCCTCGATCGAGCGGTCGACGCTGGGCAGGCCGACGTGGGAGTCGACCGCGACGTCGCCGTGGCCCGGGAAGTGCTTCGGGCAGGCGGCGATGCCGGCCTCGTGGACGCCCTCGACGAACGCGACGCCGTGCCGGGAGACCACGTCGGCCGTCGTACCGAACGAGCGGGTGGAGATGATCGGGTTCGCCGGGTTGCTGTTCACGTCGACCGACGGCGCCAGCATCAGGTCGATGCCCAGGCTCGCCAGCGTCGCCGCGGCGTCCCGGGCGGACGCACGGGTCAGATCGACGTCGTCGAGATCGCCGAGTACGCGCGGTGAGGCCAGCGGCCAGGGGTTGGCCGGCGCGAGATGGCTGAACTCGCCGCCCTCGTGATCGATCGCGATGATCAGGTCGGGCCGCTCGGCCCGCAGCGACGCGGTCAGGGCGGCCACCTGATCGGCGTCGCCGACGTTGCGGGTGAACAGGATGACGCCGCCGAGACCGGCGGCGACCGCGCGGCGCAACTCGTCGGGGGCGGTGGTCCCGCTGAAGCCGACGATCAGCGCGCCGGCGGCATCACGATCCATTTGATCACTCATCCCCCTACCCTCTCCTCCCCGAGGTCCGCGCCGCCACTCCCGGCCGCCGGAGCCCGGCCGATGCCGTCACGGACAGCTAATAATTAGCGTCTTCTCGGCGGTCTAGGGCGATCGTTGTCAGGCTATGTCAAGGCATTTACCCGGCGCCTTCCTGCGGGTTTGCGGGGATTCCTGCAATTGACCCCTGTCTGTCCGGGCCGACTACGGATAACGTTGTCTCCCGACCTGACCACCTGCATCGGCACTGACGGGGGGACCATGAGTGACGAACCAATGAAGCAGGACACCGTCCTGGGCATCGACATCGGCGGCACGAAGATGGCCGCCGCACTCGTGTCTGCGGACGGTGAGATCCTCACCGGGGACCGGATCCTCACTCCACCCGGCGACGCGGACGTGGTGTTCGCGGCGCTCGGCGAGCTGATCGAGCGGGTTCGCGGTGACGCGACGCCGGTCGCGGTCGGGATCGGTTCGGCCGGGCCACTGGACCAGGAGCACGGGCTGGTGTCACCGGTCAACATCACCGGCTGGCGGAACTTCCCGCTGGTCGAGCGGGTCCGGGAGCTGGTCGGCGACGTACCCGTGACGCTCGGGGTCGACGGGCACTGCTTCGCGCTGGGTGAGTTCTGGACGGGCGCCGGACGCGACGCCGACACGCTCCTGGGGATCGTGGTGTCGACCGGTGTCGGCGGCGGACTGGTTGTCGACGGCAAGCCTGTCATCGGTCAGTCGGGCAACGCCGCGCACATCGGCCACATGGTCGTGGACCTGGACGGCGAGGCGTGCGCGTGCGGGTCGTACGGATGCGTGGAGGCGTACGCGAGCGGCCCGCGGATGGTTGCCCGGGCCAAGCGTCGCGGCTGGCGGATCGACGAGGACACGGATGCCGCCGTACTCGCCGCCGACGCGGCAGCCGGGGACGAGCTCGCGCTGGCCGCGTTCGACGACGGGGCGCAGGCGCTGGCCGCGGGGATCGTCGCGACGGCGGTGACGGTCGATCTGACCACGGTCGTCATCGGGGGCGGGGTGTCGAAGGCGGGGCCGGTGCTGTTCGACCCGGTGCAGGCATGGGTGAAGCGGCTCGCGCAACTCCCCTTCATCACCGATCTGGCGGTCGAGCCCGCCCAACTCGACAACGCCGGCCTCCTCGGTGCCGCCCATCAGGCCTGGGCCGCCGTCGGCTGACCGCCGTACACCTCTCCCGCGTCACGCACACATATGCACGCGCGGAACAGGGTCTCATGCGCACCTTTGCGCAGTTTTAACCCAATTGCCCGAATCTGTGTAACGACTGGGCCGTCCCACGCGATGCAACGGATGGATGGGGTGGGGGCACGTCATCCAAGACTGGTCAGGGGGCCTGGACCGGTCGGCAGCGGTTGGTCGATGGGGGGCCAGGACCAGCCGAACGCGTGAGCGGCGGGGAGGAAACTCTCCGCCGCCCTCGCGAACAGCACGGTGTCAAGGCAGGTCAGGTCAGGTCAGCAACGTCCGCCAGCGTTGTCCAGGGCAACGCTCGACCAGAGAGACTCGGTCCCCGATGGACGTCGCGGTGCTCCTCCTCTTCGCTCTCTTCTTCACCGCGCTGTTGGTCCGGACCACTTCCAGGTACGACGTACTGCGGGCAGCTGTCGGACGGCCGCGACTGTTCCAGGTCGCCGCTGTCCTGGCCGCCGCGGTCACTGTGCCGGTCGACGTGTACGCGATCGTGTACGGCACGGTCGGTCCGGGGGCCGTGGCGCTCGAGGACGTCGCCGGACGCTTGCTACTGATGAACGTCGCCGCCGCGTGCGGCGTCGCTGCCCTGCACGGCTCGCTGCGCGGACGGGCCCTCGCCGGCCCGGGGACCGCCGCAGCCGTGGCAGGGTCGGCTCCACCCATCGGGGCGCAGGCCGACGACGGCCACGCGCTCCGGATGGGTGTGCTCGGCTGGACCGGTCCACTGATCGCTCTGATCGTGGTCACCGCCGTGGTGGCGGTCGGGTCCGGCGGAGACGGTATGGGTTCCGGCGGGAACGGAACCGGTGCCGGCAGCGTCGGACCGACGACCGGAAGCGTCGGGTCCGCGCTGGCGGTCTACTCCCTGCTCGTCTGCGTGATCAGCGCCTCATCGCTGTTCCGCCGCCGGGCGAGGAGTGCGATCGATCCTCAGGAGGGATGAGGATCGTCGCGGGTTCTGCACCGCGGACGGAGGCCGGTGGCTGCGGGAGGGCTGTCCCCGACAACCCCCGTCCACGGTGCAGAACAGTCCTCTACGGCGTGAGCCACTCGGGTTCGGGAAGGCGGGTCCGGTCCAGCCGGCCGTTGTCGTCGAGCGGGAGTTCCTCGATCGGGATCAGGTCGGCCGGGACCAGATAGATCGGGAGTTCCTTGGTCAGGTCGAGCATCAGGCGGGCCAGGACTGCCGGATCGCTGTCCTCGAGAACGACGTACCCGAGGAGGCAGGTGTCGCCGGCCGGGTCCGCACAGGCGACCACGACGGCGTCGACCACACCCGGCTGATCCGCCAGGACGTGTTCGGTTTCGCCGGGCTCGACGCGGTGACCGCGGATCTTGACCTGGTCGTCGGCGCGGCCGAGGTACTCCAGCGTCCCGTCCGCCCGCCAGCGCCCCAGGTCCCGGCTGCGGTACAGCCGCGCCCCCGGATGGCCCGGATCCGGCACGAACGCGTGCTCGGTCTCCTCCGCGCGCCCGATGTAGCCCTGGGCAACGGCTGGGCCGCCGAGGTGGATCTCGCCAACCGCACCGACCGGTACTGGCCGCAGCACCTGGTCCAGCAGGCGTACGACGACGCCCTCGACCGGACGCCCGATCGACGGCCGGTCCACAGCCGGGTCGACCTCGTGGATCGTGGTCACGATCGACGCCTCGACCTGGCCGTACTCGTTGAACAGCCGGCACTCCGGATGCGCCTCGAGGAAGTCGCGCACCTTGTGCGTCAGCACCATCGCCTCGCCGCCCGCGACGATCTCCCGCAGCGCGGGCAACTCGGGCAGCCGCCGCATGGTCGCGAGCAACGCCGTCAACGGGCTGAACGCCATGAACAGCCGCTCGACGTCGTGATCCCGCAGCGCCGCGATCACCGCGTCCGGGTCGTACCGGTCGTCCTCGCCGATCAGCACCAGCGCCGAGCCGGACGCGAGCGCGGTGAACATCTCCTGCACGTGAACGTCGAACCCGAACGAGGTCCACTGCAACGTTCGCAGCGAACTCCGGGTCCGCAGGTAATGGCGGATCAGGTTGACCGGGCCGCGATGCGGGACGACGACGCCCTTCGGGTTCCCGGTCGAGCCGGACGTGTAGATGCAGTAGGCAACATCATCCGCGGCGGCCCGCACCGGCGGCGCCTGCCGCGCCCGCGCATCGCCGTTCGACGTGGCGACAGGGACCAGTCGCAGACCGAGCCGGTCTGCCAGCGCTGCGTCGTCACCGACCAGCGCGACCGCCGACGAGTCCGCCACCATGAACGCCCAGCGCGACTCGGGTACGCCCGGATCCAGCGGCAGGTACGCCGCGCCGGACTTCAGTACGGCGAGCACCGCGACGACCAGTTCGGGGCCTCGGGCAACACGTACGGCGACCCGTTGGCCGGGCTTCACGCCGAGGTCGACGAGCCGCCACGCCAGCGCGTTGGCCCTGCGATCGAGCTCGGCGTACGTCAGTTCACGCTCGCCCTGGATCAGCGCGATCGCGTCCGGGGTTCGGGCGACCTGCTGCTCGAAGAGGGTGTGCAGTCCGCTGAGCTCGCCGGCGACGACGGCATCTCGTCGTACCCGACCGATCGGGCCGGCCGGAGCGGTGTCGCCTTCCAGCTCGCGCAGGGCCTCGAGGTCGGACTCGATCGGGAACATCAGGTCGGGCAGGCGCAGGTTCGGCTGGGTGGTGGCGCGACGCAGGACCGCTTCGAGGTACGCGACGAGGCGGTCGATGGTGCGCTGCTCGAACAATCCGGAGCGGTAGTCCGCCGTACACGTGATGCCGGCGCCGTGGTGGGTCAGCCGCAGGCGGATGTCGAGCGGTTCGGGCAGCTCGTCGTCGCCGTCCTCGAACTCGACCAGCACCTGGAAGAGCGGGTCACGCTCGAGTACGGCGAGGTCCGTGCCGGCGTGGTCGAACGCGCCCGCCGTCACGTCGCGCACCCGGTGCGCGAGCTCGCCGAGGTCGGGTTCGCCGGACAGGTCGATCCGGATCGGGAGCGCGCGCCGGGCCGCCGTCGAGGTGTCGCCCTGGGGCCGGATCAGCGCGGTTCCGATCGTCACGTCGTCCTGCGCCGCGAAGCGCCCGAGCACCGTCCCGACAGCCGCCAGCATCGTCATCAGCGGGGAGACCTTCCGGCCCCGGCTGAACACGAACACCGCGTCCCCGAGCTCCTCCTCGAACTCCTTCTTCACCGACCCGACAGCGCCCGACGCGGCCGGCCGAACCCCATCCGCAACCAGTACCAGCGGCTCAGCGCCCGCCAGCGCCATCTCCCAGTAGCCCAGGTCCCGTCGCAACCGCTCAACATCCTCGCTCGTGCGAGCCTCGGCCTGTATTTCCGCGTTGACATCTGGAGCGTTCGTGGGGTCCGCCGCGAGTGCATCAGCCTGCACAGCATCGACGGCCTCGGCGCCATCGTCCACGTCCTGCACGCCTTCCGGCTCGGCCGGAGTCGATGGGTCGGGGAAGTGTTCAGAGGTTGTTGGGTCTTCTGAAGTCGCGGCCTCGAGGAGGGCGAGCTGTTCGCGCATCAGCTTGGTGACGCCGTCCACCAACTGACCGGCCACGCGGAGCTGCTGCGACATGAGCACGGCCATCCCGTTGCCCGGCAGCTCAGCCTCACTGGTAGCCGCCGCAGCCTGATCGACCTTCGCCGCCAACTCCGCCAAGCCGCTGCCCAGATCAGCCAAGGCGGTCCGCGCATCGCGAACCGGCGCACCCTCCAACGGGTCGGCCTGAGCCGTCTCCTCGAGCTCTTCAGCAGGAGGCTCGACCTCCGCTTCCTCAGCAGAAGCCTTCGCTGCGACGTCTTCCGCCTTCTCGGCGACGGCTTCCACCGCGACGTCCTCGGACGCTTCGAGTGCTGCGGCGGTGTTCTCCGGCTGGGCTGCATCGGCCGCCTGCTCCGTCTCCGGGGCTTCCGGGGCCTGCGTGGCGACGGCCGTGGCGAGCTTGTGCGGAGTGGTGTAGGCGCTGAACAGGTCCTCGGGGGTGAGCGTCACCTCGAAGCGCGAGTTGATCTCGGTGATGACCGGCGCCATCGAGTCCGGCCTGGCGCCGAGCTCGGCGAACGTGTGGTCGACGGTCAAGTCGTACGGATCGAGGTTCAGCGCCTCACACGTCAGATCCAGGATCAGGTCCAGCGAGTCGCGGTACCGCTCGGCCGACATCTCGTCACCGGACAGCACCCCGGCCTGCGCCAGGTAGTCCGCGTCGATCTGATGCGTCTCGGCCGGCAACGCGAACGGCGACTGCTCCTCCACCGGATCGTTGCTCTCAGCAACCTCCGGCTCGGCCGGCGGATCCAGCGGGATCCGCTTCACCGCCGCACTCGACGGCTCGAAGACAACCGCCTGCGCCCGAGCCGCGCGCTCGAACGGACTCGGCTGCACGCGGGCCGGCCGCCCCGCACCATCACCAGCAAGCCCGGCCGCCGACGTGTCGACCAGGTGATGCACACGCCGGAACGGGTACGTCGGCAACGGCACGCGACCGCCATCGGAGTACACCTTCGACCACGCGATCTCGGTGCCCTGCTCGTACAGCTCGGCCAGCCCGTTCATCGTCGCAAGCACCGGATCCTGCCCCAGCCGCTGCGCCGGGATCCACGTGCTGTTCGGCGCGATCCGGCGCCCGGCCGGACTCAGTACGGCGTCGGGCCCGAGTTCCAGGAAGCGCCGGCAACCGGCGGCCGTGACCGCCTCGACAGCGTCACCGAACAGCACCGGCTGCCGCAACTGGCCGACCAGGTAGTCGCCGTCCAGCACCGTCCCGGACTCGAGCAGATCGCCGGACCAGCTCGACACCATTGGCGTCCGCAGCGGCTTCAGCGTGATCTCCTGGACGATCGCCGCGAAGTCCTTCAGGATCGGGTCCACCAACGAACTGTGGAACGCCCGATCCACGTCCAGCCGCTGGTACGCGACCTCCAGCCGGTCCAGCTGCTCCGCGAGCTGCCCGACGATCACCTCGGACCCGGTCAGCACGAACGACTGCGGACCGTTGCCCGCGGCAATCTCCACGCCCGGCGTCTGCGTCAGCTCGCGAACCCGGTCCGCGTCCGCACGCACAGCAACCATCGCGCCGGGCACGGTGCCACGCTGCATGAGCTCGCCGCGCTTAGCAGTCAGCCGTACGCCGTCCGCCAGCGACAGGGCACCGGCCACGCACAGAGCGGCGTACTCCCCCACGCTGTGACCGACCACCAACGCGGGCTGCACACCGAACGACTGCCAGAGCCGCGCAAGGGCAAGCTCGAACGCGAACAGTGCGGGCTGCGCGGTCTCTGTCGGCCAGACGCCCTCAGACGCGCTGGCAGGTGTCAGCAACAGCTCCAGCAGGCTGCCACCGGTCTCCTCGGCGTACACGCGGTCGCACTCGTCCAGCACCGAGCGGAAGACCGGGAAGCGACCAGCAAGCGCAGCGGCCATCCCACGCCGCGCAGCGCCCTGTCCGGTGAATGCGTAGCCCAGTGGACCCGGTCCACCGCGTGGGACCTCGGTTGCCTGAGCTGAGCCGAGTGCGTCGACCAGCTCGGCCTCGGACGCGCCCGCTACCGCGATGCGGTGCCGGTGTGGCGGTCGGCCGAGGGCCGCCGTACCAGCGAGGTCGATCAGGCGGTGTCCGGTGCCGTGGCCGAGGTCGGTGCGGAACAACTCGACCAGGTCTGCCAGAGCGTCCGGATCGGGCGCGGAGAGCGGCAGCACCACCGGTCCGTCGTCGCCGCGACGGATCTGCCGCGGCGCCTCCTCCAGGATGACGTGCGCGTTGGTACCGCCGGCGTCGAGAGCGCTGACGCCCGCGCGCAACGTCGTACCGGCCTCCCAGTCGTGCGCCTCGGTTCCGATCACGAACGGACTGCCGTCGAGCCCGAGCTCCGCGTTCGGCTCGGTGTAGTTGATCGTCGGGACCAGCATCCGGTGCTGCAGCATCAGGATGGTCTTGATCAGGCCGGCCATGCCCGCGGCACTGTCGAGGTGGCCGATGTTCGGCTTCACCGAGCCGATCGTGCAGAAGCCGACCTTGTCGGTGTGCCTGCGCAGCGCGGTCGTCAGCGACTTCACCTCGGCGGAGTCCGCGGCGGCGCTGCCGATCGCGTTCGCCTCGATGTAGCTGAGCGAGTCCGCCGCGAACCCGGACCGCTCCAGCGCACGCTCGATCAGCTCGACCTGGTTGCCCGAAGGCGCGTCCTCGTTGCTGACCGCGGTGCCGCGGATCACGGCGTACACGGTGTCCCCGTCGGCAATGGCTTGGTCGAGGCGCTTCAGCAGTACGGCGGCGACGCCGTTCCCACCGACCGTGCCGTCGGCGGCCGCATCGAACGCACGGACCTGACCGCGCGGCGACAGGATCGACTCCGGTGCCGAGTGGTAGCCCGTTGCCTGAGGCACCTGTACGGCGGCCGCACCGGCGAGTGCGAGGTCCGCGTCGCCGGAGCGCAACGCCTGGCAGGCCAGGTGCACCGCGACGAGGGACGAGGACCAGGCGGACTGTACGCCGATGGCTGGACCGGTGAGGCCGAGGCGGTAGGCGACGCGGGTGGCGAGAGAATCGCGGGACTGGTGCTGCTGGGTGTACAGGTTCATGCCGGAGCCCGCGAACACACCGACGCGGCCGGTGGTACCCGCGTACCCGCCGTGCTCGAGCGCCTGGTAGCAGACCTCGAGGAACAGCCGCTGCGCCGGATCCATCAACTCGGCCTCACGGTCGCTGAGGCCGAAGAACTTCGCGTCGAACGACTCCACGTGGTCGAGCACACCGCTGACGGCGACCAGCTCGTCGTCCACATGCCCGCCGGCCTGGCTCACCTCCTCGTTCGTGAACCGCCGGAGGCTCTCCACCCCACCGACGAGGTTGTCCCAGAACTGCTCCAGGGTCTCCGCGCCCGGAAACCGCCCCGCCAACCCAACCACAGCCACCGGCTCCACAACCCGCCGAGGACCCCGCTCCTGCCGCGCCCGCCGCGCCCCCTCAGGCACGACCGCAGACTCACCCTCCTGCGAGACCTGCGGCGCCGCCTCAGCTCCCTGCACGGCCTCCTGCGCGGTCACGGACTGCGGCGCAGGTTCTGCGTGAGCCTGCGCAGTCGTGCGTTCGGGCTCCTGCTCGGCGGACGCAACCAGCTCAGGCGCAGCTTCCGACTCCTGCCCGGCCTCCGCGACCTGCTCGCCCGCGTCGCCCGGCTCCAGTTCAGAGCCTGCCGCGGACTCGGACGCGACCTGCTCGGCAGCTCCGTCCACAACCGGCTGTGCCGCAGACACAGCCTCCACGGATGCCACCGCGACGGTCTCCGCTGGCGCACCCACCGCGGACTGCTCCCGCGCAGCCTCCTGCTCCTGTGCAGCCTCCTGCTCCCGGGCAGCCTCCGCGGGTACCTCCTCGACCAGCTCGGCTTCGGCGGCTAGCTCCTCGGTGGATTCAGCCTGCTCAGCCTCTGCGATCTCCTCGGAGGTCGCATCGGCGGCCGGCTGGTCGACGGTCTCGGTCGACTCGGCCTCGGCCACTTGCGTCGCCTCAGCCTCGCGCTGCTCTACGGCAACGGCCTCCGCACCAGGCTCGGCCTCACCTCCAGCAACTAGCTCGGTCTCAGGCTCCTGCTCGTCACCGGCCGCCTCGGACTCAGCTTCGGCGACTGGCTCGGCCTCAGACTGCTGCTCATCGGCCGTGCGCTCGGACTCGGCGGCTGGTTCCAGCTCGGCCTCGGGATGCTGCTCGTCGGCGGCGACTTCGGCGGCGGGCTGGGGCTGGTCGGGGTCGGTTGCCTTGGCGGCTGGTTCGGGGGTGGGGTCTTCGGCTGGTACGTCGAGGGCCGGGGCCTGCGTGATCGTGTACCGCGCGATGAACCGCGCCGCCGGGAGCTCAGACCGAACCGGTGCTTCGGCCGCAGGCTCTTCAGGCGCTTCCTCAGCAGGCCCGATCGGCTCAGTCTCCGAAGCCAGATCCGAGCGCGTTTCGGCCGCGGGCTCCTCAACCGTTTCCTCGGAGGGCTCGATCGGCTCGGACTCTGCGGTGGTCTCCGGCTCGGCCTGTGCTTCGGCCGAAAGCTCCTCAACCGTTTCCTCGGCGGACTCGGCCGGGTCGGGCTCTGCGGTGGTCTCCGGCTCGGCCTGTGCTTCGGCCGCAGGCTCCTCAACCGTTTCCTCGGCGGACTCGGCCGGGTCGGACTGTGCGGTGGTCTCCGGCTCGGCCTGTGCTTCGGCCGCAGGCTCCTCAACCGTTTCCTCGGCGGGCTCGGCCGGCTCGGACTGTGCGGAGGGCTGCGGTTCGGCCTGTGCTTCGGCTGCAGGCTCCTCAGCCGTTTCCTCGGCGGACTCGGTCGTGTCGGGCTCTGCGGAGGGCTCCGGTTCGGCCTGTGCTTCGGCTCCAGGCTCCTCAACCGTTTCCTCGGCGGACTCGGTCGGGTCAGACTCTGCGGAAGGCTCCAGCTCGGCCTGTGCTTCGGCCGAAAGCTCCTCAACCGTTTCCTCGGCGGACTCGGTCGACTCGGACTCTGCGGAGGGCTCCAGCTCGGCCTGTGCTTCGGCAGCAGGCTCGTCGGCCGCTTCCGCGGTGGGCTCGGCTGCGTCGGTCTCTGCGGTGGGCTCCGGCTGCGGCTGTACTTCGGCCGCAGGCTCGTCGGCTGCTTCTTCGGCGGGGTCGGTCGGCTGGGTCTCTGCGGTCAGCTCCGGGGGCGCATCCGGGGCAGGCTCCTCGGCCGCTTCCGCGGTGGGCTCGGCTGCCTCGGTCTCTGCGGTGGGCTCGGCTGCCTCTGCAGTGGGCTCCGGCTGCGGATGTGCGTCCGCGGCAGGCTCGTCAGGTGTTTCCTCGACGGGCTGCGTCGGCTCCACGGCCGCGACGGACTCCGGCCGCGGCTCGGCCGCCTGCTGGGACGCTTCCTCGGTGGGCTCGCGCTCGGTGGCGGGCTCGCGCTCGGTGGCGGGCTCGCGCTCGGTGGCGGGCTCCAGCTCGGCGGTGGGCTCCGGCTGGGGCCGGGCTTCAGCTGCGGGTGCCTCGGCTGGGTGCTCGGTGGGGTTGGGCGACTTGGCCTGTGCGGGCGGAGGCGGCTCGTCGGTGGCGGGGATTCGTTGGAGCTCTGCGGTTTGTTCGGCGTCCGGGATCGGGGCGGGCTCTGGCTCGGTGGGCGCGTCGGCGGTTGGGTCGGCGGTAACCGGCGAGGTGGGGGTGCCGAGGGTCGGGCGTTGGGGTGGGGTGGGGATGGATTGTTGGAGGGTGCGCTTCCAGGCGAGGCGGACGACCGGGAGTTCGGTGGTGCGTTCGGCTGGGTCTTCTTCGGCTGAGATGAGGGTGTCGGCGGCGTTGGCGTGCGGGCCCTCGCCGGCGGGGCCGGAGTACGAGTTGGCGCCGGCCGGTTCGACGTACGGGTGGGGCGGGGTTTCCAGCGTGCCGTCGATCCAGCGTTGCTTGAGCAGCGGGCGCAGGATCTTGCCGCCGGGTGTGGTCGGGAAGTCCCGCCGCGGTACGCCGATCACCTCGGCCTCGAGCCCCAGCCGGGCCAGGACGAGACTCCGGATCGCCTGATCCATCCCCGGGATCGACTCCGGCGTGAGCGCGTAGAACACGACCAGCCGGTCGGTCCCACTCGCCCCGTCCGCGATCCCACACGCCGCGACGAGGCCCTGCTCGGCACCGACCACCGTCGCAGCGACCGATTCGATGTCGTGCGCGTAGTAGAGCTTCCCGGACATGATGATGCGTTCGCTGTCCCGGCCGGTGATGACCACCTGCCCGCCGGTGATGAACGCCTGATCCCCGGTCGCCAGCCACTTCCGCGCTGGCCAGTTGCCGATCGGGAACGCCGCCCGGTCCGCCTCCAGGTTGCCCAGGTATCCCGGTGTCACCCGCGCGGACGCAACCTGCAGTTGACCGATCCGGCCCTCCGGCAGCACCGCACCGTTGGGAGCCACAATCCGCACCGTCGTCCCCGGAGCCGGCGCACCCACCGACACCAGGCTCAGCACGCCCGGCGCCTCGGCTCGCGTCTTACCCGGCCGGGCGACTGCGACCTTCCCGGTCGCGGGCCGCTGATCGACCCACTCGATCACGCCGGTCGGTGGGATCCGGACGCGGTGCACGTTCGGTGTCAGCCCTGGCCGCGCGAACGTGATCCCGGTGACCGTCTCGGTCATCCCCCACGCCGCCACGAAGGTCTCCGGTACGACGCCGAACCGGTTCGTCAGCCGCAGGAACTCCGACATCACCGGAACGGTGATCTGCTCGCCACCGCTGACCAGACTGCGCAGTGCGGACAGGTCCCAGTGCCGGTCCGGCTCGCCCGCGATCGCCTGCGTGGCCAGGCGATAGCCGAAGTTCGGAGACCAGGAGTGGTTGACCCGGTGCTGGTCCATCAGGTCCAGCCAGCGCAGCGGATCGGCCAGCACCCAGTCGGTGTTCACGTGCACGTTGGTGCAGCCGGTGAACACGGGCAGCAGGTGGTACAGCAGGAACGCACCGCTCTGGGTCAGCGGCAGCCAGTTCAGCGTCGTCTGTCCGGGCCGCACCGGCAGCATGGCCGGCGTACCGGCGGCGAACTCGACCAGTCCGCGGTGCGTCAGCTGCACGATCTTCGGTGCGCCGGTGCTGGTGCCCGACGACATCATCAGTACGGCGACGTCGTCCGCAGCCGGTCGGTGGAACTCCGACGTCGGCTCATGACCCGCGAGAGCGTCAGGGTCGAGGACCGGCAGGCCGAGGTCGTCAGGGAGGTCGGACGGGCGGCCGATCAGCACGGTCCAGCCGAGCAGGTCGGTCAGCTTGCGGAGCCGCTCACGGCCCTCCTCGGACCGGTCGCCCTCAGGACTCGGGGCCATCAGCAACGGACGGATGCCGCCCAGTGTGCAGGCCCAGAACGCCGCGAAGAAGCCGACCGGTTCGGTGCAGTGCACGACCGCCGGGTCGCCGGCGCGTACGCCGTTCGCCCGCAGGCCGGCCAGGATGCGGGCGGCGAGTTCGAGCAGGGTCGGGAAGTCGAGCTTCGTCTCGCGGCCGTCGGGGCCGATCTCGACCACGCCGGCGCCACCGAAGTCGCGGGCCGCGCGGAGCAGCGCACTGGGCAGGTCTCTGGGGTATCCGGCCGGGATCATCAGGGCCGGTCCGGTGCTGATCGCCGGCCGGTCCACACCGCTTCTCACCACGTGCGTGCCACCACCTGCACGGGGTGGGTCGGGAGGGGATCAGCGAGTGCGCGGGCAGGCCGGGGAACACCGGTGGTGCCAGCCAGTTGGCGACCCACGGACACGTGCCTCCCCAACTGGACGGAGCCGGGCTCAGGGCAGACCCGTCTCACTCTCACCGACAGAAAAGCCCCGTTTTCCGCCTGCCGGAACGAAGCCGTGACCGGGCACACCCGGTGCGTCATCGCGCCGACCGACAGCCGTGAACCCTACCAGTCGAGACCGGCCCTGGAGGAGTCCGTTCCGGCGATCGATGAGTTAAGAAATCCCGCCGACCGCCGCCACCCAGGACAACGACCCTCACTGCCTGCGGATACGCCGTTTCGGCAGAGTGTCCGATCACCGGAAACAGGTCGTCCCCGGCCCGCAGAGCGGACCGGGGACGCCCGGTGGAACGTTCGCTGAGCGAAGAGTTCAGCCGATGCGAACCGCAACTACGTCAGCAGTCACGGTGATCTGACCGCCGCCGGCGGAGCTGCCGTCGTCGTTGTAGCCGAACCCGAAGACCTCGACCTTCGTCGCCTCGGAGACCTTCACGACCTTCACGGTCGAGCCAGTCAGCTCACGGTCCTTCGCCGGCGAGATCTCCGCACCCAGGATCGTGCCGTAGTCGTCCCCGAACGCCGTCTCCGAAGCCCCCACGCGCAGCGCCAGCTGCGGCCGGGTGCCGGCGACGCCGGCCTCCGTGCGCGCGAAGAACGCCGACGCGTTCAGCAGCCACTTGCCCGGCTGCAGGGTGATCTCCCCGACCTTCGTCTTCTGCGTCTTGAACGAGCCGCCGATGTTCGCGATCACCTTCGGGCCGAGGGTGTCCGAGACACCTTCCTTGCCGAGCACGTCGGTCGCCGGGTCGCCGGGCTTACCAGCAGGTCCGGCAGGTCCGGCAGGTCCAGCGGGCCCGGCCGGGCCCTGACCGCCGCTCTTCGCGATCTTCTGGCGCAGGTCCCATCCGAGCTTGGTTTCCGCGATCGTGTTGTCGTGGATGTCGCCACCCCAGACGCCGCCGTTGATGATCTGTGCCGAGCCGACGCTGTTGGCCGGCACGGTCGACGCGGCGGTAGCCGACGGAATCACGGCGACCCCGACCAACGCGGCCGTGAGCACCGCGGGTGCGGCGTAACGGCGTACGTGGCGGTTCTGCACGAGTTTCCGGACACGGCTGTTTGGCGCGTGCTGAGACATGTATTCCCCTCCAGTTGTCCCCGAGCCCCCTCGGGATCCAGGGGCACGTTACTGGTCTGGAGCGGAATGCGTAAGATAACGGAGCGTAAAGATCGAGGTGGGCGAAGAGGGGATCGAACCCCCGACATCTTCCTTGTAAGGGAAGCGCTCTACCGCTGAGCTATCCGCCCGCTGTGGATCAAACGACCGGCGCAGTCTACCCGAGGTCGTGGCCCAGAGTTGCCAACGCCCGGGAGTAGTCGTCGAGGTCGCGGGCCTCCGGGATCGGGTTCACGACCGACCACCGGACGATCCCTGCCCTGTCCACCACGAACGTGCCCCGCAGCGCACAACCACGCTCGGGATCGAAGACGCCGTACGACGAGGCGATCGCGCCGTGTGGCCAGAAGTCGGTGAGCAGACCGAACTCGAGCTTCTGGGCGTCGGCGTACGCCCGCAAGGTGAACATCGGGTCGCACGAGATCGCCAGGAACTCCGCCGCCGACAGCAGGTCCGGCCGGTCACGTAGCGCAGCCAACTCGCTCGTGCAGACCCCACTGAAGGCGTACGGATAGAAGACCAGTACGACGTCGCTCCGGCCGGCGTAGTCGCTCAGCCGGACCTGTTCGCCGTGCTGGTTGCGGGCTGTGAAGTCCGGGGCCCGGCTGCCGACGGCAGGGGTCACCCTCGCGTCATCCCCGGCGGCCGGATTTCGGCACCACGAGCTTGGTGGCCGACCAGTCGTCGGTCACGCTCAGGGTGCTGGTGGTGGACAGCCCGGCGACCGGAGCCGCCTCGGCGATGTCACTGGTCTCGACGTACCCGTCACGGCCGACCTTCGGCGTCAGCAGCCACACGACCCCGCCGGCCTTCAGGTCGGTGAGGATGTCGAAGAACGCGTCGACCAGGTCGCCGTCCTCCTCGCGGAACCAGAGCAGTACGACGTCCACGACCTCGTCGGTGTCCTCGTCGACGAACTCCTCGCCGGTGATCGCTTTGATCGCGTTGCGGAACTCGTCGTCGCAGTCCTCGTCGTACCCGATCTCCTGCACGACCCAGCCGGCCTCGAGGCCGAGCCGGGACGCCATGTTCGGCACACCGCTGTTGCCGTCCGCGTGGTCCGCGGTCGCGCTCACGTGTCCTCCTCCGTGGTCCCCGCTTGCCCGGGGGTAGGCGTCAGTAGCGATAGTCCATCGTGACGTACCGCGTCGCGCAAGTATGCACGAGGGATCCGTGACGTGTCCGGTATCCGCGTGGTGGGTACAGTCCGTGTCCGCTCAGATCACGCGTGCACGACCGGAATCGTGCCCCTGTGGAAGGCGAAGTAGAACGCATTCCGAACAGGTGACAGGATTGCGGTGAAGACAACCAGAGAGAACGGCAGGACACCGTGGCTTCCGGACACGAACCACCAGCCATCATCACCGAGGGGATGCCCACCCAGCTCCCCGACATCGACCCCGACGAGACACGTGAGTGGGTCGAATCGCTCGACGCGGTCCTGGACGAACGGGGCAAGGCGCGAGCACGCTACCTCATGCTCAAGCTGATCGAGCGGGCCCGGGAGCGACAGGTGGGGGTGCCCGCGCTGCGGAGCACCGACTACATCAACTCGATCCCGCCCGAGCGGGAACCGTGGTTCCCCGGCGACGAGCACATCGAGCGCCGGATCCGGGCCTTCATCCGCTGGAACGCCGCGGTGATGGTGAGCAAGGCCAACCGCAAGGGCCTCGAGGTCGGCGGCCACATCGCCACCTACCAGTCCGCGGCCAGCCTGTACGAGGTCGGTTTCAACCACTTCTTCCGCGGCAAGGACCACCCCGGCGGCGGTGACCAGATCTTCATCCAGGGCCACGCCTCCCCCGGGATGTACGCGCGGGCCTTCCTCGAGGGCCGGTTGAGCGCCGACCAGCTGGACGGCTTCCGCCAGGAAGTCTCCCGCGGTCCGCACAACGGACTGTCGTCGTACCCGCACCCCCGGTTGATGCCGGACTTCTGGGAGTTCCCGACCGTCTCGATGGGGCTGGCCGCGCTGAACTCGATCTACCAGGCCCGCTTCAACCGGTACCTGCACCACCGCGGCATCAAGGACACCAGCCAGCAGCACGTCTGGACCTTCCTCGGTGACGGCGAGATGGGTGAGCCGGAGTCGCTCGGCGCGATCGGCCTGGCCGCCCGCGAGGAGCTGGACAACCTCACCTTCGTGATCAACTGCAACCTGCAGCAGCTGGACGGACCGGTCCGCGGCAACGGCAAGGTCATCCAGGAGCTGGAGGCGTTCTTCCGCGGCGCCGGCTGGAACGTGATCAAGGTGATCTGGGGCCGCGAGTGGGACGCGCTGCTGGCGCAGGACCACGACGGCGCGCTGGTGAACAAGATGAACACCACGCCGGACGGCCAGTTCCAGACCTACTCGGTCGAGTCCGGTGAGTACATCCGGAACAACTTCTTCGGCGGCGACCAGCGGCTGCAGCAGATGGTCAGCACGCTGTCCGACGACGACCTGCGCAAGCTGCCCCGCGGCGGCCACGACTACCGCAAGGTGTACGCCGCGTTCAAGAGCGCCACCGAGCACGTCGGGCAGCCGACGGTGATCCTGGCCCAGACCATCAAGGGCTGGACGATCGAGGCGCTGGAGGGCCGCAACGCGACCCACCAGATGAAGAAGCTGACCTCGGACGACCTGAAGGCGTTCCGCGACCGGCTGTACCTGCCGATCGAGGACAAGGACCTCGAGGACGCGTACAACCCGCCGTACTTCCACCCGGGCACCGACTCGGCGGAGTACCAGTACATGATGGAGCGGCGCAAGCAGCTCGGCGGCTCGCTGCCGCAGCGGCGGGTGGCGCCGAAGACCTCGCTGAAGCTGCCGGCCGACGAGGTGTACAAGCCGCTCAGCAAGGGCAACAACACCCCCATCGCGACCACGATGGCCCTGGTCCGGCTGTTCCGGGACCTGATGAAGGACCCGGAGATCGGGCACCGGATCGTCCCGATCGCCCCGGACGAGTACCGCACGTTCGGCATGGACTCGATGTTCCCGACGGCCAAGATCTACTCGCCGCACGGGCAGAACTACGAGGCCGTCGACCGCAACCTGCTGCTGTCGTGGAAGGAGTCCGAGCAGGGCCAGCTGCTGCACGAGGGCATCAGCGAGGCCGGCGCGATGGGCTCGGTGATCGCGGCCGGTACGGCGTACGCGACGCACGGCGAACCGATGATCCCGTTCTACATCTTCTACTCGATGTTCGGGTTCCAGCGGACCGGCGACTTCCAGTGGGCCTTCGGCGACCAGCTCGGCCGGGGCTTCCTGATCGGCGCGACGGCCGGGCGTACGACGCTGACCGGTGAGGGGCTGCAGCACGCGGACGGTCACTCGCCGCTGCTCGCGTCGACCAACCCGGCGGCGGTGCACTACGACCCGGGCTTCGCCTACGAGGTCGCGCACATCGTCAAGGACGGGCTGCGCCGGATGTACGGCTACGGCCTGGACAAGGACAAGCCGTTCGGTGAGGACATCTTCTACTACCTCACCGTGTACAACGAGCCGGTCGCCCAACCAGCCGAGCCGGAGAACCTCGACGTCGCGGCACTGCTGAAGGGCATGTACCGCTTCCACGAGTACGAGACCGCCGAGGGCGACGACGTACCGCGGGTGCAACTGCTCGCGTCCGGCGTCGCGCTGCCGTGGGTGCGCAAGGCCCAGGACATCCTGGCCGAGCAGTACTCCGTGGCCGCCGACATCTGGTCGGTGACGTCGTGGAACGAGCTGCGCCGCGACGCCGTCGCCGCCGAGGAGCACAACCTGCTCCACCCGGAGGAGCCGGAGCGGGTGCCGTTCATCACCGAGCAGTTGAAGGACACCAAGGGCCCGGTGGTCGCGGTCAGCGACTACATGCGCGCGGTGCAGGACCAGATCTCCCGCTGGGTCCCGAACGACTACACCTCGCTCGGCACCGACGGCTGGGGTCTGGCCGACACCCGGGCGG
Source organism: Kribbella sp. NPDC050241 (assembly GCF_044459685.1). NCBI lineage: Bacteria > Bacillati > Actinomycetota > Actinomycetes > Propionibacteriales > Kribbellaceae > Kribbella > Kribbella sp. NPDC050241. The sequence goes on from NZ_JBITJE010000017.1 coordinate 29,589, forward strand.
CGGCCAGGCGCCACTTCCAGGTGGACGCCGAGTCGATCGTCGTGGCCGCACTGGAGATCCTGGCCAAGCGGGGCGACGTGAAGCCGGAGGTCGCCGCCGAGGCGGCCCGCAAGTACCGGATCGACGACCCGACCGCGGTCGCCGGCGTGAAGCAGGAGGGCGCCGGCGCCTGACGCCGGGCTCAGTCCACCAGAGCCGCCTCTCCCGAAATTCCCGGGAGAGGCGGCTCTCGTTGTCCTACCCTCGGAGCCATGCCTGAACTGATCGAGCCGACCGTCGACCTCCGTGACTCCTGGCTGGAGTCGTCGCGCGAGTGGGGCACCGCGTCCCAGGACGGCGCCGGCGTGTGGGAGGCCGAGGATCTCACCACGGTCGAGGGGTTCGTCGCCTGGATCGAGCGGCTGCGGGAGCAGAGCGACGATTCCCTCCCGATCGGGCCGGACCGGGTGCACGCGACGTACTGGTGGATCGTTGAGGATGGCAACTACCTCGGTGCGATCTCGCTCCGGCACGCACTGAACGCCAAACTGCTCGAGGGCGGCGGGCACATCGGATACGGCATCCGGCCGTCGGCCCGGCGTCGCGGTCTGGCCTCGTGGGCGCTCGGCCAGGTCCTCGGCCGGGCGCGGACGCGCGGGATCGACCGGGTGCTGATCACCTGCGACGACGACAACGTGGCGTCCGCGAAGACGATCGAGCGCAACGGCGGCGTCCTGGAAGACGTCCGCGACACCTGGCTCGGCCTGACCCGTCGCTACTGGGTCACGCTCCGGCCGAGCACGCCGCTACGACAAACCTCGTAGGCCCAACGCCGCGGGAGTTGCGTATTCCGTCCGACGCGGTGGACGAGGCGCGATCCCTACCGTCGGTGACATGACTGGCGCAAGCGTTGCTCTTCTCGCGGGGACGGTGTCCACCATCCTCTTCGCGTCGAGCGTGCTGCCGATGGTGGTCAAGGCGCTCCGGACCCACGACCTGGAGTCGTACAGTCCGGCGAACCTCGTCCTGGCCAACGTCGGCAACGCCGTCCACAGCATCTACGTGGTGCATCTGCCGGCGGGTCCGATCTGGGCCCTGCACGGCTTCTACGTCGTGACGTCCGCGCTGATGCTGCTGTGGTGGCTGCGCTTCCGCCCGCTTCGGCGTGGCGTCGTCCCGACAGCGTCGTTGGAGAACGAGCGGAGACTCGCATGAACAGCACGATCGAAACGGTTGTCATCGGCGCCGGGCAGGCCGGCCTCGCGACCGGGTACCACCTGCAGAAACTCGGCCGGTCCTTCGTCATCCTGGACGGCAACGCCCGGGTCGGCGACCAGTGGCGGGCCCAGTGGGACACCCTCCGGCTCTACACACCGACCAAGTACGACGGCCTGCCCGGGCTCCCGTTCCCGGGCAAGCCCTGGTCGTATCCAGGCAAGGACGAGGTCGCCGACTACCTCGAGTCGTACGCCGCTCACTTCTCGTTGCCGGTCCGGAACAGTACCCGGGTGGACCGCCTCGAACGCCACGACGGCCGCTGGACCGTGGTGATCGGCGACGAGCGGATCGTGGCCGACAACGTCGTCGTGGCGACCGGCACGTTCGGACGGACGCCCAGCCTGCCGGACTTCGCCGTCGACCTGGACCCGGCGATCCGGCAACTGCACTCCAGCGAGTACCGCCGGCCGGGACAACTGAAGCCAGGACCGGTCCTGGTTGTCGGCGGATCACACTCGGGCACCGACATCGCGTACGAGGTGGCGCAGACACACCGGACCGTTCTGGTCGGGCGCGACCCCGGTCAGCTCCCGGTCAAGCCGGGTGAGCCGGGTGAGCGGCTGTTCTGGCCGGTGTTCCTGTTCGTCGGGCGGCATCTGGTCACCCGAAGGCTGCCGAACTCCGATGCGATCATGCAGCACGGACGCTTCCACGGAGGCCCGATGATCCGGGTCAAGCGGGCGGACCTGCTCGCACGAGGGGTCGAGCGGCTCCACGACAAGGTCACCGGTGTCGAGGCCGGGCTGCCGGTGCTGGGCGACGGCCAGGTGCTGGGAGTGACGAACGTGATCTGGTGCACCGGCTTCCGGCAGGTGTTCGACTGGATCGACGGAGCGGTGATCGGTGCTGACGGCTGGCCCCGGGAACTACGCGGGGTCGCCGCGGACGCACCCGGCCTGTTCTTCTGCGGCCTGTGCTTCCAGTACGCTTTCGCGTCCATGACCCTGCCAGGTGTCGGGCGGGACGCGGCGTTCCTGGCCAAACGGATCGCGGCGCGGGCCGGCACGGACCGGAGTCTTGCCCCGGCGTGACCGGAGGGTTCATCCTCGCGGGGAGGGGACTGCGATGGGCATAGTCGAGGATCTGGAGCGCGCCCGGGCGGCGTTCGACCGGCGGGACTGGGCGACGGCGTACGACCGGCTGTCGTCCGCCGCCGACCTGGGCGCCGGCGATCTGCTCACGCTGGCCACCGCCGCGTACCTGGTCGGGGACGACGATGCCTGTGTCCGCTCGCTGCAGCGCGCGTACCGGCGGGAAGTTGACGATGGCAACGTTCTGGGCGCGGTCCGGCTCGCCTTCTGGCTGGCGCTGGTGCTGAACACCCGCGGCGAGGTCGCGATCGGCCTCGGCTGGGCCGCGCGGGCGGAGCGGCTGCTCGCGGACCAGGGCGACGTGGTCGAGCGCGGGTACCTCCTCGTCCACGACTTCTACCGCCGCCTCGACCAGGGCGACTTCGCGGGCGCGTTGCGCGTCGGAGCCGAGATCACCGAGGTGGCCCGCCGGTTCGGCGAGCCCGATCTGCTCGCCCAGGGCCTCGTCTGCCAGGGCCGGATGCTGATGTACTCCGGTCGCGTGCCGGAGGGCCTCGCGATGCTCGACGAAGCCATGGTGGGGGTCGCGGCCGGTGAGCTGTCGCCGATCTTCGCGGGCAACGTGTACTGCGCGATGATCGAAGGCTGTCAGGAGGTGCAGGACTACTCCCGCGCGGCCGCGTGGACAGCCGCACTCACCCGGTGGTGCGACACCCAGCCGGATCTGGTGCCGTTCACCGGCCAATGCGCCGTCCATCGGGGGCAGATCCTGCGGTTGCACGGCGCCTACGGCGAGGCGGTGCAGGAGTTCGACGACGCATGCCGGCGCTATGCGTCGTCGGGCGCCCAGGCCGCGGCCGGACTCGCGCTGAGCGAGCGTGGAGACGTCCACCGGATTCTCGGCGACCTGGCCGCCGCGGAGAGGTCCTACAACGAGGCCGGCGGATTCGGTTACGACCCTCAGCCGGGCCGGGCCGTGCTGCTGCTCGCCCGGGGCCGCACCTCCGCGGCTGTCGCGGCAGTACGGCGGTTGCTCGCGGAGACCATGGGACCGGTGTACCGGTCGCGCCTGCTCGCACCAGCCGTCGAGGTGCTGGTGGCCGGTGGAGCTGTCGACGAAGCCGCCTCGGCCGCGGAGGAACTGGCCGGGATCGCCGCCGGCTTCGGGTGTGCCGGGTTGCGCGCGGCGGCGGCGTACTCCCTGGCCCTGGTCGCACTGGAGCGGGGCGATCCGGATGAGGCCTTGCCGCAGGCCCGGGAGGCGTTGCGGTTGTGGAGCACGCTTCAGGCGCCGTACGAGATCGCACGGACGAAGGTGCTGATCGGGCGGTCGTTCCGGCTCCTCGAGGACGAGGAGTCGGCACTGACGGAGCTCACGTCCGCGTGGCGAAGCCTCGGTGAGCTCGGCGCGGTTCCGACCCGGCAGGAGGTCGAGAGGCTGCTGCACCGCGACGGCGCGGGCGGTCTCACCGCCCGCGAGATCGAGGTACTGCGCTTGGTCGCGGCGGGGCGTAGCAACGCGGAGATCGCGCAGCAGCTGGTGCTCAGCGACAAGACTGTCGCACGGCATCTGACCAACATCTTCACCAAGCTCGACGTACCGTCCCGGACCGCCGCGGCGGCGTACGCCCGCGACCACGACCTGCTCTGAAAGGTTCTCCGGAGGGAGCCGGTTCACTCCCGCGGGTGAGGTCCCCGGACGGCCCGCGGCCGGATGCTCGAAGCGTGAAGCAAACAACCGAGCGACCTGTTCCCCGCTGGGCGTACGGCCTGGCCCACGCGATCCCGTTCATGACACTGCCGTCCGGGCTGTGGCGTCTCGGTCTGGTCGCCGGCTCGTCGATGGGGATGCTCGACGATTCAGGCCAGCCGGCCCACCTGCGCGGCTTCGGGGAGCACTTGTACGTCGTCTGCCTGACCATCTTCGCCGAGGGGGTCGCGCTGATCACCTTCGGTCTGGTGAAGCGGTGGGGCGAGGTCGCGCCGGACTGGATCCCGTTCATCGGCGGTCGCCGGGTCGCGCCGTACGCCGCGATCGTCCCGGCGATCCTCGGCGGGCTCTCACTGATCGCGATCTGGACCTACGGCTTCCGGGACGTCTTCAGCGACAGCTTCATCCCGTTCGGCAGCACTGGCGCGGCCGTGCTGATGATCAGCTGCTACGCGCCGCTGCAACTGTGGGGTCCGTCGGTTCTGCTCCTGACCTGGGCGTACTACCGCCGCCGTCGTCAGGTCAGCGCGCCCGCGGCCTTGGTTTCAGCGCGATAGCGGGCAACGCCGGGGCCGGCAACGGATCGCCGTCGTACCCGGGCACCATCGGGAAGCGGTCGTTGCCACTGGCCCCGATCGCGGCCTGCCAGGCGTCCCGGGCGGCGACGATCTCCTCGTGCGAACGGCCGATGAAGTTCCACCACATCACCAGTTGCTCCTCGAACGGCTCGCCACCGAGCAGCAGGAAGCGAACACCGTTGTCAGAGGCAACCACGTTGACCGACTCCCGGCCGGCACCGAGGTAGACCATCTCGCCGAAGCCGGGCGTCAGGTCCCCGACCGCGAGCGATCCGTCCACGATCAGTACGGCGTACTCGTTGGATGGTGTGAGCGGCAAGGTCAGTGTGCGACCGGGCTCGACGGTGACGTCCGCGCCGACGAGCGGCGTGTACGCCGGGGCCGGCGAGGTGACACCGGCGACGGTGCCGATCATCACGGTGACCCGGGCACCGTCGAGCTCGAGCTCGGGTAGGTCGGCGTACGCGTTGAACGCCGCCGGGGTCGTGGACCGCACCGAGTCGGGCAGCGCGACCCACAGCTGCGCGCCGTGCAGGGTGGGCGGCGCGGTCGGCGTCGACACCTCGGAGTGGGCGATGCCGTTGCCGGCGGTCATGATGTTGAGCTCACCGGGCCGGACGTACGCATGCGATCCGACGCTGTCGCGGTGCTCGATCTCCCCCTCGAACAGCCAGCTGACCGTCTGCAGACTCGTGTGCGGATGCGGCGGAACCAGCATCCCCCGCTCCCCCGGCACGTCGTACGAGTCGACCCGGTGGGTGATGTCGTCCGGCCCGTAGTGGTCCACGAAGCACCACGCACCCACCATCCGGCGGTTCTTGTTCGGCAGCAGTCGCCGTACCTTCGTCGACCGCCCCAGCACCACCTCGCGGCCCTCGAGCAACTCGACCACAGGCCCCTCGCCGTCCCCGGTCGAGAGCACCTCCGCCGGGTCCTTCTCCAGATCGCTCATACCCAGCAATCTACGCCGGATGCCCGTCGCTCAGGAGTGAGTCCAGTCCAGCAGCGCGGGCTGGTCCCAGGTGTTGATGACTCGGTCGGCGGGTACACCGCATTCCTCCGCGCGCTCGCAGCCGTAGGGTTGCCAGTCGAGCTGGCCGGGGGCGTGGGCGTCGGTGTCGACGGAGAAGACGCAGTCCATCTCGACGGCGAGGGTCAGTAGGCGTTTGGGTGGGTCGAGGCGTTCGGGGCGGGAGTTGATCTCGACCGCCGTACCGAACTGACGGCATGCCTCGAAGACCACCTCGGCGTCGAACTCGGACTCCGGCCGGGTACCGCGGCCGCCGGTGACCAAGCGGCCGGTGCAGTGGCCCAGGATGTCGACGTGCGGGTTCGCGACCGCGCGGACCATCCGCTCGGTCATCGGCTCGGATGCCATCCGCAGCTTGGAATGCACGCTCGCGACGACCACGTCGAGCCGGGCCAGGATCTCGCTGTCGCAGTCCACCGAGCCGTCCTCGTTGATGTCCACCTCGATCCCGTTCAGGATCGTGAACCCGTCCAGCTCGTCCTTCAGCTTCTTGTTGAGCTCGGCAACGACCTCCATCTGCTCCAGCCGCCGTTCCCGGGACAGTCCGTTGGCGACGGTGAGTCGTGGCGAGTGGTCGGTCAGCGCCATGTACTTGTGCCCGAGGCGGTGCGCCGTACGCGCCATCTCCTCGATCGGGCTGCCGCCGTCGGACCACTCCGAGTGCAGGTGCAGGTCCGCCTTCAGCTCCGCGCGCAGCGCCCGGCCGGCAGTCGTCAGGTCACCGGCCGCCTCCTCGAGCTTGACCAGGTACGACGGTGCGGCGCCGTCCATCGCCTCCACGATCACGGCCTCGGTCTTCGGCCCGATCCCGGCCAGCTCGGTCAGCGTGCCGGCCCGGCGACGGGCGCGAACCTCGGCGGGCGGCAACGCGGCGATCGTGTCCGCCGCCCGCCGGTACGCCTTGACCCGATGGGTCGGCTGCTGGTCGCGCTCCAGGTAGTACCCGATCGCCCGCAGCGCCGCGACCGCATCCGCCACACCCGCGTTGTCCGTCATAGGCCCATCATGCCGAAGACGTGGGAGCTATGGTCTGGACGTGGCGAAGCGGAGTTCCAAGGCGCATCTCGCGCGGGCTGATCGGTTGCAGAACCAGACCGGCGCGCTCGCCACCGCGGCGATGGCGGCGATGGACGAGCAACTGCCGTGGTTCGGCACGCTGTCGGCACAGGACCGGTCGTGGATCGGGCTGGTCGCGCAGTCCGGCATCACGACGTTCGTCGACTGGTTCCGCGATCCCGAGGCGCACCCCTCGATGCCGACCCGGATCTTCGGCTCCGCGCCGAGGGAGTTCACCCGGGTCATCTCACTGCACCAGACCGTCGACCTGGTCCGCACCACGATCGAGATGATCGAGACCACCATCGGCGACCTGCTGCCGCCCGACGACGTACCGGTGGTGCGCGAGGCGATGCAGCGCTACGCCCGCGAGGTCGCGTTCGCGGCGGCCACCGTCTACGCGCAGGCTGCGGAGTTGCGCGGCGCCTGGGACGACCGGCTGGAGGCCCTGGTCGTCGACGCGGTGATCCGCGGCGAGGCCGACGACTCGGTCCGCTCCCGCGCCTCCGCCCTCGGCTGGACCGGATCGTCCGGTACGTCGGGATCCGCCGAGATCGCCGTGGTCGTCGGCCGCGCTCCGGCCAGCGAGGGGAACGCCAACGTCGCCGACGCGGTCCGGTACGCCGCACGCGAGGCCGGCGCTGACGCTCTGTGTGCGATGCAGGGCGACCGGCTGGTGGTGGTACTCGGTGGTACTAGCAAACCTGTCGAGATCGTACAAAGGCTGGCCCACTGGTTCGGACCCGGACCGATCGTCGTCGGGCCGGTCGTGAAAGATCTGATGGCGGCCGTGACGTCGGCCCGCGCGGCCGTCGCCGGACTCCGCGCGGCGCCTGCCTGGCCGGCCGCGCCTCGCCCGGTCCTGGCCGACGAGCTGCTCCCCGAACGGTCACTCTCCGGAGACGGTCATGCCCGCCGGCAACTGGCCACCGACGTCTACGGCCCGCTCACAGTAGGGGATGGTGTACTCCTCGACACCGTTTCGACGTACCTGGACTCGGGTGGTTCGATCGAGGCGACCGCCCGGGCGATGTTCATCCACGCCAATACCGTCCGCTATCGGCTGAAGCGTGTGGCAGAGCTCACGGGCTACCATCCGCTGAACCCGCGAGACGCTTTCACACTTCGTGTCGCACTGGCCTTGGGCCGCCTGCTCAATCCCGAGCCCGGAAGCTACGTTTTGTAGGATTCCTACAAAGTCGGCCCGGTAGAATTCGTGCCCCTTCCAGGGACACGGACGGCCCGGCTCAGGGAGAGTTGTCACGTGCTCGTCATCGTCGCGCCCGGTCAGGGTGCCCAGACCCCAGGTTTCCTCGAGCCGTGGCTGGCCGATCCGGTGTTCGAGAGCCGGCTCCATTGGCTCTCCGCGGTGGCCGGCCTCGACCTCGGCCACTACGGCACGCAGGCCGACGCCGACACGATCCGGGACACCGCGATCGCGCAGCCGCTGCTGGTCGCGTCCAGCCTGCTGGCCGCGCTGGCCGTGTTCCCGCAACCCGCCGACGCCTTCACCAAGGTCGGCGCCGTCGCCGGGCACAGTGTCGGCGAGATCGCGGCGGCGGCCGGCACCGGCGTACTCACGGCCGAGCAGGCAATGGTTCTGGTCCGCGAGCGCGGCAAGGCGATGGCCGCCGCGGCCGCACAGACCGCTACCTCGATGACCGCCGTACTGGGTGGCGACCGGGACGAGGTCCTGGCCAAGCTGGCCGAGCACGGCCTGACTCCCGCGAACGACAACGGCCCCGGCCAGATCGTCGCCGCCGGCACGGTCGAGGAGCTGGCCGCGCTCGCCGCGGACCCGCCGGCCAAGAGCCGGCTGATCCCGCTGTCGGTGGCCGGTGCGTTCCACACCAAGCACATGGAGCCCGCGGTCCACACCCTGGCCGGGTACGCGACCGCGATCAGCACCCACGACCCGCGGACCCGCCTGATCTCGAACCGCGACGGCCAGGTCGTGCACGACGGCCAGGACGTCCTGCGCCGGCTCGTCACCCAGGTCAACGCGCCGGTCCGCTGGGACCTGTGCATGCAGACGATGGCCGACCTCGAGGTGACCGGCATCCTGGAGCTGCCGCCGGCCGGCACACTGACCGGTATCGCGAGGCGGGCGCTGAAGGGCGTCGAGACGTTCGCGCTGAAGACCCCCGACCAGCTCGACGACGCCCGCGCGTTCGTGGACAAGCACGGCAGCCCGTCCGAGATCGACGCGTCGCCGACCTGGCGGCTGTTGGTCGCCCCGATGAAGGGCATCTTCACCCGCTCCGGGCAGGTACTGCGGGAGTCCGGTGACACGGTCGAAGCCGGCGAGGTCGTCGCGAAGGTGAAGAGCCTGCGCGACGAGCTCGACGTCAAGGCGCCGCACGGCGGCATCGTGGTCGAGTGGCTCGTCGAAGAAGGCGACCCGGTCGCCCCCGGGCAGCCGCTGGTCCGCCTCCACCCGAACGGAGCGTCCTCATGACCACGATCACGCCGTCGACAGGATCGACGTACGCCGGTGTTCTCGGCATCGGGTCGTACCGGCCGCGCCGCGTCGTACCGAACTCCGAGATCCTGGAGCAGATCGACTCCAGTGACGAGTGGATCCAGACCCGGTCCGGGATCAAGGAACGCCGCTGGGCCAGCGACGACGAGACCGTCCTGATGATGTCGGTCAACGCCGCCAGGGACGCGTTGAAGGACGCCGGGATCGAGCCGGCCCAGATCGGCTGCGTCATCGTCGCGACCGTCACGCACCTGTACCAGACCCCGGCGATCGCGACCCAGATCGCGGTCGAGGTGGGCGCGCCGACCGCGGCCGCGTTCGACATCTCCGCCGCCTGCGCGGGCTTCTGCTACGGCATCGCGATGGCCAACGACCTGGTCCGCGGTGGCAGCGCGAAGTATGTGCTGGCGATCGGGGTCGAGCGACTCAGCGACATCACCGACCGGACCGACCGTGGTACGGCGTTCATCTTCGCCGACGGAGCGGGCGCCGCGATCGTCGGTCCGACCGACGAGCCCGGCATCGGCCCGGTGGTGTGGGGTTCCGACGGCACCCAGCACCGGGTGATCAGCCAGCGGGAGTCGTGGCAGGAGGTGTTCGGCAGCTACCAGTGGCCGCACCTCACGATGGACGGCAACCCGGTGTTCCGCTGGGCGTCGTTCGAGATGGCCAAGACGGCCCAGCAGGCGCTCGACGCGGCCGGCGTGAAGGCCGAGGACCTCGACCTGTTCGTGCCACATCAGGCGAACATGCGGATCACCGACGCGATGCGGCGGGCACTCAAGCTGCCCGCGCACGTGAAGGTTGCCCGCGACATCGAACGGCAGGGCAACACCTCGGCCGCCTCGATCCCACTGGCGATCACCGCGATGCGCGACTCCGGAGAGGCCAGGAGCGGCGACCTCGCGCTCGTCATCGGCTTCGGCGCCGGCCTGGTGTACGCCGGCCAGGTCATCCGGGTGCCGTAGTACCCCATAGTTGTCCGGGCGGCTCAGGTGGCCGGCCCGGCTGAAGTAGCCCCAGCAGATCCGAAAGGGAAACCGAGAAGATGGCCAGCACCGAAGAGATCCGTTCCAACCTCGCCGAGATCGTGAACGAGATCGCCGGCATCCCGGTCGAGGACGTCCAGCTGGACAAGTCCTTCACCGACGACCTCGACGTCGACTCGCTCTCCATGGTGGAGGTCGTGGTGGCCGCCGAGGAGAAGTTCGACGTGAAGATCCCCGACGACGAGGTGAAGAACCTCAAGACCGTCGGCGACGCGGTCGCGTTCATCGAGCGCGCCCAGAACGGCTGACCACCCGCCGTTTCCGTGTGCTGGCCGGTGCTCATCGGACCACCTGTCCGATGAGCACCACACACCGGCCCACACAGTGGCCCCCACATTGGCACCCGCACCACCCACCCCTCGCTCCTGTCCCCCAGATCTCGCAAAGGATGAGGTAAAAGATGTCGAAGACCCGAGTCGTGATCACCGGGCTCGGAGCCACCACGCCGCTCGCCGGCGACGTGGCCGGTACCTGGGAAGGCCTGCTGGCCGGTCGCTCCGGCGCCCGGCGGCTGACCGACGAGTGGGTGCAGAACCTCGCGGTCCAGATCGCCGCTCCGGCCGCGGTCGAGCCGACCGAGGTGCTCGAGCGGGTGAAGGCCCGGCGCCTGGACCGCAACGCCCAGCTGGCCGTGGTCGCCGCCCGTGAGGCGTGGGCCGACGCCGGCCTGGAGGACTCCGGGCTGGACAGGGAGCGGCTCGGGGTAGCGGTCGCTTCCGGCATCGGTGGCCTGCACACCACGCTGTCGAACTACGACGCCCTGAAGAACAACCCGCGCCGGGTGTCGCCGCTGGCGATCCCGATGCTGATGCCGAACTCGTCCGCGGCGTACGTGAGCCTCGAGTTCGGCGCCAAGGCCGGCGTACACACCCCGGTCTCGGCCTGTGCCTCCGGCAACGAAGCGATCGCGCTCGGCCTGGACCAGATCCGGCTCGGCCGCGCGGACGTCGTACTGGCCGGTGGAACCGAGGGCGCGATCATGGCCCTGCCGCTGGCGGCGTTCGGGCAGATGATGGCGTTGAGCAAGCGCAACGACGAGCCGGAGCGGGCCTCGCGGCCGTGGGACGTGGACCGCGACGGATTCCTGCTCGGTGAGGGCGCCGGGGTCCTGGTGCTGGAGTCGTACGAGCACGCCAAGGCGCGGGGCGCCAAGATCTACGCCGAGCTGGCCGGCGCGGGCATCTCCGCCGACGGCCACGACATCGCGCAGCCCGACCCGACCGGGTCCGGTGCGCGGCGGGCGATGGAGCGGGCGCTGGTCGAGGGCGACCTGAGCCCGGCCGACATCTTCCACATCAACGCGCACGCCACCTCGACCCCGCAGGGCGACATCGCGGAGTCGCTGGCGATCCGGTTGGCGCTCGGCAACGATGCCGACCACGCGGTGGCGACCGCGCCGAAGTCGATGATCGGTCACCTGCTCGGCGCGGCCGGTGCGGTCGAGTCGATCGCGACCGTGCTCGCGCTGCACTACCGGCTGGTGCCGCCGACCATCAACGTGGACAAGCTCGACGACCGGATCGAGCTGGACGTCGCGACCGAACAGCGCAAGCTGGCCGACGGGGACCTCGCGGCGCTGAACAACTCGTTCGGCTTCGGCGGTCACAACGCCGCCATCGCCTTCAAGACGGTGTAGCCCAGCCGCCAGTCGCCCGGAGAACGGTACGCCGTACGCCGGGCGACGCCGCAGTTTCCTTCTCACCCCGGAGGACCTATGACCACCGCCCCCGTAGTACCCAAGCCCGTCAAGCTGCCCCGCGAGCAGGACCCACGCAATCCGGTCACCCGACTGACCGCCCTGCTCGACCCCGGCAGCCTGGCGCTGATCACCCCGGACAACCTGTCCGGGATGGTCGCGGCGCGTGGGACCGTCGAGGGCGCACCCGTGATCGCCTTCTGCTCCGACGCCACCGTGATGGGTGGCGCGATGGGCGACGAGGGCTGTGACGTCGTGGTCCGGGCGTACGAGGTCGCCCGGCAGGAGCAGGTGCCGATCATCGGCCTGTGGCACTCCGGCGGCGCCCGACTGGCCGAGGGCGTGCTCAGCCTGCATGCGGTCGGGAAGATCTTCTACGCGATGACACAGGCATCAGGGAAGATCCCGCAGATCTCCGTCGTCCTCGGTCCGGCCGCGGGCGGAGCGGCGTACGGGCCGGCACTGACCGACATCGTCATCCTCGGGCCGGAGGGCCGGATCTTCGTGACCGGGCCGGATGTGGTCCGTTCCGTCACCGGTGAGGACGTGGACATGCTCCGCCTCGGCGGGCCCGAGCCGCACGGCCGCCGGTCCGGCGTCGTCCACATCACGACCGACTCTGAGGCAGCGGCGATCGAGCGAGCCCGCCGGGTCACCGACCTGCTCGCGAACCAAGGAACGGTGGCGCCCAGCGTTCCCGACACCGACCTGTCCGGGCTGCTGCCGGAGTCGGCCAAGCGCGCGTACGACGTCCATCCGCTGGTCGGAGGGGTGCTCGACGAGGACTCCTCGGTCGAACTGCACCAGCGCTGGGCACCGAACATCGTCACCACACTTGGTCGGCTCGGCGGTCGCACCGTCGGTGTGATCGCGAACAACCCGCTCCGGCTGGGTGGTTGCCTCGACGCGCTATCGGCGGAGAAGGCGGCCCGATTCGTCCGGATGTGCGACGCGTTCGGCGTACCGCTGGTGGTTCTGGTCGACGTGCCCGGGTACCTGCCCGGTGTCGGCCAGGAGTGGGACGGCGTCGTACGGCGTGGTGCGAAGCTCCTGCACGCGTTTGCAGAGGCCGTCGTACCGCGGGTGACGCTGGTGACCCGGAAGACGTACGGCGGTGCCTACATCGCGATGAACGCGCGATCTCTGGGCGCCACGCGCGTGTTCGCCTGGCCGCGCGCGGAGGTGGCCGTGATGGGCGCGGTCGCCGCGATCCGGGTGCTGCACCGGCGCAAGCTGGCCGAGGTCGACCCTGGGCTGCGCCCGCAGGTCGAGGCCGAACTCGCCGCCGAACACGAGAAGCTGGCCGGAGGCATCGACCGCGCCCGCGAGATCGGCGTCGTCGACGAGGTCGTCGACCCCGCCAAGACCCGCACCGCCCTGGCCACTGCGATCGCCGACGCCGAAGCCACCGGCCGCACTCGTGGTGCCCACGGCAACATCCCGCTGTAGCACGTAGGAAGGGCGCGGACCCTGAGGTCCGCGCCCTTCACGTGGTGCGGCCGCTGTTGTCGACAACCGGGGGTGTCCCGACACCCGGTGGCCCAGCGGCCACGGCCCCTCCCACCCTAGTGGGATGTCTGATGCTCAGTCTCATCGAAAAGTTCGGGGATGTCCTGCCGTTCATGGCTTTCTTCTGAAGTTCTCAGGTTCCGTTCAGACGACCTGATGGAGCCATCGGACCGGTGCCCCGTCGCCGGCATACCGGAAGGGCTCGAGCTCGTCGTCCCAGGGGCGACCGAGCAAGCGTTCGACCTCCTCGGTCAGGTCGGCTTCACCGCTGGCGGCCTTCAGCATCGCGGCCTTCAGCCGCTCCTCGGGCACCATGATGTCGCCGTGGACGCCGGTCGTCGCGTGGAAGACACCGAGGTCGGGCGTGAACGAGTACCGCTCCCCCTCGACGCCGTTGCTGGGCTCCTCGGTCACCTCGAACCGGAGCTTCTGCCATCCACGCAGCGCGGACGCCAGCTTGGCCGCCGTCCCTGCCTCGGCCTGCCATGACAGCTCGGCCCGATAGGTGCCCTGAGCTGCGGGCTGCGGCGTCCAGTCAAGTTTCACAGGCACGCCGAGTATGCCGCCCGCGGCCCACTCGACATGCGGGCACAACGCTGACGGCACCGTGTGGACGTAAAGAACGCCACGAGTCGTCGCCACCGGGACCTCCTGTGCTCGAGGGGCGCCTTCCCCAGCGTTCTCGAACAACTACTCGATCCCAGCAGACCAACTGCGTACATCTTGCACCACCGCCCCCTCCAACACCAGCAACCTCGCCGTGTCAACTACATCACGGCCGTGTCGCGCTTCTGGTCGGGGTTACGGGAACCGCGAGGCCAGGGCGATGCAAGCACCGGCGGCGGCCAGGGTGAAGAGCATGGCGATGCCGGCGAAGCGGGCAGTGACTTCCTTGTCCACCTCGTCGTACCCGACCGAGGAGCCGATGTCCTTGTAGACGTCCTCGAGCTCACCCGCGGACTCCGCGGTGTACGCCTCGCCGCCGCTGATCTCGGCGACGCTGCGCAGCTCGGCCCGGTCCGGTGGGACCCGCTGGCGGATGCCGTCCATCTCGATGAAACCGGAGTCGGTGCCGAAGCAGATCGTGTACACCGGGGTGTTCTTCGCCTTCGCGGCCTGCGCACCCTCCTGCGCCGTCCGGCCGACTGTCCGCTTCCCGTCGGACAGCAGCACGATCCGGGCCGGGGCCGGGTCGTTCGGGTGGTCAGGGTCCGGTGGGACCTGGGTGAGTGCCTGCAGTGAGGTGAAGATGCCCTCGCCGGTCGCCGTCGACTCGGCCAGTTCCAGGCCGTCGACGGAACGCAGTACCGTCGCCCGGTCGGTGGTCGGCGGAACGATGATGGACGCCGTACCGGCGAAGTTGACCAGGGCAACGTTGAACTTGCCCGGCAACTGGTTGATGAAGTTCTTCGCCGACTTCTTCGCCGCCTCCAGCCGGTTCGGCTCGATGTCGGTCGCCATCATCGACAGCGACACGTCGACCGCGACCACGATGGTGGCCCGTTCGCGCGGCACCTTGACCTTGTCCTTGGGCTGCGCGAACGCCACGATGCACGACAGCGCGGACAGCAGCGCCAGCCCGACGGCCAGGTGCCGCCGCCACTGCGGCCGGCGCGGCGCGACCCGGTCCAGCAGGGCGATGTTGGTGAAGCGCAGCGCGTACTGCGAGCGGCGGTGCTGCAGGAAGATGTACGCCGCGAGCACGACCGGGATGATGAGCAGGAACCACAGTCTGGCCGGAGACAGGAACTCCATCAGCGAGCCACTCCCTTCGGCGGTTGGTGCAGGCGGGGCGCCACTCGCCGGTAGGCGAGCACGAACCGCACGGTGTCGGCGACCCAGTCCCGGTCGGTCCGCAGGACCAAGTGCCCCGCACCTACCCTACGCAGGGCGATCCGGGTTCGTTCCCGTTGCGCGAGTGCGGCCAGCCCGAACGCTTCCCGGATCTTGCGCCGGCGGGTGTCGATCTCCCGTACCTCGCCCGTCTCGGGGTCACCGATCGTGACCACGCCGATGTTCGGCAGTTCGAGCTCGCGCGGGTCGACGATCTCCACCGCGAGCACCTGGTGCTGCGCGGTGAGCTTGCGCATCGCGCGCTCCCAGGACGGCTCCAGCCGGCTGTCGACCTCACCGTCCTGAGGGGTCAGGAAGTCGGACACGACCACCCGCAGACCGCGCTTGCGTTGGGTCCGGGCCATCGATTCGAGTGCTGCGGCCAGGTCGCTGCGATGTGCTTCCTGGTCGCCCATCTGCTCGGTCAGCAGCGCCCGGAGCAGGCCATACAGTGCCAGTCGCCCGGACCGGGCCGGCCAGCGCCGGAGGGCGGAGTCACGCAGCATCAGGCCACCGAACCGGTCACCCAGTCGGTGGGTGAGGAACCCGACCGTGGCGACGGCCGCGACGGCCAGCTCCCGCTTCTCCAGCTGCGACGTCCCGAAGTCCATCGACCCGGACAGGTCCACCAGGGCCCACGTCTCCAGCTCCCGGTCCGCGATCAGGTCCCGCACGTGCGGAATCGTCGTACGGGCGGTGACGGCCCAGTCCATCCGTCGTACGTCGTCCCCGATCTGGTACTCCCGGGCCTCGGCCAGCTCGGTGCCAGGCCCCGGCAGCAGGCCGAGGTGCTCCCCGTGCAGGTACCCCTCGAGCCGCCGTACGACGGTCAGCTCCAGCCGCCGGAGTGCACGCTCGGGAGCGAGCTGCGAGATCGTCATCGCAGCCCGCGGATCCGGACGGTTGGCCACTAGACGAACTCCGGGCGGCCGGTGCCGTCGTTGCCGTCGCGCCAGACCGGCTGCGGCGGCGGGACGGTGGCCAGGATGCGCTCGATCACTGCGCGCGGGTCGATGTTGTCCGCGACCGCGTCGAAGGTCAGGCCGAGCCGGTGACCCATCACGTCCAGCGCGACGGTCTGGATGTCGCTCGGCAGCAGGTAGTCCCGCCCGTGGATCAGCGCGAGTCCCCGCCCGGCCGCGATCATGCCGAGGGTGGCTCGCGGGCTGACACCGAGCTCGATGATCGGCTCCAGGTCGGGCAGGTGGAAGTCGGACGGTGTCCGGGTCGCCATCACCAGGCGGACGGCGTACTCCGCGACCAGGTTGTGGACGAAGACCTGATCCGCGGACCGCTGCAGCTCCAGGATCGTCTCCGGCTTCAGCACCTGCCGGGGCTCCGGCGGGTCGACGCTCATCCGGCGAAGGATCTCGAACTCCTCGTGCCCGCGCGGGTGGGGTACGTCGATCTTGACCAGGAACCGGTCCCGCTGCGCCTCGGGCAGCGGGTAGACGCCCTCGGACTCGATCGGGTTCTGGGTGGCGATCACGATGAACGGCTTCGGCATCGGGAAGGTCTGGCCGCCGATCGACACCTGCCGCTCGGCCATCAGCTCCAGCATCGCGGACTGCACCTTGGCCGGGGCCCGGTTCACCTCGTCGGCGAGCACGAAGTTCACGAACGTCGGGCCGAGTTCGATGTCGAAGGCTTCCCGGGTCTGCCGGTAGATCCGGGTGCCGACGATGTCGGACGGGACCAGGTCGGGGGTGAACTGGATCCGGGCGAACGTGCCGCCGACCACCGACGCGAAGGTCCGCACCGCCAGCGTCTTGGCGACGCCGGGCACGCCCTCGAGCAGGCAGTGGCCCTTGGCGAGCAACGAGACCATCAGCGTCTCGACCATGTGCTCCTGGCCCACGATCACCCGCTTGACCTCGGTGACGGCCTCGCCGATCAGCCGGGACTGCTGGGCCACCGATCCAGCTGGCACAGTGGTTTCGGTCATGCCTGTCCTTCCGGGGTCCGCGCTCGGACCTTGGTCATCTCCGCGCCGCGTCGCTGCTGTGGCGCACTCACAACTCCGGCCATTCCATCAGATCCCCGGGTCCGCCGGGCCGACGGCCCACCAGGTCCTTTCCCCATCCTCCCCATCGACCCAAATTCACAAGCCTCGACCGGGGCCGTCACAGCGGGTGAGTTCTCCCGGTGGCGACAGTGCTACCAGGGATGTGGTGGGATTGGAGGTGATGACTGCGACGGAATCACAGGCTGAGGTGCGTACGGCGGACACGCCGGACGACGCGCCTGCGCGGGTGATCCCGGAGGCACTGCCGCTGCTGCCGGAGGATCCGCCGCGGGTCGGCGAGTACTGGCTGCGCGGCCGCCTCGGCGCGAACGCGGCCGGCTACCTGTACACCGCAAGCGCCGACGACGGCCGGAGCGCGGTGGTCGCGATGATGACCGAGGGCTCTGCGGACGACGCGGCTGCCCGGGACCGGTTCGTGAACGCCGTCGACGAGTTGCCGGACGACGCCGTACTCGCGCACAACGACTCGGACGACGACGACCTGGCGCTGTGGGTCGCGCTCGGCCCGATCCGGACCGACGACGGGACCAGCGCGGCGTCGGACGAGCGGCTGATCGCGGAGCGCCGCGGCGAGGACGTGCTGTCCGCCGTACTGATGGACCGGGTCCCGCAGAACGGACGGGTCCGCGGACCGGACTTCCGGCACTACTGGGAGGGCCGCCGCCGGCCGGGCCTGTTCCGGATCTGGCCGCTGCCGTGGCCGAACATCCTGCGCCCGGCGTCGCGCTGGGCGCTGATCTTCGCGCTGGTGACGATGGCGCTCATCATGGCGCTGGCCGTGTTCCTGGCCTGGCTGCTGTTCCGCAACGCCGAGCCGCTGGAGCCGGAGCCGGTCATCCCGACGCCGAGCAACACGGTGACGGTGACGGTCACCCCGACCACCCCGCCGCCGAACACCGGATCGACCGGACCGACGCCGACCACGAGCCAGACCCCGACGAGCGGAAGCCCCACGGGTACACCGAGTTCGGGGACGCCGCCGACGAACCCCGGCGACAAGTTCTGACCCGGCATTTCAGTGGCCGGCGTCGGTGCGTGGCCTGCTCAGTGCGTGTGGCTCAGTGCGTGGCCGGCTCGCGGCCTCGGTTGAAGGTGAGCAGACCGATGAGGCTGATCACGGCCCAGCTGCCCTCGAGGAGCAGGAAACCCCACGAGGACTCGACCGCGGCGATCACCGCGAGCACCCCTGAGCCGAGCAGGTTGAGCAGTTGGTACGCGAGCGTCCGCTGACGGAGCTTGCCTGCCTGGGCGGCCGCGAAGGCGACCAGAATGGTGACCGCGCCGGCGATCTCGAGAATGTCGATGGCATGCATCGGAGTGGCCCCTCCTGGGGCGGGCGCCGTCTTGTCGTGGACCGGGTACGACGCCACTCGACCGGGGAACCGCAGACCGCGGAACCTGCCGTCAGGATACCAATCGCAGCAATTCCGGATCCTGCCACAAGGCGGCCGGCACCGGCTGCCGCACCAGGGCCGCGTCGGCGCGGATCTCGGCCGGGCTGGCCGCGGCGATCAGCACGGACGTGACCGCGGCATGCCTTGCCGGGAAGGCGAGTGCTGCCTGCGGCAACGAAACGCCGTACCGCTCGCAGACCGCGGAGATCCGCCGGGCCCGGATCGCGACGGGATCGCTGGACTTCTCGCTCTGCAGGATCGGCCGGGTCAGGATGCCGGACAGGATCACCGAGATACCGCGAGCCAGGCAACGATCCAGGAGCGGCGCCGCGGACTGATCGAGGAGCGAGTACTGCCCGGACACCAGCACACAATCCAGGTCCACATCGCGCACCAGTCCATCGAGCAGCCGCCAGTCCCCCGAGGTCACTCCGATTGCCTTGATCTCTCCCCTACGCCGCAACTCGTCCAGCACCGGGTACGCCGCCTCGATCGCGGCCTCGTCGGGATCTCGGACGAGCACCATGTCGACTGCGAACCCGAGCCGTTTCACACTCGCCCGCACCGACGCACCAGCCTCCTCACCCGCCACCTTGGTGGACACGAGGAACTCACCACGCGGCCGCCGTTGCAGCGCCGTACCAAGGCGTCGCTCCGACTCTCCGTACGCCGGAGAGGTGTCGAAGAACCGGATGCCGGCCTGGTACGCCGCGTCCACGGTGGCGACCGCGGCCGCGTCACCGTCCCGCCCTGGCGGTTCGCCGAGACGCGAACCGCCGAGCCCGAAGCGTGGTGGCCGGAACCTGCTCACCGAGGTGGGCGCGAGCGCATGGCTGGGAGCGGCCATCGCACTGTCACCTCCCATGGTTGGCAGTAGCTACCAGGATCGGTGAGACGCGACGACTTCGCATCCCGAACCCGCCCGAGTCAGCGGCCGGGACCGTCGTCAAGGCGCGGATCCGTGTTGGGTTGACGATTCAGCACTGTGAGCTTGCCCGGTCAGAGGATCACGAGATGCTGATCCAGGACGGGTCGCTCGCCGGGGAGCTGAAGGTGACCGACGTACCGAGAGTGCTCCGGCCGAGGTAGCGCGGGTCGACCGTGTCCACCACGAGAACCAGGTGATTGCCGGCCGGGACCTCCCAACTGGTCGCCTCGAGTCGCACGTCGATCGGCACCGCCTTGCCTGGGGTCGCGCCGCGCAGGGTCAACGGCTTGTGCGTGATCAGCGAGCCGACGCCGAGCGCGTTGACGTCGTACAGGTAGGCGAAGAGCGAGGTGCTCGGACCGGACGGCTTGACCGTCAGATGCAGCTTCGGCGTGCCGTTGACCACGGCGCCACTGGTGTAGACCGGGCCGGACCAGACGCCCGCGAACGACCTGTCCACGAGCGGAGTCGCGACTGCGGTCGGGATCGACAGAAGCCCTTGCAGCGCGCCGGAAACGAGCACCACGCCGCTGTCCACGAGGGTCGGCACACCAGCGGCGATGTTGCTGGTCCACCCCGTCGAGGCCTGCGACTGCAGACTGCCGGTGCGCGACAACCCGGTCGGCTTGGTGAGGTACGCCGTACGCGGCTGTCCGACGGCGGCCCAGCTCGGGTACCCACGCCACACGCCGCGTTGCGACTTCAGCTGCACCGGCGCCTCGGCGACCGCGCCGTTGTCCGCGCCGGCGATGTAGTGCCGCAGCCAGGCCGCGAGCTCGTCCCAGGTCTCGTTGGGCAGGCCGATCGCGCCGGGCACCTCAGGGGTCGCATGGTCGCCGTGCGCGAGCAGCAGCCGCTTCGGGCCGGTCAGCCGGGTGAAGAAGTCGGTGTACTGCGAGGGCGGGAAGATCGAGTCCTCGAACGCGTTGGCCAGGAACACCGCCGGGGCGTTCGCGTTGATCCGGTCGACCATCGTCGCGGCCGACCTGACCGGCGCCAACTGCTTGGCCTCGGCGATCGCGCCGTCGAAGTTCCCGGTGACGAACTTGGTCTGCAGCGACGCCATCTCCGGACCCGGACGGCCGGTGATGTTGCCGAGGGCAAGCAGACCGGCGACGGACTGGAGCGCGACCGTGTCGTTGGGATCGAGCGACGCAATCAGGTCGGCCCAGCCGCTCATCGCGCCGACCGCCTTGATCCTCGGGTCCTGCGCACTCGCGAGCAGCGAGGTGCCGGCGCCGTACGAGATCCCGACCGCCGCGACGCGGCCGGTGTCGGCCGGCGTGTGCTGATCGGCCCAGTCGATCACCTTGCTGACGTCGGCGACGGTCGGCGGGCCGGCGATGTCGATGCCACCGCCGGAATCCCAGAAGCCGCGACTCGAATACGCAATGACCTGGAACCCGGACCTGGCCAGCTTCGCGCCCTGACCGACGTACTCGACGTTCGGCACGCCCCAGCTCGACGGCATCACCACGAGCGGGAACGGCCCGTCGCCCTGGCCGGTCGGCGTCAGCACGACGGCGCCGATCCCGGTCCCGCCCGCCCCGGGGATGCGCTGGTACGACGTACTGAAGCCTGCCGCGGACTGATCGGCCTCGGCACGCGGACCGACGGTGATCAGGGCCAGCGCAACGGCAAGGGCGACAGCGAGGGCGGCTGCGAGTCTGCGCACGTGAGACCTCCGGCGTCCGGACTATCATCGAGAATTACCGGAGGGTAACCAGAAAGCTGCCGCTGTGTCACTACCTCGGCACGGTGAGTGCCGGATCCACTCCGGTTGCCTCGATCGACCACTCCCACAGCCGCTTGGCCAGGTCGGGGTCCTGCGCGGTGCGGGTGGGGAGCGCGATCGCCGGTTTGCCGCGGAACCCGAGGAAACCTGGGCCGACGTACGCGCCGGGGCGCAGGTCAGGGTTGGTCGCGGCGTACAGGCTCGGCCAGGCACCTGCGGCGGCGGACTGCGCGAACAGCGTGTTCCCGATGGCCATCAGTTTGGCCATGAACCGCTGCCCCGCGAGTTCCGGGCCGTAGGCCTGCAGGTGGGTGGACGCGTAGCCGGGATGTGCGCCGGCGCTGAGCAGCTTCACGCCGGCAGCGCGGGCGCGGCGGTCGAGCTCGAGCATGAAGAGCACGTTCGCGAGCTTCGACTTCCCGTACGCGTCCCACTTGGAGTAGCCGCTGGCGGGTCGCCGGAAGTCCGCCTCCGCGACCCCGCGGACAGTCGTATGCACGAACGAGCTGACCGTCACGACCCGGGCCGCGGGCGCCTTGAGCAGCAACGGCAGCAGCCGGCCGGTGAGGGCGAAGTGCCCGAGGTGGTTGGTGCCGATCTGGAGCTCGAAACCGTCCTTGGTCTGCAGGTACGGCGTCGCCATCACGCCGGCGTTGTTCACGAGCAGGTCGAGCGTGTTGTAGGTCGCGGAGAGCTTGCCGGCCGCCTGCTCGACACTCGCCAGATCGGCCAGGTCCAGCTCGACGACTGTGGGCTGCCGGCCGGATGTGTCGGCAAGGGCTTGGGAGACCTTGGCGGCCTTCTCCGGATTGCGCGCGCCGATGAGCACCTCGGCGCCGTGTCTCAGCAGTTCGAGCGCCGTCTCGTAGCCAAGGCCGCTGGTGGCGCCGGTGACCAGCGCGCGTCGTCCGGTCAGGTCGGGGATGTCCGCCGTACTCCAGGTCATGCGCCCACAGTAGTCGTGGGCGCACACCCTGGAGCGACCGTCAGAGGATCTTGCGCGCCTTGAAGGCGTCGGTCACCTGCTGCGCGGCGGGTTTCCCGTAGAGCAGCCGGGCAGCCTGGACGGTGTCCTGGGCCGCGGCGGCGAACGAGGTGTCCGGGTCGTAGAAGAACGTCGCCTCGAGGATCACCTTGTTGGCCTTGGTCCGGCCGAGGGCCCGGTTGATGTCCCACAGTGCGTTCGACCAGATCTCACCGTCGTCGTGCACCTCGCCGACGATGTCGTCGGTGGTCTTGCCGGTGTCGGTACGACGCAGGCAGTGCGGCTCGGTACTGGTGTACGACGTCGCGTCCCAGTCCATCACGCAGGGCAGCTCGAAGCCCTTGCTGACCGGCTCGGACATGGTGACGGCCCAGTAGTCGCCGAAGCCCTCACCGATCGACCCGGCCGGCACGTTCGAGCCGAATCCCGGCACCACGTCGTCCTGGATCGCGTGACCGTACTCGTGCCAGATCACCTCGGCGTCCTCGGCGTCGTCGACGCCGCCTTCGCCCATCGTGATCATGTCGTCGTCCGGGGAGTAGAACGAGTTGTCACCGGCGAACGTGTTGATCGAGAAGTCCTGCGACTCGTTGTTCACCTCGGTGAAGCCCAGCTGGTGGATGTACTCCTGCGTCTGGTTGACGTGGTAGTACGCCATCACCTGCTCGAACTTGTTGTTCGCGCGCTGGTAGACGAAGTTGTTGTTCGTGTTCTCTGCGACTCCGCCCTTGGCCTCGGTGATGTTCACGTAGGTGCCGTTGAGCTTGCCGGAGCCGTCCAGGTTCCGCAGGATCACGTTCTTCTGCGCCAGGAACAGGGCGTCCTGGTTCTTGTCGTTCTGGTCGGTCAGCTTCTCGTTCTTCTCGCTGACCACCGGGTTCGGGTCGAACACCGAGCCATGGCCGTCGACGTTCTGGCTGATCACCTTCGACTCGACCACGGTGCCGCTCTTGGCGTCGACCAGGGACTGGCTGACGCCCTCGGCCGACTTGCTGGTCACCTTCCACACCACCCGCGCGTCCTTGCCGCCGACGACGGCAAGCTGAGCCGCGCCTTGGGTGGCGGTCGGCGCCGGTACGGCGTCCTTGTGCGGCCCGGCGATCCGGGCCCGGGCGGCGCGAGCGCTGACGACGCTGTTCGCGCTGCTGGTGGCTGTTGCCGCAGGCACCTTCGTCGACACGTCCAGATCGACCGGAATGGCGTCCCGTCCGTCGGCGATCTCGACACCGCCGGCCTTGGTCTCGTGCTTGGCGTAGTACCCATTGACGACGGGCAGGCCCTTGAAGGTCTGCTGGTACCAGTAGTGCTTGCCGAGCAGCGACGTCTTGGTCTTGATCAGCTTCAGGTTGCCCAGGGTCGTGGTCTCCGGCGCGGCCCCCGCGGCGCTGGTGACGGACAGCCCGAGCGAGATGGTGGCCAGTCCGGCGGTGACGGCCACGACCGCCTTGCGGCGTTTCGTCATATGTTCCCTCCCACAGTCGACGAACCCGTTCGTGTTGCGTGATGCAACAACTACAATCCGTCGAGACCCTAGTTCGCCTCACTGCCTGCTGGGAAGCGATACTCCCCGTCGTTCCGCGCCCGCAAGGGAAAACCTGTCGACCGCCCGCAGGCCCGGCCGGGCTGCCGCCTTCACCCGATAGCGAAAGGTTTGGTCGGGTAGTTGCGCAGGACGAGCGAGGTGCTGACCGGCCCGAGACGCCCGATCGCGTCGACCACCTGCTCCAGGCGGCCGGCGTCAGGCGTGTGGACGTCGAGGAGGAAACAGTCCTCACCGGTCAGCCGGTACGTCGCGGTGATCTCCGGGAGACCGGCGAACAGCTCGAGCGCCTCCGGGATCCGCGCATGCAGCGTCCGGACCCGCACCGCCGCGTGGATGTTGAGCCCGATCCGGGCCGGATCCACGATCGCTTGATAGCCGGTGATCACGCCGGACCGCTCGAGCCGCTGAATCCGCGCCGACACCGCCGGCTGCGACAGATTCACCTGCCGCCCGATGTCGGCACCACTCAACCGCCCGTCGGTCTGCAGGATCGCCAGGATCTCCCGGTCGATCGCATCCAATGAATTCGTGTTCGATTCGCTCATCTGCCTTTGATCCATCAGCTGACACACCTCCCTGCCAATGACCAGCCTCATGATGGTGACATCTCTGATCACCTCTTGGGAGCTGTCTCATGCATTTCATCATCGTCCCCGGCCTGAACGGCTCCGATCACAACCACTGGCAGTCCGCCTGGGAATCCGGCTGGCTCGCCAACTCGACCCGCATCGCGCCGGCATCCTGGACGCATCCCGACCGTGACGACTGGACCGCCGCGATCGACCACGCGGCCGGTCAGGTCGCCGACGACGACGTTGTCCTCGTCACGCACAGCCTCGGCTGCTACGCCACCGCTCACTGGCTGACCACGAGTGCAGCACCCCACGTGCGTGGAGTCTTCATGGTCGCGCCACCGGACCAACGCGCACCCACATTCCCGACCACGCTTCTCTCGACCTTCGCCCGCCTCGAGCCCAGTCCCCTACGCCTCCCCGCCGTACTGGTCGCCAGCGACGACGACCCGTACTGCACCGTGGAAGCCGCGGCCCGCCTCGCCGTCGACTGGGCCGTCCCTCTTGTCACCACGGGCCGCCAAGGCCACATCAATTCCGACAGCGATCTCGGTCTGTGGCCTCTCGGCCAGCGACTCCTCACCAGCTTCGTGGCCGGCCTTGGCCTGACAGTCGCCACCTGACGCTGACGATCGGGGATCGTCGTATCGCCCCGAACACCAGGTCTCACTGGCGAGCGGCTCGAGTAGAGGACCGAACCTGGCCGCTTCTTCTCGTAGCGTCGAACCCGACGCACAGGAGAGGATCCCGCCATGACCAAGCTGAGCCTGCAGGCCCTGAGTCGCGCCACCCTGGAGCGGCAGTGGCTGCTCGAACGCCGGGACGCGACCGCCCTGGAGGCGATCGAGCACCTCGTCGGTATGCAGGCGCAGTCACCACTCGCGCCGTACGTCGGACTGTGGACGCGACTGCAGTCCTTCCAGCCGGAGGAACTCGCCAAGCTGCTGGAGGAGCGGCAGGCCGTCCGCGGTTCGATGATGCGGGCGACGATCCACCTGATGTCGAGCCGCGACTTTCTCGCGTTCCGCCCGCTGATCCAGCCGCGGCTCGAGCGCGAGGTGTTCCAGAACATGACGTACGGCCGGCACCGCCTCGAGGGGCTTGACATCGACGCCGTACTGCGAGCCGGCATCGACCGCATGACCGCCGGCCCGGCGACCGCCGTACAACTGCGTGAACACCTCGGCCCGCTCTGGCCCGACCGCGAACCCGCCGCACTGGCCCACGCCGTACGCTGCCTGCTCCCCACCATCCAGACCCCGCCACGCGGCATCTGGGGCAAGGGCGGCAACCCCGCCATGTCCACCGCCGACCTCTGGCTCGACTCCCCCGTCGACCCCGCCGCCTCCACCGACCCGGTCCCGTCCCTCGAGCGGCTCGTCCTGCGCTACCTGGCCGCGTACGGCCCCGCCTCGGTCGCCGACGCCCAGACCTGGTCCGGCCTCACCCGCCTCGCCGAGATCTTCGACCGCCTGGACCTCCGCACCTACACCGACGCCACCACCGGCCGAACCCTCTACGACCTCCCCACCATCAGCCTCCCCGCCGAAGACACTCCCGCCCCCACTCGCTTCCTCCCCGAATTCGACAACCTCCTCCTCTCCCACGCCGACCGAACCCGCTGGATAGACACCCCCACCCGCCAACAACTAACCCTCCAGGAAGTCCTGACCCGAGGCTCCCTCCTCCACAACGGCCAAGCCACCGCCCTCTGGAAGCAAACCAAGTCCAAGAAGTCAGCCCTCCTGGACATCGAGCCGATCATCAAACTGACTCGCTCCGCCCGCACCGCGATCGAGTCAGAAGCCCACAACCTCCTGACTTTCACCGCCCCCAACGCCACCCATGAAGTCAGGTTCACCCAGTCCTGATCCACCACCCTCCCCGGCTCAGCGGAGACGCATCAGATCAGTTCGACTGCAGGAAGCGTTCCAGGGCGTGCGCGCGGTCGGTGAGAGATGGGTAGCTCGACATCAACTGCCGCCGTCGGCTGCCGTCGCGACCCAGCATCTGCTGGTGCTGGAACTGCCAGCCATAGAGAACCTGGATGAGCGTCGCACCGTAGCCGAGCTCGGCAGCGCGGCGATCGGCGCGGATGACGTCGCGTCGGCTGAGCCACGCAAGGATCGGCGGCGCGACGAAGGGCGTGAGGAACAGCAGCGGCAGCAGCAAGCTGTCATCGAGCAGCAGGACGGCGAAGAGGACTCCGGAGTACGCCAGCAACACGAAGGCAACGACCACACATCCGACGGCGGGAACCGCGAGCATCAACCGGCCGAGTGCCCGTACTCCGATCAGTGCGCACCGCGCCGGAATCGAGTACCAGAAGCTGAGCAGGCTCAACCAGTCCCGTCCGCCCAGGTGATGACCGAGTTCATGAGCCAGCGCCGCTTCGAGGTGCGCCGGAGGCAGTGTGTAGAGCGCCCAGCGGCTCACACCGACAACGTGTCCCGGCGTCGGTGTTGCGTTGACCTCTTCGGAATCCTGAATCCACAGCGTGTACCTGTCCTGCGGCACACCGGCTCGTTCGATGACCTGTCGCCAGGCCATCTGCAGCCGCTGCTCCTCCACGAGAGT
Organism: Kribbella sp. NPDC050241; assembly: GCF_044459685.1. Lineage (NCBI taxonomy): Bacteria > Bacillati > Actinomycetota > Actinomycetes > Propionibacteriales > Kribbellaceae > Kribbella > Kribbella sp. NPDC050241. Next base: position 56,581 of record NZ_JBITJE010000017.1, read on the forward strand.
CGGCTGCCGAAGTCGGAACAAGTAGCGAGCAAGCATGTCTTCGACAGGCCGAACGAAGACAACCGCTCCGGACAGCATCCAGGCAACAACAATGATCCATCCCCAGCCGAAGCCGAGCAGCCCAACGATCCACGAGACGATGGCGAAGCTCCAGAAGTACCAAGGCAACGCCGACAGCAGGAGAGTCGCGATGGAAACGTCGACCCGGGCGCGTGGGGAACCGGCATCGGCACCGGTTCCAGCCGCGTCCGGAGGCAGTTGGATCCACTGTGAATTCGGGGGCACGGCTGGTGGACCACCGGGCCCCGGCGGCTGCCTGGGCTCGAGTTGGCCGGATTCCCAAGCGCTGTCCTCAGGTGGGTCACCGGGGCCGGTCATCCGAGATTCTCCTTCTGCATGGGTGAGGCGTGAGGTCCGTGTCAGAACACGGACACGTGAACGTGGTCGAAGTGGCCGCCGGTGGCGTCGGTGGGGTTGTAGACGCCGCCGCCGTTGTACGGGATCCACGTTCCGCGGCGGGCTGACCAGATCTTGCCGTACCAGATCACATAGTGCACCCCAGTCTGCGCCGCGGTCTTGACCGCCCAGTTGGCGATCTGGTCGCCGCGGACTCGAGCCGGGGCGGACTTCCTGGCGTCGGCCCCGACCATGACGTCGCAGGCTTTCCCCCGCGGATGGTCGCTGGTCGGGTTCCAGACGTGGGCGTCCCAGCAACTCATACTGAGAGTTCCAAGGTTCTTGCGGGCCTCGGCGGTCCAGGCCGCCGTCCGCGGTGTGACCAGGCCGCCGGTGCCACTCGGGTCGGTGACGCTTGCCTTCTGCTCGGGCCAGACCCCGTTGATCGGTCCGTTCTCGACCAGACCGCCACCTTGCCCACCGCAGTCGTCATCGTCCAGCACGCCTTCATTCGCCGAACCCGGAGGAGGTGCGCCTGATCGACCGGCATACGGATTCCCCGCACGGGTCAGGTCGATGCCCGCCTCCGACGCGATCTGTCGCGCCTCCTGCTCCCGCAGCGCATAGCGGTCGGGGAACGCCGAGACCTGAACAGCTTGAGCGACGTCGCCAAGAGGCATCGTCGGCCAGCCGTTGATGTCGACCAAGCCAGGAGGGCTCGGAGCTGCGGAGCCGCCGAAGAACGCATTGGCTGAATAGTGCGGATCCATGATCTCTGCGACTGTTCCCCATCCGGCTGCCGGACGCTGCTGGAACAGCCCAACGGAGTCTGCGTCGCCGTACGACAAGTTCTGCAGGTTCGATTCGACCAGAGCCGTCATCAACGCGATCAGAGTCGCCTTGCCGGGCAGACCACGCTCGATCGCGGCCTGGTCGATCAGCTTGGCGAAGTCTTGCTGGGATTTGCGAATCCAGCCTGCTGGAACGCGGCCGCCGGCTTGTCCCGGTGGCAGCGGAAGGCACGCCGCCTGCGGCTGAGTCGTTCCGCCGAAAGGCGCGACCATCAACAGACTCACGACCCCGACGACCGCGAGCGCAACCGCGCCCTTGACGTACACACTTTTGCTCGCGACTGCCAGGAAACCCCGACCGACATCACGTTCGTCGAACATCGCGATCCCCCACCGTCATGGCCCCGTACCGCCAGACACGTCACTGATGACCCACTGGCCGTTCTGGTTCGCGAGCGTGACAAGCAGGGGTACGTCGATGCGCTGAGCATGCTTGCCCGTGACATTGATCGTGACCTTCACGAAGCGCGTGATGCGATCCGGTGTGTCGACCGGCGCCTCCGCGTTGGCCGCCGGCGCACTCACCGGAGCAGAGACGACCGTCGACTTTCCACCGTCCGCCTTCAGGGCGTCGTAGGTGGGATCGCCCGCCGACGTGAAGCTCGCGGCCACTTCCTCGGTCATGTACTTCGAGGCCTTGCCGACCAGCGCGGCATAGTCCTCGGTGCTCGGGTCGCGGGTGTAGAACACCCGAGCCCAGGCGCCAACTACACCAGTGGCCAAGGCTGTCGCATTCGCAGATGGGCGCCGGGTCTCAGGTGGCGGGGTCGTCAGGGCCGATGTCGTCGCGGTCGGAGCAGCTTGGCTCGACTGATTGTTGGACGGAGCCGTCGGCAGGACGACTGTGCTTCCCGGTGTCAGCAACCCAACCGGAGATCCTCCATCCGTGTCCTGGTCGCCGAAGAGGCGCGGCAGACCACCGCCCAGACCGAGAATCACGATGGCCAGGATGACGACCAGGACGACGATGACCGCCGGGCTGGTTGGCTCGGCCTGTCGTTGGCTGCGCAGCCACGCCATACGCTGCGCATGATCGTCGCGCCGCCAGCTCTTCTTCGCACGACGACGCTCGCGACCGCTGAGCTCGTCCATCTCCTCCGGATAGTCGTAATCCGTGCTCATCAGCGAGCGCCAGCCGTCGGGCGCATCCGGCCGCCGATCTGACGGGTGCCCGCCGTCAATGTCATCCGGCGGACTCGGGTCCGGGGCATTGTGACGTGGCCGGCCGCTACCTTCGCGGCGGGCGTGAGGCGATCGTGATCTCCGAGCCATCAAGCATCACCTGCGCGGCACGTGCATTGTCACGCCGTCCTTCGTGACAGTGGAGTACTCCCGGAATCTCCGCTGTTGAGAGGTCGGTGGCTTGCGCCGCGATCGCTGCCCCTTGGGTGGTCCCTCCCGCAGACTCGCAGAATGCGTGTGGACACGCGGCTGCTGATGCCTGAGCTCGTTCGCAGGCATCGCTGTCTGCCGAGAATGCCGCCCCTTCGGTGCGTCCGACGCCGCGCGCCTCGATGCGCGGCTGGTCGATGAACTGCCCGTGGCCGCGACTCCCGCGGCGGTCACCGTGATGGTCCGGCGCTTGTCGACATCCTTGCCCTGATCGCGGGAGCGGGCGAGATTGAGTGCAGAGGTGCTTCGTGTCGGATGTGCCGCGGCAGCAAGCCGTCCGCCGGTACCGGCCGCGCCCTGTCCACCAGCAGGTCCGGCCGGACCTGCTGCTGCGTCGGTCCGCCGCCGGTCAGAACCTTGAGTCAACTCGTACGGCGAGCCGCTCGCGCCTCCACGCGGCAGAGCATTCAAGGCGGGCGCCTGCCGGTAGACCCGCACCGAGGAAACTCTCTGCGGGCCGGTTGCCCCGGTGCCTCCGCTGCGTTCTCGCCGCTCTGTCATGGCCGGGGCTGCCCCACGGCCGCCCACCGCACCTGCTAGTCGCCTGAACGCCCCGAGGGCACCCTTACGGGCGAGACCGCCGAGGAGGATGCTCCCGGATCCCGGCCGCATCAGCGACGTGAGGTTGTCGAGCAGTCGGCGCAACCTGAACGCGGCGATCAAGACCGCAATGGCCAGTCCGGTGACCGGCAGCCACCCGAGCACGCCGGTCAGGCTGAAGATCACGGTGACCAAGGTCAAGGTCGTCCCGAACACCAGCATCGCGAGGAACGACTGGATCACCAGACCTATCAGGGCCTCGAACCAGTTCAAGCCCCACTGTCTGGGCTTGCCGGGAATGATCCACAGGCACGCGAAGAAGACCCCGACGACCAGCAACAGCAAACACCCGATGAACGCCATCAACGCCGTGAATGCCAACGAGATGGTCAGGAATGCGAACAACGTCGCCGCAATCGCGGCGAGCATGACCACCGAAATTCGCCCGAACGGGTTCTCGCCCTTGACCCATTTCACCGTCGCGGCGTCATCGCCGCCTTCGGCCGGCTTGATGACGGAATCGATGTACTTCGAGCGCGCGTCCCCATCCGTGCCCGCGTCGAGCATGCCTTTCCCGTACCGGCCGCAGGCCTCCACCGACCCGAATTCCGCAATGCACCACGGTGTCACGGCAAAACCGCGCCACGTGGCGTCTGCGGACTTTCTCAGCAGGGTGTCTTTCGGAGGCCCGGTGAAGCCGGGCTCGGGCCAAGGTATCGGGCTCTGCATCGTCGGCCCCATCGCGTCGGCAGAGCTCGTCATGATGGTTGCCGCGCCCAGTTGGCGGGCTCCGTCGATTCCGCGCAGCCACATCGCCGGCGCCACCGCGAAACTGACGCTCAGCACGCCGGCGACCAGCACCCAGACCAGCTGGCCCATCGCGCTGCCGCTCGCCCTGCGTTGCGTATAAGCCGCGACGGCACCGAAGGCGAGCGCCGAAGGAAGCAACCAACCGACGAGTTGATTGCTCGAGGCCCCGATCGTCGTCGCGGTGGCGTCGGTCAGCGGCTTGACATCGGTGAACGAGAACAGCCACCAGCCGACCGAGATCGCCGCACGGGTGATGGCGATGATGTACATCATCACCATGTAGGCGTAGCCGTTGAAGACCGCCTGCAGAGGGTCGCGGATGCTGGTCTCGAAGTCCAGTCCGTACGTCATCGGACCGTACTGCTCGAACAGCGTCCTCGTGTCGCCGTGCGTCAGGTCAGGCGTCGGGAGCAGGTCACCGAATCCTGCGGGGTTGGTGGGGCCCGGCTTGGGGTCGGCCGCGAGCGCGACCTGGCTGGTGACGATCAGGGAGATGGCGAGGACGGTTAGCGCCGTGCGGGCTCGGCGCTGCCATTTCATGCGACGTGCTCCTTGTTGCCGGAGGGGGATCGCTGGGGGTCGTTGTCGGAGGTGCCGTTGGGGGCGGGTTGGTACATGGCCTCGTTGTAGGCGGCTTCGTCTGCCTCTTGGTCGTAGACCTCGTCGGGGCCGATGGGGGATTCGTACCGGGTGGGGTGGTGGTGGTCGTGGCCGTTGGAGGTGGGCGGGTGGCCGTTTTGCTGGGCTACTGGCTGGGAGGCGGTGGATGGGTCGGCTGAGGTGTGCTGGGGCTCGGCTGGCGCCATCGGGGGGTGGCCGGTTGAGGCCGGGGCTGATTGGTTGGGCTCGGTTGATGCCGACGTGGAGGCAGGTGGTGCCTCTGGTGCGGGGGCCGGGTCGGCCGAGCCGTTCTGTGTGTACTCAGGACCGGCCGAGCCGTTTGGTGCGTACGCGGAGTCGGCTGAGCCGTTTTGTGTGTACTCAGGGCCCGCTGAGCCGTTTGGTGTGTATGTGGGGTCGGCTGAGGCTGAGCCGTTTGGCGCGTGCCCGGGGGGCGTTGCAGGGTGGGCTGAGCCGTTGTGGGTGTGGGCCGCGGGTGTGTAGGCCGGGTCCGGTGAGCCGTTGGGAGAGTAGGCCGGGGCCGGCTGTTGGGCCGGGCGCGGCTCGGTGGGGGCAGCCGGCTCGTCGGCGAGGTGAGTGTGGGCGTCGGCTTGGGCTGTGGCGGTGGCGGCTGGTTCGAAGGTCTCTTCTTCGTCTTCGGCGAAGGGGTCTTCGGGCTCATACGCCACGATGACGGGCTGGGCCGGCTGGACGTCGTGTTCGGACTCGGGGGTGGTGCGGAGGAGGGCGGCCACGCGTTCGCTGGGGATGTCGATCTGGACGGTGGCTACCTCGTCCCAGCGGTCGCGCATGATGCAGTGGCCGTGGCGGATGCTCTTGCCGTTGGCGGCGGTGTTGATGCCGCGGACGAGCGTCTGGTACGGCGGTGTCTGCGGGCGACCGAGTAGCTCGAGCAGCGAGTCGACCTGCTCGCGGGAACGCAGGCTGAAGGCGAACAGCGTGGTGATCTGCTCGACCAGACCCGGAAGCTTCAGGATCGACGCGGGGTCCTGGGTGTCCAGCACCAGGGACGCGCCGAGCGCACGGCCGACACGGGCGATGTAGTCCAGGAAGGACGCGCCGTCAGGGGTCTTCGTGAGCAGGTGAACCTCAGGCACGATGACGACCTTGGACCGGCCGCGGAACTCGCGACGGCCGGTCGTCCGGACCATCCACGCCAGGCAACCGCGCAGACACGCCATACCGACACGTTCGATCGGGGACCAGGACTCCGGCGCCGACTCCGGTGAGGGCAGCGTGAGGCCGGGCATCTGAACGACCCAGAGACCAGGGTTCGTCGTCAGGGACGACAGACCGGACGGCGGACCGGCGACGACTGAACCAAGGCCGGTCTCCACCAAGTCACGCAACGCAAAGCCAACGGTCCGCGTCGTCTCCGACTCGGAGTTGCACAGGCGCTGGATGACACCCCATGACGAGGGATCGGGCGACTGGATCTCCGCACGGGTCGCAGCAACGACCGGAGCCTCGGCCGCACCACGCAGATGCGGCGGCAGCAACAACATCAGCTGAGACGGAGCCTGCAGCAATGCGTCGTCGACGGGCAGCACGCGCAGCAGGTCCGCAGCACCGGAGAACTGTGCCGTGATCTCGATGACAGCAGTCGGTACGCCGTACTCCGCGGCGACTGCGGACACGCCGGCCGCGTCGCCCTTCAGGTCGAGCAGTGGCACCCAGGCACCGGCGAAGGCGGAGTCGAGACCACCCATCATGGCGGCGGTGGTCTTGCCTCGACCGGACCGGCCCAGGAACAGCGTCGTCGTCGCGTCACCGAGAGCAGAACCCGCGGCCGCGTCGAAACGCACCAGACCGGGCGTCGACCCGGTCAGATAGCCGATGGCAGGACCAGTGGCGTCACCGATCGACGCACCGCCCCAGAACCAGGAGCCGAAGAAGGCGGTCGATTCACGCACATGTCCGAGGTCGGGGACGCGCAACTGGTCGCCTGGCAAGGATTCCAGCCACAGGTCGCGCTGCTCGTCCGCGCCCGGGGCCACGGTGATACCGCGGTCGGCGTAGTGCGCGATGACGGCGTCGACGTACGCCTCGAGGTCCTCGCGGGTGTCCGCGCTGACCAGCAGGCGAGGGTGGTCCTCGACCAGGGTCAGGCCACTGCGGTTGATGTCTCGCTTCACCTCCCGCATGATGCGTTCGGTCTCGACGATCTCGTCCGCGGTCTCCTCCGCAGTGCCCTTCGCGGCGGACCGGCGCTGTTCCTTGGCGCTCTTGCGCGTCTCGTCGACCAGGCTCCGCGCGGTCTTCTTGGTCAGCACCCGGAACCGGACGGACGCCTCGACGGTGACGTCGATCTCGTCACCGTCGTCGTCGATCGCCTTGATCTCGGACAGCGTGCGCAACCACTCCCCCGCACCCGGCGTCTCGAGCTCCTCGGGGAAGTCCGTCATCGCCAGCACGGTCGTGTACGCCGCGATCTGCCCGCGGGTGTCGTAGATGCGCAGGTGATCGGTGTACGGCACGACTCGACCGGAGGTGAGCCGGGCAAGCGCGGCACCGGTGATCAGACCGCGGCGGGGCGCGGCGACGGCTCCGCGGTGCATCTCGCGGCTGACCAGCCAGGAGATCACCTCGGCCGGCGCGGTGTGCGCCCGCCAGACGGTGGAACCGAGCTGCCGGGCGAGCTTGCGGACCCGATCGTCCAGGTGCGCGAGCTCACGGGCGCTGACCCGCCAGGACGTCGTACCGAGGGCGTCGCTGATCGAACCGCGCACCTGCGCGGTCGCCCGCGGGTCGCGGTCGCTGAGGTGGACGCCCAGAGCGACGTACCGCTCAGGCATCCGCATCTCGTCGATGCGGTCGGCGCGCGTCTGCGCCCAGGCCTCGTGGTCGCCGAGCCGGTAGTGGCCGGCCATGGAGTCGATGTAGTCCTGGCCCGTGGAGCGGCCCCAGACCACCTTCAGGTGGCTGAGCCGGTCACCCAGGATGGTCGCAGCGGCGCTGACCGCAGCGTCCAAGGCGGCGTCCTGCTCTGCCTCGGTGGCCAGGTCGGTGTTCGCCACCGAGATCAGGAACCACGCCTCCGCACTGCGCTCGGTCACCAGCAGGCCGTCGGCGATGGCCACCAGGCGAGGCGGCGGTAGACCACGCTCGCGGCCGACGCCGACCAGGTTCAGGAGTTTGTCAGCGATCTTCATCGTTGGCCCTTCCCTGACGAGTTCCTGCGACTGACCCGTTGCACGTGGTCCGCCCCGAGCAATCGGGCACGCTGGTTCACAGTGATGTCCGCACCCGCGCGGACCATCGGGTCCAGCTCCACCACGACCTCGCGGTCCCACTCCGGCGTCACTCTGGCCTTCGCCAGGTTGGCCACCTTCTGGGTCGCGACGCGCTCACGCCATGGCAAGTACTCCGTCTTGTCGGCGGCCCGGGCGCCGAGACCGATGATCGGGCGGTGGGCGCGCAACGCGTAGCGGACGGCCAGCGCCCACTCGGTCACGCGGCGGCGGCGTTCGTGGAACTTACCGGGGCGCCAGCCGAACGCGGTGATCACGAACGGCGGAACGACGTACAGGCTGACGGTGGGCTTCTTCGGCACCCCGATGAACGGGATGAGCAGTGCGACCCAGAGAACGATGATGACCGCTCCGAAGATGATCATCCGTCGCCGGGCGCCTTCTCCCAGGTCGATGCCGAGCAGGTCGTACTGCCGGGTCTCGATCTCGAAGTGGTGGGTCAGGGTACGGCCGACGCGCATTCAGCTACCTCCGGACAGCAATCCCCAAAAGCCCTTCAGCACATTGATGGTCTGGTTGTTGGCGTAGATCAGCCCGCCGACCAGGACCCCGGCCGCAATGTGCCCGAACAGCTCGCCCCACTCGCGCTTGAAGTAGTGCCCGATAGCCCGCAGCACGAGGATGGCGATGAAGATGTTCCCCGCGATGACCAGCACCCAGTCCTTGAAGTCCGCACCCGTGGGGACATTGGGATCGGCCAGGGGCGCGGCGAGCTGCACCACGCTCGCGGCCAGTTCGTGAGTCGTCATTGCGGTGTCTCCCTTGTTGCCTTGGTGATCCGATGGCCTGTCGCTGGATTCATCCGACGGCAGCCACTTGCCATCGTTGTGCTCCGTCCGTGGCGACAGTACGCCTCAACGTGAGCGTGTACGTCTGGTCGAGGGTGGTGTCACCCGCCCCGTCCCAGGTGACGGCAGCGGTCGCCCGCCGCTCGTCGTCGTTACCGGTATAGACCTGCCAATCCTTCAGCTCACCGAACTTCACTGCGCCGTTCAGGCTACGGATGGTGGAGCCTGGCGCGGTCACCGCCGACACCTTGTTGTCCGACTCCGCGTACGCGCCGAAGAAGGCCTCGGCATCCTTCAGCGTGGCCGCGGTCAGGTCGTCGTCCGGAGCGCTGGCCTCGGGCATGTTGTCCGGCAGCGGCACGCGCACATCCGGCACGAACGTCGGCGGCCCACTGGCCACCACTCGCGATGCGGTCCGGGCAACCGGAACGGACAGCCGCTCCCACGTGGCCGCCCCCGCGGTCCACACCTTCCCCTTCTTCACATACGGACGAACTTCCACTCGTACGTCGACCACTGCGGTAACGCCACCGGAGTCGACCGTGACCTCGCCCGGGTAGGCACGGTCCGCGGTCTGCTTGCCGCGGCCGTTCCAGCCGGCGCGACTGTCCAGACCGGCGGCCAGGTCAAGCCCGATCTGGGCCGGCCGCGCATCCGGTTCCTCCTCGTCCCAGTTCAGGTATGACACGGCGTAGCGAGTCGCGACCGCGCGGGCCTCGTCGGACGGGAAGTTGCTCTGCCCGCTGACCACCGTCTCGGGCGCCCGGTTCGGACTGATCCACGAACGAACGCCACTGATGGCAGCCAGCAGCAGTACGACGACCACCAGGCCGCGGAAGAACCGGCGGGCCCACGTGGAGAACGACGACTCGGACTCGGTCGACCATGGCGCCTGGCCGGGCTCGTACACCTCACGGCCCGGGACCGGTGGGGTATGCGCACCATGAGACGATCGCTGTTTCAAACGTTCGGGTGGGCGCTGTCCCGGTTGCGAAGGCTCAGACGGACGAGAGGAGGGACGACGCGGTGGTGCCATCACACCGCCGGCCGGCGGCGGAGCCTGCTGCGGAGTCGAGTACTGCGCCGCTACGCCCTGTGCCTGGCGAGGGGTGGGTGACACCGGACCATCCGGGTGGTCCCACCACTCCGGTGCGGTGTTCTGCGGCCGTCCCTTGCCCGGCTTCTTCGTACGCCGCTGGTCCGACCAATGCTCACCTCTTGGCGGCAGATTCAGCAACGTTCGCCACCAACTCATCGCTACCCGCCCCTCAGACAGCAGTTACGCGGACAGTAGCCGGGAGAATACGGCAAGCGACTGTCGTCCGGGAGACCTGAGACCAGGATCCGGATGCTCCATCGCTCCCCGCAGTCATACTGTTACCCAACTCGCGGGCAGTGTCACACTCATCGGAAAAGAGTGACACCTTCGGCACCGTCGTCATAGCTCCTCTCTCATGCCCGTTCCGGTCGATCGGGCAGCGCACACCATGCCACACGCCGCGGACAGGTTCGAAGATCCGTGCGAACAACATGGTAAAGAACAGGACAAGTGATCACAGATAGTAACTGATCAGTGGGTCCAGCCTGTGGAAAACTCTCCCGTGGCGAGGGGTCAAAACGGCATACTCCGGGCATAGGGTCCGATGTATCCCTGCTACCCCTGGAGGACCAGGATGGAAACACGCCGACTGGGCAGACTCGGGCACGAGAGCTCGGTGCTCATCTACGGCGCGGCCTCGCTCGGCGGGGTCGACCAGGATCGAGCCGACGCCTCGATCCAGGAGGCCCTGGACGCCGGCCTCAACCACTTCGACGTCGCCGCGGACTACGGTGACGCCGAGCTGCGGCTCGGCCCGCGGATGCCGGAGATCCGCGACCGCATCTTCCTCGCCACCAAGACCGGCCGCCGCACCTTCGAGGAGGCCTGGAGCGAGATCAACCGGTCGCTGGAGCGACTGCAGACCGACCATGTCGATCTGATCCAGATGCACGCCGTCTGCGATCTGGAGAACCTCGATCTCGTCACCGGGAAGGGTGGCTCGCTGGAGGCGGCGATCCGCGCCAAGGACGAGGGCATGGTCCGGGCCATCGGCATCACCGGCCACACCGCCCAGGCGCCGTCGGTGCACACCGAGGGCCTGCGCCGGTTCGACTTCGACAGCGTTCTCACACCTCTCAACTATCGCCTCTCGACGGACCCGCAGTACGCGGCCGACTATGCGGCGCTGGTGGAGGCGATCAAGGCCTCCGACGCGGCGCTGATGACGATCAAGATGATTGCCCGGCGCAACTGGCGTGAGGGCGAGGAGAAGTCGTACGACACCTGGTACCGGCCGTTCGACGAGCAGCGCTACATCACGGCTGCGACCGCCTGGCTGCTGAACGGCCACCCGGAGATCACCGGCCTGGCCACGGCCGGCGAGACCCGGCTGCTGCAGCAGATGGTCGTCGCCGAGCGGGAGCGGGCCGACCTCACACCGGAGGCCGCCGCGTCGATCCTGGACGAGGTCAAGGACTACGCGTCACCCTTCGTGGACATTCCGATCTGATTCGGCGTGTCCCAGGTCACAGTCCGGCATCCGCATAGCGGGCAATCCGTACGGCGTACGAGGTCACTCACCTGGTATGCCGTACTGCCCGGGAACACTGCGAGGCGGGGCGGTGTTGAAGGACTCGTAGTCGTCTAATTTCGGAGGTCGTAGTGGCAACGGTCGAGCTGACCCAGGACAACTTCAACGAGGTGGTCGGTAGCGACGGCCTGATCCTGGTTGATTTCTGGGCAGAGTGGTGTGGCCCGTGCAAGATGTTCGGTCCCGTGTTCGAGAAGTCGTCCGAGCAGCACACGGACGTCACGTTCGGCAAGGTCGACACGGAAGCGCAGGTCGAGCTGGCTCAAGCGTTCGACATCAGGTCGATCCCGACCCTGATGGCCGTGCGTGACGGCGTCGTCCTGTACTCCCAGCCCGGCGCGCTTCCGGCCGCCAACCTGGAAGACCTGATCGGCCAGCTGCGTGCGGTCGACATGGAAGAGGTCCGGGCCCAGATCGCTGCCCACGAGGCGGAGCACGGCACGGAACCGCACACGCACTGATTCAAACAGTTCAAAGAATCCGGGAGCTCGCTCAGAGCTTCCGGATTCTTTCTGCCAGCTCGCGCCGTCCCGGCCCGTACTGGATCTGCTGGTTGGAGTCGATCGCGTCCTTCAGCTTGGCGCGTTCGGCGGCCGAGAAATGGCCCCAACCGCCCAGCACCAGCTTCAGCGCGTGGTAGTGCTCGTTCCCGGTCAGCGGTCGTTTGAGGGCCTCGACCAGTACCTCGCTGTCGATCAGTGACAGATCGCCCTCCATGAGTCCGAGGGCCAGCACGCGGACGATCGGCGAGCCCAGCGTGAACATGTCCTTCACCTCGCCCCGGTCGAACTTCTCGACCGCGGACGCGTTCGACACCCGCTGCACGATCCGGTCGAGCATCGCGCCCCGGACCTCGGTCAGTTCAGCGCCACGCATCTCGGTGTAGATCGTCGCGTAGGCGTCGAGCTCGTGCTCCATTCCGAGTCGTCGCAGCATCTCCGCACTCTTGCGCGCGTTGTCGGCGATCTGCTCGATCAGCTGGATCTCGAAGTGGCCCGCCTTCATCGAGCGGATCCGATCCACGACCGCCGGCATGATCGCGAGCACGACCCCACCCGCGAGCACGATCAGCAACTCGGCTTCGCCTACGCCGACGAAGAGTCCGACGATCGCGGCGACACACAACGCACCACCTGCCGAGAGCCAGAGGATCCGGGCCACGACCGCCAGCCGCCTCAGGGTCGAGTCGGTCGAAGACTGCGTGAACGACTGCCTCCGGGGATCTGCACCAGCCCTGGGGCCGGGGTTCGGCGCTGCACGCTGAGGGTTGGTGGGCTGCGGGGTGGTGGGTTGGTTGAGTTCGAACGTGTGGAGGTCGCTGCCGCCTCCGGGTGGGACAGGCTCCTGGGTGTACTGCCACGAGCCGCTCGTCGAACCGCGGTCCGGACTTGCAGGGCGATCGTCGGACATCCGGGCTGCCTCTCACCTCGTCGTGCGTTCAGCCGATGGTGCTCCGTGGGCGGCCGTTCGGCAACCATCTGGCGGCCGGTTGCTGCAACGGCCGGTCGAGGGGTCCGCTCGGCCGCGAGAATCCAGCCATGCGTGGCTCGGCGGTTGCTCTCGGTGCGCTCGCGGCGGTGGCCCCGGTGCTGGGCTACTGGTGGGGCCGAGACTTCTGATCGGCGGCATCGGAGCGATCGGCCTCGGCGCACTCCTGGGCTCCGGAGTACGCAGCCGAGTCCACTAGCCGCGGGGCTCAGAAGTCGCGGGAGCTGAGGACACAGAACTCGTTGCCTTCGGGATCGGCGAGGACCGTCCAGCTGGGCTCGTCGGGCTGGCCGACATTGACGCGACTGGCGCCAAGGGCTTCCAGGCGGGCGATCTCGGCATCGCGGTCCTGGCTCGTGTGAGGCGCGAGGTCGAGGTGCAGGCGATTCTTCACCGTCTTGCCCTCTGGCACGGGGACGAACACCATGCCCGGCCCGATCCGCTCCCACGGGGTGTTGCTCATGGCGTCCTCGTCCACCCAGCCGGGGATGTTCACGCACTCGGTGTCGGTGTCGTAGATCGTCTTCCAGGCGAGCGCCTCCGCCCACCAGGCGGCCTGCTTGCGTACGTCGTGACAATCGACCACCACCGTGTACCAACGCAGCACCATGAGAGGCCCTCCTCGTCGTCGAGGAGAACACTTTGACACGCAGGACCGACAGAAAACGAAGAGCGGGCCCTGGGCAGGGGAATCTCAGCCAGGGCCCGCTCTTGGGGCTGACCGGGGCGGCGGAGGTGACCGGCAGTGGAGCTCGTGGACGGGGTGGTCTGCCGTCCGGGAGGGTCACCTGGTGCCGAGGCGTCGGTCAGCCGGGGTGGGCGATGCCGAGAACCGGTGATCGCCCTCTCGCGACGTCGCTCCTCAGCGGAGCGGGTTGAAGGGACGCAGTTCGTCCGGGGTGCGGCCGGTGGTGATGGTCTCGGCCAGCAGCTGACCGGTGATCGGACCGAGCGTGATGCCCCACATGCCGTGTCCGCCGGCGGCGAAGACGCGCGGTGACGCGGTCGCACCGATCAGCGGCAGACCGTCCGGCGTGCAGGGGCGCGGGCCGACCCACTCGAAGGTGCGGGCATCCAGGTCGGCGTCGCGCAGCAGCGGACGGGCCGCCTCGACGATGGCGTCGATCCGGCGCGGGTCGAGCTTCGCCTCCGGCTTGCGGAACTCCATCATCCCGGCCACGCGCAGCCGGTCGCCCAGCGGCGTACAGGCGATGCGCTGCGCCGGGAAGTACATCGGACCGGCCGGCACATGGGCGATCGGCACGCTGAAGCTGTAGCCACGCCCCGCCTGCACGACGGTGCGTACGCCGAAGTCCCGGGCCAGGTCGTTCAGCCACGCGCCGGTCGCCATCACCACGGCGTCGAACGGGTCGGTCTCGCCGTCGCCGGTGATGAGCCGTACGCCGCGGATCTCGTCCACGATGTCCTTCACCACGACGCCGCTGATGATCTGGCCGCCTCGCGCCGTGACCGAGTCGGCCAGTAGCTGGACGTACTCGCCCGGGTTGATGAAGCGCTGCCCGTGCAGCCGGATCGCGGCGCCGATCTCGTCGGACAGCGACGGCTCGATCTCGCGGGCGTCGTCACCGGTGATCGCCTCGAACTCGATGCCCTGACCGGCGGCGTGGATCTGCTCGATCTCCTCGAGCAGCACGCTGCGCTCGGCCTCGGTCCGGTACGCGGCCAGGAACGACTTGGCCTCGTACGTCTCCGCCTCGACGCCGGCCTTGCCGAGCAGGTCGAAGGCGTTCAGGGCCTGCCGGTTGATCGGGACCAGCGACTCCATCGCGGTCTTCCACCGTCCGGCGGTGCTGTTGCGAGCGAAGCGGGTGAGGAAATTGAGGAGCCGCGGGCTCGCCGTCGGCGGTACGTACACCGGTGAGGACGGGCTCAGCACCGCGCGGACGCCGTACTTGAGGACGGCCGGCTCCGGCAACGGGGTGGCCAGGCCGGGCGTGAGCCAGCCGGCGTTGCCCCAGGAGGCACCCGCGGCGACGCCCTCGCGATCGAGCACGGTGACCTCGACGCCGGCTTCCTGGAGGAACCAGGCGGTGGCGAGTCCGACCATGCCCGCGCCGACGACAGCGACGCGATCGGGAACGGTGTGAATGACACCAGCAGCAGAACCAGCAGCGACCATGTATCGATGGTGCGTCGTCAACCCTCCGCTGTCATGGTGCGATCACACCACAGACGGGACAAATGACTGTGCGCAGAGCACAATAACCTCATGATCACCGCGCCTGACCTCGTCGTCGCCGTCGGACCAGCCCTGTTCGAGGTGGTGGTCACCGGCAAGGGTGACGGAGAGGTCCGGGATGTCTTCCTGGCCGATCCGCAGGAGCCGGCGACCGGTCAGCCCGGTGACCTGGTGCTAGGCCTCGGCCTGCGCGACGCGGAGGACGCCGTCGAGCTGATCGAGCGGTGCGCGGCCGGTAACGCCTCTGGCATCGTCGTGCGTACGACGCTCGCCCACCAACCCGCCGTGGTCGCGGCTGCCGAGCGGTGGCAGCTCACGCTCGTCGCACTGCAGCCGAGCGTGACCTGGGCGCACGTGGTGTGGCTGCTCCGCGGTGTGATCGACAGAGCCGCTGCGCCCGACTCCCCCGCCGCTGGGGACGCCGGAGTACATCAGGAGCTCTTCGCACTGGCAGACGCCGCTGCGGCGATCGTGGACGCGCCTGTGACCATCGAGGACAACCAGTCGCGCGTGCTGGCGTACTCCTCCGGGCAGGACTTCACCGACCCCACCCGGGTCTCCACCATCGTCGGCCGCCGTGTCCCGGCCGAGGTGATCGCACACTTCCGGGCTCGAGGCATCTTCCGCCGGCTGGCGCGCTCCAGCGAACCGTTCCTGGTGCCCGACGGACCGAACGGCATCCGCCCGCGTCTCGTCGTACCCGTGCGGGCCGGTGGCGAGTGGCTGGGGTCGATCTGGGCTGTGGTGGACGGTCCGGTGAGTGAGGAGGTCACCACCGAGCTGAGCAACGCTGCCTCGGTGCTGGCCCTGCATCTGCTGCGACTGCGCGCTCAGGCTGATGTCGCGCGACGGAGTGCCATCGACAGGCTGCGGACCATCCTCCGGCAGTTCTCCCCCGACAATCCGGTCGACGTACGGCTGCCACCGCAGCCCTGGCGGGTTGTCGCACTCGGGTCGCCCGACGGGTACGACGTACCGCAGCAGCTCGACCTGTGGGAGTCGACCGGTCGTCGGTATGGGTGGAGCGAGCCGCAGTTGGCCGACCTGGACGGCACAGTGCTCGCCGTCGTCACCGACAACGACGGACCGGGGTCGTGGACCTGGCTGAGCAAGCTGGTGACCGATCAGGCGAAGGCCACGCCCGGCACTGTCGCCGCAGCAGGCGGCCCAGCCCGTGGTCCGGCCGACCTGCCGAGCTCACGGGCCGAGGCGGTCGAGCTGCTCGGCCTGGTACGACGGGGACTCGCGCCCGGACCGGCGTTGCGGGTGGAAGAGGCGTGGCATGTGCTGACTGTTCACCGAGCCGTCACCTCGCTGGACACGACCAAGATGGACGGACCGCTCGCGACACTGCTGCGGCACGACATCGAGCACAGCACCGGATTCGTGGAGACGTTGCAGGCCTGGCTCGAGTACCCGGGTCAGCCGCAGCGCGCGGCGCGGCAGCTGCACCTGCACACGAACACCTTGCGGCACCGGATGAAGCGGATCGGCGAGATCGCGGAGCTGGATCTCTCAGATCCGCGCGAACGCCTGGCACTGCAGTTGCAGATCGCGGCCGTACGGACCGAGCACTGAGTTCCCGAAAGCACTGAGAGGTTCGCCACATCCCTGTGTAACAAGGCTTCATATTCTGGCAATGGTTGGGCAACATCCGGCTGGTTGAGTCGTACTCAGCAGCCGGTCCAGCCGTTCACCAGGCGGCTGGAAAGGCCGGGTCCGAGCTTTTCACCAGGAAGCTCGGGCCATCGTGGGGCCCGGCGGTTGTCTGAGCGATCGCCGGGCCACACATCTTGCTCAGTGTCCTGAGTCGGAGGTTCGGGACACTAGGACAACCGGTTCACGATGTGCGCGTAGACACCGGGAAGCAGCGCCGCGGCGGGAACGATGCGGGGAGCGAGCAACGATCTGTTCCGGGCCCAGAGCAACGAGCCGGTGAGCAGGCGGCACTCCCAGGAGACCCGGCGCCAGGCCGCTTCGTAGTCCTCGGGCCGGTCCTTGAGAACACAGTCCACCAGTTCCGCCGAGGTGCGCAGGGCGACCGCGATTCCCTCGCCGGTGAGCGCGTCGACGTACCCGGCTGCGTCGCCCACGAGCAGGACGCGACCGGCGACGCGGCCGCGGACTCTTTGGCGGAGCGGGCCGGCACCCATGACGTCGTTTGCGGGGCAGGCACCTGTCAGCCGTCGTTGGAGGGCAAGGAAGGCGCTGAGGTGAGAGTCGAAGGTGCCGCGGGCGGAGGTGAGGACGGCGACGCCGACCAAGTCGGCCGCGACCGGTGTCACGTAGGCCTCCCCCAGACGCGACCAGTACACCTCCACCAGATCAGTCCACGGTGAAACGTGAAAGTGCCTGCGCAGTCCGCGGCGAACATCTCCCACAGAGGTCGAACCGAGGTCCAGTTGGCGGCGGATGGGTGAGTGGAGGCCGTCGGCGGCGGCTAGGTAGCGGGCGGTGTGGCCGGCGGCGGTGACCGAGGTGATGTTCTGGGTGATGGTGCCGACGCGAGTCTGGACCACGGGAATGCCCAGGTCGGCCACTCGCTTCATGAGAGCCTCGTGCAGCGTCGTACGGCGTACGCCGAGCCCGGGGCCCGCGTGGAAGCGGGCGTCGACCTGGTGCTGTCCGTCGAGATACCGAATGCCGTAGAACGGCCGGCCGTCCAGCTCGACTCCGAGGCGGGACAGATACGAAGCAGCACTGTGGGCGATGCCCTCCCCGCACGCCTTGTCGATCGGTACGGCACGTGGCTCGACGACCACCACGGACAGACCGGCCAGCGCGGCACGGATCGCCGTCGCCGCCCCGGCGGGACCGCAACCGGCGACGAGGAGATCGATCACTTGACCAAGTTGGAGTTCAGGGCGGCCTCTTCGGAGCGGATCCGGATCGCGAGCAGCGGGATGTTCAGCACCGTGAAGACCACCGCCGTCAGCCAGGCCGTGTGGACCAGCGGCAGCGCGATGCCCTCGGCAACCACCGCCACGTAGTTCGGGTGCCGGATCCACCGATACGGGCCGCGGGCAACCAAATGCAGCCCTGGTACGACGATCACCCGGGTGTTCCACTGATGACCGAGCACCGTGATGCACCACCACCGCAGCCCTTGCGACAACAGCACCACCACGACCATCGTCCACCCCAGCCATGGGATGAACGGCCGGTGCGCCCCCTCGGCCAGGCACCCGCCGAGCAGCGCCGTGTGCAGCGCGACCATGTACGGATAGTGCGCGCGCCCGTACTCCACTCCGCCCTGCGCGAAGCTCCAGCGCGCGTTCCGCACCGACACGACCAGCTCCACCAGCCGCTCGGCGGCGACCAGCAACACGAAGACGACGTAGAAGGTGTACATCACCACTCCAGCAGGACGAGCTCAGAACAGAACCCGGGCCCCATCGCGAGCAACAACCCGGGGCCCTGTGGAGAAGGATCCAGCCGCAGCGTGTCACCGAGCACGTGCAACACCGACGATGACGACAAGTTGCCGACCGCATCGAGCGATTTCCAGGTCAGGTCCAGAGCACCCGGCCGCAGGTCGAGCGTCTCGGACACCGCCTCCAGCACCTTCGGCCCGCCCGGGTGGCTGACCCACGTCCCGACGTCCGGCACCGTCAGCCCGTGGTCCCCGAGGAAGCCGCGCACATCATCACCGAGGTACTGCCGGACGACCTCAGGCACGTCCGCGCCGAGCACGATCCGGAACCCACTGGCCCCGACGTCCCAGCCCATCACTCGCTCGGAGTCCGGATACAACCTGCTCCGCGTCGCCACCACGGACGGCCCGGACGCCGCCGGATGCTCCGACCCGGTCAACACCACGGCCGCCGCGCCGTCCCCGAACAGCGCCCCACCGACGAGGTTCGGCAGGGAGGCGTCCTCCCGCTGCAACGTCAGCGAACACAACTCCACTGACAGCAGTACGGCGACATGCGTGGGCCAAGCCTTCAAATAGTCATGCAAACGGGCGATCCCGGCCGCCCCACCCACACAGCCGAGCCCGAACAGCGGCAGCCGCTTCACGTCCTCCCGCAGCCCCAGCCGCAACGCGACCCGCGCGTCGATCGACGGCGCCGCCACGCCGGTCACGGTCGTGAACATCAGCACGTCCACGTCGTCCAACGTCAGCCCCGCGTCCTTCACTGCTCCCGCGACCGCCTCCGCGCCAAGATCCACGGCCGCCGCGATCCACGCGTCGTTCGCCTCGCCGAAGTCCTTCAGTACGCCGTACTGCTCCAGCGGCAACGCGAGATGCCGGAACGACACTCCCGCATTCGCGTGCAGCCGCCGCAGCAACGCCGTACCCCGGCCGTCCGGGAGGCAGATCGAGGCGAAGGCGTCGGTCAGCTCCGCCTGCGGATAGCGGTACGGCGGCAACGCGGGCCGGACGGCTGCGATCCGCGTCATCGTGGCATCGTTACGTGCGTGAGCGTTCTGCGGACGGTGCGAGGTCTGGCGCTTGCCTGCCATCCCGGTCCGACCATCGCCGTCACCGCGTTCGTCACCGCCACCGCCTGGTCGGCCGGGCGGAATCCGGCCGGTTGTCTCCTCGTCGCCGCAACGATCCTCACCGGCCACCTCTCGATCGGCTGGAGCAATGACGCGATTGATGCCGCCCGCGACACCATTGTTAACCGCCAGGACAAGCCTGTGGTGCGCGGACTGGTGAGTCGCCGGACCCTCGAGGTGGCCGCGGGCATCGCGCTGGTCGTCACGATCCCGGTGTCGCTGGCCAACGGCATCGCGGCCGGCCTGATGCATTTGCTCTTCGTCGCCTGCGCCTGGGCGTACAACCTCGGTCTCAAGTCCACCGCGATCTCCTGGCTCCCGTACGCCGTCGCGTTCGGCGCACTGCCGTCGTTCGTGACGCTCGGCACGGCGGGCACCTGGGCACCCTGGTGGGCAACTGTCGCGACCGCGCTTCTCGGCGTCGGTGCCCATTTGGCAAACGTCGTACCTGATATGGCGGACGATCTGGCGACCGGAGTCAGGGGCTGGCCGCAACGACTCGGGCGCTACGCGCGACTGCTCGCGCCCCTGCCGCTCGCGTTGGCGACCGGGCTGCTCGTGATCGCGCCCGCCGGTCCGGTCGGGGTGGTCGGGTGGATCGCGCTGGTCGTGGTCGCGGGACTGCTGGCTGTGATCCTGTTGTGGCGGAACGCGCCGTTCCTGGTCACGATCGCGGTCGCCGCGGTCAGCGTCATCACGCTGATGATCCGCGGCGACGCCCTCACCTAAGGCAGCGAGGACAGGATCTCGATCAGCGCGGTCGTGGCGGGCGGGTCTGGCGGGTCGCCGTACGTGGCGGCGTAGATCGAGCGGGCGAAGCCGGCGATCGGTGTGGCGTGGATGCCCGGAGCCTGGTGTGCCTCCAGTGCGAGTCCGTTGAGGATGGCAACCCCCATGCCGGCGGCTACCACCGCCTGGGAGACGACGGTGTCGTCGCAGGAGAAGGCGATGCGTGGTGAGAAGCCGGCGCCTTCGCAGGCCGTCGTCGTGGCGGCTCGGCAGTGCTCGCACCCGCCGACCCAGGCGGAGTCACGGTGGTCCTCGAGACGCTGATCGGGTTGGTCACTGACGAGGTAGAGGGGATCGTCCAGCAGGTGGGTGAGCCGGAATCCTTCCTCCTCGAACGGAGTGCCGGTGTGCCGGAAGATCAAGGCGACGTCGACATGCCCGGCCCGCAGCATCTCGAGCCCATCGGCCGGGTGGGCGTCGACGAGATTCAACTCGATGCCCGGGTGGGTTCGGGACAGTTCGGTGGCTGCCCTCGGCACCAGCGTGCTGAGGACCGTTTGGAAACCGGCCAGTCGTACCCGC
The DNA here is from genome assembly GCF_044459685.1 of Kribbella sp. NPDC050241. NCBI lineage: Bacteria > Bacillati > Actinomycetota > Actinomycetes > Propionibacteriales > Kribbellaceae > Kribbella > Kribbella sp. NPDC050241. The sequence goes on from NZ_JBITJE010000017.1 coordinate 77,365, forward strand.
CCAGCCCGAAGTCCGACCCGCGCCTCCAGCTCGACAGACGCGGCGTCCAGTCGCCCCAGGATCTCTGTCGCCCGTTGGGCCAGAAGTTCCCCTTCCGGGGTGAGCCGGATCCCGCGGCCCACTCGCTGGATGAGCTTGGCTCCGGTGGCGGCTTCCAGTCGGCCCAGGTGGTGGCTGACCGACGGCTGGGAGTAGTGCAGTTCGTTCGCGGCCCCGGTCACCGATCCGTGACGGGCGACCGCCTCCAGCACCTTGAGGTGGGTGACGTTGAGCATAGATCAAGTTTATCTATGAAAAGGCCGCAATATTGGCATTCGACGTCATGACGTGGGACCGCGATGATCGATGCACAGACCGAGCTGATCCGACCGAGCTCGACCGAGAGACGGAAAGGACCCACCCGCCATGTCACTCGCCCGCGTCCACAACTTCTCCATCTCACTCGACGGCTTCGGCACCGGAGCGGACCAAGGCCCCGATGCGCACTTCGGTCACGCCGGGGACAGGCTGCACCAATGGATGTTCGCCACCCAGTGGTGGGAGGCGGGCGGCAGCGCGGGCGTCGACGACGCCTTCGTCCAGCGGCACGACCCGGGCATCGGCGCGGAGATCATGGGCGCCGGGAAGTGGGGCCACCCCGGATGGCACGAGGACCCCGAGTGGAAGGGCGCCTGGGGTCCCAACCCGCCGTTCCACACGCCGGTCTTCGTCCTCACCCATCACACCCGACCGTCGATCGAGATGGAGGGCGGTACGACGTTCCACTTCCTCGACACCTCACCCGCCGAGGCGCTCGAGACTGCCCGCAAGGCTGCCGGCGACCAGGACGTGCGCATCGGCGGAGGGCCTACCGTGATCCGCGATTTCCTTGCTGCCCGGCTGATCGACCACATGCACGTCGTGGTGGTGCCGGTCCTGCTCGGCCGGGGCGTACGCCTCTGGGACGGACTGGAGGGCGTCGAGAAGGACTACAAGATCGAGACCACCACCTCGCCCAGCGGAGTCACGCACGTGACGTTCAACCGCGCCTGAGGCACTAGGCGGCGTCCGGCTTCAGCGGTGCGTTGCTTCCGAGGATCGCGGCCGTGAGTGCCTCGGCCGGTTCCTTGGAAGCGCGCGGGTTGGTGATCAGGACCAGGTCGATCGACGGCAACTCCGGCAGCCCGGCGCTCGGCGGCGGCTCGACCAGGTCCGCCGGCATCAGCGACCGCGCGAAGATCGCGAGCCCCAGCCCGGCCCGGACGGCCGCGAGGACGCCGTTCACGCCGCGGACGATGCAGGTGATCCGGCAGGTCCGGCCCGCCTGTTCGAGCGTCTGCACACCGAGAGAGCGGCTCAGGCTGGGCGCCTGGTACGCGACGAGTGGCACCGGGCCGTCCGGCGCGATCCGCGTCCCCGCGATCCCGGCCCAGACCAGGGGATCCCGGCGTACCAGGCGTCCGTTCGGCTCGTAGCCACCGCCGGCGCCGTGCTTGACGTACGCCAGGTCGAGGTGGCCGGACTCGACCCGGCGGAGCAGATTGGGGCTCTGGGCCACGGTCAGCTCGAGGTCGATCCGCGGGTAGAGCTGGCGGAAGTCACGCAGGATCTTCGGCAGCGGGGTCAGCGCCAGGTCGTCGGTGACCCCGAACCGCAGCCGGCCACGCAACTCCGAGCCGGTGAAGTACCCGGCCGCCTCCTCGTGCGCGGCCAGGATGGTCCGGGCGAACCCGGCCATCGCCTCGCCGTCCGCGGTCAGAGTGACTGTCCGCGTGTCGCGCAGGAACAGTGGTCGCCCAACCGCCGCCTCGAGTTTGCGGACATGTTGACTCACGGTCGGCTGCCGGATACCCAGCCTCTCCGCGGCCTGCGTGAAGCTGAGCGACTGCGCCACCGCCAGGAACGTGCGGAGCTGGTCCGGGTCGTACATCGACATCCCTCCCATTACGTGACGCTATAAGACTAATAGGAGTAATTCGCTGTCGAAATCCAGTACCGAACCCTGAGGATAGACATGTCCTCCCCTGACCAGTCCACGTCGCTTAGGAACACTCTTGACCACCCGGGCCACCGGTACTGTCCCTTCCGTCCCCGACTTCCACACCCACCGCACCACCTCGAAGCCCGCCTCCGGCGAGATCCCGGCCACGCAGCGCCGGCCCGGATTCCGGGACACCTTCAGCGCTCTGCAGGTCCGCAACTTCCGCCTCCTGGTCAGCGGACTGCTGGTCAGCTCGACCGGCGGCTGGATCCAGCGCATCGCCCAGGACTGGCTGGTCCTCACGCTGACCGGCAGCGCCACCGCGGTCGGCATCACCACCGCGCTGCAGTTCCTGCCCACCCTCCTGTTCGGCCTGTACGGCGGCGTGATCGCCGACCGCTTCCCGAAGCGGAAGATCCTGCTCGTCACCCAGGCCACGATGGGGAGCCTGGCCGGCACTCTGGCCGTGCTCGCGTTCACCGGCCAGGTGCACGTCTGGCAGGTCTACATGATGGCCTTCATCCTCGGTCTGGCCACCGCGGTCGACAATCCGACCAGGCAGTCGTTCGTCACCGAACTGGTCGGCAAGGACCGGGTCCGCAACGCGATCAGCATGGTGTCGTCGACGTTCCAGCTGGGCAGCCTGATCGGGCCGGCACTCGGCGGCATCCTGCTCGGCACCCTCGGTACCGGCTGGTCCTTCGCGCTCAACGCGGTGACGTTCTTCGGTTCGATCTCCGCGCTGCTCCGGATGCGGGAGTCCGAGATGCCAGGCCTGGTCGCGGCGCGGCGAGCCAGCGCGGGTCTGCGGATGCGGGACGGCCTGCGCGATGGCGTCAGGTACGCCTTCCACGAGCCGGCAGTCCGGTGGGCGATCGCCCTGGTCGGCATCTACGGCATGTTCACGATCAGCCTGCCGGTCACGCTGACCGCCTTCGCGGACCGGGTCTTCCACACCGGCGCGACCGGGTACGGCGTACTGAACTCCGTGGTGGCCGCGGGAGCGCTGAGCGGAGCGTTGCTGTCCGCCCGACGGATCCGGACTCCCCGACTGCGGAACCTGGTCGGCATCGCGTCGATCCTGGCCATCACCGAGATGGTCGCCTCGATCCAGCCCTCGCTGTGGACCTTCATCCCGCTGCTGTCGGCGATGGGCATGGCGACGCTGATGTTCCTCACGGCGGCGCAGTCGATGGTCCAACTGACCACTCCGGACGGCCTGCGCGGGCGCGTGTCCGGGATCTACAACCTGGTGTTCATCGGGGGCGGCGCGATCGGCGGACCCACGGTCGGCTTCATCGCCCAACACTGGGGCGCCCGCAACGGCCTGCTGCTGGCCGGTCTGGTGCCGGCCATCGCGACCATCGCGATCGGTCTCCGGCTGCGCCGCGACGGCGGGTTCCGCCTGGTCGTGGTCCGGACCCGCTCGCCCTGGCACCAGCGCCCGATCCGCGTCAATCTCGAGCAGGCGCCGATCCAGCTGTCCCGGCCGACTGTTCACCCGGCCGCGGAGCGTCCGTCGCGCCCGTTCGTCTTCAGCCGGCGCGAGCACGGACGCACCGACCCGCACAGCCGGCCACTGCGTCCACGCCGCCGTCCGCAGCACCACTAGTCGACCGGGACCGGGCCGGGAAGCTGCCTCCCGGCCCTGTCCCGGATCGTGGTAAATCCAGCTCCACGCCACCGGCCGACTGCGACGATGACACCTCGTCCCGGCCAGGAGGGGTGTAGTGGGATTCGTACTGGAAGGCCCGGTGCTCGAGGGCGAGCGCGTCCGGCTGGAGCCGCTCTCCCCTCGGCATGCGGAGGATCTTGGCGCCGCGGGCGACCAGGACCGGGCGTCGTACGCGTTCACTTGGGTGCCCACGGCAACAGAAGCGGCCGGCTACATCGATGCGCAACTCGAGCGGGCGGCCACCGGCAAGCTGGCGCCGTACGCGCAGATCGCCGTCGACACCGGCCGCGTCGTCGGAGCCACGTCGTTCTGGGATCCTCGGCTGTGGCCGGACGGTGAACGACTGCGGGCCATCGAGGTCGGCTTCACCTGGCTGGCGGGTTCAGCCCAAGGCACCGGGATCAACACGGAGGCGAAGTACCTGCTGTTCCGGCATGCCTTCGAGGTCTGGAACGTCGCCCGCGTCGACCTGAAGACGGACGCTCGCAACGCGCGGAGCCGGGCGGCGATCGAATCCGTCGGCGCACATTTCGAGGGCGTACTGCGAACTGGTCGCCGTCCTGGGCTCCGGGCGAGGACGGCCGCCTCCGCGATTCGGCGATGTTCTCGATCACCGGCAGCGAATGGCCGGCCGCCCGTGAACACCTCGAGCAACGCCTCGCCGGAGACCACGCACAGTCATCGGCGATGAATACTTGACGATGTAAATTAACCAACCCTAGGCTCGGCCGCGTCCGCTCTCTCCCCGGTCATCCGGAGGACCACCGTGCTGAATCTCAGACGTCGTACCGCCGCTGCCGTGCTCGCCACCGTCGCCCTGGTGTCGACGGCCGCCGCGACCGCCCCGGCCGATGCAGTCAAGGGCTCTGCTGTCCCGACCGCCGTCCAGGCCAAGGAGCCGGTCCCGGCGAAGTACCCGCAGGTCGCGGCCAAGCCCTACATGGGCTGGAGCAGTTGGAGCCTGCAGTCCACCAACTACCCGGGCGTGAACCCGGACGGTCCCGGCAGCTTCATCAGTGAGAAGAACATCCTCACCCAGGCTCACGCACTGGCGACCAAGCTCAAGCCGTACGGCTACGAGTACATCAACATCGACGCGGGCTGGCAGCTCGGCGGTGACGAGTACGGCCGGCCGGTGGCGAACGCGCAGCGGTTCCCGCGGGGCATGAAGGCGGTCGGCGACGACATCCACAAACTCGGACTGAAGTTCGGCATCTACACCGTGGTCGGCCTCGGCTTCGACGTCTACCGCGACGGCAACACGCCGATCTACAACGCACCCGGCTGCTTCACCCGCGACATCGTGTACCCGGACCTGCGCACCACGAACGGCTGGGACCAGGCGTACAAGATCAACTACGCGAGCCCGTGCGCGCAGAAGTACGCCGACTCGATCGCGAAGCTCTTTGCGGACTGGGGCGTCGACTTCATCAAGATGGACGGCGTCGGCCCGGGCTCGTGGAAGGGCGCGCCGGACGACCCGAACCACAACAACACCGAGGACATCGAGGCCTGGTGGCGTGCGGTCCAGAACGCCGGGCGCCCGATGATGTACACGCTGTCGTGGTCGCTCAGCCACCGGTACGCCGATGTCTGGAAGCAGAACTCGAACGGCTGGCGGATCGACACCGACGTGGAGTGCTACTGCGACACGATCGTCCGCTGGGACAGCTCGGTGAAGGCCCGCTGGTGGGATCTGCCGCAGTGGATCGACGACGCCGGACCAGGTCACTGGAACAACCTGGACGCGATCAACGTCGGCGTCGGAGAGATGGACGGCCTCAGCGACGCCGAGCGGCAGAGCTACATGACGTTCTGGGCGATCAACGCCGCACCGCTGTTCGTCGGTGACGACATGACCAAGCTGGACGCGTACGGCCTGAAGCTGCTGACGAACCGCGAGGTCATCGCGATCAACCAGTCCGGCAACCCGGCCCGGCCGCTGAACCAGGACCAGTTGCAGCAGACCTGGTACGCCAAGAACGCGGACGGCAGCGTCACCGTCGCCCTCTTCAACCTGGCCGACAGCCCGGCCACGGTGACCGGGAACTTCGACCAGCTCGGTCTGACCGGCGAGGCGACCGTCCGCGACATCTGGGCGAACCAGAACACCCGGAACGTCTCCGGCCAGGTCAGCGCGGGACTGCCTGCGCACGGCTCGAAGCTGTACAAGATCACGCCGGAGAAGAATGACGCGCCGAGCAAGCCGGCCGACCTCACCGCGACCGACGTGAGCCGTACGACGGTCAGCCTGAACTGGCGGCCGAGCACCGGCGCATCGTCGTACAAGGTGTACGCCAACGGCAAGCAGGTGGCGACCAGCTCGACCACGAGCGCTGTGGTGACCGGGCTGCTGCCGCAGACGCAGTACGCCTTCATTGTGAAGGGCGTGTCCGGCGGCCGTACGTCGGATGCGAGCGCGCCGGTCACCATGTTCACCTCGAAGTCGGGTGGGCCAGTCCGGTACGAGGCCGAGGCATCGACCAGCACGCTGACCGGGAACGCAGGTATCTCCGGCTGCAACCTGTGCTCCGGCGGCTCGAAGATCGGCAACATCGGGTACGACGCCACAGTGACGCTGAACAACATCACCGTCCCGACCACCGGTACCTATCTGGTGAAGATCGCGTACACCGACGGCGACACCAGCCGGCAGAGCATGCTCACCGTCAACGACGCCGACTCCTACTGGGTCAACTACCACGGCCTCGGCGACAACGACTGGGGTACGCCGCAGGTGACCTACCTCCCGATGAAGCTGACCGCCGGAGCCAACTCCATCAAGGTCAGCAACCCGAGCGGCTACATCGCCGACATCGACTGGATCACTGTCTGACCCACCCCACCGCGGGGCCGGCCTTCCCTCAGGTCGGCCCCGCGACCTTTACTGGAGGCATGAACGACTACCCGGCTCCCCTGGTCCCACCCGGTCAGACTGTCCCGGTCCCGCGGCGGATCCGCGCGACGCTCGACGGGCGCGTCGTACTCGACACCCAGGACGGGATCTACCTGTGGGAGTTCCCGCCGTACCCGCAGTACTACATCCCGGTCGCCGACGTGGCGGACGGCGTACTGACCGACACCGGTGAGACGAAGGAGTTCGAGCACGGGGTCGCGCGGGTGCACACAGCTGGGTCGGGCAAGGCGTGGGTGTACGACGACGGGATCGCGAAGGACCGGGTCCGGTTCCAATGGGATGCGCTGGACAGCTGGTTCGAGGAGGACGAGGAGGTCTTCGTCCACCCGCGCAACCCGTACGCCCGGTGCGACGCGATCCGCTCCGGCCGCCAGGTGAAGGTCGAGTACGACGGCAAGGTGCTGGCCGAGTCGCGATCGACGGTGATCGTGTTCGAGACCGGTCTGCCGCCGCGCTACTACTTCCCGCGGACCGAGGTGAACTTCGGGCACCTCACCGCCAGCGAAACCCGGACCGCGTGCCCGTACAAGGGCCGCACCACGGGGTACTGGTCGGTCGACGGCCGCGACCTGGCCTGGTCCTACGACTTCCCCACCGCGCCGCTGCTGCCGGTCGCCGGCCTCATCGCGTTCTTCAACGAACGCGTCGACGTGACGCTGGACGGCGTACCGCTGGACCGCCCGGTCACCCACTTCTCGGACTGACCCGGAACTCACCGTCACGACGGCGAGATCAGATGGCGGACGTGACGCCGCCGTCCATCGGGATGATCGCGCCGGTGACGTAGCTGGCGGCGGGCGACGCGAGGAAGACCGCGACCCGAGCCACCTCCTCGGGTTCGCCGATCCGGCCGAGCGGGGTGTCGGCGACCATCTCGCCGAGCAACTCCTCCTTCGACCGGCCGCTCGCCCGGACCGCCGCCTCCAGGCCCTCGTCGACGCGGCCGGTGCGGGTCGTGCCCGGGTTGATCACGTTGACCCGAACACCCTGACCGGCGTACGCCTTGGCGTAGCCGACCGAGGCAAGCATCAAGGCCGCGTTGGCCGCGCCGCCACCGATGTGCAGCGGGTTCGCCTGCCGGCCACCCTGGCCGACCACGTTCACGATGGCACCGCTGCCACGCTCGGCCATACCGCGGATGACCGCGTCGGTCGCGTGCATGTACGTGAAGTACTTCGCCTCCATCGCGGCGTGCAGCGCCTTGCTGTCCAGCTCGTCAACCGGAGTACGGCGGGCCGCTCCCGCGCAGTTGATCAGGATGTCGGGTACGCCGATCCGCTCGAACACAGCGTCGGTCGCGTCCGGATCGGTGAGGTCGACCGCTTCCACGGCGTACGTCAGGCCCTTGGCGGCGAGCTCCGCCTGGGCCTTCGCCAGGTTGGCGGGATCACGGGAGATCCCGGTCACCGTGACGCCCTCCCACGCGAGTGCCTCGGCACACGCGAGCCCGATTCCCTTGCTGGCACCGGTGACCACCGCGGTCTTGCCGGACAATTGCAGATCCACGTGACTCCCTAGCTTTCGGCGTCGTACTCGTCGCGGGCGGCGGCGATCTCGTCCATGTGGTCGTAGGCCCAGGTCCGCATCGTCGCGACGGCCGCGGCCAGGCTCAGCCCGAGCGGAGTCAGCGTATAGGTCACGGTCACCGGCACCGTGGCGACGACCGTCCGCTGGACGATGCCGTCGCGCTCCAGGTGGCGCAGGGTCTGGGTGAGCATCTTCTGCGTGACGCTCTCGATCAGCAGCTTGAGTTGCCCGGACCGCAGTGTGCCGTGCTTCTCCAGCGTGCTGATCACCAGCACCGTCCAGGTGTCGCCGATCCGGCCCAGCACCTGACGTGTTGGGCAGGCGCCTTTCGTGGCGTCCCACTTGCCTCTGACCTGGTCGGTATCCATGAGGTGCCTAGAGCAGTAATAAGTGCTGTCTTCCGCCCGCCACGAACGGTTCGTAGCGTCGAGGTCGAGTCTAAGCACGAGAGGCAACGCAGATGAGAGCTGTACTACCTGTCGGACCCGGCAAGGTCGTGGTGGCCGAGGTCGACGAGGTCGAGCCCGGTCCCGGCGAGGTCCTGATCGAGGTCGCGGCGTACTCCCTGAACCGCGGTGAGACCTTCCAGCTGGAGAACCCGCGAGACGGCTGGCGCCCCGGCAAGGACGTCGCAGGCCGGGTGATCCGGACGATTCCCGCTGGTCCGCCTGTCGGCACCCGAGTGGTGGCGCACGTGCCACACTCCGGCTGGGCTGAGCGTGTGACCGCGCCGCTCACGCAGCTCGCCGTACTGCCGGACGCGGTGTCGCTCGAACAGGCGGCGGCACTTCCGCTCGCCGGGCTGACGGCGCTCCGTCTTCTGCGTACGGCGGGTGCCGTGATCGGACGGCGGATCCTGCTGACCGGCGCCTCCGGCGGTGTCGGCCACTACTTCACCGAGCTCGCCGCGGCGGCCGGCGCATCGATCACGGCTGTCGTCTCCTCGCCGGTTCGCGGTGCGCGATTGCTCGAACTCGGCGCCGAGACGATCGTGCCCGAGGCTTCGGCCGCGGACGGACCGTTCGATCTCGTCCTCGAGTCCATCGGAGGTGACAGCCTGCCGGTCGCTCTGTCGAAGGTGCGCGCAGGCGGACGGCTGATCTGGTTCGGACAAGCCAGTCGGCGGCCGGCCAGCCTTGACTTCTTCACCATGTTCGACGGACCCGAGAACGGGACGATCGAGCACTTCCACTACACCGACGGCGACGACGGCGCGGACCTGGCCACGCTCGTCCGGCTGGTCGCGGCCGGACGGCTGCACCCCGAGCTCGGCCGCATCGAGGACTGGTCCAGGACCGGCGACATCCTCGACGACCTGCGCGACCGCCGGATCCGCGGTAACGCCGTACTGACACTTTTCACCGAGGAGACACCGATGAACGACCCGAAGGCCGTCGTGACGAGGTACGTCGAGGCTGTTGCCGCCGGCGACCTGGCCACCATCCGCGCGAGCTTCGCGCCCGACGTGGTGTGGACCTACCCGGGCGACCTGCCGCTGTCCGGTGAGTGGAAGGGTCGCGAGACGGTGGTCGACGAGTTCCTCGGCGCGGTGGCGGGCAAGTTGTTCGAGCCCGGAGCGCCGGTGACCATCAGGCTGACGAACGCCCTCGCCGACGGCGACCAGGTCTTCGCCGAATGGACCGCGCAGGCGACGGCCAGATCAGGCGAGGCGTACGCCAACCGATGCGGCGCGGTCTTCACTGTCCGGGACGGAGCGATCGTCGCCGTCCGCGAGTACCTCGACACCGACCACGCGCGCCGGGTGCTGTTCCCGGAGACATCGATGCCCTGAGCAATCGTCACCTTTCCGCACGTCGGGGCCGTCGGCAACGAACTCGCATTCGTCCCTGTTCCGGGCTTGAACAGGCCAGTACTATGGGTCACCAGATCGACACTCTTTGTTTCGACGCCTGATGCCCAGAGCAAGTTGCCCAGAGCACCGACGCCGGAGGACCCGTGCCGACCATGTCAACTCCCCATCCCCCGCCGGCTTCCGGTCCTGTGCCTGAGCGCACGACCTGGAGGTCAGTCCTTCACCATGACCTACCGGCCTCGCTGGTGGTCTTCCTCATCGCGATACCGCTCTCGCTCGGGATCGCCGCCGCATCCGGCGCCCCGCTCATCGCCGGCCTGGTCGCGGCTGTCGTCGGTGGCGTGGTCGCAGGGGCGCTCGGCGGATCACCGTTGCAGGTCAGCGGTCCGGCCGCGGGTCTGACCGTCGTCGTCGCGGGCCTGGTCGGCCAGTTCGGCTGGGCCGCGACCGCCGGGATCACCTGCGCCGCCGGACTGCTGCAGATCCTGCTGGGCGTCACCCGGGTCGGGCGGCTCGCGCTCTCCCTGTCCCCCGCTGTCGTACACGGCATGCTCGCCGGCATCGGCGTCACGATCGCCGTCCAGCAGTTGCACGTCGTACTCGGCGGGAAGGCGCAGAGTTCCCTGATCGCCAACCTGGCGGCGCTTCCCGCCCAACTCGTTGCCCATCACCCCCATTCGGTGCTGGTCGGCGTACTGACCGTCGCCATCCTGCTCACCTGGCCCAGACTGCCCAAGGTCGAGGTGATTCCGGCGCCATTGGTGGCCGTCGTCGCGGTCACCGCGTTGGCCGCGGCGTTCCTGACCGACGTCACCCGCGTCGACCTGCCGGAGCAGCCACTGAAAGAGTTGGTGCTGCCCGCGGTGCCCGACGGCACTCCGATCGAGATCATCACGGCGGTGCTGACCGTTGCCCTCGTCGCCAGTGTCGAGTCGCTGCTCTCGGCAGTTGCCGTGGACAAGCTTCATCGCGGCACGCGCAGCAACCTCGACCGCGAGTTGATCGGTCAAGGCGCCGCGAACGCGGTGTCCGGTGCACTCGGCGGCATGCCAGTGACAGGCGTGATCGTACGCAGTTCCACCAACGTCGCAGCCGGCGCACGTAGCCGCGCCTCCGCGATCCTGCACGGTGTCTGGATCGCGGCGTTCGTGCTGGCGGCCGGCGCGATGCTCGAGCTGATCCCGATGGCCGCCCTGGCCGGTGTCTTGCTCGTCACCGGCTTGCGGCTGGTCCAGCTCGCTCACATCCGCACCTTGCGCAAACACGACGAACTCCTCGTGTACGTCGTGACCGCCGCGGCCGTCGCCGTACTCGGACTGGCCGACGGCGTGCTCATCGGCCTGGCGCTGGCGATCGTGCGAGTGCTCTATCGGCTGGCGCGGGCCACTGTCACCACGATCGAGGAGGACGGGCTGTGGACAATCCGGATCCGCGGCACGCTGGTGTTCCTCGGCGTTGCGTCCTTGGTCCGCACGCTCCGGTCGATCCCGGAAGGTGCGCGGGTTCGGGTCGATCTCGACGTCCACCATCTCGACCATGCGGCGTACGAGGCGATCGAGGACTGGCGGCGCGGACACATCGCGCGCGGTGGTTCGGTCGAGCTGAACCGGGTGGCGTTCCGGGCCGCGATGCGTTCGGACCCGGCGCGAAGGTTGTTGCCCTGGCAGCCCCAGGTCATCCCCGAGCCGGACCAACGGGTCTCGATGCTGGACGGCATCCGTGAGTTCGAGGCGTCGGCCGACCCGATCCGGCCGATGCTGGCGAAGCTCGCGGCCGACGGCCAGCGCCCGGCACAGCTGTTCATCACCTGCGCGGACTCGCGGATCGTGCCGAACCTGATCACCGCCACCGGCCCCGGCGACCAGTTCTGCGTCCGGAACGTCGGCAATCTCGTTCCCCCCAAGGGATCGAACAGCAGCTCGGTCGACGCCGCGATCGAGTACGCCGTCGACGTACTCGGGGTGAGATCGATTGTGGTCTGTGGTCATTCGCACTGCGGTGCCGCCGCGGCCGCGCTGGAGGCGACCGCCCCAGCCGGCACCGGCCTGCAGAACTGGCTGCGCCACCTCGAACCGTCGCTACGACGCGCGGTCGGGCTGCCGGACATCGTCGACCCGGCCACCGGGGTGAAGCTATCCCCGGCGGACAAGCTGTCCGTCGCGAACGTCGGCGTACAGCTCGCGAACCTGCGCAGCTTCGCCTGCGTGCGCAAGGCCGAGGACGAAGGACGGCTCGAGCTGATCGGCCTGTGGTTCGACCTCCGCGCAGCAGCGGCCCGGCTCGTCCTCGACCGCGAGCCCTACCTGGTCCGGGCCGACGAGGAGCTCGCCACCGCGGGCTCGTCGCTCAAACGCTGAGCAAGCTCACCGACATCGGCGGGGATGCGCACCCGCCGGCTGTCGAAGATCAGCAGCAGCGGCACGGCCAACGCGGTCGCGATCAACCCGTCGAGCCAGTAATGGTTGGCGGTCACGACGACGACCGTGAACGTGAGCACCGGATGCGCGGTCCACAACCAGCGCCAGCGTGACCGCGTCGCCCGGATCAGGAAGACGGCGACCATCAACGACCATCCGACATGCAGACTCGGCATCGCCGCGAACTGGTTCGCCACCCCGGAATCCGTGCTCGGTCCGTAGACGGACTGCCCGAGCAGTACGCCGGTGTCCACCCAGCCCGGCATCATCCGCGGCGGCGCGAGTGGGAAGAACATGTGGCCGATCAACGCCAGCCCGGTCAGCGACGCCAGCGCCCAGCGCGCCTTCCCGTACTCGGCCGGCCGCCGGATCATCAGCCACAACAGAACCACCGCGGTCAGCGGGAAGTGCACGCTCGCGTAGAACGCGTTGGCCACGTCGGCCAGGCCGTCGATCCGCAAGGCGTGCTGCTGCACCGCGGCCTCACTCGGCAGGCCGAGCCACGCCTCCCACCGGATCAAGTCGTCGGCGTGCCGGAACGCCGACCCCGTGTGGTCCGCCGACAGGAACCGCCCGAGGTTGTACACCCCGAACAGCACGGCCAGCAGTGCGACCTCCCGCACGATCCGCCAGATCCCGTGCGGCTTCACCGCGACCGGCACCGATCGGTGCTCCACCCGTTCCAGAGTCAGTTGCGCCACATCGACCCCCACCTCAAACCGAACGCTCGTTCTCTGAGATTCCACCCTGCGTCGATGGCCGCCCGAAAATCAAGAACGGTCATTCGTTTTCGACTGTGATCCCGGCCGCATCGGCCGTGCTTCGCCACCGTTCCAAATTATCGCAACTTGCTTATAGTTGCGAAGGATATGAACCAACTCACATCCGTGGGAGAAATCCGTTAGACCCGCGCGATCGGGCGGGAGACGCTGCGGGCATGGTGACGGTCTTCCTCCGCTGGACCTGGCTGCGGGCCGTGCTGCACAACGGGTGGTGGCTGGTCACGAGCGTCTACCTGGTCGTGGACGCCGGCCTCTCCCCGGCCCAGCTCGTGCTGATCGGCGCGGCGCAGAGTGGGTTCGCGCTGGTCTGCGAGGTGCCGGCCGGCGTGGTCGCCGACACCATCAGCCGCAAGTGGTCACTGGTGATCTCGCAGGTCCTGATGGGTACGGCGATGGTCACCACCGGGCTCGTCGACTCGTTCCCCGCGCTCCTCGCGACGCAAGTGCTCTGGGGCATCTCGTGGACGTTCGCGAGTGGATCCGACGTCGCCTGGATCACCGACGAGCTCGACCAGCCGGACCGGATCACCGCCGTACTCGCCCACGCCGCCCGGGCACAGCTGACCGGGGCCGCAACCGGTCTGATCGTGCTCGGTCTGCTCGCCTGGGCGACTCGCCGCGATCTGACCGTCGTCATCGCCGGCGCTGCGATGCTCTCGCTGGCGCTCTACGTTGCGCTGAGGTTCACCGAGCACCACTTCGTGCCGGTGCGGACCGCCCGCTGGTCGGCGTCCTGGACCATCTTCCGGCGCGGCGTCACTCTCGTACGGCGCAGTCGCGCGATCCGCCTGATCTTCGCGGCGACCTTCCTCGTGAACGGCGCGTGGTCGGTCGGACGGCTGTTCCAGGTCCAGCTGATCGATCTCGGCCTACCCAGCGACCCGGACCCGACCATCTGGTTCACCGGCCTCGGCGTTGCCGGGCTGCTCGTCGGCGCGCTCACCCTGCGCCTGGCCGGCCATCGCATCGACGGCGCCCACGCCCGCAACGACTACGCCCTCGCGGCTGCAGCCGGCGTACTCGGCACGCTCCTGCTCGCGTTCGCCCGCGATCCGGTCGTCGGCGCGATCGCCGTCGTACTGATCTCCGGCATCGTCAAACCGCTGACCCAGGTGATCGGCACAGTCTGGGTCAACGCCCGCACCACCGCCGACATCCGCGCCACCACCCACTCGTTCCTCGCCCAACTCGAATACCTCGGCGAGATCACCTGCGGCCTAGCCATCGCCACCATCGCCCGCCTCACCACCCTCCCCCTAGCCCTCACCGCCTGCGCACTCCTCTTCACCGCAACCGCCGTACTCATGCATGAGCGGGCTGATCGTGGCGCCGGCCGGGCCGGCGTCCACCCGTAAGCGACCACTGGCGGGGAGCGGTCCGTCCACGACGACTACGGGGGTGGTGAGGTCGTAGAGTTCGTGGGCTATCAGGGCGCCGAGGGCGATGATCGTGTCGGGGCGGGCGAGGATGATGGCGGCCGGTGCGGTGTGGGCGCGGATCTGTTCGGCGAGGACGCTGGAGGCGGAGCTCGAGCCGCGACCCGACTCCATCACCAGGACGCGGCCGGCCAGTACGACGCCGCACTGGGGATGGTGTGCGTCGATGATGCGGCCGTTCTCGTCGGTGCCGCCCCAGAAGGACAGGGGTGCTGTCAGTCGGATCACCTCACCTGTCGCGATGCCGGGATTGAGTGTGCGAGCCGTGATCATGCGTCTTCCAGCATCACGCGACCGGCGCGGGCGGACGCCACGCATTCCTCCAGCGAACCGAGGACGGCGGACACGTTGATGTTGCCCGGCGCGTAGTGCGCCCACTTGCCAGAGTTCGTCATCACGTTCTTCCACGCCGGCGACAGGATCGCCGTCACGTAGGTGCAGGTGTCCACAACGACTGTGACTCCAGCAGCCTCGAGCGTCCGCAGTACGCCGCTCTCCTCGGCCAGCGCCCGCGTGGCACGACCGGTCGACAGATAGAACGCGATCTTCAACGGAGGCCCGTCCGTCAGCAACTCAGCGAGCCGGGCGCACTCGGCGTACGACGCGTGGGGTGTGCCGACGCTGACCGCATCGAGTTCACCCGACGAGAAGGTCGACAACATTCGCCGCGTCTGCCGCATCATGTCGAGATCGATCTCGCGCACCGGCAGCTCGAGCGCCTCATCGAGAGTCGGAGCCTCCGGAGTCACCCCGACCGCATGGAACAGAGCCACTCCCCCGGCCGACGCGGCGGCCGCACCGAACGCCTTCAGCTCATCCTCGCCCGCAGACGCCGGAATCCCGACCAGCACAGGGATCTCGCCGCCGACGACCGACCCGACATGATGCCCGAGCAACGGATACGCGAGCTCGGACCGCAGAAACCGATCACCCAACGGACGGCAGTCGAACGTCACGGTCCCCCGCCGCGCCTCGGTCGTTTGCAGCCCGGAGTACGGCGCCCGTCCGGTGATCGCAGCGCAGATGTCGAGGAAGTCGCCGTACCGATCGGTCCGGGCACCGAGGACGGAGTTGGCGAACACGATCGCGTTCGACTCGGCCCACGCGACGTGCTCGCCGAGTCCGGGCCGGTTCGGCAGCTGGTACGGCGCACAGGTGAACGTCGGTGTGCACCCGAGGGCGACGTACGCCGACATGAGCTCTCGACCGGACGCCGCGAGGTCGCGGTCACGAACCAGTTCCGGATGGATGAGGTCCATCGAGCCGACGTTCAGTGTGGTCGGGACGCGGACCTTCGCACCGAGGTCGACCAGGCGATGGGCGAAGTCCAGGCTGACCTGGCCGTGGTGCAGGCACGAGTCGACGTGCGCGGAGGTGATCTCGACCAGTCGCGGCGCGTCCGCGATCCGGGCCAGGCTCACGATCACGCGCATCGCGAGCGCGACGCCGTCACCGTCCTGACCGCCGAGCATTCCTTCTTCCTCGGCGGTCAGGCGCAGCGTCTGCATGCGTTGAAACTACAGCGTTCAGACCTTCGTCCGGCGGGAGGCGACCAGAGCACCGGCTTGGTATCCGTCGGCCCGCAGGAGCTGGCCGTGGGTGACCTCCAGGATGTCGATGCTGAGCTCCGGGCCGGTCAGATCCTCGGAGCTGATCGGGCGATCGTCGAGGTACAGGTCGACGCGGTCCAGCTCGTCCACCTCCAGGGCGACCGTGAGCGTCGTACCGCTGAAGGTCGTCTTCACGTCGAGACGCCGGTGCGGCAGCGCCGCGAGCAACGAACCGGCCTTGTTCAGCAGGTCGACGTTGCCTTCGAGCAGATCCGCCTCGGTCATCTTGTGCACCACCGTCGGTTTGACCCCGAGGTCCTCGACCGGCGTGCCGGACAGCGCACCCACCCGCAACGTCCGGCGGATCGCGACCCGCAGGTTCGCACCGTTGGGCAGGGCGATGTACGGCGAGGTCTCGTCCGGTGGGGGTGGTTCGTTGAGCAACGCGGCGAGCAGGCCGTGGGTCCACACGTTCGCGCCGCCGGCACCGGTGTTGTCGTCGACGCCGAGGATCGGGCCGATCTCGTGGTCGGCGAACCCGGCGGCGAAGATGTCGGTCGCCGAGTACACCCGCGCGTCGGTGACCAGCACCACCGGGCCGTGGTACGTCTGGCCGATGTCGTTCGCCCCGTCCTCGGGCGTGATCGGCTTCGCGGCCGAGTACGCGGCGCCCGTCTCGGTGGCCAGGTCGAGCGAGTCGAACCACGGACCGAGATCGATGCCGAGCGGATTGTCCTTGTGCCGGCGGCAGATCCTGAGGTTGACCGGCGTACTGATGAACTGCACCGGCTCCGGCGCGATCCGCCGCGGCGTCATCGTCTGCAGGGTGAACTCGCTGGCGAAGATGTGCCCGCCGCCGTTGTCGCGGACGTCCACGATCAGGCCGTTCTGCGGCAGCGCGGCGGCGAGCCGGACGAACTCGTTCCGGAACGCGACCGGGTCCTGCACGCTGAACGTGAAGATCCGAACGTGCCCGAACGTTCCGGACGACGTGACCACCTCGCGGGCGCGGAAGACGCCCGGCATCGTGGTCGGCAGATCGGCGCCGGTGACGGCCGCCGGTGTCCGCAGTTCGGCCGAACTCTGACCGCCTTCCAGCTCGACCACATCGCGGACGTAGAGCGCCTTCTTCGCCCGGGCCTTCTCGTCGGAATCCAGGTCCAGCCCCATCGAGGCCGACGTCTCGCTGATCGCGTCCAGGTCTGTCATCGGCGGCAGGTTGGTGGTGACCTTCCACTGCTCGCGCAACTCCTGCGCCGAGCCGTCCAGACCGACGTACGACAGCGTCACCCAGTCCTCGTCCGGCGGCGACTGGATCACCAGCGGCCGCAGGGTCAGGGATTCGAGACCGCGGGCGAGGTTGGCCGCGTCGTTGCTGCCGGCGAACTGGGCGCCGTTCAGCGCGACCGCACGGGCGATCGGCGTACCGTTCCAGTGCGTCACCTCGGCGCCCGGCCCGAACTGCGGAGCCGAGTAGCCGGTCACCGTCCGGGTGATCAGGTAGTGCTCGACGTCGGCGTCGTAGCACTTCTCGATCATGAACGGCAGATACGCGATCTTGCCGGCGAACGGGACCGGCAACAGGTAGTTGGTGTGCAGGTCGCGGACCGAGTGGAAGATGCTCGACATCTCCCGGTGGAAGATCCACTCCGGTCCCATCGTGGCCGCGGTCTGCCGTTCCATCCGCGCCCGCATCACTCGCAACCGCTGCAACGGATTCACCGCGTGCATCGCGACCTTCAGCGGCAGGTGCACGTAGTTCTGCTCCAGCAGCAGCAACGCCTGCTCGACCAGCTGTGTGCGCTGCGCGAGGGTCAACGTGCCGGCCGAACCGAGGAAGTCCGGCAGCGGTACGGCGGCCGCCTGCGCGGCGACTGTGGTCGCGGCGCGTTGCGTCCTGCTGGAGCTCGCAGCTGCCCGGGTCCTCTTCGCGACGGAGGCACGGGCGGCCCGCTTCGCCCCCGTCGCAGTCTTCGCCGGCTCCTGCCGGGCGCTGCTCTTGCGTGCGGCGGTCTTCTTCGCCGCCGCCTTCTTGCCCGTGGCCTTCATGCTGCGTGGCTGTGACATGTCGCCCCCAATGCGGCGGCCCCTCCCCGGGCCGCGATCTCTCAACCGTCGTCCGCTCATCTGGCGATGTCAACGTCCCGCCCGGCCGGGAGTTGACCACTGTGCTGCAAGGATGGGCGGGTGACTGAGTTCTGGGACAGCATCACGTCGGCGCAGCCGGATCCGTCGCTGCGACTGGTGATCGGGACCGGTGTCGTCGCACTGGTGCTGATCGGCTTCCGGCCGCTGTGGCGGTCGACCCGCCAGGTCGTGACGATCGCGCACGAGGGTGCGCATGGACTGATCGCCGCACTGGTCGGACGGAAGCTGTCCGGGATCAGACTGCACTCCGACACCTCTGGAGTCACCGTGTCACGCGGCCACCCGACCGGTCCGGGCATGATCGCCGTACTGCTGGCCGGCTACCCCGGACCGGCCCTCTTCGGCCTCGCCGCTGCCTTCGTCCTGAGCCGCGGGTACGCCGTTGCGATGCTCTGGGGACTCCTGGTCGCGTTGCTGATTCTGCTGCTGCAGATCCGCAACCTTTACGGCCTCTGGTCGGTCGTTGTCTTCGGCGCCCTTGTCTTCGGCATCTCATGGTGGGGCTCACCGTCGGTCCAGTCCGCCTTCGCCTATCTGCTGACCTGGTTCCTGCTGCTGGCCGCGCCTCGCGCCGTACTCGAGTTGCAGCGCTCCCGCCGCTACGGGCAAGGCCGTAGCTCCGATGCGGATCAGCTGCGACGGCTGACCGGCGTACCGGCGCTGATGTGGGTCGGCGTGTTCGGCCTGGTGACGTTGGGATGTCTGGCGCTCGGAGTGGTGTGGTCCGGAGTACTGCCGGGCTAGACCGGTGGCGGCAGCGTCACACCGAAGCCGGTGACGGCCAGACGCAGCAGGACTTGTCCGGGACGTAGTAGGTCGGCGATCTTGGCGGCGCTGAGCAGTTCGAGCTCCGCCAGACGGGTCGCGTAGGCGTCTGGTCCTTGTTTGCGTGCGTGCTGCAGCTCGACGGTGTTGTGCCAGACCTTCTGACGGGACTCACGCAGGAACCGCCGCGAGGACAGCCGGTTGAGCGGTGTCAGCACCTGATCGAGCAGACTCCGCGCACCACCGAGCTCGTCGTCCTCCGCGCTGACGCGTTGGGCCAATACACCGTCGATCCGTTCATGGTCGCGGCGTCTTCGCTCCGTCAGGTACGGATCGGTGAAGTCGGCGTCGCTGATCACCGCGAGGAGTGCCTGCGGGAGGTCGTAGTTGACGTGCGCGTTGATGCCGAGCAGGACGTGACGCAACGCAGGGATGTCGGCCGGCGCGTCGAAGGCCAGCCGCCACGGGCGCGACACTCGAGCGCCTGGCGTCAAGGCGGCATCGTGCGCATCCAGGTAGAGCTCGGCGAACTTCACGTCCCAGTCCTCGACCCAGGCCGGGTCCTCGAAGCTCGCCAGATCGATGGCGTCACCAACGGCTCGGGTAGTACGGAGGTAGGTGCTGAGGAAGATCCGGCGGTGGGCCAGGTCGTCCGGCAGCTCGTCCAGCCGCTGCTGCATCCGGGCGACGACGCCGGCCACGGGACTACCATCGTTCATCGGGGTCTCCTGTGGAGGAGGGGGTCATGCCTGCGACAGGTCCACGGTCCTTCGACCCAGTGGTTGTCGGCAATCGCGAGACCGACGCCTGGGCCGCGTACTACCGCCATGAGTGGCGGAGTTTCCTCAGCGCCTCCGTCGGGATGGTCGCCGCCGCGTTCGGTATGTCACCCCGCCGGACCCTGGCCGGAGCGTGGTACGTACTGCGCGCCAACCAGTTATGGGCACCGTACCCCGACAACCAGCCGGACGCGGCCTGCGCGTACATGCGCCGCTTCTACGAACTCATCGCCCAGGACGGCGAGTTGCCGCTCGACCCGGCACGGGCGGCGCGGCTGGAGGTCGAGTGGTGGCGCGTCCATCGCGCGCAGCAGCACGACGAATCGGTCATCGCCGACCAACTGGAGGCCGCTCTGGTCGACCTCTATTCCTACGCGTACGACGCCGATCCGGAGGCGGTCCGGCCCGCAGCTGTGCACCGTGTCGAGGCAATGGCCCTGTCCGATCGGTGGGTCCGGGCAGGATGCGACCGCGACGACCCGCTCCTCGCGGCAGAGCGGCGCGCGCTGGTCGCGTCGTACGCCGCTCTCCGCAAGGCTGTGGAGCGATCGCCGTTCAGGCGCGCCCACCCGTGATCGGACGACCCCGCTGCGCGACGCCCGGACCGCCGTACGGGTAATCCGCCGCGCCCGGATCGCTGGCCTGGTTGAGCTTCTCGGTCTCCTCCGCGGTCAGGTGCAGGTCGGCCGCGGCCAGGTTGTCGTCGAGCTGCTCGATCGTCCGGGCACCGAGGATCACCGAGGTGACGGCGGGCCGGTCGACCAGCCAGGCAAGGGCGACCTGCGCCATCGAGTTGCCACGAGCGGTCGCGATGTCGCGAACCGCGTCGACCACGTCGCGGACGCGCTGGTTGGTGCTGCGCCGGCGCCACGACTCGACACCGCGGTCCGGGTTCTCGCCGAGGCGGGTCGCGCCGGTCGGCTCCTCGTCGAACGAGTACTTCCCGGTCAGCCAGCCACCGCCGAGCGGCGACCACGGCAGCAGGCCGAGCCCGTTCTCCTGCGCGGCGGGGACGATCTCCCACTCGATCTCCCGCACCAGCAGGTTGTACTGCGGCTGCAGCGTGACGAGTCGCGACCAGCCCCGGCGGTCGATCAGGTCGCAGGCCTTCTGCAACTGCCACCCGGTGAAGTTGGACAAACCGCCGTACCCGATCTTGCCTGCGCGTACGGCGTCCTCGAGGAAACCGAGCGTCTCGTCGAGCGGAGTGACCGGGTCCCAGGCGTGCAACTGGTACAGGTCGATGTGGTCGACGCCGAGCCGGTTCAGGGAGGCGTCGAGCGCGCGGCGCAGGTGCCGGCGGGAGGTGCCCACGTCGTTCGGGGTGTCGCCGGTCGGGAACCGGCCCTTGGTGGCGACCACCACGTCGTCCCGTGCGCTGCTCTTCGCCAGCCAGCTGCCGACGATCTCCTCCGAGACACCGCCGGTGTAGACGTCCGCGGTGTCGATGAAGTTGCCGCCGGCGGCCACGTACCGGTCCAGCTGCGCGTGCGCGCCGGCCTCGTCGGTCTCGTTGCCGAACGTCATGGTGCCGAGCGCGTAGGTCGAGACGATCGCTCCACTGGCGCCCAGAGTGCGGTATTCCACAGTTGCTCCTCATTTGTCCGGACTTGCTGCGACCCACCTTAGAACTGTCGGGAGTGGGGACTACGGTGGCTGTCCATGAACACAAGAGAACTGCTGATCGACGCGTACAGCCGGATCCAGGAGGAAGTGCACGCGGTGGTCGACGGGCTGGACGAGAAGACTCTCGCGACCCGGCCGGGCGACACGGCCAACTCGATCGCCTGGCTGGTCTGGCACCTGACCCGGATCCAGGACGACCACCTCGCCGGCGTCGGTGGATACGAGCAGGTCCTGACCGCCGACGGGTGGCACGAGCGCCTCGGGCTGCCGTTCGATCCCGCCGACACCGGCTACGGGCACACCTCCGAGCAGGTCGGCCAGGTGCAACTGTCGGCCGAGCTCCTGGCCGGGTATTACGACGCCGTGCACGCGCGGACGCTGGAGTTCCTGCGGCTCGTCACCGACGACGATCTCGACAAGATCGTCGACCGGAACTGGACGCCGCCGGTGACGATGGGCGTGCGGCTGGTGAGCGTGATCGGCGACGACCTCGAGCACATCGGTCAGGCGGCGTACGTCCGGGGGCTGCTCAGCTGAGCGTGGTCTCCCACAACGTCGTACCGGCGATGAGATAGACCTTGTGATCCTGGGTGATCGCTGCGTCGGTCACCAGGCCCTGCGGACCGCTCGACTCCTGGACCGTCCAGCTGCCGCCGCTCCCGGTGACCACCTTCACCTTGTTGTCCTGAGCAACGATCTGGACGATCTTGTCGCCGTCGACGATCGGCGGCGGCAGTTTGTCCTTGTCGCCGACCGGGATCGACGGCACACCCTGGAGCCGTTGCGCCGTACCGTCGGCGCCGAGCCGCCAGATCGCCAGCTTCCCGTCCACGTAGCCGGAGATCACGCAGTCCTTGCTGCAGGTCGCGGTGTTGGCCTGACTGCGGTTGCCGGGATCCGGCAGGACGATCCTGGTCCAGCCCTGGTTCAGGTCGGCCGATCGCCAGACCGCGGCCTCCTGCGCGACCACGTTCGGCGCGAGCCGCACCTGGGAGCCGACGAACACGACGCTCTTGCCGAGCGTCGTCCCGAAGCCCGGCCCGACGAGGAGGGACGGCGTACTCTGCAGGGCGGTCTTCGCCGAGCTCAGCCGGTTCCACTTGGCGTCGCCCTGCGGCAGCCAGACGGTCGCGTCGTTGCCGGTCTCGACCCCGCCCCAGGAACCGAGCAGGGCCCGGCCGCCGGAGGAGGTGATGACGGCCGAGAACAGATCGCCCGCGTCCTGCCCGCCGAAGGTCCAGAACACCTGCGGGCGCTCGATCAGGCCACCGGCGACCGAGCCTGTCCAGACGGTCCAGCGGGTGTTCGAATGCGCACCACCTGATGCGCCGCCCAGTGCGAGGAGTTGCTTCCCGTCGTACGCGATCGAGTACCAGACCGCTTCGTAGGCGTACGGGCTCGCCGGGTTCGGCTTGATCGCGATCGGGGTCTGTTTCCCCTGGTCGAGGAGGACGA
Source organism: Kribbella sp. NPDC050241 (assembly GCF_044459685.1). NCBI lineage: Bacteria > Bacillati > Actinomycetota > Actinomycetes > Propionibacteriales > Kribbellaceae > Kribbella > Kribbella sp. NPDC050241. The sequence continues at coordinate 100,215 of NZ_JBITJE010000017.1, forward strand.
GACCCGGGACGACCTCGGCTCCGCGATTCCGCAGGCCGATCAGCAGCTGGTCGCCGTACGCCCGGAGCGCGACGGGCTCCGCGCCGACGTCGACCTTCGACCAGGCCACCGCGGGCGCTGCCGGTGGTTGCTTCTTCTCCCCGCTGCACGCGGCGAGGACTGCCATCAGCGCGATGGCCGCGACCAGGCGACGCATCAGCGGTTCTGGGGAAGCTTGGTGGTGGACTTGCGGCCGGTCCGCGGCGCAGACGGCGGTGGCACGACCGGGCCGATATCGCCATCGGGCGCGACGTCCAGGTCGATGATCACCGGCGCGTGGTCGCTCGGACCGGTGCCTTTGCGCGCCTTGCGATCGATCCACGCTGCCTTCACCCGGCCGGCGACCGGATCGGTCGCGAGCATCAGGTCGATCCGCATGCCGAGGTCCTGGTGGAACATGCCGGCGCGGTAGTCCCAATAGCTGAAGACGCGGTTGTCCGGCCAGCGATCGCGGACGACATCGTGCAGGTCTTTGGCGCTCATCAGGTCCGTCAGCGCCTGTCGCTCCGGTGGCGTCACGTGGGTCTGCCCGACGTACGCCGCTGGGTCGAAGACATCGGCGTCGGTCGGGGCGATGTTCATGTCACCACAGACGATCTGGTCGGCCGGTCCGGCGGCGACCACGTCGCGGAGAGCAGCCAGCCAGGCGAGCTTGTAGTGGTAATGATCGGAGTCCGGAGTGCGCCCGTTCGGCACGTAGAGCGAGTGGATCCGGATGCCACCACAGGTCGCCGCGACCGCGCGGGCCTCGGGATCGGGGAAGCCTGGCGCACCGGCGACGCCGGTCACCACATCCTCCAGGCCGACCTTGGAGAGCAGGGCCACGCCGTTCCACTGCACCTCGCCGTACAGCGCCGTCTCGTAGCCGCGGCCGGCTAGCTCGTCACCGAGCAACGAGGTGAACGCGTCGTTCGCCAGTTTCGTCTCCTGCAGGCACACCACATCCGGTTGCCGTTCGTCCAGCCACCCCAGTAACCGGGGCAACCGCTGCTTGACCGAGTTCACGTTCCAGGTAGCCACTCGCACCCGGCCAACGGTAGACCTCAGGACGGACCATTTCAGCCCGTTAGTTGCGCGGTCGGAGACATATCACTTGAAGTGTATATACGCTTCTTGTAATACTTCTGGTCATGGACGTCTTCGAGGCGATCGCCGAGCCGAGCCGGCGAGAACTGCTGGACCTGCTGTCCGAACGCGAGCGGCCGGCCGGTGAGTTGGTCGCGCACCTGCACAAGCTCACCCAGCCCGCGGTCTCCAGGCATCTGCGGATCCTCCGCGAGGTCGGACTGGTCGAGGTCCGGCCGGACGGCCAGCGCCGGATCTATGCGCTGCGCGCCGATCGCCTGATCGAGATCGAGAACTGGATCAGCCGCTACCGCAGGTACTGGCCGCGGCACCTCGACGCCCTCGAGAACCACTTGGCCCGAAACCAGAAGGAGCCCACCGAATGACCACGCAGGACCACTACGGCGACCTGATCATCGACGGCGACCGCGCCACGATGACGTTCCGGCGTCATCTGCCATATCCGATCGACGCTGTGTGGGCCGCGTTCACCGACCCGCTCGAGCGCAAGGCTTGGTTCGGCGAGACCGTGATCGACGGGCGCACCGGCGGCATCATCGAGATGATGCCGGACGAGCCGCCGGCCGCGCCCGACGCCAAGCGCCTCACCGGGCGCATCCTCGTCTGGGATCCGCCGCATGTGTTCGAACACGAGTGGCACCAGCGCATCGTCGAGGACAGTGTCGTGCGGTACGAACTGTCCGTGGACGGCGACGGGACCCTGCTGACCTTCACCCACACCGGGCTGTCCGTCACCAACGCGCGCGGCTTCATCCCTGGGACGCACGCCTTCTTCGATCGGCTCGACGCGCGGCTGGCCGGGGCCGAGTTGCCCAACTGGTCCGACCGGTACGCCGAGGTGGCGGCGTCGTACCCGGCCTGGTCCTGAACTCCCTTTGGCGGGCATCATACGGCGCTTGCTCAGGTGGAGGCTGCCGTCATCCACAGGCGGGGGTTGTGACGCCCGGTAGTTATCCACCGACGGAAAGTTGATCCGTTCAGCGCGGCGAAATCGCGGCACTCTCTTGGGCAGGAGCTCTTGGGCAGCAGCTCTTGGCAGGAGAGAGGGGAACGGATGGCTGAACTGGACTGCGAGCCGGCTGACCGGACCGCACTGGTCGCCTACCTGCGCGACATCGGGAACCACGAACTACTGACTCTGGAGGAGGTGAAGGAGCTCTCGTACTGGATCGAGGCCGGGCTGCTCGCGGCGGAGCGGCTGGCCGGCGAGCACGGCCGGCACGATCTGGCCGACCTGCAGCAGGTGGTCGCGCTCGGCAAGCAGTCGTGGCGGCGGATGATCGAGTGCAACCTGCGGCTGGTCGTGTCGCTGGCCCGGCGGTACACCGGGAAAGGCATCTCGCTGCTCGACCTGATTCAGGAGGGGAACATCGGGCTGATGCGGGCGGTCGAGCGGTTCGACCACCGCCTCGGCCACCGCTTCTCGACGTACGCGATCTGGTGGATCCGCCAGGCGATCGGCCGGGCGATCTCCGACCGCTCACGGCTGGTGCGGATGCCTGCCCAGGCGTATACCGACTCCGGCCGGCTGGCATCGATCCGGCATGAGCTCACGCAGACGCTCGGCCGCGATCCCACCACTCGGGAGCTCGCAACGGAGACCGGTCTGTCGGTGGCTCGGGTGGAACGCGCCCAGGCGTGGCGGATCCATCCGGAGACCCTCGATCTGGACGACTCCGAACCCGTGATCGACGACGAGTCCGTCGTACTGCACGCCGGCCTGCGCCGGGACATCGCCTACCACCTGGAGTTCCTTGACGATCTGCATCAAGCCGTTCTCCATCACCGCTATGGGCTGAGAGGCCATATCCCGAGCACCATCGAGGAAACCGCCACCCAACTCAGCCTCCCTCCGGACCGGATCCGCGTCCTCGAACGAGAAGCCCTCCGCCAGCTGCGCCGCCGAGCCCACCACCATCTCCGCGACTACGCCGCCTGAACGCCTCCGTGGACGTGGGCGGTGCGGGCTGGGTTGGTGGCGGCTGGGATGATGAGCAGGTGAGACTCAGGCGTAGTTCCTGGCCCCGTGAGCTGACCGAGGCGGTGACCATCGCGTCCCGGCACTCACCCGTCGGCAAGGAAGACATCCTGGCCGCCGTCCGCCTGACCAACGGCACATGGGTCGCGGGCACCCGCGCGGCCGTCTACCTGCCGACCGACTCGCCGGAGTCCGTCCGTCGCGTCGGCTGGGAGAAGATCGAGCGCGCCGGCTGGGACTCCGACGCCTCGGTCCTGCATGTCTACGAGACCACCGCCTTCGGTACGCCGCTACGCGCCACCGACCTCCAGGTCGACGACCCAGGCCGCTTCGGGCAACTGCTCCGCGAACGGGTCGACGCGAGCATCGTGATCCAGCGCCACGTCCCCCTCGTCGGCAAGCGCGGCGTACGCATCATCGGCCGCCGCAACCCGGCCACCGCCGACGTCCCGGTCACCTGGAACTTCGTTCTGGACAAGGGCTTGGAGCCGGACCAACCCGGCGTACTGGATGCCGCCGAAGAGGCCCTGAAGTCGGTCCGGGACGAGTTCGGAATCTGACCCAGAAGGCAAGCCCGGGCAGGCCGAATCCCGTTTTTGTAGTTCGGCCCCGTCCTGCTAACCTACTCAGGTCCTCGGGGTTCGGGGACAGGTTCGATCCCGATCCCGCGTAGCTCAATTGGCAGAGCAGCCGGCTGTTAACCGGCAGGTTACTGGTTCGAGTCCAGTCGCGGGAGCAACCCACCAGCCGGCCTCCCCCAGAAGCCGGCTTTTTTCATTGCTCGGTGCCCTCGCGGCCTACCTTCCTCGCCCAATGCGGCATCACATCTCCGTCCCTCGATCGTGGACAGGTTCGCCTGTTGGCTGGCATCGGCCTCGGACGTACCGTGAGCGCATGTCCGAGGGGGCTCGGGCGGATGAGAGGGGGAACCGATGTCGAATTCAGCGGCGCAGGGGGCACGAGTTGCGACTGCGATCAGCGTGATCAAATGGATCCTGATCGCGCTGGCGATCACCACCGGCGCGGTCAGTGTGCTCGCGGCAGTCCTGGACGACGGAGCGAACTCGATCACAGTCGCGCTCGCCGTAGCAGCTGGGACGGCCGTGTGGTCACTGTTCGTGTGGGCACTGTTCGGTTGGTTCGAACACACGCTGATGGCGCTGGTCACGATCAGCAGGAACACTGCCGTGGCCGTGCCGGCGTCTCGGTACGACGTACCGCCGGCACCCTACGAACCAACAGTCTGAAGAGCTCCGAGCGAATCGACGCAACCCGCAACCACCTGTCAGATGTCAGATCGCGGGCGTAGTACAAGAAGCCGGTCCCTCCATGGGACCGGCTTTCTGCATGCCTGCAGGCCCGGCGTGCGGTCGCGTCTCCTCAGAGCACAATCTGCACCCGGCACTCCTCAGGAGTCAGCGTTATTTGCCCTTCTTGCGGTCGATGGCGCGCTGAATCCGGTCCTGCGGCTGACCGGTCAACTTGGCCAGCAGCGGCACCCGATACTTGTACGCCGCGATCGCGCCCACTACAAGGATGAGGAAAATGAACCAGCCCATCGGTGTTCCCTTCGTCGGACCTGCCTCCATCATGCCTGGTCCGCCCCACCTACCCCTCAGTCAAACCCCTGACGCACCCCTGGTTTCCCCACTCCCCCACACCCACCAGATACCATCTGCCGAGCACGGGGCGGTAGCTCAGCTGGTTAGAGCAGGGGACTCATAATCCCTGGGTCGCGGGTTCGAGTCCCGCCCGCCCTACTAGGTAAAACCGCAGGTCAGGAAGCCGTTCGGCCTCCTGCGTGGTGGACCCAAAGCAGTCGCGTGCCATGGTTCATGCCATGAACATCATGTTGCGGTCAGTGCATGGCAGGTCAATCGAGGAAGCCGAGCCGTCAGCGCGGCTCCATTCGCCGCCTGCCCTCCGGCTCCCTTCAGGTGCGGGTGTACGCCGGCGTCGACCCCGTCACGAAGGACGATCTCTACCTCAACGAGGTAGTTCCGGTCGGCCCACGGCAGGAGAAGGAAGCTGACAAGACGCGGACCCGGCTCCTCAACCAGGTCGACGAGAAGCGCAATCCAAAGACACGGGCGACGGTTGACCAGCTCATGGAGAAGTACTTCAAGGTTCTCGACGTCGACACTCAAACGAGGCGCGGCTACCTCTCGAAGTACAACACCCATATCAAGCCGTTGCTCGGCGCAACCCAACTGACGCGGCTCGATGTCGAGACACTCGACACCTTCTACTCCGAGCTGCGACGGTGCCGCATCCATTGCCGGGGCCGCAAGAAAGACATCGAGCACCGAACGACCCGGCCACACCATTGTGATGAGCACGAAGGCAACCGCTGCCCCCGCAACAACCCGGACGGATGCCGGCGATGCCGGCGGATGTGCAAGCCCCACGTGTGCAAGGGCCTCGCCGACTCATCCGTCCGGCAGATTCACTGGATCCTGAGCGGCGCCCTCGACCGCGCCGTCGTCTGGAAGTGGATCTCGGTGAACCCAGCCGAACACGCAGACAAGCCAGGGCTCCCAGCCCCGAATCCACAGCCACCGACTGTCGACGAAGTCGGAAGACTGATCACTGCGGCCTGGGAAGAAGACAAAGACTGGGGATCATTCCTGTCGATCAAGACCACCACAGGCATCCGCCGCGGCGAGATGTGCGCACTGCGCTGGAGCGACCGCGAGCGCACGCAAGGCGCAACATCCGTACTGAATGTCGAGCGGTCGATCTTCATCAACGACGACGGCGGACTGGAGGAGAAGGACACCAAGACCCATCAACAGCGCCGAATCATCCTCGACCCTGAACCCGACGCGATCCTAGACGAACAGGTGCAAAGAGCCCGAGCGCGAGCCGCTGCTGCGGGCATCCCGTTCAACCCCAACGGATTCATCTACTCCCCCGTTCCCGACGGGACCGTGCCCCACCACCCAGACACACTCAGCAAACGCTATGCGAGGCTCGCGAAACGCCTAGGGATCCACAGCACGCTCAAGAATCACCGCCACTACAACGCGACCGAGCTGATCAACGCCGGCTACAACGTACGCGCCGCCGCCGGACGACTCGGCCACTCCGGCGGCGGGACCACGACCCTGCGGGTCTACACCGCCTGGTGGTCAGAGGCCGACCAGCGCGCCGCCGGATCAACGCCAACTCGAGTGCCACCGAGGCCAACGGCATCCGAGCCGGCCGCACGGTCGACAACGCCTCAAACACCAAGTGCCTCGGACAAAGACCTCCAACCATACGAACCGATCGCCGCAGACCTGCGGCGCGATCGACTCCGGCATCCTCTCCCCCGGCGATCCCCTGCCGACCGAGAAGTCTCTGGCTGAGCGGTACGGCGTGGCGCCGAGCACCGCGCACCGTGCTGTGGCTCTGCTCGTCGCAGCAGGATTGGTCACTGCCTCGCGCGGCCGTCGCGCGACCGTGTCTCTCGGCGGCGAGGCACCGCTTGCCGCCTCCGTGATCGAGCTTGTGCGATCCACCCAGTCATAGCCTTTGACCGCCGGACCCGGCCGCTAGGCTCTCGTGGACAACCTCGGTCAGCTAGGCCGTAGGTCTCCAGCCTGAGATGCCACACGCATACTATTCGGCTCTGAACCTGTTTCGACAGTCGTAACCAAATCCCGAAGCATCGATAACCGCTGCGTCATCAAAGGATCTAGGGCAGAAAGATGCGTAACTGAGGCCCACGCAGTGGCCATCAGGGTACGCATGGTGGTGGCTCCGCGGGGTTGTGGTTGTGACCTGCTGTCGTCGCTGCGTCGAACGGACGCCGGCGCCGGATGGACATCTGACTCCGAAGTGATCCCAGTCACGATATTCCTCCGGGGGAATTGAGGTCAGTGTCGCAGCACTGGAGCCTCGGGGGCATGGACATCGGCGTACTTCTCCCGACCGGAAAAGCCCAGTGGGGCGCGGACGGCGACCCCCGCGACTTGGTTGCCTTCGGCATCGAGGCCGAGCGGTCGGGCTTCTCCTCGCTCTTCGTCAACGACTCCCTGATCAGCCCGCGGATCGAGGCCCTGACCATGCTGGCCGCGCTCGCGCCCGCCACCGAGCGCGTGACGCTGGGGACCGGCGCGCTGCTGCCGTTCCTGCGCCGCCCGGTCCAGGTCGCGCAGTCGCTGGCTTCGATCGACCTGCTGTCCGGCGGCCGGCTTGCGGTGGCGGTCGGTGCCGGGTTCCCCGGCCGCTTCGGGCGACCGTTCTACACGCTGTCCGAGGTCCCGTGGGCGCACCGGTTCGCGCGGCTGGACGAGACCGTTGCGCTGTGGCGGGCGTTGTGGGCCGGCGCCACGTCGTTCCATGGCGAGATCCTTCGGTACGACGACCTGCCGGCGGCGACCCGGCCATATCGGGCTGACGGCCCGCCGATTTGGCTCGGCGGCGCGACCCCGGCCGCGCTCGACCGCACCGGCCGACTGTACGACGGGTGGCTGCCGTACCCGCCCGCCCCGTCCGACTACGCCTCCGGCCTGCTGAGCGTGCGGAAGGCGGCGGCCGACTCCGGGCGTCTGGCCGAGCAAATCACCCCGGCCCTGTTCGTGTCGGTTCGGGTTGGCGAAAGCCCTCGTGGATCGCTCGACGACTATGCCCGCGCCAACTACGGAATGCCGCTGGCGGAACTCGAGAAGATCCAGGCTGTCGTCGGCGGCTCCGCCGAGCAGATCCTCGACGGCCTCGGCCGCTACGTCGCCGCCGGCGCCCGGCATCTCGTCATCCGCTTGGCTGCTCTGGATCTCCGCTCGCAGCACGATCAGCTCGACCGGATCGCCGCCCTGATCCCCGACCTCCAGGCGCTCGACACGACGCCGTTGTGATCTGGGCCACCGTCGGTTTCCGGAGGCATGATCAGGTCATCTCCCGGTCCGGCGCCGCCTGCGTCGTCGACATCGTCCAGGACGCAGACCCGCAGGTCACCGCGCAATCCCAGGTCCTGAGCTCAAGGGAACCTATGTTCGATTGCCTGCAACTGCTGCGCGTCAGACGTCTGTGATATCTCAGGACATGGGTGACAGTTCTGCCTCAGGACATCGGTGACAGTTGATGTCTCAGGACTTCGGTGACGGTCGGGGTTTGTTGGTGTGCGGTCCGGGTGGTCTGGCGTTGCCGACGTAGCCGGTGGCGGGTGCGGGGCGGGTGTGCTCGATGAGGATCTGGCCTTCGAGGTCGGTGACGGTGATCGTGTCGCCGGGCTTGTCGCCGTTGGTGATGACGAGGACCTGCTGGAAGCTGCCGGACCGCTTCGGCGTCCTTCGCGCCTCCGGATGGTGCCCGCGCGATCACGACAGGCGCCGTCTTGGTGGGGGCCACCGGCCGGGGGGATGGCGCGGGGTCAGCCTGACTGGCCCGCATCGGGGGGGACACGTAACCAGCTGCATCCAACGCTACGCCCCGCAAAGACTGACTAACGGTCAACCGCAAATCCTCCCGGCCAACTCCCCCGTAGGCCCCAGAACTACTTGGCTGGCCGGAAGGATCCGCGTCCCCGACGCTGGTTCCTGCTCGAGAAAGGACCCAGCCGACCTCTGCTCGGTACCCGAGCCGAAACGCGGAATCCGCAAGCGCCAGTGCCGTGGCGCGGTTTCGGTCAGGGGTCCAGCGATAGCCCGAGCTCGTGCGCTTTGGATTGCACGACGTCCTCGCTGCGACCTAGGTTGAGCGCGATGATGTGTGCGGTTGTGGAGCATTCGGCGAGTTCGCACAGTTGGGTGATCTCGTCGTCGCTCCACGAGTCGGTGTTGTTGCGGATCGACGTTTGGTCGGTCAATGCGTGCCTCCGGCGTGAGTGTCTTCGGTGCGGAGCTGGTCGTCGCATGTCCCGAGAGCGCTGTGGGCTGAGCGCCGGGCGGCGGGCGATCTGGCGGGTGTGTTCGGCGGCCGTGGGCGCGGGACCGTGTTGGGCGGGACCGCGGCACCGGCCGCCGAACGGCCGTTTACGCGCAGCCGACTACATACCGGTGCGGTAGGTGTCGTCGTAGTAGCCGCCGAGCCGGGTGCGGTAGTCGTCATCGGCTCCGGTGTCCGGGTCGTACTCGGGGGCGGCCTTGATCTGGTCCTTGGTGCGGTCGACGTAGACCTTCTCGTCGTCGTGGTCGACCCGCTCGACCACGCCAGCCGGCAGCAGCACCTTGCGGCCGAAGATCCACGGCCCGGTGTCGACCACCAGCCCGGCGGTGCCGGGCTGGTCGGTGGCTCCGTCGACCTTGCCGATGTCGCCGTCGGTGGCGGCGATCTTGTATCCGTTCAGGTCGTTGCCCTCGGTGTAGCCGGAAGTCGCTCGGTAGGTCCAGGGGTCGAATGCGTGCATCGACATCGCGGTCTGCCTTTCGGGTGCAGGTGGGCCGTGGCCCAGCAGGGAGCCCGTGACACGCGTGCGGGCTCGAGACCCGCACCCGGTGTCTCGAGCATTTGGTAGAGCGCCGGTACCCACCACCATGCGGGTCAAGCAACACTCCGCAGGTTCAAATCCACCAATGGCGGAAGGACAACTGCCGCGGCAACCGATCAAGGCTGGGTGGTGGCGGCTAGGGACCTGCTACGGACGCAGTTGCGGCGGCGGCGCGTTGCGCCTGGGTCAACCGTCGGGTGGCGGCGATGAGGTTGCGAGCCTGTGTGGGCGAGAACAGATAGGTCTGTTCGCCGCCGCATTCCCCGTCCGATTCGCCTGGGGCTTTGATCCAGAGGAACGCGGCGAGGTGTGGCTGGTGGGTGGTTTGCGGCGCGGCGCCGAGTGCCTGTCGGGCTGGGTTGCACCATTCGTCGTCACGCTTTGGGTCGTCGGGTGGCGGTCCGGTGCCGTTGCGGGAGGTGTCGATGACGAAGTCGCGGTCGCCGGTCAGGTCGGACAGTTCCAGGCCCCATCGGTAGCTCTCGTTGGTGGTTTGGCGGTTGGCGACGTTGACTGCGAAGCCCTCGGCGTGGGCGATCCCGGATTGCAGGAGCCGAGTAGCCATCTCGCCAGTGGAGCGCCAGCGGGCATGCCCGGCGTCGAGGTAGACCGAGTGCCCGGCCTTGGACAGTGCCTGGACAGCATGGGTCAGGAGTTTGCCGCGGCCGAGGTTGTAGCAATCGGCGGCGGTCGCGTCGGGTTCGAGCACAATCACGGAGTGGACTGGGCCGAGGGCGTCGACCAGGTCGCGGACATACGCGTTGTACGCCGTAGTGTCCGGTGCGCCCTGCTTGAAATCGGTGCAGCCGCGGTTGGGGATGTAGTAGGCGACGAAGACCGGCAGTTCGCCGCGATCCCGGGCGTGGCTGACCAGGCGTGGCACCTTGGCCAGGTCCTTGGGGCCGTTGAGCCAGCGGGCTTGCGGTTGGCTGGTGATCGGGTCGAGCCAGTCCGCGCGGTGCACGGCTTGCCAGCGTGCGGCGGCGGTCTTGGTGTCGACGTACAGCGTCGCGTTCTTGAACGGGTGGCGCAGCTGTGCGTAGTGGGTGTTCGGTGGGTCGGGGTGCAGTGATGTGTCGGGCTGGTGGCCGCACCCGGCGCCGACCATGGCGACAGTGACCGCCCCGGTGACCAGGCGCCCCACCCTCCACCTTCCAGCAATCCCTGGACCTCTGCGTCGTCCTGAGCGGAGATCGCCGGTGATCAGTCGGCGGTAGCGGCCGGTCACGTCGGTTTCCAGCGATCGCTGACCCGGTAGATCCGGACCCGGTCGGGACCGGTGCCGAAGGACGCCACCACGACCGCGTGCTTGCGAGCCTCCATCAGGGTGGGGTACTTCTGCGGCGCGTCGCCGATGGTGTAGTACCAGTCGGGCAGGACCAGGTAGTCGATGCGCGTGAGGTTGTCGCGTACCGCGGGGTCGCTGTCGAGCTTGTAGATCATGATCGGGTGGGGGTTGAAGCCGTAGCGGTGGACGAGATCGGTCCAGATGCTGTCGTGCACCACGACGACGTTGTTGCGCGCGACGTTGCCGGCCAGCCAGGTGGTGGCCGAGCGCAGCGGCTGTTCCTGGCTGACGGTCATCATCTGCTGCAGTCGCGGCGTCCAGGACGCGGTCGTGACACCGATCAGGCCGAGTGCCAGCAGCCCAGCGGCAGCGATTCGTACGCCGTGAGCGGCGCCGCTCGATGCCCGTGCCCGCAACCACCCGGTCGGTACCAGCGCTGGAGTTCCGGCGACGGTACTAACGGCGCCGGCGATCAGCAGCGCGCTCCACGGCAGCAGGTTGATGACGTGCATGAACGGTACGTATCCGCCGCGGACCATGACCAGCCACTGGATGACCAGGACCAGCGCCACGGGCCGCAGCCGGCGTACCAGGAACGCGACCGGGATCGCGGCCAGGCCGAGCAGCAGCAGCCACCGGTCGTATTGCAGCCAGCCGTGCAGTTGGTCGGCGGTGGCGCTGTGCGGGTCCAGGACCGAACCGCTGGCGGCCCGGTCGGCCAGCTGCCACACCGCCGTGCCGACGAGACTGTTGTGTCCAGGTCCCGGCAACAGTTCGCCCTTGAACAGGGCCATCAGGGGATACAGCGCCATCAGCAGGATGCCGGCGAAGGTCGATGTGACCAGCAGGTGGGCCCGGTTTCGCCGGTCCAGGTTCTGCAGCAGCGCCCAAGCGAAGGCCGGCAGCACCACCAGGGCGGTTTCCTTGGTCAGCGCGGCCATCCCGAACGCCAGCGTGGCGCCGACCGCGGCGGCGATGCTGCGCCGTGGCGAGTAGGCCAGCACGAACGCCAGCAACAGCCACGGAGTGACCAGGTTGTCCAGGAACGTCCACCTGCCGTAGACCAGGGCCAAGGGGCACAGCCCGAACAGCAGCGCGGCGCCGGTGGCCGCGACCCGGCCGAAACCGAGCCGGCGGCCGAGCACGAACAGCAGTGCGGTGCTGACCACCTTGGCGATCAGCATGCACTCGTTGCCGAACCCGATCGACGAGTCGTATCGGTTGAAGCCGTTAGTCAGCGCCGACCAGGCCGCGATCTGGATCCACCCCGCCGGGGCGTGGTCATAGAAATAGGAGTACGGCGACAGCCGGTGCTCGTACTGCAACGACCACGCCTGCGACAGGTAGGTCCCAGGGTCATCGACGAACCGCGGAAACGTGGCCATGCCAATGCCATGCACCGCCCCGACGACCGACAGGAGCGGCAGCACGATCACCAGACTGATCAGATGCCGCCCGATCCACGCCTGAGCGCCGCGCCGGATCCGGCGCCGCAATGACGGCGCTCGCGCGTCTCCGCCGCCGTCGGGGGTGAGATCGGGGACGTCCAGCGTGGTTGCGCCGGTCATGCGGCCTCCTCCGGCAGCGCCGCCGCGGCCTGGCCGCCGTGGGTGGCGCCGGGCACGCTGGTCAGGTGCGCGCCGGAGTGGGCGGTCTTCACCCAATTGGTGCGTCCCCGCAGGTGCCGCAACAGCGCCCACAGCCCAGCCACCGACAGCACTACCTGGTATGGGTAGGCGCCGATGGCCACGCCGAGGTAGTCGCGTAACCGCACCTTCTGCTCGAAGGTCCGGCCGAACTGGTGCAGCATCAGCAGGTCCAGGGCGGTCGTGAGCAGGCTGATCCCCAGCGGCACGCTGGCCAGCAACGCCACCGCGACCGGGGACTTGTGGGCCAGCGCGAGAGCCAGGGCGAACGGCGCAAAGACGATGGCGAAGGCCTGGAAGTACTGGAAACCCAGGACGTACACAGCCAGCACCCGCTGCCACAGGCGGGGCAGCTCGAGCCACTCACGCTCGGTGAAGACCTGGGTGAAGCCCTGCATCCACCGCACCCTCTGCCGCAGCAGTCCGCCGAGCGTGTCCGGAGTCTCCTCGCGGGTGACCAGGTCGTCGACGTAGACCACGTCGACGGCGAATCCGAGCACGGACGCGGCGATGCCGATCTTGCAGTCCTCGGTCAGGCAGTCCTCGTCCCAGGAGGCACCGTGGCGCGCACGCAGCGCGTCGAGGAACTGACGCCGGAAGAACACGGTGTTCCCGCCCAACGGCATCACCTTGACGACGGCCTGCAGCTTGAGCCGGGACTGGAACCACTTGTAGTACTCCAGCACGTTCGCAGCCCGCCACCAGCCGGACGCGTTGGCCCGCAGCCAGCGCCGCAGCCGCGGCAACCGACCAGCAGGCATCGGTACCTGGCTCGGGTGGGCGCTGAAGTTCATCAACTGCACCCCGCACTGCACGATGCCCGCGCCGGTGCGGCGGAACCGGTAATCGACCATGCGCAGCAACCCGGGGTGGAACAGGTCTTCGGCGTCGGCGATACCGATCCACTCGTAGTCGATCTCCATTTCCTCGAGCAGCCGAACCGCGGCGTTCAAGCCGATCGGCTTGTTGTGGACGTCGGTGTCCTCCGGATACCGCGCCACCAGCACCCGACCCGGATACTCGGCTGCCTTGGCGTGCGCGATCGCCGCAGTGCCAGGGTCGTCCGGGTGATCGATGATCGGCATCACCCGGTACTCGGGATGGTCCAGGTTGGCCAATCGCTCCAGCGTCCGGCCCGCGACCGCCTCCTCGTCGCGCATCGGCACCAGGATCACACCCGGCAGCTCAGGAGCGTCCGGTTCGCCATACTGTCCAGGATCGTTGTTCTGCGGCCGCCACCACTTGTACAGCTGGAACGCCAACGTGGTCACCGCGACGAGCAGCATGAACAGCGACACCACAACAAGGAACGCGTCGACGAAAACGGCAGCCGTCCCGACCACGACGATCAGGACCGCCAGACCGGCCGACACCCGGACGGCAGGACGACTACGTGCGCCGCGATGAGCGGCAGGAACGTCCACAGGTCCACCACCCCGGTCGCCTCCGGTTCGGTGGGTGAACGACCAGAACCGGTCGGTGCAGAAGTTGACGACTGTCCCGCAGGCGAGGAGGCCCCAGTACGCCACGGTCGTTCCGACCACAGGCGACAACACCGGAAACAAGGCCAGGCTCAAAACCGCACTGGCACTACGGGCGGCCTGAAAACGCCACCACCGGCTCAGCCAGCGGCCCCGCCGCTGGCCCCCTAGCCAGCGCCAGGTCAGGGCGTCGTGGGCCACGAAGCTGAGCTGCAGCGTCACCACGATCTGAATCGCGTTCGCCACCCCGGGCACTATGCCGAGCCCGATCAGCATCATCAGCAACGCGTGGCCGAGCACCGCGATGCTCCCACCGATCAGGAGGAAGAGTGTGACTTCGCGCTTGCGCACAAGCACATGGACAGATCGCACGGGGCTCCTTCCAAGATTCCCTTGTTGCCCCGTGAGCACTTTCGGTACCCCCGAGTTCCGCGTGCATTCGACGAATGAACAACGATCACGAAGTCACCAGTCCGCGCTCGCAGACAGTGATGCCCCCACCGGCCACGGCGATCGCCATGGCTGCTCCACCGCCACCTCGGCCGCACCGGCCTCAGCGGTCAACAGACCGATCGGCCCTGTGGACTCCTGACCGGCGTGTGAGCCTTTCGTCAACGCATGCTCCAGCCTCCGCATCCTCTGAGCTGCGCGCAGTTCACGCTGTGCCTCTCCCGCGGCTGGCGCTCAAGTTCCGTTCTGCCGCTTGATGGGACCGCGGTTCGGGCAGTCGCGCGTCGCGCCGGCGGGGACTTGCTCGGGAGGCAGCCCGTCTAGCTCCGCGTCAGGGTCCACGCACCACGTGCGGTCGCAGTTGCCACACCGGCAACCTGTAGGGAGGCAGTCGGCGGATCTAACGTCGAGTGCTGGACTGGCACGTCGCGAAACCTAGTGATTCGTTGTCATTAGCGGCGATTGGGTGTGGATTCAACGCGAGTTGGCTGCATTAAGGGTGAACGGTGCCCAGAGCAACGAAATCGTCGGTGCTCAGATCGCACCACGACGCGACCATCAGCCGCATAGCAAGAGGTACACGTCAGCCGATCCGCCCGGCGTCGATCTGTGGTTACTGTGGGCTGGCCGAGGGATCGTCTTTTGGCATCGAGCTCACGGTCGACGTGGTTCGACTGGGCCGCCATCACGATCAGGTAGTTGAGGTACGGCCGCCCGCACCGCCGCTCGGTCTGGGCTCAGCTGGATTAACAAGCGTGCCATGGTTCGTGCCATGAAACCGTGTCTAACAGAGTGGGTCGAGTCTGTCAGAGAGGCCAGATTCCGAAGTCCTGCAGCGTGAAGCTGCCCAGTGTGGCAAGTGGCGGGGCTCTCATAATCCCTGGGTCGCGGGTTCGAGTCCCGCCCGCCCTACTCCACAAAGCCGCAGGTCACAGGCTTTGCGCCTGACGGCAGTCAGCAGCGGTTCGGCGTCATGACATCCCTCATGACGCCAACCGTCCGCTGCCGCCCGCAACCTGGCAGGCCCAGCCCCGCAAGCGCAACGCGGCAGCGTTGACCCGTTGCCATCTGGGGCACTGCGCGTCCGGGTGTACGCGGGCCGGGACCCCCGTGATGCGGAGGAAGCTGTACCTGACCGACACGGTTCCACCCGGACCCAAGCAGGCCGACGTTGCCGAGCAGGTCCGCACCCGATTTCTGAACCAGGTCGACGAAAAGCGCAATCCAAAGACGCGAGCGACCGTCGACCAGCTCATGAGAAGCACCTCGACGTCGACATCCAGACAAAGCGCGGCTACCTGTCGAAGTACAACACCCACATCAAGCCCTTGCTCGGCTCAACGCAACCTACGCGGCTCGACGTCGAGCACTCGACACCTTCTACTCCGAGCTGCGCCGCTGCCGCATCCACTGCCGAGGCCGCAAGAAAGACATCGAGCACCGAACGACCCGCCCACACCAATGCGACGAGCACGAAGGCAACCGCTGCCCCCGCAACAACCCAGCCGGATGCCGACGGTGCCGCCGGATGTGCAAGCCGCACGTGTGCAAGGGCCTCGCCGACTCAACCGTCCCGCCGACGAACAGCGGCCCGGCGACGATTCCCGCGGCCAGCAGTGGCGAAACGGAGCGTGTCATGACGACATCCTCTCTGTCGGGTATCTCTCACCGGGGACGTCGTTACGCACTGCACGGACCGGACAGACTCCACGACTGACCGACTACGCGGCAGTTGCCGGAAGCAACGACAGCGCGATGCCGCCCAAACCTCAGGAGATCGCGGAGGCCGCTTCAGCTGCCGAATTGGTCAGGACACGGGTGTCTGCTGAGGCCGCACTCGCAGAACTCGTTTCCCTCGGGGTCTGCGAGCACAGTCCACGACTCGCCTCCGGACTGGCCGATGTCGACACGGCGGCCGCCGAGGCTCAGGATGCGGTCGATCTCCTCGTCTCGATCCTCGGGATCACACGTCAGATCGAGGTGGAGGCGGTTCTTGACCGTTTGCCTTCTTCGACCGGCATGAAGCAGATGCCGATGGGCGCTGACTCCTCCAGGCCGATGACCACCTCGCGTGGGCGTTCGGAGAGGATGCGCCAACGCAACACTTCTGCCCAGAACCGAGCAAGTGGTTCCCACCACACTTGAGGTCAAGGCCGGCAGGGTGGGACCTGGCCGGCGCCAGCCCGGGGACCGCCAGTTTCTATCGGTGCCTCCTGGCCTTGCCGCCGCTCGCCGTACTCCTCATGCTCACGGTCGGCGCCCTCGCGCTTGGTCCTTGGCGAGCGGGCGACGCCGCTCCAACTGCTCGGTTGCGTCCTGATCCTGGCCGGCTCGTACTTCGCAACCCAGTGCGTCCGTGCGCGATGCGGCTGTTGTCAGCGTCGGAAGCCTGGATCCATGTAGCCGGGGGTCCAGAACGGCGAGAAGCCGTAGTAGCCGTAGAGGTCTTCGTAGTACCGGGCCTCAGGCACCATCTCGGGGTCGTAGACCGGGCCACCGGCCACGTGGGTGCGTTCGGCGGAGATATGGACCTTGTCGTCATCGATCCGCGTGATCGCGTCGACCGGGACGAGCTGTCTCTTCTCACCCAGGCCGAGGAACCCGCCGGACCCGACCTCGAGGAATCGGGCTCGCCGTTCCTCCTCGTCGACGATCAGACCGTCGACGTCACCGACCTCGTCACCGTTGCGGTCGACAACGGTCCGGCCGCGAAGGTCGTCGGCCGTCTCGGCCAGGGCCAACGCCGTGTCGTCCAGGCGGACGAGACTACCGGAAGTGTCGTTCATGGCCCCTCCTCAACGGATTGTCCGATGCCACCAACCGGTCACACGGTGCGAGCGAGGAACCGGCCGGCGGCCAGCCCCCGGTACCCGCAGTGTCGGCACCCAAATCAAGCGCCGCCGGGCGGCCGCGAAGGTCGTCGGCCGGACCCTGCCGTACGACGATCCGCGGGCGCAGACGTGTCGGATCGCGGGCGATCGGGAAGTCGCACACCGTTCGGGACGAGCAGGACGAGCAGGCAAAGGCCACTACAAGTTCCCGTACGGCGACTTCCGTCACGTGCACCGCTGCGGCCTCACCAGCGCCGAACCCCAGCGCCGCCCAGAATGACTACGACGACATCACCAAAGCGATCGCGCAACTCCACGAACTGCTCGACGGCGACCACCCCCTGACCCCGCCACGCGGTGACCTACTGGGTCGGTGAAGCCATAGGAAATTCGGCAGCGTGAGGTCCCGCGGCTGGCTGTGCAATCGTTATCCGGCGTCTGGTCGCCTGAGCGCGGGACAGTCTTACGCTGAATATGGTCGCCTTCACCTCGAAGCCCACCCCCCGGCTCGGTGAAGGTGACTCAGCGGGACCGACCGGTCGCTGGCGATACTCAGGCGAGTGGCTCGAGCCGGAAGGTCCCGCTGTCCTCGATCAACAGGACTCCTTGGCCCTTGCCCAAAGGCGGTATCGCTCGACCGGTCAGTCCCAGCACAGCAGCCTCGTTCGTCGGGCTATGCCCGACCACGAGGGCCCTGCCGCCCTCCGGAAGCGCGTCCACCACCTGCCGCAACGCCGCACCCAGCAGCAACGACTCCCGCTCGACCAGATCCGGATCGACATCACGGACATCCTCGACATCCGCACCCTTGCCCGCAGCCTTGACGGCGTCGCGCCACCGGTCCTCGACCATGGACCGCAGGCCGACTGCCTCCACGATCGGGACGCCGTCCTGATCGGCCGCGGCCCGCAGGATCTCCAGCACCTCGGTGCAACGAACCGCTCCGGTCGAGACGAACGCCGCATACGGCGGCCGCAGCCGGCCACCGATCGCCTCGGCATCCGCCACGCCCCTCGGCGTCAGGCGATCACCCTCGTTCTCGGTGTGGCGGCGCAACTCGACGTACCGCATACCTTCAGTCTGCCCGCGGACGCCAGCACTCGACATCATGTTCTGGTGGGACGCGCTCGCCGCCACTTCACTCGTCCTCGGGCCCCGCGACGACCTCGTCTGCTACCAGCTGCGGACCGTATCCGTCGTCCTCGACGGCCCCTCAACGGCGGCCGGTCGCCTGAGGCCCGGCCGGCGCGTACTCCGCTCTCACCACCACAAGCGCTGTCGGTACTCACGGCTACAGTCGCTCGAGCATGGTGATCTTGATCGGAGCAGAGAAGGGCGTGGACGTGACGACGAACGTAGAGGGCTTCGATCGGCTGGTCGAACCGTTCCGTTCGGAGTTGCTGGCGTACTGCTACCGGATGCTCGGCACTGTTCACGACGCTGAGGACTTGGTGCAGGACACGTACCTGAGGGCATGGCGGGCGCGGGAGCAGTACGACGAGTCCCGTAGTTCCCTACGGACCTGGCTCTACCGGATCGCGACGAACGCCTGCCTGACCGCGTTGAAGGGCCATGGCCGTCGGCCATTGCCGTCGGGGTTGGTGGCCGAGTCGGAGCCGCTCGCGCCGCTGGTCCTGGGAGACAACGTGCCCTGGCTTCAGCCGTTGCCGGACTCCTTGCTGACCGGCGGTGATCCGGCCGGGGCCGTGATCGACCGCGGCAGTCTGCGTCTGGCGTTCGCCGCCGCCCTGCAGCACCTGTCGGCGCGTCAGCGCGGTGCGCTGATCCTGCGTGACGTGCTCAGCTTCTCCGCGGCCGAGGCGGCGGAGATCCTCGGCACCACCGTCGTGTCGGTGAACAGTTCCCTACAGCGGGCCCGTACCCGGCTGAAGGAGATCGGGATCCAGCACGAAAATGTCAGCGAGCCACTCGAGGCCGAGCAGCGAGCCTGGGTCGAGCGCTACATGAAAGCATTCATGAACGCAGACATCGAGGGGCTCAAGCGGCTGCTCACCGAGGACGTGCTCATGGAGATGCCGCCGATGCTCAACTGGTTCACCGGCCCCGCCAACTACGGCCTGTTCATGGAATGGGTCTTCGCGAAGGCCGGAACGGACTGGCAGCTGAAGATCGTCGCCGCCAACGGCCAGCCCGGTTTCGCCGCATACCAGCGCGTCGGTGGCGGTTACGAGCTGCACACGCTCCAGATCTTCACGGTCACGGCCGCCGGCATCACCCGGAATTCGGTGTTCCAAGATTCCGAGGTCTTCGCAACCTTCGGTCTGGCGGCCAGACTCGACGACTAGGGACTTGTCAACGGCGGGCGTCGGCGCCCCGCCTGGAGTGTGGCTGAGCTTGTAGGCCGGCACGCGCCACGGGGACCGTGGATCAGTACGCCTCACCAACTTTCTGTGCGGACGCGATGAGTTCCGGGCCTGCCGACGGTATGTATTCCCGAGTTCGCCGGAATACCCCGAGCGAACCGATCACAAGGGAGAACCCGATGTCACACAGTCGTCCGGCAGACGAGGCCGCCATCCAGGCCGTACTGGTTGACTCCTACAAGGCATGGGAGGCCGGCGACGCCGCCGGCATGGTCGCGAACTACACCACCGACGCGACCGCCATCATGACCGGCTCGCTCCGCGACAGCCGAGACGTAATCCGCGAGAACATGGCTCTGGCCTTCGCGGGGCCACTCAAGGGCAGCTCGACCTCCAACAAGCAGCTCAGCCTCCGCTTCGTCGGCAGGGACGCAGCGATCGTCATCAGCGAATCCGGCATCCTGTTCCCCGGCCAGACCGAGGTTCCGGACACCGGCAAGGTCAACGCGACCTGGGTTTTCGAGAAGCGGGACGGCCAGTGGCTGATCGCCGCCTACCACAACAGCCCGGTGCTGGCGCCTGGGCAATGACCCCTTCCCTGTAAGAGAGCTCGCCGCCACCGGCGCCCGGATCAGAGTGCCGGTGGCGGCGACGTGCCTGGTCCTGAAGCTCCTCCGCCAGCACTACGAGCAAATCCGTCGGCCCGAACAGCTTCTCGCCGGCGCCGACGAGAAGGTCATCAACCGGCAGGCAGAGACGGTTGCCAGCAGCACCGAGATTTCACCGCGACGTGCTGTGGGAGGTAACCGAGCCGTTGCGCACGTCGAACCGTCCCACCATGAGCCTCAGCGTGATATTAGTCGAACCTATGCTCCCTTAAACATTAGTAGTCATGTCCATGATGTGGCCCACCCACGGCACACGACGCGTAGCGATGGTCACTGTGTGTCGTTATCTGGGGTGTTGTCGACGCTCTGGAGACGGTCGTGGGCTTGGTGGTTCAGCGAGTTCACCGACGGGGTGACTGTCGCGCCCAAAGCCCGCGAAATCTACATCGCTCACCTCCTGGTCGGCGGCAGGTGGCGACAAGGCGGTCGGGAAAGGTTGGCCGGCCGGTGGATCGTGACCGACACTGAGGGTGAGCGGGCATTCCGCGCCGGGGAGGGCGGCTGGATGGCTGGGCGACGCAAGGCGTTGATCGTCGCTAACGACGTCTACGAGCACGAGGGGCTCGGGCGGCTTCGCGCGCCGGCGGCGGACGCGCAGGCTCTGGCCGGCGTGCTCGGTGACCCCGGGATCGGTGGCTTCGACGTGCAGGTCGTCAGCAACGAGTCGGCCCACGTCATCCAGGGGCGGATCGAGGATCTGTTCGCGGACAGCCGGCCCGAAGACGTGTTGCTGCTGCACTTCTCGTGCCACGGCCTCAAGAGCGACTCAGGGGAGTTGTTCTTCGCGGCGAGCAACACCCTCCCGAACCGGTTGGGCTCCACCGCTGTGTCCGCCGACTTCGTGCAGCGATGCCTGCGGATGAGCAGATCGCGCAGCATCGTGCTGCTTCTGGACTGTTGCTACGGCGGCGCCTTCGGCCGGGGCGTGACCGTGCGCGCCGCAGGCGACGCCAACGTGCTGGACAGCTTCTCCGGTGGGAGGCTGGGCGGTGGCCGTGGCCGAGCGGTGATCACGGCTTCCAGCGCGACGGAGTACGCGTTCGAAGGTGACAGGCTCGCCGACGACCACAGCACTCCCTCGGTGTTCACCGCTGCCTTGGTGGACGGTCTGGCGACCGGGGACGCCGACCTCGACCAGGACGGCTGGGTGTCGCTGAACGAGCTGTACGACTACGTCTTCGACCGGGTCCGCGAGCGGAATCCTCACCAGACCCCCAGCCGCGACGTGGAGATGCAGGGTGAGCTGTATCTCGCCCGCCGCAGTCGTCCGGTCACCGTCCCGGCACCGCTGCCTGCCGAGCTTCGCGAGCTGATCGACCATCCGCTGGCCACGGTGCGGGTCGGCGCGATCCAGGAGCTCGTCGGGCTGCTGCAGGGCAGGAACGCCGGGTTGGCGTTGGCGGCCAGGATGACCCTCGAGCGTCTGGCTGACGACGACAGCCGCTCTGTGGCCGCCGCGGCGACAGCAGCGCTGAGCGCCGCCGATGCGGCCCCGCGCCGCCAGCAGATGCCGCAGCCTCAGCCCGAGCCCGAGCCCGAGGCGGAGCCGGAGCCGACCGGTAAGGACCGGTCCGTACGGTCCTGGCCGCGGCGCTTGGTGTACCTGTCCGTGGCCGGTGCGATCCTCGCAGCCGGAGCCGTGGCCGCACTCCTGCTGGATGGCAACAGGTCGCCCGGACAAGATGGGGCGGCGGACGGCGAGTTCACCGAGGCTTCCCCGTGGCGGCTCAGCATCCGCGGCACCAACACCGTCGAGAACGGCTGCACGTTCACACTCGCGAACGTCGACAGCGGCGACCAGAAAGCCTTCTCCCAAGTCTTCGAGACCCGGACTTACCAGATAGCGGACACCGGCACGTTCAGGGTGAGCGCCAACGATCCCAGTTGCCTCGCGACCCATTCCGGAGGCGTCGGTCAGATCGCCCTTCCCTTCGCACAGAAGGCCGGGACCGGTGACACCGAGGCGTTCACAGTGCCAGCCGGCCACAAAGCCGTCGTCAAGGTCGTCGACTTCAACAGTTACGGTCGTTGCGACTTCGAGCTGCGCGACGCCACGGACGGACGCAACCTTGACTTCGGCACCGCGCAGCCCGCAGACGGCCCGCTACGACTCGACCCCCACGGCAGCTCCAAGGTCTATCTCGCCGAGTTCGACGGATGCGACGTTCAGGTGGCCAGCGGCTGAGGAGTGGCGCTCATGCGCTGCTGGTGATCGTCGTGGAGGTGCGAGCCACACGCCAAACCAGAGGAAGCGCAGCCAGCCCTGCCGGCGAATGGCTCGTCCTATGCGCGACGGTTGCGCCACTGCACGTTCGTCCGCCACTTCGTCCGAGGTCACATGGAGCGCGGGGCTACTGCCGGCGGCCGCCCATCTGGGCGGCCGTCGGGTTGTTGTGGCGGCGGCTCGAACGGGTTCAGGAGTCGTCGCTGAAGGTTCCGCCGAAGATGTCGGAGTTGCCGAAGGTCGCCGGGCAGTCGTTGTTGGGTCCCGGGCGTAGGTCCGTGGAGTGCGTGGCCGGCAGTTCGGCTGCCGCCGCTGGGTCCTCCTTCTCGTCTCCCACAATGGGTTCAGTGGTGCCGGCCAGGACGTCCTCGACAAACGCCTGACGGTAGGCGTTGATGGCGGGGCAGACAGCTCCGTTGCGCATGTCGTTCCAGACGCCGGAGCCGTAGTCCCGCGTGGCGACGGCGTAGTTGTAGTCGCCGAGGAACTCCGAGGTCAGGCTGTTGGCGCTGGACGCGCGCCCGTCGCCTACTGCGCCACGCAACACTGTCGTGAACGCGCCGACGGTGTGGCCCGTGCCGGCGATGTCGGCGTGCCGGACCACGCCCAGCACCCGGCGCGCGGAGGTCGTGTCGGCGCGCCACGGGTCGAGCCAGGCGTTGTAAACCAGCCACGCGTCGGTGCCGTCGGGCGAGATTGCGACCGCCGGGAAGTTGGCTCGGTCGCTGCCCTGGCTGACTACCGTCTTCGCCGAGTAGGTGCCGCCCCCGTTGGTCGAGCTCACCAGGAACGCCTTCTCGAGGTTGGTTCCCTGACTGTCGTCGGACCAAGTGAGCAGGATCTGGTCGGTGGCGTCCTCACCCGTCGGCGCACCATTGGCGATGTCGAACGACGGGAAGGTGTTGGTCCGCGCGCCCGCGATGCCGTCGATGGTGAACCGGCCCTGCGCGGGGTCGAACTGCCCGATTCCGCCAAGCCCCGAGACCACGGCCCTGGGTCGCTCGAAAGTCCGGCCACCGTCGAAGGACCGGGCCTGGAAGAAGACGCCCTCACGCGTGCGGATGTCGGTGCCGATCCACACCACGTAGACCACGCCTTGGCTGTCGGTTCGGATGGCACAGCCCTGCCGTCCGCCGGTCTGGTTGTTGTTGGTCGCCGCGGACAGCTGGCGCGAGGTCCAGGTGTCGCCGCCGTCGGTGGAACGAGCGAACAGCACCGGTTCGGCTCCGCCGTTCCCGCGGAATCCGACGTTGCAGACGTAGGCGTTGCCGAAGTGGGGGCTGCTCCCGGCGTTGTCGGCCCAGACCTGTTCCTTGTCGCTGAAGAGAGCCTGGTTCTGCTTGGTCACGACCACCGGGTCCATCCAGGCGTCGTTGTCACCGGCGATGGCGCCGGCCAGGTCGTCGGTGCGGGACACCGCGATGGCTGCGTCGCCGGCAAAGCCGGGATTGCCCGGGAAGTTGGTGGCGATGTTCGCGTAGTACAGCCGCTGCCCGTTGGCCCAGGAGAAGTTCCCTGAGGCGTCGGGAACCGGACCGAAGACCAGCTCCGGGTCGCCGTTGGAGACCATGCCGTTGACGTCGTAGTTGGGCAGCGTGCCGATCGGGCCGTTGGGATCGGGCACGCAGCCGGTGTCGCCGGCCGGGGGTTGGCCAGGCGCGACGTCGGGTGCGCCGATGCACGTCGGTGAGACGCGCGCCGAGAAGCCGGTGTACGTCGGTTGCGACCACGTGCGGCCGGAGTCGGTCGAGAACTGGATGCCGGACACGCCCACGCCCGGGGTGAACGGACACGTGCGGTCATCGCCGGCGTTACACGCCTCCATGTCGATGTTGTCATTGGCTCCCGCCGCGAGGATCGCGGGGTTGACCGGGTTCACAGCCAGACCCGGCTCGTTCTGCTTGTTCTGCGAGAACAGCTGGTCATTGCTGCCGACAGTGACTTCCGTCGACCCGCCGGGGGTGATTGGCGCGGCCTGGGCCGGCGTCGGGAGAAGTAGTGCGGCGACTGCCGCGGCGACCGTCGCGGCGACGTTGATTCTGCGCATGACGCTCCTCAGCTAGATGGATCGTTCTGCGCGGCGCGCCCGGCTGCCCCGAGCACCGGCCAGGTGGTCGCAACCTCTCAGTTTTGTGCGCTCGCGGCGCCCAAGCAAGGAGCTGAGCCACTCCAGAAGGCGCTGAGCAGCAGAAGACGCCCGGCACGGCCAGCCAGCGTTCCGCGCGGTCACCTCCTGTCATCGGCCGATTGCTGCGCTGGTCAGCCGGCGGCGGGGTGACCTCGCCACTCACCGCGCATCGCGTAGTGACTTCCGCGCGAGGTCGACGACTTCGGCGAGCAGGATGCGCCATAGCTCCGGATCGCCCGTGGGGATCGAGAACCACTCGCGGTCACCTGGGACAGGAACCCGCCGGCCGGGGGGTATGGCCGGCGGGTCCACCTTCAGAGGATCGCCTACGGTTTACGGGTCGATCACCACCGTGCAGGTGTAGGTCCCGGGCTTCAGGTTGGAGGCCGAGGCCGAGCCGTCACCGTTGGCGCCGGTGGAGCCACTGGCCACCGGCCCGCTGGGACCGGTGCAGACGATCGTGGACGCCGTACCGCCGTCGATCTGGGAATCCACCGAGACCGACAGGTTGGTCAGCGGCGTGTTCCCGAAGGACACAGTCTCACCCACGTACGGCGTAGCCCCACAGGCCGCCTTGTTGTTGACCACAACGGTCTTGGTCGTCGCCCCGTCCGCTGCGTAGCCGGCCGGGACCGTCTCGGTCACGTCGTAGCTACCGAACACCAGGTCGTCGAAGCACACCTGCCCGTTCGCGTCGGTGATGCCGGACGCGCCGCCGGTGATCGTGAACGTGACACCGGCGTGCGGCTGGGTGGACGGTGTGGACGCCGCGTGCTTGCGCGTCTTGGTCACCAGGATCGCCCCGCGCTGGCGCGGGTCGACGAAGGTCACCTCGACCGGTGCCGTCACACCGCCGACCACCGTGACGTGCTTGTCGGCCGCGGTGTCGTGGCCAGGCGGTGTGACCGTCTCGACCACCCAGTACTCACCGGCGAACACGTTGCTGATCGTGCAGGTTCCGTCAGCGCCGGTGGTGCACTTCAGCGTGGTGATCGTGTCCTCGGCGCCCCGGGTGCCACCGATCGGCGTGATGTCGTTGTACAGCGTGAACTCGGCACCGGCGAGGGCCGCTCCGGTGTCGTCGGTCTTGATGATCTTGACCGAACCACAGTTGGTGATGTTCACATCTGCCGGAGGCACGAAGTCCTTCAGCGCAGAGGTGAACGTGTCCGCCGAGCGGCTCTTCAGGTAGGCCGATCCGAACGAGAAGCAACTACCTGGGGGGAACAGCGCGGACAGCCGCAACTGTGCCTCGCCGAACGTCCGCGGGTCCTGGGCGCCCAGGCCGTCGCTCTCGCCCACCGGGATCGCCGTGGTGTTGATCGAACCGGCCGCGTCGGCACCCAGTGGCGTCTTGGGACCCCAGCACGGCACGTTGTTGGCCGCCTCACAGTTGGCCTTGGTCCCGGTGGTCACCCACTTGGAGACCGAGATGGTCGGCTTGACGCCGCCGTTGGACAGGTCGTACTGGATCAGCAGGTCGCCGGCGGTCCGATTGGGCGTCACACCGTTGCTGGACTCGGTCTGGCTCTGGTTGAACTCGAAGTCCATGTTCGTGGTGCCGGCCGGGTCCTGCACCCGCGACCAGAACAGGTTGAGGAAGCCGGCCGAGCCGGTGCCTTCCTGGTAGACGCCGAAGAACTTCAGATCGCTCTTGTTCGGCGGGACACCGCCGTCGACGACCGACGGTACGGCCGTGTCCTCCTTGGTGCCGTTACCGAACGACTCGTCGTTCTGGCCGCTAGCACTGTCCTGCTTGCGGACCTCGTTCACGTTGGCCCAGTCGAGTGAGCCGGCGTCGTCCACCTTCAGGTTGGCGTCGGTGTCGATCTCGAAGTTGCTGCCGGACAGGCTGACCTCAGGATGCGAGGCCAGTGCCGGCAGGGCCGACACTAGCCCGCTGAACACCATCACTGCGGCCGCGCCCAGCGCGAACACGCGCCGGGACGGTCCCCGTCCGGCACGCGCGCCGGACCCATGCGATTGGAACATGTCTCCCCCTCAGGAGCTCAGGGTCGCCGGCCCGGTCATGGCCGGCGCGCGGCTCCACAGCACCGTGAATAGGCGCGCTCCCTCCGAGCGCCTCCAGCGCGACCCCCATACCCCCAGCGATGGATCCGCGGCACATGGATCCGTGTCAGAAAAACTACTCCCGCCAGTCTCGAATCACAATTACCTAACGACCATTGACTTTGAGGAACGCCTTTGCTCCGGATAGCGACCGCGAGACCGGTCAGAAGTAGTTGCCGAGCGCACCGACCAGGTCACCATGAGCTGCTACCGGGTCGGCCCTCCACGCGCCCCTATGCAGAGCGCTAGGCGGAGGGGCTTGTACGGCGGGCTTCTGCCGCGGGCTTGTGCGGCCGAGCTCGGTGCGGCACCGTTTGGTCCAAGACACCATCCCCGGCCCTGGCGTGCCGTTGCACCCATCGCCGGGGCTGGCTGCGAGTCGGCGACGGGTGGGAGGAGCTACGTGATGAGGCGATATCGGATCGGTCGTCTGGGTAGCGTGTTCGGCGCTCTGGCGCTTCTTGCCGGCGTGCTGGTCACCGCACAGCCGGCCGCGGCGATCACAGGCGGCCAACGCGATGAGGTGCACACCAACGTCGGCCTTGTCCGGTTCACCACCGAGTCGGGTCGGTTCCGCTGCTCCGGCACGCTG
The DNA here is from genome assembly GCF_044459685.1 of Kribbella sp. NPDC050241. NCBI lineage: Bacteria > Bacillati > Actinomycetota > Actinomycetes > Propionibacteriales > Kribbellaceae > Kribbella > Kribbella sp. NPDC050241. The sequence goes on from NZ_JBITJE010000017.1 coordinate 127,432, forward strand.
ATCTCGCCCACGGTGGTGCTCACCGCCGGTCACTGCACCGGCGACACCGGCGCCAGTCCGGCCACCAACGTCTACGTCTCGTTCAACACCGACCTGGCGCTCGACCCACTGGCGCCGGGCATCACACCGGCGGAGCGCGCGGCCCGCGCCGCGAACTACATCACCGGCACCGCACACCCGGATCCCGGCTGGACCGGGAAGTTGTCGATCTCCAAGCAGCACGACCAGGGTGTCGTGGTGTTGGACGCGCCGGCCGCTTCCAAGTGGCCAGGCATCACGCCGGCACCGCTGCTGCCGGTCGGTGCGCTCGACGGCAACCAGGGCGCGCTGAAGAATGAGACGTTCACCCTGGTCGGCTATGGCGTCGACATCGGCGCAAAGAAGTCGCAAATCCTGGTGCCGGAGCGGCGCTTCACCACGTCGTTGCTCAAGAACGTGCAGGACGAGGTTGTGACCTTCCAGATCAACGACCGCGACGCGAATGCCGGCGGAGGCTCCTGTTTCGGCGACTCCGGCGGGCCGGCGTTCCTCGGCCGGTACGTGGTGGGCGACGCTTCGTTCGTGAACTCGCTGACGTGCAACGCGACCGGCGGCTACCAGCGGGTTGACACGCCGTACGCGCGGGCCTTCCTGGACCAGTTCATCTGACTCAGGAAACAGCGGTCCGTCAGTTCTGCCCAATGAGTCCGCGACGGTGAACCTGACCGGCTGCTCGTAGGGATGCGAGTCGGTCCAGTACGGCCTGGCCGCGTGATCGGCCAGGCCGTGGCTGGTCTGTCAGTAGACGGTGACGCCGTAGGTGCTCGCGGCCTCGGGGACCGGCTGGTAGAACGTCGTACCGCCGGACCGGCAGTCGCCGCTGCCGCCTGAGGTGATGCCGAGGGCCCTGGTGCCGTCGTACAGCGGACCACCGGAGTCGCCGGATTCGGCGCAGACGGTGGTCTGGATCATGCCGCTGACACGACCGCCGCCGGCGTACCGGACCGTGACGTTGAGCGCGGTGACAGTGCCGCTGTGCGTGCCGGTGGTCGACCCGGTGCGCTTGACGCTTTCACCGACGAACGCGTTGGCCGCGGTGAACCCACCCGGGTGGCTGAGCGACGTGTTGCTGTACTGCACGAGCGCGTAGTCGTTGCCGGGGAAGCTGTAGTCGACGGTCGGGCCGATCAGGGTGGTGTGACCGGAGTTGGTGTACCAGGTCTTCGCCACCTTCCCGCAGTGTCCGGCGGTGAGGAAGTAGTAGGTACTGCCCTTCATGACGTTGAAGCCGAGCGAGCAGCGGTACTGTCCGCCGTAGATCGCGTCGCCGGCCGACAGCAGTGGCCTGAAGACACCAGCCGTCCGGTTGACCTCGACGGCATCGTGTTTCAGCGCAGCGACGTCGCCGGCTGACACGGTGCTGTCGGCGGTGACGACCACCTTGCCGGAGGCAGCGTCGGTGTACCAGGCAATGCCCTTCACACCTGACCGCTCCACCGCAGTGCTGGCGGCGGACAGCTGCGCGGACGGCGACGGTACGGCGGCTCCCGCGGCTGGTACGGCGTACAGGGAAGCCGCGACCGCGCTGACAGCGGCGAGCAACTGGGTGGTCCGGCGCATGCGGCTCCGGACAGACGTGCGTTCGATCCTCACTGGTTCCTCCCAAGGGGCGGGACGACGGGACCTGTTGGGCGGGGTCCCTCGAACTGCCGACCGGAAGCAGCACGTGACCGTGACACCGCCGACCGACACTCAGCAGTATTTGCTCGACATGCGTTACGGGCAACCGGTCGCCAGTCGTCGAAGGCGATGATCGTCAGTCGGCCACTGCATGCCCATGGTGTCTGCCATGAAAACGCGCCTAGCAATGCGGTGTACGCCGGCGTCGACCCCGTCACCCGCAACATCCCGGACGGATGCCGGCGGATGTGCAAGCCGAGACGAGACAGCGACTGAGGATGCGGTTGATCCGGTCTGCGTCGGTGTCGTACGGATCGAGACCGTTCATGATCAATCCTCATGCCACGTTGTACTCGCGGACGTTGCCGTGGCACTCCATGATCAACGCTGCCCGCAAGAGGATCCTGCCATACGTTAAGACCAACCGCGTCTGATTCCCGGCGCTGCCACCAGAACCATCACGGAAGGATCAAAGCCTAGATGTCCGTGGACGAAGCGCAGTTCTACCCCGACCTCGACGCTGACGAGCGGACCACCCTCAGCCAGTTTCTTGATCAGTATCGTCATCGGGTGCTCACCCGATTCGGGAGCCTGACGGACGAGCAGGCGCAAACCAAGTCCCTGCCGGCAACCAATCTGACACCAGGCGCTGTGGTGAAGCATCTCGCGCACATGGAGGACCACTGGTTCATCGCGCGCGTCGGCGGCGGTGATCTGCCTGAGCCTTGGGCGTCCGCGCCGTTCGACACGCAGCCGGAGTGGGACCTCGAGTCCGCGGCCGACGACACCGTCGGGGAGATCGTCGAGCTCTACCGTGCCGCGTGCTCGCGCAGCCGCCGCGTCGCAAGTCAACTTCCTAGCCTCGACACGACCGCGCCACGGCCATCATTCGGCAAGGGTCCCGTGACGCTTCGCTGGGTAATGGTGCACATGCTGGAAGAGACCGCATGCCATGTCGGCCATTTGGACCTCTTAACCGACCCGCTATCCGCACGCAACGCCCAATAGGCGTTCCCAAACGGCACCCCGCCCGCGGCGCCAACCCCTTCGAGCGGTCGACGGCGGCTGTGGTGCATTCACCCTTGGTGGGGGTGAAACAGAGGTCTGAGGGAACAACTCTGGCTGGTCAGGCTCGTACTTCGTGAACGGAGGCGGTCATGACGCAGCAAGGACTGAGCCCGGGTGTCTCGGCAAAGGTGCGGGATTCGCTGGGCTCGCCACCGAAGATCGACACCCCGTTCGGGGTGATGGAGTTCTTCGACGGAGTGCCAACGGTCGCGACGGTCAAGGTCGGCTACGAGGCATTGGCCCTGTTGCGCGGGATCGACGTGTACCTGAACTGTGTACCGGGCGCCTCGATGCTGGCCATGCGCAACGGGCTGCGCACTGTCGGGGCGCGATCGAATGTCATCGCCTGCACGGACCCGCGCAGTACCTCCGCGCCGGTGGTGCTGACGGCGAACACCGAGACGACCTACGGCACCACCTTTCTCGACCTCAAGAACGACGGGCCGACCGTGGTCGAGGCGCCGCCGAACTCGTTGTGCTTCGTCGACGATCTGTGGCAGCGCTATGTCGCCGACATGGGCAACGCGGGACCCGACAGGGGTCAGGGCGGCAAGTACGTGTTCCTGCCGCCCGACCATCAAGGCGACGTACCGGATGGGTACTTCGTGTTCCAGTCGCCGACGTACTCGAACTGGGTGGTCATCCGTGCCCTGCTCGGTCTGGACTCGCTGCTGACAACGCGGATCTACCCCCTCGCGGCCGCCGCCGACCCGCCCACCACCGGATTCGTCGACATGGCCGAGTCCTCGTTCAACGGCATCCACTCCAACGACTTCACCTTCTTCGAGGAGGTCAACACCATCGTCCAGGAGGAGCCCGCAGGCACCCTCGACCCCGAACGCGCCGGGCAGCTCGCCGCGATCGGGATCGTGAAGGGACGCTCGTTCGCACCCGACGATCAGCAGCGCGCCATTCTCGACCAAGCCGCGAAGATCGGCGCCGGGCTCGCCCGAACCCTGCTCTACAAACCTCGGGATCGAGCGCCGTACATCTACGCCGACGGGTCGTGGAAGACCGCGTTCGTCGGCGGCAGTCACGAGTTCCTCGCCGACGGCGCCCGCCTGCTCGACTGCCGCACGATGGTGCACTACGTCGGCACCGGCATCACGCCGGCGATGACCCACGCAGCGGTCGGTGTGGGATCCCAATACGCCTACACCGCCGAGGACGCCACCGGCGCGCCGCTGGACGGCGCCAGGGCCTACACGCTCACACTGCCCGCCGGAATACCGGCCAAGACCTTCTGGGCCATCGATATCTACGACACTCAAACGCGGTCGTTGCTCCAAACCGACAACCCCTACCCGAGCATCAACAACCGCTTCACCGACGTCCACACCGAAGACAACGGCGACACGATCCTCACCTTCGGTCCGACCCCACCGGCACAACCCGACACGAACTGGCTGCAAACCCTCCCCGGCAAGAGCTGGTTCCCCATCCTGCGTCTCTACGGCCCACTCGAATCGTGGTTCGACCAGACCTGGCGACTCGGAGAGATCCAACCCACCTAACCGAGGCGGGCGGGCCACCCCGACCACAACAGCCGGCGCGGCTGCGCTGAAGCGGCATCGTAGAGGCGGCCGGGCCCATGCCAGCAAGCGCCGTCGCGTGCCATGAAATCGCGTCAATCTGAGTCCACTCGAGTCACGAACGGACTGGCCGGTGGTGGCTGGCTACACCAAGGCATACCGACGTCTGCGGGTGCGTCGATTTCCTATGCCTCGCGTCGCCCAGTACGAACTGGTCGAGCACGCCATGCGCCGGCAGGCTCTCGCCCTGCTCGCGGCCCGCGCCCGCCCCGACCAGCACCGCATCGAATCAGCAGCCGATGCCATCCGGGAGCGCCGTTCTCGGACCGGTTCTGCGCCTGGCAGAAACCTGAGGCCAACACCCAGGTCACTTTGTTAGATTCGGTGCGAACAACTCACTCAATCGTGTTAGGAAGATGCATCCATGAAGTCACTGTCGAGGAAGCTCGGTGCGATCGCGACCGCGCTGATGACATGTGTCGCAGTGTTCGCTGTCGTGCCCACAGCCTCTGCTGCGTCGTCAGCGCCGGCGGCCACCACCTACTGCAAGGGCGCCGGGACATGGGACCACGTCTGGACCACCACAGACCCCGCAAACGGGGGCACGGTGTGCATCGAGGAATACGGCGACAAGTTCTATCTGTGCGACACGGCAGCCGACGGATTGGCGCCCAGGATGAACGTCGCCACCCATAGCTCGTCCGGTCAATACAACACTCGCTACACCCTGACCGCCTCGGGCGGCAACGGAACATGCGTCCACGCCCAGCAGTCGGATGGCGGCTCCCACGACCTCCCATACGATGCCTGGATCTATATCGACATCTGGCTGGGCCCGCTCCCGGGGTCTTACCACTACGGGAAAGAGTTCTACATCAACGGCTGACCGACACACGCCACCAGAGCCACCTCCGGCAGGCTGCCGTCGACGCCACCTTGTACTCGGTCATGAGGTTGGTAGCACGCGGTTGATGGGTGGTTGGCCTCCGAGTGCGCTGTGGCGGCGTTGATTTGTAGTGCTCGATGGTGGAGATGCCGGCCCGGGTGAACACCTGCGCGGCGCGGAGCAGGTACGCCGCGCAGGTGGTGCCCTTCTCGTCGGGTAAGGCCTCGGAGTAGGCGAACCGGGAGTGGTCATCGACCAGGGACTGGATGTAGTCGTCGCCGATCTTGGCCCGCTTCTGTTGCGCTGTCTGTCCGTGCTCGCGGCCCTTGGCCTTCCAACCGCCACCGTCATGGATGCGGCCGGCCGGGCGAGTTGGTGCACCTCACCGGTCCTCGGGTCACACTCACGCAGATACGGCACCTGGTGACGGCGCAGGATCCGCGCCACCGTCCGCGGCGCCAGGCCGAGCTCCGGCCCGATCCAGTCCTGCCCTCGCCGCGCCGTACGACGCAACTCCACCACCTGCTGCTCGATCTCAGTGCTGGTACGCCGCGGCGTCGTGTGCGGCCGCGACGACCGATCCCGTAAACCCGTGTCACCCTCGACGGCGAACCGGTCGATCCAGGTCTTCACACACTTACGCGACACCCCCATCGCCGCGGCGATATGCGCCCGCTTCCAGCCGGCACGATGCCGCTCAACAATCAGCCGCCGACCATGAACAGTCAGCCGCGACTACTCGTGGGACAGGAGAACCTCCGGTGGGCCCTAGACAAGCCACACCCCAACCGGAGGTTCTCCTGACGTCAACCCCAAACCCCTGCCACCAACCTCATGACCGAGTACGG
>NZ_JBITJE010000018.1:0-130318 GCF_044459685.1 Kribbella sp. NPDC050241
ACCCCGGCAGGAGCCGTCGACGCCCGCGTCACCGCCTCCAACCGCGCACGATCACCATCACGAAGCCGCAGAGCCCGGGCCACATACATGACACCGATTCTCCCCGAACCCAGACGTAAACTAATCAACGACACGCGACACTAACGTGGGCACCGTAGGTATCGACTGAACGGGGTAAATAGACATGAATGCGGACGCGATCGTTCGCTGGGGTGTGGCCGGCACAGGGTCGATCGCCGACCGGGCACTGAGAGACCTCACCCTCGTGCCTAACGCAGTACTCTCTGCCGTCGGCTCAAGATCCCTCGAGCGAGCAGAAAGGTTCGCCGCGACGCACACCGCGTTGGCCGGCCGCCGGAAAGGCGCCATCGCGCACGGCTCTTATCGAGACTTGATCAATGATTCCACCGTGGATGTGGTCTATGTGACCACGCCGCACCCTCAGCACCGGGCCCTTGCCTTGGCGGCGCTGGCCGCGGGCAAGGCGGTCCTGGTTGAGAAATCTTTCACAGTTACTCCGGCGGCAACCCGTGAGGTTGTCGCGGCAGCACGCATGGCCGGCTGCTTCGCTATGGAGGCGATGTGGACGCGATTCTGCCCGGCCGTTGTGCGGCTACGCCAGTTAGTAGCGGACGGAGCGATCGGTGAAGTCTGCACCGTGACCGCGGATCTCGGGCCGCGTCACCCTGTGGATCCCAGAAGCCAGTCGTACGACCCCGCGCTCGGCGATGGATTGTTGTTCCATCTCGGCGTCTATCCGATGTCGTTCGCCCAAATGCTCCTGGGTATCCCAGAGCGCGTTGTCGCACATGGTGTCCTGCACGACAGCGGGATCGATGTGGAGGAATCGGTGCTGCTGCGCTACGCAGACGGCCGCTCGGCGCTGTTGTTCGCCTCTCTGCGCAGCCCGGCACCAGGTGAGGCCCGAGTGTTAGGTACAAGAGGCTGGATCCAAGTGCCTCCCCGCTTCCATTATCCAACCCGGATGGTGCTCCATCGGGACGGGCGCGACGCAGAGGTCATCAACGCTCCGCTCAGTGGAGCCGGTTATGCCCACGAGTTGATGGAGGTCAGCCAGTGCGTTGCCAGTGGCAACACCGAGAGCGACATCATGCCGCTGGCTGACACGATTGCCGTTCAAGACATCATGGCCATGGTTGCCGAGCAGCTTGGTATGCAGGTGATCGAAGGGCCCGCTGAACTGGAGTGAACCCTGATGTCTATGAACAGTTGGTCTGCGGCCGCTGTGCTGCGCTGGAAGATGGTGCGCATATGGCCGCGCTCTGTGGAACGATTAACGCGATTGGGCTGCCCGTTCATCTGCGCTCGCCAACGGCGGGCTCGACCAACCGGTCGACCGCCCGGTGCATGAGGACTCGGATCACCGCGAGGCAGTTCCAGAAGTCCGAACGCGTCGGTGACTGGCGGGTGGCCGATGAAGGCGCACGTGGGTGTTCGGACCGAGACATTCTTCGGACGAGTGGCGTTCGTACAAGCGATTCGCCAGTAGGGCAGGCCGACGATCACACAAACCGATGTCGAACCGTGGCAACCCACTCATCTTCATGCAGGTTTCGGTGGGGATCTCATCAGGCGCCAGTACGGGTTCCAAAGACGTTCCCTGTGCGACGGTTTGGGGAGTGATCGGCCAGGTCGTTGCGTAGTCTGGCTCGGCCGCGGTGGATCCGGCTCTGGACGGTGCCGACCTTGATGTTCAGGATTGTGGCAATCTGCAGATAGGGCAGACCTTCGACATCGCGGAGAACGACCGGGTCACGCAGGCGTGGCGGGAGCCCGTTGAGCGCTGTCAGCAAGTCGTCGCCGAGCCTGCGATTATCGAAGGTGTCAGCGGGGGACCGGTCGGAGCAGGCCACCGTGTCGTGAGCATCGTCGGGCAACGCTTCGAGTCTGACGCGGTGCGCGGAGTTGAACCTGTCGCGAAAGAGGTTGGTGGTGATACGGCACAGCCAGCCCTCGAAGTTGCCGGGCGTGTACGTGTACAGATAGCGGAAGGCCCTGAGGAACACGTCTTGAGCCAGATCCTCGGCGTCGTGAGGATTTCCCGTCAACCGATAGGCGAGACGTCGCACCCTTGTAGAATGTGCTCGGTAGATGTCTTCCATTCGGGTCGGCAGGACTTCGTCGTGCATCATTGCGCCTCATCACCGTGGGCGCGAGGCACGCTGACCTGTTCGATCGGCATCTGCCCGCCCCCGGGCTCGTAGATATTGGCTACTGATTCATCGTCGGTGTGCAATCTGCCCCTGCGACGGGACGGGGGCTGCCTTCGTTTGCTGCTGGGAGCGTCATAGGAGTCCTTTGTGGAGCCAGGTGAGGAGCCTGTGAAACGTTGCTCGGCCGCGCAGCGGGATTTGCTGCCGTCGTGCCGTCGTTGACACTCGGAGCGGCCGGACATCAGTGATCATGCTGGTGTTTACGCGCGATCAGACGGTGGATCGTCTTGCCGGAACTACTGTTGAGCAGCTCTTCCTCTAGCAGCAGGTCCGCTCCGTTCAGGGCGGCAAAGACGATCTCGGGGTCGACCACGGCGTACAGGCGGCCGGCATCGTCACGCTGGTCTGAACCTTCAGTCACTCGCCAGGTGAGGTAGAGCGTACCGCCGGGCTGCAGGATTTCCACCAGGCGTCGCACCGAGTTCGCGACGGCCGACGGCTCGAGATGCATGATCACGGTCTCGCAGAGCACATTGTTGAAGGTGCCGTCGGCAACACCTTTCAATTCGGGCAGCGCTGCACACCTGAAGGTGACGTCCGGATGCCTGCGTTTCGCCTCAGCGAGCAATCCCTGGGACGGCTCGAGACCAATCGTGGGGAAGCCGTCCGCGTTCAGCCAGGCAGCGTCCCGACCGCTACCGCAGCCGACGTCAGCGGTCAGACCAGGCGTGAAGTAGCGTCGGACCAGAGACTGCAAATCGGTACCAGCAGGCTGACTGTCCCAATCGTCAGCAAAAGCCTCAGCGGCACTGTCATAGGCCTGCAAGGTCTTGGCATCCATTGTTTCTCCTTCCGGGAACTCCTCGGACTGACTCCGCCGGACTGTCTTCATGGCCAGCTTCTTGGATGAAGATTCTCACCGCATCCCCCGTGCGGCAGCAGACCTTGTCGGCGCCGTGTCAGCCTAGGTTTGATCGGAAGACCGCCGCATCCGTCGAACGACCGGTGTCTCCGGAGTGGTCGATCAGCGATCGACCCCACCGGAGATTGGGTCGATGCTGGCGAGTACGACGACGAAATCGGCGACCTGGCCACCGATAGTCATGGCGGGCACGGCTTGGCAGTTGCTGAAGGACGGGTCGCGGAAGTGCACCCGGTACGGCTTGGTGCCGCCGTCGGAGACGACGTGCGCGCCGAGCTCGCCGCGCGGCGACTCGATCGCCACGTAGGCCTGGCCGGCCGGGACCCGGAAGCCCTCGGTGACCAGCTTGAAGTGATGGATCAGCGCTTCCATCGACTCGCCCATGATGTGCTTGATGTGGTCGAGGGAGTTGCCCATCCCGTCGGCGCCGACGGCCAGCTGGCTCGGCCAGCCGATCTTCTTGTCGGCCACCATCACCGGATCGCCGTCCATCTTGGCCAGCTGGTCGGCGCACTGCTCGACGATCTTCAGCGACTCGTGCATCTCGTTGAGCCGGACCCGATGCCGGCCGTAGGCGTCGGCGGTGTCCCAGGTCTGGACCTCGAAGTCGTACTTCTCGTAGCCGCAGTACGGTTGGGTCTTGCGCAGGTCGAGGCCGTAGCCGGTGGCCCTCAGGATCGGGCCGGAGACACCGAGGGCCATGCACCCGACGAGGTCCAGGTAGCCGACAATTGGCAGGCCGGTCGCGAATCCGCGAAGCGAGGAGCCTCGAGTCAATCTGGTCAGTCCTGCGCTTCCGGCGCCGAATGCGAGGCCGGTCAAGCAAGGCCGGGTGGTTTGTCGGGGGGTTCTGTGAAGGACAGTTGGGCGAGTTCGACCCGGGAGCGGATCGAGAGCTTTCGGAAGACCTTTTGCAGGTGGTACGCGACTGTGCGGGGGCTCAGGAAGAGTTGTGCGCCGATCTCCCGGTTGCTTGCTCCTTCGCGAGCTAATCGGATCACCTGGAGTTCCTGCGGCGTGAGGTCCGCGAGTGGCGCTGGTTGCGTGGTGCGGCTGGTGTCTCCGGCTGCGCGGAGTTCGTTGCCGGCCCGCTCGCTCCACGGTGACGCGCCGAGCTGATCGAACGTGTCGGCGGCCGCACGCAACGGGACCCGGGCCTCGGTACGGCGTCGTTGCCGTCGCAGCCATTCGCCGTACAGGAGCTGCGTCCGGGCCCGGTCGAACGGCCTGGGCTGGCCCGCGCGGCTCGCTTCGTCGTGCAGGTCCAGCGCTGCCCGGTACAAGTCGCCCGCAGTCTTCTCGTCGTTCGCAACAAGCGCACGGCAGCGCAAGTCGACCGCACGTGCGGCCGGCCTGCCGCTGTCGGTCGCCCAGGCGGACAGCTTGGCGAGACGGTCGCGCACCTCGTCAGGACGACCGGTCCGGGCGGCCGCCTCGATCAGGTCGGGCGTCTGCAGGACTGACACCAGCGGGTGCTCCGACGTGCCGGCATCGCGGAAGGTTGGTTGCTCCAGCGCTGAATCGGGATGTCCGATGCCGAGATCGAGCAGACACAGGGCCCAGCGGCCGATCGCCACTACCGGCGTCACTCGATGTACTTCGGCATGGCCCAGCGCGCTCGTCGCCAGGCGGCGGCAGCTCTCCTCCTTGCCTGCCACGGCTTCGAGCCAGGCGAGCACAGCCTCGAAATGACAGGCTCGGTTTTGCTGTCCGAGCACTGTCGACAACTCCAGGCCCTCGGTCGCGTTCGCCAGGGCATACCGGTAGCGACCGGTCAGCATCTCCACCGTGGCCAGGATCTGCAGCGACAGCACCAGCAGACCAACTTGGCCACCTGTTCGGCAGGCCCGTACGGCGGTCTCGGCGGCGGCGAGTGCTGCGTCGTCGTCGGCCAGCGACAGGTCGGCCGCAGCCTGAAGCACCAGCTCCACCGGTGAACGGTTCTGGTCGGCAGCGCCCTCGTCGTACGCAGCCGGAAGGCCGAGTGGCTGCCCGTCGGTCAATACCTCGAGCCGATCCGACAGGTCGAGCACCACGCGCACCGCGGACCGATGCGGACTGTCCGGCGGAAGAACCAGGGCACGCAGTGCATGGATGGCCTGACGTGACCAGTCGCGGTCGTTGGCGAACCAGGCGTTCTTCACCGCGTCGAACAGCATCAGAGCGGCGAGCTCAGAGTCCGCGGTGGCGACCTTGTCGATCTCGGCCAGCAGCAGCTGGTGCGTGCTCACTGGTGAGCCGCGGTCGAACGCCATGCTCGCGCGGAGCCGGCGGTTGTGGGCCTGCACGACGAGGTCGGTGCTCATCCGGTCCGACTGCTCGACCAGCCGTTCGGCGCGGGCTGGATGGCCGGCCAGGTTCGCGGCCTGGGCCGCCGCGGACAGGCGGCGGGCCCGTTCGCTCGGCGCTGCGGTTAACCAGGCCGCCTTCTCGAAAGCGGTGGCTGCCGTGGCCGGACCTCCACGCTGCAGGGCTCGCTCACCGCAATGGTCCAGCGCTGCCGCGATACGGTCGTCCGGGCCGGTGGCGGAGGCCGCCAGGTGCCAGGCGCGCCGGTCGGCGTCGAGTTCCGGATCCAGCACCTGCGCCAGGCAGCGGTGGGCCTCGATCCGCTCGCTCAGGCTGGCTGAGCGATAGGCCGCCGCCCGCAGGAGTGGGTGGCGAAACACAATCCGCCGACCGCTGACGGAGTCCTCGGTCCGCACCAGTCCGGCTGCCTCTGCCGGGTGCAGGCAGGCCACGTCGAGCCCGCGAGCGCCGGCCGCTCGCAGCACCACCGCAAGGTCCGAGCTCTCCTCCGCCGCACTCAGGAGCAGGATGGCTCTGGTCGCCGCAGGTAGATTCTCGAGTTGGACCTGGTAGATCTTCTGCAGCCGCTCCGGCAGTGGCAGCGGGCCGGGGAGTGGCTCGACTCCGGCTCGTTGCGCGGCGGACAGGGCGGCCGGCAGCTCGATCAGCGCCAGTGGATTCGCCGATGTCTCGTCGATCACTCTCCGGACCACATCGCCGGTCAGATCGGGGTGGCTTTCGGTCAACAGCGCGGCCGCCGCGGCGGTGTCGAGACCCGTCAACCTGACCTCTGGCGCAGCCGGAAACTGGATCGGCTGCTCGTCCCGTGCGGCGAAGATTAGCCCGATCCTCTCGGCCACCAGCCGGCCGGCGACGAACCACAAGGTGTCGGCGGACGGTTTGTCCAGCCAATGAGCGTCGTCGACGAGGCAGAGTAGCGGGCGCTCGTCCGCGGCTTCGGACAACAGGGTCAGCGTGCCGAGACCTACCAGCATCCGATCCACCTGTTCCGACGGCATCAACCCGAAGGCGCTGCGCAGCGCCGCTGCCTGTGGGCCCGGCAGGTCGTCCATGCGATCGAGCAGCGGGCGGAGTAGCTGGTGCAGCGCGGCGAAAGGCAGCTCAGCCTCGCCCTGTACGCCGTACCCGCGAAGCACCTGTACGGCGTCGCCGGCGCAGGATGCGGCGTGGTCGAGCAGAACGGACTTGCCGGCGCCGGCCTCACCGCGAATCACCAGAAGGCCGGGGTTTCCGTCCGTGAGGTTCCCGACCAAATGCTCGATCCGTTGTCGCTCCGGCTGCCTGCCGTACAGCATGTTCACAACCTACTGCGCCTGGTCGGGATCGCACACAACCGGTCACCTGACGGATGAGACACTGCCGTCAGCGGTCCTACCGTCTGGTCATGGAATCCAGCTGCGGGCGGCGGCACGTCCTCGTGACCGGGGCGTCGACGGGTATCGGGCGTGCCACGGCCCTTCGACTGGCAGGCGACGGCTTCCATGTGTTCGCGACGGTGCGCCGGATCGCGGATGGCAAGGCCCTGGTTCTCGCGGCCGGACGAGGCTGTCTCGATGCCTTGACGATGGACGTGCTCGATCGCGACCTGATCCAGGATGCCGCGCGCACCGTCCGGCGTCATACCGGCGGCCGCGGACTCGATGCCCTGGTCAACAATGCCGGCGTCGGCATGTTCCAGCCCCTGGAACTCGTCGACCTCGAGACCTTCCGCCGGCAGCTCGACGTGAACGTGACCGGTCAGCTCGCCGTCAGCCAGGCGTTCCTGCCGATGCTGCGGGTCGCGAGCGGCCGGATCGTGATGATCGGCTCGATCGGGGACCGGATCACCGTGCCGTTCGCCGGCCCGACCGCGGCAGCGAAGCGAGCGCTGCTGTCGCTGACCGAGGCGCTGCGACTGGAGCTTGCACCGTGGGGAATCAAGGTGATCCTGATCGAGCCCGCCAGCATCCATACCGAGGCTGTCGGCAAACTCGAGAAGGAGTCGACCAAGGCTTTGGACGACTTCGGGCCGGAGGGCCATGCGCTGTACGGCGAGACCTTCAGGCACGTAATCGAGCGCGGCCTCGCCCAAGAGCGGAAGGGCAGCCCACCCGACGTCGTCGCGGCCGCGGTGGCTCGCGCGATCAGGGCTCCGCGGCCGCGTGCCCGCTACCTGGTCGGCAAGGACTCGCGCCGGCTCGCCCTGATCGCCAAGCTCCCGCCGGTTGCGCTCGACCTACTCCGCCGCCGGTTGTTCGGCCTGCCCGAGCCGGGATCGATGACAGCGCAGAACGGAGTGTTGCCCAGCGATGGAACGCGATCGTACGGCGTCCGGCCGAGATGAGAATGCCTGCGAAGGGATGAGCGATGATTGACCGAGGCAACTATCCGATCGACCCCTGGTGGCTGCGCGAGACCGGTCTGCCGTTGGACACGCTCGCCCATTCGGAGTCCCTGTTCGCCTTGTCCAACGGTCACATCGGGCTGCGCGGCAATCTCGACGAGGGTGAGCCGTTCGGGATACCCGGCACCTACTTGAACTCCTTCTACGAACGCAGGCCGCTGCCGTACGCCGAGAGCGGATACGGCTATCCGGAGTCGGGGCAGACTCTCGTCGATGTCACCAACGGCAAGCTCATCCGGCTGCTGGTCGACGACTGGCCCCTCGACATCCGCTATGGCGAGTTGCACGGACACGAGCGGTCGCTGGATTTCCGCTCCGGCATTCTGGAGCGCGACGCCGAGTGGACCTCTCCGGGTGGCAAACGCATCCACATCAGGTCCCGCAGACTGGTTTCCCTGACCCAGCGGGCTGTCGCCGCGATCGAGTACGTCGTCGAGCCGGTGGACCAGCCCGCACGCTTCGTCGTGCAGTCGGAGTTGGTCGCGAACGAGCCCCAGCCTCCGCTGTCGGCAGATCCCCGCGTCGCGACCGCGCTCGATCGGCCGTTGCAAGCGGTGTCGCGCGACAGTGACGACGAAGGCGTCACGCTGATCCATCGCACCAGGTCGAGCGGGCAGTTGATGGCTGCCGGAATGACCCATCGCATCGAAACCCCCGGACGCGCGGACATCGACGTCGACGTACGGGAAGACTGGGCCCGGACCACGGTCATCTGCGAGCTCCGGCCAGGGGAGTCGCTGCGCCTGGTAAAGCTGCTGGCCTACGGTTGGTCGAGTCTGCGGTCCGAGACCGCCGTCGCGGATCAGGTGGGTGCCGCTCTCGCCGCCGCGCGAGCCTCGGGATGGGACGGGCTGGTCGACCAGCAGCGTGCCTACCTGGACGACTTCTGGGATGCGGCCGACGTCGAAGTCCATGGGCACGCGGAGCTCCAGCAGGCTGTCCGGTTCGCGCTCTTCCACGTTCTGCAGTCGGGCGCCCGGGCCGAGCGGCGGGCGATCCCGTCCAAGGGCCTGACCGGCAACGGGTACGACGGCCACACCTTCTGGGACACCGAGGGCTTCGTGCTGCCCGTACTCACCTTGACGATGCCCGGTGCGGCGGCCGACGCCTTGCGCTGGCGGCACTCGACGCTGGATCTGGCCAAGGAGCGGGCCGAGGTCCTCGGTTTGCGTGGGGCCGCCTTTCCGTGGCGGACGATCCGTGGCCAGGAATGCTCCGGGTACTGGCCCGCCGGTACCGCCGCGTTCCACATCAATGCCGACATCGCGGAGGCCGTGAACCGCTACTACCTCGCGACCGGAGACGACCAGTTCATCGAGGAGGTGGGACTGGAGTTGCTGGTCGAAACGGCTCGCCTGTGGAGATCGCTGGGACACCATGACCGCGACGGCCGATGGCACCTGCCCGGGATGACCGGGCCGGACGAGTACAGCGCAGTTGCCGATGACAACGTCTTCACGAACCTGATGGCCGCCCGGAACCTGCGGGTCGCGGCGGAGACGGCCGCGCGTCATCCCGCCAAGGCCCGCGCACTGGGCGTGGATCCGGAGGAGGAGGCCGCCTGGCGGGATGCCGCCGGCGCGGTGCACATCCCGTACGACGACGAGCTCGGTGTGCACCCACAGTCCGAAGGATTCACGGCGTACGCCGAGTGGGACTTCGAAGGCAGCCGGGACAAGTATCCGCTCCTGCTGCATGCGCCGTACTTCGACCTGTACCGCAAACAGGTCCTCAAACAAGCCGATCTGCTGCTCGGGATGTACTGGTGTACTGCGGAGTTCAGCCCGGAGCAGAAGGCCCGGAACTTCGACTACTACGAACGGCTGACGGTGCGCGATTCCTCGTTGTCGGCGAGCATCCAGGCGGTGGTCGCGGCCGAAGTGGGCCAGCTGGACCTGGCCTACGACTACGCCTATGAAGCGGCCCTGATCGACCTCCTCGACTTACAGGACAACACCGGCAGCGGGTTGCATATCGCGTCCCTGGGTGGTGCCTGGACGGCGTTGGTCGCCGGGTTCGGCGGTCTGCGGGAACGGGAAGGTGTCCTGTGTTTCGACCCCGCGCTTCCAGACGGCTTGGCAGGACTCACTTTCTCCGTTCGCTGGCGCGGAGTCCGGCTGCGGGTCGAAGTGGATCAGTCTGAAGTCACCTACGCCGTGCACGACGGTCCGGATGCCAGCGTGATCCTGATGCATGCCGGTGAGCAGGTGACGGTGACCGCGGGCTCACCAGTCGTCCGGCCAGTGAAAGAACGCCCGCCGTTGTTGCCCCGGCCGGCTCAGCCGCCTGGCCGGGAGCCGTTGTCCGCGCTGGGAGACCGGTCACGTGACGGATTCGAGCCATCCTCGTCCCGACGTAGCTTCGGCATGGACGCAGACCCTCGGTGGAAGGTGTAACGGATGAAGTTCGGAGTCGAAGCTCCTACGTGTACCGCGGGGATGATGTACCCGACGCCGTTCGTGACCGCACAGGACGTGATCCGGGTGGCGGTCGAGGCCGAGCAGATGGGCTACTACGACGTCGGCGGGAACGACCACCTGAGCACGATGCAGTTCATCAGGGACGCCTGGCCGGAGCCGCCCAACTTCTTCGAACCCCTGGTCACCCTGTCCAACATCGCTGCCCGTACGTCGGTGATCCGGCTCACCACCGGCATCCTGGTACTGCCGATGCGCGACCCGGTGCTCCTGGCCAAGCAGGTCGCGACACTGGACCAGTTGAGCGACGGCCGGGTGACCCTCGGCGTCGCGGTCGGCGGCTACCGCGACGAGTTCGAAGGCGTGGCGCCGGATCTCGCCGACGCGTCCCGAGCGCGGCTGGCGGCCGAAGGTATCGAATCGCTCCGGGTGCTGTGGGAGGAGCGGTACTCCAGTTATCGGGGGAAGTACCGACGCTTCGACAACGTCGAGTCGTATCCGAAGCCGGTTCAGTCGCCGCTGCCGATCTACTCCGGCGGCAACGTGGAGGGGTCGTTCCGGCGGGCCGGGGAGTTGTGTGACGGTTGGTTGCCGGCCAAGATCGGTCCGGATCGGATCCGGTCCGGACGGGCGAAGGTCGACGCGTACGCCCGGGCGGCCGGTCGTGACCCGTCGACGATCGCGACCGCTCTGCAGTCGGTGGTCTGTCTGGGCGACACCAAGGAGCAGGTCCGCGAGCGGTTCGAGCGGTCGGCGTTCGACCTGTTCCGCAAGTCCCTGCAGACGACGATGACGAAGGGTGTCGACCTGGACGCCTACTTCGACGCGAACCTGATCGGTACGCCGGACGAGGTGTGCGCGAAGGTCCAGGCGTACCAGGAAGCCGGGCTCGATCATTTCTGCGCCAGTCTGTTCGTCGGCAACACCGTCGACGAGTTGATCGAGCAGATGCGGCTCTTCGCCCGCCACGTGATGCCGGCCTTCCCGTCGGCCGAGGGCACGGCGGCATGACCGGCGTCCAGGTCGGTATGGCGGCCGCTCTGGAACAGTTCTCGCCGCGGGACTCCGTCCGGTCGGCGGCCTTGGCCGAGCGGCACGGATTCTCCGGGCAGATGGCCGCGGATCACTTCCAGCCGTGGGTCCCGCAGCAGGGCCAGGCGTCGTTCGTCTGGAGTGTGCTTGCCTCGCTCGCCGAGAACACCACCGGCGATCTCGGACCGGGTGTCACCTGCCCGTCGTTCCGGCTGCACCCGGCCTTGGTGGCGCAGGCGGCGGCGACGCTCGAGGCGACCTATCCCGGTCGCACCTGGCTCGGGATCGGGTCGGGAGAGGCGCTGAACGAGCACGTGATCGGCGGCTACTGGCCGGAGGCGCCGGAGCGGGTACGGCGGATGTTCGAGGCGCTGGAGATCATCCGCAAACTCTTCAGCGGCAAGGATGTCACGCACGCCGGGGAGTTCTTCAAGCTGCACACGACCCGGTTGTGGACGCTTCCTGACGTACCACCACCGGTGTATGTGGCGGCGGCCGGTCCGTACACCTCGCGCAAGTGTGGTGAGCTGGCTGACGGTTTGATCACTCCCGCGGCTTCGCTCGAGAAGCTGGCCGGAATCCTCGAGCAGTTCGGTGTCGGCGCCCGGAAGGCGGGCAAGGACCCGGACACGATGCCGAAGCTGCTGCAGGTCCATCTGTCCTGGGCCGAGTCCGACGAGGAGGCGTGGTCGAACGCAATCGCCCATTGGCCGAACGGTGGCATGAGGTTTCCGAAGGCCGACGTTCGATCGCCGTACGATTTCGCGCAGATGGCGCAGCTGGTCCGGGCCGAGGACTTCCACGGCCGGATGGTGGTGTCGTCCGATCCGGATCTCCACCGCGCATCGCTACAGCGGTATGTCGACGCCGGGTTCAACCGGATCTACGTGCACAACGTGGGTCGCAACCAGGAGCAGTGGCTCGAGGTCTTCGGCCGTGAGGTGCTCCCCAAGCTGGAGGTGTGAGATGTTCCTGGTGTTGCTGCAGTATCAGGACATCCAGGCCGTCGATCGCTTGCTGACCGAGCACTACGAGAACCCAGCCGGCCTCTTCGCGCGGGGGCTGGTGCGGATCGCCGGCCGGCTGGAGCCGCGGACCGGCGGACTGATGATCGTCGACGGCGACCGCAAAGCCGTCGAGGACGCGGTTGCCTCCGATCCGTTCCTCAAGAGTGGTGCAGCGACGGCAACCATCACCGAGTTCCACGCCACCTGGCCACCCTCGGAATGATCTGCGGGGACGGAAAGGAGTGACGAGGCGTGGGCCGCATCCATGAGCTGACGAGGATCGTGCCGGCTGCCGCCGGTAAACCGGCCCGAGCCGAGGCCGCCGCCAGTCAGCAGGCGTCGCGTGACATCGCACTGGACCCGTCGTCGTGGTCGGCGGAGTTGGCGAAGGCGACGATTCGCCGCTACAACGAGCTGGCTCCGGTGTGGGACGGTGAACGTGGCGGCTACCGGCTGATCCCGCTCACGGATGCGTTGCGGCGAGGCGGTCCCGTGCCTCACGGTCTGTGCCTCGAAGTCGGCTGCGGTACCGGTCTGCTCACCGGCCTGCTCGACCGAGTGTGGCCCGAGGTCGTCAGTCTGGACCTGACGTGGGAGATGGTGCGTCGCTCCCCGGCGGCGAGGCGAGTCGTGGGCGACGCGTCCCGGTTGCCGGTGCGAGACGGTTGCGCGCGGGCCGTCGTACTGGCCGATGTTCCGCTGTTCGCGGACGAGGTGGTGCGCGCCCTCGCGCCGGATGGCGTGGTCGTTTGGTCGAACGCGCTGGGCGTGGACGCTCCGCACCACGTACCGATCCCGACGGTGCTCGGTGTGCTGGAAGAGGCCTCGCACGGCGTTTGGACTGCTGTCACCTCGGAAGCAGGCTGGGGCCTCTGGGCAGTGCTGCGCCCCAACCTCACTCATTGATTGTTGTCAGGGGCAATTACGCGACGAGTCGTCGCAAGGGCCGCTGCGGAGACGACACAGGTCACGGCGGAACCGAGAACGACTGGCTGATACCCGATGGTGGTGACGAGGGCGGCCGCAATCAGGGGCGCTGTGGCGCGGCCGATGGTCGTGGGAGTGGCGAGGATGCCTGCGATGGTGGCGTATCCCTGGTCACCGTAGCGGTCGAGCAGGATGGCCGGCGTGGCGACCGAGGCGACTCCGAAGCCCAGGCCGAACAGGATCAGGCTGATCGCGGCGCCGATGATGGTCCGGCCGATGAAAGGCAGTACGCCGATGGCGCCGCCCTGCAGAGTCATGACGGCGGCCGTGATGGCAGTGATGGGGAGCCTTCGCTTGGCCACGGTAGTGACGATCCGGCCGGTGACCGACAGTACGCCGAGGAGTCCGGTGAGGCTCGCGGCCGCGGTCGGCGAATGGCCCAACTGGATCAGGTAGGTGACCAGGTGAACGGCGATGACTGCCAGGGCAGCGTTGTGCAGGACGAACGCGACGGCGATCAACCAGAATCCCGCATCGCGGAGGACACGGGCCGGTGACCGGCTGTCTTGACGTCGGATGGCCGGCGCTGCCGGACTCGTCCCGCGGAGGACGATTCCGTGCAAAGGCACGGTGAGCGCGACCACCGTCGCCAGGATGATCAACCCAATGCGCCATCCGAGCGAATGGATGAGCTGACCGGCGAGCGGGACGAAGATCGAGTTCGCGAACCCGGCCACCAGGGTGACGCTCAGCAGCGCGTTGCTGCGCCGCGCCGGGGGAGTGATCGCGATGATGACGGCAAAGGCCGGCTGGTACAGCACCATTGCCGACGCGACGCCGATGAGCACGAAGACGGCGTACAACTGTGCGGCCGAATGGACCTGCGACCAGGCGATCACCGCCACGGTCCCGAGGACCGATCCGCTCGTCATGACTCCGCGGCCGCCGTGCAGGTCGAGCCAGCGCCCGACAGGTATCGCCATCGCCGCACTGACCAGGACGGATGTGCTGAGTGCGCCGGTCGCGGTCGTAGTACTGAGGTGCAGATCGCGGCACATCGGCGCGAGCAGCGCGCTGAACGCGTAGTACAGAACGCCGTATCCGATGGTCGTGGTCACAGCCAGGGCCGTGATCACGGCCCCGGCGCGGGGTCGTTCACCGAGTCGCACGAAACACCACGCTAGGCGGCCGCGACCCGCGTCTCATCCGTCGATCGACCGGTCCTGCGCAAGCAGTTGAGGCGGGATCCGGAGGTGGTCGGTCAGCGATCGACGCCGCCGGAGATTGGGTCGATGCTGGCGAGTACGACGACGAAATCGGCGACCTGGCCACCGATAGTCATGGCGGGCACGGCTTGGCAGTTGCTGAAGGACGGGTCGCGGAAGTGCACCCGGTACGGCTTGGTGCCGCCGTCGGAGACGACGTGCGCGCCGAGCTCGCCGCGCGGCGACTCGATCGCCACGTAGGCCTGGCCGGCCGGGACCCGGAAGCCCTCGGTGACCAGCTTGAAGTGATGGATCAGCGCTTCCATCGACTCGCCCATGATGTGCTTGATGTGGTCGAGGGAGTTGCCCATCCCGTCGGCGCCGACGGCCAGCTGGCTCGGCCAGCCGATCTTCTTGTCGGCCACCATCACCGGATCGCCGTCCATCTTGGCCAGCTGGTCGGCGCACTGCTCGACGATCTTCAGCGACTCGTGCATCTCGTTGAGCCGGACCCGATGCCGGCCGTAGGCGTCGGCGGTGTCCCAGGTCTGGACCTCGAAGTCGTACTTCTCGTAGCCGCAGTACGGTTGGGTCTTGCGCAGGTCGAGGCCGTAGCCGGTGGCCCTCAGGATCGGGCCGGAGACACCGAGGGCCATGCACCCGACGAGGTCCAGGTAGCCGACGTTCTGCAGCCGGGCCTTGAAGATCGGGTTGGCGTTGCACAGCTCGGCGTACTCCTTGAGGTGCTTGTTCATCCAGGTGATGTACTCGCGGATCTTGTCCAGCGCACCCGGCGGCAGGTCCTGGGCGACACCGCCCGGCCGGATGAACGCGTGGTTCATCCGCAGGCCGGTGATCAGCTCGAACAGGTCCAGCGTCATCTCCCGCTCGCGCATGCTGATCGTCATCACGGTGATCGCACCGAGATCCATCGCACCGGAGCCGATGGCGACCAGGTGGCTCGAGATCCGGTTGAGCTCCATCAGGAGCACCCGCATCACGTTGGCCTTCTCCGGGATCTGGTCCTCGATCCCGAGCAGCCGCTCGACCGCGAGGCTGTAGGCCGCCTCGTTGTAGAACGGCGACAGGTAGTCCATCCGGGTGCAGAACGTGACGCCCTGCACCCAGGAGCGGAACTCCATGTTCTTCTCGATCCCCGTGTGCAGGAACCCGATCGTCTGCCGGACGTCCGTGATGGTTTCGCCGTCCAACGTCAACGTGAAGCGCATCGGCCCGTGCGTGGACGGATGCTGCGGGCCCATGTTCACGACGAGCTGGTCGGTGTCGAGGTCGGCCAGGACATTCGCCCAGTCGGCTGAATCGGTGATGAAGGTGTCCACATGTTTCGCCACAGCTCAGAAGCTAGGTGGCAGGACAGCTCGGCGAATCCGTCAGTCGACCAGGTCGTCGCCAGACAGCAGATGATTCTCCTCATCGGACAGGTGGTCCTCGAGCAGCGCGGACAGCTCGGTGAGGGACTGGCGCAGGTCGCCGGTCGCCTGGCCGTCCCGCTGCAGGGCGGCGGCCGCTTGGCGGATCCGGCCGAGCTGAAAGGCAATCAGCCCGTGGTGGCCGCTCAATCGCTCGACCACCGGACGGAACTCCTGGCCGGCCGCCAAAACCTGGTACAGCTGGCTCCGCTTGAACGCCTGCTGTGCGAGCAGGGTGTCGCAGTACGCGGCACAGAAGGCGCGCAGGTCGTCGGTCTGGCGGCGGTTGGTCGGTGGAGAGTCGGCTAGCACGCGCAGCCTGGCCAGCTCGTCCCGCAGAGACTCGTTGACGGATCGCAGCGTTGCTGCCGACATGCCGGAAGAGATTGCGATCACCTCGCTTGGGGCGACGGATGGTTCGAGGCTATGGCCGGGGTCCGGGTGCGGGCATCCGTCGAGTGACCGTACTGGCTATGGGTTCTGGGCGAGCAGCAGCGTGAGCTGGGCGCGGTTGGCCACGCCGAGCTTCGGGTAGGCCTTGTAGAGGTGGTAAGCCACCGTCCGGGGACTGAGGAACAGCCGGGCGCCGATAGCCGGGTTGCTCAGTCCCTGCGCGGCAAGCCGTGCCACCTGCAACTCCTGCGGAGTCAGTCGCCGCAGTGGGTCGATCCGCGGCGCAGGAACCGACTCCGCCTCCCCGGCTGCCCGAAGCTCGGTACGAGCGCGACCGGCCCATGGCCTGGCGTCGAGCAGGTCGAACAGTTCCAATGCGGCCCGTAGGTGTCCCCGGGCATCCGAGCGCCGGCGCTGCCGACGTAACCACTCGCCGAACAACAAGCGGGTTCGCGCATGTTCGAACGGATGCGCACCGCCCTGATGGAGTGCCACAGCCTCCGAGAACGAGCGCTCGACCTCGTGGTCGGAACCGACCAACGCGCGGCAACGCATCATCACCGCCAGCGGCCACGGCTCTCCGGTCGCGACCGCCCAGGCGGCGAACTCGTCGCAGGCGATCTGAGCGCACCCGCGTTCGCCCAGCGCGACCGCGACCTCGACCAGGATCGGGAGATTGGGCAACGTCATCAGGTTGCTGGACTGGATCTGCCCCTCCAAGCGGCCGTACGCCGACTCGTACCGGCCGAGGCCGAGCTCGAGCAGGCCGAGCAGGCTCGGGCTCCACAGGTCGACCGGGTCGGGGCTCTCCCGCTTGATGGTCTCGACGTACTCGTTGCAGGGGTGCGCCTGGCCTTCGACCGCGGCGACGTACGCGAGGATCGCGGTCAGCGGTCCGATGCTGTGCCGCTGGCCGGTGTCCCTGGCGATGCGCAGACCTTCGGTGGCGTTGGCGACCGCGTCGCGGTGGTGTCCGGTGAGCAGTTGCGATTTGGCCAGGAAGAGCAACGCATCGGGCAGTACGCCGATGGCGCCCCGGGTGCGGCAGTCGTGCTCCAGAGCCAGTGCCACCTGATGTCCGGTCTCGATGTCGCCGGTCAGCAGGTAGAGCCCGACCCTGGCGCGTTCGCGGAGCCCGAGGCCCTGTGGTTGCTCGTGCACCATCGCCAGCAGATCGTGCAGCAGCGGAACACCGGACTCAGGTCGTCCCTCCGCGATGTCGGCGACGCCGCGGAGGGCCTTCGCGACCGGGAGCACCTTGGCGCGCTCGGTCAGATTCATCGATTCGATCAGCCGGGTGGCCGCTTCCATTGCGCTGAGGTCGCAGGCCAGCCAGGCGGCCGACATGGCGCTGAAGAGCAACCGGGCCGCAGCGTCGGGAGCATCGGCCCCGACGTCCTGAGCGGCCGCCAGGAGGAGGTCGCACGCCAACCGGTGCCGGCCGCGCATCTGGGCGAGACTGGCTTGGACGTGGGCCAGTTTGGCCAGCTGGACCGGATCACTGACGAGTGCGGCCGCCCGGTCGGCGAGTAGCGTTGCGCGGTCCGCGAGCCCGCCGTCGGCAGCGGCGGTAGCGGCGGCGGTGAGCCGTCGTCCGCGCGCGGACCGTTCGGGACTGAGCTGAGCGGCTCGCTCATACGCCGCGGCGACGGCGATGCGGCCGCCACGCTGCGCTGCCCGCTTGGCCGCCTCTTCCAGCTCCTGGGCGACGCACTCGTCCGGCTCGGTCGCCGCGGCGGCCAGGTGCCAAGCCCGCCGGTCCGCAGCCTCCGGCCCGGCCAGCGCCAGGGCCAGACTGCGATGTACGGCGACCCGCCGCGCCGTCGTCGCCGACCGGTAGACCGCGGCCCGGCAGAGCGGATGCCGGAACCGTACAGCCTGGCCCTGGATCGAGAGCAGCCCGGCCTGCTCGGCCGGCTCGATGTCCTGCAAGGTCGCTCCGAACCCCTCGGCCGCAGCCAGAACGACGGCGAGCTCGCCGGTGTCCTCGGCCGCCGCGACGAGGACGAAGTACTGCGTCTTGGCCGGAAGCGCGGAGAATCGGTCGGCGAACGACTGCTGGACCCGGCTGATGCTCGTACCGGCGCCGACCGGCAGGCCATGGGCCGGTAGCTCCCCGGCGCGCTGGTCCGGTGACAGGAGTTGCGGTAGCTCGATCAGCGCCAGCGGGTGACCGGCGGCTTCGTCAACGACCCACTCCTTGGCCCGAGGTGCCAGGTCGGCCGCGGTGTCCGAGACCAGCGCGAGGGACTCCTCACGATCCAGACCGGCCAGCCTGACCTCGGGCAGGTCGGCCGCGATGTCGTCGGCGAGGTCGTCCCGGCCGGCCAGCAGGATGGCGATGCCTTCGGCCTCGACCCGGCGAGCGGCAAACAGCAATGCCTCGATGGACGCACGATCGACCCAGTGAGCGTCATCGACCAGGCACAGCACCGGCACGTCGTCAGCGAGTTCGGCAAGCAGGGAGAGGACGGCTTGGCCAACCAGGAACCGGTCATCAGTCGGTGCCGACCGCTGCCCCAGCGCCGCGCGGAGCGCCTCGGCCTGCACCAACGGCACCGAGTCGAGACGATCGAGGTCCCGGTGGAGCACCAGGTGGAGGTAGGCGAACGGAAGTTCCGCTTCGGATTCGATGCCGGTACCGCGCAGGACTCTCATGCCCGTGGCGGACCGGGCTGCATACTCGAGCAAGCTGGTCTTGCCGATGCCGGCGTCACCGCGAACGATCAGTACGCCGCTGCGCCCGCGGTGCGCCCTGCGCAGCAGCTGGTCGATTTCAGCTCGCTCGCTGGTTCGCCCGTAAAGCATCGACAGCAACCTAGGTCAGCTCGAATCGGCCACACATCCGTCGAATGACTGGTCGGCAAGCTCGATACCGCAGCAGTGGCGGCGAACCGCGTCAACTGGCTAGTCGACAGATGCGGGTGGTCGGGCGCGCTGCCTACCGTCTCCAGCGATACGGACAACTGCGCTATGCACTGGAGAGATCATGAGAGTTCTCGTGCTCGGTGGTACCCGGTTCATCGGTCGCGCGATCGTGGACGCTCTGCTGCCGCGGCACGAGGTGACGGTTCTGAATCGGGGACACCAGCCGCTGTGGGACGAGCGGATCGTGCAGCTCCTTGCCGATCGGGGTGAGCTGGGTGAGCTGGCGTCGGCGCTGACTGAACCGTTCGACTGCGTGGTCGACGTGTCCGGCACCGAGCCGGCGTACGTCCGGAACGTGTTGTACGTGCTCGACAAGACGCCGTACGTGTTCGTCAGCTCGGCGGCCGTCTACGAGCGGGCGAAGATGCGACCGCCCTTCGGGGAAGATGATCCGGGCGGCGGCGACCCCATTTGGGGTGGGTACGGCGAGGCGAAGGCGGCGTGCGAGCAGACGCTGCGGCACACCCTCGGGGACGAGGTGACGATCCTGCGCCCGCCGTACGTGTACGGGCCTCGCAACAACGAGCAGCGCGAGCAGTTCCTCTGGGCCCGGATCCTGGACCGGCAGCCGGTCTTCGTGCCCGGTGATGGCAGTACGACGATCCAGTTCTGCCATGTCGACGCCCTGAGTCGCGCTGTCGTGGCTGTGTGCGATGGCGAATTGATGGCGGGGACCTACAACGTGGGCGAATCGCGCACCTACACCTTCAGCGACTATCTGCGGCTCCTCGGCACGGTCGCCGGGGTCGAGCCGGTGCTGTGCGAGGTGACCAACAAGTCGGTTCCGGCGCGGAGCTATTTCCCGTTCCGTCCGGCCGACCTGACGTTGCAGGTCGGCAAGCTGGCCGCGACGGGCGTCGTCCCCGACATCCCGCTGGCCGACGGCCTCGCCGAGACCTTCGCCTGGTTCGACGAGAACGGCGGCTTCGAGTACACCCCCACTCCCCAGGAGCACTTGTGGCGCCATCGTCGGACCGGCATATGAGTCCGCTGCGTAAAGAGCGCACAGAACTGTCCAGCCGGCGATGGCGACGGGCTGCGACCCGGACGCTGTCTACATGGCTGGCGGAGGGCTACGCGCGGCCGCGACGCCGTTTGGACGGGTGGCTGCCGATGCGGGTGGGCCAGCCACTGGACGTGGTTGTCGTCGTGCCGGATGCCGTCCACGTCTGGCTGCTGCCTCGCAGGCCGAGTGTGCTCGACGACTACTGCGTCCGCGGGATCGCCGACCAGGTCAGCGTGGTCGTCCCGGAGGGTCGGCTGGCCGAGGCGAGAGCCGGCCTGCCTGAGACGTTCGGCGTTGCCACCGTCGGCACGGTGGCAGGAGATCCTGTCCTGCTCGAGATCCGCAGGCCAAGTCCCCTGCCGGTGACGAACGTCGCCGCCCTCGGCGAGTTACTCACGCGCGACGAGCTGGCGGATGTGCTCGCCGGTCAGGGGAGGAGGGTCTCGCCGTTCTCGGTGCGGTCCGCACTGCTTGCGGAGATGCTGGAGCTCCTGTCACCCGAGGAGGCCCGACGCTGCATCCTGCACGCGCTGGTCTCGGGGTGAGGGGTCCTAGCGCGAGCTCGCGCGCTTGCGCTGTCGCGAGGTCTTGCGGTCGCTGTCGCCCCACAGCTGGGCGCCGCTCGCCTCCAGGTCGGAGAGCATCGCCAAGCCCTCCTTGGCCCAGGCGATCTCGAACTTCGCCTTGGCGACCTCGCCGCGGAAGGCGAAGCGACGGAACGCCTGGATCGCCTCGTGCTCGCGCTTCGGCCGGCCGGAGAACCGCTTCCGCATCAGGGGCACCTGCCGGGACTCGACGTTGCGCACCATCTGCTCCCAGTCGCGTAACGCCCTGGTGAAGTGGCTCAAGTGCTCCTGCAGTTGGAGTCGCGCGGCGTCGTACGACGCGAACTCGAAGTGCGCCGCCCGCAGGCGGTACGGGTCCCGCTCCGGCGGGTGGACGACCGGCTCCAGCGACCATCGGCGCAGCTCGGCAAGGCCGGCCTCGTTCACGGCGTAGAGCCGCTTCTCGGCGCGCTCGCCCCGCGGGACCACCTCGACGTCAAGCAGTCCGTCACCCTCCATCCGGCGCAGCTCAGGGTAGATCTGGCTGTGCGGCGCGCTCCAGACATAGGCGACGCTGCCGTCGAAGTACTTCACTAGGTCGTAGCCGGTCATCGGCTCCGCCGTGAGAACGGCCAGCAGTGCGTGCCGCAACGACAATCGACACACCTCCTCGATGCGGTTGCCAGCATATACGTATCTCGATAGGTATGTGTCATTTGGGACCAGTCAGTTGACGGATACGAGCCGCCACCGCAGCCGGTCGGGACGGAGATCGATCCTGACTGCCGGGCTTGGTCGATCGACGGATGCGGTCTGGGGCGGTGGCTGACCAGAATCCAGGGCATGACCCATTGCCGGCTGACCACACCCGATGATCGGCCGTCGTCAGGCGATCGGCAGCCGGTGGATGGGACCGTCCTGCGCGCCGAGCCGGCGACCGGAGCCGCCCTGGGAGCCGGCGATGATCTCGGCCACGATGCTGATCGCCGTCTCCTGCGGAGTCCGGGCGCCCAGGTCGAGGCCGATCGGGCTGGAGAGGCGGGCCAGTTCGGCCTCGGTCACTCCTGCTTCCCGCAGTCGCTGCGTGCGGTCCGAGTGGGTCCGCCGCGATCCCATCGCGCCGAGGTAGCCGACCTCGGGCAGCCGCAGCGCCACCTCCAGCAACGGTACGTCGAACTTCGGATCGTGGGTCAGGACGGCGATCGCCGTACGCCCGTCGATGCGGCCGGCCACAGCCTCGCCGGTCAGGTAGCGATGCGGCCAGTCCACCACCACGTCATCTGCGAACGGGAAGCGCCGCGCGGTCGCGAACAAGGCTCGGGCGTCGCAGACCGTCACCCGGTAACCGAGGAAGCTACCGACCTGGGTCAGCGCCGCGGCGAAGTCGATCGCCCCGAAGACGATCAGGCGTGGCGGAGGTGCGGCCGTCGACACGAAGACCCGCAGGCCGTGCCCGGTTCGCTGACCTTGCGGTCCGTACGACAGCACACAGGTGCGTCCGGCCGCGAGCACACCCCGCACGTCTGCGGTCAGTACGGCGTCCAGCTGGGCCGACCCGAGACTGCCTGCCGCACTCTCCGGTCGCACCACCAGCCGTCGCCCGACCAGCTCGGGATCGGCGCACTCGATCACGGTCGCCACCGCGACCGGCCGGCCGGATTCGATGTCCTCGGCAATGGATCCGAGTTCGGGGAAGGTCTTGCGGCTCACCGCCTCGACGAAGATCTCCAGCGTGCCGCCGCAGGTCAGCCCGACCGCGAAGGCGTCATCGTCGCTGACGCCGTACCGCTCGATCGTGGGCCGACCCGAACTGGCGACCTCGCAGGCCGCCTCGTAGACCGCGCCTTCCACGCAGCCGCCGGACACGCTGCCGACCACCTCGCCATCGGGACCGACCAGCAGGCTGGCACCCGGTGGTCGCGGGGCCGAACGGTAGGCGGCCACCACTGTGGCCATGCCCACGGTCCGATCCTCCCGCCACCATTGCGCGAGGTCCTGGACGACTTCCTGCATGCTCACGGCCCGGTGCTCAGCGTCGACGGTCGGCTTGCCGCGAGAACAGCCGACGGACAAGGCCGAGCAGGGCGGCACCCAGCGTTCGCATCGTCGACCGGCCTGCCAGGGCGAGAACGTTGATCGCCTCGGGCTCCTGGGCGGCCTGTCGCTGCGGCGGCGCGGGCTTGGCAGCGGCGACCGGCTGCTCCTCCATCTGTGTGGCGAGGGCGCTGGCGAACTGGCCGATGATGCGGTTCCCGACATCCGTCATCACGCTACGCCCCAGTTGCGCCGGGCGGCCGGTGATGTCCAGGTCGGTGGTCAGGTCGACCCTGGTGTGGTCGTCTTCTGCTGCCAGCCGCATGGTGACGACGGCATCGGCGGTGCCGTTACCGCGGGAGTCCTTGCCCCGGCCCGCGATCACCGCGGTCCTCGTCGCCTCGTCTCGGGAGCGGAACTCGGCTCGTCCCTTGTACGTCAGGTTCACCGGACCGACCTTGACCTTCACCCTGCCGGTGAAGGTGTCTCCATCGACCGAGTCCAGTGCGGCCCCTGGCATGCAGGGGGCGACGCGTTCGACGTCGAGAAGGACTGCCCAGGCCTCGTCGACCGGCACCGGCACGGTGAAGGTGTTCTCGATCTGCATCGTCGATCTCCCCTCAGAGACTCCGCCGCTCGAGCGATTCGAGGTAGCGGTAGACCAGCAGCACGTTCAGCGTGTGCAGGGATTGCATCAGAGCGGGGAACCGCTCCGCTCCGGGGATCTCCGGCGCCAGGGTCAGCGGGTTGCGCAGTTCGTGCGGGTTGGCCAGCATCTCGTCGAGGTCCATGCCCTGCTGACGCTTGGCGTCCACGACGGCAGCCATTTCCTCCAGGTAGGAGAGCATCCAGCTGATCGACGGTTCGGCGTCGCTGAGCGGGCCGTGGCCGGGGACGAACCGCTCCAGTTCGAGTGTGGCCTTCATCGCGCGGATCGACCGGGTGTAGCCGATCGGGTCACCGTTCAGCAGCATCGGCGGCATCCCGGCGTGCCGGAGAAAGTTGCCGGCCCAGGCAACCTTGGCGTCCGGGACGTGCACGACGGTGTCGCCGGAACCGTTGCCGATACCGAAGTGCCACAGGTGTACGACGCGGCCGCCGAGGTCGATCTCGCAGAAGCGGTCGAAGACGATGTCCGGCTCGCGCCAGCTGACGACCTCCTCCATCCCGGGGTCGCCGTACATGCTCTCCGACCGGTATCGCTTCTCCGCTTCGAGATCGGTCATCGAGGCCTTGTTCAGCCGAGAGGAGACGATCGCGATGTCGTCGGGGAACGCGACGTTGCCGAAGGTGTGGTCGCCGTGGAACGTGGTGTTGGCCAGGTAGTGCACGGGTACGTC
Source organism: Kribbella sp. NPDC050241 (assembly GCF_044459685.1). Taxonomy (NCBI): domain Bacteria; kingdom Bacillati; phylum Actinomycetota; class Actinomycetes; order Propionibacteriales; family Kribbellaceae; genus Kribbella; species Kribbella sp. NPDC050241. The sequence goes on from NZ_JBITJE010000018.1 coordinate 24,054, forward strand.
GGTGACCTTCCGGACGACCTCCTGCAGGTACCGGCCGACACCCGGGGTGATGCCGGCGTCGACCACCAGTGCGGCCTTCGTCCCGATGATCAGCCCGTTGTTGTCCTTGGGCAGCCGGTTCGCCATCAGGCCGTAGACACCTTTGCCGAGCTCGGTCGGGATCAGCTCCAGGCCGACCGGGCTGAGGTTCGGCGCCAGGAATCCCGGCTGCCGCTCGCTGATCTCCTGAATGACGGGAACGGGCCAGCAGTACACCACGGTCTCCTCTCGGCGGCGCAGCCCGAGGGGGTCGGCTCGGGGAGCGCGTCTCAATATGTATCGAGATACCTAAATAGATACCTTTCTGCAGAAGTGCCCGTCAAGACCTTGCCTGCCGCGACGTGGTCGACGCATGATGCGGATATGTATCAATGTAGGTATCGACTGTCATGAATGACGCGACGGACGAGCGCTGGGTACACGCGATCGCGCTGGGCGGCACGATTGCGATGACCGAGGTGGCCGGCGGCGGGGTCGCCCCGACCCTCGGCGCGGCGGAGTTGACCGGCGCGCTGCCGGTCGGGCTGACCGGTGTCCGGCTTGACGCGAGCACCTTTCGCGAGATGCCGGGAGCACACCTGGAGCTGGCCGATCTGGTCCTGCTGCGTGACCGGATCGATGAGCTGTTCGCCGCCGGTGTCGACGGTGTGGTGATCACCCAGGGGACCGACACGATCGAGGAGACGGCGTTCGCGCTCGAGCTGTTGAGCGACGCCGAGCAGCCGATCGTGGTCACCGGGGCGATGCGCCACCCTGGCCGGCCGGGCGCTGACGGGCCGGCGAACCTGCTGGCCGCCATCCAGGTCGCGGGCGCGGAGGAGAGCCGGGCAGTGGGTGTGCTGGTGCTGATGGACGAGGTGGTGCACGCGGCGCGGTTCGTGCGGAAGGCGCACACGTTCCGGCCGTCGGCCTTCGTCTCGACGGGAGTCGGGCCGATCGGCTGGGTGACCGAAGAGCGGGTCAGAGTGCCGGTCCGGCCGGCGAGCCGGCTGCACCTCGACGTCGCCGCAACCGACCCGGTGCCGCCGGTCGCCCTGCTGACTGCCGTCGTCGGTGATGACGGCCGGTTCGCCACTGCCGTTGCCGAGCTCGGGTACGCAGGAGCGGTGATGGCCGGGTTCGGCGCCGGGCATGTCTCCTTGCGCCAGGCGGAGTACCTGGGGGACCTGGCCAAGGAGATGCCCGTCGTACTGGCGTCTCGCACCGGGGCAGGCGAGACCGCACGGGCTACCTACGGATTCCCCGGGTCGGAGCGTGACCTGCTCGGTCGCGGACTGATCGGGGCGGGCTCGCTGGATCCGTTCAAGGCGCGAGTCCTGCTGTCCTACGCGCTCGCGCTGGGCTGGCCGGTGGACCGCATCGCCGCCGCCTTCGAGCGACTGTCCCGGTGAGCAACCCGAGCAAACAGATGCTAATGGCAACGAAATGGAGGATGGCCGGATGGAAACCGAGGTCGGCAACAAGCGCTGGCACGAGCCGGGCGAGCAGGTTGAGGTCGCCGTCTGGCTGAACGGCGAGCAGGTCGTCCTGGCGACTGAACCACGGAAGACGCTGGCGGACACTATCCGCGCCGCCGGATACACCGGCACCCACCTGGGCTGCGAGCACGGGGTCTGCGGCTCCTGCACGGTGCTGGTGGACGGCAGGCCGGTGCGGTCCTGCCTGATGCTGGCGGTCCAGGCAGAGGGTCGCCGGGTGGAGACGGTGGAAGGTCTCGCGCTCGGCGAGCAACTCCACCCGATCCAGCGCGCGTTCCATGAAGGCGGGGCGCTGCAGTGCGGGTTCTGCACGCCCGGATTCCTGATGCTCGCCACCGGCGTACTCCGCGAGGACCCGCATGCCGGCGCGGACAAAGTCTGCGAGCGGCTGACGGCCAACGTCTGCAGGTGCACTGGCGGCGTGCCGATCACGCAAGCCGTGCTGGCGGCGCAGCGCGAGATGTATGGAGCGGGCGAATGAAGCCGCCACCGTTCGCCTACGCCCGCCCCGCCGAGCTCGACGAGGCGCTCGAGCTGCTCGATGACGCCGGCGAGGACGCCAAGCTGATCGCGGGTGGGCAGAGCCTGATGCCGCTCCTCGCCTACCGCCTCGCCCGGCCGAGCCACCTGGTGGACATCGGCCGGATCGAGGGGTTGGACACCGTGGAGCAGGTGAACGGCGGCCTCGCCGTCGGCGCTCTGGTGAGGCACGCGCAGCTCGAGCGGCGGGTCGATCTGCCGGCGCCGTGGCACGCGCTGACCGAGGCGGCCGGGCTGATCGGTCATTACCCGATCCGGGTTCAGGGCACCTTCGGCGGCAGCATGGCTCATGCCGACCCGGCCGCGGAGTTGCCGGTGGTGGCGACCGCGCTGGGTGCGGACTTCGTCGTCCGGTCCAGATCGGGCAACCGGACGATCCCGGTCGAGGAGTTCTTCGCCGGACCGTTCATGACCGTGGTGGAGCCCGACGAGGTGCTCGTCCGGGTCGACTTCCGGCCGGCGCCGGCCGGGCGGCGCAGCGTGTTCGAGGAGTTCAGCATTCGCCACGGCGACTTCGCCACCGCCGCTGTGGCCGTCGCCCTGGTGCTGGACGAAGACGGTTGTGCGCGCGACGTCCGGATCGCCCTGGGTGCGGTCGGTCCGTTGCCGGCCCGTGCCGCCGAGGCGGAGGCCGCGCTGGAGGGCTCGCCGCTGCGCGACTCGGATCTCGCCGCCGCCGGGCGGCTCGCGGCCGAGACCTGTGAGCCGTACGGCGAGGCACGCAACAGTGCGGACTTCAGGCACGAGCTGGTCGACGTCCTGGTCCGCCGGGCGCTGCGACGGGTGAAGGAGACGGCATGACCCTCGACGGCAAGCCCCGGATGATCGGGCAGTCGGTGGAGCGGCGCGGCAACCACGCCCTGCTCACCGGCGCGGCGACGTACGCCGCGGATCTGCACTGCGAGGGCGAGGTGTACGCGCGAGTGGTGCGCAGCCAGACTGCGCACGGAACGATTGTCGGCATCGACACCAGTGAGGCGCTCGAGGCGCCCGGCGTGCTGGCGGTGATCACAGCCGACGACCTGCCGGACGTGAAGATCCCGATCCGGCTGCCGCTGTTCGAGTCGCCGGAGGCGAATCAGTTGCTGCAGCCGCCGCTCGCCCGGGGCACCGTCCGGTACGTCGGTGAGCCGGTAGCTGTGGTGGTCGCGGAGGATCCGTATCTCGCCGAAGACGCAGCCGAGCTGGTGGACGTCGACATCGACGACCTCGACCCGGTGGTGACGGTGGAGGATGCGCTGGCCGAGGGCGCGCCGTTGCTGGATCCCGAGTACGGGCGGAACACGGTCAGCACGATCTCACTGCGGTACGGCGATGTCGCGGAGGCGTTCGACCAGGCCGACGTGGTTGTCCGCGAGCGAATCCGCGTGCATCGGTCGACCGCCATCCCGCTCGAAACCCGCGGACTCGTCGCCGAACCACACGCGGAGTCAGGCGGGCTGACGCTGTGGGGTGCGGCGAAGGTGAAGCACTTCACCCGGCAGGCACTCGGGCAGATGCTGGGCATCGACGTGAGCAGGCTGCGGATGGTGGAAGTCAACGTCGGCGGCGGATTCGGCGTCCGGGGTGAGCCCTATCCGGAGGACTTCCTGGTCGCGTTCCTGGCGCTGCGGCTGGGCCGGCCGGTGAAGTGGGTGGAGGACCGCGCGGAGCACTTCGTCGCGACGAACCATGCTCGCGAGCAGGAGCACGAGTTGGAGATCGCGGCCACCTCGGACGGTCATCTGCTGGCCTTCCGGGACCGCGGCCACTGCGACCACGGGGCGTACGTCCGGTCGCAGGGGATCCTGCCCGAGCTGCTGCCGCCGCTGCACCTGCCCGGCCCCTATCAGTGGGAGGCCTTCGAGCTGGAGTCGACCGGCGTACTGACCAACCGCACGCCGGTCGGTACCTACCGCGGGCCGGGCATGACCGAGGCGACCTACGCGCGCGAGCGGTTGCTCGACCGGCTCGCGGCCGAAGTCGATCTCGACCCGGCCGAGCTGCGCCGCCGGAACATGATCCCCGCCGAGTCGCTTCCCTTCCACTTCCAGCTGAGTGAGGATTCCACCCCGGTCGCGCCGATCAAGTACGAGAGCGGTGACTTCCCGGGCGGCCTGGAGCTGCTGCTGGAGCAGGCCGGCTACGAGGAGCTGCGGGACGAGCAGGTCCGGCGGCATGCGGACGGTGAAGCAGTCGGTATCGGCCTGGCGACGTACGTCGAAGTCGGCAGCATCGGGCCGTTCGAGGACGCGGTGATCACCACGTCGGCGGACACGGCCACCGTTCACGTCGGCGTCAGCTCGCTCGGACAGGGAGTCGAGACGGTCCTGGCCCAGATCGCGGCCGATGTGCTCGCCGTCCCGATCGATGCCGTGGCCGTCGACTTCCACGACACAGACGCGGTGCCGATGGGATTCGGTGCCTTCGCGAGCCGCTCGACCGTGCTGGCCGGCAACGCGACCGCGCTGGCCGCGCAGAAGCTGCTCGAGCAGGCAGGGGAGGAGCTCGGTGCCGCGGTTGACGCATTGCGGATCCAGGGCGGCACGGTCACGGCGGCGAACGGCCGTTCGATCCCGCTGGGCAAGCTGGGGCCGGCCAAGGCGCGGTTCGACAAGCCGGTACCCAGCTACTCGTTCGGTGCGGCGCTGTCGATGGTCTCGGTGGATCGCGAGACCGGCCGAGTGAAGGTCCTCAAACACGTCGTCCTGCACGACGTCGGGCGGGCCGTGAATCCGGCGCTCCTCCGCGGCCAGCTGGCCGGTGCCGCGTCCCAAGGCATCGGTGGTGCGCTGTTCGAGGAGCTGATGTTCGACGAGCAGGGGCAGCCGCTGTCCACCTCGTTCGCGGACTACCTGCTGCCTACCGCGGGGGAGCTGCCCGAGATCGAGGTGATCGTCGTCGAAGAACCCGTGGACAGCAACCCGCTCGGGGTCAAGGGAGGTGGTGAGTCCGGCATGGTCGGAACACCGGCCGCGATTGCCAACGCGGTCGCGGATGCTCTTGGCGTCGGTACGAGTGCCCTGCCGGACACACCGCTGACGCCTGACCGGATCCGGGCGTTTCTCCGCGAAGTCGAGGCGAAACCTTCGGCGTGAAGAGCGATGCTGCGGGCTCGGCCGTCGGCGTGGTGCTGATCGGATCGTCGGTTGGTGCTGTCCTGGCGCACGGCGCCGGCGGCCACGGCCCGCTGCAGCTGCTGCCGCCGCTGGTGCTGCTGCTGATCGGGGTGCTGGTATCGCCGGCCTCGCTGATCGCAGAGCTGCTGGGGCCTCGGTACAGCGTCGCCGTTTGCTTGTTGGTGGCAACGGCCGGACAGCTCACGGGAACCACCTGGCCGGCTGCCGAGGCGGTCTGCGCGTTCGTGGTCGGAATCGCGGTGGCGCTGGTCCAGCCGCTGGCGTTGCTGGCCGTTCGTCAGTGGTGCGGGCGACGATGCATCCTCGCAGGCGGGTTGGGCGTCGCCGGATTCGCCGCCGGTGCGCTGAGTTCGTGGCCGATCGGTGTGTTCTGCGGTCTGGCTGCCCTGTGGTGGATCGGCCTGAGTCTGAGCGGGGCGAGGTGGCGGCGGTCGGGGGAGAGGGTTCCACCGCTGCCGTTCAGACGACCGGAGGTGTGGCTGATGGCGATCGTGTTCGGATCGACCGCACAGTTCCTCGTCAGCTCCTCCGGTTGGGTAGCCGCCTCGGTCTGCGTGCTGCTGCCGCGGGTGCTGTCGCTGCCGATCGGACTGGCGCAGACCAACCGGGAGGTGGTGCCGTTCGCGAGCCTGATGTTCGGTCTCGGCCATCTGGCGAACGGTCTGTCGCGTCAGCTGCTGCCGACGCCGGCTGTCCGCTTCAGCGGTGCCGGTGCAGACCTGGCGCTGCTGGCCGCGGCGGCGGCCCTGCTGCTCGCCTCATGGGGCCTGCTGAACCGATGGCCGTAGCTTCACTAGGTCGCAAAATATGTATAGTGATACCTATTCAACACACTATTGCATCGCCGGGAGTGCACATGGCTGCTGGAGCAACCGTCACCGAGGTGACCACGACCTTCCTCTCGATCCCGCTGGAGCGTCCGCTGGTCACGGCGGCGTTCCCGATCCCGGCGATCGACACCGCCCTGGTCCGGGTCCGGACCGCCGACGGTCACCAGGGAACCGCCTGGAGCTTCGCCTTCGGCCGCGGCCGGGTGGCGTCGGTCGTCCGGTTGATCGAGGACCTGGCCGAGCTGGTGGTGGGCCAAGATGCCGCCTGCCCCACCGCGTTGTGGCAGCAGATGAGCAAGGCAGTGGGGTTCATCGGTCAGCGGGGCGTGGCCTCGCTGGCGATGTCGGCGCTGGACACGGCCTGCTGGGACATCGCGGGTCAGGCGGCCGGCGTCCCGACGTACAAACTGCTCGGCGGCAACCGCGACCGCATCGAGACGTATGCCAGCCAGGGACTTTGGCTGGACCGATCTCGGGACGACCTGGCCGCCGAGGCGGCCGACCTGGTCGCCGGGGGCTTCCGGGCGGTCAAGATGCGCGCCGGCCTGGCGGACGAGGACGAGGACGTCGCCAGGGTCGCGACGGTGCGCGAGGCGATCGGCCCGGACATCGAGCTCATGGTCGACGCCAACCAGGCCTGGGACCTGAAGAAGACGCTGCGGATGGCGGCGCGGTTCGAGGAGTACGACCTGTTCTGGCTCGAGGAGCCGATGCCGCACACGCAGATCGACGACTACGAGGCGGTCACCGCGGCGATGCCGATGCCGATGTGCACCGGTGAGTCGCAGTACCTCAAGGACGAGATGCTGACGCTGGCCCGGCGGCGCGCGACCGACTACGTGATGCCCGACCTGATGCGGATGGGTGGCGTCACCGAGTGGCTCAAGGTCGCGCACACCTGCGAGTCGTTCGGCCTGCCGGTCACGCCGCACCTGTTCATGGAGCACTCCGCGCATCTGGCCGGCGGCTGCTCGAACGTGGTCTGGCAGGAGTTCCAGCCGTGGTGGCAGCCGATCATGGCGACCCCGGTCAAGGTGGAGGACGGGCAGATCGTCCTCGGCGACGAGCCGGGATTCGGGATCAGCCTCGACGAAGCTGCCGTCGACCGGTACACGATCTGAGTCCTGATGACTGACGCCGACCTGATAGTTGCCGGCGGCACCGTTGTGACCGGTTCCGGGCGCCGCCGCGCCGACGTCGCGGTCAAGGACGGCCGGATCGTGGCGATCGGCGGGCTGGAGCCGTCGGCCGGTACCGAGATGGTTGATGCCACGGGGCTGCTGGTGCTGCCCGGCGGAGTCGACTCCCACGTGCACTTGATGGACCCCGGCAGCACGGACCGCGAGGACTTCCCCAGCGGAACCCGTGCCGCGGCAGCCGCGGGGGTGACGACGATCATCGAGCACTCTCATGGTCGCCCGGTTCGCACGCCCGAAGACCTCCGGACGAAGGCCGGCTACCTGCGCGGCCGCTCCAACGTGGACTTCGCGCTCGTGGCGCACGCCTGGCCCGGATACGAGGTCGCACCGCTCTGGGCAGCGGGCGTCGCCTTCTTCAAGGTCTTCACCTGTACGACGCATGGCGTGCCCGGTCATGACGCGGCGGCACTCCAGCGCCACCTGCAGGCGACCACGGACGTCGGTGCGGTCAGCCTGATCCACTGTGAGGACGAGTCCATGACCGAGGCGGCGGAGCTGGCGTTGCGTACCGAGGAACGCCTCGACGGCGGGCTGATTCCGCAGTGGCGCAGCCGCGAGGCGGAGGAGATCGCGGCCATGACAACGGCGATGCTGGTGCGGCAGACCGGCGCGCGTGCGTGCGTCGCTCACGTCAGCAACCCGGGAGTCGCCGACTACCTCGCGGGGGAGCGAGCCCGAGGGGCCCGGCTGATGGCCGAGACCTGCCCGCAGTATCTGTTACTGCGCGAGCATGAGGTCCTCGACCATGGCGCATTCCACAAGTTCACGCCGCCCGTCCGCGCCCGTCACGCTGCCGACGAAGCGGACATGTGGCGAGCCCTGCGCGACGGCCGGCTGACCCACGTGTCGTCCGACCACGCGCCCTCGACGGCCGGGCAGAAGATGTCCGGAGACATCTGGGACACTCATTTCGGGCTGCCCGGCATCGACAGCACCCTGGCGTTGCTCCTGGACGCCGCGGCGCGGGAGTTGCTCGCCTACGAGGACATCGCCCGTCTCTACAGTGAGACTCCCGCGCGGTTCTACGGCTTATGGCCGCGGAAAGGAGCCGTGGCGCCCGGGTTCGATGCCGACATCGCTCTGGTCGACCCGGCCGCGCACTGGACGTTGCGCAGTACCGACGTGCTGTCGAAGGCCGGATGGACGCCGTACGACGGCCGCCGGATCACGGGGCGAGTCGTGCGAACTCTGCTTCGGGGGAAGCTGGTTGGCGAGAACGGCCTGCCGCTCGACGAACGGACGGGATGCTTCCTCGCTGGGGCCGGCAGCACACGCGGGGCTCGGACTTGGTAGGCAGGACGCCACGAGACTAGGTGTGAAGTGACTTCTGAGACTCTTCCGAGTCGGCCGCTCGAACTGCACCTTGCACTGTGCGCAGTGATCGAGACGATCCCGGATCCGCTTCCATCCTGGCTTGGGCCTCGCTGGTGGTGGCATGGGCCGTTGGATGTTGAAGGGTTGGCCCTCGGATCGGCGCTGGCCATGGCGACCGCTTTGAGCGCCGAGTCTCGATGTCGGGGCAACGGCCATCGCCTGTCGACCACCTCGGCGCTGCTGAACGCCTCGTTCAACTCGATCGGCCATCTTCGGGTAGCGGGAGAGACTTCCGAGAGCTGGGCGCCGATGTCTGGATTCCGGCCCACGAGGGATGGCTGGGTGCGGCTGCATGCGAACTACCCGCATCACGCGAGCAGGTTGCTCGCGGCGCTGGAGGTCGACACCGCGGCACAGGCAGAACCCGCTCTCCTCGAGAGAAGCGCAGTGGAGATCGAGGAAAAGGTGATGGCTGCCGGCGGAGTCGCGACTGCTGTGCGCACGCCAGGGGAGTGGGCTGCCTCGGCCATGGGCGTCGCGGCCAGGTCGCACCCCTGGATCGAGTTCACAACGGAGGCTGTGAGTCGCCACCGAGTGGAACGCAAGACCCAGCAGAGCACTGGCGAGGGCTGTCCGCTCGCAGGTGTCAGGGTCCTTGACTTCACACGGGTGATCGCGGGGCCTGGTGCGACCCGGCTCCTGGGCGCTTTGGGGGCCGACGTGTTGCGCGTCGATCCGCCGCAGCTTCCCGAGTTGACGGAGCACCACATCGACACGGGGTTCTCGAAACGCAGCGCCGTGGCGGATCTGAGGGATCATCGGCACCTCGCGCGTGTGCGGGAGTTGCTCGCCGGCGCGGACGTAGTGGTCCTGGGGTACCGCTCCACTGCGTTTGCCCGTTTCGGCCTCGACCCGGTGAATCTGCGCGCTGATCATCCCCATCTCGCGGTCGTGTCGGTAAGCGCCTGGGGTCGGACCGGGCCGTGGGCAGACGAACGTGGCTTCGACAGCATCGTGCAGGCAGCAAGCGGAATCGCCCACCTGTACGGCAACGATCGCGACGGCAGGTGGCGTCCGGGCGCACTGCCGGTCCAAGCACTCGATCACGCCACAGGTCTTGGCATGGCGGCTGCCGCCTTGGCCTTGCTCGCGGCGCGCCGGCACGGTGTATCCGGCAGTGCCCACCTCTCCTTGGCCACCACCGCTGCGATGCTGATGGGGTTCCCTGCTCCGGATCCGTCCTCGGGACCAGTCGAGCTCGCGGTACCTCACCAGCAGGCTGTGAGCGACTACGGGCAGCTCGACTTTGTGCCACCTCCTCTGATGCTCGAGGGCAGGCAGCTCGAGTACATGCACCCGCCCGTGCGCTATGGCTCGTCGCAGCTGCGGTGGTTGTGAGCGGCCTGTGCTCGAGCGGACTGATCAGGCCGACGCCGGGACGACGGCTGGTGGTCGAGCTGCGAGCGTCTTGAGGGCGAGGCGCTGCCGGAGCGCGCCGAGCGCACACAGTGCGCCCCCACCGACGAGCCAGGCACCCAGGACGATCAAGGACCGGCCGGCTGCGGCACCGTCGAAGAAGGCCACGGACCTGATCGCTGTGCCTGTGGCGCCGGGCGGGAGGAACTGGCCGAGGGCGCCCAGACCGGTCGGCAGCATCTCGGGCGCGGACGACAGACCGGACAGCGGGTTGCCGACCAGGAGCATGAGAGCGGCTCCGAGTGCGAAGGGCCGGAAACCCCCGATCCAGTCCAGGCCGAGCAGGGTGATCGAGATCGAACCGATCCCGAGGGCGACGACGGCCGCGTTCGCCCAGAAGGTGCCGGTCAGCGCACCGAGCCAGTACTGGTCGATCGCCGTCAGCGCCAGGCCGCCGAGGATCGAGAACGCCAGCCCGCCGGCCAACCGCTTGGAACGGGAGCGCACCAAACGGGACAGACCCGTACTGCCGGCGATGCCGCCGAGCAGCAGCGGGATGGCGCCGGCCGCGAGTCCGTTGCCGCGAGGATCGTCGGCCGGCGCCGGTACGACGTCGGTCATCCGCGGCGGAGCCGCTGACCGTCCGCCCAGCCGCTGGCCAAGTTGTGCGAGCAGTTGGGCGATGGCTGGGCTGGCGGCGCTGGCCGTCAGGATCTCCGTCCCGTCCGGACCCGTCAGGATCGCTCCGTAGGCGTCGCGGTTGTCGATTGCGGCGACCGCCGACTGGCGGTCGCTGACGACCTTCGGCTCGAACGCGCCGGGCGCGTCCAGTTCGAGGGAGTTCAGGATCAGCCCGGTGGACTCCGGCGAGCCGGCGACGACGATCGGCACATTCCTCGGCTGGGACCGTACCGCCGGCCAGGCGAAGGCGATCAGTACGACGCTCAAGATCGCGACCAGCAGTGCTGCCACTGCAGCGATCGGGGGTGGGGCCGGAGGTGCGGCGTGGTGGCCGTGGACAGTCATGGCAAAGCCTCCTTAGTGCGGGTCGATGGTGGCCGCCGAGCGCTCACAGGCGGTCGGCGGTAGGGGAGGCGAGAATGGCGTGGAGCCCGCGCTGCAAGGTGCGGGCGGTGAAACCGTCAAGCATTACCCGCTGGAGGAAGAACCCAGGCAGGAGGGCCAGCATGGTTCCGCCGATCGTCTCTGCCGAGGTGCCGGCTGCCAATCGCCCCTCGCGACGGTACGCGCGCACCAGTCGGGTGAAGGCGTCGCGGATCGACGACAGCTGGGCGTGCACCCGGGCCGCGAGCTCGGGTGACCTGGCCGCCTCGCCCCAAACCTGCAGGGCGAGTCGGGTCACGTCCATCTTCTCGTCGTGCTCCTGCAGCGCGCTGAAGATCTCGCCGATCACCTGGTCCAGTGGTGGCAGCGGGGCCTGGTGCATCACCGCGTCGATCGTGCCCGCGACGACCGAGAGGTTGTCCTGGGCAATGGCGATCACGAGGTCTTCCTTCTTCGGGTAGTACCGGTACACCGCTCCGGCCGACAGGCCCGCCTGCCGCTGCACGTCCCGCATGGACGTGGCGTGGAAACCCTCACGCACAAAGCAGATACGGGCCGCGGCGAGGATCTCCTGCCGCCGTTGTTCGAGGTACTCCTCGGATACTCGTGGCATGCCAAAATAATATCGGACGGACGTCCGATTTTTTATCCGCAGGACGGTGTTGAGGTGAAGACTGGTCACTTGACGGATACGGCGGATGCAGTGCCCAACTCGCGCCCGTACTCAGCTGCTCGCGTGTTCGGCCAGGGATCTGAGCGTGTCGACCATGGCGTTCGGGTCGTCGGCAGCGTAGATCGCCGTTCCGGCGACGAAGACGTCGGCACCGGCATCCGCGCACCGCTCGATGGTGTCGGCTGAGACGCCGCCGTCGATCTCGATCCAGAGGTCGAGGCCGTGCTTGTCGAGGAGTTCGCGGGTGCGGCGGATCTTGGGCACGCAGACGTCGAGGAACTTCTGGCCGCCGAAGCCGGGCTCGATAGTCATGATCAGGATCATGTCGAGCTCGGACAGGAGATCCTCGTACGGCTCGATCGGGGTGGCGGGCTTGAGGGCTATCGCCGCCCGGGCGCCCTTGGCGCGGATCTCGCGGGCTGTCCGGATCGGTGCCTTGCAGGCCTCGATCTGGAAGGTGACGCTGGAGGCGCCGGCCTCGACGTACCCGGGTGCCCAGCGGTCCGGGTCCTCGATCATCAGGTGGCAGTCGAGCGGGGTGTCGGTCGCGTTGGCCAGCGACTTCACCACGGGCGGGCCGAGGGTGAGGTTCGGGACGAAGTGGTTGTCCATCACGTCGACATGCAGCCAGTCGGCGTTCGACACAGCAGCCGCTTCGTCCGCGAGCCGAGCGAAGTCGGCAGCCAGGATGCTCGGCGCGATCTGAATCCCCGTGGATGACATCAGCAGCCCGATGGGACTGGTCGGCCGGCGAACCTGTCAGCTGTCCAAGCCAAGATGTCCGTCATTGTCCCGTCGTCGATACCGAGTACTCCGGGGTAGGTGTCGTGCTCCAATCCTGGATAGGTCCGGTAATCGATCGCTGCGTGCCGACGACAGAGCGAGGCGGCCAATCGGTCGGTGTCGGTCTGCGGAATCACTGTGTCCGCTTCCCCCTGGAGTAACAACACCGGTCCCGCCACCGGACGTGAGCCGATGGAGTTCTCCTCGAGATACCGGTTGAATCGAGCGTCATCGGAGTATGCGGGCTGCACAAGCGCCGTACCCGTCAGATCTGCGTTGGCGGCCAGAACCGCGCCAAGACAGCCGACCTCGGTGATCGACAACCGATCCATGGCGGCCTGAGTCAACAGGCGGCCGACCTTGATGCGTGGATCACTCCAGTGCGCACCGACCGCGAGCAGCGGCGCGAAGCCACCGAGCCCCGGCGTCTGAACCACGTGATCGGCCACTGATCTCAGGTCTGCAGCAGGAGCCGTCACCACCGCACCCAGATAGCCGGGTGTGGGTGCCCAGACCTGCCGCTCCGCCACGCCCAACGCGGCGCCACCCCCTTGTGAGTGACCCCAGACGACCCAACGTCTCGACAGTGCCGGCAGAGCGGCTCGCGCAGCCAGGACCGAATCCATCACATCGTTGCTAGCAGCAACTTTGTTTCCGAGCTCGTGCTGTCCGTCCTCGCCGAGTCCGGCGTAGTCCGGAGCGACAACGACGTATCCCTGCTGCAGGAAGCGGACCATCTGGTTGCCGTGGTAGAGATCGCGCATCAGCGAGGGAGCGCAGGCTCTGCCGGTCCCGCTGGTCCCGTGGGCGTCGACCACAACCGGCCAGCCGTCCTTGGGTCGGGGGCGCCCTGACGGCACCAGCACAACCCCGGAGGCGGCCACATCGCGGCCGTCCGAGCGGCGCGTGTGATACAGGATGCGAGTCGCCGGCACAGGGACTCCGCCAACGACGAAGTCGGTCGTGAACTGGTCGCGGATCAGCGCGCCGGCGGGTGCCCACGGCAACGGGACAGGGGGATCGTAGAAGCCGGTCCGCGGCAGGGCGTTCTGTCGCTGCAACTCCAGTTGGCACCGGACATCGCAGTACCCGCTGTCAGCAGATGCTCCAACACTCTGGATGACCATCGCGGTACTCACGACGACCAGCGCGGCGACGAACTTGTGCATCTTCCTCATGAACCCGCCCTTCAGCGTCAGGCGAGCCATCTCTGGCTCGTCCACCGAACCGCGAAATGACGGTAGCGAGGACGGCGGATCGCCGAATCCGCCGAATGACTAGGTCCGCACTCGGCGTCGCCCGTCGTCGGGCCAGGTTTGCCTGAGCCGGTCGATCAGATCGGTGAACAGTGCGAAGGCGCGGTCGACGCGGTCGCGGTCGTTCGTCGCGATTAGGTCCAGTTGCAGGCCGCGTGCCTGGGCTACGACCATCGAGGCCACGAGAGGCGCCTGATCCCGAGGACACCCGTCAGCCACGGCCACGCCTTCCATCAGCGCCAGGGAGTCTCGCACGACCTGCTGCAGGAAACGCTCGTAGCGTGCCGGCTCCCGCACGGCCTGGGCGAAGACCTCGAACAGCAGGCGGTAGATGGGAAGGCATCGCGTGGTTGTCGTCGTCCGCCACCAGGAGGGGAGGCCGGCCAGATCGGTGGCCGAGCCGGCTTCCTGGGCCAACCGCCGGCGCAGCACTTCGATCACCTCGGTCACCAGATTCTCCTTTGAGCCGAAATGGTGCAGCAGCGTGCCGTGGCTCACTCCCACCACGGCGGCCAGCGGGCGCATCGCCAGGCCGGTGAATCCGTGCGTCAGGACGTAGTCGGCCACCGCGTCGAGGAGTTCCGGCCGCCGGTGCTGGTAACGAGTGCGCCGACCGTCGACGTGCTCATCGAGATCTTCGGCTTCCATTCGCGTGACGGTACGCCTTTACGAGATAGTCTGACCATCTGGTCGAGCTACTTTAGGGTGACCGACGTGGCTTCCGAGGTCCTCCGACTGCACCACGTCGGGCATGTCGTCCGCGACATGGCTGTCGCGCTCGCGTTCTACCGGCGGCTGGGTTTCGCCGTACCGTCACCCAGCTACCCGGCGATGCCCAGCAGGCGAGGGGGCAAACCAGAGCCCTTCGGGGCGGCGAACACGCATGCCGACTTTCCGCGCGATTTCCTCGACCGCCACCGTCGTCCAGCCCGGCGGCCGCGTGCCGGCTGACGCGCGGCTTGTTCCGCTGCAGACCGCGCCCGACGTGCTGTCGACCCTGTTGGACCGGATCAACGCCACCAGCGCCAACCTGGCGGCCTGTCTGGACCGATTCGAGGGTCTGCACATCCTGATGTTCTCGTCGGCCGACATCGACGTCACCGCCGCGCGGCTGGCCACAGCCGGGGTGGGGCACGGCGGGGTGAACACAGTTCGCCGCCCGGCGGGTGCCGACATCGAGACCGTCCGCTACCTGGAGATCGACGGAGACCAACCGGGTGCGGTGGCCGAGGGCAGGATCGGCGTCGTTGCGGAACTGGACCGGCAGATCCAGGCCGCCCGGCTGGCCGACCACCCCAACGGTGCCATCGGTCTTGTGGATGCGACGCTCTGCGCCGCCGACTCCGAGCTGAACGCCATCCAGGCCCGGTACGAGCACTACCTCGGCAAGCCACCCCGCACGGACGGCCCGGCCAAAGTCTTTGACCTCGACGGGACCACGCTGACCCTCGTGCCCGACTCAAGCCTCGACACACTGCTACCCGGCGAGCACGCCTCTGAGCTGCCCGCTCTCGTCGCCTGCACGGTCAGTGTCCGAGACCTGGCCACGACCCAGAATGTGCTGCAAGACAACGCGATTCCGGTACGACGGGCGGCGTCCGGCGATGTCTTCGTGCCGGCCGAGGCCGGCCTCGGTGCCACCATCGCCTTCCGTCAAGCCGACTGACTGCGACCGTTCGCCCTAGTTCTACGTGCGTTGCTGGGCATCAGCCAGGCCAGCTGAGACCGCATCCCCTCGGTGTCCCTGTCCATCCGAGACTGCCACCGTGTCTCGGTCGAGTCCGCGGACGGCAGGCTGCGGCTCGGTATGACGACCTCGTGGGACTGCCTGCCTTGATAGACAGGACTGATGGCTTCGGCAGGTGGCGTAGGTGGGGCGGGTCGGCGAAACTGATCCACCGCCCCACTCGGCGAAGCCGCGCTGCATGGAGATGTCTTATGCGATGGCGACGCCAACTCCAGCCGCCGAGCAGTGTTTCAGGGCTCGAGCGGTGACCACATTGAGTCCCATCGTTCATGGACCGTGGGGTCTGGACGGTAGGACACGACCGATGACAGCGGGATGTGCATGATGACGCCGCTGGTCATCGCCACCTGGGTCCACGGCTGGTCTGTGCCAACGGGATAGTGACGGTGCGGCACGAACTGGATCACGGCGTCGGAGCGCACGATGTCGGCTGACTCGTGTGGCTCCCAAGTCAGCCAGCCGGATTTTGCGATGTGGGAGATCTGCACGAGTGCCTCGTAGCTGCGTTCGGGATCCGAGTCATCAGCCACCCAGGTTCCTGGGTCCGCGATGGAGATCTGACGTGCTAGTCGCACGACTTCGCTGATGGGATCCAGCCCCGTCATCGGAGCGGGGGCATCCACCACGTCCGGCTTCCGAGACATCGCCAGAAGTTCGTCGGAGTCGAGCAGATGGAAGAGGTCGTGTACGCGTGGGGTGGTCGCGTCGGTCTCGACATAGGGATGGACGACGCGGTCGGTGTTGAACGGAGTGAACCAGCCCTCGACCGGCGGAAGCCACATGCCGAATGAGCGTTGCATGGCAGGGTCGTCCTCGACGCCGTCCATATCCTCGCTGAACAACAACTCGAAGTCTGCGTCGTCCAGTATCAGGTCTTCTAGGCTCTCGTCGTAATCGAGGCCGGCGTCGTCCATGAGGGTGTAGGCGTTCTTGCAGATCGCGTTGACGATGATCTCTTCGGCTATGCACGCCGGTCGCTCGCTCTTGGGGTTGGCCAGATCATGGCTGACCTTGACCGCGGATACAAGGACGTTGGTGAAGAACTGCTGGTCGTACGAGGCACGGAACCGAGGCGGAAACCAGCTCCACACGAACGTGTCCGCACAGCTCTCGGGATCGAGATAGCCGTCACGATCCGCCTCGGCCGGGCCGATCGTCCCTATGTCTTCAATGCACTCATCGATGATGAGGGTCGATGCGAGCATGACGGCGCCCAGTAGACGCCGCTCGTCCAGTAGCTCAGCCTCGCTCGGAGGGGTGTCACCCCAGTCCCCGCGATCCTCGGGCGATCCCAGGTAAGCCAGCATCGGGTTGCGTACGCGATCAGCCAGATCGTCGAAGAGTTCGATTATCCCAGCATCCGTCACCTGACCAGGCTGCCACATGAATCCACCTTCCTGGCATGAGGCGTCGGCAGCACTGCGCTGCACCAGGCCGCAGGTCATCGGAGCAAGTCGGGGTCTTCGAAGGCTTGTTCAAGGGCTTCGGCGGCGGCTGGATTGGCGGCCCGGCGGCCCAGGTAGACGTCCTGCGTGATGGAGACCTTGGCCTGGCCGAGCTGGTCGGCGATTTGGCGGGCCGTGTGGCCAGCTTCGTCGAGGGCGGTCGCGGTGGTTTTGCGGAGCGCGTGTGATCGGATCCAGGCGAGTTTGTCGGACTCGGCCGGTTGGGCGGCTGCCTCGATCTCGGCTTGGAGGTCTGGGAAGTTCTCGAGTTTGATGCTGTAGGTCTTGATGAGGTCGGCGACGAGTTGCTGGTCGACCTTGATGCGGCCGGTTTCGATGAGCTCGATCCTGGTTTGGGGCCAGCCAAGAGCTTCGGCGACCTGTTTGCGGGTCTTGCCTGTCTTGCGGCGAAGGGTCCGCAGGGAGCGGCCGAGGTCGCGGCGGGCGGTGCTGCCGACGGGGGATAGGGCGGTACGGAGGGAGCGCCGCGTGTTGGAGGGGTCGCGGAAGCCACCGAGAGCGTCAGCGAAGACGGGTTCGTCGAGGCGGATGCCGGCGGCGTACCTGGTGCGAAGTGCCGCGATGCCCCAGTTGGGGAGACTGAGGACGCGCTCGCCTGCTCTGGATTTGGTGGTCTTGCGGAGGAGGCCCTCGCCGGGGATGCGGGCGATGGTGTGGGTGATCTCGACGCGCCCGGCTTCGAGGTTGACCTGGTGCCAGAGGACGGCGAGGGCTTCGCCAATGCGGACGCCGGTGCCGAGCATGAAGGTGACCAGGTCGGGGAGGTCGGCCTGGACGGCGCGGTCGTCGGAGGCCAGGCTTCTGCGGAGGAGGGTGACTTCCTCGGCGGTGAGGGCTCGGGGTGGATTCTTCGGCTTGGCTTCGATGGCGTCCACTTCGCGGACCGGGTTGACGGAGGTGGCGCCGTAGCGGACGGCGAGCTTCATGGCGCCGGAGATGACGGCGCGGCAGGTCTTGGCTGTCGCCGCGCCGGACATGGTTTTGATCTTGGCGAGGACGGTGTCGAGGCGTGGGGTGGTGGCTTCGCCGATGCGGAGTTCGCCGAGGGCCGGGCGGATGTGGTTCTTGAGTGCGCGGCGGTAGGTGTCGAGGGAGGTGGGGGAGCGTGTGCCGTCAGAGACCAGGCCCTCGAATCGCTTCTCCCAGAGGTCGAGGAGGTGGTTGATCTTGTGCATCGAGGTCAGCTCGCCGGACTGGTTGGTCTTCGCGCGGTCCTGGAGCTTGGTGAGGAGGGCGCGCTCGGCCGCGGTCTTGGTCTTCTCGTATGCGGAGACCGGACGCAGTCGGCCGTCGTGATCGCGGAATCTGGCTTGCGACTTGTGCTTGACGGCCTTGCCCTTATCGTCGGTTTGCACGACCCAGGTCGAGATCGCGCCCCAGGTTCCGATGGGCAGTGGTGCTCTCGGCATATCAGGCCTCCAACCGGTGTGACGGCTGGCTGCTCAACGCCTGGCGGCTGGGAGAATCCGAGAAGTCGGCAACGCTGCGAACCGTTGTGATGTGACGCACAGTCACGAGCAAATGGGCGCCGAACGGCCCCCTTGGGTCCCCGGCGGGCAGAGGTCGGGCGAGCGCCGGCGGATCAGTTCGGTGCGGCGATCTGGGAAAGTGGTGCGTAAGTGGTGCGCACCGGACATGACGAAACCCAGGCCACCGTCGTGACCTGGGCTTTTGTGCGCCGCCAGGGACTCGAACCCCGAACCCGCTGATTAAGAGTCAGCTGCTCTGCCAATTGAGCTAGCGGCGCTTGTCGTGCTTTGGAACGATGAGGATCGTAGCAGGGCGGCGGGGGAGATGCGAAATCGGTTAGCGGGTGAGGATGGTCATGGCGGCGTTGTGGCCGCCGAGGCCGGAGACGGCGCCGCCTCGGCGGGCGCCGGAGCCGCAGAGGAGGAGGTTGGCGACGTCGGTTTCGGTGCCCCAGCGGCCGGTGTCGGCGTCGTCGGTGGCCCAGGGCCACTGCAGGTCGCCGTGGAAGATGTGGCCGCCCGGCATGCCGACGGATTCCTCGATGTCGTACGGCGTCTTGGCCTCGATGCACAGGTTGCCGTCGACGTCGCGGGCGATGCAGTCCTCGAGCGGCTCGGCCAGGTAGGAGTCCAGGCCGGCCAGCACCCGGCGAGCCGCCTCGGCCCGCGCCACATCGTTGTCGGAGGCAAACAATCGGGCCGGGAAGTGGACCCCGAACACGGTCAGCGTGTGGTGGCCGGAGGCAACCAGCTCCGGCGAGAGGATCGACGGGTCCGTCAGCGAGTGGCAGTACACCTCGGACGGAGGCGTCGACGGCAGCGCCCCCGAAGCAGCTGTTTGATAGGCGGACTCCAACTGGCTGTAGTCCTCGTCGATGTGGAACGTCCCGGCGAACGCCCGAGCCGGATCGTCGCCCGACTTCAGCGCAGGCAGCCGCGACAGCAGCAGATTGATCTTCAGCTGCGACCCCTCAGGCTTCACAGCGGAGTCACGACCACGCAGCGCATCCAGGGTGGCCGGAGCGACGTTCGACAGCACGTAGGAGCAGTCGACCGACCGCTCCCCGTCGCCACCCAGCCACGTGACCGACCCGCGTACGCCGTCCGCCTCGACGGACGTCACCGACGCGTTGGTGACCAGCGACGCACCGGCCCGCCGGGCAGCGGCGGCCAGAGCGTCCGTCACCGCACCCATGCCGCCGACCGGCACCCGCCACTCGCCGGTGCCGTTGCCGATCAGGTGGTAGAGGAAGCACCGGTTCTGGATGAGCGACTCGTCGTGCAGCCCGGCGAACGTCCCGATCACCGAGTCCGTCGCCACCACGCCACGCACGGTGTCGTCAGCAAATCGTCGTTCCACGGACTCACCGAACGGCCGCTCGATCAGCTCGTCCCACAGCGCGGCGTCGACCCGGGAGCGCATTTCGGCGGCCGACTGGAGCGGCTCAAGGAGAGTCGGCGCGACGGCGGCGGCCAATGAGCCCACTGAGCCGTAGAACGACGTCCACGCGTCGTACTCGGCGTCGCTCCCGGTCAGGGCGGCGAACGAGGCCCGGGTCGCGGGGCCTTCCGGTCGTTCGACGAGGAGGCCGAGGTCGCGGCCGGAGCGGCGTACCGGGGTGTACGACGCGACCGAGCGGGACCTGAGATCGAGACCGAGGCCCAGGTCGGCGACGACCTTGTCGGGCAGCAGGCTGACCAGGTACGAGTACCGCGACAGCTTGGCGTCGACGCCGGGGAACACTTGCTGGCTGACCGCGGCGCCGCCGGTGTGCGGCTGCTGCTCGAGGACCAGTGTGGTCAGGCCGGCCTGAGCCAGGTAGGTGGCGGCGACGAGGCCGTTGTGCCCACCGCCGACGATCACGACGTCGTAGAAGTCCATCATCCGACCGGCCAATCGAGCTTGTGGTACGCGGCGTCCCAGAACATCCATTCGTAGCGGCAGGTTGTGGCGAAGTGCTGATGACATCGTTCCCGCTCGGAGGCACTGACGTCCAGACCATCCGTCACAGCCAGCACCGACTCGACGACGGCATCGAACTCGTCCGAGCCGTACGTCTCGATCCACTGCCGGTAGAGCGGGTCCGGCGACGACCGCTTCAGCAGTTCGCGGCCGACGTCGCGGTAGATCCAGTAGCAGGGCAGTACGGCGGCCACGGCCTCGGCGTACGTGCCCGTTGCGCAGACCGCGGTCAGATAGGACATGTACGCCGTTGTCGTCGGTCCGGACCCCGCCGCGTCGACATCGGCCGTGGAGATGCCCAGCGAGCCGAGCAGCGAGGTGTGTAGCGAGCGTTCGACCGCGATCGCGTTGGCGGCGTGCAAGGCGAACATGCTGACCGCGTCCTCGTCGACCGCTCGGCCGGCGACCAGGCTGAGTGCGCGCGAGTAGGCGCGCAGGTAGTGACTGTCCTGGACGATGAAGTAACGGAACGCGTCGTGGTCCAGGGTCCCGTCGATCAGCCCGGTGATGAACGGATGCCGGACGATCTCGTCGTACATGGAAGCGCCACCGCGGTCCCACAGCTCGCCGGAAAACGTCATCCCAACTCCCTCGCCGTCGACTGTCACCGACCTTATCCACAGCACGCGATCCGGACACGAGACGTAGGTCACTCGGCCGCTCTACCCTGAGCCATGACGATCCAGGGGGAGCGAGTCGAGGCGCCGCCGGATACGCCGTTGCTGCGGCGGATCCGGGCGTCGGTGATCGGGGACGACCAGGTGATGCCTGGCCCGTACGGTCTGCGCCGGGTCACGTACGCGGATTACACCGCCTCCGGGCGCGCACTCACGTTCCTGGAGGACTTCATCCGCGAGGAAGTCCTGCCGCGGTACGCCAACACCCACACAGAGTCGAGCGGCACCGGCCTGCAGACCACTCGCCTGCGTGAGGACGCCCGCCGGATCATCCTGCACAGCGTCGGCGGCGACGACGAGACCGCCCTGATCTTCTGCGGCTCGGGCGCGACCGGCGCGATCGACAAGCTGATCGGCATCCTCGGCCTGCGCATCCCGGCCGAGCTGGACGACACCTACCACCTGACCGACCAGATCCCGCGGGACCAGCGACCGGTCGTGTTCATCGGGCCGTACGAGCACCACTCCAACGAGCTCCCGTGGCGTGAGTCGATCGCCGACGTCGTCGTGATCAGCCAGGACCACGACGGCCACATCGACATCCCGCAGCTCGAGCAGAGACTGATCGAGTACGCCGCCCGCCCGCTCAAGATCGGGTCGTTCTCCGCGGCCAGCAACGTCACCGGCATAGTCAGCAACACGCAGCGGGTCTCGGCCCTGCTCCATCAGTACGGCGCTTTGTCGTTCTGGGACTGTGCCGCCGCGGCGCCGTACGTCGAGATCGGCATGTACGCCGGCCGCGACGTCGACCCACTGTCTTACAAGGACGCGATCTTCCTCAGCCCGCACAAGCTGATCGGCGGTCCAGGCACTCCCGGCGTACTGGTCGCCCGGCGCGAACTGCTCCACAACCGCGTCCCCGACGTACCCGGTGGCGGGACGGTGCGGTACGTGAACCAGTTGGAGCATCGATACATCGACGATCCGGTGCACCGGGAGGAGGGCGGCACGCCGGCGATCATCGGGTCGATCCGGGCCGGCCTCGCGTTCCAGCTGAAGCAGGCGGTCGGCATCGACGTGATCCGCGCCCACGAGGACTCGTACCTGCGTCGCGCGGTCGAGGCCTGGAAGAGCGAGCCGAAGATCCAGATCCTCGGCAACCTGGACGCGGAGCGGTTGTCGATCGTCTCGTTCGTGGTGAAGGCACCCTCCGGGCGGTTCCTGCACCACAACTTCGTGGTCGCGCTGCTGAACGACCTGTTCGGGATCCAGTCGCGCGGAGGGTGTTCGTGCGCGGGCCCGTACGGCCACACCCTGCTCGGGATCGACCTGGTGCAGTCGCACGAGTTCGAAGAAGAGGTCATGCACGGCTGCGAGGGGATCAAGCCGGGCTGGGTCCGGGTGAACTTCAACTACTTCATCTCGGAGGCGGTCTTCACCTACGTCGTCGAGGCGGTGAAGCTGGTCGCACGGGACGGCTGGCGGCTGCTCGGTGACTACCGCTTCGATCCCACGAACGGGTTGTGGCGGCACCATCGCGGCGCGGTCGAGCCGCCGCTGCGGTTGTCGGAGGTCGGGTACGACGCCGACGGGACACTGCGCTACCCGCGCCACGACCACACCGCGCCGGAGTCGGCTCTGCAGGACTACCTCGCCGAGGCGCGGGATCTGCTGTCCACCTGCCAGGAGGAGAGCATCCAGCATGAGGGCACGGTGAACTCCGAGTTCGACCACCTGAGGTGGTTCGATCTCCCGTCGAGGTGTTTGAGCCCCTGACTGACTTGGTGGTGAAGACCTGGGACGCGTTCGCCGGGCTCGCCGCGGCCGGCTAGTTCGCGGCCTCCAGGATTGCGGCGATCTCGTCGTACCCGCGGCTGCGCGCATGCTGGAGTGGAGTCACGCCGTCACCGTCGGGCAGCGACGGGTCGGCGCCCGCGGCGAGGAGGATGCGGACGATCTCCTGCCACGGCCCGGTGCCCTTGCCGAGGATCACGGCCTCCAGCAGTGCGGTCCAGCCAAGGTCGTTGACGTGGTTCACGTCGATCCCTGTCTGTACGACGCGGCGGACGTAGTCGACGTGACCGCGTTCGCTCGCCGGGATCACCGAGATGCCGCCGAAGCGGTTGCGGAGCTTGAGGTCCGGGTTCGCCGGGAGGAGGGCCTCGAGCATCGCCACGCTGCCGGTGACGCCGGTGACGAGCCACGCCGAGTCGCGGCGGTCGTCCTGCGCGTCAGGGTCCGCGCCGAGGCCGACCAGGAGGCGGGCGACGTCGACGCGATCGTTCAGGGAGGCCAGCAGGAGAGCGGTACGCCGGTGGTCGTCGCGCGACTCCAGCGGCGCTCCCGCTGCCAGCGCGGCGGCGGCCTTGTTCGCGTCGCCTGCCGTGGCTGCGGCGAGCAGGGCGGAGGCTGCGGAGGTCGGGCGCTCGGTAGTGAGTACAGCGGTCACGGCGGTCTGACCGAGCTTCTGCGCTCCTTGCACTGGCGTGGTTCCGTCGCGCTCGGCTGGGCGGTCGCGGTCAGCTCCGGCGGCGATGAGCAGGCGGACGGTGTCGACGTACTGCGGGGTGCCCTTGCCAAGGAGGACTGCCTCGTGGAGGGCGGTCCAGCCGAGGCGGTTGACGTGGTCGACGGCCACACCGGCGCGAAGCAGGCGGGCGACCACGGGTGCGTGACCGCGTTCGGCGGCGCGGATCAGCGCCGTACCGTGGTAGCTGTCGAGGCTGCGGACGTCGGCGCCGTGCTGGAGGGTCAGGTCGAGCAGGTCGAGGTAGCCCTCGCTGGCGGCGATCAGGAAGGCGCTCTGCACGGTGTCGTCGACCGCGTTGACGTCGGCGCCGGCGGTGATCAGTCGACGGGCTCCGGCGACGTCGTTCTTCCAGGCGGCGGCGATGAGTCGGGTGTCGAGAGTGTCGTCGGTCGGCACGGGAGAGGTCCTCGGGGTGAGCTGAGCGGTCGGGGTGAGCTGACCAGGGGTCTGCTGAGCGGTCGGAGTAGGGGCTGAGGCGGCCGTGCAGCCGGTGGCCGCCGTCACCAGGATGACGGCAGCCACGGCGATCGGGCGACGGCGGGTCATCGGCGCGGCGGGGTCATGGCGACCACCTGGTACGGCGGGAGCCCGACCGGCTCGTCGAACTTGCTGTCGACCAGTAGCAGCCGGCCCTGCGCGAGCTTCGCGGTCGTGAACACCCGGTCCGGGTCGGTTGCGGTCGCGCTCACCAGTTGCGCCGTACGACCATCCTGAGACACCCGGAGCGTGGTCAGCACCTTGGAGAAGTTCCGCACGACCCAGAGCGTGCGACTGTCCTGGACGAGACCGTCGGCGTTGACCAGGTCCGCCGTACCGCTGTCGATTGTCGACACGCGGCCGGTCCGCAGGTCGAACCGCCACAGTTTCCCAACGTTGCCCTGGGCCACGACCAGCGCACGACGGTCCGGCGACAGCACGATGCCGCCGAGGTTGAACCCGCTCTGGGTCGGGATGGTCGCGGTCGCGTCCACCCAGGTCCGGATCGTCCAGCGACCGTGCTTCTCGGCGACGCGGAACACCTGCGGCGCATTGGAGTTGGTCACGTACGCCGCTCCGTCCGGCCCGATCACCAGGTCGTTCAGGAACGCGCTCGGTACGCCGGTGTGGAGCGCGGTCAGCAGTTTGCCGTCGCGGTCGTACACCCACAGGTCCGGTGCACCCGGGTGGTCGATGCCGTTCGGACCGCCGGCGACATACACGCGGCCGTGCGAGTCCACAGTGACGCCGCGTGCGGTCCAGCGGCCGTCAATGCCGTCGCCGCGCAACCACTCGGTCGCCGCGGCGGACCGGAGCGACCCGCTGTGGATCTCGCCGCCGGTCGTCTCCGACACGTAGAACCGCTGCCTGCGGACGTCGTACCCGATGCCCTCGTACTTGGACCCGCCGCTCGCCACCGGGTCGCCGGGCAGCTCGTACGTGCTGGTCCGGGCGGACGCCAGCGGCGCGCCGACGCCGAGCAGGACGGCGGAGAGCGCGAGAGTCGCGGAGAGGGAACGGACGGACATGAGTACCTCGCATCAAGTGTCGTGGACTGTGCATCCAGCCTGGTCGACGGAAGACGCGGGTACGACGGGCGTTCGGGGACGATCGAGTAGCCGGTCGGATGATTCTGAAGCGGGCTGACCGGGCCTACCATCGGCTGGACCATGACCAATCCAGGGACCACTTCACGCGCACCGGCCTGGACTGCCGGGATTCTGGGCCACGCCAGCGGGCTGGTGACGGCGCTGCACACGGCGTTCGTCGTGCTGGTGGTGGCGTCCGCAGTGCGGTACCTGTCCGGGCACGGGTTCGGGGATCAGGCGCCGTGGGTGCTTGGTGGGGCAGTGGTGCTGCTGGCTACCTATGCCGCGCATCGACTGCTGCCGAGCCGGCTGTGGCTGGCGTTGCTGGTGGCAGTCTGGTTCGGGCTGGTCCTGGTGGCGCCGTCGTTCGCGTGGTGCGCTGTGCCGCTGTCGTTCGTGGCGCTGCGGGTGCTGCCGTTCTGGCCGGCCTGTGCGGTGGTTGCTGGGATGGTGGCGACCACTGTGGTCACGTGGACGCGGATGACCGACCGGCTGGACCCGACGATCGTGCTGGGACCGGTGTGCGTCGCCGTACTCGCTGTTGGGGCGTATCGAGCGCTGGAGCGGGACGCGCTCGCGCGGCAGGCGCTGCTGGACGATCTGCATGCGGCGCAGGGCGATCTGGCTGATGCGCAGCACCGGGCCGGCGTACTGGCTGAGCGGGCGCGGCTGTCGCGGGAGATCCACGACAGCGTCGCTCAAGGGCTGTCCAGCATCAATCTGCTGCTGCAGGCCGCCGAACACGAGTGGCACGACCGGCCTGCCGCGGCCCGCGAGCACGCTGCCCAGGCGGCGGCGACTGCTCGCGACGGGCTGGATGAGGTACGCCGAGTGGTCCGGGACCTGGCACCCGCGGAGTTGGCGAGCGGTCCGGGGGAGCCTGCGCTGCCAGGTGCGTTGCGGCAGACCTGTGAGCGGCTCGCCGCGCACGCGAGTGTGGAGGTCCGCGTCCAGGTGCACGGGACTCCGGTGCCGCTCGGCGCGGAGATCGAGACCGCGTTGCTACGGACTGCGCGCGGTGCACTGGCTAATGTGCTGGAGCATGCAGCTGCGAGCACAGCCGTGGTGACGCTGACCTATCAGCCGGACGCCGTCGTACTGGACGTCCGCGACGACGGCCGCGGTCTGCCGGACCGCGCTGGCAGCACCGATCCGGACCGGGGGCGAGGCCTGGCTGGTATCCGCGATCGCCTGCGTGAGCTGGGCGGCACTCTGGTGCTGGAGAGCGAACCGGGTGAGGGTACGGCGCTCGCCGCGTCGGTCCCGTTGGTGCGCTCATGATCCGGGTCGCGCTTGTAGACGACCATCCGGTGGTTCGTGCGGGGATGCGAGCGCTGGTGGAGGGGCAGGAGGACCTGTCTGTGGTCGGCGAGGCGTCCGATGCGCACAGTGCCGAGCAGTTGGTCGCCGCTGTTCGGCCGGACGTCGTACTGATGGATCTCAACCTGGGCTCCGGCCCGGGTGGTGCTGAGGTCACCGCGCGGCTGCGGGCCCTGCCGGAACCACCACAGGTCCTGGTGCTCACGACGTACGACACCGAGGCCGACATCATGAGCGCGATCGACGCCGGCGCCTCCGGCTACCTCCTGAAGGACGCACCGCCCGACGACTTGTTCCGCGCCATCCGCGGCACTGCTCGCGGTGAGGTGATCCTGGCGCCCGCGATCGCTGCCCGGCTGGTGAAGCGATCCGGACCGACGCTGACCGAGCGCGAGGTCGAGATCCTCGGCCTTCTCGCGACCGGCCGATCGAACCGCGAGATGGCCCGCCAGTTGTTCGTCAGCGAGGCCACGGTCAAGTCCCACCTGTCGCACATCTACACCAAGCTCGAAGTCGACACCCGGGCCGCCGCCGTCGCCCGCGCCATCGAGCAACGCATCATCCGTCCCCCGTCCTGAGGAAATCCCATGGAGATCGAGAAGAGACTGGCCGAGCTGGGACTCACGCTGCCGGAGCCGATGGAGTTGCCCGGCGTCACGCTGCCCTTCCCTTGGGTCCGCCTGCACGGCGATCGCGCGTACGTCTCCGGTCACGGGCCACTCACGGCCGACGGGAAGCTGCCGGAACCGCTGGGCAAGGTCGGTGCGGAGGTGACGGAGGAGCAGGCGTACGACGCGGCCGCGCTGACCGCGTTGTCGATGCTGGCCTCGTTGCGCCGGGAGCTGGGTGACCTGGACCGGATCGTTGCCTGGGTGCGGGTCTTCGGGATGGTGAATGTCGCGCCGGGCTTCCATCGGATGCCGGCGGTGATCAACGGCTTCTCGGACGTGATCCTGCAGTTGTGGGGTGTGGAAGCGGGGCAGCACGCGCGCTCGGCGGTCGGCCAGGCCGCCCTTCCCTTCGACATCCCGGTCGAGATCGAGGCCGAGGTCGTCATCACCCCACGCTGAGCGGCCCGGCCGCTGTGCGGCCGGGCCTTTCGGCTATCTGGTGCCCTTGCGGGTGGTCGAGGGCTTGGCGCCCTTCGAGGGCTTGACGGCGGTGGGCGCCGGGAACTTCCAGCTCTTGCTCTGGGCCATGGTGGCGAGTTGGGCAGCGGTGAACAGGGGCTTCGCGCGCGTGTGCTCGATCCCCTTCTCGGCCGGCCCGTTGTAGCTCACGAGGCCGATGTAGCGGTCGTCGGGGTAGGACAGCTCGACGCGATTGAGGAGGACGCCGTACTCCTCGTTCCGGGCGTCGGAGTACTCCGGCTCGTCGGAGGAGGAGTACATGCTCGAGCCATCGGGGTTGATGCTGCAGCCTGGGCCGCCGCCCGAGCAGGGGTTCGCCGTACCGTCGGCGGCCAGCAGGACCTCGACGAGGGACGCGCCGTTGCCGTCGTCGACGAGGTACGACGCCGCGAGGAAGCCCTCCTTCGCGCTCCCGCGGACCGTCGGTTCGGACAGCGTGCGGCCCGGCGCAGCGATGAGGCGTTTGAGGGTCGCCAGAGCCTGCTGCGGTGTCCCTGCGGCCGGCTTGGCGAGCGGAGTCGGGGTCACGATCGGGACCGGCGTACCCGAGACGGAGGCCTCGGACGGCGTATCCAGCAGCTGGATCCCGCCCGCGACGAGTCCGGCTGTCGCCAGTACGGCGCCTGCTCCGGTCACGGAGAGCAGCGTCGTCCGCCGGCGGCGTAGCCGGAGTCCCTGCTGGACGCTCCGGTCGAGGAGGTCGGTGCTGACCGGCTCGAGGTTCTCGGTGGCCCGGTCCATCAGGCTGGGCAGCGTGTCGTTCAGGTTGTTCATCATGTTCCTCTGGGTCAGTGGGCGATCAGCTGTACGGCGTTGTCACCCAGCACCACGCGCAGGCGGTCCAATGCCCGGGCCGTCCGCGTAGTGATCGCGCTGGCGTTCTTTCCGAGATCGAGCGCGACCTGCTCAACGCTGCGATCTTCGAAGTACCGCAGCACCAGCACAGCCCGATCCAACGGCGCCAACTCGCTCAGCGCTTCCCGCAATGCCATCCGGAGCTCGACATCGCCCACCCGCTCAACCTGCTCAGGCAGCTCGGCAGTAGGCCGCTCCGACCAACTCCGTCGTCGCCGCTGCGAGATGAACGTCCGAGCCATAGCGGTCTGCGCATAAGCTCCCGGATTGTCGATCCGGGCCCACGTCTTGAGCATGTTCGCGAGCGTGTCCTGGACAAGATCCTCAGCATGATGCCGGTCGCCAGTCAGCAGCCAAGCCGTCCGGTACAACCGAGGTATCCCCGCCCGCGCAAACTCCTCGAAGTCTTCGGTAACCGCCATCCCCAGCCTCTCGTCGACGCCTTCACCCCAGAAGACGCACCAACCCCCCGACGAGATCACACCCCAAGCTCAGAAAACCAAGGAGAGCACCCAAACACAGAACGCCAGCACCCCCACCGCAAACGTCACAACCAGCACGACCCCATACCCAAACCACACGTTCCCCGAGCTCTTCACAACCCCATCCCATCAGCCCGGACACGACCAGACAAACCACCCCAGCCACGGCCCAAACCCAACAAGCAACCCCAGCCACGGCCCAAACCCAACAAGCAACCCCAGCCCCCGCGGAAACCAAACCGACAACCCCAGCCCCCGCAGATAGCCAACCGACAAACCCAAGCCACCGCGGAAAGCCAACCAACAACCCCCGCCGAGGTATGGGGGTGTGGGTGGCGAAGCCCCCACCCGCGGCAAGCGAAGCGCAGCCGCACAAATGCCGACGGCGACCCGGCCTGCGCTCTCCGCAGGCATGGGTCGCCGTCGACGTCGGGTGAGTGACGGGACTCGAACCCGCGACCACCTGGACCACAACCAGGTGCTCTACCAGCTGAGCTACACCCACCATTGCCGTCCGCGTGCGACGGCTGAGCAATCATAGCGACGATGTCCGGGGACATGAAATCGGGCCCGGACGGCCCTGTTCAGGAGGCGGGTTGGGAGTCTCCGACGGGGTCGCTGATGAGGCTGGCGGCGGCTCGGGCGGTGTCGGAGTCGGGTCCTGGCTGGGGCACGAACACGGTCCGGCGGTAGTACCGGAGTTCTTCGATGCTCTCGGTGATGTCGGCCAGCGCGCGGTGGTTGCCGGTCTTGGCGGGGGTGGCGTAGTACACCCGCGGATACCAGCGGCGGACGAGTTCCTTGATGGAGCTGACGTCGACGTTGCGGTAGTGGAGGTGGGCTTCGACCTTGGGCATGTCGCGGACGAGGAAGGTCCGGTCGGTGCCGACGGAGTTGCCGGCCAGCGCGGCTTTGCGGGGTTCTTTGACGTAGCCGGAGATGAAGTCGAGGACCTGCTGTTCGGCGTCGGCGAGCGGGATGCCGGTGGCGAGTTCGTCGAGCAGGCCGGAGGCGGTGTGCATGTCGCGGACGAAGTCGCCCATCTGCTCGAGTGCGCCTGGCGGTGGTGCGATCACCAGGTCGATGCCGTCACCGAGCACGTTGAGCTCGTAGTCGGTGACGAGTACGGCGACCTCGATCAGGGCGTCTGCCGCCAGGTCGAGGCCGGTCATCTCGCAGTCGATCCACACCAGCCGGTCGTTCATGGGCACCCACCTTACGGCGAGCCGCCGACACGTTTGCGCGCGGATGCTCGAACTCCCGGCGTGGCGTGGACCTGAAGTGTGGTCAGCGGGGTGCGTGACCGAGGTGGATGCTGCGGACGGAGAGGACGAACAGATCGGTACGACGGCCGAGGTACTGGTCGCCGTCGGGGTCCAGAAGCCGTTCCCAGGTGGCGAGATCCTCCGGGCCCAACCACTCACCGTCCTCTGGGCTCACGTGACCGTGACCGTGGCCGTGCCCATGCGTGGGTTCGGCGTCGAGGGTGAGGCGCTCGACCCGGTGCCTGAACTGAGTGACGAGGCGGTCGCGCTCGTCGTCGGACAGCGGCGCCGGCGTCTCCGTCAGGATGCTGCGCGTCGTGACGTCGCTGAGGCCGGCGCGGGTGAGCGCGTCGGTCCAGCCGTACGGCATCGGCACTGTGCCCGGCAGCGATTCACGCATCGCCTTGAACCAGCGGTCCTGCGCGTGATCGAGCCGCAACTCGAGTCCCGGCTCGCCTACACCGACGTCCCACGGCAGGCTGCGGGCCGGCAGACCGCTCTCCGCGAGGGCCAGCCGCCCGCCCGGTGCCAGAAGCGACGCCAGCGCGTCGACCGCCGCCTGCTGGTCGGCTGCGTGATGCACCGCGCCGGCCGCCCAGATCAGGTCCGCCGGTGCGTCGATTGCCTTGCGCAACGGCTCGGCCCCGTCATCCATCGAGGCCAGCTCGCACCGGACTGCGCCTGCCGTGTGCTCCCGCGCCTGCTCCAGTACGTCGGGGTCCGAGTCGATCGCCACGACAGTCGCATCGGCTGTCAGAGCTTCTGCCAGCGCCTTGGCCATCCCGCCGCCACCACAGCCAACGTCCACCGCCACCTTGTCGGTCTCGCGGACCAGACTGGTCGCCACCGTCCTGTTCCAGCCCGCTTCCCCCTCCGCCGACGTCCGCAACCGCCCAGCCTGCTCTGCCCAATCAATCTGCACCATGCCCTCAAGTCTCCGCCGACGACTGCTGCTTTCCCACATCCATTTGCCATTCCGGCAACTACCCGCGGGCCAGAGGTGATCTTCCCGGGCTGGACGGGAGCCTGCCCGGGGTGGCGGCAGGTTTGACCCGTGGTGGGGGAGATCGGGGTCGGCACGGTTGCGGCTTGCGTCTCCAGGGTGCTGTCCTGTTGGGGATTCTGGGGAGGTGAGACGGGTGGAGTCTGGGACGGTGGGGCGGCCGAGGTTGCTGGCGTTGCTGGATGAAGGAGTTCAGCGACGGCTGCTGACAGTGGTGGCGGACGCTGGGTTCGGGAAGTCGACGCTGTTGGGCTCATGGGCGGCGGGACGAGCCTGTGCCTGGCACACCGTGCGCGCCGAGGACGGCTCGCTGTCCGCCATGGTGTCCGGCCTCGTCGCTGCGCTCCGGCGGCAAGTGCCCGAACTTGACACCATCCCGGCCGAGCTGCAGAGCCCCCGCGGACCGGACGCCGACGCCGAGCAACAGACCAGAGCCCTCGCGTACGCCGCTCTGCTCGCCGATGCACTGGACGCGAACCTCAGCAACGACCTGGTGCTCGTCCTCGACGACCTGCACGAGCTGGACCCGGCAGCACCCGCCACGAAGCTGGTCGAGGGCCTGATCCGTACCGCCCCGCCGAACCTGCACGTGGTCGTTGCCTCCCGCACCCCGATGCCCTTCGGTATCGACCGGCTCCGCGGCCGCGGCCAGGTGCTGGAGATCGACGCCACCGCTCTCGCGTTCACAGTCGCCGAGACGCTCGCCGTACTGGAGAACGTCCTCGGCGACGGCGCTGAGGATCTCGCCGAGCCACTCCAGTCCGCGGTCCAGGGCTGGCCGGCCGCCGTACGTCTGGCAGTGGAAGCACTGCGGACCGTGCCCGCCGACCAGCGCGCCACTAGCCTGCGCCGGGCTTTGCGCTCAGACGGTCCGCTCTACGACTACCTGGCCGAGGAGGTCTTCGCGGCCGAGCCTCCAGCAGTACGACGCTTGGTCGCCGGCGTGGCTGTATTACCCCGGTTCGGTGCGGAGCTGTGCAAGGCGATCGGACTCACCGACAGCGCAGAAACGCTGCAGCAGCTCCGCACGCGCGGACTGCTCGTGTCCGCCGGCGAGGACGACGGCTACGAGCTCAATCCGCTGGTGAAGAACTTCGCCACCGACAGACTGGTCGTCGACGAACGCGAGCTGACTGAGCTCTCGCTGCAAGCCGGGCAGTGGTTCGAGTCCGTAGGGGAGCATCGCGACGCACTGGCGTGCTACCAGGCCGTCGACGCGGCGAGGGCGGCCTGCATGCTGACCGAACGCGGGCATGCGATGGTCAGCGGCGGCATGGCCGAGACCGTGGTCGCGGCTGTCGGCGCGCTGCCCGCTGGGCTGCGCGACGTGGCGATGGACCAGCTGGAGGGCGAAGCTCGGCAGGTCCTCGGTGACTGGCAGGGCGCGATGGAGTGCTTCGACCGGATCATCGAGCCGGAGGGCGAGATCCCGGTCGCCATCGCCTGGCGGCTGGGCCTGATCCATCACCTGCGTGGCCAGACCGACGTGGCGATCGCGACGTACCAGCGTGGACGGATCGACGGACGGCACCCGACGGACGAGGCGCTCCTGCAAGCCTGGTGGGCTGGTGCGCACTGGCTGCGTGGCGAGTTCGATGAGTGCCGCGCGCTCATCACCGCGGCGTACGAGACCGCCAAGGTTTCCGGCGACGACAGGGCGCTGGCAATCGTGCACACGGTCCTCGCGATGCTGGCAGCGGTGGACAGCGACCCCCGCGGCAACTCCTCCCACTACGTGCGCGCGCTCGAGTATGCGGAGCGTGCGGGCGACCTGCTGCAGGCGATCCGGATCCGAGTGAACCGCTCCTCGCACCACATCTCCGAAGGCGACTACGCACTCGGCCTGAAGGAGCTGGACATCGCGCTGGAGCTCGCAGATCGCGCGGGCTTCGCAGTGTTCCGGGCGCTGGCGTTGAACAACCGAGGCGAGGCACTGCTCAGGCTCGGCCGGCTGGACGAGGCCATCGGCGAGCTGGAGGCGTCCCGCGCGCTGTACCAGAAGCTGGAGTCCAAGCGGGTCGCTCAGCCGCTGTCGGTCCTGGGCGAGGTCTACCGCCAGCGTGGCGACCGCGCCATGGCCAGAGCATGTTTCGAGGAAGCCATCCCGATGGCCGAGGAGACCAGGGACATGCAGTCCCTCGTACCGTCGCTGGCCGGACTGGCCAGGGTTCTGGCTGTGGAGGAACCGGAGCGAGCCGCTGAGCTGGCCGCCCTGGCACGCCAGGCGGTCGACTACGGGCCAGTCCTCGGCCTGTCCGGCGCACTGGTCGCTCTCGGCTGGGTCACCCTGCACGCCGGCAATCAGACCGAGGCGGCGGCGACCGCATCGGAGGCTGCCGCGATCAGCCGCAAGCGCCGCGACCGGGCCGGTCTCGCCGACGCTCTGGAGCTGTACGCCGCAGCAGGCGGTGGCGAGGTCCTGCACGAGGTGCTCAACATCCGCAGTGAGTTGGGCGACCAACTGGGTGAGGCGCGGGCCGAACTGATGCTTGCCGGCCGCACCAATGGTCCAGAACGTCGTGAGCTCGCCCTGCGCGCACACCAGCAATTCCTGGCGGCAGGCGCAACGCGCTACGCGGCAGCCGCGCTCGCGACCAGTGACGCGACCGGTCCGGCTCCGGTCCGCATCGAGTGCCTCGGCGGCTTCCGCGTACTGAGGGCCGGCAAGGCGATCCAGCTCGGGGAGTGGCCGTCGAAGAAGGCACGCGACCTGCTGAAGATCCTGGTTGCCCGCCGCTGCCATCCGGTCGCCCGCGTCCAGTTGCTGGATCTGCTCTGGCCGGACCAGGACGAGGCGGTCGCCTCACCCCGCCTGTCGGTGGCGCTGTCGACCGTCCGTTCGGTGCTGGACCCGAACAAGAGGTACCCGCCGGACGGCTTCGTCGGAGCGGACCGTGCGACGATCTGGCTGGATGGGGAGCAAGCGGCCGTGGACGTGGAGCTGTTCCTGCACGACGCGCGGGAGGGCCTCAACACCGGCGATCTGCGGTTGCTCCGCGCGGCCGAGGCGGCGTACAGCGGGGACTTCCTGGAGGAGGACGTGTTCGCGGACTGGGCCGCGGGGATGCGGGAGGAGGCGCGGGCGCTCTATGTCCGGGTGGCACGGGTGCTGGCCGAGCGCGGGCGGCGTGACCCCGACGCGGCGGCCGGGTATCTGCTGCGGATCCTGCATCGGGACCAGTACGACGAGCGCGCGCATCTGGGCCTGGTGTCGGCGTTCCAGGCGAGTGGTGCGCACGGTGAGGCCCGTC
Source organism: Kribbella sp. NPDC050241 (assembly GCF_044459685.1). Taxonomy (NCBI): domain Bacteria; kingdom Bacillati; phylum Actinomycetota; class Actinomycetes; order Propionibacteriales; family Kribbellaceae; genus Kribbella; species Kribbella sp. NPDC050241. The sequence goes on from NZ_JBITJE010000018.1 coordinate 58,429, forward strand.
GGGCGTACCGCACCTATGTGCAGCGGATGGCCGAACTCGAAGTCGAGCCTGCGCCCTATCCGGCCGTCCCGGCCCGGCTTTAAGGCTGCCTGAAGGTCCCGCGTCACGATCTGAGGATGGCTGCGCCGGTGCACAACCCTGTGGTGGTCCGCGAGTTCGGGGACGCGGGTCATTCCGGTCGCGACTACCGCACCGAACCCGGTACGGCGGTCAGGGCGACCCTGGCCGGTGTGGTGATCCAGGCCGGTGCCGGTGGGGTCGTGATCGAGTCGAACGCCATCTGGCACGTCTACGACCATCTGGGCGATGTCACGGTCAGCCAGGGGGAGACCGTGGAGACAGGGGACCGGCTGGGGACTGCAGCCGGTACCTACCTGCACTACGAGGAGCGGGCGGCGCCGTACGAGGCGGACGGCCACCGGAGCCCGCAGTTCGACCTGCACACGAATGCGCGGCGCTACGGTTGAGCCGTGATCACGCCCTTCCGGACCGCCCGCCTGGCAATGCTCCCCTTGAAGGTCGAGTACGCCGGGCAGATGGCCAAGGTGCTGGCCGATCCCGCGCTCTACACCTTCATCGGTGGTGAACCGCCGACGGTCGAACGCATCGAGGCCCGCTACCGGCGCCAGCTCGAGGGACCGGGCCGTCCCGATGAGCACTGGCTCAACTGGGTGATCCAGCACGACGACGAGCTCGTCGGCTACGTGCAAGCCACCGTCACCGGCAGTACGGCGGAGATTGCCTGGGTCATCGGCACCCAGTGGCAGGGGCGCGGCTACGCGAAGGAGGCCGCTCACGGCCTGGTCGCCTGGCTGAACGCGCAGGGTATGAAGCGCATCATCGCCCACGTTCACCCGGACCACGCCGCGTCGGCAGCAGTCACCACGGCCGCCGGTCTCACCCGCACGGACGAACTGGACGACGGCGAGTACCTCTGGACCACATGACAGCAGCCCCGGCCGAGGATCGGCCGGGGCTGCTGTGTGCTCAGGTCAGAGCGGGCGGACGTTCTCCGCCTGCGGGCCCTTCGGGCCCTGGGTCAGGTCGAACTCGACCTTCTGGTTCTCGTCCAGCGAGCGGTAGCCGCTCGACGCGATCGCCGAGTAGTGCACGAACACGTCGGCGCCGCCGTCATCCTGGGAGATGAAGCCGAAGCCCTTCTCGCTGTTGAACCACTTCACTGTGCCGCTAGCCATGATCTGTTCCTTCTGTGGGTCCTGATGGGTGTCGGTTGCCGCAACCAGCCCTCCCACACAAGGCCTCGATCAGGCCCGGAATGAGAAAACGCCCGGCGGATCACAAATCCGCGGGCGTCTTGAACGTACGTGGAACTGCAAAACTGCAACCGCTGGAAACCGTAGCACACCTGAGCGTCCGAGGCGTGATCACCAGGAGCCACGGTGGTCGGGCACGAACAGGGTCAGCGGCAGGATCAGCAGCAGTACGACGGCGAAGACGACGAAGCTGTTGGCCTGGGCCAGCCCGCCGTTCTGGGCGTGCGCCAGCAGCGCGGTGGTGATTGAAACCGCGACGATGCCACCCGACTGCCTGAACATCCCGCGCAGCCCGGCGATGGCCGAGATCTGCGCCGGCGCCAGCTGCAGACTGGCGTTGTTCGACGCTGGGATCGACAACCCCATCCCGATGCCGGTGATCCCCGCCGCCAGCGCCAGCCACGCGTACGGCGTCAGTCCGTGCGGGGCCACCGACATCACCGTCATCCCGGCCGCGACCAGCACGAACCCACCGATCATCGGCGTCCGGTACCCGGTCCGGCGCAGCGCGAAGACAGCGAGGCCGGCCACACAGATCATCCCGACGGCCCTTGCCGTGAGCAACGTTCCGGCCTGGAGCGGCTGGATCCCGTAGCGCGATTCGGCATAGAGCGGAACCAGCGCGCCGAAGCCCAGGACGGCGGCGCCGAACAGGAAGTTGATCGCGTTCATCGCCCCGAAGCCGCGACCGCGCAGCAGTGAGATCGGGATGAACGGCGCGGCCCGGCGGTTCGCGTGCCGGACGAACAGGACACCGAGCACGATCGCGATCACCTCGGCGCCGATGAAGAACGGATCGGCGGGCGTCGCGCCGTTCCCGCCGAGCAGCGTGATCCCGTACATCCCGAACAGGATGGTCAGCCCCAGCAGTACGGCGCCGACCCCGTCGACGCGCGCGGCGCGTTGCGGAACACCGCGCGGGATGAACCGCAGACCGAGCACGATCAGCAGAACGCCGATCGGCACGTTGACGATGAAGATCTCCCGCCAGGACCAGTAGGTGACGATGATGCCGCCGATGATCGGGCCGAGGATGCCGCCGATCGGGAAGATCGAGGTGAACATGCCGATCGCCCGGTCCCGTTCGCGCCCGAACTGTTCGGACACGATGCCGGTCGCGGTCGGCATGAAGGCGCCGCCGCCGATCGCCTGCAGGGCGCGGAACACCACCAGCAGGTAGATGCTGTCGGCCAGGCTGCACAGCAGTGAGGCGATGGTGAAGAGCACCGCCGCGCCGAGGAAGATCCGCCGCCGGCCGAACTGGTCACCGAGCCGGCCGGCCAGCGGCATGACGATGATCTGGCCTAGCGCGTAAATGGTGATCGTCCAGCCGCTCCAGGTCAGCTCCGCGTTCAGGTCGCCGCGGATGGCGTTGAGCGCGGTCGCCACTATGGTCTGATCAATCGAGGCCATCAGGAGAGCGATCGAGACGATGCCGAAGACCACCCGCCGGTGGGCCAGTGGTTCGTCCGCGGCCGGTTCGGCGATTTCCTGGGGTGCACTCGACGATTCCATCGATGAACAGATTACATTGCTTGCCGGCAGGCAATAAAGGGGTGACATGACGGACACCGAGACGTTGAGCCGGCTCCGCGGCGTGATCTCCAGGCTCGCGCGGGAGCTCAACGCCACGGCCACCGGCGAAGGCCTGACGCCGACGCAGGCCTCCGTGCTGGGCCTGATCGCGTTCCGCGGTCCGCTCGGCCTGACCGAGCTGGCGCAGCTCGAGGGCGTCAACCCGACGATGCTGTCGCGGGTCGTGGGCCGCCTGACGGAGCTCGACCTGATCCAGCGCGACCCGAACCCGGAGGATCTGCGGGTGATCCAGGTCGAGGCGACCGAGGCCGGGCGGGAGGTGCACGAGCGGGTCAAACTGCTGCGCACCGAGGCGATCGGTGCCTGCCTCGACGAGCTGCCGGACAAGTCGGCCCGGCAGATCATCGACGCGCTGCCGGCGCTGGAGGAGCTCGCCCTGGCCCTCCGCGCGACCCACTCCTAATGCGTGACGAGTAGCCCGTCGATTGCGTCGTACGCGTCGGGTGTCCCGGACCAGGTCTCGGCGCACCCGGAGGTGCCGCACTCGCATGCGAACGGGTACGGCGGCAGCTCCGCCAGCCCGATGTCCGCCTGCCACAGTCGTCCCTGACGACAGGCAGCCGCGTTCTCGAACTGCCGTTGCGCGCTCAACGCCGTACCTGCGGGCAGTCGCGGCAGCTCGCCCAGTGCAGACTCCACACCGCGGGCGATCCCGGCCCAGTCCGGTGTGGCCGGCACCTCGATGAGTGTCCGCCCATGCTCCACCGCCTCACGTCGTACCAGCTCAGCCAGTACGGCGTCCCGCGCCAGCAGACCCTCCAACCGGGCACGCCCCGCCGGATCGTGCGCCCGGGCCAGGCGCTCCTCCCGCGCCTGCCGCGTCTGCTCCGCATCCGGCACCAGCCACACCGCTGCCATGACCGACTCATCGGCCATCGACGGGTACAACTGCGGCCCCTCCACCAGAGCCGGTACGTCGCCCAGCCCGCGCGCCCGCACGTCCTCGGCAACGAGCTCCAGCCGCGTCCGCGCGATCCGCACGAACGCGTCAGCGGCGTACTCCGGCCCCTCGGCCAGATCCTCAGCCAGCGACCGCATCGGTGGCATCCGCCCGACGTGGTCGTACGTCCACAGGTCCACCGGATGCAGCGGCAGGTCCGAGCGCCGCGCAAGGTCCCGCGCGATCGTCGACTTCCCTGCTCCGGGCGCCCCGCCGATCCACACCATCCGCGGCCAGGTCATCGCACCATCCTGCCAACACAATGGTTCAGTGACCGTCGAGACGCGGACGGCGCCGTGCCGGGCCCCGGATTAATCGGGCGAGCGCTTGCCAAGAATGTGATCTGCGTCATGCCTTGACCGGATACAGGCGCCCGCCTACTGTATCCGGTATACCAAGCCCCTCCGGAAGGTGGGACACGCATGGACACCGCACGGTTCGCCGTCAACTGCTCGATCCTGTTCACCGAGCTCCCGCTGCTGGAGCGGCCCGCCGCCGCGCGCGCCGCCGGATTCGCGGCGGTGGAGTTCTGGTGGCCGTTCGACACTCATCTACCGGGTGACGCGGAGGTGGACGCCTTCGAGCGCGCCATCCGCGACGCCGGTGTACAGCTGATCGGACTGAACTTCGCCGCCGGTGACATGCCCGGCGGCGATCGCGGCCTGGTCTCCTGGCCGCAGCGCTCGCTCGAGTTCCGCGACAACATCGCGGTGACTCTCGGCATCGGCGAGCGCCTTGGTTGCCGGGGCTTCAATGCCCCGTACGGCAACCGCATCGAGGGCGTCAGCCCACAGGACCAGGACGACCTCGCGGCCGAGAACCTTGCGCTTGCCGCGACTGCGGCCGGTTCGTTCGGCGGCGTCGTACTGGTCGAGCCGGTCAGCGGCGCCGACCGCTATCCGCTGCGGACGGCGGCCGACGCGGTGGCCGTGATCGAACGGGTGGAACGCGACAGCGGCGTCACCAGCCTCGGCTTGCTCGCGGACCTGTACCACCTGACCGTCAACGGGGACGACGTGACCACGGCGATCTCGGCGTACGCGGACCGGATCGCGCACGTCCAGCTCGCCGACGCACCTGGCCGGAACGAACCCGGCACCGGGAAGATCCCGGTCGGCCAGCACCTCGCCGAGCTCGCCGCAGCGGGGTATGCCGGCTGGATCGCGCTGGAGTACAAGCCCGCCGGCAGGACGGCGGAGAGCTTCGACTGGATCCGCTGACCGCATCCCGCAGTACGAGCTGAGCCGCCCGATTGGAGCAGGTATGCCCCGAATGACCGCAGCCCGCGCCGCCGAGGAGATCCTCCGCCGCGAAGGCGTCACCCACACCAGCCGGCTCGAGGGACTGAGGAGGTAGCCATGAAAGTTGCGGTTCTCGGCGCCGGTGCGATCGGCGCGTACGTCGGCGCGGCCCTGCACCGCGGTGGGACTGAGGTCCACCTGGTTGCCCGCGGCGCCCATCTGGACGCGATCCGAGCCGGCGGCGTGAAGGTGCTCAGTCCGCGCGGCGACTTCGAGGCGCGGACGCCGGCCACCGACGACCCGGCCGAGGTCGGGCCGGTCGACTACGTCTTTCTCGGTTTGAAGGCGAACTCCTACGCGAGCGCCGGACCGCTGGTCGAGCCGTTGCTGCACGACAAGACCGTCGTCATCGCAGCCCAGAACGGCATCCCCTGGTGGTACTTCCACGGCCTGACGGGGCCGTACGAGGGGCGCCGGATCGAGTCCGTCGACCCTGATGGCTCGGTGACAGAGGTGCTGGCGCTCGACCGTGCGGTGGGCTGTGTCGTGTACTGCTCGACCGAGCTCGAGGGACCGGGCGTCGTACGCCATCTGGAAGGCACTCGCTTCTCGATCGGCGAACCCGGCGGCGGTGTCTCGGATCGGTGTACGGCGTTCAGCGAGGCGATGATCGCGGGCGGGTTGAAGTGTCCGGTCGAGGTGGACATCCGCGAGGACATCTGGATCAAGCTGCTCGGCAACGCGGCGTTCAACCCGATCAGCGCGCTGGCGCGGGCGACGATGGTGGAGATCGCCCAGCACCAGGGGACGCGGGCGATGATCCGGTTGATGATGGAGGAGACGCTGGAGATCGCGGCCGCGGTCGGCTGTCACCCGGACATCTCGGTGGACAAGCGAATCAACGGCGCCGAGCGGGTCGGTGAGCACAAGACCTCGATGCTCCAGGACCTGGAGAAGGACAAGCCGCTCGAGCTCGACGTGATCCTCGCCGCCGTCGTCGAACTGGCCGACCTCACCGCTACCAAGGCGCCCACCCTGCGCGCGGTCCACGCCGTCGCCGACCTGCTCGCCAGCAAGATCGGCACCGGCCCGTCGCTGGCCCACGCCCCGACATCAGCCCCCGCCCCGACATCAGCCTCCGCGCCGGCTGCCGCGGCGCCGGTGCGTCCCTGAGCCAGGTGGGTCCGGCCACAGCGACGCCGGACCCACCTGTTCCACCTACAGTTCGAGCGGCCCCAGCGAAGGCCTGGCCACGAAGTGCTCCATCGGCTCGGCCATCACCTCCAGTTCGAGCACGACGAGTTCGGTGCTGCCAGGAAGAAGTACCGGCCCGGGCGCGTACAACGCCTCCTGCGGACCCCGCGGCGTGACGTAATGTGTTGACGTCAACATGTCTAGACTCCAGGCAACGCGAGGGAGGGGTCATGGCAGCGGAGGTTCCATTGGTACGGCGGCGGCGCGGTCCGTCGATGGCCGACGTGGCCCGGCTGGCCGGCGTGTCCGGGCAGACCGTGTCACGGGTCGCGAACGATCGGCACAACGTCGACGCGGTGACCCGGGACCGGGTCCGGGCCGCGATGCGCGAGCTCGGCTACCGCCCGAACGGCGCTGCCCGCGCCCTGCGCAACGGCGAGTTCCGCAGCATCGGCGCGATCGTGTTCGAGCTCTCCAGCTTCGGTACGACGCGCACCCTCGACGCGATCGCGAAAGCGGCGACGATGAGCGGCTACTCGATCAACCTGCTGCCCGTGCTGGACGTCAGCCAGCGCGCGGTGACGAACGCGTTCAGCCGCCTGGGTGAGCAGGCGGTGGACGGCGTGATCATCCTGATCGAGGCGCACACCCTGGACGAGGCCGGCGTACAACTGCCGGACGGACTGCCGGTCGTGGTCGTCGACTCGAGTGCCCACTACGACTACCCGATCGTCGACACCGACCAGGCGCAAGGCGCGCGGCTGGCCACGGAACACCTGCTGGAGCTGGGACACCGAACGGTCTGGCATCTCGGCGGCCCGCCGACGTCGTTCGCGGCCGACCGGCGCCGGCAGTCCTGGGAGCAGACGCTGCTCGATCACGGCTGCGAGGTGCCGCCCGTGCACGACGGCGACTGGACCGCCAGCTCCGGGTACGAGGCCGGGCGGGGTCTGGCTGCCAATGACGACGTGACGGCAGTGTTCGTGGCGAACGACCAGATGGCCCTCGGACTGCTCCGTGCCTTGTACGAGCGTGGCCGCGCCGTGCCTGACGATGTCAGCGTGGTCGGCTTCGACGACATGGAAGAAGCCGCCCACTTCTGGCCGCCGCTGACCACCGTCCGTCAGTCCTTCGCGGAGGTGGGACGGCACAGCGTCGACGCTCTGATCAGCGAGATCCAGGCGGGGGAGCATCACCACAGCCCGGTCTCCGTGGCGACCGAGCTGGTGGTCCGGGGCAGCACAGCACCGCCCCGGACGTGATCAGCGGGGCCGTCAGACGCCGACCTCCTCCACTGCGAGCACTGCGCGCATCAGATCCGCGGTCTCCGTGGGGGTCTTGCCAACGCGTACGCCGGCGGCCTCCAGGGCCTCCTGCTTCGCGGCCGCCGTACCCGAGGATCCGGACACGATCGCACCGGCGTGGCCCATCGTCTTGCCCTCCGGCGCGGTGAAGCCCGCGACGTAGCCGACCACCGGCTTGGTCACGTTCGCCTTGATGAACGCGGCCGCCCGCTCCTCGGCGTCACCACCGATCTCACCGATCATCACGATCGCGTCGGTGTCCGGGTCCTCCTGGAACGCCTGCAGCGCGTCGATGTGCGTCGTCCCGATGATCGGGTCACCACCGATACCGATCGCGGTGGAGAACCCGAAGTCCCGCAGGTCGTACATCATCTGGTACGTCAGCGTGCCCGACTTCGACACCAGACCGATCCGGCCGGGACCCGCGATGTCGGCGGGAATGATGCCGGCGTTGGCACGTCCTGGGCTGATGATCCCCGGGCAGTTCGGGCCGATGACCCGAGTCCCCGCGGCCTGCGCATGCGCGAAGAACGCGGCGGTGTCCTGGACCGGCACGCCCTCGGTGATCACCACGACCAGCGGTATGCCGGCGTCGACGGCCTCGGTCACGGCGCCCAGCGTGAAGCGAGGCGGCACGAACACGACCGACACGTCCGCATCGGTCGACTTCACCGCGTCCGCGCACGAGCCGTACACAGGGATCGAGCGCTTCGCGAAGTCGACCGACTGACCGCCCTTGCCGGGCGTCACGCCACCGACGATGTTGGTGCCGGCGGCAAGCATCCGGCTGGTGTGCTTCTGTCCCTCGGAGCCGGTCATGCCCTGCACGATGACCCGGCTCTTCTCGGTCAGGAAGATCGCCATCTCTGTCCCACCTCTCAGTTCTGCGCCGCGACGGCGGCCAGCTCGGCCGCGCGGGCGGCGGCGCCGTCCATGGTGTTGACCACGGTCACCAGCGGATGGTTGGCCTGGGCAAGGATCTTGCGGCCCTCGTCGACGTTGTTGCCGTCCAGCCGGACGACCAGCGGCTTGTCGGCCTGGTCGCCGAGCAACTCGAGCGCCTGGACGATGCCGTTGGAGACCGCGTCGCAGGCGGTGATCCCGCCGAACACGTTCACGAACACGCTTCTCACCTGCGCGTCGGACAGAATGATGCCGAGTCCGTTCGCCATCACCTCGGCGCTCGCACCACCGCCGATGTCGAGAAAGTTCGCCGGTTTCACACCGCCGTGTGCCTCACCGGCGTATGCGACGACGTCGAGCGTGGACATGACCAGGCCGGCGCCGTTGCCGATGATGCCGACCGAACCGTCGAGCTTGACGTAGTTCAGGCCCTTGGCTTGGGCCGCCGCCTCGAGTGGGTCCGCGGACGCCTTGTCCTCGAAGCCCGCGTGGCCCGGATGCCGGTACGCCGCGTTCTCGTCGAGCGTCACCTTGCCGTCGAGGGCTTCCAGCGTGCCGTCGGCCAGCTTGACGAGCGGGTTCACCTCGACCAGCGAGGCGTCCTCAGCGATGAACACGTCCCATAGCTTGCGCACGACGTACTCAGCGCAGACCGGGAAGCCGGCCGCCGCCACGATCTCGGCGGCCTTGGCGTCGTCGACGCCGACGGCCGGGTCGATGGCGACCTTCGCGATCGCGTCCGGGTTGGTGTGCGCGACGTCTTCGATCTCGACACCGCCTTCGGTGCTCGCGATGCACAGGTAGTTGCGGTTGGCCCGGTCGACCAGGAAGGAGAAGTAGTACTCCTCGGCGATGGCCGCGGCCGGCGCGAGCAGCACCCGGTGCACCGTGTGCCCCTTGATGTCCATGCCGAGGATTTCGCCGGCCTTCGCGACCGCTTCGTCAGGCGTGGCGGCCAGCTTGACACCGCCGGCCTTGCCGCGGCCGCCGGTCTTCACCTGCGCCTTCACCACCACCCGGCCGCCGAGTTCCGCGGCCGCCGCGGCGGCGTCGGCCGGGTCGTCGATCACCCGTCCGAGCGTCACCGGAACGCCGTGCCGGGCGAAGAGTTCTTTGGCTTGGTACTCCATCAGGTCCACGAGGAAGTCCTCCGATCGCTGGCCGGTCGTGTGGCGACTGTATGCTGTATGCATTCTCGTTCACAAGAGCTCCGAGCTCTGGACAACGCCGACGCGGAGGAGTACCACAGATCTCATACGGTATGCAGTAGTCAGGAGGCGATATGAATCACGTGATGCCCTCGCCCCGGGACGTGCGTGACGTCTACGGCCGGCAGTACCGGATCGGCGAGGAGGCCCGGGATCTGACCGGACATTCGCGGCGCTGGCAACTGTGGGCCGCCTGGGCCTGCATGGTTGCCATCAGCCCACTGCAGTACTCCTTCGGCACCGCAGCGCTCGGTCTCGACGCCGACCGCGGTTGGGGTTTCACCCAGACCATGTGGCTGCTGGCGGTCTTCGTCGCCTGCCAGGCCCTCGTCGCCATCCCGGCCGCCTGGGCCCATCGGGTACGCCGAGCCACACCGACGCAACTGGTGATCGTCGGAGGTGTACTCGCGGCCATCGGACTCGCGACCCTCGCCCATGCGGGCAGCTACTTCGTTGTCGTCCTCGGCTACTCACTGCTCGGCGGCAGCGGCGCAGGTCTGGTGTACGCCGCGTGCATCACCACGTCGGCCCGGTGGTTCCCGGATCGGCGTACTGCCACGATCGGCTTCGTCACCGGTGGTTTCGCGGTCGGCGCCGTACCGAGTATCGCGTTGCTGGCGCTGGTCGACTCGCCCGGTGGACGCCGGCTGGTGTTCGATCTGACCGCGATCGTCGCGGTGGCGGTCGTGGTGACCGCGGGTGGGTTGCTGAAGGATCCGCCGCGGCATTGGTGGCCGGCCGACATCGACGCGCAGGCGTGGGCCATCGACCGGAAGCTGAACCGGAGCATCCCGCACAACGCCCCCGCGGTCCGGCACTACCGCCCGGCCGAGGCGATGCGGACGGGTGCACTGCCGCTGATGTGGTTGACCCTCGCTTTGTGTACGGCGCTGTCGTTGTTCGGTATCGCGTTCGTCGTGAGCTACGCGGTGACGGCCGGGCTGGGCATGGCGGTCGCGGGCTTCGCTGCCGGAATGCTTGCCGCAGTCAATGGTCTCGGCAGGTCGTTCGCCGGCAACCTGTCCGACCGGTTCGGCCGGCGCCGGGTGCTGGCCGCCGTACTGATGGTCGAAGGGTTCACCCATGTCGGCCTGGTCGTCGCAGGCGAGGCGGGTGCGGGCTGGGTGTTCGTGCTGTGTGCGATGTTCGCCGGTCTCGGCGGCGGCGCGTTCTACGCGATCATGGCCAACCTGGTGCTCGAGTTCTTCGGCGAGAACAGCCTGCTGCAGAACCAGGCGATCCTGTACTCCGCGAAGGCCGTCGGCGGACTGGTCGGAGTCGGCGTCACCGCGTCCCTGATCGCCGAGATCGGCTACCGGCCCTTGTTCCTCGGCGCCGGGCTGCTCGGCGTGATCACCGCCCTGAGTGTGCGATTGCTGAAACAACCCGGGCGACCGGCACTACCGGTCCGGCCGCAGCTGGGTACGCCGGTCAGCGGAACAGTGCGGTCCGGCGAGTGAACGGCTACGGGAAGGTCGCCCGGCCCGATCCGTGTGTGATGGAGCTGGTGTCGAAGCTGGCCCGTGAGCCCTGGACGGATCGCCCGAGCTGCGTGCATCCGACACTGAGTGCGGTCGCCAGGGCGGTCCACGACCACAGCAGTTCGGCTGGGCGCCGTGCGCTGTTGCCGCTGGCGCCGAGCTTCCTCGGCACCGCACAGTCCGGCTTCGAATCGACGGCCCGGCTGGTCTCGCTGTGCGTGTCCACGGCGCTGGTGGGAGGGGAGCTGACGGCGGACGAGGGGAGGAGACTCTCGAGGGCGCATCAGACCGCGGTCCATTTCCTCACCGGGCAGGATGAGCCGGCGGGATCGGCGCGCTGGTGGTTTCCGGTTCTGGATCGGGTTGGCCAGAGCGAGTCGTTCTACCGGACGTTCGTCGCGCCCGAGCATGCCGCCGAAGCCGTGTCCGTGACGGCCCGCGCCGCGGACGACGTACGGCTGCGCGGGTTGCTGAGACAGTGTCTGGCGGTGGCCGGCTCCGCTGTCACCGCCAGCCCGTCGATCGTGGGAGGCGGCCGCGTGCCGGGCTGACCTTTGACGTAGCAACCGGTTGCAGGGTTGACTCGGCCCATGCCCGCACCCCTCCGGCTGGCCGTGATCGGCGCCGCGCACGCCCATGTCAGGTACGCGCTGGACGAGGTGACACTGCGCGAGGACCTCGTGCTGGTCGCCGTCGCTGATCCGGATCCGGCGACGGCGGGCCAGTACGCCGGCGAGTTCGGCGTACCGGCGTACGAGGACCACCGGCGGCTACTCGACGAACTGCGGCCCGAGGTCGTCATGATCGCCGGCATCTACGCGGACCGGGCCGAGGCGATCGTGGATTCGCTCCGCGCCGGTGCGCACGTGCTGGCCGACAAGCCTCTCTGTACGACGCTCGCCGAGCTCGAGGGGATCGAGGCGGCGCAGCGCGAGACCGGTCGCTTCGTCTCCCTGCTGCTGGAGAAGCGGAACTATCCCGAGACCTTGGCGGCTCGCGCGCTGCTGGCCGATGGCTCGCTGGGAGAGTTGGTACAAGTCGCGTCGACCGGTCCGCACAAGCTCAACCGGTCCACTCGGGCGGACTGGTTCCTCACCAGGAAGGCGTACGGCGGGATCCTCGGCGATCTCGCCGTCCACGACATCGACCTCGTCCTGCTGCTGTCCGGAGCGACCGAGGGAACGGTCGCCGGGCTGGCGGACAGCACCGATCCCGAGTTCGCGCTGCACGGATCCCTGCTGCTCGGAGCAGGGACGGTGGTCGCGACGATCGAGGTCAACTGGCTGACGCCCGCGGCATCGCCGTACCACGGTGACTACCGGATGCGACTCACCGGCACCGAGGGTACGGCGGAGTTGTTCTGGGCGCAGAACAAGTTGATCGCGGCAACCACTGACCGCCCGCCCTGGGAAGTGGAGCTGCCGCCCGGCCGGCGCCCGGCGGCCGAGGCGCTCGACTCCCTGTCGGCCGGCCGCGAGCCCGAGACCAGTACGGCGGCAGGGTTCGTGGCGACGCGGGTCGCGCTGCTCGCCCAGCAGAGCGCCGACGCCGGTGGAGTCGTGCTGCCGTGGACCGACGAACAGAGAGGACAGGCCGGATGAAGTTCGCAGTGGTGGGGGCCGGAGTCATCGGTGAGACCCATGCCCGCCTGATCACGTCCCTCCCAGAGGGCTCGGAGCTGGTCGCTGTCGTCGATGTGGAGGCGGATCGAGCCATCGCGCTGAGCGGCAAGTACGGCGGTGAGCCGATGACGGACCTGAAGCAGGCCTGCGCCCGGCCGGACATCGACGCGGTCAGCATCTGCCTGCCCAGCGGATATCACGCCGACGCTGCCATCACCGCGCTCGAGGCGGGGAAGCACGTCATCGTGGAGAAGCCGATCGACGTGACGCTGGCAGCGGCCGACCGGCTCATCGACGCGGAGCAGCAGACCGGGCTGACCGTGGCCGTGATCAGTCAGCGCCGGTTCCAGCACGCCCCGGCTTTCATGCACCAAGCTGTCGCCGACGGCCGGCTCGGCCGGATCACCACGGGTATTGCCGAGTCGGCCTTCTGGCGCTCGCAGGAGTACTACGACTCCGGCGGCTGGCGTGGCACGGTCGCGCTCGACGGTGGCGGAGCGCTGATGAACCAAGGCATCCACGTGGTCGACCTACTGCTGTGGATGCTGGGCGACCCCGTCGAGGTACAGGCGTACAGCGACCGGCTCGCGCATGAGCGGATCGAGGTCGAGGACACGGTGGCGGGGACCGTGCGGTTCCGCAGTGGGGCGATCGGGTCGATCGTGGCCACCACGTCGACCTACCCGGGCCGGCCGGTGCGGCTGTCCGTGTACGGCGACCGCGGCAGCGCGGTGATCGAGAACGACGACCTGATCGTCTTCGACGCCGCCGACGCAGAGTCGACCGCCGAGACCCAGTCTGTCGCGGACGGGCAGCCGGCGGGTGGGGCGAGCGTGACCCAGTCGGTCGCCGACGCGCATCGGAATCAGTACCTCGACTTCATCGAGGCGGTGCGCGATGGCCGCCCGCCGTCGATCGGCACACGGGACGCCAGGCGTGCGCTCGAAGTGGTGCTCGGGATCTACGAATCCGCGCGGACCGGTGCCCCGGTCCAGCTCACCGGGAGAGACTGACGTGCGCATCGGCATCATCGGGACGGAGAACTCCCACGTCGACCACATCATCGACTACCTGAACGTCGAGCGGCGGGCCGGCGAGACCCGCGTCGTCGCCCTCAGTGGCGGCGCGAGCGAACGCAACGAGAAGCTCCGCGTCACCGGGCAACTCGAGCGGCTCGTGGACGCACCGACGGACCTGCTGGGCCTGGTGGACGCCGTGATCATCACCGATCGGCACGGCGGTCTGCACCGGGAGCACGCCGTACCCTTCCTGGCCCAAGGTCTGCCGGTGTTCGTGGACAAGCCGCTCGCCTGTACCGAGGCCGACGCCCGGGCGATCGTTGCCGCCGCGCGCGAACACGACGCACCGTTGACGTCGTCCTCGGCCGTCCGCTGGGTGCCGGACACGGACGCGCTGGCCGAGCAGGCGGCTTCGCTCGGTGCACCGCAGACGGTGATCACGACCGGGCCGGCCGATCCGGACAGTGAGTACGGCGGCATCTACTTCTACGGCATCCACCCGGTCGACGTCGCCCTCAGGCTCGCACCCGGCGCCATCGGCGACGTACGAGTGGAACGGGTCGCCGACACCATCGTCGCCACTGCTGATGTCGGTGGAGTCCGCGTAGTGGTCCAGTTCGTGCTGCCGGAGCCCGACGGTCGGGTGCCGTTCCACGGCTTGGTCGTCGGCCGGCACGGCCTGGCGGCCCGCGAGCTCGTCCTCGGCCCGTCGTACGTCGAACCAGGGCTGCGTGCGTTCCTGGAGATGGCCGAGACGCGGCGGCCGCCGATCGACTACGACGATCTGATCCGGCCCATGCAGTTCCTCGATGCAGTCGTCGAGGCGATTCGCCCACACTGATTCTCGCCGTCACAGATCCGGGCCCCGCAGACACGGTCTGCGGGGCCCGGATTCGTTACGGAGCGCGTCTGCCGGGGGCTCCCACTCCTTCGTGATCGACGTCCCCGCCTCCCCAGAGCCGATTCCTCAACGCCACAAGGGTTTTCTCCAGCGCCAGCACAGCCTGACGGGTCCTGGCGAGTTCGTCGTGAATCGTCATCCCAGCCTCCTGGCGCCGAGCTCTGGACAACCACTATGGGCTGGGGTAAGACTACGACTACACCATACGGTATGCAATCTACAGACGAAGCTGTACCAACAAGCCGCACCCCGGCCCTTCCGAGGAGATGACTGCAGATGGCGCAGACAGTGTCGGAGACCCAACCAGCCGCCGACTCACCGAAGCCGGAGCCGGCGACGATCTCAGGTGGTCACCTGGTCGCCAAGGCGCTGAAGGCCGAGGGCGTCGACGTGATCTTCACCCTGTGTGGCGGTCACATCATCGACATCTACGACGGCTGTGTCGACGAGGGCATCGCCGTCGTCGACGTCCGGCACGAGCAGGTCGCCGCGCACGCCGCGGACGGCTACGCGCGAGTGACAGGTAAGCCCGGCTGCGCGGTCGTCACCGCCGGCCCCGGGACGACCGATGCCGTCACCGGTGTCGCGAACGCCTTCCGCGCCGAGAGCCCGATGCTGTTGATCGGCGGCCAGGGCGCGCTGAACCAGCACAAGATGGGATCCCTGCAGGACCTGCCGCACGTCGACATGATGACGCCGATCACCAAGTTCGCCGCGACCGTGCCGCACACAGCGCGGGCCGCCGACATGGTGTCGATGGCGTTCCGCGAGTGCTACAACGGCGCGCCCGGCCCGTCGTTCCTGGAGATCCCGCGCGACATCCTGGACAACTCGGTCCCGGTCGACTCGGCGACGGTCCCGGAGGCCGGTCACTACCGGGCCTCCACCAAGAGCATCGGCGACCCGGCGAAGGTCGAGGCGCTGGCCGACCTGCTGGCCCGGGCCGAGAAGCCCGTCGTCCTGCTGGGCAGCCAGGTCTGGACCTCCCGCGGCAGCGAGGCCGCGACCGAGTTCGCCCGTACGCTCGACATCCCGGTGTTCATGAACGGCTCGGCCCGCGGCACCCTGCCGCCCGGCGACCCGCACCACTTCCACCTGTCCCGGCGGTACGGGTTCAACAACGCCGACCTGATCCTGATCGTCGGTACGCCGTTCGACTTCCGGATGGGCTACGGCCGCCGGCTGCCGAAGAGCGCGACCGTGGTCCAGATCGACATGGACTACCGCACCGTCGGCAAGAACCGCGACATCGACCTCGGCCTGGTCGGCGACCCGGGCGCGATCCTGGCCGCCGTCACCCAGGCGGCGTCGGGCCGGGTCAGGAAGACCGACCGCAAGGCCTGGTTCGCCGAACTGCGTGCCGAGGAGGACGCGGCGTACCAGAAGCGGCTGCCGCGGCAGCTGTCCGACGCGAACCCGATCCACCCGCTGCGGCTCGCGCACGAGATCAACGAGTTCCTGACCGAGGACTCGATCTACATCGGCGACGGCGGCGACATCGTCACCTTCTCCGGTGGCGTCGTCCAGCCGAAGTCGCCCGGC
Source organism: Kribbella sp. NPDC050241 (assembly GCF_044459685.1). NCBI lineage: Bacteria > Bacillati > Actinomycetota > Actinomycetes > Propionibacteriales > Kribbellaceae > Kribbella > Kribbella sp. NPDC050241. The sequence goes on from NZ_JBITJE010000018.1 coordinate 74,654, forward strand.
CACTGGATGGACCCGGGCCCGCTCGGGACCCTCGGTGTCGGCATCCCGTTCGTCCTCGCGGCGAAGTACGCGCGGCCGGACAAGGAAGTGGTCGCACTCTTCGGTGACGGCGCGTTCTCCTTGACCGGCTGGGACTTCGAGACCCTCGTCCGCTTCAAGCTCCCGTTCGTCGGTGTCGTCGGCAACAACTCGTCGATGAACCAGATCCGCTACGGCCAGGAGGCGAAGTACGGCCACGAGCGCGGCCGGATCGGGAACACGCTCGGCGACGTGAAGTACGACGAATTCGCCAAGATGCTCGGCGGGTACGGCGAGGAGGTCCGCGACCCGAAGGAGATCGGGCCGGCCATGCAGCGAGCCCGCGAGTCCGGGCTGCCCTCGCTCATCAACGTGTGGGTCGACCCGGACGCGTATGCGCCCGGAACCATGAATCAGACCATGTACAAGTAGGGGAGGACCAGTATGAGCAAGGCCCTCGACGGGGTTCGCGTACTCGACATGACACACGTGCAGTCCGGACCGTCCTGTACTCAGCTCCTCGCCTGGCTCGGCGCCGATGTGATCAAGCTCGAGGCGCCCACCGGCGACATCACCCGCCAGCAGTTGCGCGACATCCCCGACGTCGACAGCCTCTACTTCACGATGCTCAACTGCAACAAGCGCAGCATCACGCTCAACATGAAGTCCGAGCGGGGCAAAGAGATCTTCACCGACCTGGTCAAGAACGCCGACGTCCTGGTGGAGAACTTCGCCCCCGGCGCGATCGACCGGATGGGCTTCACCTGGGACCGGCTGCAACTGATCAACCCGAAGCTGGTCTACGCCTCGATCAAAGGCTTCGGCCCCGGCCGGTACGAGGACTTCAAGGCCTACGAGGTGGTCGCCCAGGCGATGGGCGGTGCGATGAGCACCACCGGGTTCGAGGACGGCCCGCCGACCGCCACCGGCGCGCAGATCGGCGACTCCGGCACCGGCATCCACCTGGTCGCGGGCATCCTGGCCGCGCTGCTCCAGCGGACCAACACCGGCAAGGGCCAGCGGGTGAGCGTGGCGATGCAGGAGGCCGTGCTCAACCTGACCCGGGTCAAGCTGCGCGACCAGCAGCGGCTCACGCACGGTCCGCTGCCCGAGTACCCGAACGAGAACTTCGAGGACGAGGTGCCGCGGTCCGGCAACGCCTCGGGTGGCGGCCAGCCCGGCTGGGCGCTGCGGTGTGCGCCGGGCGGGCCGAACGACTACATCTACGTGATCGTCCAGCCGCCCGGCTGGGCGCCGATCGCGAACCTGATCGGCAAGCCGGAACTGGCCGACGACCCGGACTGGGCGACGCCGGCCGCGCGGCTGGACAAGCTCGACAAGATGTTCGCGCTGATCGAGCAGTGGACCGAGCAGCACACGAAGTTCGAGGTGATGGACAAGCTCAACGCCCTGAACGTGCCGTGCGGGCCGATCATGTCGACCCGTGAGCTGATCGAGGACGAGACGCTGGCCGAGCTGGGCGCCGTGGTCGAGGTGAAGCACCCGCAGCGCGGCAGCTTCAAGACCGTCGGCTGCCCGCTCAAGCTGTCCGACTCCCCGGTCCAGGTCGAGACCTCGCCGGGTCTCGGTGAGCACAACTCCGTCGTCTACGGATCGCTCGGCATCGACACCGCCGAGCTCGAGGAACTCAAGGCAGCCGGCGTCGTCTGACGCCCGACCTCTCCCCGCATCCCTGAAGGAGCGCAGGCATGACCTATGACAAGGCAGCAGTCCGGACCATCCTCGACCAGGCTCTGGCGGACGGCCGCACCTCCCTGAGCGCGCCCGAGGCCAAGCTGGTCGCGGACGCGTACGGCATCCCGACGCCGGGTGAGGGGCTGGCCACGACTGCCGAGGGAGCCGCCGGACTCGCCGCCGAGATCGGTTTCCCCGTCGTGCTGAAGATCGTCTCGCCGGACATCCTGCACAAGACCGATGCCGGTGGCGTGGTCGTCGGCGTCGACAGTGCCGAGGCAGCCAAGGCGGCGTACGAGAAGATCATCGCCAACGCCAAGGCCTACCAGGCGGACGCGGAGGTCGTCGGTGTACAGGTGCAGAAGATGCTGGTCACCGGCGGTGACGTGCAGGAGGTCATCGTCGGCGCGGTCACCGACCAGACGTTCGGCAAGGTGGTCGCGTTCGGGCTGGGTGGTGTCCTGGTCGAGGTACTCAAGGACGTCACCTTCCGGCTCGCCCCGCTGACCGGTGACGAGGCCCGGGCGATGGTCGACGGGATCGGTGCGCACGAGATGCTGAACGGCGTCCGCGGCGCGAAGCCGGTCGACAAGGATGCCGTCGCGGACCTGATCCAGCGGCTGTCGGACCTGGTCGACGACTTCCCGCAGTTCGCCGAGGTGGACCTGAACCCGGTGCTGGCCGGGCCGGACGGCGCCACCGCGGTCGACTTCCGGATCATCGTGGACGCCGAGGCCGGCAAGCCGGTCGAGCGGTACAGCCAGGAGGAGATCCTGACCGCGATGACGCGGATCATGAAGCCGCGCGCGGTGGCCGTGATCGGGGCGTCGAACGAGACCGGCAAGATCGGCAACTCGGTGATGAAGAACCTGGTCAACGGTGGGTACGCCGGGGACATCTACCCGGTCAATCCCAAGGGTGGCGAGGTCCTCGGGCTGAAGGCGTTCCCGAGCATCACCGACATCCCGGGTGACGTCGACGTCGCGGTGTTCGCGGTCCCGGCCAAGTTCGTCGCCGGTGCGCTCGAGCAGTGCGGCGAGAAGGGCGTCGCGGGCGCGATCCTGATCCCGTCCGGGTTCGCCGAGACCGGCGAGCAGGAACTGCAGGACGAGGTCGTTGCCATCGCCAAGAAACACGGCGTGCGGATTCTCGGCCCGAACATCTACGGCTACTACTACCTGCCGGAGAGCCTCTGCGCGACGTTCTGCACGCCGTACGACGTCCGCGGCAGTGTGGCGCTGTCGTCACAGTCCGGTGGCATCGGGATGGCGATCCTGGGCTTCAGCCGGTCCAGCCGGATGGGCGTCTCCGCGATCGTTGGGGTAGGCAACAAGGCCGACATCGACGAGGATGACCTCCTGACGTTCTTCGAGAGCGACGACAACACCAACCTGATCGCCATGCACCTGGAGGATCTGAAGGACGGCCGGGCGTTCGCCGAGACGGCGGCCCGGGTGTCGAAGAAGAAGCCGGTCGTCGTGCTGAAGGCCGGGCGTACGGACATGGGCGCGCGGGCCGCCAGCTCGCACACCGGCGCACTGGCCGGCAACGACAAGGTGTACGACGACATCCTGCGACAGAGCGGTGTGGTCCGGGCGCCGGGGCTGAACGAGATGCTCCAGTACGCCCGCGGCATCCCGCTGCTGCCGACGCCGAAGGGTGAGAACGTCGTCATCATCACCGGCGCGGGCGGTTCCGGCGTACTGCTCTCGGACGCCTGTGTCGACGCCGGCCTCACCCTGATGGACATCCCGGCCGACCTGGACGCGGCGTTCCGCAAGTTCATCCCGCCGTTCGGTGCCGCCGGCAACCCGGTCGACATCACCGGTGGCGAGCCGCCGTCGACGTACCGCAACACGATCGCGCTCGGGCTCTCCGACGAGCGGATCCACTCGCTCATCCTGGGCTACTGGCACACGATCGTGACGCCGCCGATGGTGTTCGCGAAGCTGGTCGCCGAGGTGGTGGAGGAGTATCGCGCCAAGGGCATCGACAAGCCGGTGGTGGCCTCACTGTCCGGTGACGTCGAGGTCGAGGAAGCAAGTCAGTACCTGTTCGACCACGGAGTGGTCGCCTACCCGTACACCACCGAGACACCGGTCCAGGTGCTCGGTGCGAAGTACCGCTGGGCCCGCAACGCCGGGCCGCTCGGTTCCTGAAAGTCCCCAACCTGTTCGGAGGAAGCCGGTGATGCTGTTGGTCAGGGGGGAGTGCACGGGGGAGCGTCAAGCCAAGCTGGCGTCGATCTAAGGAGTCCGCCTTGGACGTCACAAGCAAGACCTCAGAAGTACCAGAAGAGCCGGCGGCCTCGACGGCCGTCACCGAGAAGGTCTGGAAGGCCGGCCGGCTCGAACCGATGCCGATCCGGAAGCTTCCGGACGCACCGCCGTCCATGCACATCCTCGGTCCGACCGTGTTCCTGGTCGCGCTGGGCGTGGGCATGGGTGAGTCCTACATGTGGCCCCGCCTGGTGCTGGTGTTCGGCCCGGACATCCGCTGGTTGTTCCTGGTCGGCGTCACCCTGCAGGCATTCGTGCTGCTGGAGATGGCCCGGTACGCGATGGCGACCGGGGAGAGCATCTTCTTCGGCGCGGCGCGGGTCTTCAAACCGATGATGTGGTTCTTCTACGTCGCGGCGATCCTGATCTATATGTGGCCCGGGCATCTCTCGGCCGGGGCCGCAGCTTTCGAGGAGATCACCGGCATACCTTGGCAGGTCACCGCGTGCGTGGCTCTGGTGTTCGTCGGTGTGCTGTTCAGCCTGCTGTCGGTGATCTACAACTTCCTCGAGAAACTCCTCGGCCTGCTGATCGGTCTGCTGGTCGTCGGTACGTCGGTGATCGCGGCGATCGTGGGCAACTGGGACGATCTGGGCCAGACCCTGCAGGGCATGTTCGCGTTCGGGTTCTTCCCGGAGAAGGCACTGTCCGAGGCCTGGTTCCCGATCGTGGTCGGTTCGATCGCGTTCGCCGGCCCGTCCGGTATGCAGCAGATGTGGTACACGCTGCAGTTGCGCGACAGCGGTGCGGCGATGGGGTCGCACATCCCGAAGATCCGCGGTCTGCGGTCGGCCGACCAGGCCGAGTCGATGCCGTCGCGGGGCTTCATGTTCGACACCGAGGACCCGGCCGAGATGCAGAAGTGGAAGGGGTGGCGCAAGTGGGTCACCTTCGACGCCCTGCTGCTGTTCTGGGGCATCACCATGCTGGTCACGATCTCGTTCACCGTGCTGGCCATGTCGGCGGCCCGGACGAACCCCGACGTCGCCAGTCTGATCGAGGGCGGTGACCGCGACGCCGCGCTGTCGGCGATGTCGGACGCGTTCGCGTCGGCCGGCAGTCCGATCCTGGGCACGCTGTTCTTCGCCTTCATCGCGCTGATCGGACTGAATGCGACCCTGGGTCTGTTCGACTCGTTCTCCCGCGGTCAGGCCGACATGACGTACTACTTCGTACCGGGGGCCAAACGGTTCTCGATGTCGAAGCTGTACGCCGGGTTCCTGTGGGGCGTGATCACGTTCGGCATCCTGATCCTGCTGTTCGGTCCGGCCGACGGTCCGGCCGGCATCCTGGACATCCTCGCCTTCTTGTCCACGTTCGCGATGGGTGCCTACTGCATCGTGTTGCTCCTGGTGAACAACAAGCTGCTGCCCAAACCGATCCGGCCCGGGCCGGTGCGCAACGTGATCATCGGGTTCGGCGCGGTGTTCTATCTCGGCATGCTGTTCTACAGCCTGATCCGCTTCGGTGTGGTTGTGAGCTGACCATGACTCAGACAGCTGATCTGAAGCAGCTCGCGGAGTTCTCGGTGCCGGCCGTCTCGGTGGGTGCCGCGGCCGGAGTGATCGCCGGAGGGTTGGCCGCGTTCGTCGGCCAGCCCTTCGGCTGGGCGGTGGCGACCGGTCTCGGCCTGGGCGTCCCGCTGATGCTCTTCGGTGCCGGGTACGCCGTTCTGATGGGCATGGGCAAGATCCCCGCCGGGGTGTTCGCACCGGCGGCGGTCTACTGGGTGATCGCCTTCCCGCTCTCCCTGCTGGTGCATTCCGTCGTGACCGAATGGGTGGTGACCGGTACGCCGGGCCTGCCGCCGGAACCGTTGAAGTTCCTCGCGTTCCGGGCCTTGGTCAGTATGGGCTTCGCGATCGGCTTCCTGTGGATGCACGAGCAGATCGGGCGGCACTGGTGGCCGCACATCCTGGAACGCAACATCTATGCGCGGCGGACGGTGGAGCAGTACGCCCACCTCGCCGCCGCTCTCGAGGCACGCAAGGCCGCGACGGGGCGTGGCCGCAACAAGCGTGTTGCCTGATCCCCTCCGGGTCGCCCGCAACCACTCTCCCGTGGTTGCGGGCGACCGCCTGCCTGCGGCCGGCCGCTTGTCGCTAGCCGGCGGTCCGGCGGCGCCGAGTCCGCGGCGCCGCCGTGATCGTGTCCGCGGGAGCGTCGTCCGTCGCGGCACCGGTCTGGAGATCGTGGTAGGCCTTGCGGGTGTGTTCGGTGTGCTCGCGCATGATCTGCGCGGACTTGTCCTCGTCGCCCTCGCTGATCGCCTTCACCAGGCGCGCGTGCTCGCGCCAGGAGGCGCCACCGCGGACGGGCGCGACCGGGGTGTAGTACCAGCGGACCCGGCGATCCACCTGGCCGGCGAAGTCCACCAGGAACCTGTTGCCGGACATCTGGGTGATCAGGCTGTGCAGCTCGCCGTTGGTCCGGACCGCGCCGTCGATGTCGCCGGCGTCCTGGAGCGCCGTACCGACCTTGCACAGGTCCCTGAGCCGGGCCACGTCGTCCTTCGAAGCGTGCCGGGCCGCGAGCCGCGCGGACTCCGACTCCAGGGCGGCACGGGCCGCGAGCAACTGGTCCACCTCGTCCTCGGCGGGCACGTGCACCATCGCGCCGAAGCCCGGCCGGAGGTCCACCCAGCCCTCGTTGTTGAGCCGCTGGAGGGCCTCACGGATCGGCTGCCGGGAAACGCCGAGCATGCCGGCCAGTTCGACCTCGACCAGGTGCCGGCCGCGCTCGAGGGTCCCGTCGATGATCATCTCGGTCAGGGCCTCGTAGACGGACTCACGCAGTGGCGTCGGCCGCTTGACGTGTCGCACACCGGCCGGTTCCGCCCCCGCCCCTGGGCCTGCGCTGATGGTGGTCATGAGGTCCTTCCCGGAACTTGCGCTGACAAAGGCATGGCACTTGGTAGACAGTCTACCAAGTGCCATGCCTTAGCCGGGCCTTCGGCACCGGCGTGGCCATGGGGCCTTCCATGACCTGACATGGCGATCCTTACGCAGCCGACTCGTCGGCGTGCGGGCGGTCGTCGTGAGCGGTGCGAGCCTGGTCGCCGGTGAGCTTCGCGAGCTCGGCATCCAGGTCGACCGGGGTGTCCAGCTCCTGCTGCAGCTCCGGGGCATCCGGGAACTGCGGGCGAGCCGCCAGAGCGCCGAACCTACGGGTGAAGATCATTGGTACCCTTTCCTTGAATTCTGGCTTCTGTATACATTCAACCAGCCGTACTCACCGGATATGCCCGCGTCTCACGTGATCCCGGTTACGTACGAACGTGATGCCGCTTACACGCGGGTCGAGTACGAATGCGCTCCGGCACCGGCCAGTCGCCCACCGTCGACAATCAGGTACTCGTCGCGGATCGGCGTACCGGCGAACCACGACTCCAGGATCTCCCGGGTGCCGGCGGCGTACCGGGTCTGGGCGGACAGGGTCGAGCCGGAGATGTGCGGGGTCATGCCGTGGTGCGGCATGGTCCGCCACGGGTGGTCGGCCGGCGCGGGCTGCGGGAACCAGACGTCGCCGGCGTACCCGGCCAGTCGGCCGCTCTCGAGTGCCTTCACGATGGCGTCCCGGTCGGCGATCTTCGCCCGGGCGGTGTTGATCAGGTACGTGCCGCGCTTCATCGTGCTGAGCAGCTTCTCGCCGAACAGGCCCTCGGTCTCCGGGTGCAGCGGCGCGTTGATGGTGACCACGTCGCAGTGCGGGACCATGTCGGCCGCGCTCGGGTGGAAGGTGAGGTTGAGCTCGCGCTCGACCGACTCCGGCAGCCGGTGCCGGTCGGTGTAGTGCAGGTTCACGTCGAACGGCTTGAGCCGGCGCAGTACGGCGGTGCCGATCCGGCCGGCCGCGACCGTACCGACGTGCATGCCCTCGAGGTCGTACGAGCGGGCCACGCAGTCGGCGATGTTCCAGCCGCCGTCCAGCACCACCTGGTGCGACGGCGGGTAGTTGCGGACCAGCCCGAGGATCATCATCACCACGTGCTCGGCGACGCTGATGCTGTTGCTGTAGGTGACCTCGGCAACGGTCATGCCGTGCTTGATCGCCGCGTCCAGGTCGACATGGTCGGAGCCGATGCCGGCGGTGATCGCGAGCTTGAGATTCGGCGCCTTGGCGATCCGCTCAGGGGTCAGGTACGCCGGCCAGAACGGTTGCGAGATCACCACATCGGCGTCGGCCAGCTCCCGGTCGAGCACCGAGTCCGGGCCATCCTTGTCGGACGTGACGACCAGCGTGTGGCCCTGGCTCTCCAGGAACTCGCGCAGCCCGAGCTCGCCGGACACGCTGCCGAGCAGCTCGCCCGGTGTGAAGTCGATTGCCTTCGGCGTGGGTGCGGTCTGGCCGCCCGGGTAGCCGTTGAGGGTCGGGATGTCGTCCCGTGCGTACGATGTCGGATGGCCGTCGACAGGGTCGTCGTACAGGACGCAGATGATCTTGGCCATGATGTGGAATCTCCTTGTTTGGAAGGGACTTCCACAGTCGCCGCGTCACGGTCCGACGGTCAAAGACTTGCTCGCTATGTCGAGATAGCCAGAACCCATCAAATGCACGTTGAGTAGATCGTCGAGAGCGGTGTGTACGGCGGCCTGCCGCGCGACGTCGAGGAGCGCGCGGGCCAGCACGGGTTCGGGACTGCGGGCCGCGATCACCAGTCCGACCCGCGGCCCGTGCGCAGGACTCTTCAGCGGTACGACGCGCATGCCTTCAGGCACACCGAACATGTGCAGCCAGGCGTGGGAGATCACGGTCGACCAGTGGTTGCCGTGCAGGTGGCTGTAGAGACCGGAGACCGTGTCGCTCTCGATCGCGGGAGAGGCGGTGACGCCGTCGTCGGTGAAGTAGCCGTTCATGATCCGGCGGTTGCGCATGTCGGGGGAGAGCAGGCACAACGGCAGTGCGGCCACCTGCGCCCAGGTTGCCACCGGCAACTCACCCAGCTCGGTGTGCTGCGGGGTGAGGAGCAGGTACCGCTCCTCGTACAGCGGGGTCTTGCGGACCTGGCCCAGCGTGTCGTCGTCGAGGTAGGTCATCGCGACGTCGAGATCGAACTCGGCCAGCTTCTGGGTGATGTCGCGCGACGACAACGACTCGAGCGTGACCCGGGCGCTCGTGTGCCGCTCGCAGAACGGGGTGGTCAGCAATGAGACGACCGGCATCGCGGTCGGGATCGCGCCGAGCCGGAGTGTGCCGGTCAGACCGCCGCGCATCACCGACAACTCGTGCCGGAGCGCATCCTGCTCGGCCAGGATCCGCTGCGCCCACAGCAGCACCCGCTCGCCTTCGGGAGTGAGCCCCTCGAATCGGCGACCGCGCCGGACGATCGGTACGTCGAGCTCCTGCTCGAGCTTGCGGATCGCGGCGGACAGCGACGGCTGGGAGACGTAGCACGCGTCGGCGGCTCGGGCGAAGTGCTTCTCCCGGGCGAGGGCGACGAGGTACTCCAGCTGGCGGAGCAGCATCAGGAACCCATCGTGCGGTGGACCGCATACCAGCCGTCTGTATACATAATCCAACTGTAGTGAGGCGGGTCGGCCGCGGATAGGGCTCATGCCCGCCGCTAGTGTCCTGTGATGTGGATCACAACCGATGGGGTGTCTCTCCACGCTGTCTTCGTTCGACGGATTGGCAGGGATCCCCAACTGAGGAGGGGTGTGGTGATGGAGAAGGTCACCTCTAAGGACGGCACCGAGATCGCGTACGACACCTACGGCAGCGGGCCGGTGCTGGTGCTCGTGGCCGGCGGGTTCACCGACCGCGCGCGGTACGTGCCGGACGCCGAGGCGCTCGCGTCGACGTTCACCGTGGTGAACTACGACCGGCGTGGCCGTGGCGACTCCGGCGATGCACCGACGTACGCCGTTGAGCGCGAGTGGGAGGACCTCGATGCGGTCCGCTCGGCGACCGGGGCGCGGTTCGCCTGCGCCTACTCGTCGGGTTCGATGGTGCTGTTCCAGGCCGGACTGCCGTTCGAGAAGCAGGCGGTGATGGAGCCGCCGTTCCGGGTCGAGGGAGCGCCGCCGGCGCCGGATCGGTACATCGAACGGCTGCAGGAGTACGTCGCGGCCGGAAACCCCGGCGGTGCGGCCGAGTTGTTCATGGTCGAGGCGGTCGGCCAGCCGAAAGAGGTCGTCGATCAGATCCGGGCGACGCCGATGTGGGCCGGGCTCGAGGCGATCGCGCACACGCTCGTGTACGACGGCCTGCAGATGCGGGACAGCGCCGTACCGACCGAGCTGTTGTCGACAATCGAACTGCCGACACTTGCGCTGTACAGCAACGACAGTCCGGTGTGGCTGCAGGACTCGGTCAAGCAGACCGCCGCAGCGCTGCCGAAGGGCACGGTGGAGGGGCGTGACGGCTCGTTCCACACGCTCCCGCCGGAGACGCTGGCGCGGGTCCTGACGGATTACTTCGTGACGGCGTGAGCCGGCTCGCGACGGGCGCCGGGTAGGACGCGCTCGAGCAGCCGCTTGAGGCGGGGCGCCAGCGGTTGCTCGACCCAGTAGTGCAGGGCGGCCGCGCCCCCGACCATCGCGAGCATCGTGGCGGCGACCAGGAGGATGTGGTTCACCTGGTCGCCGAGCCGTTCGAAGACGATGAACCCGATGTGTGCGTGCACCAGGTAGAGCGGGTAGGTGAGAGCGCCGAGCACGGCGAACCACGGCCGTCCGAGCCGATGGGTCCACTTGAGCGCGACGGCCAGCATGACGGCGAAGATCACCACGATGATCGCGACGACCGCCGGCCGGTGGATCTCGGTGTGGTAGCGGATGCCGACGCGGTCGCCGAATCCGATGCCACGGTAGATCGCGTTGCCGAGCGAGACGGCGACGATCAGCAGCGTCTGCGGCGCCGGGCCGTACCGGTGGATCAGGCACAGAGCCATACCGGCGATGAAGTAGTGCGAGAACTGGGTGTTCAGCACCAGGTCGGTTGCGTGCGGCAACAGACCGGCCTGGAAGACGAAGGTGGCGGTCAGCCAGGCCCAGAGGAAGATCGTCACCCGGCGGCGGGTGATGCCGATCCAGGTCAGGAGCAGGATCATCGCGTAGAACCGCACCTCGGCCCACAGCGTCCAGTAGACGACGTCGACGTTCTCGATGTCCGGCAGCGAGTTGAACATCGTCAGGTTGGCCAGGTACTGCGGCAGCGACACGGGGAACCGGCCCTGGCTGAGCGAGACCGAAACGATCGTGGTCAGCGTGACCGCCACCCAGTACGCCGGGTAGAGCCGGACGGCCCGGGAGACGACGAAGGACCGCGGCGTGCGGTCCCAGGCGCTCAGCAGCACCACGAACCCGCTGATCGTGAAGAACAGATCGACACCGAGATAGCCGTACCGGGCCACCACGTCGGCATGGGGGAACTGCATCGCCGACAGGCCGCCGGCGTACGACGAGAACAGGTAGTGGTACGTCATCACCGAGACGGCCGCGAGGATCCGCAGCAGATCGATCTCGTGCAGCCGGGCCTTCGGCGAGTCCACAGGCGTCCTTCCAGGTGGTGGCGCGGGGCACCACCACTAGACCGCATCGACCGCCGCCGATCGTCAGTCCATAGCCTGATCCGGCGTCCTACTTACGGATGATTGCCATCGGCATCCGGTCGCGGCCGGTCGACATCAGGTCGGCAGCCGCATCGGCATCAGGATGTACGCCGAGTCGCCGGTCGGAACCTGATCGGGAGCTCGCAGACCGGTCAGGTTCGCAGGCTTCATCGGCTGGGTGAAGGCGAAATGCGCGATCGGCAGACCCAGTGAGGCGAGCGCATCGAGGAGATAGCCCGCGTTGAACCCGGTGGACACCGGATCACCAGTGACTGTTGCCTCCACCGACTCCGATGCCTGCGCCTCCTCGCCGCTCCCGGCGTCGAGAGTCGCCGTACCGTCCGCGAAGTTGATCCGCACCGGGGTGGTCCGCTCGGCCACCAGCGCGACTCGCTTCACCGCCTCGACCAGCGAGGCTGTGTCCACTTGGACGGTGCTGGTGATCGCGGACTCGGCCGGGATCAGGCTGCGAACCCTCGGGAAGTCGCCGTCGATCAGCCGGCTCGTCGCCCGCCGGCCGCCACCCTCGAACCCGATCAACCCGTCCCCTGTGCGGGTTGAACCGAGCGCGAGAGTGAGATCGTGGCCGGCCATCGCCTTGGCCACGTCGTGGAGCATCCGCGCCGGCACCAGCGCGTTCGCCTCCACGGTCGGGTCGGCCGGCTCCCACTCGATGACGCGGAGCGCCAGCCGGTACCGGTCGGTGGCCAGCAACGAGATGGTCGAACCGCGGAGCTCCACCCGGATGCCGGTGAACACCGGCAGCGTGTCGTCACGGCCGGATGCGCTCACCACCTGGGCGACGGCGCGCGCGAATGCATCTCCATCGACCACGCCGCTCGCGCCGGGCAGCTCGGGCAGCGCCGGGTACTCGTTGAGAGGGAGGGTCTGCAGCGCGAAGCGCGAACTCCCGCTGACCACCTGGACCCGGGACGCGTCGCCGCTCAGATCCACCGAGTCCCTCGGCATGCTGCGGCAGATGTCGGACAGCAGTCGACCCGACACCAGGACCCGCCCGCCGTCCGCCACCTCCGCAGGCACACTCACCTGCGCGGAGCTCTCGTAGTCGAACCCGGACAGCGTCACCTGACCGTCTGCCGCGTCCACCACCATCCCGGCCAAGATCGGCACACTCGGCCGGCTCGGCAGCCCTTTCGCCACCCATCCGACCGCCTCGGCCAGCACCTCACGAGCAACCCGAACCTTCACACCCATTCCTCCCCACGTCGAAGTACGACTCAATCACCCGGCACCGACAGTTCCTGAGACCCTCGACTTACTCTGTACACTTACGATGTAAGTGCCACGGTCGGCGAGAGGATCGGAATGGCGGTACGGCGCGAGCCACTGAACCGGGAGCGGGTCCTGCGGGCCGCGATCACGCTGGCCGACAAGGAGGGCCTGGACGCGCTGACCATGCGTCGGCTCGGCCAGGAGGTCGGCGTGGAGGCGATGTCGCTCTACAACCACGTGAAGAACAAGGACGACATCCTCGACGGCATCGTCGACCTGGTGCTGACCGACATCGACGTACCGCCCGCCGGGACGGACTGGAAGAAGGCGATGCGGCGGCGGTCGATCTCTGCGCACGAGGTGCTGGTCGCCCATCCGTGGGCAGCGATGCAGATCATGTCCCGGTACAGCATCGGTCTGGGCATGACGCGCTACCTGGACGCGACGCTCGGTCGGCTCCGCGAGGGCGGCTTCACGATCGAGGGTGCACTGGATGCCTGGCACACGCTGGACAGTCACCTCTATGGGTTCACCTTGCAGCAGCTCAACCTGCCGTTCGCCGCCGACGACGCGTCGCGGGTGTCGGCCGACGTACTCCCGGGATTGTCCGCCGAGGAGTTTCCGCATGTCGTGGAGGTGATCGGTCACGTGATGCGGTCCGGGCGGGTGGAGGACTTCGAGTACGGGCTGGATCTGATCCTGGACGGTCTGGAGGCCGGCCTCAACGGAAGCTGATCGCTTCGAGCCGGTTCGCCTGGTCGCGATCGAGGACGACGGCGGAAGCCGCGCCGGGGATGAGTTCGGCGGGGTCGGCGACTGCCTGGTCGAGGAGCTGCGGCCACCGACGGCAGTGCGTGGCCATGCTGCCCTTGCGTACGACGCGTCCGCGCGCCTGCTGGCCGTCGCGGGCGAGGTCATCGGGTACGTCGAGCAGGAGCAGGTGCACTGTCCTCCCGGTCTGGCGGGCCCTCCAGCCGATGAGGCGTCGTACCCACGGACGGGTCGCGCAGTCGTGCACGACCAGGGGACCGGTGCGCATCGCGTTCAGCACGATCGCGTAGTACGTGAGATGGAGGAGCGGCCGCCACCAGGGATAGGGGAGGACGCCGAAGACCGGCATCCAGCGATCGCGGAGGCGGCCCGAGTCGTACACGCGGTCAGAGTGTTCGGGGAACAGCCGGTCGAGGAGTGTGCTCTTGCCGGCTCCTGGAATGCCGGCGAGCACGACCACGGAGTCGCTCGGGTACGTCAGCTCCTCGGCCGTCATCGTGTCGGCGGTACCTGTCATGCTGTCGTCCCTTCGCCCGGCGGACTTTCGTCCGTCAACGGAGGTGAGACGGGCAGGGTTCCGCGATCGGCCCGTGATTGCACTGAGAACTTGATAGGAACTTCCTGAGAGGAGCGAGCATGGACTGGTCCACTTGGCATGACGAGTACGACGACCCGGGGTCGGTGCTGTCGCAGCGGTTGAAGGTCGTGCAGACACAGCTCCGGGCCGCTTTGGAGGACTGCCCTGCCGGACCGCTGCGCATCGTCAGCCTGTGCGCCGGCCAAGGCCGCGACGTACTCGAGGTCCTGGCCGACCATCCACGCCGCGGCGACGTCCATGCCCGGCTGGTCGAGCTCGACCCAGAGATCGCCGACGGCGCCGCCTCAGCCGCTCGCGCCCTCGGACTCGATCAAGTGGAGGTCCGGGCCGGCGACGCCGCTCTCGTCGATCAGTACGCCGGTATGGTCCCCGCGGACATCGTGCTGGCCTGCGGAATCTTCGGCAACATCAGCGACGAACACATCCAGCGCACGATCGCCGCCCTCCCGCAGCTGTGTCGCTCCGGAGCTCCCGTGATCTGGACCCGCCACCGCGACGACCCCGACCTGGTGCCGCAGATCTGCTCCTGGTTCGAGTCGCGCGACTTCGAACCCCTCTACCTCTCCGAACCCTCAGCCGGATTCGGCGTCGGCGTCCACCGCTACACCGGCACCCCTGAACCCCTAATCCCCGGCACCCACCTCTTCACCTTCCGCCGCTACGACCACTGACGAGCCGCCCTGACAGAAGCACCGCCTGACCCGGTCCGCTGGGAGTCTGGGCCAGGGGAGGGACTTTGATGGTCGACGGCAGTACCTCGGGGACCAGCACGTCGCGCCTGCGCTGGATCGGCGGCGCCAACCTGCCAACGCTCGGCGGCTGGCGAATCAACGCCTCGGAGTTGTTCGCTGAACTCGTCCTCGACGACAACACGTTGAAGCTCAGCCTTCGTGGGCCCCTACCCCGCCTGATCCGCGCCGAGACCCTCTCCGCCGCCCCGTCCGAGCTTTCCGAGGTCTTTCCCATCCGCTCCAGCTTCCGCTTCCGCGGCATCGGCCTCCGCCGCCCCGACGGCCGTGAGTACTACTTCAAGACAACCCAGACCGACCCAATCCTCCAAGCCCTCCAAGCCCGCGCTTTCCCGGTCTCCCCGATCGTCCGGCGACCCGCGAAGCTCTGGACGCTGAAGGCCTGAGGAGGACGGCTCGCAGATCTGTCCTGCCGTCTAATTCGCCGGCTCGAGCGGGTGCTAATGTGAACGAAACGGTTTCGTTCACTTTGGGGGTGTGGGGTGACTGGCGAGGACGGGCGTCGGGGGAGGGGTGAGGTGCGGGAGGAGGCGATTCTCGGGGCGACGTTGGGGTTGCTGGCCGAGGTCGGGTACGACCGGATGAGCATGGATGCGATCGCACTGCGCGCCCGCGCGAGCAAGGCCACCATTTATCGCCGTTGGTCGGGTAAGGCCGAACTGGTCGTGACCGCGGTCGAGCGGCATACCGGGCAGCGGATGGCCGAGCGGCCGGATCCGGGGAATCTCCGTGCTGACCTGCTGGGCACGCTGCAGGCGATGCGCGACGGATTGACCGAGCAGGACGCCGGACTGCTGCTCGGTCTGCTGACGGCGATGCATCACGACGAGGAACTGGCGCGGACCGTACGAGCGCGGATGGTCGACGACAAACGGCAAGCGTTCGACCCCGCCATCGACCGAGCGGTGGCCAGAGGTGAGTTGCCGGCCGCAATCAATCGCGCGCTGCTCGCGGAGCTCAGTTCGGCGATGCTCTTCTCGCGTGCGTTCGTCACCGGTGAGCCGCTGGACGACACGTTCCTGACCGGCCTCGTCGACGACGTACTGCTCCCACTCCTTCGCCACCAGGCAGGTGACGTCTGATGGTGACGACGGTCCTCCTCGCGCTCGTGGCCGGCTTCTTCGTCGGCAACGGGCTTCCTTACTACATGCTCGGCAGTACCGGAAAGACCAACCCGACGCCGTTCGGCCAGTCCGCAGCGGTGAACGTCGTGGTGGGTTGGGTGGCGTTCGTGGTCGCAGCGATCTGCTGGCGATATGCCCACGTGTCCGGGCACCCACTGGCCGGGTACGCCGCCGCGGCCGCCGGCCTGCTGGCCGTCGGCCTCATCCACGCGCGGAACTGGCACAACAACCCATGGCGCAATCGCCCCCTGTTCCACCGAAGAAACGCCAGCTTGATGCTGACCACCATCCTGCGAACATCGTTGTCGGACGGGGATGTTCGTCGTCACGGTGATCTGCTGGCACCTCGTCCACGTGTCCAGCCACAAGGTGTCCGGTTACGCCGCCATTGGTGTACTGGCTGTCGGTCTCATCCACGCCAGGCTCTGGCGCAACAGCGCCTGGCTCTGGCGTAAGTCTTCAGTCGAACGATGGAACCTGTTCAGCTCACCGCCCTGACCTCTCTATGGCGATTGGCCCGCATGACTCGTTCGTAGGCCTCCGAGAGATCGCGTTGCCTCATGGCACTGTCAGGTTCTTGGGTGACAAGTCGTCTCGCGATGTGCAGCCCCTTGCGGTACTGGCGCGCCGCTTCACGGTGACGCCCCTCACGGAGGGAAATGTCACCGAGACGAAGGACGCAGGTCATCAGGTCCCGCCGTGCGGGAAGATTGTCCGGCTCGCTGGCAGTCAGATCACGTGCAACCTCGTAAGCTCGGCGATAGTAGGCCTGGGCATCAGGAACCTCAGATGAACTCATCGCCAGTTCGCCTAGTTTGCTGTAAGCATCAATGAGATCACGTTGGAGAGTCGCATTCTTCGGCTCCTCAGATGCTAGGTTCACAGCAATTCGCAGAACCGTTCGGTAGTGGTCGCCCGCCTCGGTAAGGTGATCCGTCCGCGCGGCCAGGTCTCCGAGGTTCTGATAGGAGACCGAGATGTTTCGCTGACATGGTGTGCTTTCGGGTTCGTGCTCGACGAGATCCTCGACGATCCGCAAGGCCTGCCGATATCGGTTCCCCGCGTCCGGCCATTCATGTAACTCGACCGCCAGATCACCCAGGTTGTTGTATGAGTTCCACAGGTCGATTTGATAGACACTGTTTCCTGGTTCACGTGGACTAAGGGACAGTGCAATCGCCAGCGCTTTGAGGTATGGCTCTTTCGCGTCATCAGGGCGGTCGTCATTGACAGCCAGATCGCCCAGATTGTTGTAGGCATTTGAAAGGTCGCGCTGATAGATCGAATTCTCGGCATCACGGTCGATCAGCCGGAGAGCGATGTCCAATGCCTGGTTGTAGCGTCGTCTCGCCTCGTCATTGCGGCCCTCTTTGAATGCCAGATCGCCGAGGTTGTTGTAGCAGTTCGACAGCTCGTGGCCGTAGATGCTTCCGGTCGGATGTGCCCCGACGATCGCTTCGGCGATCCGCAAGGCCTCGTGATAGTTGTCGCGGGCGTCGTCATAGTCCTCCTTCTGTACCGCTAGGTCGCCAAGGCGGTTGTAGGAGTCGGACAACGCGAACTGATAGGCCTGGTTATCGGGATGGAGGTTCGCAAGCTCTCGTCGAGTCTTCAAGCTGTGGTAATAGTAGGTTTCGGCCTCGGTGGTGCGTCCGGCTTCGGCATGAAGAACGCCGAGATTGTCGTAGGAGTTTGCCAGATCGCTGCGGTAGACGAGGTTGCCGGGATCTTGGTCAACCCTCCGCTGGCACAGGTCGTGGTACTGAGTGGTGAGAACGGCCGCGTCCTTGCTTCGTGCGAACTGCCCGGCCAGGCCTCGAACCATGTCGAGGCCGGCTGCCAATGCGTCCATCTCCCGGACCGTGAGACGAGGTAAGTCTCCATTCCCGATGACAGCCAGATGAAGGCGCACCAGACCATCGAGCAGGCCAGTCGCACCCACGCGGTCTTTTGAGCCCCGCGTCTGACGTTGGCAGCGTCTTGCCAAGGTACCGTAGCGGGCTATCAATGGCGGCCTCAGGTCGTTCGCCCAGACCTTGTCGATCGTCAATCGGGCGAGCACCTCGAGCGCACGCTCGACTTGTCGATCCGACCTGAGTCGAAGAATCTTCCGGACTACATGCTTAAAACGTAACGACTCCTCGCGGAGTGACTGCGCAATCAGGACCTCGCCAAGCCGGTCAGGTTTGAGAGGATTCCAGTGGTCGTCGCCGGGATAGAGTGCGGCCAGCCAGATGTCGACTGCTCGTCGAGCAGGTCCTTTGCCAACCTCGGGTACAAGGGAGAGCAACGCGCGAGCTTCGGCGTTGTCCCTGGCGCCAGCCAAGGTAGCGAAAGCGACACATCGGCGAGCAAGATCTCCGCCGACAGGTGCCGAACCGGTCCGCCAGTACCTCTCTTCGTGGTTCAGGACGCGTTCCACCGCTGGGCGTGTGCCGTCGTGTCCGCCGTGGTCGGTCAGCGCCGTATCGAAGGCCTCGAACAGAACGTCGAGCGGCTGGGCGAAATGGTCGTCGCTGAGGTCAGGGCTTTCCTGATCGGTGGGTCTCCAAGTCTCGCCGGCGGCGCCGTGACCGAACCGAGGGAGGGCCTCCGCGAACAGCACGCTTCTCTGATCCGTCGTGAGGGCCGAGACAGGATCGGCGAGTTCGACAGATTTCTCCAACGCGCGCAACAAAGCGCCGACGGCAAGTGGTTGTTGCGCCACCGCATCGATGGCGGCGTGCAGGCCGGCTCCTCGGGTTGGCCGGCTCAGCAGAAGAACACGGACTGGGCTCATCTGATTTGCGGAGTTGCACAGGGAACTGAGCTCAGTCACGAGGTCCAGCGCTCCGCTCTCCTCGACGTAGTCGACCGCGATCAGACGCGGAAGTGGAACTGAGCTCACACCTCGGGGCTCGCGAGGCAACATGCCGGTGATCCATCCCTTCAGCGCCACGCGACGGCAGAGCTCAATGGCAAAGCGTGTCTTCCCGGCTCCGCCGGCCGCCTCGATGTAGCGAATCGAGAAACGATCCGGAGTTTCACACCATTCCAGAGCTCGTTTGAGCCCGTCATCCCGAAACATGTATGGGACGACGCCGAACTCGGCTCGAAGCATCGTCGAAGGGTGATCGAAGCGGTCATCAGGCTCGAGTCCTTCCCACGGATGGTCAAGGCATCCCTCGGAGTCAGTTACTGGCAGCGCCCTGTTCCAGAGCGCTCGATGCACCCAACTGTTCGACCGATTCTCTGCAACGACTGTCTCGGCGATGCTTCGGCCGCCGTCAACGTCAGGTATGGAAGGGAGTGCTGACACTGGTCCGGCCCACCCACCTCTTGCCGCCCCCGGGTCGCGCGTCGCAGTCATGATGCCGACCACCGCCCGCTGGATCGGGCAGACAAGCGGTGATCCGCTGAGCCCAGGTGTGGCCTCACCTGCCGACAACGACAGGAATCCGTCGCCGTCCTCGCCGGCAAGGGTGTATGTCGACGCGGATCCGACAGACGCAACGCCTTCCTCGCGCAGGCCGTAACCCCACGCGTGTGGCAGGCAGTCGCCGGTAGGTACCTTCCCACTGAGCACTGCAAAGGAATGATCCGTCCAGTCCGGCGTCCGCACGAGCGCTAGATCCGGGAATGGCCACAAGGCTGACGGTGAGGAAGGATCCCGAGAGTCCGATCTCGCCATGGTGAGACCAGTCACCTTCGCAGGAGGCTCCGCACCGTCGCGCGTCAGCGCCCCTCGATCTGGCACGACGACGACGCGATCGCGACCCCCGAGCACGTGGGCGGCGGTCAACACCCAGCCTGAGGCGACCAGAACGCCTGAGCCGAGAGTCTCCGTCTGGTCCGCTGATTCGATCCGCACCACGAACGCGCGCAGCACAGAATCGGAGAACGTGGTGGTTGCCATGGATGTTCACCCCGGTTCTGCTTGATCGCCGGCCTTCCATGTCAGCGAGATCGAGAGTGTGGCCTCGCCGCCCCCATCCACGATCAGACCGGTCAGCTTGCCGGACTTCGCTATGAGTTTGAGACCGAAGTCGACGGTCGCCTCAGCTGGCTTCACCTTGTCCCAGATCTGACCAAGTTCGGTTGCCACCGCCAGAATGGTGTCGCGAACCCCGTCGAGACTGAGTGGCTCGTGATTCGATCCGATCGTCTGTGGGCCGCCGATGTTCACCACCTCGACGTAGAAATCCGCACCCCCGGCACTGACGAGTTGTGATGACATGGTCCCCTCCCGAGTGGTCCACGCCGGGGGCCAAACATTCATTTGAATTCGTTGCGATCAAAATGGAGTCTGTTTGCCGCCCGGCATTTCACAGTACAGCCGCTGGAGCCACATACGTACGCTGAGAAGGCCGCGCGGCCCGCTTGCCGATTCGACTGTTGCACGCAGTCAATCGGTCGACTGCGTGGCGTCGAGCCGGACTACTCTCCAGACGCCGGGATCCTGCTCACAGCTTCCTGCGCCGGTGGAGGCTAGAGCGGGCGGGAGTTGTGGTGGGCCCAGACGAGGGGGCGCTCGTCCTCGGGGACTTGGTGGAGTTCGCGTACCAGGGCGTCGATCTGTGGGGTCATCGTGACGAGGATGGTTGCCGCTAGGTCGCCGACGGTCGCGAAGGTGTGTGGGGTGCCGGCAGATACCACGAGGAACTCGCCGGCGCCCAGGCGCCGTACGTCGGCTCCGAGCGTCACATCGAGCTCGCCGGTGAGGACGACGAAGCCCTCGTCCCCGCGGTCGTGGACATGCAGCGGAGCCTGTGGGAAGGGGTGTGGCGTCAGGTCCCAGCGTCGTATGACGAAGTCGGCCATGGCCAGACGCTATCGGCTCCGAGGGGCCTCGACTGCTACTGCTGCCATTCGTGGGCGAGGAGGCCGTAGAGCACGAGGTCGCGTCGTTCGTTGGGGAAGACTGCGGCCTCGCGCAGTACGCCTTCCTGGGTGAAGCCCATGCGCTCGGCCACGTTCCGGCTGCGGGTGTTGTCGACGGTGGTGCACAGCCCGACTCGGAGCAGGCCGAGCGGCCCGAAGGCGTGATCGAGTACGGCGGTGACGGTCCGGCTGACGAGTCCACGGCCGACGAAGTCCGTGTCGAGCCAGTAGCCGATCTCGGCCGACCGAGCCTGACGGTTGATCTCGAGTTGCGCCCAGCCGACCAGGCGCCAGCCGTTGTCCGCCTTCACCGCGATGGACAGCGGCAACAACGATCCGTCCAGCCAGCCCCGCCCAGCCTCCTCCAGGTTCGCGCGGGTCTCCTCGAGCACCGGTGGTTCCTGGTACGCGTCCCCGAACCACTGCGCCAGGCGTTGATAGTTGGCCTCGACCAGAGCGAAATGCGCCTCCGCGATCGCGGCCGTGCGTGGGATCAGTACGGCGTCGTCGCCTAGCGGCCAGGTGAATTCCGCAGCGGTAACAGTGGACACAGCTGCTCCGATCGCAGGGTTTGGTGGGGTGCCCGGCAGGATTCGAATCGGCGATCATGCTCGCATATGTAGGCCTGTTGTTGGGGTTACGCTGCTGCGGTGCTGGTGGGGCGGGCAGTTGAGCGGGCTTCGGTGGAGCGGGTGCTCGCCGAGGCCCTTGACGGCCGGTGTGGGTCGTTGGTGGTGCGGGGTGAGGCCGGGATCGGCAAGACCGCGCTGCTCGATCACGCGGCGGCTGCTGCTGACGGCATGCGAGTACTGCGGGTTGTCGGTATCGAATCCGAGGCGGAGCTTCCGTTCGCCGGTCTCCAGTTGATGCTCGCCCGTTTCGCCGATCGCTTCGACGCGTTGCCCGGCCGCCAAGGTCAGGCACTGCGGACCGCGTTCGGCGCGAGCACCTTGCCGGGTGGGCCGCCGGCCGTCGGCGCGGCTGTGTTGACGTTGCTCTCCGACCTGGCCGAGGAGCAGCCACTGCTGTGCCTGGTCGACGATGCGCACTGGTTCGACCGGTCCTCGATCGACGCGCTGCTGTTCGCCGTACGGCGCCTGCACACCGACCCAGTCGCGATGATCTTTGCCGCGCGGGACGGCGACCGACCGTTCCCTGCGGCAGGGCTGCACAGCATCGCCCTCCAGCGACTGGGTCAGCCGGACTCGACTCGGCTGCTGGCCAGTGTTCGTACGTTGCCTCGGGAGGCAGCCGAGCGCGTACTCGCGGAATCCGAAGGGAACCCGCTGGCCATCCTGGAGTTGGCGGCGAGCGATCGCGCAGATCGTCCGTCCGCGCCAGTCACCCCACTGCCGGCCAGCGGACGCTTGGAGGAGCACTTCCGTCTGCAGGTTCGCGCACTGCCGGAGAACGCGCAGCGAGCGTTGTTGCTTGCCGCCGCCGACCACACCTCAGAGCTCCAAGCGTTCTCGGCCGCCGCCGCGTCCCTGGGTCTGGCCGCCGCGGACCTCGAGCCGGCCGAGCAAGAGCGACTCGTCCGGGTGACCTCCGACTCCGTCGAGTTCCGGCACCCGTTGATCCGGTCGGCGGTCTACCAGGACGCGCCGTTCGCCCAGCGAGTGGCCGCGCACGAAGCGCTGGCCGACTCGTTCTCGGACCCACGTTATGCCGACCGGCGCGCCTGGCACCTCGCCGCCGCGGCCGGTGGCACCGACGATCTGGCCGCGGCGGAACTCGAACGCGCCGCGCTCCGTGCGGTCGGGCGCGGCGGCCCGGCGTGCGCGGCGCGAGCGCTGGAGCGGGCCGCACAGCTCAGCAACGACCGCGCCGACCGCGCCAGGCGTCTTGTCGGAGCCGCCCGAGCGACGTACGACGCGGGTGGGCTCGATCATGCGGCAGAGTTGGCCGCGGCCGGCGGCACGCTGACCAGACAACCCAGCGAACAGGCCGAAGCCGCTTGGATTCGAGCCCAGGTGGCGTACGAGCGCGTCTCTCCCGCTGAGGCGAGTGCGCTGTCTCTCGCCGCCGCAGTACCGATCCTGTCGACCGATCCGGACCGTGCTGTCTCCATCCTTGCCGAAGCGACGTGGTGCGCGCGCGACGCGGCCGATCCCGTCCTGCTTGGTCGTTGCGCTGAGCAACTACAGTCGATCCACGGTGGCCTGGCCGAGGCGTTGATCGGCTTCACCGACCTGTTGCTCGGAAACATCAAGCCCGCGGTCGCATCGATGCGGACGCTGCTGCCCGCTGCGCTCGAGCTGGACGCCACGCTCGACCGGCTGACAGCTGGGTACATGGCCGTGCTCATCGGCGAGGACACCTTGGCGCTCAAGCTCCTCGAGAGCCACGTCGCCGCATTGCGCCTCGACGGTGCGCTCGGCTGGCTCCCCTATGCGCAGGAGCCACTCGCGCTCGCGCAGTTGGTGACCGGCCGCTTCCAGGACGCGGAAGCGACGGTGACCGAAGCGATCGAGCTGGCGACCGACCTCGGTCAGGACCTACAGGTCGTCGTACTGACCTCGATCTCGGCCTGGCTTGCCGCAGTTCGCGGTGACGCCTCAGCCGGCGCGCAGGCAGACCTGGTCCTCGCCGATACCAGGCAGCACCGGATGTCGGCAGCCCTGGTGACCTGGGCCCGTGCGTTGGTCGATCTCATGGCTGGTCAGCCCGCTGACGCCCTCGACCGGCTGGAGCGAGTCTGCGACGGCCCATCCGGACGGGACGTGGCCGTGCGCGCAATCCCCGATCATGTCGAGGCCGCCGTACGGGCGGGTGAGACCGATCGCGCGCAGCGGTACCTCCCGGCGCTGATCGAGTGGGCGACAGAATCGGGCAACCCCGCGGCACAAGCGCTCGTACTGCGGTGCGAGGCGTTACTCAGCGAGGGACCCCAGGCACAGCAGGCGTTCGAGGCGGCGCTCCGTCTCGAAGGGTGCGGACCGTACGACCGGGCGCGCACTTCCCTTGCGTACGGCGAATGGCTGCGACGCAATCGCCGTCGTACGGCGGCCCGGGCCCAACTGACGGAGGCGCTCGGTACGTTCGAGCGGATCGCGGCGTACGGCTGGGAACGACGCGTCCGCACGGAGCTCACCGCGCTCGGCGACACCGCTCCGGAGCCGGTGGCCGGTCTCGGTGGTGTCAGCCAGCTCACCCCGCAGGAGTTGCAGGTCGTACGCCGAGCCGCGCAGGGCATGAGCAACCGGGAGATCGCGGCCGAGTTGTTCCTCAGCCCTCGCACCGTCGGTCATCACCTGTACAAGGCGTATCCCAAGCTGGGTGTCAGCAGACGCTCGCAGCTCGCCGGACTGACGCCGTGACTCATCGGCACCGACCGTCGCGTGCGCCAGCACCAGTCATCTGACTGATTCGGAGCGGGCGGTCCTGCTCCTAACGTCAGGTCCAGTACCTGCACACCAGGGAGGATCTGATGGCTAGAACGATCATGGGAGCGATTGTCTCCTTGGATGGCTACATGGCCGACGACAGCGACGGAGTCGGTCCGCTGTTCGACTGGCTGGGCAACGGGGACGTGAGTTGGTCGTTCGAAGGCAGCGACGACACGGTCAGCACCACCCAGGCGTCGGCCGACTTCACGCGCAACCAGTACAAGGACATCGCGTGCGTCATCATGGGCCGGCGCCTCTTCGACCTCACCAACGGCTGGAACGGCGTACCGGCCGCCGGCGAGCACGTTTTCGTGGTCACGCACGAACCACCGAAGGACTGGGAGCATGCCGGTACGGCGCCGTTCACCTTCGTCGGCAGCGTCGAGGAAGGCATCAAGGCCGGGCGGGAGTACGCCGGTGAGGACCGCATCGTCGACGTCGCCGCCGGCCAGATCGGCGGACAGGCGTTGCGGCTCGGCCTGATCGACCAGGTCGTCGTCAACCTCGTCCCCGTGGTGTTCGGCTCGGGCCGCCCGTTCTGGGCGACCGGTCCGCTGTCCGAGCCGCTCATGCTCGACAACCCGTCGCAGATCGTCCAAGGCGACCGCGTCACACACCTCGTGTACGACGTACCGAAGCGCTGAGGTCCACACGGCCAGGCCGGCGGCCTGGAGGGGTGGACCCGGAGACCAGCCGGGACGCGATCACCGAGAAGCTCTCGGCCAACTGACGATCAGGTCGAACGCAGAGAACCGCATCCAGCCGGGGGGGAGGGGCTGGCCAGTCGCGGTCACTGTCCGGTCAGTTCGGCGACGACAGGAGCGAGTGCGTCAACGGCGTTCGCGCCGATGACGATATATGAGAAGCCGCCCTCCTCACGTCGTCGCAGGATTTCTTCGGTGGCTGCCGTCGGGTCACTTGGCAGCACCAACAGCGAGTCCGCTGCGCGCAACGCGGCGGGATCCGTGTCTGGGGGTGCCATGAACGGGGAGACCTCGTCGCCGACCACCGCCACGTGGTGCGCCAGTTCGAGGTCTCCGAGTGCGCGAAACTCGGTCGCCAATCGCACTATGTCGGCCCGAGAGTCGCCCGGCATTGTGGCGAAGGTGACCGTGTCCGCCAGGTCGGCCGCCAGCGCTTGCGCCTTCGGGCCACGCACGGCCATCACCACCGGCGTACGGAGATCCGGGCCGTCGAGTTCTCTGAGCGACGTGACGGCGTCGCGCACCTGAGACAACCGCTGGCCCGGTGTCACCACCGGAAGGCCCAACTCACGCAGTTCGTCCTCGATCCCGGGCCTGCCGACGCCGATGCCCATCTCGAAGCGACCTTCAGTAAGCACCGACAGTGAGTGCGCCTCCCAGGCCAAGCTCCAGGGCGTGCGCAGCGGAGAGGCATACACCCACGTACCCACCCGCAGGTCGGCGAGAGTTGCCGCGACAGCCAGCGTGGGACCGGGCGCCGGCTGCCACTGCTGAACGTCGGGCATCAGGAGTGTCGAGAAACCGCTGTCGGCAATACGGCGCACCTGGTCTCGCCACGCCGGCAGCTCAGTTCTGATCGGAGCAAGAACACCGAATCGGAATTTTCTCGCTCCGCCGGTCGCCCTGTCGTCGGTCATCGTCGCTGTCCTCTCGATTCATGTCGGCCGAGCCCTGTGCCCGGTCTCTACATCACATCGAACGGGCTCGGGCAGATCCGACAACCACACGCCGCCAATCTCGCGCGGCGCGCTCACGAGGCTCAGGGTGGTCGGCGGCGAGTTGTTGACTGGAGATCCCGTTTGTGAATCGGATCACAAATTCGTTTCCCCGGTTGATGCATTGCTGCGAGGATCTGCGCATGGCCAGCGGCGGTGCACGGCAGCGGAGGTGGCGGACGGCTGCTGTTCGCGAGTGGCTGGACAGGATGACCGAGACATGGATCCCGCCGGCGCACCGTGATCTGACCAGCCCCTGGCGCTTCCTCTTCTGGCTTACTCGATCGCAGCCGCGGCGGGTCGCGACGGGTGCGATGTTGGGCACCGTCTGGATGGTCGGCTTGGCGGTGCCACCGTGGGTGCTGTCCCGTGCGGTGGATGACGGACTTGTCGCCGGCGATACTGCCGCCCTCGTCGAGTGGGCTCTGGTCCTGCTCGTGGTCACCGTGCTGAACGCGCTCTTGGGGATCGCTCGGCATCGCACGATGACCAAGATCCGGATGGACGCATCGTTTCGCTCGGTCCGGGCAACGGTGTGGCACACGTCCCGCTTGGGTGCCTCGCTGACGCGTCGCGTGAGTGCTGGGGAGGTGGTGACGGTCGGCATCGCCGACGTGTACACGGTTGCGATGGCACTGACCGTCACGGGTCCCGGCGTTGGCGCGGTGGTGGCGTACGCCGTCGTCGCCGTCGTACTGTTCACGATTTCGCCGTTGCTGGCCGCGGTGGTCCTCGCCGGAGTTCCGTTGCTCGCTGTCGCAGTGGGCCCGTTCCTGCAGCGCATCGAGCGCACCGGCGGCGAGTATCGCGTGCACCAGGGGCAGCTGACGACCCGCCTGGTCGATGTCCTGGCCGGGCTACGAGTGCTCAACGGCCTTGGCGGGAAGGGGGTTGTCGCCGAGCGGTACGGACAGCAGTCGCAGGGACTGGTGCATCGTGGCTACCGGGTCGCCGGGCCCTCGAGTTGGGTCGGCGCATTGTCGACAGGACTGCCCGCGCTGTTCCTGGCCGC
This sequence comes from Kribbella sp. NPDC050241, assembly GCF_044459685.1. Lineage (NCBI taxonomy): Bacteria > Bacillati > Actinomycetota > Actinomycetes > Propionibacteriales > Kribbellaceae > Kribbella > Kribbella sp. NPDC050241. Next base: position 101,633 of record NZ_JBITJE010000018.1, read on the forward strand.
GGTGGTGTGGCTCTCGGCGCGAATGGCTGCGACCGGCGACATCAGCATCGGAGATGTTGTCGCCGTCTACGGCTACGTTGCCGTTCTGGTCGTGCCGGTGTCCGCCTTCATCGAGGGCGGAGGTGACATCGCCCGTGCGCGGGTGGCCGGTCAACGAATCATCGACCTGCTCAACCTGCCGGTGACACGCGACAACGACCGCGACGCGGCGATCATCCCCCCTGACGGTGGGCCGTTGGCCGATCCACAATCGGGGGTCGTGATCTATCCCGGACGGTTCACCGCGCTGGTCGCTGCCCGCCCCGCGGAGGCAGTCGCCGTGGTCGAAAGGCTTGGGCAACTGAGCACCTATCCCGAGGCCGGTGCGACCTGGGCCGACGTACGGATCGATGATGTTGCTCGCAGCGAGTTCAGGCGCCGGCTGGTTGTCGCCGACAACCACGCCGAGGTGTTCGCCGGCACGGTCCGCGACATCGTTGCGGGACGCCTCGAGCCTGACGACGACCGAATCCAGGCGGCCCTGCACACCGCCGTGGCCGAGGACGTCGTGGACGCGTTGTCCGGCGGTCTGGACGCGTCGATCGCTGCCGGCGGGAGTGACCTTTCTGGTGGCCAACGGCAACGGATTCAACTCGCCCGCGCCATCTATGCCGCACCCGAAGTCCTGCTCGCCGTCGAACCCACCTCCGCGGTCGACGCCAACACCGAAGCAGCCATGATCGACCGGCTCCGCGAAGCCAGACGCGACTCGACCACGGTGATCACCACGACGTCACCGCTGGTTCTGGACCGTGCCGACGTAGTCATCGTCCTGGTCGATGGTCAGACGTCGTCAGTCGGGACACACGCCGAACTCCTGCGCAGCGATCGCGGCTATCGAGACTTGGTATCCCGTGCACAGGGCGATCAGGAGAGCCATGAGTAGGCAGCTGCCGATCGCAGGCACCCCCGAGGTCCGTGCAGCGGCGCTCCGCGACCTGCGCGCAGACCGGGGTGCCGTGGTCGGGATCGTCTGTGTCAACGGGCTTGCCGCCGCAGCTGGGCTGGTAGGTCCGTGGCTGCTCGGCCGAATCATCGACACGATCCAAGCCGGCGGCAGTGATGTGCTCAGCCGGGTGGACCGCCTCGCCTTCGGCGCATTGGTGTTCACGATCGTGCAGACAACCCTGACCTGGTGGGCGCTCAAGATCGGCTACCGGTTCGGCGAACGCACAGCGGCACGGGTTCGAGAACGATTCTTGAAACGCACCCTGGCATTACCACCACGAGTCGCAGACCATCTGCCTACCGGCGACCTGATCGCCCGCGGAAGCACAGACGCATCCGTGGTGGCCATGACCTTGCGGTACGCCGTACCCGAGGTCCTCGTCGCCCTCGTCCACGCCCTGTTCCTCGTCGTCGCCGTTGTCGTCCTGGATCCATTGCTCGGACTGTGTGGGCTCGCCTGCCTGATCGGCGTCGCAGGGGCGGTGCGCTGGTATCTGCGACGCGCCAGACCGGTCTATCTAGCGGTCGCAGCGACCGGAGCAGAACTGGCCGACGTCGTCGCCAGCACCGCCAAAGGCGCCCGAACGATCGAACTGCTCGGTCTGGAGCAGCGCCGAGCACAGGCCACTGAGTCAGCCGTCACTCAAGCCCGGTCCGCACGCCTAGGGGCACTTTGGCTGCGAACGGTGCTGTTTCCGTGGGCGGACGTCTCACTGGCACTGCCAGTGGTCGGAGTCCTCCTGGTCGGCGGTGCACTGGAGGCCGACGGTGTGGTCAGCCTCGGCGTGGTGGTGACGGCGACGGTGTATCTACGCCAGCTCGTCGGCCCGCTCGACACCCTGATGCTCTGGATCGAACAACTACAAGGCGCTGGCGCCTCCTACGCCCGCGTCGAAGGGCTGGCCGACGTTCCCGACGAGGAACGCAAGCCAACCACGCACGTCGGCGCCGCCGAGGACGGCGACCGGATCCAGGTGACCAACGCTCGCTACAGCTACACCGACGATCGCGACGTGCTGCACGGAATTGATCTGTCCGTGCAGCCCGGAGAACGGTTGGCCATCGTCGGCACCTCCGGAGCAGGGAAATCGACGCTCGCCCGTCTCCTTGCCGGCCTCGACCGTCCGCACACCGGGTCGGTGACCATCGGCGGTACACCCGTTGCCGACCTGCCACCCGACGAGCTGCGCGAACACGTCGTACTCATCACCCAGGATCATCACGTCTTCCACGACACCGTGCGCGACAACCTGCGCATCGCCCGACCGGACGCGACCGACGAGGAGCTGTACGCCGCCTTGGACGCCGTCGGAGCCGCGTGGCTGAACGACCTACCCCACGGGCTGGACACCGAGATCGGCGACGACACCACCCTCGACGGCGCCAGCGCCCAGCAACTCTCGCTGGCACGAGTCGTCCTCGCCGATCCGCACACGCTGATCCTGGACGAAGCCACCGCACAACTCGACCCCAGAACAGCACGCCGAACAGAACAATCGCTGGCCGCCGTACTCCGGGGTCGTACCGTGATCGCGATCGCCCATCGCCTTCAGACCGCGCACGACGCCGACAGGATCGCCGTCATGGAAGCCGGTGAGCTCGTCGAGCTCGGTACTCACAGCGAACTCGTCAGCGCAGGACGCGTCTACGGCAAACTCTGGAAGTCATGGCACGCAGAATCCGACGGCCAGCCTGGTCTCTAGGTGGTGGTTCGCGTCCAGTCGGGTCGGTTCAGTTCCACGGTGAGGTCGTCGAAGGCGACTCGGTCGCTGTCGCTTCCGGTGTGTGGCCTGTTGAACCAGTCCGCGTACTGCGCCAGCTCCTCCAGTCGCCACTCCAGGTCGAACAGCTCGATCATTTCCCAGTTCGGAGCGGCCAGTTCGGCGTACCCGGAGCCGACCAGAGTGCCCAGGTCACGCTCCCGCGGTGCTCGGGCCAGCGATTCCCAGTCGACGAAGACAATCCCCTCGTCGGTGACGACCTGGTTGGCGGTGTGCGGTTCTCCGTGCGTCGGCACCCACGGATGTTCTGCGGCCCGGCGAGCCAGTTCGTGGTAGCTCTCGGTCCAGCGCCGAATCGCGTCGATCCGCCGAGCCAGAGCGGTCTGGGCACGCTCGCCGTACGGACCGGTCTGCCATGGGCTGCGCAGCAGGTCGGCCAACGAGTCGCCGAAATCCTCTCCGACCCGGGGTCGCCAGCTCGGGATGCCCGCGGGCGGGGTGGTGGCGTGCAGGCGCGCGAGCGCTTCGGCGTTCTGCCGAGCCAGGCGGTCGCTGTCGATGGCGCCCGAACCAGCCGGCTCCCCGTCCAGCCATGGCACACAGCTCAGACTGCCGCCGGCCAGGGGAGCCGTGGAGCGACCCTGGCGATTGCGTATGGATGCCGCGACGAACTCGAGCCCGCCCCCGGCCAGCTCGCCCGCCGCGGTATAGGCAGCCTCGAGCGACTCCGCGGAATGGCGTCGGCCGAGGCTGTCGAGCGTGACGAACAGGCGCGGCATCCCGGCGTACGAGACCCGCCAATGGTGCGCGCCGAAACCGACCGGCAGATGTTCAATCGCGTCGACGTCAATCGCCCAGCCCGTTCGCACAGCATCGAGCACCGCCTCGACCGAAACGACGTCCGGCGCCTCACGCATGAGTTCCATCCCTCAATGGGTGCCACCAGCAACGTGGCTTGACCTCGATTCGCACCACATCCCCACGCTCCAACCCACCTCGCCTGTCGCGGCCAGATCGTCACGTGGCGGAGGTGATTGATCAGGTCAGGAGTCTATTGAGGTCCAGAAGGCGCACTGGTGTTCCTGGGCCAGGTCGGCTGAGGCGATTCTTGCCGGGGCGAGTGACTGGACGTGGTCTTTGTTCTGGAATGGCTGCCACCGTGGCTGACCCGGACCGTTCGGGTTCCCGGTGCGTGCGAACTGCGTCCAGTAGCGCATCATCGTCGCGGAGAGTTGATCCTGCGCGGGTGTGCTCAGGCCCGGGAGTTGCTCGTCGGTGAAGAGGTACTGCAGTTCGGCGCCGTGGAACGCGCCAGTCGGGAAGTTGGGTTTCGGGAGCGTGCTGAACCACGGAGCAGTCTCGTCGGCAAACTCGTACGCATACAGCGGTGTCTGCGCGGCGAGTGCGCGATCTCGATCGAGGACCGGGCAGCCCCACGCCCAGTCGGTGACGACGGCCGACAGTGCCTCGCCGGCCAAATGGAACTGTTCGACGGGATAGCGGGCCAGGATCCGGGCGGCGTCCGACTGGTCGAACAGCGTGTGGATTTCTTCGCTGTAGCTTGCCGGGGTCGTCACCTGACCGGTTGCTGTTTCGATTGCCGCGGTGAACAGGCGGTGCTCGTCCCGCGTCGTCCCCTGGATGATCGGTACGTGGGTGAAGCGGCCGGTTGCAAAGGCGCGATCCGGGCTGACAGGCAGTACGCCACCACCAACGGTGGGTCCTGATCCGACCCCGTCGTCAGACCACTTGCTGAGCTCGTCCGTAGGTTTGGCCCGCAGGCAGGCCGCAGCGGTCCCCGGGGCGGAGCAGCCGACCTTGGCCGCGACATCGAGGCCGTGCTGCTCGCGCTCGGAGCGTGGCAGCGGAAACCAGGTCGGCGGTCCGGGCGACCACTTCTGCCCGGTGCATTCAGCGCTCTGCAGGATCGCCTTCTGGAACAGCCCTGTGGATCCCGGCGCGACCAGATGAGAACAGACGCTGGTGCCTCCAGCGGACTCACCGAAGATCGTGACATTGCCCGGATCGCCTCCGAACGACGCCGCGTTGCGCTTGACCCACCACAACGCAGCCTGCTGATCTTCGAGGCCGAAGTTCCCCGAGAGCTGCCGAGCTCCGCCGTGGTCCAGCGCCGGATGGGCGAGGAAGCCGAAGATGCCCAGCCGGTAGTTGGGGCTGACCACGACGACCTGGCCGCTGTTCGCCAACTGCTGTGCGTCGTACAGGCTGCCGGCCCCACTGATGAAGCCGTTGCCGTGGATCCACACCATGACCGGCAGCTTGTCTGCGCCGCTGTCGCGTGGTGTGGTGACGTTGAGGTAGAGACAGTCCTCGGTAGTGCTGGCCTCGTCGATCAGCCCTTCGGCCTGGGCACAGCGATTCCCGGCCTTGGTGGCGTCCCGGATGCCACGCCATGACGCGGCCCGTTGCGGCGATGCCCAGCGGAGCTCGCCGACCGGCGGGGCGGCGTAGGGAATTCCTTGGAAGAGCCGGGCATCCGCGGTGAGCGTGCCGCGTACTGCGCCGGCGTCCGTCGAGACCACGGTGTTCGCGGGAGTCTCCGGCGTACCACGGCTGTTCGTCGTGGCTTCGGCCGTGCCCCCACAGGCCGCCGCCGAGCTCGAGAGCAATGCCGCGGTCAGCAGCAATCCGAGCCGGCGAGAAAGGTCGAACCGCGGTCGTCGCCGACCCGGTCCGTCGTGGTGATCCTGCTGTCCCATATCGCATCCTCAGGTGTATTCGTGTGTGGGCCCCACTAATATAAAGTGTAAGGTGCACACGAAGTCAAACACCGAGTTTCGCGGGCGTGGGGAGCCGACCTGATGCCGTTGACCGACGATGCGCACCTGCCACCGGGGCTCGTGCTGGCGTGGGGCCTGCCCGCCAAGTCGAACAAACTCGGCCGGAAGCCGACGCAGAGCGTCGAGCGGATCGTCGACGCAGCCCTCGAGTTGGCCGATGCCGACGGGTTCGCCGCGTTGTCGATGCCCAAGATCGCCCAGAAGCTCGGGCTGACCGCCAACGCGATCTACAGGTACGTCAGGTCCCGCGACGAGCTGCTGGTGCTGCTCGGTGACGCAGCCTGGGGTCCGGCACCGGACCGGGTCGCCGACGCACGGGACTGGCGAGCCGCAGCGACCGTCTGGACGCAGGCGATGGTCGACCGGTGCGACGTCCACCCATGGCTCTGCGATCTCCCCATCCGCGGAGCGCCGGTGACGCCGAACCTGCTCGGCTGGGCAGAGGCGATCCTGAAGGTGCTGACCGGTGCCGGGCTGAGTCCCACCGAAAGCCTGTCGTGCGCGTTGCTGCTGGACGGCTATGCCCGGCGGATCGCCAGCGCGCGTCGCGATCTGCGCGACAGCACCACGACGTCCGTCCAGCCGGCAGCGGTGTCACGATTCCTGGAACCTCGGCTGCACGAACTCGGATACTCGATCCTGGCCACCCTGATGACCGGCAACCAGTACACCGACGAGATCCACGACGCCGACGTGAGCTTCGGCCTCGACCGAATCCTGGACGGCATCGACGTACTGATCGCACAGAAGGCGTCGACGCGCCGGCACCAGAGATCCACGGACCGCGCGACGTAGCGGCAGCCTCAGAGGCTGGCGGATCGGTTCTTGGATTTCGAGCTCCGGCAGCATCCGCCGGAAGCTGGTCGGACGGGCCGCGTCGAGGTAGAGGTCCGGAAGAGGCTAAGCCCGGCGCGCTGCAGAATCCTCGACAACGGCGGGCGAGTGCAGCAACCACCAGCGTGTTGCGCCGCGACGGCGACGGCGACGGCGGCGGTGATGGTGGATCGTTGGCCCTCTCTGCTCATGCAATGGCGTCCGTGTCGTCACTCATCGGCCCGTCCCCTCACCGTGCGTCGCAGTCCCCGTCCGCCGGGCAGCACGCTGGGAGACGCAGCTTGAGCCTGGCGAAGGTCGAGAAGCGTGGGCTAGGTGGCTGCCAACCGTGGTCTAACGGTCACCGTGACCGGGATCGCCCGTTGGGGGTGAGGCGGTACGCCTGGCCGGTGGACTAGAACGGGAATGTCGCGGATCTGCGACATGCCACCTATAGAGGAAATCCCATGGGAAACAAGATCGTTGTGTTGGCAGTATTCGCGAACGAGGGCGCGGCGGATTCCGCGGCGCAGAGCCTCAAGGACTCCGGGCTCGCCAGCCATGATGCGATCGGCGTTCTCGTCCTCAACGAGAAAGGTGAGGTCAAGACCGAGAAGGTTGGCAAACGCAGCACTGGCAAGGGGGCCGGCATCGGTCTGGCGCTGGCCTTGTTCACCCCGGTCGGCCTCGCTGTCGGAGTGGTCGGCGGTGGACTTGTCGGCGCGCTGCACCACAAGGGCCTCGGCCTGGACAAGGCCGACCGTGAACGCCTCGGATCCGCGCTCACCGATGGCAAGGCCGCCGTCGGGGTGCTGGCGCCGGTGAGCGAAGCGGACGCCGTCTCGACCAAGCTGACAGATCTGGGCGGCACGACGGAGTCACACACAGTGTCCGACGACGATCTCGAGGAAGCCCACCAAGCCGCCACCGCCCCCACTCCCTAGTCCCGTTGCCGCCGTCCTCTGACGCCGACCATCCAGCCGCATCCTCAAAGACAGCATCAGGGCCACCCGCAAGCTCACTCGCCTGGTCGACGGCGAGCACCAGATGATCAGCTCGCCGCTACTGGTCGTCCCGGTGCCGTACGCCGGTGAGCGCACCCGAGCGTCTAGCTTCAGCACGTCCATGTCGCGAGGGAATACGGTCGGTTGCCGCGCGCACGCAGGCACGGCGCGGCACCTTCGGGGTCCAGTTTCATGAACTCTGCTGCGCGAACCTGCGCCCTAACGGCCACCGTGGTCGGGGCCGCGAAGGACGCGGCAACCTGGGTCGCTGGGTCGCGAGGTCGTCCTGGTCGGTGACTGTCCAGCAGTCGGCAACGGCTACCGGTCGCGCCGGTCTTCGCGCTGGTCTTGACGGTCGTCGCCGCGGTCGTCGCGCCGGTCGTCGCGCCGGTCGTGCCGGCGGTTCATACCGTGCGCTACCACGACGGCACCGCCGACGGCGGCGACAGTCCTGCGCCTGCGTCGGGCTGCGAGTGGCATCTCATTCTCCTTCGTCGGATTCTTCGGCGTCGGCCTCGATGGCGGCGATGACCGCCTGGATCGGGATCCGCCCACTGGCGACAAGCTGACCACCCGCGTGGCGTACTGCCGTGCCGAACGGAGCGGCCCACAGGTTCTCCCACACCAGCACGGCGGCCGAGCTGCCCGGCTCGACGGTCTCGACGAGATCTTCAACGTCCTGCTCGCTGAGCAGCATGGCCAGCTGGGTCTCGAACCGGCGGAGCTCGCCGACCTCGCTGTCGTCGAGATCGGTTGCCTCGAACACCTCGTAGCCGCCGTCCTCGTCCCGCTTGACGAACAGCAGGTCCAGGACCCGGATCAAGCCCCGGTCGACAAAGTCGTGCAGGATCGGCGCGATCTCGCCAGTCAGTTTGCTGCCGGGGAACTCGACCACGATCCAGTCGACCGGGCCCAGTTCGTCGATGTTGACAGTCATGCGCCACCTCCGTTGTTCGACTCCAGAGTCAACGATTGGTCCTAGGAAGCCACCCTCCTCCCGATCGATGGGGTTCTCATTACCCGTTGTGGGTAAAGCGCCGCGACCCCGGGCGAGTCACATCGCCCGCTGGCGTCAAGCACATGTGAGGATCTCGCGAGTAGGCTGGCGCTGGTCGTTGCCCGGGCGCGGGCGGATCCGACCGCCGTGGGCCGTGGGACGTCGATCTTCGCCCCAAGGCAGGTCCGCCGGCCGTCCTGAGGGATGATTTCACCAGACCCCGCGGGCTGGCATGTTGACGAGCGGAACAGGCGGCGTTGACGCTCGCCCACGCAGTAGTGGTTCGCGGAGGAGCTGTGGTGGCGGCTCAGCGGGCCGCGGCGGGCGGCAGCCGTCGTCGAGGGGGTGGGCCGGTTGATCGTTGATCCGTTTCCGTTGGCGGTTGCAGTCGCACTCAGCCCGGTTCCGATCATCGCGACACTGTTGATGCTCCTGGCCCGGCGTTCGACAGACACCGGGCTGGGGTTCCTGCTTGGCTGGACAGCGGGAATTGCCGGAGTGACGATGGTGTCCGCGCTGGTCGCCTCTACATCCCGGTCCGAAGCACGATCGGATACGTCTCCGCCGGCGACCGACTGGATTCTCTTGTGGTTGGGTCTACTCCTACTGCTCCTGGGGATTCGCGGGTGGTTGCGGCGGGCGAGGTCGCCTGCCGTGACGACACGTCCCCGTTGGATGGACGCGCTCGACTCCTTGTCCCGGGTCAGGGCCGCTGGCCTGGGAGTGGTGCTCTCGGCGTTGAATCCGAAGAACCTGGCAATCTGTGCGGTCGCCGGGGCAATGATCGGCGGCACGTCGGGGGAGACCGTTGAGCAGGCTGCTGCGATCGCCGTCTTCATCGTCATCGGGACCAGCACCGTGGCCATCCCCGTGCTCTCCTACTTGGTCGCGAGGGACCGGCTGAGACCCTCGTTGGATCGCCTACGGGAGTGGCTGGAGCAGAACAGCAGGGCCGTGGTGAGCGCACTGTTCGTGGTGATCGGTCTGGTGCTTGTCGCCCAGGCTCTCATCAGCCTCGCGGGCTGAGCGTGGGTGCATGCCCTTACTCGATTTGGCCTAGTCCGGCTCCAGTCCTGCCTTGCCAGAGAGCGGTCACGGCGTGTTCGGGACGTCCAGGGCGAGCGCGATTACCCCTTGAGGACGAGGCGCCCAGCCTGCTCCGACCGCAGGCTTGACCCACGTTCTCGGAGGGGGAGGTCAACCATGACGAACTCGTCCGATGTCGATGCAACCTATTCGGCCGACGCTCAGGTCGGCCGGATGTGGGCCTGCATCGTCGCTGTCCTGGCCGCGCCGGTCAGTGCTGTGGTCAACGTCGCCTTCCTGGCAGCGTTTCCGGTGTGGTCCAGCCTCATGGTGCTCCTCGACATCGTCGTCATCTGGGCCGTCATCGTGCACGGCCGCGAGATGAAGTCCGACTACTGACGAAGACTGCCGCGCCGCGCGCGGCGGCACCTTGCGGCAGTCGCACCGATCGATCCGATGGCCCGGGCCCACCAGCTGGGCCGGGCCGCCACAGTTTTCCAGTTCGAGGAGGAGAGGTCGATGACCACGATAAGAGACAGGTCGATGACCGCGCAGATCGAGCATCCGAGCGTCGACGATCGCCGCGCCCTGGGCAAGGACGCCGGCCACCGGACGCCTCCGTCCAGCCATGCGGGATGGGAGCCGGCGGCGCACCGCCCTGACCCGGTCGCTCTGCTGGAGGACCAGAACCTGACGCGTGAGCAGGACCTGGTGCCGGTGCGCCACGGCCGGATGATGGTGTCGCCGTTCACGTTCTACCGTGGCGCCGCCAAAATCATGGCAGCCGACCTGAAGGACACGCCGAGGGCCGGGTTGAGCGTCCAGCTGTGCGGCGATGCTCACCTGTCGAACTTCGGAGGGTTCGCTTCTCCCGAGCGCCGGCTGATGTTCGACGTCAACGACTTCGACGAGACGCTGCCGGGACCGTTCGAGTACGACGTGAAGCGGATGGCGGCGAGCTTCACCATCGCAGCCCGCAACAACGGCTTCCGGAAGACGGAGGTCCGGGATGTGACCACCGCGTCGGTGGCGGCGTATCGCGAGGCGATGGCCGACTTCGCGCAGATGCGCACCCTGGACATCTGGTACGCGCACCTCGACGAAGAGGACATCCTCGCGTCCGCGCGCTCGCAGGATAAGGGCAAGAAGTCGAAGAAGGACGTCAAGCGCGCCAAGAAGACCTTCGGCAAGGCCCGGACCCGGGACAGCTTGCAGGCGTTGTCCAAGCTCGCCGAGCTGGTCGACGGGAAGTACCGGATCGTCAGCCGGCCGCCGATCGTGGTGCCGCTGCGCGACCTGGCCGCCACCGACTACGGGCTGGCGCCGGAGCAAGTAGGCAAGGCGCTCCATGACCAGTTCCGCGCCTACCGGCAAACCTTGCAGAACGACCGACGTCAGCTGCTGGAGCGATACGAGTTGGTCGATCTGGCCCGGAAGGTCGTCGGCGTCGGCAGTGTCGGGACCCGGGCGTTTATCGGACTGCTCCAGGGCAGGGACGGACAAGACCCGCTGTTCCTGCAGGTCAAGGAGGCCACCGCGTCGGTGCTGGAGGACCACCTGCCGAAGAGCCGCTTCCGGCAGCCCGGTGAGCGGGTCGTGCAAGGGCAGCGGATGATGCAGGCCGCCAGCGACATCTTCCTCGGCTGGACGAAGGGCGCGGATGTTTCGCGCCACTTCTACTGGCGGCAATTGCGCGACATGAAGGGCTCGGCAGACGTCGAGGCCATGTCACCGACGGGCCTCGCCTTCTACGCACAAACCTGCGGTTGGACGCTGGCCCGGGCGCATGCACGATCCGGAGACCCGATCGCCATCACCGCGTACCTCGGCGATTCGGACGCGTTCGACCAGGCGATCACCGACTTCTCGAAGCGTTATGCCGACCAGAACGACCGTGACTACGACGAATTCGTGAAAGCCATCCGATCCGGCAAACTCGCCGCACTCGAAGGCGTCTGAAACACGGAGTAGGTCAGCCGACGCTGACGCTATTACCCACTCAGGGTAATGCCAACCGGAGCGACCGACAGCATCGTGAGAAGCAGCAGCAGGCGCCGGTCACTGTCGAATGTGGCACCGGCAGCCTGACGAGCGAGGGCGGCGAGGACATTGGGTGAAGCAGATCGCACCAGCCTTCCGATGAGGCGACCGACGTTCGCGGGAGTGGCCAACCGGACGCTGGCCGGATCCCAGCCGGACTGGAACCTGATCGGGCATCCGACCGCACCCGACGATGCCCCGAATGTTCTGCTCGTGCTGATCGACGATGCCGGGTTCGGCAATCCGAGCACGTTCGGCGGCCCGATCCGGACGCCGAACTTCACGCGCATGGCAGACGGCGGTTTGCGCTACAACCGGATGCACGTCACGGCGCTGTGCTCACCCACTCGGGCAGCCCTGCTGACCGGGCGGAACAACCACGCGGTCGGGTTCGGCTCGGTTGGTGAGTTCGCCGGCGGCTTTCCCGGTTACTCAGCCACATTGCCTCGTGACTGCGCGCCGTTGCCCCGGATCCTGCGGGACAACGGGTACAGCACGGCTGCGTTCGGCAAGTGGCACCTGACGCCCGACGGGCAACAAGGCCCGGCCGGACCGCTCGACCGGTGGCCGAACGGTTGGGGATTCGACTACTTCTACGGGTTCCTCGGTGGGGGCGCCAGCCAATACGACCCGTGCTTGGCCGAGAACCAGAAGATCATCGGTACGCCGCCTGAGTTCTACGACGAGGAGCATCCGTACTACTTCCCGGACGCGATGGCTGACAAGACCATCGAGTGGCTGCACGGCGTCCGCGGTCAGGACGCTCGCAAGCCCTTCTTCGTCTACTTCTCGACGGGCTGCAGTCACGCTCCACACCATGTCGCGAAGGAATGGGCCGACCGATACAAGGGCCAGTTCGACCAAGGCTGGGACCAGTTGCGCGAGCAGACCTTTGCACGACAGAAGGAACTCGGGGTCATTCCGCCCGACGCCGAACTGACACCCCGGGACCCGGCGTTCCCGGCGTGGGACGACGTGCCGGACAAGTTGAAGCCGTTCTACGCCCGCCAGATGGAGGTGTACGCCGGCTACTCGGAGAACGCCGACCACAACGTCGGGCGGCTGGTCGACGCGATCGACGAACTGGGCGAGCTCGACAACACGATGATCATCTGGATCTGGGGTGACAACGGCGCCAGCATGGAAGGGACTGTCACCGGCTCGTTCAACGAGCTGACGATGCAGAACGGCATCCCGCTCACTGACGAGATGCAACTGCAGCTGTCCGAGCGGTACGGCGGAGTCGACGCCTGGAGCACGTCGCTGATGGCGCCGCATTACGCGGCGGCCTGGGCTTGGGCGGGAAATACGCCGTTCAAGTGGGGCAAGCAGGTCGGCTCACACCTGGGCGGGACGCGCAACCCGTTGGTCATGCACTGGCCGGACCACATCACTGACAGTGGCGGCATGCGCTCGCAGTTCGCTCACGTGATCGACATCGCACCGTTGGTCCTCGACGTGACAGGGATCCCGTTGCCACGGACCGTTGACGGGATTGAGCAGACGCCGATGCACGGGACCTCGTTCGCCGCTTCACTGACCGACGAGGCCGCGCCGGAGCATCGATCCCAGCAGTACTTCGAAACCATCGGCAACCGGGCGATGTACAAGGACGGCTGGTGGCTCGCGATGAAGACCGAGCGCATCCCGTGGGTGATCACCCCCGACGCGCTCAGGCCCTACGCGCCCGACGTGTGGGACCCGGATGCCGGGCCCGCAGAGCTGTACTACCTACCGGACGACTTCACTCAGGCGAAGGATCTGGCCGCGGAGCACCCGGACAAGGTGCGCGAACTCAAGGACTTGTTCTGGCAGGAGGCTGAGCAGTACAAGGTCCTGCCGCTGCTCGCAACGCTGTCCACGTTCTTCGGGATGCTGCCGCCGCTGCCGGAGCAGACAACGTTCGAGTTCCGGGGCGACGTGCAGAACGTGATGTCCGGGATGATCCCGCGGGTCTACAACCATTCCTACGCGATCCAGGCTGACCTGGTCGTGCCTGAGGATGGAGCCGAAGGTGTGATCGTCGCTGAGGCGGACCACCTCGGCGGCTTCACTCTCTATGTGAAGGACGGCAAGCTCACGCACACCTATTCGATGATGGGCGTGTCCGTTTTCAAACAGGTCGCTGACGAGGCAATGCCCACCGGCGAGGTAACGGTCCGGATGGAGTTCGAGGCCGACGGTGCACAGCCGGCGACTGGCGGCGACGTGACCTTGTACGTCGACGGTCGGCCGGTCGGCAAGGGACGCATGGACCACACCGTGCCCATCCGGTTCTCCGGCTATTCGGGCATGGACATCGGCAGGGACAACGGCGGTGTCGTCGACCTCAGTTACGAGAGCGAGAAGCCGTTCGCATTCACCGGGACGATCAAGAAGGTTGTGTTCGACATCAAACCGCATCTGTCCGTCGATGACGAGATGACCATCCACGCTTCAGAGCAGCACGGACAGGCCGCGCACGGCCTGTCCGGGTGACGCACGGCATCGCAAGGAGGACTGCCATGGGGTTCGATGAGGAGACCACCGATGTGCTCATCGGCGGGTACCTGTCCGTTGATGCGGCACAGGAGGATTACGAGGCGGCACTGAACTGCGGCGAGCGCCTGTGGGGCGCCGTCGTGGTGAGCAAGGACCTCGAGGGCAACGTCTCGGTCGAGCAGTCCGACCACATGGTCGAGGAGGGCGCCGCCGGGCTGGCGGCCGTGGGATTCGCAGTCGGTCTCTTCGCACCACCTCTGCTGGCGGCGACCGCGATCGGAGCAGCGGTGGGCGCAGTCGGCGGCAAGCTCTTGCACAAGAAGTCGAGCAAACAGATCGAGGAGCAGGCCGGGGAGACCATTCCCATCGGCGGCGCCGGTCTGATCCTGGCATACCCTCACAAGGCTGCAGGGGTGGTCGAGCCTGTGGTGACGCGAGCGATCAAACACGTGGTCGGCGAGGCGGACGGTCACCACGTCAAGGCCCTCAAGGGTGCCCTGGCCGACGCCGAACAAAAGATGGCCGAAGCGGGCGGCTGACGCTTCGAACGCGCCTGGTGCGATCGGGCTGCATCTCCAGCCGTTGGCTATGGAGCGGCTGGCGACAGAGTGCTGCCGCCGTACTCGGTCCTGCTGGACGACGACGCTCAACCGAGCCACGGACCCACGGCGCCAGCTGCGCTGTGGGTCGCGGCTGTGCCGATCGGGCGTCGGCGAAGCCCGATGTCAGGGCGTGATCTTGTGGCAGCGGATGGCGATGATCTCGACGTGGTGTGACTCCAGCCGGCGAGCGAGGTCGGCGACCCACCCAGATTCTGGGCTCACGATCATCAGCAATGTTGTTGCAGGGTGCGGAACGGTCAGCGCGTCGTGGGGGAGTGCCGAGGCCGTGAGTGGTCCGATCCGACCGGCGATTCGGGCCTCGAAGGTCATGTCGACTGCCCCGGTCGAGGTCCGGGCGAGAATGGCAGGATCTCCGCATCGCTGCGTTCGTCGATGTCCATCACCCGGCGCAGCGCGAAGACATTGAGGCCGAGTGCGTGGAGCAGGTCCAGAAGCCCCACCAATGCGGACTGGTCAGGAGTGCTTGCCCGGATCAGCGTGGTGGCCGGCTCAGTCGTCGTAAAGACCTCCCCGACCTCGGCGTCGAGTTCGGCGAGGACGCTTTGACTGAGCCGGCCGACGACCTGGACCTCGTAGACCCAACTGGTCATTGCTGCCACCTCGGCTGTCGGAGGACTGTTCAGATCCAGCGTCCCGGCGCACCGCGCGACGCGCATTATCCGCAATGGGTAATCGCATGAACCCTCCGCGGATTGGTCCGGGCCGCTGAGGGTTCCTGCGGGTGATGTTCGCCTAGTCTGGGATGAGATGGGGCCGCGGGGGGACGGCCGAGAGGTGGGGGCTGAAGTGGATACTTCAGAGGTTGGAGACCTGGCGTGGGGGGCGTCCACTCGTGTGGGCGCCGAGGGCGCAGTACGAGAATCGCGCAGGTCGGGGTGGCCAACTGGCGGCGAAGCCAAGCCGCTGCCCGCGGTGAGCTTGCTGATCAGCAAGCTGGCTGCACCCCAGCTGCCGTCGGGGCTGGTGGTCCGTTCGCGGCTCGTCGACCGGCTGGAGGCGGGGACCTCCGGGCGGCTGACCCTGGTGAGTGCGGGAGCCGGCTGGGGCAAGACGATCCTTGTCGCCGGCTGGGCCACAACGCGATCCGCGGCGCTGCCCGTGGCCTGGTTGTCCTTGGACTCCTTCGACAACGACCCTGTCCTCTTCTGGTCCTACCTGGTGGCCGCGGTTCACGGCAGCGGTGAGGCCCCGGGCGGAGGGCTCGGATCGCTGATGATCAGACCGCCAGTTGGCCAAGACGTCGTACGAAGGATCATTCTCGAGCTGTCACAGCTGCGGCGTCCGCTCGCACTCGTCCTCGACGACTTCGGCGAGATCCACAATCCGGAAGTCCTGAACGGGATCACCGAGATGCTTCGCCACCCCTTGCCGCTCCACCTGGTGATCGTGACCCGATCCGACCCGAGTCTGCACCTCCACCGGCTCCGCGTTGACGGCGCGCTTGCGGAGGTACGCGCGAAGGACCTGGCCTTCACCGAGGCGGAATCCGGCGAGCTCCTGGTGCGTTCGGGGGTCGACCTGCCGACTGCGTTGAGCAGCCGAATCCTGGATCGAACCGATGGATGGGCCGCCGGGCTCCGGCTGGCGGCGATGTTCGCGGCCACCACGACACAGATCGACCGCATCGAGGAGTTCACCGGGACCGACGCGGGTGTCGCCGAGTATCTGTTCGACGAAGTCCTCGCGGCCTTGCCTGCGGAGCGCCGCCGCTTCCTGTTGCGGACGAGCACCGCGGACCGCATCTGCGCCGACCTGGCCGATCTGCTGACGGATCGCAGTGGGAGTCAGGGGGAGTTGGAGAGCTTGGTGCAGTCCAACGCCTTCGTCGTGGCCCTCGGCACAGACCACCGCTGGTTCCGATACCACCCGCTGCTGGTCGACCTGCTCCGTCACCGGCTGCTGTTGGACGAGCCGGACCTGGCGCCCGAACTGCATCGGCGCGCGGCGCGGTGGTTCGCCGGCCGTGGAGAGGCGATCGAGGCGGTCCGCCACGCGGTTCGCGCGCAGGACTGGCAACTCGTCGGAGAACTGATGGTCAATGGCGCCGCGATGCGTGCCCTGTCGGCCGAGCGGCAGGCGTTCGCCGCACTCCTGGCGGAGATACCCGCCGTAGAGCTGTACTCCAGCGCAGAGTTGAGGGCGAGCGCGGCTATCGCCTGCTTCATCGCCCACGACTACGCAGGATTCAGCAACCATGTCGCGCACGCACGAGGCATGTTGAACGAACGCGGCGAGGAGTCCCGCAGATCGCTCGAACTGTTCCTCTGCGTAACGGACCTCGTGCTGAGCCGTGTACAGGGCAGCGTGCCCGACCTGATCGTGGCCGCCAGGCAGCTGCTGCGCCGGCTTTCTGACCCTGAGTTGGCGCGACTGCCGGCCGCGCCCACGTACGAGGCGCCGGCGCTGAGTAATCTCGGAGTGGGGCTCGTCTGGTCTGCCCACACCGATCAGGCCGAGCAGGCGCTACGCGAGTCGATGGGTCTCGCCACAGCGACAAGAACTGACCTCACGATGGTGAACAGCCTCGGCTACTTGGCTCTGATCGAGTGGGAGCGGGGCGACGTGCAGGCCGCGCACGACGTGGCAGCCCAGGCCCTGGAGATCATCGAGCAGCGGGGTTGGACCGAGCACGCCCAAGCGATTGTGGTGTACCTGGTCCTGGCTCGGATCGAGTTGGAGCGAAACCACAGCGAGACCGCCCAGATCTTCATCCACGCCGGACTGGCCGCCGAGCGCAACGACCCGGACCGGACCCCCTATCCGGCGCTGCGCGCGACCGAAGCGCGGCTTTGGCTCGCGGCGGGGAAAGTCAATCGGGCCGAGAACCTGATGGTCTCTTTGGGCTCTGAGCTCAAAGATCGTGCGATCGCGCCGCTCGTCGGACGATGGGTCGCACTCGTCCAAGCCGAGGTCGATCTGGCCCGCGGACGGCAAGACGCCGCCGTGAGTCGGCTACGTTCACTGCTCGCCGTACCAGCTGCAGCCGACGACGCGATCGCCCAAGCCCCTGGTGGCTCCGCGGGTCTTGACGAGGTCAGATTGTGCCTGGCGCGGGCCGAGCAGGCTCTCGGCAATCTGACAGTGGCGGAGGACATCTTGTCGCCACTGCGCGATCAATGCCCGAATGCGATCATCAAGGCTCGGGCTTGGCTGGTGACCGCACTCCTGGCCGACAGTCAGCGGGAAGACCATCGAGCCCTCGCTGCTATCGACCAGGCCCTGTCCATTGCCGAACCAGAGGACATTCGCCGGCCATTTGTCGCCCTCGGCAACGGACGTCCCGAGGCGCTGCTGAGGCATCGGCTACAGCTCTGGGACGGCGCGGAGCCGGCCGCCCGGCGATTTGCTGACGCCCTTCTCGAGGACATCGGCTCAGCCGACCGCATCGCTGCCGTACCCACACCACTTGACGAGCCCCTCACAGATCGCGAGCATATTGTCCTCAGCCATCTGGCGACGCTCGAAACCAACGACGAGATCGCTGCAGAACTCTTCGTATCGGTCAACACCGTAAAAGCACATGCCCGGGGCGTGTATCGAAAGCTCGCGGTCCACAGTCGGCGCGAGGCGGTCCGCCGCGCGCGTGAGCTCGGGTTGATTTGAGCTCGTCGCGCCACAACGCTCAGGAGCACCGCCGATCCGATCACCGATAGCGCGCACGCCGAGCCCGTCTCCAACGGCTCGCGGGCGCGGATTGCGACCTGCCAACTGACTCACAGATGCTTGCAAGTAGGGCGGACGGTGTTGTGGTTCAACACATCGGAATGGGGTGTCTCAAGACATCGGAATCGGTGTGGGGGCGGGATGTTGCGGGGGTGTCGAAGCGTCGGTTGGTGATCACGGCGGTGCTGGCGGGGCGTTCGCAGTCGGAGGTGGCCCGGGCCTACGGGGTGTCGCAGGGCTGGATCAGCGGGTTGCTGGCCAGGTATGCGCTCGAGGGGGTATTCGAGCCGGCCGGCTGCACCACATCGGCATCGGCCGAACCCCCGCCCGAACCCGCGTCCTGCTCCTGATCCATGACCTGCAGATCACCATCATCAACGCCGCCACCGGCGCGAACTCCTGCGCGAACTCACCCTCGACCCCACCAAGGACTACCAACCCCGCGGACTCCCACCCGGACCCTGCCCCAAAAACACATAGCTCCGAACCCAGCTACAGGTTCGGAGCTATGCCGATGTGGGATCCAAGGCCCCAGCGATCGAGGACTGGCCGCACAACGCAACGACAGACGCCGAGCAGATCACGCAGTGGTGGCGCGACGCCCCATACAACCTCGGCGTCGCTACCGGCCCGTCCGGGCTACTGGTGATCGACCTAGACCAGCCGAAAGATGGCAGCGAGACCCGTACCCGAACCGTGGGCCTCCCGTGGCATCACATGTGGCCGTGACGTGCTCGACCATCTGGCCGCTGCTGGCGGACATCTCCTGCCCCGGACCTGGACAATCAGCACCCCCAGTAGGGGACAACACCTGTACTACCGCCAACCCGATGAAGCCGAACTCGGGAACATCGCCGGGCGGCTCGGCTGGAAGATCGACACCCGAGGCCACGGCGGTTACGTCGTCGGCGCCGGATCGGTCATCCGGGGACAGCGCTACCGCGCCGACGTGATCCGCCGGCCAGCCACACTCCCCGATTGGATCATCAGCGCCCTGACCGCAACCGAGCCGACGCTCACCACAACAGCGGCAAGCGGCCCGAGCAGGTTCGGCGCCGCGTACGGGCTGAAGGCGCTCACCGCCCAGCTCGACAAGCTACTAGCCTCCACACCCGGCCAGCGCAACGACGACCTGAACGGATCGGCCTACGCACTCGGCCGCGTCGCGGCCGTCGGCGGCTCGACGCCCAGACCGTGCGAGACGAACTGCTGTCCGCCGCACTTCGGATCGGGCTCGGCCGGCGAGAAGGTCAGCGCACGATCGAGTCCGGCCTGAAGGCCGGGCTCCGACGACCGCGTGGCACGAAGTAAGGGGAACCCTGGCAAGACCAGGTTCAATGCAGGGATCTTTGAAGGTCGACCTGGAGCAGACGATCAGAACTAGTGGATGGTTCTTGGCAAGACCCGAGTCAACCTGCTTGGGCGCGCTCTACATCTATCGGCGGCACACCCGATCGGCGCCACGCCCACATCAGCGTCGCCAGCGCACCGTGAACAAAGCCCGGCTCGCCAGGGCTGTCGGCAATGGTCCGCTCGGCCGCCCGCGTCTCTTCCGCGATCAGCTCCTCATGCGCTTTCGACTGCAACCCGGTCAGCGGGGACGGCCTGAATACTGATACTGGTTGTCCATCCGCACCGCGCACCTGGATGATCACGCCTCCAAGCCACTCGCAGGTCGCACACACTCCGCGCAGGTATGCGTGTTCCGGTTCACCGGCGGCATCCATCGCATCGTCACGACGCTCGGCCGTCAGCCAGAGCCGCGCGAACTCACGCACCGGTATCCGCAAGTTCCCCTGCGGTATCCGCTCGAAATCCCGGGCAATCAGCTCCATGCCACACCACGATCCCAGCAGACACCGACATTTCCACGCCAAGTGGGGGCGGTGAGTTCATTCAAGGGGCGGGCGCGCACTAGGTCGGATGGCGATCCAGCACGCGTGCTGCAGGGGAGCGGCGCCGAAGCCGGCGTCCTCGCCCGGTTCGTTGCCGCGCAATTGCTTCGCACTCCAACGATGGCCGGGCACATGCACGACATCGACGAGCACCTACGGCCGTTCCTGTTCACCCTGGAACTGCTCAAGGCCGAAGGCTTGAACGCCGCTGATCTGAGCGCCGCCGAGATGTACCAGTGGCAGATGGCCGGCACGCAGATGGCGGAGACGCACAGCACGCCGGTCGACGAGAACTCCCGGCTGCGAACCATCATGCGAACCTTCGACGGGTTCGCCACCGCATTGTCAGGCCGCAGCTGGACGGTACTCGCAGCAACCGACGACCTGCTGATCACCGGCGACGCGCCGGTGGTGACCCTGAAACCCCTCCAGAGCGGCTGGAAAGGACTGCTCCCGCCCGGCGCTCCGGTCTTGATGCCGATCACGCCGACGCGACTGCTCGTCGGGGAAGAGAACCCGCTGGGCCAGGACGACGTCCTTCGACCCCAGCTCGCGCGGGCGGTGAACGAAGAGGTCGCGGCGAACGCCGATGATGCCATCATCAAGGCACCCTCAAGCACCTGGCCGACCTACCTTGACCTGGCGTCGGCGCGGCCGAAGCTGCCGCCTCCCAAGATCACCATCGAGGCCTCTCAAGCACCACCGACACAGCTCACCTACCCGGCTATCAGCGACCCAACCGTCAAGGACCTACTCAAGCAACTCGGCGCCCAAAGCAACTGACGAACGGAGTCGGGCCACCTTCGAGCGGGGGTCGTGACATGACCAGCTGCCGGACTCGGCCGACGGAGGACAGGACCACAGCAGAGCGCTCTGCCGGATTGACCTATGGAGTATCAAGAGCGCGCCTTTGGCGCGCCTGCCGCGAGCGACGCGGCATCTGTGGAGTCGGGGACGCCAAGCTCTGCCCGAATAGCTGCCCGCCATTTGTCAGCGGCATCCCAAACGTTGTCGTGTGCATATGTGACGGCGGTCCTGCTCACGCTCAACTGCTCGTACTCCGCACTCAAAGCTGTGGGAGCGCTCCGCAAGGATAATCTTGGCTCGCCGAGCGAACTCGGCATCTCCCTCGTCGGCCCTGATCCTGCGCGATACGGCGACGTACTCCCTCAGCGCCTCAGTCAGCTCTTCGTAGGCGATCCTCACATTCATCTTTGTCCCCTGGTCGGCTGCGTGCTGAGGATGGTGCACCGATCAAACTCGGGTTCGATCTGCTGCCAGACGGCGTAGACCTCCTCTGCTGTGTCTGCAATCGTCTGCGCGAGGACGGCATCGACGAGACGCCAGACGACTCGTCGAACTTGCGCGCAAGGATGCTCAACTTCTTCCAGCGAACCTTGCAACCCCGAACGACCTGAGTTCTGACCGGTCTGGTCCGAGGCCATCCTCAGGGGGCGGGTGCGGATGATTGTTTTGCCCTTGGTTCGCTTGGTTGGGTTGAAGGCGGTGACGGCGTCGGTGAGGGGGCGACCGTGCTGATGTTCGGGCGCAGTCGGCCGTCGCGCACGCGTTCGTACGATCTCGTTGAGTTGGGAGCGACTCGATGTCGGTGCCGGCGCAGATGCGGAACGGCGCCCCGAGCTTGACGATGAGCAACGCCGACGGCATCGCAGACCCATCAGCGCCACCGAAGACACTTTGCGGTGTGAAGAGCCCTCGATCGCCTCCTGACCTGATCAATCAAGTGGACGTGGCGAGCCTCCGAGCACGACGGTCCTGATCGGGCGTGAAACCGTTTTGAAAGCGTCGGATGTCACGATGACCCGGTGAGTGTCGTCCAGTCGCCGCAGAGGAGATTCAAGTAATGCGGAAATGGTTCATTGGCTTTGTTATGTCACTGATGGTTGGAGTAGGGCTCTTGGCGGGCCCCGGACTTGGGCCCGCGCAAGCCGGCGGGACGTACGCAGGCTGTCCTTACGGCGCCGTCTGCGTATACCCTGATGCCTCGTTCAACCACAATCCCTCGCTGGTGCTTTGGTCCTACGGGGCACACAACCTCTCCAATCAGATTGGTATGCACCGAGTTTTCAACAATCAATATGGAGGCGCGCACGCTTGGCTTTGTAGAAACTACAACGGGGTCAACTGCACGCCTTTTCCAAACGGCTATCCGATCGAGCAGTACACCTATGTCGACTACGACCTGACACCCATCAACTCGATCCTCCTGACCAGAAACTAGTCGTGCGCCGCGGCGTTCGTCGTCCGCGTCGATCTGGCCTGGCCGTACCTCGAGTACGCGAGGTTCATGCAGTGCCTTGTTGACCGAAGCACTCGGCGAACGTCGTGGTCAGGGCGTCGAGGGCCGAGGTGTCGGCGTGGTCCGAGGGACGGCCGTAGCCGATCATGACGCCCTGGCGGGTAGGGGACAGTTGCGTGCGCTCCGACAGGCAGCCGAGGGCGACGCCGTGAGCCTGCGCAACGGCTTCGATGTCGGTCTCGGTGGGGCCGTCCGGGGGGAGGATTGCCAGGGCGTGCAACCCGGCGGCGATGCCAGTCAGCGTGATCCGCAAGCCTGCGAGGTGGTGGCGGAGTTGGTCGCGTCGGCGGCGGTACCGCTGACGCGACCTGCGGATGTGGCGATCGTAGCCGTGGCGGGTGATCAGGTTGGCCAGGGTCAGTTGGCCGAGGTGTTCGGTGCGGTGGTCGATATGCGTCCTGGCATCGGCGACCTGGCCCATGAGGCGAGGCGGCAGCACCATCCAGCCGAGTCGCAGCGCCGGACCCAGCGTCTTGGACGTCGTGCCCAGGTAGGCCACATGGTCAGGGTCGGCGCCCTGCAGTTCTGGCACGCAGGTACAGAGCCAGATGGTCCTCGCGAAACCAGTACCGGCCACGTGTGTCACGGTCGCACGGAATCCGGTCGGACCTGGCTAATCATAAAAGAGTGGAGACGCTGCGACCCAGAACCCTGGCCGCGGCGGCGGCGGTTAGTTGCCCGGCACGATCTCGGGCTGTGGATGAGATTCGGCGTACCGTTCCACGTCACGCCGGAACACCGGAAACGTCGCGTTGGACGAAGAGCGCAGTTCACCGGCGGCGATCAGATCTCGGACCGCCGTCCTCGACCGACCGATGATGCCGGCTGCCTCACCGATCGAGATCGCTGCACCGCGATCAGCCAGGGCCTCGAGCGCTGCTCGGTGATACCTGCGGTATCCGGACCCACGCTGGAGTGGGTCGAGAGGGTACGGGCCGTTGTTGCGACGGACGTCGTTGACCGCGGTGGACACGGCGTAGATCTCCAGGCCGGTCGGCGGCCCCATCAACGCCTTGACGTCGGCGGGGTCCTTGACCGTGGGATCGAGCCACTGTTCCCAGTCGTCGGGAGCGATGGCCATGGGGATGCGGTCGTGAATGCGTCCGATCTCATCTGTCGCGGTGGTGGTCAGGATCGTGTATGACCACAGCAACGCGGCCGGATCGTCCTCGGCCAGGGACTTGTCTTTCCACACCTCGTACAGGCCGGCCAGCGCGAGTGAGGAGCCGTCGGTGGGCCGGAACGCGAAGGGCTGCTTGAGTGGCTTCTTGGTCTTCTCGCTGATCTTGTCGGTCTCGAACCATTCGTAGAAGGCGTCGACCGGGATCAGGCAGCGCCGCGACTTGAAGGCTGCCTTGTAGGCGGGCTTTTCGTCGACGGTCTCCGAGCGTGCATTAACCATCCGGTTGCCGATCTTGGAATCTTTGGCCCAGAACGGGACCAAGCCCCATTTGAACAGCCGCAGCTGCCGGACCGCGTCGGCGTCCCTCGGGCCATCGGATGGTGCCCGCGCGATCACGACAGGCGCCGTCTTGGTGGGGGCCACGTTGTAGTCCGGGTCCTTCAGCTCGTCGGCGTTGTCGCCGTCGAGCTGGAACTGTTCGAGCAGGTCGGCCCGGCGGGCCGTTGACGCATAGCGACCACACATGACTCCCAGACTGCCACGCCCGGCGGCGCAGCGGGGTTAAGGTTCGGGTTGCGGGCTGGATACCGGGGCTGTAGGCAACCATCTTCGACGAAGGGAGCACAGCCATGTCGGAAACGACATCGGGCCGCAACAGCGGCCAGGACTGGACCGACGACCAGGTGCAGCAGTTGCGTGAACTGGCCAAGGGCAACACACCTGTCGGCGTGATGAGTGTCAAGCTCGGTCGGTCCGAGGACTCGATCCGGTCCAGGCGCAGTCGGAGGGGATCGGCCTGTCGCCGCCGAGTCGATCGCCGTACGGCGACGTGAGCTGAGTTCTGGGCGCATTCTGGTGCCATGGCCAGGTTCTGGCGGTGCAGGAAGTGCGACGGGGCGAACGTTCCGGAGCATCACCGGTTCTGCCCGCACCGCGACCCGCGGGACAAGATTCGACAGATGAAAGTCATCGTGTGGCCGCCATTCCGCCGATCACGGAACAGGAGCGGTGATGACTCCGGGCAGGCGACGCACTGAACCCGCAGAGGTACGCATCCCGGCTGACCTCGTTGGCGGTGGGCGGCGGTCTCGCTTGGCTTGTGCGACGTTGTAACGGCCGGGGTCGTCGCCACGATTGTGCTGTCAGGGCGCGCCAGGACGATGCCGGCACGGTGCCGGCGACCTCTCCGCGCCAACCGACAGAGGAGCAATCATGCGTGTCTCATCCCTACTCGCCGCCGCAGGTCTGCTGACCGTGGGCCTGGTTGCCGTACCGGTGCCGGCGTCGGCCGCGGGTAGCTGCAGCCTGTATGCCCCGGGCCGGATCGCGATCGGGTCACCGTTCAGGACCATCACCATCAACGAGGGTCCGAACTGCGCGGCCGCCGGCGTCGTCGACGCCGCCTGGAGCGCGACCCACCCGACCAAGGGCCCGATCGACATCATCATCTACGAGAACAGCGACCGCTCGCAGCCGTTCGACATCTTCGGTGATGACCCGATCGGCGTGTGGACCTGGCGGCCCGAGGGCGCCTTCGACGCCAGCGACAACCAGGTCTTCCAATACACCCCCACCACCGATGTGCGGCTCGCCTCCTACAGCCGGGTCACCCCCACCCGCACCGGTACGAAGGTTAACGTCAAGACACTCGCGGGCCGCTGGTGGCAGGCCGGCAACAAGCTGATCGGCTGGTCCGGGGCCCGCGGCCAGATCCAGTACCGCACCCCCGGTTCGACCACCTGGCACGGCCTCAAGGACGTCTATTCGTCCTCGGCCGGCACCTACAGCTACACCTACAGCACTAGCGCGGTACGCGACTACCGCGTCGTCATTTACGACGCCACCAACAAGACCATCTGGGGCTCCACCAGCCCCACCGTCCGCAAGTAGCCGCCGGCGCGCCACACACCGGAGCCGCTACCCTGATCGCGGCGACAGGTCCGCAGCGTCTGCCTCGCCGATGGCGCGTCCTCGGCGAGGCAGACGACAGCCTCGGACTACGTGCCTGCGCCAGACCGCAAACGCTCGCACCCGACCTCCCGCGGCCCATCCAACATCTGACATGAGCGCCAACGTAGCGCCACCGCCAGCACCGTGCCTCACCGCACAAGAGAGTGTCGTACACCTGCCGAATAGCGCCTCAGCGCGACAGTGCACGACACAGAATCCAGCCCTCTAGACGGTATGGAGTGACCGCTCGGGGTTGCTGAGTGGTTGCGGGCCGGGGCCTCACTCACACAGATTCGTGGGTTACCGAGCAGGGGCCGCCTGCTCGGCCTATCCGACATGTGTGGGAGGCCCCGGTGTTTTCCGAGCGTACGAGTGTTGGGCTTGATGTGCACGCCAGGTCGGTTGCGGCGGCGGCGATTGATGGTGTGACGGGCGAGTTGGTGCAGTCGAGGCTGACTCCGTCGTATGACCACATCGCTGGCTGGCTGCGTGGTCTGCCTGGTCCGGTGGCGGTGGCTTACGAGGCCGGCCCGACCGGGTTCGGCCTGTTCCGGTATCTCACCGCCGCGGGGATCCGGTGTGAGGTGGTGGCACCGTCGAAGCTTCAGAAGCCGGCTGGTGATCGGATCAAGACCGATGCCAAGGACGCGATCCATCTGGCGCGGCTGCTGCGGTTGGACGAGGTCACCGCGGTGGCGATCCCGGGCGTGGAGCAGGAAGCGGTCCGGGATCTGGTGCGGGCGCGGGAGGATTGCCGCGGTGACCTGATGCGGGCCAGGCACCGGCTGTCGAAGCTGCTGTTGCGCCACGGGATTGTCTACTGCGGGGGTGCCGCGTGGACCGGCAAGCACGACGCGTGGCTGCGTCGCGAGGCGCTGCCGCAGCTGGGATCGCCTGTGACGCGGCTGGCCTTCGATTCGGGGTATGAGTCCGTGCTCGCGACGAAGGCCCGGCGTGACCGGCTCGACGAACAGATCGAGCAGATCGCGGCCGACTCCGAATTCACCCCACTCGTGCAGCGGCTGGGGTGTCTGCGCGGGATCAGCACCCTGACCGGGCTCGCGCTGGCTGTCGAGATCGGCGACTGGCACCGGTTCACCGGCGGCACCATCGCAACCTTCGTCGGACTCGTCCCGTCGGAGTACTCCTCCGGGCAGTTACGAGCACAGGGCTCGATCACCAAGACCGGCAACGGCCACGCGCGGCGGCTGCTGGTCGAGGCCGCCTGGCACCACCGCGCCCGCTACCGGATCGGGAAGACCATGCGCGACCGCTGGAACCTCGCGCCGGCCGCGGCCAGGATCCGCGGTGACGAGGGCAACCACAGACTCCACCAGCGCTGGGTCCGGTTCATCGAACGCCGCAAACGACACACCGTCGCCAACGTCGCCATCGCCCGCGAGCTGGCCGGCTGGTGCTGGTCCCTGGCCGTCATGGACGACTGACACCGCCGAACCGGCTTCGTCGACCACACCAGTGGCAGCAGCGCGTGGAGCGACCCGCGATACCTCTATGAGCAGACCCAACCAGTCCACGCTCGTCCCTAGACACGCGGACCCGCTCCAGCCGAACCACCGTCCTGCGGTAACCAACCCGACTCTTCTATGTCTGGTCAAGTGGTCTGCGGTTCGGGTTTGGGCTGGTGGTGGAGTGCGTTTAAGGTCCGGTAGAGCTGGCGGGCGAGGTAGCGCTTGAGAGAGCGTCGGATCTCCTTGGTGGTGCGCCCTTCGGCACGTCGTCGTTCGACGTAGGCGCGGGTTTCGGGGTGGTGGGTCATGCGGGTGACGACGGCCATGTGCAGGGCGCGGTTGAGCCGTCGGTCACCGCCGCGGTTGAGCCGGTGGCGGGTGGTGTTTCCCGACGAGGCGGGGATCGGGTTGACTCCCGCCAGCGCGGCGAAGGCCGCTTCGGACCGGACCCGGCCGGCGTGGGACCAGGCAGCGAGGACGACGGCGACGGTGACGGGACCGATGCCGGGCTTGTCCAGCAGCACAGCGGCCTTGCTGCTATGGATCAGGTCGATCATTTGCGCCTGGTTCGCCGCGAGCTCCTTGTCCAGATCGGCGACTCGCTTGGCCAGACGGACGGCCTCGGCACGAGCAGTGATCGTGGCGAGGTCCTCGACTCGGGCCCGCCATCGGGCGACCTCGTTGACTTGCTTAGCCGTCGGGGGCGTGCGGGCGTCGATGCCGAGATCGACCACACGCAGCAGCGCGGTGAGCGCGTTGATGGTCGCGGTCCGTTCGGTCGTCATGTGCTCGCGGCTGGCGAGGAGGATCCGCAGCGCGGCCCGGATGCCGTCGTCGCTTCGCGGGTGGCGCAGCTGGGGTGGCTCGAGCGACAAGACCGCCGCCGCGATGCGGCGGGCGTCGAGCGGGTCGGACTTGCCGGTGCCACGGTGGGCGCGAGCCTCCATCCGGGCGGCTTCGACCACGTCATAGCCGGCGCGACTGACCGTTGCTGCCAGCCGGGCGCCGTAGGTGGCGACGCCTTCGATGACCCACAACGTGGCCAGGTCACCGTCGGTGCGGCGCGCCGCCCAGGCGATCGCGCGGTCCATGCCAGCCCGGGTCGAGGGGAACTGCTCGGTGGTGACCAGCTCGCCGGTAGCAGCGACCAGTATGGCGAAGGTGTGAGTGCGGGCGTGGGTGTCAACCCCCACGACATAGGCATGGGTATGCGCGACGATGGTCACGGCGAGCGGGCTTCCTTCCAGATGCAACGGACACGGATCCGGTCGCCAAACGGCCGGCGCAGGCCTGGATGGAAGTCACTTCGGGGCAGCACTGTGATGAGTCACGACCCGCCGTGCGGCGGGACGGACAGTCTTCTGATCAAGTCACCGAGGTGGAGCCGGGTCAGCGCCGGCCACCCGCCTGGAACGGACAAGTCGGGTTGAAGGCATCCCCGAGGGAGCCATGCATATCAAGAGTCACGATCCAGGACGAGGCGACCGCCGCTAACCCTGCCAGCCAGTCCCAGACCAGCTACCCCAAGACTCACAGCGCATATCAGTCTGACCGCGCGTCGCCAACGACACGCTCACCACCAGCACGGCCGACGAAACCACGAAGCGCCCGCCCCGAAACAACCAACCGGGACGGGCGCTTCACCCTGCCACTTGACAGAAACTCACTCCATATCAGATGTACTCGGTCACTAGGTTGGTGACAGTCGGCTGGTTGGCGGGAGGCCGCCGAGTGCGGTGTGTCGGCGTTGATTGTTGTAGAAGTCGAGCCAGG
>NZ_JBITJE010000019.1:0-90134 GCF_044459685.1 Kribbella sp. NPDC050241
AACGACCGATCACACCCGTTCGCCTGGACCAAGACCGCCGACCAGATCCTCAAGAAAGCCAACCGTCAGAAGACCTCAGACGCGCGGCACTAGGGTGACCTTCGTGTCGGTGTATGACGAACTGGAACGGCTGCTGCTCACCGGGTCCTGGGGTGAACTGGTGCCATATCTGCACGCCCCGGCCACCAGCCGAACCGGCAAGGAAACTCGGGCGTGGTACCGGTCGCGTCGGGCTCACTGGACCGCGGAAGTCCACTATCCCGAGTTCGATCTCGCCGCCTGTCTCCGCGCCCTCGCGGTCGGGCTGGCGAAGCCGGAGCAGGCGGCGAGGTGGCTGTCGAAGCTCGCTGCGGACTGGCGTGCCGGTCCCGCTGACGAGTTGCTGGTGGAGCTCGCTTCCCGTCGCGGCCGGGACTGGCGTGTGGCATTCCTCGAGACCGCGTCCACGGTGGCGAAGGGCGACGGGTTCCGTTCTGCGTGGATCGCACGGCTCGCGCGGCCGCTGATCGCGGCCGGTCTGGCCGAGCTGCCCACCGGCCCGGCCTTTGCCAGGTCCTGGGCCGAACTGCACGCGATGGCAGCGTCGGAGATGAGGTGGGCGTTGTGGCGGCGAGAGCGCCACGACGGTACGCCGGAACCGCTGCCCACCGGGTCACTCGTCGAGGAGTTGCGCGCTGACCCGGTCTTGCCGGACGCTCTGTCGGCCGCGCTGGCCGGCCCCGGCGTGATCGGGATTCTGGAGGGGCACGCCGTACCGTCGTGGGAGCTCGGTCCGGCCGTCGCCGAGCTGGTCGCCGAGGGCCACCTCGACCGGTCCCGCATTCTGGCCGACGCCTTTGTCGCATTGACTCGCCTGGACACTCCCAGCACCCAGAAGGGCATCGCGAAGCTGCTGGCAGCACTCGACCTGAAAGGTCCGGACCTCGCCGAGCGCATGCCGTTGGTCCAGGGGTTGCTGGCGACCAGCCACGGATCGGTGACCGCCGTGCTGTTGCCCGCAGCGGTCGAAACCGCCCACGCCGACGATCTCCCCGACCTCGCGGCCACGATCTTCGCGCGCCCGGAGAAGGCCCAGAAGACCGTGCTGCTCAAGGCGTTGACGGGGCCGCACGCGGTCGACCGGTGGGGATCCGACGCGGTGACGATCGCGCTCAAGGTCGCGGCCGACGTACCCGACCAGGCGTTCGCGGACCGAGCCACCAAAGCGCTTATCGCACTCGGAGTCGCCCACGAAGCCGACGCAGAGGCTCCGCTGTCTGAGCTGTGGGCCGCTCCCCTGCCGGTCGACGACACTGGGCCTGCCGCCAAGATCGAGCCGGATGAGCCTGGGCTGGCCACTGCTCTCTCCCGGATCATCAGGTCAACCACGGCCGCGGATGGCGCGGTCTTCTGGGACGCGATCGTCCGCTGGTCTGCCAGATCACCGCAAGAGGTGCGCTACTGGGCCTGGTCCGCAAACCAGAGCCTCGGCGACGGAGTGCGCCCGCCGTCGGCTCTGTGGGCGGTGGTCACAGCGGCCGAGGTGACCGCGAAGACCCACCAGACCCTATGCGGCAAGATCGCGAACGGCGTACCCGCGCCGACCGACTGGGAGATCGCCGGCCCGTCTCTGACCGGCGCGGTCCACGAGATCTTCGCGAGCGAGACAATCCTGAGACTCGGCACGATCCCGTACCTGCTGAGCACGCCGACACAATGGAACGGCCTACTCTCCTTCGACACGCTCGTGGACCGTCTCAAAGGCTACGGCCGTACGTCGGCAGGCCCGACGGATCTCTTCCTCGCACTACTCCGCCTCGAACCCACTCCACCCGAACGCACGACCCAACTCGACGGATTGTCACTCGACCTGTGGTCCCCGGGATCCAAGTGGCGTACGGCGAAACACACCGAAGACGCGGTCGACCTGGTGCGACAGTGGATCGAAGGCGGCGGACTCCCGAAGCTCGTGACTCGACATGACGGAGCATCCGTGACCGTCGAACCGGTCCGGCTTCCGATCGACATCAGCCTCATCCCAGGCATCCCGGCCGGGCTCGTCGCCGGTCACACGAGCGGTACCCATCGCGAGTACTACGAGTGGGCGATCAGGGCCGAAACCGGATTCGGGATCGTCCCGGCCTGGCCGGATCTGTTGGCCGCCAAGACGCAGACGCAGTACGACCAAGCCGCGCGGCGCCCACCTCGCTGGTTGCCGATGATGGCGCACGCACCCGGTCCCGGCCTCGCTGTCCAGCATGACATCGCGGCCACGCTGTGCCACGCCGACGAGGATCGACGGCTGCTCGCCGTGGAAGCAGCGCTGGCGCTGATGGGCCGTGGCCGGTGGGACAGCACGGCGTACACCGAGTGCTGTCTGCACCTCCTCACTGACGGCGTACTGCGTCTCGGTCGCCTTGGCCACTCGTGGGAGCAGCTGATTCTCGCGGGTGGGCTGCAACCACTCTGGCCGACCGCGACGACCGTGCTCGGCAAAGCTTCGGTGCTCGAGCGGAAGCCCGCTGGGCTGGCCGAATTGTTCGGCGTACTGCGTCGCTACGTCAGCGCGGTCCCCGATCCACAGATCCCCGAATCCGTTCTGGAGCTGGCAGCATCGAAGGGTAGTAGCAAGGCACGGGTGGAGGCAGCCGCCTTTGTGGCAGCAGCCGCACAGGGAGAAGGCAGAGCGTGACGATCGAGGCCGGTTATCGCACTGATTCGACGCTCGTACGGCGTACCGATCGCAGCGCACTGCTGGAACTCGAGACAGCGCTCGGTGCGACTCCCGCCGGACTCGTCGAGCAGCCGCGGTTCTTCAGCGGAATGCTGGCGCGGCCGGACGTGACCGCGGCCGGCATCCTGGCGGTCGCCGACGTGGCCAACAGCCGGTATTTCGACGCGGGTCTCGTCCACCGCCTCAGCAACCTCGATCCCGTGGTCACCGCCTCGGGCGACCGGTTGCGGTTCGAGGCGTTCTCACTCTGCAACGGAGTCCATGCCCGGCTCGATCTGCTTGCCGACGGCATCGACTCGGGCGAGGTCGCGCACGGGACCACCAACGTGGACATCAACCAGCCGCTGCGCACCGCACTCGCCGGAGTCGGCGGCGCCGAGCTCGTCCACCTCGACGTCGGAACCGAAGGCCTCTCGGTGGCGACGCTCGACGAGACCCACCACGAACGGAAGGTCGACCTCCCGGACCGATGGATCAGGGGCTTCGCCGAGACGCCCGTGCTCGCCGCACGGATGACGCAGCGGGCCGAGCTCGCCGGACCGGCGGCGGCTCGATGGCTCGCCTCACTGCCCAAGTCTGCGCCGGGTCCGTCGTACCACCTGCTCCCGGCGCCAGGCGGATTGCGACAGTCGACCCGACCATCAGGTGGGTCCGTGCATCTCGCCGGAGCCGCGCGGCTCGCAGCGTCGGCGCGGGTCGCGCGCTTCACGCACCGCCTGCGCGTGTTCGGTTCCGACGATCACGCCAGCGCGTGGGTGTTCGAACTGCCGGGCGTGCGGTTGACGCTGCTTCTTTCCCCGGAACCCTACCGAGGCTTCTCGGGTGAAGGCGGCCTGCTGACCACCTTGACGGCGTCTTCGGCCGGGTCCGCTGCCGCCCGCCTACTCGAACATCTCGCCTGGCAGCCGGTCATCGATCGCGATCAGCTGGCGGCGACGACGGACCTTCCCCTCGCGGACGTCGACGCGGGCATCGGCTACCTGGCCGTGTCCGGCAAGGTGGGCTACGACCTCCACGAGAACACCTGGTTCCATCGCGAGTTGCCGTGGAACAGCGAACGGATCGAGCGTGACAACCCTCGACTGAAAGACGCCCGCCAACTACTGCAGGACCGAGCGGTCACACCATCCGCCGACGGTTGGTCGATCACCTCCGGCAACCACCGCCACTGGGTCAAGGGCGATCCCTACACCTGCACCTGTCTGTGGTGGGCCAGGTACCACGGCCAACGCGGCCCCTGCAAACACGTTTTGGCAGTCACCCTGTACGTCCAGGCACAGCACTAGCAGGTCCCTCGGTACGGACGGTCGCCGAACGACTAGGCCCATTCCGTGGGGTCAGGTCGCGACCGGCCATGGTGCAGGCTTGGGCGAGGATGCGCTGGGTGCTGGTATCCCAGTGGCAGACCCTCCGTCGGGCCGCGAGTCCCGAGTCGGTCAAGTTCGGCTTGCGGATGCAAAGAGACCCATTGGTCCGGGGACGTGCTGAGGGTCCTGGTTGACGAATTGGGTCGCGAGCTCGTCGAGTGCGCGGCTGAGTTCTGGGTCCTCGGCGCCCCAGTCTGCGAGCTCGTCGGCCAACCACGCTTTGAGCGCGGTGACCAGCTTCTGCACCTCGAGCGCGCCAGCTTCGGTGACGGCGAGCTGGCCATCGTGCCTGGTGAGGTATCCGTTGGCGGCAGCCGTTTCGAACGCCGGCGCGAGGACCTCAGGTGGCAGGTGATACAGCGTGGCGATCTCCGCAAGCGTAGTGGTTCTGCCGAGCCTGGATCGCAGGTAGACCTGGCCGACGCTCCAGCCGTCAGACGCGCCGAACGATGCCGCTGAACGTTCTCTGACCTTGGGCAGCTCGGTGCGCCCCTTGTTTCGGACGAGGCGCGCGATCGCGGCCTGCAGCTGTTGGTTGGCGTCTGCTGCCTCGGGCACGCCAAAGCCTTCGCCGACGTCGGGTGCTGTGTCGCGGGCCGTGCCGCGCAGCGGTGTCTGCTTGAGGAAGAGCGCGACCACGAAGGCGATGAGGGCCACCGGTATCGCAGCCCGGAACACGACGTGGATGGCATGGGCGTACGCATCGACGATCGGCGCGATCTGCGCGTCCGGGTAGGCGTGAAGGGCTTGCGGGCTGGTCACCGCGGCTGGGTCGACTCCTGGTGAAGCGGCGACCGCTGCGGGCAGCCTGTCGTTGAGGACATTCGAGTAGACCGCCCCGAAGACTGCGGCGCCGAAGGAGCTGCCCAGCGTGCGGAAGAAGGTGACTCCGGAAGTGCCGACGCCGAGGTCTTGGTAGGCGACAGTGCTCTGCACCACGATCGTCAGGATCTGCATGCTCATGCCGATGCCGATGCCGAGCACCAGCATGGCGACGGCCAGCTGCCAGTACGGAGTATCCGCACCGACGCGGGACAGCAGGAACATACCGAGCGTAATGACGGCGGTGCCGACGACCGGGAAGATCTTGTACTGACCGGTCCTGCCCACCACAGTGCCGGAGACCATCGACATCACCAGCAAGCCGGCGACCAATGGCAGGGTCTGCAGGCCGGAATCGGTGGCAGACACGCCATTGACGTACTGCAGGTAGGTCGGCAAGAACGTGATCGCGCCGAGCATGGCGAACCCGACGATGAAGGACAGGATGACGCAGACGACGAAGACCGAGGATCGGAACAGCCGCAACGGGAGGATCGGGTCGGCTGCTCGGCCCTCCACGAGCACGAAGATCGCCAAGGAGACCAGGGAGCCGATGATCATGGCGATGATGGTCAGCGAGCTCCAGGGGTACTCGGTGCCACCCCAGGACAGAGCGAGGGTCAGACCGGCCGCGCCGATGGACACGAACACGATGCCGAGGTAGTCGATCACCGGATGCAGGCCCGGGCGGATACTCGGCATGGTGAAGGCGGCCAGGACAATAACGACGATGCCGACCGGCACATTGACGTAGAACGCCCACCGCCAGGACAGGTGATCTGTGAACAGGCCGCCGAGCAGCGGGCCGACCACCGTCGTGACTCCGAACACGGCGCCCAACGCGCCCTGGTACTTGCCGCGTTCACGCAGTGGGATGACGTCGGCGATGACCGCCATCGAGGTGACCATCAACAACCCAGCAGCGAAGCCTTGCACGGCACGCCAGGCGATCAGCCACTGCATGCCCTGCGCGAGCCCGCACAGTGCTGAAGCGACGACGAATGTCGCGGCAGCGACCTGGAACACCCGCTTGCGGCCGAACTGGTCACCGAACTTGCCGGCCAGCACGGTCGCGATGGTGTCGGCGAGCAGGTAGGACGAGACCACCCAGGACAGGTGCCCGGCCCCACCGAGGTCGCTCACGATCGACGGCAGTGCGGTCGACACGATCGTTTGATCGAGCGCCGCCAGCAGCATCCCGAGCGCCACCGTGATGAAGACCAAGAGCATCGTCCGCCGCTCGACCGTCCCCGGCCCTGCCGCCGACTGCGGCGCGGACTGCGTCTGTTCGACCGCCATGCGCACTCCAGGAGGATGGCTTCGGCGCGACGATCGCCGCACAGAGCACTCTATGAGCGCCTCAGACCACCGGCAAGGGTCGCGACAACGAGCCTCCGCCGCGGACTGGTCGGCGTCGCACCGGGGTTGGCCTCACAGAGTCGCCCGCTCATCGACCCCGCTCCGGACCGCTTCTTCACACAGAGGGGAGTCATGTGTGCCGCCGTCATCGGCGCGGTCGGCACGGTGATGGGCCGGAGTTCGGCGGCGGAGATCTGTTGTGTAGGCCCGTTCGCAGGCCGGACCGGTTAGGCTCCGGCTTAGGGAGCCGGGCGCAAGATGCTTTCGAGGAAAGTACCGCCCCTGGCTTTGCTGGACACCAAAGGGGGATCGCATGACGGAGCCGTCCGCTGGCTGGCAGCTCGACGCCATCACGTACTCCGGGGGCACGCAGGACGGGCCGCGCGCCAACGTGAGGCTCTCCCGGGCCGGGGAACAGGTACACGCTGAGGGTTCTGGCACCGGGCTCATCGACGCGGTGTGCCATTCGATCTCGCAGGCGACGGGAGTAGAGGCGCGGGTAGTCGCGTTCCGGGCGTACTCAGTCGGCCCGGGCAGCGAGGCTGTCGGAGAGGTCGAGCTCGAGGTGGAGCTGCCGGGCCGCAGGGTTGCAGTACGGGCGTCGTCCACGGATGTCGTCGAGGCCGCCGGGATTGCCCTCGTCGCGGCCCTCAACCAGTACAACGCGAAGCGGCTGGCACGAGGCTGAGTCCGATGAGATGACCGTGGTCCGATGAGCGCGAGCGCCCGCCGCGCCGCGGGTTCCGTCGCCCGCTGCGGTCGGTGATCCCAGGACTGTGACTCGTCGGTACCGGCGGAATGCGCAGAAGCGGTTGTCCGTCTCAGCGCCGACCAATAGCTCCGTTCTGCAGCAAGACGAGCGCCTCGGGAAGCGCATCTACGTTGTTCACGAAGTGAAGCTGGAGGTGAAGGTTGACGCGACTGCGGGGAACGAATGGGAATCACGATCGGCGTCGTCGCCCAACTGGTCTGCCAGATGCTCTGCCAGTGTCCGCTGTACGAGTTGCCGATTCCGGGCACCATCACGAACCGCATGAAAGCTCGCCCAACTCCCGAGGTCGAATCTTGCGCGCTATTCCGCACCTGTATCAGCCAGCTCCGCGAGTACGTGCGCATGGCAGGTAGCCGGCGTACCCCAGCAACCCAGCCGGCGCCCGCGCAACCCGGCAAGCCGAGCCAGCAGATGTCCAGGTGCCAATCACCTCGGTGCATCGCCCGGCCCATGTAGACGACGGCGGCGTACGCCGGATCGTCACGATGACCCTTCAGATTGACGATGGTGGTGGGCGACATAGTCATCGTCAAGCCAGAGCAGTGCAGCAGCCAGTTCAAATCTTGAACTGGCCTCCACTAAGCAGGAGAGATCTGCGCAAGAGCGCTGCGATTGAACGCATACCGAAGAAACCAGTGCTGTACCTGGCGTTGTACGGCGCGGTCGCCGTGCACCGTGACTCCGGCGCGCTGCCGCAACTGTGACCAGGTCAGCTCGCCAAGCCACCAGCGGGTGATATCGGCGGTCGGCGCCGTGAGCCAGAGGCTCACCGGCGCTCCGGTGTCCTCCCGACACAGGTTGACGTTCGTCTTGGACAGATGCAGCCAGAAGTACCGGTCGCGCGGTGATCGGTCGGTGAACTCGAGCGCGAGGACCACGGTGCGCTCGGGCAGAGCATCGACGTCGACTCTGCGTTGCATGTCCCACGTGAGCGCCGCGGTATCGAGATCATCATCGGACAAGGCAGCGCTCTCGGTTGTCATCGCCCAGCGGGCCAGTTCGCGGACCACCGGGGCGAGGGTTAGCCCGGATTCAGTGAGCTGGTAGAGCCGGTCGGACAGGTTGACGATGCCAGCGGTGCGAAGCGAGCGCAATCTGCTGGTCAGCGTGGCAGGCGGGATGCGGGGGATGCCGCGACGGATGTCGCTGAACGTGACCGGCCCGGAGAGCATTTCGCGCACGATCAGCAGGGTCCACCGCTCGCCGACCACATCCAGTGCTCGTCCGACCGCGCAGAACTGCCCATACCCGTTCATCGCTCCAGGCTACCGACACTGGGCGTCCGCATCGATGTCCGACCAGAAGGCCAGCTCGCCTGCAGTCCGCCATCCGTGACCGGCAGTCGCACCTTCTTCAATGCGTCGTCGACTCGGAACCCCGTGATCGCGACCCGGTTGATTTCCTTGCATGTGGCAACGAAAAATCTCCTGTGCATGGTGCGCCTCAGTGGGAGTCGCCGTATCAAATTCCTTTGCTGCGAAGTAGCTGCGGGTCCGAGGTCCTGCAGGTTTCGGCTGATCGCCGTACGTCGAGATGCCGATCAGCAGCTGAGGATGTCCGCAAGCTCTGTCAGGCTGCTCACTGCGAGGTCACACGTTGTGTCGGTTGCGCGGTCCGCGGTTCGGTCCGGTCCCTTTTCTTTTGGTCGTTCAAGGAAGGCAGTGCGTAGTCCTGCTCGCCGTGCCCCGTCGATGTCCCATGTGTGTGCGGCAACCATCAGCATCTGCTCAGGGCGGACCGCGAGAAGGTCGGCTGCTGCCCGATAGACATGCTCCTGCGGCTTGTAGGACTGGAACATCTCGGCCGACAGGACGCAGTCGAACGGTAGGTCGGCGCCCTTGAGCAGGCGCACCAGGAGAGCCAAGCCACCGTTGGACAGAGCCACGACCGTGAATCGGCGGCGAAGCCGGGCCAAGCCGTCGACGACATCCGGCCACGGTGTCAGGTGGTGCCATGCCAAAACCAGGTCTCGGCGGGCTGTGTCGTCGAAGTCGTCGCCGACGTCGTGGACCTCGAGAAGGTCGTCGAGAGCTTCCCGATGCAGCGCGTCGAGGTTCCGCCACGGCTGATCACCGCTGCTGATCGCATCCAGGGCCGGGAGGTAGCGATCTCGCCACTCGTCGGTGAAGCGGCCCGGCGACACCTTGGCGTTCGTTCGGCCGGCGATCTGCGCGACTTGCTCTGCAACACTGGTGCGCCAGTCCACGGTGGTGCCGAAAATGTCCAGCGCTATGACCGAGACACCAGACAGGTCTGCGTTCGCGGCGTAGGCGCTCATTTGCTCAAGTATTTCATGCCCGTGTCACACATCACCGTGACGATCGTCGAGTTCGGGGGAAGCCGTTCGGCCATGCGCAGTGCGACGAGGACGTTGGCTCCGGTCGACGTACCTGCGAACAGCCCTTCCTCCCGCGCGAGCCGCACCGCCATGGCCGATGCCTCCTCTGTCGACAGCAGCTCGATCGTGTCGGCCACTTCGTCGTGCCACAACGGTACGACGAAGCCGGCACCGACGCCGTCGATCTTGTGCGCGCCGGTCGGACGACCGGACAGGACAGCGGACTCGGTCGGTTCGATCGCGACGACGGCGATCGAACTGTCGTACTTCCGCAGCCGCTCGGCGTTGCCCCGCAGCGAGGCCCCGGTGCCGACGATCTGCACGAATGCGTCCAGCTCACCGTCAGTCTGTGCCCAGATTTCGTCCGCCATGGTGTGGTATGCCCGCAACTGGTCGGTGTTGTTCAGCTGATCGGTCCAGAAGCCGCCGTTGTCTGCCGTGATGATCCGGGCCGCTTCGATCATGTCACGCGTGAGTTTTTCCGTCATGCGGCCGTGATCGCTGGCGATCACGTGTACGTCGGCGCCGAGCGCCCGCATGTGGGCGAGTTTCTCGGCGGCGAAAGCGTCAGAGGTCACGATGTCGAGGTGGTATCCCTTGACAGCGCAGACCAGAGCCAGCGAGACACCTGTGCTGCCACCGGTGTACTCGACCACCCTGCCGTCCGGCTGCAGCCTGCCGTCGGCTTCCGCGGCCTCGATCATCGCGAGCGCCATCCGGTCCTTGATGCTTCCGGTGGGATTGCTGTCCTCCAGCTTGAGCAGGATCCGAGATCCGTTGCGCGGTCCGAGCCGACGCAGGGGTAGCAACGCGGTATTGCCGATTCGATCCAGAACGGTACGGGGCGCGGGATCTGACCTGTGCATGTCCGCAAGTGTCGACCTGTGAGCAGCGAACGTGCAGTTCAAAGTTTGAAGCACGCAAGTGGCGGGCGCGGACGTAACGTGCGGTTCGTCGTGCCGGTGAACCACTGTTGGGAGGATCAGTGATCATGGGAGCTGGAGAGCTGATATCGCCGGAGCCGACGGTTCAGGCCACAAGAGTCTCGTCTGGCTCTTGGGAACCTCTTCAC
The DNA here is from genome assembly GCF_044459685.1 of Kribbella sp. NPDC050241. NCBI lineage: Bacteria > Bacillati > Actinomycetota > Actinomycetes > Propionibacteriales > Kribbellaceae > Kribbella > Kribbella sp. NPDC050241. Next base: position 10,444 of record NZ_JBITJE010000019.1, read on the forward strand.
GCGGGCATCCTTGCACATACCACGGAGGGCGCCGCGCTGTGTTTCCTGACCTTCTGTCAGGAGGGATTCCGCGTGATCGGCCCGCATCTCCATCCCGATGTGACCCTTGACTGTATCGCGATGGGACGCAGCCTCCCCGCCTGGGACCGTGGCGACTACGCCTCGATCCGGCCGGTGCTGGCGCAGAGCGTCGACCGGCTCGCTCGTGCCGGGGCGGACTTCTTCGTCTGCCCGTGCAACACGGCCCACCTGGCGCTGGAAGAGCCCGGCACAGAACTGGTGTTGCCCGGTCTGCACATTGCGGACGTCGTAGCCGATCGAGCGATGCGTGACGGGCGGCAGGTTGTCGGTGTCTTAGGCACGAAACTGACTATGGATGGCTCGATCTACCGGCGGGCGCTTGCAGACCGAGGACTAGGTTATGTCGTCCCGCCGTCGGATCAGCGCGAACAAATTGACCGGATCATCTATGAGGAGTTGGTGAACGGAGTCATCTCCGAGGCGTCCCGCGATGAGTGCCGGCAGGTGATCGAGGGGCTGGCGAAGCAGGGCTGTGATGTCGTGGCGATGGCCTGCACGGAGATCCCGTTGCTGATCACCGAGGACATCTCGTCGCTGCCCCTGCTCGACTCCACCAGGTTGCTTGGAGTCGCGGCCTTCGACATCGCCATCGGTCGGCAATCAATGCCTTTATGGCGCGGCGGGCCAGTACCGAAACATAGTCGATGAGCCCCCATGTCCCGACGCCCGACTGACTGAGCCCGTAGTTCCAGAAGGAGCTGACCTGGACTGTTCGGCAACAAGCTGTCCGCGCGCTGGAAGTCAATGGAGGCTGTGGACGATTTCCACAGTCCACCGGCACCCTGGAGTGGCACGATGGCGGCGTGCTTGTGTCCGATGCACTGGGCGGTAGCGACGAGGCTATGGGCTTGGCGGTTGCCCACGCGCTGGTGCGGCGTGCGTCCGTCGGCGAGGTGACGGAAGCGTTGCGGGTCTACCGGCCGGCGAAGCCGGTTCTGGTCTTCGGCCGACGCGATACGCTCCATCCCGGCTTCCGGGCCGCGGTGCGATCTGCCCGCTCAGCCGGTTTCGAGCCCTTGGTGCGCCGTGGGCGGCCGTCCAGTTGCCTACACCTCGGCGTCCCTGGTTGTTGACCACGTCAAGTCTGAGGGCATGGCGTCGGAGGGGCTGGAGACCCGCTTCAAGGAATTCGGAGCCATGTATGCCGAGGTGCTTCGAGAGTTGGGTATTGATGCACGAGTGGGGGCGGTGCCGGGTGAATATTGCCCTGGTGCCCACAGCGTCAATGCTCGCGGTCTGGTGAAGCTGGTGGGTACGGGACAGCGAATCGTTCGTGATGCCTGGCTATTCAGCGCGCTGATCGTGGTAGGTGACGACGCGAGGATCCAACCGCTGTTGGCGGATGTCTACCGCCACCTCGGGTTGCCGTTCGAAGTCGCATCGGTCGGGTCACTGTCGGGGGAGGTGCCGGGTCTGGATGTCGAAACCGTAGAGCGTCGGATCCTTGATGCGTACGCCGTGAAGGCACAGCTCGAGCCGTCAGCCCTGGACCAGGTCACCTGGGAGCTGGCGCTATCGCTAGTCATCGATCACAGGATCGGCCACATCCGCTGACCTGCGGCGCTGCTCGCGACCGTTCCCCTGCTCCGTCGCTGCTCGTGGGACGTTGGCAAGTGGCGATCAGCGCTGCGAGTCGATGAGGACAAAACCGCAGGTCAGAGGGCAGATCGGGGTGGAAGGCCGGTCTGCCCTCGCCTATACCCGGAAGATCCTCGACATCTTGGTGGGAGCAGCACACAGCGATTAGTTCTCAAACGAGGTCGCGGTCGTCGAAGGCTTGTTGCAGGGCTTCGGCTGCGGCGGGGTCTGCAGGTCGCCCTTTACTAACCTCTTTGCCAACTGATTGTCGGGCCGATCTGCCAGATTGTGCGTGTTGTCGCCCGAAACTTCTTTAATTCTTGGGCATTCGCCGCTCTGTGGTCGCTCGTCGCTGCTGCTCGACTCCTGACATCGCCCGTTGAAAGCCGACCCGTAAGTCGCACCGGATCTCCGTCGTGCGCTGCGGCTGGCTAGCCCACAGGTGACGGTTACGTGTCAAGCGCGTTCGGGTCGCCAGTCCCTCTGCACGGGCAATCGGCTTCGCTTGGTCTATCCGGCCGCGTCCGCTGCAGCGCGGAGTGTCGTAGCGTTCGCGCTTCGTGCAACGATCGCCGCCGTGTCTGGTCAGTGATCACGTGCCGTTGGTTCGGACAGCAACTCGATTCGGCGGAGGCTGCGTCTGGGCAAATACAAGTGACTAACCAGTATGAAGACAGGGGCAACGGCGAACAGCAGGTACCACGGCGAGTCGGCCACGCTCTGGATCACGCTGGCGGTCAGCACGAGCAGCGCCGTGCCGATGCGGACAGGCCTGGGCATCTGTCCGTCCTGCCGCAGTTGGTGAGTGGCGATTCGCAGAGCGGCCGCCCGGACCTCTGGATCCTCGGGGATTGGACCGCTCGCGGCAGCGCGATACGCGGACTTCCACGTTTCGGTCGGGATGTCGCCCGCGACCGCGCGCATCTGGCGCTGCTCTTTGTCGAACAAGAACGCCATGGGGATGCCGAAGGCGACGCTCAGGATGAGCCCACTGACGAGGGTCTCTGCCCAGCTCGAACCGTCGTTCTTGATGAAGATCCCCATACCAGCTCCGAAGCCGGTCCCCATGATCAGGGCTACAACCCACTTCGGGGCGGCCGAGAGGTTGTTACGCACCTGCTCATCATGACCCACAACGCCGCGCTCTTGCTGCGTGGCGCGCGCCGGCCGGCGCCTCGCCCACGAGGTATGAGCTTGAACTCCCTTGGTTCATGGGGGTTCACCTGTCTCCGATTGAGCGTCGAGTCACTGACTTGCGACCTGCTCGAACGGCTTCGGCCGTGGGTGAACTGCAACCAGCCGTGCAACCACGTCCTACCAGTTGCGGACTCGGTGTGGAGACGTTGGCAGGCGTCATCCAAGTGCAGTCGCTGGCTCATGTCGACCGCCCTGGTTGTCCTGGGTGCCGCACACCGCGGCTAGTGGTTCGTGATGCTGCCCGTTGAATCCCGAACCGTAGATCGTGCCGAACCGTCGTACTGGTGGGGTGGTCGGCCGAGCGATGGTTGACACTTACGTGTCAGCGTGGCGGGAACTCTCGCGGGCTCTGATGAAGGTGAAGACGAAGCAGCCGATTGCGAAAAGAGCGAACGGCCCGCTGTTTACAGCCAAGTTGCTCGCAAAGGATTGTCCGTTGTTCAGCTGGTCCGTGGGCATGCTCACGAGTAAGTCGCCTGGGTCGATTGTGACCTGGACGGGCTGCCCGACCTTGGTGCCGAGCTGGTTGCTCGCGGCGAAGTCGACATCGACTAGCCGGCCATCTGGCAGAGCGGCGCGAACCTCTAGCGACTCGTCTGACCTGTTGTACTCGAGGACTTCGGTCACGGTGGCCGTGACCTGTTGGCCTCTGGCTCTGAGCACTGATCGATCGCTGTACTCGTCTACGACGTTGATCATGAATGCACCGGCCAATGCGAGGGCTGCAACCCCGAGGAACACCGGGACCATCCATCTGCGCCGGGGAACTCGGAGCGACCATTTCATGAGACCAAGTGTGGCCGATCCTACGGCGACCCGCGTCACGGACTTACGCCTACGTCTGAACTACGCGGGCAGCCCTCCGCGTCACGCTGGTAGCCTGACCTCTTCCATCCCGTGGGCGGGGTCGCATTGATGGCCTGCGCGGGACGGCGCTCATTCCCTTACCTACAAGGCGTTTTCGCCTTCCTGGTTGTTGTGAGTTGGACCCGCTTCAAGACCGTTGTTACGTCTGGTTCGCTCCCAAAATCCTCCCACGGCGGTAGGCGGTCCGGTGGCCTGCCAACGCCTCGGCCAACATGCCGACTCATCGGGCGAACGTCTCATGCGGGCTACGCCCAGAAGCGACGCCACACCTCGCGCTTCATCTCGGCGAGGGCATCGATAACGTCCTGCTCAGTCTCGGCATTCTCGGCGACCCCGAGTACCCGACCAACATCTGGCCACGAGGCGCCCGCGCGAGCCTCACGGATCGCCTCACCAAGCGCCTTGTCGACAGCTATTGACGCTCGACAACACTCGCGTACAGCCTCTAGCGGCTCTTGGTGCCAGGGACCACGCTGCCGGAGCCGAAGCCGTTCACCGTGCCCCGACAGCCGCAGACGGGGGGCTTGTGCCAACACGGAGACCACCTCCTCGTTGAACTCCTTCGAGGATAGCGCGCAACGCCTCTCCTCGACCGCGGTTGACGGTTACGTGTCAACCAAGCGGGCAGACCTCCCGCATCGCCTCGATAGCTGCCGACCTTCGGTTCGGTGCGGTGCGGGTCAAGGGTCGAAGATCCCGGAGGTACGCCGTCGGCCCCCTTGACGCGTGCCGTGCCGGACCGCACTCCCCCATGATTGCTAGCGGGGCGATGCGGGAAACCACCTGCAGACGGGTGCATGGATCAGCCGGGGGCGGCCGATCGAAGATCTGGATCGCGTTGCCGGCAGGCGAGTTGGTCGCCTCGTAGACAACGACCTGCGCGCCGGTGGTTGGTGTCGGCGCCTGGGCGTTGACGATACCGGCGCTGCCGGTGGCGGCAGCCGCGACCGCAAGGATGGACTCCGCTCTGGACTTCACCGGCAAGGCGATCGGGGCTACCGGCTCGGATCGCAAGATCGGCCGGGCAGTTGCCAGCGAGTTCGCCGCCCGCGGCGTGAACGTCGTCGTCAAGCCCACGACCCCGACACCGCAGGCCTTCCACGCGAGGAAGGCCTGCGGTCACCGGGTGCGTCGGCGGTGCATTACGGATTGCGTGACAATCGGTCAGTACACCTTCGGCGGCGGATCGGCGACGCGAGTCGCGGCCTATCCAGCGAACGCAACGGAGTCGAACTGGTTGATTGCCGACTGGGTCACGTCGTGCGAGGTGGAGAAGATTCCTGCGTCCTGCTGCGCCGCGGCCGAGGTAAGGGTTACCGGTGCGCCGATCGGCACGTAGTTCTGGCCGTCGTAGGAGTAGGAGGCGCTGAACGACGTTCCGGAGCGGCTGAGCCGCACCCAAACCGGACGGTAGTTGTCGGTACTCGCGCGAGCGTCGGTGTCCAGGTAGCCGTCGCCGTTGGAGTCCCACTCGAACACGACACCGTTGCGAGCGGTGACCGCGACGACGGCATAGCCGGCCGAGGCTCCCGCCTTCGTCATGTCGTTGCGGACCATGACTCCGGACTTGGCCCAGACGTTGGCGTCGTTGACCGAAACGACCCGGGCGGAAACGCTCGACTGCGGTGCGAGCGAGCCGGCCCGGTAGATCGAACCGAACTGGTCGTCGTGCTGACCGCCGGCGCCCCAGACGTCGGCGCCGGCCGCTGCGATCCCGAAGGCTCCGCCGCTCTGGCCGAAGTACGAGCTGACAGCGGACGTCCCGGCGGTGGCCAGTCCGGGTGCGACGGCCGCGTCGACCGGGCAGCCGCTGAAACCGAACTGGTTCGCGTTGAGCGACGTCCGGTACTGCGGTGCGACGCCGGCAGCGCAGATCACGTCACGCGCGCCCGCGGGCCAGTTGGCGCCGCTGATCTTCACGTTGTTGATCAGCTGGTTGTTGTGTGCGGCGGCGTTGGGCGTGGAGGCGCCACCGGAGTTGTACCAGTTGTTCTGGATGACGTTGTCGCTGGTGTTGTTCCGCAGGCTGGAGGCGTTGGTGAACACGAACGAACCGCCCTGGACCACGTTGTTCTCGTACGTCATCGAGCGTGATCCCTCGTCGAGGTACAGGCCGACACCCGAGATGTTGAACAGGTAGTTCTTGCTGACCACCGTGCCGGGGCTCGCCGACAGGTTGTAGACCGATCCGCCGTCGGCGAAGCGCGCCTTCGTGTTGTGCACGAGGTTGCCCTCGACCTGGTTGTCCTTGAGCGTGGTCGGTGTCGTGTACAGGCTGTTCCAGTTGTAGTAGCCGCGGTCGACGTAGTCGTTCGACCCGCCGGCGTCGTTGATGCCCCAGCCGTAGCCGGTGTCGATGCCGTCGTACGGGACGTTGGAGACCTCGTTGTGGAGGATCCTGGCACCGGTGACGTAGGTGCTGAGGATGCCGCTGTTGTCCTTGTAGTCCACCCCGACCCGGTTGATCGTGTTGTTCTCGATCAGGATGTCCCGGTTGGTCATCCGCGGGTCGCTGGGGTGGTGTGCGTCGGGCAGTACGCCGCCGACCGCGACGCCGTGGCCGCTGTTCTCGGTGAACTGGTTGCCGACCACATCGATGTCGCTCGCTCCGAGCCCGAGTCCGGTCACGGTTGCGTTGGCATCGTTCCCGATCCCCAAGGCCGACTGGCCGAGGTTGGTGAACGTGTTCGCGGTGAAGGAGACACGGCTGGCGGCCGACACCTGCACCGCAGCCGGCTCCTGGAACCACGAGGTGCGTGCCCGCTCGAACATCTCGCAGCCGCGCGAGCAACTCGTGAACGCGTCGGCGGGGCGGTAGTCGTAGGCGCCCTTGATGAACAGTCCGTTCTGCTGGTCGGCGTACCCGTCGACCGACGGGCCGAGCCACGACGTCCCGGAGAACTGGATGCCCTCGAACGCGAGTCCGGTGACCGGCTTGTCGTAGGTGCCGCCAATGCTGATCAGGGACTGCAGCCGGGGGAGTTCCACGTCCAGCTGGTTCGGGTCCACGCCGGCGGCCGGCTTGTAGTAGAGCTTTCCGCCGGTCGGGTCGATGTACCACTGACCGACCTGGGTGAGGAAGCTCAGCGAGTTGTCGAGGTACCAGGACGGCCCGGCGAGGAACGACCTCTGGACCGTGTCCCAGCCCCAGGTGTTGTTGTTCCAGGCCGGCTGCGCCATCGTGATCTCGGTCGGGCTGATGCTCTGGACCGGCGAGTACCGGTTGGTGAAGTCCCCCAGTGATTCGAACTCGATCCGGCTCTGGTCGGGAAGCGTGGCGAGATAGCTGAGGGCGGGATTCTTGATGGTGATCCCCGTCGCCGTCGGGGTGACGTCCGCGTTGGCGAGGCGGATGGAGGCGCGCGGAGCGATCACGCCGTTCACGTACAGCTGACGGGTGTCCAGGCCGCTCGGGGTGTCGGCCACCCAGATCCCGGGGCCGGCGTCGGACTTGGACCAGCCGGTGACCTTGGACGCTCCCGTGATGACCGGGTGAGCGCCGGGCGCGGCGGTCCAGTGGATGGTATGGTCGCCGCCGCCGTCGTCGGCTCCGAACCGGAGCGGGGCGTCGAGGCGATAGTTGCCGTCAGCAAGTTGAATGGTGACGTCGCCGTGCTTCACGGCCGGGCGGATCACCTTCTGCGCCCGCTGCAGCGAGCACGGCTTCGCCTGGCTGCAGTGGGCGGAGTCCTTGCCGTCCGGCGCTGCGTAGTAGACCGTCGCGGGCGCGGCCTGCGCACTCACCGGGCTGAGCGCCGCGGCGATGACGGCGCCGGCGCCGAGCAGTGCGAGGACGGCCGCCCTGCGGCGTCTGGACGTGGTCATCGAGCGTCGCGATTCAGACCTCAATGTCATGTTCGATCGCTTCCTGTTCTAGGGGGCGTCGATACCCCGGAACAGAGTTAGCATACGTATGATGTTTGCGACAAGAGGTCGTACACCGTGGATGTGCTCAGCTCGTCCGGGCCGGATCTGGGGCGAGACCGCTCGAGTGCAGCTCCTCCCACAGCGATTCCGGGATCTCCTCCCGGTACCTCTTCGCCGTACTGCGCACGTGCTCCTCGGTGCGCATGCCGGTTACCACCGAGACGACCGCGGGATGACGTAGGGGGTATTGGACGGCGGCCGCGGGAAGGCTCACCCCGTGCCGTCCGCAGACCTCGGCGTCGCGGGTGGCCCGCTCGACGACGGCTCTCGGCGCCTGTCCGTAATCGAAGTGCGCGGAGCTGTCCACGGTCGCCGTGCTGAGCAGACCGGAGTTGTAGACCGCTGCGGCGACCACGCCGACGCCACGCTCGAGGGCAACAGGCAGCAGATCGTCCAGAGCTGACTGGTCGAGGACTGTGAGCCGCCCGGCGACCATGACGACATCGATGTCCGTCTGCCGGACGAACTCGGCCGGCATCGCCGACTGGTTCATGCCGGCGCCGATGGCGCCGACGACGCCCTGATCCCGTAGCTCCATCAGGGCTGCGATTCCGCTGGACGAGGCCTCCGCCCAGTGGTCGTCCGGATCATGCAGGTAGGCGATGTCGAGCCGGTCCGTGCCGAGGCGCGCGAGTGATTGCTCCACGGAACGGAGGATCCCGTCGCGACTGAAGTCCCAGACCCGCCGCTTCGTCGCAGGTACGACGAACCCGTCGTCGTCGAGCCGATCGGCCGTCTCCGGGCTCTCCATCAGCAGGCGCCCCACCTTCGACGAGACGAGGACATCGGCGTCGGTGTCGTCCAGGGCCTGTCCGAGCCGGCGTTCGGAAAGACCCAGGCCGTAGTGCGGTGCGGTGTCGAAGTAGCGGATCCCCTCTTCGAGTGCGGCCTTGACGGCGCGCGTCGATCGCTCGTCGGTCGTTTCCGTGAACAGGTTGCCGAACTGGGCGGCGCCCAGGCCCAGCTCTGTGAGGTGGTGGCCGGTGCGCAGGCTACGGGTCGGCATCGGCGGCGTCGATGCGCCGGGCAGTTGGTCGTTGTGCATGGACGCGGAGTGTATCGCGTTTCAGCATACGTATTATGTTTGCGTGGATTCTGGGTTAGGCTGCGCAAGCCCGTCGGCCGGTCCGGCCGCGGCGCCGAGCGGGAAGGAAGTGAGAGCGATGTTGGCCGTGAACTATGTGGGCGCCCGGACGATGGCGGTCGAGGAGCGCGAACCCGCCGAGCTTCGTCCGGGGGAGGTCCGGATCGCCGTGGCGTACGTCGGCATCTGTGGCACCGACCTGCACGTGTTCCACGGTGACATGGACGGCCGCGTCAGCAAGCCGGCAACCATCGGGCACGAGATGTCGGGCACGATCGTCGACCTGGGCCCCGGTATCGATGGCTGGTCGATCGGTGACGCGGTGACCGTCATGCCGCTCGTCTGGGACGGCACGTGTCCCGCCTGCCGGGCCGGGAACGAGCACATCTGCCAGCACCTGGACTTCATCGGCATCGACAGCCCTGGCGCCCTCCAGCAGTACTGGAACGTCCCGGCGTCGACGCTGGTGCGACTGCCGTCCGGGGTCTCGCTGCGAGACGCCGCGCTCGTGGAGCCGGTCGCAGTCGCGGTTCACGACGTACGCCGGTCGGAGCTCGGGGCCGGCGACAAGGCCGTCGTCATCGGAGCCGGCCCCATCGGGGTGTTGATCGCGACCGTTGCTGTCGCGTTCGGCGCCGAGGTCGTGATCGCTGAGATCGATCCGGCTCGCAGGGCTACCGCCGCTCGGCTGGGACTCGCGACGCTGGATCCCTCGTCCGTCGATCAGGCCGCCTGGGTGGAGGAGTGGACGGATGGCGCAGGCGCGGACGTCGTGTTCGAGGTCTCGGGCTCTGCCGCCGCAGTTCAGGGCGCCACTGATCTGGTCAAGGTCCGCGGGACTCTCGTTGTGGTCGCCATCCATCCGCAACCCCGCCCGCTGGACCTCCATCGGGTGTTCTGGCGGGAGCTGCGGATCCTCGGTGCGCGGGTCTACCAGCGACAGGACTTCGAACTCGCCGCCGAACTCATTGCCGAGGGCACCATACCGACGGAGCAGCTGGTGACCGGCATCGTGCCGCTGACCGAGGTCCAGTCGGCGTTCGGTGTCCTCGAAGCAGGGCAGGCGATGAAGCTGCTCGTCGAGCTGAGCGCGTCATGAGTCCGTTCGATCTGACCGGACGCCTCGCTGTGGTGACCGGCGCGAAGCGCGGGATCGGGTTCGCTGTCGCCGAGGCTCTGGCTGCCGCCGGTGCCGACATCGTCGGGGTGTCGGCCACTCTCGACCCCGCGTCGTCGGTGATCGGAGACCGCGTACGCCGGCTCGGCCGCGACTTCTCCGGGTACCGCGTGGACTTCGCACACCGCACAGCGGTGATCGAGTTCGCCGAATCGCTTGCAGCGGCCGATCGGCAGGTGGACATCCTGGTCAACAATGCCGGAACCATCCGCCGTGCCCCCGCTGCCGAGCACCCCCTCGACTGGTTCGACGAGGTGCTGGAGGTCGATCTCACCAGCACATTCGTGCTCAGCCAGATCCTGGGGCGGCGGATGCTGCAGGCAGAGTACGGCCGCATCGTCTTCACGGCCTCGCTGCTGTCGTTCCAGGGCGGCATCAACGTACCGGGCTACACGGCCGCCAAGTCCGGCGTGGCCGGGCTGGTCCGCGCGTTGTCCAACGAATGGGCGGGACGCGGCGTGACGGTGAACGGCATCGCTCCCGGTTACATCGCAACCGACAACACCCAGGCATTGCAGGATGATCCCGACCGCTCCCGGGGCATTCTCGAGCGGATACCGGCGGGGCGATGGGGTACGGCGGACGACATCGCGGGCGCTGCCGTCTTCCTGGCCTCGGATGCCGCCCGCTACGTCTCCGGGACGATCCTTCCGGTCGACGGCGGGTGGCTCGGCCGCTGACCCACTTCACCTCTGTTCAGGTGACGACCGCAATGGTAAAACGTCATACGTATGCCCTATAGTCGGGCCACGATCCACTCCGGTCGTCACCGGAGTCGACAAGACAAGGACATCTCATGGTCGGAATCCACACGGTGGCTCCTTCACGCCGTAGGTCGGCGTTGATCGTCGCCGGGGTCTGCGCCGCAACCGCACTCCTGGCCCTCGCCGGATGCGGCAGCGGTACCAGCTCGGCGAGCGGGTCGCGCGGCTTCCCCGAAGCCAAGCAGGACACCTCCTCGACGATCACGGTCTGGGTGGACGCCGACCGTCAGGCCGCTGCGAAGGCGTTCCAGAAGGCCAATCCGGACACCAAGATCCAGGTCGTCTCGTACGACGGCTCGGCGAACGGATCCAACTCGTTCCGTACGAAGATGCAGCTCTTCGACCGGGCCGGCAGCGGCTGGCCGGACGTCGTCTTCTCCAGTCAGAACAACGACGCGGCGTGGGCAAGTCAGAAGAGCGGCGGCAAGCAGGCATTCGCGGCCGTGCTGAACAAAGGTCTGGTCCCTGGTGACACGCTCGCGAAGTTCACGGAAGGATCGCTCAACCCCTGCACCGTGGACGGCCAGGTGTACTGCGTCCGCAACGATCTCGCGCAGGCTGTTCTCTGGTACAACAAGAAGCTGATGGACCAGTTCGGCTACGCCGTTCCAACCACCTGGGAGGAGTACCAGGCGCTCGGAGAGAAGGTGGCGAAGCAGCATCCCGGGTACATCATCGGAACCGCTGGTGACGCGTGGACGCCCGAGGTCTTCCTGTGGGCCAGCAAATGCCAGGCGAACGACGTCACCGGTCCCACGGCGGTCACGGTCAACACCGACACGACCGAGTGCAAGCGGGCGGCGTCGATGCTCGACACGCTCCGTGGGAACGGAACCGTTCCCGTCGTGAGTGTCTTCACCCCGGAGTTCGTGAAGAAGTACTCGGGCAAGGTGCTGATGATGCCCGGGCCGGCCTGGTACGCCGGGGCGATCTTCAACAACCCGCAGTCCCTGAATGTGCCCGCCGGGCAACTCGGCATCGCCGCGCCGCTGCCGTGGAAGGGCGAGGACAAGCCCGTCACCGGCAACGTCGGCGGCGGGACGTGGTTCATCTCCAGTCATTCCAAGAACCTCGCGGCTGCCGAGAAGTTCGTCCAGTTCGTCACCACTGCCGACGACTACCAGGTGAATGTCGCACCGGGTTATCCCGCCTATGCGCCGGCCGCCGAGAAGTGGGTGGCGAAGCAGGAGTCCAGCAAGTACTTCGCGACCTCGATGCAGCCGGTGGTCACCGCCGCCTCGCAGGTGTGGGACGGCTGGGGTTACGGCATCTTCAGCCAGGAAGCGATCTGGGCGAAGACGATCACCACGGCAGTCACCGGTGGCAAGTCGATCGTCGAACTGCTGCCGACGTGGCAGCAGGCAATCGCGAACCAGGCCAAGGTCAACGGATATTCGGTGAACTGAAATGACCATCGCTCCACCGAGCGACCAGCTGACCGCCGGCGCCTCCGAGCGCCGGCGACCAGCCCGGCCGGACGGCCGTGCACCCGGTCGCACGCCGATCGGCTACGCCTTCGTGTCGCTCTACGCACTGCTTGCGCTGGCCTTCGGGGTCGTTCCTTCGCTGTACGCGGTCGTGCTGGCGTTCACGAATGCTGACGGCGGATTCGCCGGCCTCGGCAACTTCACGAAGGTCGTCGGCGACTTCCGGTTCTGGCCGGCCGTGCTCCATGTGACGACCTATCTCCTCATCTGGCTCGTGGGGCTCGTCGTGTTCGTTGTGGGTCTGGCGTTGCTCGTCCACGCCGTGCGTCTCCGCTGGGCGAGCACGGGGCTGCGCTTCATCTTCTACCTCCCCGGCGCTCTCGCCGGCGCATCCAGTGTCCTGCTCTGGCTGTTCGTGCTCGACCCGACAGCCAGCCCGGTCAGCGGCCTGCTCCGAGCGCTTGGGTTCGACAGTTTCGTCGCGGTCATCCAGCCCGGGAACCTGCCGGCGATCTTCGCGATCATCGCGTTCTGGACCGGAGCCGGCGGGTGGATCGTGATCATGTACGGCGCGCTGAACAACATCAGCGCCGAGGTGATCGAGGCGGCCCAGGTCGACGGCGCGAGCGCAGTACAGATCGCGCTCCGGATCCAGCTGCCGATGCTCCGCAAGTGGATCGCCTACATGGGCGTCATGTCGCTGGCGGCCGGCACGCAACTGTTCGTCGAACCGCAACTGCTCAGCCAGGCCAGCAACGCGGTGGTCCCCAACGACTACTCGCTGAATCAGCTCGCCTATCAGTACGCGTTCCAGCAGAACGATTTCAACGGCGCAGCCGCCATCTCCCTCATCCTGCTGGTCGTCGCGCTCCTGCTGTCCTGGGTGTTCGTGACCCGCGGCGGCCTCTTCGATAAGGAATGAGTATGCCGGCACTCTCCACCGAACGCCGCCGCGCGAATCTCCGAGGATGGAGCGGACGAACCATCGCGGGTGTCGTGATGACCCTCTTCGTCCTGTTCTTCGCCATTCCGATCGTCTGGCTGCTCCTCTCGGTCACCAAGTCCGCCAAGGCGCTGACTGTCTCGAACCCGTTCTCCGTGGGGTCATGGCACGACCTCGTCGCCAACTGGCATCAGTTGTTCGGCTTCCAGGACGGCGCGGTCACGACCTGGATCGCCAACTCCGCTGTCTATGCGGTCGGCGCCCTGGTGATCACCCTCCTCGTGAGCATCCCCGCCGGATACGCGCTCGCGCTCACCGAGTTCAAACTGCGCAGGGCACTCCTGGTGCTGACCCTGGTCGTCATGCTCATCCCCAGCACCGCACTGGTGCTGCCGATCTTCCTGGAGCTGAACGGCATCGGCTTGATCGGGAGCCCGCTGTCGGTGATCCTGCCGATGTCCTTCTTTCCCTTCGGCGTATATCTCACCTACATCTACTTCTCGACGAGCATCCCGCGTGACCTGCTCGCGGCGGCCCGCATCGACGGCTGCACCGAGGTCCAGGTCTTCACCCGGATCGCCCTTCCGCTGGGCGCGCCGATCGTCGCCCTGGTCGCGTTCTTCAGCTTCGTGCAGAACTGGAACAACTTCTTCCTCCCGTTCGTGATGCTGCCCTCCAGTGACGGCTACCCCGTCCAGGTCGGCCTCACCTCGCTGTTGGCCGCGACCCCCGCGTTCAATCCCAGCTCGGCAGGATCAGACTCCATCCAGCTGCCCACCCTGGCGTTGGCGACGATCGTGTCGATCCTGCCGGTGTTGGTCGTCTTCCTCTTCTCCCAACGGTTCCTCGTCGCCGGAATGACAGCGGGAGGAACCAAGGAATGACCGCCCCGGCTCTCAAGGAGAACTACCTATGAAGATCACTGGATATCGCAGTCTGAGCACTGTTCACGACTGGGGGAGAGTCACCGGCGACGTCAACGGCGTACAGAGCGGCGACACGACGCCGGTCCCCGTCCTCATCATCGAGACCGACGCCGGCATCGAAGGAGTCGGCGTCGGCCCGCACGCCGACATCGAGCGTGTCTTCCCCGCCGTCGACGGCGAGGACCCGCGATCGGTCGTGGCCCTGTACGACCGGATGCTCGACTGGGTGTTCAAGACCGGTCATGCCGGGCCTGTGTTCGGCACCATCGGGGCCATCGACATGGCGCTGTGGGATCTCAAGGCCAAGGCGGCCGACGAGCCGCTCTGGCGGACTCTCGGTGCGCGTGAACGCTTCGTCCCCGGCTACGCGTCCGGCCTCGAGTACGGCCTGACCAACGAGGAGATCGCCGAACTCTACGGCCGGTTCGCGGATCGTGGGTTCAAGGCGGGCAAGGTCAAGGGCGGCCGCGACCTGGATCGTGACCTGCCTCGGCTGGAGATCGTCCGTGACGTGCTGAGCTGTAATTCCCGCCGGCCCGCGCTCATGTTCGATGCCAACGAGTCCTGGAACCAGGCACAGGCCGCCCGGTATGTGGCCGCTATCGAGGAGCGGCTCGACCTCACCTGGGTGGAGGAGCCGCTCCGCCGCTGGGATGCGGCCGGACTGGCCGCGTTGCGCGGAAAGGTGCGTGCCGCGATCGCCAGCGGCGAGAACCTGACCGGGCTCGAGCAGTATCGCCCGCTGCTCGACGCCAAGGCCGTCGACGTCGTCCAGGTGGGCAACGTGTGGGGGATCACCCACTTCCTCCGGGTGGCGATGCTGGCGCATGGACACGACCTGCCGGTGAGCCCCGTCGCGTACAACGCGAACCCGATCGCGCACGCGGCCGCCGCCGTACCGAACCTGCTGACCTACGAGGTCCAGGATCTCCATTTCCCTGTCGGTCTGGACGTCGACCAGGAGTTCGACGACGGCGGGATCATCCTGGGCGACCGCCCGGGCATCGGCATCCTGGTGGACGAATCCCAGTTGTCACCGGGCAACTCCGCGGCGACCGCTCCCGCATCGACAGGACCGCACATCCGCCCTGGGCGCGCCGCTCTGCGGCTGGTGGCCGAGCCGGACGTGATCGACGTGCCTGCTGTGCCGCTGAGGCCGGTCTCGTGACGCGCGAGCCGGAGCGCCGGGCCTTCGTAGTCGGTGTGCATCCCGAGAAGCGCGAGGAGTACCTGGCGCTGCACCGCGCCGTCTGGCCGGGCGTTGAGCAGAAGCTCGTCGAGTGCAATGTTCGCAATTACAGCATCTTCGTTTTCGGCGACATCTTGTTCGCGTACTACGAGTACGTCGGCGACGATCACGACACTGACATGCAACGGATCGCGGACGACCCGATCTCGCAGGAGTGGTGGACGCACACCGATCCGTGCCAGGTAAGGATTGCCGAGGAACGGAACCCCGGCGCGTTGTGGCAACCCGTGGACGAAGTGTGGCACCTCGGATGACCGTAGGCATCGACGCCCATGTGCACCTGTGGGATCGAGCTCTGGACCCGCAGGACTGGATCGATCCACAGACCATGGGCCCGATTGCCCGCGACTTCGGCTCATCGGACCTGGAAGCGATGCTCGCCTCGACCGGACTCGAGCGTGCGGTCGTCGTCCAGTCGAGCAACAGCTTGACGGAGAGCATCCGGCTCGCTCAGTTGGATCCGGCGGTGGTCGCGGGCGTGGTCGGGTGGGTCGACCTCACCGCGGAAGTCGGTCCCCAGCTCGAGCGGATCCGCGACAACGCGACCGTTCCCGTAGTCGGTGTGAGGCATCTGGTACACATCGATCCCGATCCCGAGTGGATGTTGCGGGCGGACGTCGACCTCGGCCTCGCCGCACTCGATCGAGAGGGCCTGTGCTTCGACCTCGTCGTCCGCGAGTGGCAGCTCCCTCAGGCGGCGCTCGTGAGTGGTCGTCACGAGAGGCTGCGCTGCGTGCTCGACCACCTGGGCGGTCCGCCGGGCCTCGCGGAGGACACGACCGACTGGGCAGCTGGGCTGCGCGAACTGGCTCGCCGTCCGAACGTCGCCGCGAAGGTGTCGGGCCTCGTTTCCGGCTTGGCACCGGGATCCTGGCGTGCGGAGGATCTGGCCGACCGCGTGTCGATCGCCCTCGAGGCGTTCGGACCCGATCGTCTCCTGTACGGCTCGGACTGGCCGCTGGCCGAACTCGGCGGAGGGGCGGCGGTCTGGAAGTCTGCCGTGGACAGCCTGTTGACGGACCTGTCCGAGGCTGAGCGTCGGCGGGTGCTCGGTGGCAGCGCCGCCGAGGTCTACGACCTCTTCTGACTCCGCTTGCGGCCGCGCGGCCGGGGAGCGTGGTCGGACAGCCGTCGGCGCTCCCACGACCCGTGGATGTGAGTATGCATCGCCTTCTGGGCGGCGGCCACGTCGTTTCGCGCGATGGCCTTGACGATCGCCTCGTGCTCCTTCAGGGTGACGGCCACCGCGTCGGGCGGGTTGATGCCCTGGTATCGGCTGGACTCCACGGCTCGTTTGTAAATGTGCTTGGCGATGTTCTCCGCCAGGCGGTTGCCAGAGATCTCCATGACCGCGTAATGGAAGATCACATCCGCCTGCCGGAACGAGTCCGTCTCCGACTCGCTCTCCCGCATGGCCGTCAACGCGTTCTCCAGGCGTCTCAGCTCGTCGGCGTTGTGGGACCCGGCCACCGCTCCTGCCATCGCCGACTCGAGGCTTGCGCGCACGACCGTCAGCTCGTCGAGGACGCCGAGACTCTCGTCGTTGTCGATCAGGGCCGAAAGCACGACCGGATCGAGCATGTTCCAGTACCCCGGCGCGCGCACCTGCGTACCCCGACCTTGCGAGACGGTCACCAGGCCCTTCTCCTCGAGCCGCTTCACCGACTCACGCAACACCGTCCGGCTCACCCCGAAATGTTCGCTCAGTGGGGCTTCCGGAGGCAGCAGATCGCCCTCCTTCAGCCGTCCCGTCACAATCAGATCCACGAGCTCGGCAACGACCGAAACCCCGAGCCGGCCCACAGGCAGACGTCGCGGGAGGAACTTCATCGCGGGAACCGGCTCCTTCACCATACGTATGATCTTACCGAGGCCCCGCTCGCGCGGCCGGTTGCCGGCCGGCCGCGCGTACGGAGGGGCGGGATTCGTTCCGCTCGGGTCAGGCTCGGGTAAAGGAACGGATCTCGACGCTGTACGGCGCTGCGGACAGGACGTTGGCGCGGGTGTCGAAGGCGAGCTCCGCGACCGTTACCTGCGGTGGCTGGCCGACCCTGTTGGTTGCGTCGAGGGTGGTGCCGGTGAGCCGCCACAGCTTGCCGTTCGGGCGGGCGTTGAAGCCGTTGAACGAGAGGTCGATGTCCTGGGCATCGGCGGTCGCGTTGACGGTTGCCACGGTCAACGTGCGGCCGTCGGCCGAGAGCGTCGCCATCATGTCGACCGGGTAGGTCGGACTTCCGGCATTGACGGTCGGCTGGTCGCCGCCCGGCGGGAAGTTGGGCGCGGGCTGCGGCGAGCTACCGGTGATGTCGACCGGCGTGACGCCGAACCTCTCCCGGTAGAGCTTGAACAGCACACCCGCAGCGCTGTAGGTCGAGTCGGTCTTGTTGTACGACAGCCATGACACCCCCATCGTGTACGCCGCCATCGTGATGAAGTCGCTCGCCCGGAACATCTCGTGCAGCATCATCGCCAGGCCGAACAGCTGCTTCATCCCGGAGGCCTTCTGGAACCCCCACTCGTCGATGCTGACCTTGATCTGGTTCTGCTCGAGCTCCGGGAAGTCGGGCTTGTAGAGCTCCCAGTTCTCGCGCACGGACTTGATGTAGTTGGCACCCCGGCGGCACGAGTCCACCATGGACTCCGCCGGGCTCACATCGACGTACTTGCCCTGGTCGAGGTCGAAACGCTGGGTGGTCCCGTAGCAGTGCTCGGAGATGACGTCGAACTTGCCCGAGCTGCTCGTCAGCAGCCGGTGGTTCCAGTCGGTCAGGGAGCCGTACTCGACCTTCACCGGCGTGGGTTGCACGATCTGCCGGCTGCTCGGGTCGATGTAGAAGGGCAGCCGGTGGACCGTCATGCTGGCCGGGAAGCCGCCGACCGCGACGATGGCGATCGAGGGGTCGACCTTCCGCATCGCGTCGGCGAACAGGTTGTGCTTGATCATGTAGTGGGCCGGTGTCATGTAGCCGAGCTGCCAGAAGCCGAACATCTCGTTGCCGACGGCCCAGTACTTGACCCCGTACGGCTTGTGGTGACCGTTCGCGGACCGCAGTGCACCCATCGGGGTGTCCGGGGCACCGTTGACGTACTCGACCATCAGCGCGGCCTCGCGCGCGGACCCGAAGCCGGTGTTCACGCAGGGGTACGGCTCGGTGTCGAGCAGGTCGCACATCGCCAGGAACTCGTCGGTGCCCACGTCGTTGGATTGCGCCTGGTTGCGGTCGGGGTCGAACGTCGTCGGTCGCAGGTCGGGGTCACCGATCGCGTTCTGCCAGTCGTGGCCCGAGACGAAGTTTCCACCAGGGAACCGCCAGAAGCCGCCGAGACCGCGGAGCAGGTCGATGGTGTCCTTCCGGAAGCCTTTGACGTTGTCGCCGGGCATCAGCGACACGGCGCCGACGCGGAACGTGCCAGTACCGGTGCCGGAGATCTCCAGGCTGCCGGTCGTCGTCGCGGCGCGGCAGACGAACCGCAGCGGAACCGTTGCCCAGCCCTTCTTGACCGTGACAGCCACGCTCTGGCTCTGTCCTGGTCCGTCGCCCCACGACAGCGTGGCGACGACGTGCGTGCCCGGGTCGCCTGCAATCACCACCCGGCCGACGTAGGCCTTGGCAGCGAGGCCCAGTCCGGTCTGCTTGATGCCCCGGGTCTCGGACCGGCTCAGCGCGACCTTCGGCGACTGCTCGCCGACGTACGGATCCTTCGTGTCCATGGTGACATCGGCGGCCGGGCCAACCGGCCGCCATTTCCTGGTGTTGGGACTCTGCGTGTCGACCGCGAGGTAGAACTTCCGGTCGGCCAGCACCTCCGACCAGAGACTGTCGTAGACGAGCGTGCCGATGTGCTCGATGAAGGCGCCGTAGACGTACGGGAGGATCGGGGCGGACTTCTTCGTGGCGTCGATGCCTGCGCTGATGGCCGGATCGGCCGCGTACGCGGTGGTGCCGGCGGTGGCCGACAGCCCGGTCAGCAGACCGGCTGCCATGGAGGCCTGGATCACGGTACGGCGAGAGATCCCGCTGCTTTCGGTAGACGTGCTGTCCATCTGGTCCTCAACCTTCCCTCAAAGCTGGTATGGACGGGTCAATCTGTGCTGCTCGGACCACGTGACTGCTCATTGGAGCCGTACCGCGGTGGCGAGCCGATCGCGGGTCAGGCAGCGATCGAGCCGAAACGAGTCGGCGAGCTCTTGGACCTGCTCGATTCCGAGGCCGGCGAACGAGCGGGCGAACTCGTCGACCAGCGGTTCGGCGAGCAGGATGTGCCGGACCAGCGTGGCGATCCACTGGCGCCGGCCGAACGGAACCGGATCGAAGTCCGGGAACTCCTCGTCGAAGGTCTGCTCGATCGGGTCGAGCAGGTGCCGGACATCGGTGTCCACGGATCCCCAGGCGTCGACGCCGAGTCGTGCCTTCTTGGCCAGCAGCGGCGCGATCTGCCGCAGATACGGCGATTCAGGCGCGGCGTACACGAGTCCCTGGAGCCCGATGTCCTTGTACGTCCACAGACTCCAGCCGGCGCCGTACCGATCGTAGACAGCCAGTTGGTCATGAAGCAGGCGGTACCGGGACTCGTCCCGCCCCTGGTTACCCGAGTAGACCGGGCCGAACTCTCCGACCCAGATCGGTGTTCCGGTCTCACGCATGTACTGCGTGCGCTCCAGGAACTTCGCCTCGACCGTGTCCTGGTCGACGTAGCGGCCGCGCGAGATCCCCGGGTAGTCGCCGGCGTCGGCGAAGCCGGCCAGGGCATAGTCGTGCACGCTGTACACGGTGTTCGGCCATGGCTCACCGAACAGACCGAACTCGGTCGCATGGCGGTTTCCGTCCAGGAACAGCACCGTCTCCGGGTCGATCGCGCGAATCGCCGTACGGAGTCGCGTGTAGAACGCGCCGACGACCTCGCCGCTCGGGTCGGCCGGTTCGTTGAGCAGGTTGTAACCGGCGACCCAGGGGCTGTCGCGGTACCTGTCCGCCAACGCTTCCCACAAGTGCACCACTCGGTCCTGGAAGTCGCGGTGACGCCAGAACAACGAGGTATGGGTCGGGTTGTCGCTGTGCCAGCGCTGGTTCTGGAAGCCAGGTGCGGCGTGCAGGTCGATGACGACGTACAGCCCGTGCCGCGTGCAGATGTCGACGGCACGGTCGAGCAGCCGGAATCCTTCGTCCTTGAGGTGCCTGGGCCGATCGTCGTCCTCGAAGTGCCGGTAGTTGATTGCCACGCGCACACAGTTGAGGCCCAGTGACGCCAGGTACGCCGCATCGGCGTCGGCGAAGAAGGTCTCGTAGAAGCGGTCGAAGAAGGCGTCGTACACCTTCTCGCCCAGCACCTCGCGCAGGGCCCGTCGCTGCAGTTCTTCGGTCGCGGGGTACCCGGTGATGAAGTTCTCCATACTGAGCCATCCGCCCAGACCCACGCCGCGAAGCCGAACTGCTTCCCCCGCCCGTGTCACCAACTCGCTGCCGGCCACCGTCAGTGCGACCTCGTCGCCGGGGCTCATCGGCTGAACCCTGCGGTCAGGCCGGTGACGAGGTAGCGCCGGCCGAGCACGTACAGGACGACCATCGGCAAGGTCGAGAGCACCACGGCGGCGAGCACGCCCGGAATCTGCACTGTGAACTCGCCCTGGAAGGCCCACAGCGACAAGGGGAGTACGCGTCGGGACTCGCTCTGCGTCAGGATCAGCGGGAAGAGGAAGCCGTTCCAGGCAGTCAATCCGTCGTAGATGGCCACCGTGACCAGGGCCGGCCGGACCAGCGGCAGCGCGAGGCGAATGAGCGTCTGCCATTCGGAGGCGCCGTCCATCCGCATCGACTCGAACAGTTCTTGCGGTACGTCGCGGAGAAAGTTGACCAGGATCAGAACGGTGACCGGGATCGCGAACGCGACCGACGGCAGGATCAGCCCGAGCAGGCTGTCGTAGAGCCGCAGGCGGGTGATCAGGTAGTACAGCGGGATGATCGTCGCGTGCAGCGGGATGGCCAGCCCGAGCAGGAAGACCGAGAACACGAACCGGACCGTCCGGCCGGCGCCCCGGACCACGGTGTACGCCGCCAGCAGCGATACCGCCAGCGTTACCGCGACCGCGGCCGCGGTGACGATCACGCTGTTCGCGACGTACCGGACGAAGTCGTGCTGGATCACCGCCGCGTAGTTGTCGAGAGTCGGGTCGGACGGCAGGGCCAGTGGATTGCCAGCGAAGAATCCGGCTTGCCTGCGGAAGCTCGTCACGACGATGAAGTAGATCGGGACGATGACGATCGCCAGCCAGACAAGTCCTCCGATCGCTCCCGGTACGTTGCCGCGATAGCGGCGTACTGCGGCCGGGCGGCCGGAATCGACGGGCAGGTCGACGGGCGTCGATGGTTGCGTCTCCAGGTCGAGCATCACAATCCCTCCTGCTGGCTCTGCATCCGGTTGAACCCGGACAAGCGCGTGAAACCGACGGCCAGCAGCAGCCCGGCGACCACGAGGATCGCGGCGAGCACGCTCGCTCCGCCCATGTCGTTGGCCGAGAAGCCGGTCAGATACATGTCCAGCGGCAACAGCCGGGTGCTGTAGCCCGGACCGCCTCCGGTGAGGACGAACACCACGTCGAAGTAGGTCAGCGAACCGACCACCATGAGCGTCGACGACGTCACCAGCGTGTACTTCAGTTGCGGCAACGTGATCCACCGGAACTGCTGCACAGGACCCGCGCCGTCGATCATCGACGCCTCGTAGAGTGACGCCGGGATCTGCCGGACACCGGCTTGGTACAGCAGCGTGTGGAACGGGATGAACTGCCAGGCGATCACGAAGACGACCGCAGCCAGGACCAGCTGCGGATCACCGAGCCAGTCCCGGGACAGGAAGCGCCAGCTGACCGCGCGGCTGATACCGAAGTTCGGGTCGAGGATCGCCTTGAAGGCGATCGCCACTGCTGCCGACGAGAACAGCAACGGTACGAAGTACAGCACTGCCAGGACGTTGCGATAGCGCTGCCGGCCCGCTGTGAAGATGCCGAGAAGCAGGCTCAGCGGAGTCTGGACGAGCCAGGACAGCACGATGATCTTCACGCTGAGCAGGGCCGCGTGGCCGGTGACCGGATCAGCGAGCACCCGGGTCCAGTTCCGCAGACCGGTCCAGTGCGGAGCGCTGAGACCGTCCCATGCCATCTGGCTCAGCACCGCGACACCGGCCAGGGGGACCAGGGCGAAGACCACGAAGAACGCGAGCGCAGGAAGGGTCCACCATGCACTCGGGCCGGCGCGGTAGCCCCGCGCCGCCCCGGTGCCGGTCCGGGGAGAGGTGTTGTTCACCCTGTCCTCACGACCCCAGCGTCTTGTTCATGTTGGCGGAGAACTGCGCGGGCGTGATCTGCTTGAGGAACACCTGCTGCAGGTTCGTCAGCAGTGCGTCGCCTTGCGCCGGTGACAACGCCTGATCCCAGGACAGCTGGAAGCTGGGGGCTTGCTGGGCGGAGTCGTAGATCGTGGTCAGGTACGGCGCGTCAGAAGCGGAGGCGAGCTTGGTCTGAACCCCTGTCGTCGGCGGGACGAGGCCGATCTTGAGGAGCGCGTCCGTGTAGGCGTCGGTCGTCAGGCCGCTGCGCAGATAGTCGAGTGCGATCTTTTTCTGCTGCTGTGAGGCCTTGGCCGACACCGACCAGTAGTTGCTCGGGTTGCCGACGACGTTCTTGGCGTTGCCCTTGCCACCGGCAACTGCTGGGAAGGGGAGGTATCCCAGCTTGCCGCCGGACAGGAACGCGGGATCGCCGGACTGGATCGTCTGGTAGGCGCTGGGCAGGTTCAGGTTCATGGCTGCCTTGCCGGTGTACAGCAGGGCGACGTCCGCTCCGGTCTTGGTGGAGATCGACGAGAAGCCGTTCACGAAGCCGCCGGCCTCGACCAGCTGCTGGATCATCGTGTTCGCCTGGACGAAGGCCGGATCGGACCACGCGTTCGGAGTATTGGCGAGGACTCGCCGCATGACATCCGGTCCACCGATGCGGTCGACCAGATACTCCTCCCACATCAGCAACGGCCATTTGTCCTGCCCGCTGACTGTGATCGGGGCGATGCCGGCCGCTTGGAACCGTGGGACAAGCTGCAGGAGCTGATCCCAGGTGGCCGGCGGCTGGGCCCCGATCCGCTGGAAGAGCTCTTTGTTGTAGTAGATGACGGCCGGCTTGACGCCGTTGTTCGGTACTGCGTAGAGCTTGTCGCCGATCTGGCCGACCTTCGTCACCGACGGGAGGAAATGTCCCGTGGTGTCCGGGCCGACGGCACCGGTCAGGTCGTCGACGGCGCCCGCGTCGACGTACGACTTCAGGACACCTCCGGCCCAGCCGAAGATCAGGGTCGGTGCCTGCCCGGCGCCGACGGCGCTGCGGACCTTCTGCTTGTAGGCGTCGTTCTCGAAGGACTGCACCTTGATCTGCTCATCCGGGTGGGCCTTGTTCCAGGCGTCGAACGACGACCTGAAGGTGGCCTCGGTCGGACCGGTCAGGATCCACGCGGTGGCGGTGTCAGTGCCACCGCTCGATCCTGGTCCGGACGAGCCACAGCCGGCGACGACGGCAAGGGCGGTGACGATGGATGCCACCGCGGACCGGCGGCGAAACGAACGATTCATGACAACCCTCTCCAACTGCGCACCGCGCTGCGGCACGGCCAACGGGAGAACTGCTGACGGCGGGCAGGCGGACATCGGTGGTGCGCCTGTGTGGCGGGGGCGCGGACGGAGGATGGGCCCGCGGAGCCGCGTGAAATGATGATCATGAAAGTTTCAGAATCTTTCGACTCGAACGCTAAGGTCCGGTTCGATCCACGTCAAGATCTCGGCCGCACCAAGGCACGCTCCGCGACGGAAATCCAGTCGCGGCTGGCGCGTGTAAAATGTCGGGGAGGGGTCCGAAAATTTCTGTTGGGAGTCACAGTGGCCAAGGCGGACCGCGTGAAGATCGCCGACATCGCCCGAGCCGCCGGCGTCTCGGCCCCGACCGTGTCGAAAGTTCTGAACGGCCGCTCGGAGGTGGCCCCGGAGACCCGCGAGCGGGTTCGCGAGGTGCTCCGGTCGCACAACTACCAGCGGCGGCCCAGCGGGAAGCAGCCTCGGGCCGGACTGGTCGACCTGGTGATCAAGGAGCTGGCGACGCCGTGGTCGGTCGAGATCATCCGGGGTGCGGAGGATGCCTGCCGGGAAGCCGGCATCGGCCTGGTGGTCTCTGCGGTGCACAGCGCTCAAGCCGATGCTCAGCGTTGGCTGGACAACCTTGCCGGGCGGCACTCGGACGGCGTCCTGCTGGCGGTCTCCGACCTGGGGAGCGCCGAGCGCGAGCGGCTGGACGCCTTGGGTGTTCCGCTGGTGCTGATCGATCCGATCGGCGATCCGGACCCGGACATCGCCTCGATCGGGTCGACCAACTGGGCCGGCGGCCTGGCCGCGACCGAGCACCTGGTCGAGCTGGGACATCGGCGGATCGCGATGATCGCCGGATTGCCGAACCTGCTGTGCACCCAGGCCCGGCTTGGTGGCTATCGCGCTGCGCTGGAACGCGCGGGGATCACCCCTGATCCCGAGCTCTTGCGCTTCGGCGACCACTTTCCGCCGAGTGGCCGGGCAGCGGCGCTCGAGTTGCTGGACCTGCCCGAGCCGCCCACCGCAATCTTCGCCGGAACGGACCTGCAAGCCTTCGGCGCCTACAAGGCCCTCCAGTCGCGCGGCGTGCGCATCCCCGACGACATCAGCGTCGTAGGGTTCGACGATCTGGCCGCCTGCGACTGGGTGACGCCGCCCCTGACAACCGTGCAGCAACGGCTGGTGGACATGGCGCGGATGGCGGTGCAGGTGATCATCGATGGTGGCAGCGACGCCGGCGAAGCCCGCCGCATCGAGCTGGCCACGTCGCTCACCGTCCGGGAGAGCACAGCGCCCCCTCGACGGTTATGACCGTGTCAGGCGCAGTACTCGGGCGGAGGACTCGGGGCGCGGTGCCAGAGAGCAGGTGAGAGACGTTGACGAGGTGAACCGCCGCGGGTCGTCGTGGCGGCATCCGTCGTTCCGCTGGATAGGTGAGGCCGATCGCCTGGCGCCATTGGTCAAGTGTCGCCATCGTGCCGAGGTGTCGTCCCAATTCATCTGTGGCGCTTGGCGTTCGGCGAGGTGGTCGGCCACGGCGTCGGCCTCGGCGGCGTAAAGGGGCGTGGGTTCGACCTCGACGTGTTCGACGTCAGTCTGCGATCTGTGCACGGTGATGCCGGCGCTGGAGCGGTCACAATCCCAGACGGTGGACACTGTTTGATCGCGAGACCGAACTCGATGCATCACCGGTCGGGCGCGCTCGCAAGAGCGATCGACTTCTTGTCCAGCCGGGTAACCCAAGGCGGTGTGGCTGCGGCCTTACGCTGAACGCGATGTCACCATCAAACGGCGAATTGGCAGAGGCGGAGAGAAGCCGCCGGCGCCGGGAAGTACGCTGCCCACAATGCCAGCCGGCCCACGTCTGTCGGGAGCCTCATGAACCTGCCGCTCATCCCCGCACCCGCCACGACAGCCACGGCCGACGAGACCTTCGTCGTCGGCGGCACGGTCGGCGTCGTCGTTCAGTCACCTGAGCTCGCCGGCCCCGCCGCGCGCTTCATTGAGGACGTTCGGCTCGACTCTGACGTCGTACTCTCCCGCGAAGCAACCGGTATCACGGTGCTGATCGACTCGACCGGTCTCGACGAGGTCGCCCCCGCCGCGGGTCTGCGGGCCGACAATGCGAACGCCGACGAACGATACCGACTCGAGATCACCGGCGAGGGCGTGCGCGTCTGGGGTCCGACGGCGGAGGCGGTGCATCGCGGGCTCACTTCGCTCCGGCAGCTCATCGCGGCCCACGCACAGGACGGTCTCGCGGCGTTGCCGACCGCCCGCGTCGTCGACGGGCCCCGGTTCGCGTGGCGAGGGTTGTCGATGGACGTCGTACGCACGTTCCACGCACCCGACGTGGTCCGCCGGGTCATCGACATGCTTTCGCTGTACAAGCTCAACGTGCTGCACCTGCACCTCACCGATGACCAGGGGTGGCGGGTCGAGGTGCCGTCACGACCGATGCTGACCGATGTCGGCGCGAAGGGCGCGATCGGCGACCGCCCGGGTGGCTACTACACCCAGGACGAGCTGGCGGAGCTGGTTGCGTACGCCGCCGAGCGGTTCGTGACGGTGGTTCCTGAGATCGATATGCCCGGGCACACCACCGCGGTGTTCAGCGCGTACCCCGAACTCGCGCCGGCCGAGCTGCGGTCGGTCGATCTCGGCAACGGAACCAGCATCCCGCTCAACACCCTCGATCCGGAGCGGCCGGAGATCTGGTCGTTCGTCGAGGACGTGCTGGATGGGGTCATTCCGCAGTTCCCGCAGAGCGCGTATGTGCACATCGGTGGGGACGAGGCGTGGGGCATGGCGGACGAGGCACACGCGGCGTTCGTGGAGCGGACCGCCGCGCTCGTTCGCGCTCGCGGGAAGCGGGTGGTCGGCTGGCAGGAGATCGCCCGGGCGTCGATCAGTTCCGACGACGTGGTGCAGTACTGGCTGGAGCCGCGCCAGCTCGACTCGATGGACGATGACGCCGTGAGCTCGACGCTGCCGCCGGATCTGTTGCCGGTCCTGGTCGAGCACATGAAGAAGGCCGAGCAGGACGTCCCGCGCGCCCTCGCCCACGGATCCCGCCTGCTCCTCTCGCCGGTGAGCCGCCTGTACTTCGACTCCCCACACGCCGCCGAATCATCGGATCCCGCCCAAGAGGAACTCCGCAAACGCGTGGGTCTGCCGTTCTACACCCCGATCTCGGTCCGCGACGGCATCGACTGGAACCCCACCGGCATCACACCCGGAGTCGACAGCGACGCCCAGATCGTCGGTGTGGAAGCAGCCATCTGGTGCGAAACCATCACTACCCCGGAGGAGCTGGAGTTCATGCTCCTGCCCCGCCTCCCCGGCGCCTCCGAAAAGGGCTGGTCCCGCACCCCCACCGACTGGCCCGACTACGCCAGCCGCCTGGCCCCGCACTCCACCACTTGGCGCCACCGCGATTGGACCTGGTTCCAGTCGTCAGAGATCGACTGGGCCTAGCCGGAGGCGCAGACCGATGACCGGTCTGCCCCCGCAGTGTGACTTCAGCAGCGGCCGGTGCCGCACATTCGGCGCGGTCGTTGTACCCGCCGTCGCCCACGACCAGGTCCAGAACGCGTCCGCCGGCCAGGTCCGCATCGACCTGTTCCGGGGCGAAGCGGTCGACGACCCCGCTGTCGAACAACACCTTGCCGTCGCCAACGACCTGGAACGTCGACGCAAACCTAAGTGCTGGACCGATCGAGCACTTGAGTTGTGCTGCGACTAGAACTCGTGGGCTGTTGTGATAATGGATTTGCGTAAGCGGGCGAGGGCGTCGATGCGAGCACCGACGAGCGATGCTTCAGTGGTGAGTTCAGCGGCCCGTATCGGAACTGGGCGGGGGAGATGGGTAGCCGCGGCGGTGATGGCGTCAAGGATGACGGGATGGCTTCCCCACGGACCGCCGATGATGACGGTTTCGGGATCGGTCAACGCGACGATGGCCGCAAGGACCCCGCTCATCGCTTGCCCCAGAGCCTGGCGCACTACAGCACCGGCCTGTTCATCGGTGGCTTCGGTCAGGAGGCGGTCGACGTCGATCGCAGTGGAGTCGGTTTGGCGTAGGCCGAGGTCACCGAAGATGTCGATGAGGCGGGTGGCGCGACCGTCGGGGCCGATGGTGATCAGGTGAGAGATCTCGCCCGCCGTGCCGGCGTACCCTTGCCGGATCTGCCCGTCGCTGACGACGGCACATCCAAGTCCCTCACCGAGGAAGACGTAGGCGAAGTCGCGTAGGTCGTGGTGGTGGTCGCGTTCGGCCTGGGCGGCCCAGTTCACGTCGTTGTCGACGACAATTGGTCCGCTCACCTGTGACGCCAGCAGGTCGGCCGGGTTGAGTTCGCCGAGCGGGAAGTGCTGGTCGGGGACCTTGATCAGCCGAGCGGTGGCGCGCTCGACCGGTCCTGCGGCGCTGACAACCGCGAGCCGAGCAGGCCGTGCAGCCTGCCGGCCCGCCCGCTTCACAGCCGCGTTCACAGCCACTGCAACGGCGTCCGGTTGCGCCGGTCTGTCGATCTTCTGCTCGGCCCGCGCAAGGTTGTCGCCGTACGCGTCCACGCATTCGGCGACGATGCCTTCGGGGGCGATGCTGACCGCCAACGCCACGCCGACGTCATCAGCGAGCGCGTAGTACGACGCGACCCGGCCGCGCCCGCGCCCGCCCACACTGCGCTCGCCGGTGTCGGCCACGACGCCCGCGTCTGTGAGCCGGCGCACGCTCTCACCCATCGTCGGCTTCGAGAGTCCGGTCTCGATGGCGAGCTCCGCCCGTGTCATGCGCCGGTGCCGCATCAAGGCCGTGAGCACATGCTCGTCGGTCAGGCTGCGCAGCAGTTCGAGTGACGGTTTGGCAGGATTCACCCGATCATTCTAGACAGGAGTCTTGGCTAGAAAGCCGCAGGCGCACTAAAGTTGCATTCAAGTAATGGGTCGTGACTAGAAGGAGCCGCCATGTCAGCAGATCCCGCCACATTGCCTGACCTGCCGCATTGGGATCGGACACCGGCCGACCTGCCGGCGGCGATCAAGGAGATCAAGGCCGCCCTGCGCGCCCGCATCGCAGCGTCCGGACGCACGGTCGAGGAGGTCTTCGCTGTCATCGAAGATGGCGTCCGTGCGGAGGTCGAGGAAATCAAGACAGCGCGGGGGAACGGCGTACCGGTCTGGCCTGTCATCGACTATGCGGACATCGCCGCGGGCACGGTCTCGGCAGAACAGCTGGCCCTGCTGCGTCGGCGGGGTTGCCTGGTCGTCCGCGGGCACTTCGAGCGGGATCAGGCGCTGGCGTGGGACCGTGATGTCGTCGAGTACGTCGACAGCAACGACTTCTTCACCAACTACCGCGGCCCCGGGGACGACTTCTTCGGCAGCGTCGGCTCCAAGCCCGAGATCTACCCGATCTATTGGTCACCAGCTCAGATGGAAGCCCGGCAGAGTGACCGGATGGCGCATGTACAGGCGTTTCTGAATCATCAGTGGGAGTACAGCTCTGACGGCGTCCAGTGGTTCGACCCGGACCAGGACTCGCTGTACCCGGACCGGATCCGGCGCCGTCCACCAGGCACGAACTCCGGCGGTCTGGGCGCGCACCTCGACCCCGGCACGCTGGATCTGTGGATGACAGAGTTCAACCAGAAGGCGTTCGCGCACCTCTTCGACGGCAGCGTCGAGCGGTACGACCCGTGGCAGGCCGCACACCGCACCTCCGGCCGGCAGTACCCCGGTACGACGATGTGCTCGGCGTTCCGCACCTTCCAGGGCTGGACCGCCTTGTCCGATATGGACCACGACCAAGGCGTCCTGCACACCGTGCCGATCGCCAAGGCGATGGCCTACCTGATGCTCCGGCCGCTACTGCCCGACGTACCGGAGGACGACTTGTGCGGCGTCACCGTCAACCAGGTCTTCCCCGTCAGCGAGAGATGGCACCCCTTGTTACTGGAGGCCCTCACTGGTATTCCCGACGTCAAAGCCGGCGACTCCGTCTGGTGGCACTGCGACATGATCCACAGCGTCGCCCCCGTCACCAACCAGCAAGGCTGGGGCAACGTCATCTACATCCCCGCCGCCCCCTGGTGCTCCCGCAACCAGAGCTACGCCACCGAAGTCCGCAACGCCTTCCTCACCGGTTCCAGCCCCAGCGACTTCCCCGCCGAACACTACGAACGCACCTGGCCCAACCGCTTCCAGGTCGACAACATCAACCCCACCGGCCGCCGTGGCCTCGGCCTGACCTGACGTGCTGGCGGACTGTGGGAGAGCGCGGGGCACCTTCCCCATCCATCACTCACGACCAAGGTCCGTTCGGTGCTGATGGCGACTCCAGGACCGTGCTGTCGTGACAGAAAAATGACAAGGAGCCGACCTTGCCGAAGAACGGCTACCTGCAGCACTACGAGGCCTCGTACAACGGGAGCCCGGTCGACCTGACGCCGCGGGAGTTCGAGTTCCTCGCGTTCCTGGCCCTGTACGTCGGCAAGGTGTGTACCCGGCGGATGATCCTCGAGCACGTGTGGGGACCGGCGTACGCCAAGCAATCCCACTACCTGAAGGTCTACGCCTACCGCATCCTAAGAAGCTCCACGACGAGCAGGGTCATTTTCTCCAAACAGACCCTTCCGTCGGCTACCGCCTGCCGGGACGAGCCCCAGCCATGACCCCAACGCGTTCATGAGCTGACGTCCGGAGTTCGCCGCGGACTGTGAACTGCTCCCACGCCGGTGTCGCGTTGGCTTCTCAGCCGGTGGGTGATGCTCCCGGCAGGTCCGGTCGAACAGGACCCCGACGGGCGGGTGGTTGAACCGGCCGGTGAGCACCTGCCCGCTGCCGGTGAGGATCTCCTCGGAGACGCCGTACAGGCGCATCGCTGCGGCCCGCCCTTCGCAGACGGCCGCCCGAACGGAGCGAACATCGTCATCCGCCGTGACTGTCTGAGTCCACACCCGGGACACCACCGTGTCAGTGCAGTGACTGTTCCGTGTCAGCGCGGTCGGCCACAGTCGTCGCCACGAGCAGTTCAGCGATCATCAAGCCGGACACCTCAGTCGCGACAGAGACGCTGCGACTGCGAAGAATCCTTGAAAGGGAGTAACTGCACGATGAACACGACGAGCGGTGCAGCCGTGCAAGGACACGTTGAGGACGGCTGGGGCAAGGTCGCGGATGCGTTCCGCGCGAACTTCGAGGGAAGCCCCGGCGAGGCGGGTGCGTCGTGTTGTGTCTACGCGGGGGGTCGCCCGGTCGTGGACCTGTGGGGCGGCTTCGCCGACAGCGAAGCCAAGCGGCCGTGGAACGAGGACACCATCGCCCAAGTCGCATCCACGACGAAGGGTGCCACCGCGATCTGTGCGCACATGCTGGCGCAGCGCGGTGAGCTGGATCTGGACGCCCCGGTGGTCAAGTACTGGCCGGAGTTCGGTGCTGGCGGCAAGGATCAGATCCCGGTGCGCTGGCTGTTGTCGCATCAGGTCGGTCTGCCGATCGTCGATGGGCCGTTGACGCTCGAGGAGGCGTACGCCTGGGACCCGGTGATCCGGGCGCTCGAGGCGCAGAAGCCGCTGTGGCGGCCAGGAACGGAGCACGTCTACCACGCGATGACGTTCGGTTATCTGGTCGGTGAGGTGGTGCGCCGGATCTCGGGCAAGTCGCTCGGTACGTTCTTCGCCGACGAGGTGGCTGGTCCGCTCGGTCTGCATGCCTGGATCGGGTTGCCCGAGGAGCAGGAGGAGAAGGTGGCGCGGATCGAGTACGCCGCTCCGTTCACCTTGGAGGAGATGACCGAGGGGATCATCGAGACCACCGGGCTGGACGCGGACACGGTCAACGCCTGGATGACCTCGGTGTGGGGCGAGGGCTCGGTCCAGGCCGGCGCCGGTGTGCTCGGCGGCGCCTTCGACCCGACCTCGGACTACTTCACCAAGCGTGCCTGGCGTGCCGCGGAGGTTCCGGCCGCGAACATGGTCGCTGACGCGCGTTCGGTGGCCCGGATGTATGCCGCCACGGTGAGCGACGTCGACGGCGTACGGCTGCTGGAGCCGGCCACGGTCGAGCGGGCGATCGAGGTGCAGACCGACAAAACCCGGATGCATGGGCTGCCACCGGGGCTGGACATCCCGGCCGACCGCTCCTTCTACATGTCGCTCGGGTTCTGGCGGTCCTGCCCGCCGCAGCCGATGCTCGGGCCGAGGTCGTTCGGCCACCCGGGCTCCGGCGGCTCGATCGGCTTTGCCGACCCCGATACCGGTGTCGGCTTCGGTTACGTGATGAATCTCTGGTCGTTCCGGATCGGCGAACCGCGGGCATCGAGCCTGGCCGACGCGGTCAAGGCCTGCCTCGGCTGAGGGAGTCGAAGACCGTAGGAGGTGCGCGGCCGCACCTCCTACGGCCCTGACCCCAGAAGGTATTCCAATGTTGGCCGAGGCAAATGCCTCGTGGCGGTCGAACGACGTACGTCCTCTGAGAGAGGCGCCGTCAACGGGCAAAGTGGTCGCTGGGTCTTGCGCGAATTGCAGACGTACCACCGTAGTGCTGCGAATTCCGCAGCCCGGTCCAAGCGGCGGTGGAAGACACGACGCGACGAAGGTGATGCTGACCGGCCGCCGGTCGGGCCGAACAGGCGGGGCTGGTTGGCGGAGGAATGCGGAATGAGGGGCCCGGTCGATCAGGTGCTTCCCAAGGTGGCCAAGGTGCTCACGTGACTGGGGTCGCGAGGTCGAGTGCGAGGGCGGCGGTCCAGCTGAAGGAGCGGGCGCCGTGCGGTTCGCCTGTGAAGGGGTCGACGTACTCGGCGAAGGTGGTCGCGTCGGCGAGGGCAACCAGGTCGGTTCGGAGCGCCGCGGCGGACTCGGTTTGACCCAGTTGGACCAGACCGCGGTGGATCAGCCAGGCCGTGTTGAACCAGCTGGGTCCTCGCCAGTAGCGGCCGGGGTCGAAGTCGTCGGCGGTCAGGGCGTAGCTGGGTACGAGCCGCACCTGACCGAGCCGGAAGCGTGGGCCGCGTGCGGTCGCGAGGAGGGCGTCGGCGACGGGCAGTCCGGGGACCATGAGTGGGATCAGGCCGGCCACGGTGTCGGACGCGACGAGATCGCCCGAGACCAGGTCGCGGGGCCGGAACATTCCCGCCGTGAACAGCCGCTCGACCAGAGCGTCGGTGAGCTCGGCGGCGTACTGACGATGAGGTGCCGGGTCGTGGCCGAGCGTCGCGGCGATGTCGGCGAGTGCATGTTCGGAGCAGATCAGCAGCGCGTTGAAGCAGGGGTCTTCGACAGCGAAGGCGTGGGGTGTCTCCCGGTCGTCGTACCCGTGGTCGCGGTACGTCGCGGCGAGCTGGACGTAGCGCCCGTAGTCGAGGTCGGTGGGGCGGTCGGCATCGGCGGCGTGGTCGGTGTCGCGCCGGGTGAACGACCCCGCGGGCGCGGGCGTGACCCGCGCGAGCGGCGAGTCCCAGGCAGGGCTGTTGTCCATCCCGGACTCCCACGGGTGGACGATCGCGACGAGTCCGCCCGGGCCGAGGGTACGGCGGTCGCGCAGGTAGTCGTGCCAGGCGACCAGGCCCGGGTAGACCCGCTGCAGAAATCCTGAATCCGCAGGGTCGGACTGGTGCGTGAGCCAGGCGGCCAGGGCGTGGATCGGCGGCTGGACGATGCCCGAGGTCTCGGTGCCGTTGGCCAGTCGCGCCCGCCAGAAGTCCGGGCCCGGGAAGTAGGCGTCGCGGGGGACACTTGGCGCGAACGCGATGTGCGGGATCCGGCCGTCGGGCCATTGGGCCCGCAGCAGCGACTCCAGCTCGGTCCGGGCGCGGCCGACGGACACGTGCCGCAGCCCGATCGCGATGAACGCCGAATCCCAGCTCCACTGGTGCGGATAGAGCGAGCGTGATGGGACCGTCGACTGCCCGGTCCAGTTCTGCTCCAGGACATGCACCGCGTCGTCTCTCATCGGACCCCCATCAGTACTGGCCGAGCGCCAGGCCTTTGGCAAAGTAACGCTGCGAGACCAGGAACAACAATGCCGTCGGCAACGAGACGAGAATCGCGGCCGCCAGGACCACGGTGTAGCTGGCGCCGCCGCCTTCGGTGGACTGCAACCCGGTGAGCACCGGCATGACCGGGCGAGTGGTGTCGCTCTGGGTCAGGATGAGGCCGAGCAGGAGGTCGTTCCACACCCAGGTCGCCTGCAGGATGAAGACGACGGCCAGCGCACTGGACGACATCGGCAGGTAGATCCTGGTGAAGATCCGCACGGTCTTCGCGCCGTCGACGACCGCTGCCTCGAAGACGGATTCAGCGATGCCGGCGAAGAAGTTGCGCATCACGAACGCCGAGAACGGCAGGCAGACGATGGAGTAGATCAGCACCATTCCGGTCAGAGAGTCGTACAGACCGAGCCGGGAGTAGCTGTCGAACAACGGGATCACCAGCATCTGCAGCGGGAACACCGACCCGCAGTAGATGACGAAGAACCAGAGGAAGCCGTGACGGAGCTTGAGAACGATCACGGCGAAGCCGACGGTCGCTCCCAGGATGACGGCGATCGCCGGCGCCACCACGCTGTAGATCGCCGTGTTCGCCAGCGCGCGAGGGATGTCGGTGCCCGTTGCCACCTGGCTGAGGTTGTCCCACAGGTCTCCGAGTGAGCCGGGTTGCCACAACGTGGAACCGGAGTAGTTCTGGACCGTCTTGCCGGCGTTGGCCAGCAGCAGGTACACCGGCACGAGCCACAGGGCGCCCAGCAGTGACAGGACTGTCACGCGGATGATGATTCCGGTGCGTGAAGGCGTCACTTGCCACCTCCGAGGCTGCTGCTGCTCAGGCTCAGTTGCCTGCGCAGATAGATGATGGAGGCGCCGACGGTCACGATGCTGAGGAAGATCGCCACCGCCGACCCCAGTCCGTAGTCGCTGTTCACGAAGGTGTCGCGGTACATGGTCAAGGCCAGCGTTTCGGACGAGCGCGCCGGTCCACCCTGGGTCATCGCCTGGACGACGTCGAAAGTCTTCAGGCCGTTGACGATCGACAGGCCCACGACCACCGTCGTGGACGGCCGGAGCAGCGGCCAAGTGATGTGGCTGAACAGCCGCAACCCGGTCGCGCCGTCGATCCTGGCCGCCTCCAGCGGCTCCTTCGGGATCGACTGCAGGCCGACGGTGAACAGCAGCGCGTTGACGCCGACGCCCTGCCAGGACGCGGCGATCACCATGACGATCGTGTTCAGCGGCGAGTCCTGGAGCCAGCGCAGCTCGGTGCCCGGCAGGTTCAGGAACTGCAGCGCCTGGGTGAGCGCGCCGCCCGACCCCAGCATGAAGCTCCAGATGACGCCGACGGCCACACCGGACAGCGCGTACGGGACCAGGAACGGCAGGCGAAGCCAGCCACTGCCCCGGAACCCGTACGCCAGAACCGCGACGAGCAGGCCGAGTCCGACCGGGAGGACGAGTGTGCCGACGACCCAGATCGCCGTGTTCCTGACCGCACCCAGGAACGCGGTGTCCGAGAACATCTCGGCGAAGTTGTGCCAGCCGACGAATTCCGGCGTACCGAGTCCGTTGTACTTCGTGAAGCTCAGGTAGAACGTGTAAAGGACCGGTAGATAGAAGACCAGCAGCACCAGGGCAAGGCTCGGGAGGAGGAAGCCCCGAGCCTGGCCCTGGTACGACGTCGCGCCCGACCGTGCCACGCCGCTATCGCCCGGCCCAGTACTCGTCGGCCGCGGCCTGGATCGCCTGCAGGTACTGCATCGGGTCGCCGCGGTTGGTCAGGAACGCACTGAACTGCTCCAGCGCAACCGTCCGGATCGGCACCGGCGTCGCCTCGAAGTACCGGTTGTAGTACTCGTACTTGCCCGCGGCAAGCGTCGTCTTCAGGGTCGTCATCTGCGGCGTCGGCGCTTCGGCGTCCGGGGTGAACGGCATGTTGCCCTGCTGCTTCACCCACGGCTGCTGACCCTGCGGCGACATCCACCACTGGGAGAACTTCAGTCCCAGGGCCTTCTGCTTCGAGCTCTCGCCGACGCAGACCGGTGCGGTCTCGATCGCGATCGGCGTGGCCGCACCGGGCTTGACCGCCGGGATGACGAACATGTCGACGTCCTTGCCCATCGTCATGCCGGCCAGGGCGGCGTCGGCGGTGAACCAGGTGCCTTCAGGCGCCATCGCGATCTTGCCCTCGCGCATCAGGTCGCGGGCGAAGTCGGTCTGGCCGGGGTCGTTGAAGTACCCCTTCTTCTGCAGGTCGAGCCAGCTGTTCATCACCGCGACCACCCGCGGGTCGGTGTACTTCGCCTTGCCGGTCGACAGGTCGTTGTACAGCTGCAGGTCGGTCCCGGCCAGCAGGGTCTGGAACCACACGAACGAGAAGTTCTTGGTCTGGTTCCAGAACGGCGTCACCCCGTGCTGCTTGAGGGTCGCCGCGACCTGCATCAGCTGGTCCCAGGTCGTCGGAACCTTGAGGTTGTACTTCGTGAACACCGACTTGTTGTAGAACATCACCCAGTCGTCGACGCTGATCGGCGTGCAGTACTGCTTGCCGTTCACCGTGTACAGCTGACGCACCGCATCGGTCACGTAGCCCTTGTCGACGGCCTCCGTCCACAGGTCCGTCGTCTCCGCGATGACCCCCTGCTCCGCGAGCTCGTCGAGCGCCGTACTGACCTCCCAGGTGAACAGCCCTGGGCTCTCCTTGGTCCGGAAGGACTGCCGGATGAAGGCCCGGTACGGATCACCGGAGTACTGCGTGCTCTTCAGGCTGATGCCGATGTCCTGCTTCGAGACCTTGGAGAAGGCGTCGAAGTTCCAGGGCTTGTTGTGGGCGAAGCCGAGCTCGCCGGTGGTGGCGCCACCGGTGTCCGACTTGCCGCCGCAGGCGGTGGCGACCAGGGCCGTGGCGACCACGGTCGCCAGCCCCGCCATGAACGTTCGCGCTCTCATCGTTGGGTCACTCCTTCGTGGGGGGACACGCGACCGATGCCTTGGGCAAGAATGGCAGGGTCGCGCTGGGCGATCACGAGTCCGGTCCAGGTCTGTGGCGCGGCACCGAGACCGGTTCCGTTCTCGGGGTTCCAGTACTCGGCCCACCCGCTGTGCAGCGCACCGCCGATGGAGCGGGTCACGAGCGTGTGCGCTGCGCCGTCCAGTTCCCACCGCTGCGCCGCCAGCCAGAACAGGTAGTTGAGCGGCGGCCAGGCGGGTCCACGCCAGTACGTCTGCGGGTCGTACGACGGATGGGTGCGGGCAACGTTCGCCGGCCCGTACGGCGCGCCGAACCGGTCGGGATTGTCGAGCTGGCGCAGCGATGCGAGAGCCTTGGCCGGGTCCTGGGTGACCAGGGCAGGCATCACGCCGTCGCTGGTCGGCACCCTGGCGGTGGCGCCGCCTCCCACAACCGGAAGATCGGACCACAGCTGCTCCTCCTCATCCCACAGGAGGTTGTCGATCGTCTCGCTCAGCAGCGCGGCCCTGTCGGCCAGTTCCTGGTCGCCGAGCAACTCCGCCAGTTCGGCCAGGTTGAAGGCTACGTAGGCGTTGAACGCGGCCGGGCAAACGACGAAGGTCGAGGACCACTGAGCGCTGCCGTCGTCGCCGAAGGTGATGTCGTGGACCCGTTCCTGGTTCCAGGCGGTGCGGGCCGGGCGGCTGTAGTTGTCCGGCGTCCGCCCAGGGGCACCGTGGTCGTCCCACCGAGGGCTGTGGTCGTTGCCGGCTTCCCAGGGATGGACCACGTAGATCAGGCCGTCATCAGTACGTCGGGTACGCCACAGCCAATCGAGTCCGTGTCTGGCGCGGTCCAGCGTCTCTTTCGACGGGTGGAAACCCTGCCGGGCAACGACGTTGGCCGCATGGCCGAACATCGGCGGCTGAGTGAGTGACGAGGTGTTCTCGAGTGGACCCAACCACGAATCGGGGCGCCGGCCGCCGTACTTCATGTGCGGGACGAGCCCGCTGGGCAGTTGCCCGGCCAGCGTGGCGTCGAGCTCACGAAGTGCGCGATCGTCACCGAGGTGGGCCCAGATGATCGCGTGGAAGCAGGAGTCCCACAGCCACAGATGCGGGTACGTCGTGGGGTTGGGGACGCAGTACCCGCGGGCGTCGTCCCAGTGGCTGTCCAGCAGCCGCCGGACCTGGAGCTCGAGATCCTGGCCTGTCATCGGGCATCGTCCTTCCGCACCGCAGAAGTCATCGCCCGGACCAGTGATCGCGCCAGGACGCTGTGTCCGCGATCGTTCGGATGGACGTGGTCGTCGGCAAGCATTGTCGTGGCGTCCCAGCCGTCGACGACCACCGCGCGCGCCGGGGGGAAGCGCGCGACGGTGGTCCGCAGGGTGGCGTTGTACTCGTCGACGATCGCGTCCGTCGCCTGGTCGTACGGTGGATGACCCGAGTAGTCCTGGACGTGGGGCTGCTCGATCGCCAGTGTCACGGCCCGCGGGTCCGCCTTGTGCAGGGCGTGCAACACGACCTCCAGTGATTCCTCGTACTGACGCCGGCCGGCCGGAGCCGCACCGTGCAGCCGCGCGTCGTTGAAACCGGTCATCAGCACGTAGACGTCGGCGGGACCGGGCGGCCGGGCGACGACGAGCCGGGCCGTCTCCGTGCTCAGGCTCCCGCTCTCGGCCTGGTTGTCCAGTCGGTGTCCGAGTTGTCGCGCGGCCAGTTGCACGAAACCCTCGCTGTGCCGCCGTGCCCCGGTCCCGAAGACCCAGGAGTGACCGTACGCAGTCAGCACCCGCGGCCCGCCTCGCCGGTCGGGAAGTGGTCGCCCGAACGAAAGGGAGGCGGCTCGAGGTAGGTGTTGACGCCCGGCACGCACTCGCCGCGCAGGTGGAACGGCGACGCCTCGTCCGGCCTGGTGATCCGTGTGCTGGTCGGGATGTAGCGGATGGTCAGAGCTCTGCGCCACCGGTCCGACCGGTTCGGCATCGAGCTGTGCACGATGTTCGGATGGTGCACTTCGACATCTCCGGCATGCATC
This sequence comes from Kribbella sp. NPDC050241, assembly GCF_044459685.1. Lineage (NCBI taxonomy): Bacteria > Bacillati > Actinomycetota > Actinomycetes > Propionibacteriales > Kribbellaceae > Kribbella > Kribbella sp. NPDC050241. The sequence goes on from NZ_JBITJE010000019.1 coordinate 49,267, forward strand.
ACCAGGTCCACCGCGGAGCTCTCGTCGATGTCGGCGTCGATCCGGTGGCGGAGAACGCTGCCGGGATCGGACTGCTTCATCTGCTCCAGCTCCCAGCGGTGCGATCCCGGCAGGACGCGCAGGCACCCGTTGTCCGGATCGGAGTCGGTGAGGGCGAGCCAGAGAGTCACGACGTTCATCGGCTCGAGGGGCCAGAACGCTCCGTCCTGGTGCCACTCGACGCCCTTGCCGCGCCTCGGCGGCTTGCACAGGTAGTGCGTGGCGAACAAGGCGATGTCCGGGCCGACGAACTGTTGCGCGACGTCGAGCAGGCGGTGGTCGGAGACGAGCCGGATCCAGAACGGGTCGTCGCGGGCGAGCCGGTGTCCCAGCTGCTCCGGGGTGAGCTCGGGGTGCCGGGCGAGCAACCAGTCGACGTGCGCGTTGGCCGCCTCCACGACGCCCGGATCGATCACGTCGCGGAAGACCATGTAGCCGTCGGCGGCGTACTGCCGGGTGACCTCCCGGGTCACGGTCCGCATCGCGATCTCCTTCCGCCGCCGGTTCCCGTGGTTGACGCTATATGCTCGACAGTGATGCTTCTTCCTGGCGAAGGACCAAAAATTGCTCTCCGGTGACACTGACGTGACGCTGCTGCACCTGGAGGACTACGTCGCGGCCGGCGAGACGTACTACGTCGGCCGCCGTACGGAGGCCGTCCGGTTCGTCGGCCGGCTGCACACGCACGACGACTTCGCGGAGCTGACCTGGATCGAGTACGGCGTGCTCCAGCACGTGGTGGGTGGCACGCGCCAACTGCTCGAGGCGGGCGACGTGGTGTTCATCCGGCCCGACGACGTCCATCTGTTCCGGCCCGTGCCCGGCCGCTCGTTCGCGCAGGTGGCGGTGTCGTTCCCGAGCGAGACGCTCAGAGCACTCGAGGCCAGGTACTTCGACCCGGCGGACTGGGCGTGGTCGGCGGGCGGCCTGCCGACGACACATCGGCTCGACAGTGTCCGGCTGCAGCGGCTCACCGAGCTGTCGTCCGTCCTGGTGTCCGGCCCCGCCGGCCGGCTACAGCTGGAACGGTTCCTGCTCGAGTTGCTGTGCGACCTGATCGGCCGCCCGGCTGGGGACGGCGTGCCGCTGTGGCTGACCGAGGCGCTCAGCCGTTTCGTCGACGACCCGGTCGCCCTGAACGAGGGCGTCACCGGACTTGCGGGGCTCGCCGGCCGCAGCCGGGAGCACGTCAATCGCGTCATCCAGGCAGCCACGGGGCAGACGGCGACGGCAATGATCAACCAGGTCCGGCTGAACCGGGCGGCAGCACAGCTACGGATGACGGATCGCCCGATCGCGGCCGTGGCCGTCGACTGTGGCTTCCCCTCGCTCAGCCACTTCTACCGACTGTTCAACGAGCGCTTCAAGGCGACGCCGCGTCACTACCGAATGGTCTCGACCGTTTCAGGACTGCGCCCACCCGGCAACGGCCGCCAAGCAGAAACCTCAGACACCCGCTAATACCCGCCGACCGGGATCGCCGGTGGGGTCTGCCGACTCAGCCGTGCGCTCAATGACACGGTCCGATCGGTGGGGCGGGTCAAGACATTGGCGGGCCAGGTTCATCCGCCAGGTGGCGTCTTGGGTGGGTGTTGGAGACACGTCGTGGCGTGCAGTCAGCAGGCGATGATTCGCGTTGCGGTTGCCGAGTAGTGGGCACAGGTCGTAGAGGAAGTAGCCCCAGCCGCAGTCGTCGAAGTCGAAGACGCTGGCCCGCCATTGAGAGCCGGCCCGTTGCATGAAGCAGCTCCCGAGGTCGTAGTCGGCCTGGATGGTGCCGAAGGAGTCGCCAACGGAGTCGAGGGTGGTGAAGACGGCCCGGTTGCGGTCTGCTATCTCGGTGTACAGGTCGAGATCCTGCCGATCCAAGAGTTCTTCGATGCCGAACTCGGGTTGGTAGGGCGATGCCGATGGCACAACATCCCGTCGGCATCCCACCGGGGCAGAGAGAAGCCGCCCGGGCACCAGGACCTCGCCGTCTACCCAGGTCATCAGGTCGAAACTGAGTGCCGCATCCCCGGCGATTACCTCGACTACGAGGTCGCCGTGTCGATGGAAGGCCGGCGGCGGTTGCTGGAGGCAAATGTTGCGGCAGCACGGTTCCTTCGGTTGGAGTTGCTGCGAGCAGCTAGAAGTTGGCCTGTGGAGGGCGGACGACTGGGGGGCCGTGGCAGAACGGGCCCTCGCCTGGGTCCTGGAGCACGCGACGGCGAGCGACCCGGTCGCGTGATGGCGGCGGGCACTAGCTCGGTAGCAGAACCCGGACTTGGTCTCTGATCTCTTGCACGATGTCGTCGACGGGCTTGGCGATGTTGATTGTCGCGGCCATGCTGACGAACATGATCGCGGAGACGATGTGCGCGAGTGTCGCGGCGTCGCCGGAGTTGAAGCGCTCGTCTCGCTGCAGCACGTCGGCGATCGCCTTCTCGGTTTGCACGGTCAGGACGAGCGCGTCGCGGTGGTGGGGCTCCTGAGGGTCGCCGAAGACGATCTCCCGCAGGTAGGTCCGCCCGTTGTCGACCTGTTTGCGGTTGCACTCCACGACCGGGCGGACGATCGCCATCACCGCGTCGAGCAGGTCGGGGATGCTTTCGGCCGCCGACCTGCCTTGCGTGAGCGCTTCGGCGTAGGTGGAGTTCTGCACGAGCAGGAGGAGTTCGCCCTTGGTCTTGGCGTAGAGGAACAGTGTGCCCGCACCGATGTCGGCCTTGTCGGCGATCTCCTGGGTGGTGACCTCGTCGACACCGCGCTCGGCGAAGAGCTCTTGGGCGGCGGCGGTGATGCGGTCGAGCTTCTGCTGCTTGTTCCGCTCGCGCCGTCCGACTGGTTGGGAGTCGAGTGGCATGACTGCCGTCCTTCTCTGCTATGGCTCCTGCTGTGGGGGCTCTAATGTGCCGGCGCTCATTCTTCCACGGCGACGAGAGGAGCCCTCGTGTCGCGGAGTTCCGGATAGAGCGCCTCGACCGGGCCGCTCAGAGCCGCCTTGACCTGGGCGGTCAGCTGATCGGCGATGACCTCGTACTCACCGGCCTCGACGGCGTCGTAGACCTTGGTCACGAGCTCCGTCGGCTGCATCTTGGGCCCGTCGGCGTGTGCTGCCATGCGGGTCTCGACGTACCCCATGTGCACTCCCATCACATGGACGCCGTGGGGCGCGAGCTCAAGCCGCAGAGAGTTGGTGGCCGACCAGAGCGCGGCCTTGGCGGCGCTGTAGATGCCACCGAACCCATACCAGCTCGCAACCGAGTGCACGTCCACGAGAACCGCCTGCGGCATGGCGGCGAGGATCGGCGCGAACGCACGGGCGAGGAGGACAGGCCCGAAGAAGTTGGTCTCCAGGTTTGCCCGGATGTCCGCCTCGGTCACCTCGAGCAGGCTTGCGCTCGGCGGGTTGGCGCCCGCGTTGTTGATGAGAGCCGTCACGTCTGGCGCTGCGGTCACGGCCGCGGCGATGGACGCGGCGTCGGTGACGTCGAGGGTGAGGGTGACGATGCGCTCGTCGTCCCACGGGCGAGGAGTGCGGGCCGTGGCGTAGACCTTCGCCGCGCCGCGCGCGAGAGCTTGGTGAACGAAGTGGGTTCCGATGCCGCCGTTTGCCCCGGTGACCAGGACAACTGCTCCGTTGAGGGAAGGCATGTTGGGTCCTTTCTGTTGTGGGATCGCCGCGTGCGGGCGAGCGATGCCGCTATTGCTGGTAGCGCGGCAGGATGTCGCCGTTCTTGACGTAGGTGAGGGCGGCGGTGACGTCGTACGCGTGGATGGCGGAGGCAAGCGGCGTCAGCTGGTGGGACAGTTCCGCGATCACGTTGCTGGTGAAGAAGGCGTCCCGTGCCGCGGTGTCGGTGAACCCGAGGATGAGGGAGGCGTGGAAGTGCTGGTCGTCGGGGTTGTCGTGTGCGACGTTCGGGGTGTCCCACAGCTTTTCGATCCAGGGCAGGAACGTCTGCGTGCGCAGTTCCCTGAGCGATGTGGTGCCGGCGAGTGCGGGAACGAGCTGCCTCTTGATGAACCTCCGGAACTCACCGGCGCCGGCCCCGTCTCTGCGGCGGAGGTAGATCAGGGCGCGGGGACCGACCGTCTCTCCCGGGCCGGCGACGTCGTACCAGCGAGACGAGTTCGGTGGGCCGGTGTAGAGCAGAGTGCGGCGGAACACGTTGATCTCGTCCTGGTAGGCCAGCTGCGTTTGCTTGCGCCCTTGCAGGGGCGAGAGCGCCGAATGCAGGGTGACTTCCGCGACGCCGTCGATCTTCCGGTCGACGGGGATCGAGGTCTCTACCCCGTCGGTCACCGGCCAGCGGCCCGGATTGTGCTCGGCGAGGTGAATCTGCCGGTACTCCTCCAAGCCCGGAGTGGCGGAGATGATCTTTGAGTGCGGGCCCTTCCAGTGGTCCATTCCGGTCTGGCGGGGCTGGTCGGTGCGCACCCACAGCAGGATCGAGGAGGTGAAGTGCTTCTTGACGTCCAGTGCCGTGGCGGACAGTGACGTGCTCATGGTGTTGCCCTTCTGATGCGGTTGAAGTATTCGGGTGGTCATCGGGCGAGGAACTCGACCGCGATGGGGGCGAACTTCTGGTGGAACTGGAAGATGCCGCCGTGACCGGAGTCGGGGTAGATGATCAGCTCACTGTTCTTGATGCGTCGGTGCAGGTTCTCGGAGAGGATCGAGGGCACCATGCGGTCGTTGTCGCCGTTGGCGATCAGGGTGGGCTGGGTGATCGTCGACAGGTCGTCGGGGGCGGAGCGCCCCCACCTCTGGATCGCCTTCAGTTGGGTCTGGAACGCCTTGACTTTGATCGGTGCGTCGCGGTCGACGGTGCGCTCCTTGAGCCGGTTGACAAACGCGCGCGCGGCGGGCTTGCCGGTGGCGTTGCGGTTGAAGAACAGGAACTCTTTGGGGTCGGACCTGGTCAGGGCCGCGCGCAGCATGTCCCAGTACGTGGTGCCGACAACCTTGTCGATGTCCTTGCCGCCCTTCGGCCCGGTGCCGGTGAGGACGAGCTTGCCGACGAGCTCGGGGTGCTTCACCATCAGCGCCTGGGCGACGAAACCGCCGAGAGAGAAGGAGAAGACATCGATCTTGTCGAACCCGAGCGCCGTGACGAAGGTGTAGGCGTCGTCGGCCATCGCCTCGACACTGTCCGGAACTTGGCCCGTGGACGCACCCACACCGCGGTTGTCGAACGTGATGACGTGACGGCCCTTCGCGATGGGGTCGACGATGCGGGGGTCCCAGTTGTCCAGGGTCGCGGCGAGGTGGACGAAGAAGACGACGGGGATCCCGCCCTTCGGTCCCAGCTCGCGGTAAGCGTAGGTGACGCCGCCGGCCTCGACGGTGCGGGCCGGCGCGTCCTTGTAGGTAGTGATGACGTCGTCCTGTGCGTGCCTGTTCGTGCTCATGGTGTTCTCTTTCCTGGTTGAAGCATGCTGAGATGGGTTTGTTCAGGTCCTGCTGATGACGGCCTTGCCGCGGATGCCTCCCGTTTCCAGTGCCTGCACTGCCTGCACGGTCTGGTCGAAGTCGAAGACCCGTCCGACGACGGGACGCAGCGCGCCGCTGTCGACGAGGCCAGTGATCTCGCGAAGCTGGCCGCCATTGGCGCGCATGAAGAGGAACTCGTACCTCACGCCGAGGCGCCGGGCCTGGCGGCGGATGCGGCTGCTGAGGGCGGTCATCACCAGCCGGAGCACCGGGTTCGCGCCGAGCTCGCGGGCGAACGCCGGGTCGGGCGGCCCGGCGATCCCGATCGCCTTGCCGCCGGGGCGCAGTACGCGCAGCGACTTCTCGAGGTTCTTCCCGCCGAGGCTGTCCAGCACCAGGTCGTACCCGTCGAGGAGCTGTTCGAAGTCCTGGCTGCGGTAGTCGATGACGAGATCCGCACCGAGCTCGCGCACGAAGTCGACGTTGCCAGTGCTGACCGTGGTGGCGACCGTGGCCCCGAGGTGCTTGGCGAGCTGGACCGCAATCGTTCCGACTCCGCCGGCGCCACCGTGGATGAGGACCCGTTGCCCCGGCTGCAGGTTGCCCCGCTCGACGAGTGCCTGCCATGCGGTCAAGGCCACCAGCGGTAGCGAGGCCGCTTCCTCGAGGCTGATCGATGCCGGCTTGAGCGCCAGGTCGGCCTCGGCGACCGCGATGCGCTCCGCGAATGTTCCGATGCGGTCCTTGTCGGGCCGGGCATACACCTCGTCGCCGAGCCTGAATCCCTGCACCTTCGCGCCGACGCCGATCACCGTTCCGGCGACGTCGTTGCCGAGGATCTGCGGCAACTTGTACCGGAGGACCTGCTTGAACTCGCCCGCCCGGATCTTCTCGTCGAGCATGTTGAGCCCGGCAGCCTGAACCTGTACGAGCACGTCGTGCTCTCCGACCACAGGCTCGGTGACATCCGCTTGCTGTAACGGCCCCTTGTACTGCTTGACGACGAACGCCCGCATGAAGACTTCCCTCCTCGTTCCGATGACTTGTCCTGGATCAGTCAATCTGAGTTGCCTCAATAATGAGCTTACTCAGTTAACTTGTCAAGGAAGCCGTCATGAGAGGCGGACTCCGCTTGGACCGCTGCGCGGGTACGCCCCGGCCTCGGGTCGGCGACCGCGATCCGGACAGTCGCTACAGCGCTGAGCCGACGGTCAGAGGAAGCGCTGCGGAACGAGCCGCGCGGTGTTCCGGTGGAGGAGGGGCTATCGGGCAGGGCTGGCTGCCGCGATCCGGGCGTCTCTCCCGCGGCGTGTCGCGATCATTGGCCATGATCAATTGCGGCGGCAGATCGAGTTCCGCTCGGAACCAGACCAGATGGTGCAGACATCTTCAGGCGGAGTTCCTGCGACGGTCCGAGTGGCCGCAGCAAGCGCTGGACCTTGGATTGAGCCCCTCGTTCCGGTCGGACGTCGTTCGGCCACAGCGGCACGACAGTGATCGAACTCGTCTATCGACACAGCTGCGACCACCGACCCAAGACCGGCGCAGCATCACGAATGACTTTGTTCGGGACGGCGTCCAGTGACTCGAGATCGCCAACGAACGTCTCCCAGAACCAGACCTGAGACGACGTCAAAGGAGTATTTCCCTTGTCAGATGGGTGGTCCCTGGTTCCAACAATACGAACCGCGCGCCGATCATCACCCGGTGCCGTGATTGACCTTGGATGATGGTTGCTCATGGGCGGCCCCTTACGGCGTGCTCTTCGGATGCCAATCCGACGATGATCCAGGGACCGAAGGTTCGGACTGCTGCACGATCCGGTGACTACGCCGTGAGGCGATCCGCTTCGGCCAGCAGCAGCTGAGTGTTATGGGGTTTCAGACGGCCGGAGTCGGCGCGGCGCGGGCGCGTTCCGGACGTAGAAGATGTGGTTCCGCATGGACCCGACCGGCGGAGCCGAACCGCCCTGTTCGCAAGAGAGATCGAGTGAGCGAGCGAACCCGAAGACGAGGGCCAAGATCATCCCGGGCACGTGCGGGCGATGTGCGGCGCAGGTGACCGATCTCTTTCTGCACGCTCAGTGGCACAAAGAGTTGGACGCTCAGATGGACGCCAAGTTCGATGCGCCGCAAGACCGATGAAGCCGACACGCCCCCGCGTTCCCCTTGATTTGCAGCCGACAAACAGGGCTGGCGCTCGCCGAAGTCACGCCCGAATGCTGCCTAGGCAGGTGGATGGCGGGAGGGGGATTGGGGGCGGGCCTTGACCAGGCCGTCCCTGATTCTGGTGAGCAGCGCGAGGGCAGCGTCGAGGTGCGTGTCGTCACCGCCGGCAGCTTCGCCAACGGCGGTCGCCCACTCGTGCCTCACCGTGACATGGTTGACACGGCCGCGTTCGGTGCGGCTGACGGTGACTCCGCGGCCGTCGGACGGGTTGGCCCGCCGCTGGATCAGGCCCTTGTGCTCCAGGCCGCGCAGCGTTGTTGAGAGGTTGGTGCGCTGGAGCCCCGTCGCGGCAGCGATCTGGCTGGGGGCGGCGGGTTCACCCTCGAGCAGGTAACGCATCACCATCCCCTCGGACTGGGTCAGCCCCACAGCCCGCGTGTCGGTGTAGCCGCGGTACTGGATCTCGCGGCTGATGATCAGCGCCAGGTCGGCCAGCTCGGCCCAGCCCTCCTCGGCGGCTGATCGGCGCGCCTGCCGGGGGCTGCGCCGCGGCGATGGGTTCTTCGTCACATCTCCAGCATAGATGGTTGTCGGCAGATAGTTATAGACGCATGATGATTCTGTCCTAATAGTTATTTACTCATAGTCAGTTGGAGAGGGTATGGCCGTCACTCTTCCCGCGCGGCAGGCGCGCACGACCTCACCGCGTGCGGTTGCGCTGTCCGGTGGGCTGCACCCGGTCGGGGTGTTCTTCCTGCTTGCCGGCGCGTTCCTGCCGATCATGGATTTCTTCATCACCAACGTCGCGCTGCCGAGCATCGACGCCTCCCTGCATGCCTCGGCGTCCGAGCTGGAGCTGGTGATCGCGGGGTACGGCGTCGCGTACGCCGCTCTCCTGGTCCTGGCCGGCCGGCTGGGCGACCGCTTCGGCCGCCGCCGCCTGTTCCTCGGCGCCCTCATCGGTTTCGTCGTGGCCTCGGCAGCCTGCGGCTTCGCGCCGACCGTCAGTGTGCTGATCGCCGCCCGCATCGTGCAGGGCGCGACCGCCGCGCTGCTGGTCCCGCAGGTGCTCGCGACCTTCCATCACACGCTCGAGCATGAACGAAAAGCCCGGGCCCTCGCCCTGTACGGCGCCACCTCCGGTATCGCGGCCGTGGTCGGTCAGTTGGTCGGCGGACTGCTGGTCAGCGCGAACATCGCCGGGGCCTCCTGGCGGCCGATCTTCCTGGTCAACGTGCCGATCGGCCTGGTCGTGCTCCTGGTAGCAGCCCGGATCGTGCCCAACACCCGTTCGGATCACCCGGTGGGTATCGACGTGCCCGGCACGATCCTGTTCGCCGCCACACTCACCGCCCTCCTGATCCCCCTCACCGAGGGCCACTCGCTCGGCTGGCCGTGGTGGACCTGGGCAATGATCGCTCTCGCCGTCGTCCTCGGTGTCATCACTGCCGTGGTCGAGCGGCGCGCGGAGCGGAGCGGTCAGATCCCGCTGCTGCCGCCGTCGCTGCTCAAGCTGCCGTCGATGTCACGCGGCCTATTGATGCTGTTCGCGTTCAGCATCGGCTTCGGCTCGTTCATGTTCGTCTTCGCCCTGACCATCCAGGACGGGCTGCACCAGGACGCACTCCATGGTGGCCTGGCGATCCTGCCGATGGCGATCATGTTCTTCCTCGGCTCGGTGTTCGCGCCGCGGCTGATCGGCCGCTTCGGCCGGGCCGCGCTGTCGGCCGGTGCAGTCATCCAGGTCGCCGGCCTCGTCTCACTCATCGCCGTCGTCGTCGACCGCTGGCCGAACGTCCGCCTCTGGGATATGGCGATCCCGCTGGCACTGTCCGGTGGCGGTGGGTCGATGCTGTTCGCCGGCCTGTTCCGCAGCGTGCTCGCCGACGTACCGACTCACCTCGGCGGCGTGGGCAGCGGCGTACTGATCACCTTGCAGCAAAGCGGCCTGGCCCTCGGCGTGGCCACCCTCGGCACCCTCTACCTCGTGCACGCCGACCACAACACCCCGCACGCCTTCGCCACCGTCGAATCCGTGCAGGCGGTCATCATCGCCCTGCTCGCCATCGGTGCCGCCGCCCTGCCGCGCTTCACCAAGGCAGCCGCCGACGCACCTGTGATCGAAGCCTGAGAGATCACCATGACAACCACTTCTCACCGCGCGCAAGAAATCGGCTTGGACACGGTCGCCGAGCTGGCCGCCCAGCTGCGAGTGGACTCGATCCGCTCCAGTACGGCGGCCGGCTCGGGCCATCCGACCTCGAGCATGTCCGCGGCCGACCTGCTCGCCGTACTCGTCACCCGGCATCTGCACTACGACTGGGACGAACCAGATGCCTTGGGCAACGACCATCTGATCTTCTCCAAGGGGCACGCCTCGCCCTTGCTGTACTCGGTGTTCAAGGCCGTGGGGGTGGTCGGCGAGGACGAGCTGATGACCGGCTATCGTCGCTTCGGGCAACGGCTGCAGGGCCACCCCACCCCGGTCTTGCCCTGGGTCGACGTGGCCACCGGCTCGCTCGGCCAGGGCTTGCCCGACGGTGTCGGTATCGCCCTGGCCGGCAAGTACCTCGATCGGCTGCCGTACCGGGTCTGGGTGCTGTGCGGCGACAGTGAGCTCGCCGAAGGCTCCATCTGGGAGGCGTTGGACAAGGCCTCGTACTACGGTTTGTCGAACCTCACCGCCATCGTCGACGTCAACCGTCTCGGCCAACGCGGCCCGACCGCTCTCGGCTGGAACCTCGACGCGTACGCCCGGCGCACCGAGGCGTTCGGCGCCCGCGTCCTCGTCATCGACGGCCACGACCTGGCCGCCGCGACCGGCTTGGCCGTCCGCGGCTACCGCCCGTTCGCGTCGACCTTCGCCGCGTTCCTGACCCGCGCGTACGACTTCATCCGGATGGGCGCCATCTCCGGCGTCGACCTGCGGCTGGTCGGCTCCCACGCCGGCGTCGAGATCGGCGCCGATGGGCCGTCCCAGATGGCTTTGGAAGACCTCGCCATGCTCCGCGCCGTCCACGGGTCGACCGTGCTGTACCCCGACGGCGAGGCGTTCCCGTTCGGTGGTGCCAAGGTGCTCCGCTCCAGCGACCACGACGACGTAACTCTCGTCGGCGCCGGGGTTACCGTGCATGCCAGCCTTCGCGCCGCCGAGATATTGCTGGAGCAGGGCATCCACGCCCGCGTCATCGACTGTTACTCGGTCAAGCCGATCGACACCGTGACTCTCGCCGCGGCGGCCATCGCCACAGCGGGCCGGATCGTTGTCGCCGAAGATCATCATCCGGAAGGCGGCTTGGGCTCCACGGTGACCGATGCCCTGCTCGCCGCCGGACAAGCCCCCTTGTCCATGACGCGTCTCGCCGTACGAGAGCTGCCTGGCTCGGGGTCCGGCGCCGAGCTGCTCGCCTGGGCCGGCCTCGATGCCGACCATATAGCCGTTGCCGCCCGCAACCTCATCGCTGCCCGCCGGCTCGTACCTGAGGAGTCCTGATGAGCCTGCTCGATCTGTCGCGGTGGCAGTTTGTCATCACCGTGATGTTTCACATGACGTTCCCGGCCATCACGGTCGGGCTGTCGATCCTGCTCAGCATCTTGTACGGGATGTACTGGCGGACCCGCAAGGCGATCTATCTGCAGATGTTCCGGTTCTGGCGGCGGGTCTTCGCGGTGGGGTTCGCGATCGGGGTGGTGGCCGGCATCGTGATCACCTTCGAGATGGGCCTGAACTGGGGTGTCTACGCGGCGAAGACCGGTCCGATCATCGGCCCGATCATCGGTATGGAGGTCGTCACCGCGTTCTTCGTCGAGGCCGGGTTCATCGGCGTCCTGCTGTACGGCGACGGCCGGGTCCGGCAGGCGACGATGTTCGCCGCCACGGTGATGGTGTCGCTCGGCACGCTGCTGTCGTCCACCTGGATCATCGCCGCCAACTCGTGGATGCAGACGCCGGCCGGGTTCGTCGTCCGGAACGGGCGGTTCGAGCCGACCGACTGGGTGGACGCGATCTTCAACCGGTCGTTCGTGTGGCGGTGGCCGCACATGGTGCTGGCCGTGCTGATCTCTGCCGCCTTCTTCGTGGCCGGTATCGGCGCGTACTACCTGGTCAAGGGACGAGCGTTGGCGTTCGCCCGGCGGTCGGTGTCGATCGCGCTCGGTGTGGCGGCGATCCTGGTGCCGCTGCAGGTCTTCGTCGGTGATCACACCGCCGGCGCGGTGCTGCCGTACCAACTGTCGAAGCTGGAGGCGCTGGAAGGCAACTGGACCGAAGGCAATACTGGCTTCGTCCTGTTCGCGATCCCGGACCAGCAGGCGCAGCGCAACCTCGCGGAGCTGAACATCCCGTGCCTCGGCAGTGCGATCAACCGGGATCTCAGTTGCAAGACGGCGATCCCCGGGCTTGATCTGACGCCGAAGGCCGATCAGCCGGACATGGCCGCGGTGTTCTGGGGATTCCGGGTGATGTTCCTGGCCGCGTTGCTGATGTTCGGCACTGTCTTCTATGCCACGATCCTGCGGCTGCGCCGGAAGTTGTGGACGTCCGGACGGTTCCATCGTTTCCTTCTCTGGACGACCCCGGTGGGCATCCACGCGATCCTGGGCGGATGGGCGACCGCGGAGACGGGTCGTCAACCATGGGTGGTGTTCGGTCAGCTCCGCACCGCCGATGCCGTTTCGCACCTGGCTCCTGGTGAGCTCGTGTTCTCCGTGGTGGGCTTCTCGCTCCTGTACGCCGTGATGCTGGTCGCGTACATCGCTTACATCGTGCACACGGTGCGGATCGGCCCCGATCACGTCGTACCCGACGAACGGCACCCGGTTCTCGACCCAGTGCCAACGGCGAGTCTGGCCGGCGGGAGGGCGAACTGATGGCCACGGTCTGGTTTCTGCTCATCCTGCTGTGCCTGCTGCTGTACGTCGTACTGGACGGCTACGACCTCGGGATCGGTATCGCGACCCTGGTCGAGCCGGACGCGGACCATCGGCACGAAATGCTCGAAGTGGTTGCCCAGGCCTGGGACGGCAACGAGACCTGGCTGGTTCTGCTCGGGGTCAGCCTGTGGGCCGGATTCCCGGCGGCGTTCGGCGTGATGCTGCCGCATGCGTATCTGCCGGTGGTCGTCATGTTGTTCGGGCTGATCGTTCGCGGGGTCAGTGTGGAGATGGCGTCACAGGCTCATCCCGCGCCCCGGTGGGAGAGAGCTTTCGGCGTTGCCTCGCTGGTCGCGGCGCTTGCTCAGGGCCTCGCCGTTGCGACCGCGACGGCGCACTTGACCGTGGTGGAGGGGGCGTTCTCCGGTTCGCCGTTCGGCGCGATGAGCTGGTTCTCGGCGCTGACCGCGGTGACAGTCGTCTGTGGCTACCTGGCGCTCGGATACGCCTACACGAAGTGGAAGGCGACCGGGGAACTCCGTGCCCGAGCGGGACGTCGTGGCACGGTCAGCGCAGGGCTGGCATCGCTCCTGGCGATCATTTGCCTCCTGGAGGTCGGCAGTACAGCAACTCCGCTGAGCCTGCATGGCTCCGCGCAGATCATCGCCTTCGCCGGACTCTTGCTCTTCGCCGTGGCCGGCGTGGTGATGAGCGTGCTGACCTTGCGGCCTTCTTCGCAGTACGACGGCATGCCTCTCGCGGGCCTGGTCACCGCCGTGGTGGCGCTGGTCATCGCGGTGGTGGTGGCCCGCTATCCGGTGCTGGCGTCGCCTGGTCTGACGCTCACGAACACTGCGGCTCCGTCCGGCACGCTGGCGTTTCTCGCGGTCGGGATCGGGCTGAATGTGCCGCTGATCCTGTTCTACAACTGGTTCGCTCACCATGCCTTTCGAGGCAAGCTCCCCGCCCACCATCTCTCCAACGGAACGACAGGAGTCACCCGATGAGCACGGGAACCCACGTCGCACGCAGGGTGCGCCGATTGCTTGCTCGCACGGTGCTGACCGTCGTCGGAGTCGTCGTCGCCTGGTTGCTCTACTGCGTCTGCCAGGGAATGTTCTCCGGCTACCCCAAGTACCACAGCCATCTGCTCAGCGTCGTCGGCATGATCCTCATAGTGCTGACCGGCGGGATCGCCTGGATGATCGATGAACGCCGGATGCACGATGACGACTGACCAGACCGGGACGGCAACTGTGGAGGCGGGCGAGTGGCTCGCGGCAGCAGCGGCGCCGGGCCGTCGGTGGCTGTTGCTGGCCGCCGGCTGCCAGGCGCTGGAGACGACGTTCACCATCGTCCAGTGGGCGGGCCTGGCGTGGGTCGCGCACTGCGTGCTGGATGCCCGGCCGAGCTGGCAGGGTGCGGGCGTCCTGTTTGGCGGTGGTCTCCTGGCGGCGGGGGCCGCCTGGCGCACGGCGCGGTTCCAGGCAGTCGGTCGCCAGCGAATCGCTCAGGCCATTCGGCGGCGTCTGGTGGGCGGGTTGCTACCGGCCGGGCAGAGGCACGCAGAGCCCGACCCCGCGACGGCCGCACTCGCAACCGTGGAGTTGACCGACGACATCGCCGACTTTCATGCGCAGAGCCTTCCCCAGCGCCTGTCTGCTCCCGTGTCGATGGCGCTGATCTTGGTCATCACCGCGATGCTGCAGTGGCCGGCCGCTGTGGTCCTGCTGCTGGCGAGCTTGCTCATCCCGCTGAACATGCGGCTCGCGGGTCTGTTCGCAACGGAGGGAGCTGACGCCCAGGCTGCGGCTAGCACAAGGCTCGCCGCTGTCGTCCTGGACAGCTTCCGGGGCATGCCGACGCTGCGGAACATCGGAGCGCTGGGACGACGCCGTTCCGAGCTGGCCGGTGCGGCCGGAGACCTGAACGCCGCCACGATTGCCGTCGTACGGCGGGCGGCGCTGTCTGGAGCGGTGATGGACGTCGTCATCACCTTCTCGATCGCGGCCAACGCGACGTACATCGGCCTGTCCCTGCTCGGCTACGTGCGGATTGGCGCTGCGCCCGGCATGACGCTGTTCCGTGGCCTGCTCGCTCTGCTGATCTGCCCGATGTACTTCCAGCCGATGCGGGCCATGGCTGCGGCCTTCCACAGCAGGGAACGGGCACTGGCGGCGGTACCGGCGATCAGTGGGTTGCTGGTCGAGTCTTCGTCGACTGCCGAGCGTGTACCGCCCGCTGGCGATCGCGTGACTGTTGTCTTGGACAACGTCTCTTTCCGCTTTCCGGCGGCCGACGAGTCGACGCTGGACGGACTGAACCTGACGGTTCATGCGGGCTGGTGGACGGCGGTGGCCGGACCGTCGGGCGCCGGCAAGACCACGTTGCTGTCGATGATCGCCGGGGTGCGCCCGCCGAGTCACGGAACCGTTCGGTGGCTGACGCCGACCGGTGCGTCGGAACCGTGGCTTGGCGGCTGTGCCTGGATCGGTCAGCAGACGGTGCTGCTCCCGGGATCGATCGGCGACAACATCCGCATCGGGCGACCGGACGCCAGCCGGTCGGAGATCGAGCGGGCGGTCGCGGCGGCCGGG
Organism: Kribbella sp. NPDC050241; assembly: GCF_044459685.1. Taxonomy (NCBI): domain Bacteria; kingdom Bacillati; phylum Actinomycetota; class Actinomycetes; order Propionibacteriales; family Kribbellaceae; genus Kribbella; species Kribbella sp. NPDC050241. The sequence goes on from NZ_JBITJE010000019.1 coordinate 64,362, forward strand.
CTGGCCGAGGTCGTTGCCCGGCTCCCACGGGGGCTGGACACGCCGCTGGGGGAGGGGGGCTCGGGTCTGTCCACTGGCGAAGCTCGCCGCATCGCGATCGCCCGCGCGTTCCTGAGCGACGCGGGTCTGTGGGTCTTGGACGAGCCGACCGCGCACCTCGACGCGGATACCGAGGCGGAGATTATCGTTGCCTTACGCAACGCCACCCGTGGCCGCACGGTCATCGTGGCCACGCATTCGGCGGCTATCGCCCGCTCCGCCGACCTCCTCCTCGGCCTCGCTGACGGGACGGTCCACACTGTGCGGGAGGCGATGCGGGTATGACTGCGAAGTCGCTCGCTACCACCGGGCTGCTTCTGGCCGTTCTGGCAGAGGCGTGCTCCGTCGGGCTTCTCGGTCTCTCCGGATGGTTCATCGCGGCTTCAGCCGTGGCCGGAGCCGGCGTCTTCAGTGCGTTCTCCTACCTGGCGCCCAGCGGCGGGGTGCGCGCGTTCGCGCTGGGCCGGATCGCTACCGGTTACGCCAACCGGGTCGTCCTGCACGCTGCGGCATTACGCCGGATCGGCGCTGCCAGGCTCGCCGTCTACGACCAAGCCGCCGGATCCGAAGGCACTGCTTGGTCCGGCCAATCGCTGGACCGGGTCATGGCCGACGCGGACTCTACTGGCATGGCGATCATGCAGGCCACGACGCCCGCGGTCGTCGCCGCCGTGATGACCGCGGCGGGCTGCGCCGCGATCGTCCTCGCCGGCTATCCGCTCGCGGCGCTGACGTTGGCCGCAGCCGTGATCGTCTGCGCGGTGCTGGCCGCGGCTTCTGCGCGCCGGATGGATGACACGACCCGCACTCGGGGGCTGCTGCGGACCGAACTGGTGACCGCGGTCGAGGCCTGGCCCGAGATGGCGTCACTGGGCGCCACAGACCAGCTGGCGGACCGCACGCTGCAACGCCTGAACGCCTTTGAGGGCAGGCGAAACCGCCACGCGGCAACGACCGCCCGAGCTTTGGGTGGCACGCGTGCAGTCGCGGCCACCGCGCTGCTGCTCACAGTGATGCTCAGCGCGCGGGCCGGTGCCACGATCGCGACGACGGTGTTCGTCGGTCTGCTCGCCGCGGGTGTCATGGCCAACGCCGAACGCCTGGTCGCCGCCGCGAACGCGTGGGTCCAATCCCGCCAGGCCGAGGGTCACCTCGCGTCGGTAGGCGAGGACGAGAGCCGCCGGCCAGAGGTCGCCACGAGCTTCCGGGCCACGTACGACGGTCGCAGCCTCGCCGTCTCCGGATACCACCTGCCCGTGACACCCACGCGAGATGGGCGCGAGATCGCATTCGCCGTCGGCGGTGGCCAGACCCTCGTCCTCACCGGCCCGTCCGGCAGCGGAAAGACCACGCTGATCACCGCTATCGCCATCGCGCTGCGGCAACGACCCGGGCCGGCCGTCGTCACCGCCGTACTGGCCGACGACTACCTGTTCACCGGGACGGTCGCCGACAATCTCCGCCTGGCCAACCCCAGCGCCGACGTCGCGGATCTCCTTGCCGCGATGGAGCTGGATCGTGCCGGAGTGGGACCGCTGACCAGCCTCGGCGTCGGAGGGCGCAGCCTGTCCGGTGGCGAACAGCGCCGACTCCACATCGGTCGGGCCCTCGCTACCCAACCCGACGTACTGCTCATCGACGAGCCGACGACCGGTTTGGATCCAGACACCGCCAGACACGTCCTACACGCCGTACGGCGTCTGCTACCTCAGGCGGTCCTGGTCGTAGCGATGCACGAGCCGCCGGTAGATACGGAGCCCTTGGGACCTCACTGGACCGCGGTGTCGGTCGGATGAGCACGGCTGCACAACATGTGCGGCGCCCGCACCTGCCGAGCTGGGCGGTCGAGATCGCCCGTCCGGCCCGCGGCCCGGTCCCGTGGCCAGGAATGATTCTGGCCGCGATGGCGATTGGCTTGCCGGTTGCCGTCGGCCTTGCGGTGGGCTGGCCGGTCGAAGGAGTGGTCGCCGCGGCAGGCGCGTTGGTCGGCACCGGCATGGTCGTGGCGATGCTGCTCGCTGCTGTCCGCACGCCGCTCATCGCGATTCTCGACGACTATTACCTCGCTGTACGGACGATGAACACGCGTGCTGCACGGATGGGGGAGACCGCGCTGTCATCGGCTGTGCTGGAGAGGTACTGCGCCCGCGCCCGTGCCGAAATGATGGCCTTCCTCGACTCTCCCGAGGTGGCCGCCTTTCGTTCCTCTGCCCCCGTGGATCGTCTGCGAGAGCGGATGACCGGGCCCGCCGTCAGCTGAGGCAGTCGCGGAGGAACGCGAGGATCTCTGCCCGTGCCGGCTTTGCCTGCGGTACGACGTTGGGCATGCTGAGGAACGCGTGGGTCGCACCGCGGTACTCGGTCAGCCGGGCCGGAGTTCCGGCGTCGCGCAGGCGCTCGGCGTAGAGGCGGCCCTGGTCGGAGACCGGATCGAAGGTCGGCACGATGACGAGTGCCGGAGCCAGGGAGCTCAGGTTCTCGGCGTACAGCGGTGACAAAGGACGGGAATCGGTGCCTGCCGGAATCGCGAGCCGGCAGAACAACTCCATCTGGGTCTTCGTGAGCGTCGGGCTCTCACCGTACTGAGCCATCGACGGGTAGTCGTACAGGGTCGGGGTCAGGTCGACACACGGATTGGCCAGAACCTGCGCTCGCAGCCGGAGGCCGCAGTCTCTGCCGCGGATCGCTGCCAGCGCACTGATCAGCGCGCCGGTGCTCTCGCCGAAGACAGCGACCCGGTCGGGATCGACTCCCCACTCCGCGGCATCGCGGACCAGTGTCTGCAGTACGTCCCAGCCGTCGTCGACCGGTTCGGAGAGAGGAGTCTCCGGAGCGAGCAGACGGTGCTCGACGGACACGATCACCGCAGGCAACTGCGCCGCGAGGTGGCTGTTGATCCAGTCGCTCTGCACCGCTGTTCCGACGAAACCGCCACCGTGAACGTGGACTACCAGTGGAAGAAGATTGCTCTCGCTCCGCGGGCCGCCCGACCGGTACACCCGGAGCCGGAGCTTGCGCCCGGGCAGGGTCAGGTCCTGCCATCTGATGTCGACGCCGCGGCGCGGGCGTCCGGTGATCACCCGCGCGAACGGCGACATCCGCTTACGGTTCTCGGCTTCGCTGAAGGCGGCGAGTTCTTCGTCCGTCATCTCCGCCCAGTCCGGTTCCTTGCCCAAGGCATGCAGTAACCGGATGCCCAGCGACGGACGGTCGGACCTGGTGGTTTCCGGTTCCTTGAAAGCCTGCATGGCTGCCTCCGATGCGTTGGAAGTCGTTCGGATGTGGATTCGCCGCTTTGACGATCGAGCCGAGCCGGATGTGAGGCGATCAGACGAGGCTCATGTCACTCGGGCGGGCGCCTGACATCTCGGGGCACTGCGTCGTCCTAGAACTGTCCGTGTCAACTCGAGGAGGAGCCGAATGCCGGCAATGCAGCCAATCAGCAACAAGGAAACGATCAAGCGCCTCCATGACGCCTTCAACAGCGGCGACGGCGAGCGCATCTCGGCAGCGATCGCGGAGCTCGTCGAGCCGGATGTGGTGATCAGTACGCCGCTGCCGGTCGACGCAACAGGAGCGCAGGCGCTGGAGGAGGTATTCGTCCGACTTCTTCGGGCCTTCCCCGACCTGCACATCGAAGTCGAGGACGTGATCGCTGAGAGCGACAAATGCACTGCTCACTCGCCCAGTCGCTCGAAGTCATCGGCGACTGGTGGACACCGCTGATTCTGCGCGACCTTTACCTGGGCCTGAATCGGTTCGACCAGTTCGTCGGGGACTTGGGGATCTCACGTAATCTGCTGACCGACCGGCTCAGCACGTTGATTGCCGGCGGTCTGGTTCGGCGTTCGCCGTACCAGGAGAATCCGGTGCGGTACGCCTACGAGCTGACCGACGCCGGACAGGAGCTGGTGCCGATCCTGCTCGCGCTCACCGCTTGGGGCGATCGGTGGGCCACACCGCCCGCCGGGCAACCGCCGCGCTTCACTCACGCTGCCTTCGGCAAGGTGACCACGGCAACGGTCTGTTGCTCGGAGTGCGGTGAGGCGCTGACGTCGCAGGACGTCACTCCCTCCGTCGGGCCCGGGGGCGAACGGCTCCCGGGACGGCTTTGATCGCTTCCGTCCTTCCCGGCCGCCAGAGTTCCTGACTGCCGATCGTGAGGGCCTGGGCCGCCTGACATTTCGCAGGGCCCCGTCGTCCTAGTGGTGACAAGGGGCAGCCCGGTGTGCTCTGTTCGCCGGGCTCGGAACCACAAGGAGCAAGAAGATGAATGACTTTCAGGCCATCGCCGACCGCGTGGAGATCGAGGCGTTGCGCGGAGAGTTCAGTGATGCGGCGATGGTCGGCGACTACGACCGCTTCGTGTCGCTGTTCACCGACGATGCCGTGTACCGGATCCCGGAGGCCCACATCGTGCAGACCGGCCGGGAGGAGATTCGGGCCGGGACCGAACGCCTGGCTGACGAGTGGGAGTACTTCGTGCAGACCACCCATCCGGGGGCGATCGAGATCGACGGGGACAGCGCGACCGGTCGCGCCTACGTGTCCGAGCTCGGCCGGCTGCGCAACGGCACATCGATCGTCAACTACGCGCTGTTCAACGATCGCTATCGGCGTACGCCCGGGGGTTGGAAGTTCAGCGAGCGCGTTTTCGAGGTCAGGTACTTCGACACCACGCCGCTGGCGGGATCGCCGATCGTTGCCTGGGAATCCTCGACATCGTCCAGCCAGTTCGCCGACCCTGCGTCCGCGGAGCGGCTGGAGTCGGCGGCAGCAGCGCTTGCGGCCAACGGCTTCACGGTCGAGATCCTCGACGACGCCGCGGCTGCACGGTCCCGCATCAAGGATCTGATCCCCGCGGGTGCCAGCGTGCTGACCGGAGCGAGCGAGACCCTCCGGCTTTCGGGCATCGAGGCGGACATCAACACCAGTGGGCGGTACGAGGCGCTCAAGCCACGTCTGCTGGCGATGGATCGCGCCACCGAGGCTGACGAGATCCGCCGGCTGCTCGCCAGCCCCGATGTCATGGTCGGCAGCGTCAGCGCGGTCACCGAAACCGGCTCGCTGGTGCTTCCCTCGGCCAGCGGAAGCCAACTCCCGGCGAACGCCGGCGGCGCGGGCCGTGCGATCTGGGTCGTCGGTGCGCAGAAGCTGGTGCCCGACCTCAGCACCGCGCTGCGCCGCGTCGAGGATTATGCCCTCCCGTTGGAAACCGTCCGCGCCGAGAAGATCTACGGGCAGCCCAGCGCGGTGAACCGGCTCCTTGTTCTCAATGCGGAACTGCAGCCTGGGCGCGGCACGGTGCTTCTGCTGCGCGAAGCCATCGGTTTCTGAGCACAGTCTTCCCACGGGCGCGATGCGGCAGCACACCATCGCGCCCGTGGAGAGGAGGCCGTGGCGGCCAGCGCATCGTGAAGCGCGCAAGCGGCCGCGAGGATGCGGTCGCGCGCACGAACAACACAGACGATCTCGGTGCCGCCTGAGATCAGGTTGACCCAGACGGTGTCGTCCCTGCGGGCCAACGCGTCCGCGATCGCTGAGGCGGTTCGTGGAACTGCCTGGACACGCAGCACCCACTCGACCCCCAGTCCAGCCGCCGCGCCACCGGCTGCCCGACCACGCGAAGCAGTCCGCCGGAGCGAAGCCTCTGGTACCTCCGGGCCACGGTCTGATCCGAAACGCCCAAGACCGCCGCAATCCGGTTGAAGGGCGCCCGGCCATCGATGTGCAGGGCATGCGCTATGGCCCGATCCAGGTCGTCCAGCACAGCTACGCCGACGGGCCGGACAGCCTGGGCCGGTTCACAGTTCCGTCCACAGGTGGAGTTTGTCCGGGTTGCGCACGACCCAGATGCGGTGGATGAGGTCGTCGACGATCTCGAAGGAGTACACCGCGGCGATGGCGCTCTCGTGGATTGCCACCAGACCCGGCCGGCCATTGACCGTCCGCTCGAGGAGTTCCAGGCTCTGGGCGCGCTTGGCCAGCTCGACGAAGTACCGGGCGACCTCTTCGCGGCCTTCGATCGGGTCCAACGACGCGAGCACGACCCCTCCACCGTCAGCGACGGCCATCGCCCGCGGATCGAGCAGTTCGACGAGGGCGCGGACGTCCTTGGCCTCCCACGCGTGCCGGAAGCCGCGGACGGCATCGGCTCGTTGGGCCGCCGACGTCTCGACAGGCTGAGCTGCCCGTACCCGCCGTCGCGCCGAGGAGGCGAGTTGGCGACAGGCCGCCGGCGTACGGCCGACCACTTCGGCGATATCGGCGAACGGGTACCTGAAGATGTCGTGGAGCAGGAAGGTGACGCGCTCGGCCGGGGTCATCGAGTCCAGGACGATCAGGAAGGCCATGTCGATCGACTCGTCGAGCGTGATGCGATCAGCCGGATCCGCCGTGGCGTTCTGCCCGCGGGACCACTCGGCCGTATCGGGCAGCGGCTCGGGCAGCCATGGTCCGACGTACCGTTCCCGCTGCGCTCGAGCAGATCCGAGTTGGTCGAGGCAAACCCGGCTGACCACAGTGCTGAGCCAGGCGCTGGGCGACTCGATCGACTCCTGCTGTTCCAGCGGGAGGGCGCACCAGCGGGTGAACGTCTCCTGGACGGCGTCCTCGGCCTCGGTGACCGAGCCGAGAAGCCGGTACGCGATGTTGATCAGCCGGCGCCGGTCGCCGACGATCGTGGTCAACCGAGGGTCGTGACGGACTGGTTCGACGCTCATCCTAGGCATCTCCTAGTTGCTGAGGGCACCCGATCGGAGTCGGGGACGGTTTCTGGGACTCGGTACGAACAGGCGCCCGGCCGAACGCCGTACCGGCGGCCGCGGCGACACCGAACGCTGCGACAGAGCACCAGCAAGCGACTTGCAGGGCCGTTGCCAGGCTCGTGCCGGTGGGCTGTGCTCCTGCATAGTCGTAGAAGATCCCACCGATCACGGCGACGCCCAGAGTGCCTCCGATCTGCTGCACCGTGCTGAGCGCGCCCGACGCGCTCCCGGCGTCGGCAGCGGGCACCGAGGCCAGCGCGGCATCGAAGAGCGGCACGACCAGCAATCCCATGCCGATGCCTCCGATCGTGAGTACTGCGCTCACCTGCCACCAGTGAGGTGGGGGAGTCGCGGCCGGGTGCCATTGAGCAACGACGGTGACCGAGGCGGCAGCGAGGATCGCTCCGAAGGTCATCAGCGGGGGACCGATGCGACTGGCGACCATCGCCGCAAGCACGCTGCCGACCAGGGTGCCGAGGCTGAACCCGAGCCAGACCAGCCCCGATTGCAGTGCGGAGTAGCCGAGCGCCTGCTGCACGTAGAGCGTCAGTACGAGGAAGACCCCGACCAGGCCGGCCTGGAAACTGAAGTTCACGACGCTGCCGGCCGCGTAGGCGCGGTTGCGAAACAGGTGAACAGGAATGAGAGGTGTCGTGCCCGATCGCTCGACGGCGAACTGCCAGCTGACAAAACCGGCGAGGAGGATCGGGGCGGTGCCGAGGAGGGTCCAGGACCACCACGGCCATCCCGCCTGCCGGCCGTCGATGAGCGGCAGCGCCAGGCAGACGATCGCGGCGGTGAGCAGAGCAACGCCCGGCAGGTCCAGGCGGGGCGGCCGGGTCGAACGCGCGTTGGGTACAACCTTCAGCGCGATGGCCGTCAAGGCGACACCGATCGGCACGTTGACCACGAAGATGGCGCGCCACCCCATCCCGAAACCGCCGCTCGAGATCAGCGCGCCGGACAGGATAGGGCCGATGACAGCGGCGGAGCCGGTGATGAATCCGATCAGTCCGTAGACCGGCGCTCGCCGGTCAGGTGGGTACAGGGCCTGAACACCAGCCAGCACCTGGGGGACCATGAATCCGGCGCAAACTCCCTGGGTCGCGCGGGCGGCGACCAGCCAGTCGGCGGAACCGGCCACAGCGGCGCCCAGGGAAGACAGCGTGAACCCGATGATGCCGGCCAGGAACACGCGCTGAACACCGATGATGTCGCCGAGGCGTCCTCCCGTGACCAGGGACGCGGCCAGACCGAGGGCGTAGGCACCCACCATCCACTCCAGTTGGCTGCCGGTGGCACCAAGGTCCGACTGGATCGACGGCAGCGCCACGTTCACCACGGTCGTGTCCATCAAGTCCATGAAGTTGGCGGCGACCAGCACCACCATCGCCAACGTCCTGCCCCGCACGGCTGCTCCAAAGTAGTTCCAATATGGAATGATCTCGACGGTAGCAGGTAATTCCGAAATGGAACAAGTAGCGTGATCGCCATGACTCCGTCGTCCAGCCAGGCGATCGTTCGCGACCGGTTCCAGCGGCTGCTGCCGCGGCTGATGCTGCTGTACTCCGAGGTGGCGAAGAGCGCCGGCATCTCGGAGGTCGCCCTCCTGGCCCTCCACGTACTGACGTTGCACGACGGGCCGATGTATCCCTCGGAGGTCAGCGCGCAGACCGGGCTGCCCCGCAGCACCGTGACGCGTGTACTGGACGCGCTCGAAGACGCCGGTTACGTAGCCCGGACGAAGGCACCCGAAGACGGCCGGCGTTTCGCTGTCTCCGTACGCCGTGAGCGCGTCGCGCCGATCAGCGCCAGGTTCGACCTGTACGCCGAGGCGATGGGTGAGGCCACGCTGGCGTTCACCGAGGAGGAGCTCGCCGTCGTGGCTCGCTACTGGGACGTGCTGAGCCGGGCGATCCACGACCGCCAGCCGGATGCAGCGGGCTAGAGGGGCACTCCGCAAACGCCGAAGGGATGCAGGTCACACTCGCAAAGGGCTCACACTTCTCGGTCTGGCTCGTCATGTCTGCCGAACGTGTCCGGGTGAACTGGCTGGAAGGTCCGCATGAGTTCAGCGTTGCAAGTACTTCGCCACCACTTCGCCGTTCAAGTCGGTCGAGGAGCTGGCTGAGCGAGGACTGCTGCCGCACCCGCTGCCGAGTTCCACCCGCGACCACCTCGTCGTCGTGAAGCCAGACGACGAGTCGCCCATCGCCTGCGGATCAAGCGGATCGTCGTGGTGGTGTGGCCGCCGTTCGGCCGCGAGAGCGACGGGTCCGATTCAGCCCGCTGAAATGGTAGCGGGGGACCACGACATGCGGCGGATCGCGTCCCAGGCGGAGATCCTCGCGATGCCGGGGAAAGAGCTGCTTGTTGTACCAGAGCGCCGAGGGCACGTCGGCTACTCCCGTGGGGAGCTGTCGGTCGATACCTTGCGGAAATGGGTACTCCCGTAGGCGATTCTGAGCTCGGTGCCACTTCCGACGTCACCCCGGATCCTTTCCTCGAGGATGCTCCCTCCAGCACCGTCGAGCGGACGGATCCCCGGGTTGTGCTCGTCGACTGGTTCGACGACATGGCCGACCTGGTCAACGAGCGGGTGGCCGCGTACGAGGTCGATGAGGGCGACGAGCCGGGGCCCGGACGTCGCGCAGCGACGACCTGGCGGAGATCGCTGTTGAGACCCGTTCGGCGGTACCTACGCAACCGGGAGGCTAAGCCAGGCCGGACCGATCCACGGCAAGTCATGACCGAGTGGTTCTCTCTCGCTGACGCCCACCAGGAGGTGCCGCAGCCGTTCACCATGCTCTCGGTCGCGTTCCAGACTGAGACTCACTGGGGCTTGAACAGCGTCGAGCTGGCCCAGGTCGCCCTGGACACCGTCCTGCGGTATCTGCGCAACAGCGCGGTCGAGCTCGACCGCGGGCAGCTGTGACCCGCCACGCGCTCCGCCGAAGACCCTTTCCGGAGCCGAGTGGCCAGTGACTGCGGCGAAGCCTCACAGTGCGCGGTACATGAGCGACTTGCAGCTGTGGGACCGCCTGATCGGTGACCTTCCCGCGGCTCGTGCCCGATCATTCCAAGATGGTGGTAGATCTCCTGGATCAACTACCAGCCTGGTCGCGCGCTCCTGGTAGACCACGCGCCGCCCGTCGCGGCGCAGCGCCATGGTCAGGTCGGTGTCCTCCGCGAGTGTCACGTCATTCAGCCCGCGGATCCGCTTCAGCGCCGTGCGAGGGAACTCGCCGACCGTGCCGGGTACAGTCGCCACTCCCTGCCGTCAAACGCTTGTATTGCAGGGGTTTCGCGGGTCTGTCCCTCGCGCGCGATCGCGAGAACGGGGGTCTGTGTTACACAGATCGCAGGAAGTGACATGACGAACTGGTAGCGCTTCCATGCTGTGCTGCCGTGTGCCACGATGCACACGCCCGGCCACCTCCGCCGCGCCGCCCCCTCCGCCCTGGGTGCCGCCCTCACAGCGTTAGCCGGGGCGCCGTCCGAAGGAGCCTGCCCCGGCATGTCCCGTTCTCGCCGCGTGCTGACCGCACTGTGTGTCGCCTTCGCCCTGATCACTCCGAACCTCCCGATGCAGGCTTCGGCCCGGCCGGCTCGCTTGGCCGCGGCCGCGCAGGCCGCTGAGGTCAAGGGTTGGCGCAGCCAATCCGCACAACCCGATCCCGAGCTCAACGCCGTCCTGCCGGCCGGGGTGGCGCGCAACGAGCAGCAGCCGACGCCGGTCAAACGCGACGGGCGACGGGTGAAGGAGCTCGCCGAGGACAGGACGCCGACGAGCAAGGTGTTCCAGCTGGCGGACGGGCGCCGCGAGGCGGAGCTGTCCAGCGAGCCTGTTCACTTCCGGGCGTCCGACGGAAGCCTGCAGCCGATCGACACCACGGTGCGGTCGAGCCGTGCGGCCGGGTTCGGGTTGGCGAACGAGACGAACAGCTTCCGCAGTTACTACGGCAACCGGCCTGATCAACTGGTCCGGTTCGAACTGGACGGTCGCGCAGTGACGCTCGGCACGCCCGGGACGAAGCCGCTGACTCCGACGAGTTCCGGCGACACGGTCACCTACCCGGATGTCTTCGGCGACGCCGACCTCGTCTATCAGGTCGGACCCGATCAGCTGAAGGAGAGCATCGTCCTGGAGTCGGCACCGGCCGATCCGACGTACCACTTCACCCTCAAGTTGTCCGGCGTAAAGGCCGAGCAGCAGCCCGACGGCTCGATCGCGTTCTACCGGCAGAGCGGGATCGGCGGACCGCTGTTCACCATGCCCCGGCCGTTCATGACCGACGCGCGTGACGACGCCTCCTCGCCGTACGGCAAGGGGTACAGCGACCAGGTCACACAAACGGTCACCCAGCACGGGGCGAACATCGATATCACGGTGCGGGCCGACGCGGCATGGCTGAACAGCAGCGAGCGCCAGTACCCGGTCGTGATCGACCCGACCATCGCGATCGAACCGGCGCCCGACCAGGCGCAGGACGCGATGGTGGACTCCGGCCTGCCGACGACCAACTACGGCGGCATCACCGGCCTCTATGCGGGGACCACGGCGACGGCGAAGCGCCGGAGCCTGCTGAAATTCGACCTGTCCTCCGTGCCCGCGGGGACCAAGATCGACGCCGCGCAGCTGAAGCTGTACTTCGACCAGTCGTTCCAGACCAACGCGAACGCCGTCAAGCTCGAGGCTCGGCAGGTCGACGCGTCGTGGAGCGAGTCGACCGTCAACTGGAACTCGTCGGTCAACGCCACCCTGGGCGGGCTGGGCTACAACCTGGCGTACGTCGACGACAGCTACACCGACAGCATCTCCATGGCGGGAGCGTGGCTGTCCGGTACCTCGTCCGCGGCTGACGGCGGCGGCTACCGCTACCAGAACGACGCCGCGACTGGATCGACCTTCAGTTGGTGGCCCGACATCACCGAAACCGGCGACTACGCCGTTTCAGCGAAATACATTCAGGGCGCCGACCGAGCGACCGCCACGACGTACGCGGTGGTCCACGACGGCGATCCCAGCTACTACTCCGTCAACCAGACCGCCGGCACCGGCGGTGTGTACGCGCCGCTCGGCACGCACTCCTTCACAGCTGGCGGCACCTACCGGGTCTCCATGGCGGACTCGGCCGGCAAGGTGACGACAGCCGACTCCGCGCGGTTGGTGAAGTACGCCTACGACACCAAGGACGCCGAGCAGAGCAGCGTGTGGCACACGTTCAGCATCCGGTCGATGGTGCAGAACTGGCTGAACGGCAGCGCGAACAACGGCGTCATGATCAAGGCCACCGACGAGACGCTCGGCCGGGGTGGCCCGGTCTACCAGGCCAGCGAGTACGCGTACAACGGCTCGGACCTGCACCGGCACGCCAACCGTCCCAAGCTCGTCATCACCTACGGGCGGCCCGGAGTCACCCTCGCCACGCCGACGACGATCGCCGCCACCGGCGCCACGCTGAACTGGAGCGCCTACGCCGACCCGAGCACCAGCACCGCCGACGACATCGTCGAGTACCAGGTGCACCGCAGCATCTTCCAGAACTTCACCCCGACCGCCGACACCCTGGTCGCGCCGGTGGCCACGGGGACGACGACCTACGTCGACACCAGCGCGGAGCCCACACCGGCCGACGACACCTCCGACGAGGGCGACGGCTACTACTACCAGGTCGCGGTCAAAACCAAGGACGGCGGTCTGACACCGTCGGCGACGCAACTCGCGCGCTTGCCCAAGGCCGGCCAGGTGGTGAAGTACTTCCAGAACTCGGCCGACTCGACGCTGTCGAGCGTCCAGTACGCGACGAACCTCGACAAGATCGAAGGCCACGCCTGGCTCGAGGTCGGCAACAACTCCACCTACGGCAAGACGCGAGCCGTCGTCGCCTTCGGAAACGTCAGCTCCTCGATCCCGGCGGGCTCGACGATCCTCGACGCGAAGCTAGGCCTCTGGAAGGCTCACTACGAAGGCGGCGCGGCACAGCTCAACGCGCACGCCCTGACCCGCGGCTTCACGGAGGCCTCGACAACCTGGCAGAAGGCAGACTCCGCCACAGCTTGGACCATGGCTGGCGGTGACTTCGGCGCATCGCTGGACTACGTGCCGGCCGGCAACGTCGGCGTGCCGGATCCGACCTGGCACTGGTGGCAGGCTAAGACGGCCGTGCAGAACTGGGTGAACACGCCCGGCACCGAGCGCGGTTTCCTGGTCAAACAGGCCACCGAGACCACGACCGGACACGCGTTGTTCCTCAGCGCCGAGGCAGCCGAGCCGCTGCTCCGGCCGCTGCTGAAGGTCACCTATCTGACGAAGACGCCGGAGTCGGCGTACCACGCGCCGAAGACGCCGCAGCGGCAGGAGCCCGCGGCGCAGTACCCGGTCGATGTGACGGTCACCAACACGCAGGCCTTCGCGCTCAAGTCCTCCGACTACGCGCTGTCGTATCACTGGACGCTGCCGGACGGCACCGAGGTCACCTCGGCGGCGAACCGTCTCGACACCGCGCTACCGGCCGACCTCGCGCCGGGTGCCGCCGTCAAGCTGAGCGCCCAGGTGAAGAGCCCGGTCGCCGGCGATCCAAGCAACAAACGGGAGGACTTCGTCCTCGAGTGGGACCTGCGCAACAAGGTGACCGGTGCCTGGCTCTCCACGACCGCAGGAGGTGTCGGAACGCTCAACCAGAACGCCGCCGTCGAGGACCCGACCTCGGACCAGCTCGGGCTGGAGAAGTTCTACCAGTACGCCGGCAAGAACACCGGCGCCGGCTCGTCGGCGATGGTCAACCTCGCCACCGGGAACGTCGCCTTCGGCTACAACGCGCTGTCGAACCCCAGCCGTGGCGCGTCGACGTTCGTGCGGATGACCTACAACAGCCTGGACACCTCGGCCTCGTCGATGGGCTACGGCTGGTCGCTGTCGACCTCCACGCTGAACCGGCTCGGTTCGGCACTGGACTTCCACCCGCGTGGTCAGAAGTGGCCGACCGACGTCACCCTGACCGACGGGGACGGCACCAGCCACACGTTCGCGCTGAACAAGCACGGCACGACCGATGAGACCAAGTGGGACTACGACCATCCCAAGGGCGTGCATCTGTACCTGCAGAAGGTCTCGGACCCGCCGGACAACAAGACGTCGGTGAACCGGGCGTGGGTGCTGACCCGGCCGGACCGGACCCAGTTCTTCTTCGACGACCAGGGCTTCCAGTCGGTCATCCGGGACAAGAACGGCAACGAGACGCTCTTCACCTACGAAGAGCGCAAGAGCGCCAACAAGCCGGTCAAGTTCCTCGATTACATCACCGACGCCGCCGGGCGCCGCACGCTGGCTCTCGATTACTTCGAGAAGGGCCAGGCGTACAGCTACATCAACGACGCCGGAGTGAAAACCGCTGCCACGAACCTGACCAACCCGAAGATCATTGACCAGGTCGAATCGATCACCGACATCTCCGGCCGGAAGGTGACGTTCACCTACTCCGACAAGGGCCTGATGGCCGAGATGGTGGACGGCGCCGGCTCTACTGCGGCGAAGACGTTCAAGTTCGTCTACGACGCCACCAACACCAACAAGAACACCAAGCTGGTCCGGATCACCGACCCGCGCGGCAAGTCCACCAACCTGTCGTACTTCGCGGCGACCACCGACCCCAAGGACAAGTGGAAGCTCGAGAAGCTGACCGATCGCCTGGGCAAGACGACCACGTTCGGCTACGTCCCCGCCGCCGGATCGACCGTTGAGACCACGGTCACCGATGCGATGCCGCGGGCCACGAAGTACGTGACCGACAGCTTCGGGCGGCCCGTCCAGACGACCAACGCCAAGGACGAGACCACCAAGCTCAGCTGGGACGACGACCACAACGTCACCCAGTTGGAGGAGCCCAACGGCGCCAAGAGCACGTGGACCTATGACCCGAAGACCGGCTTCCCGCTGACCATCAAGGACGCGGAGGCCAACGCCAACGGAACACCGGCGACGGTGCTGAGCTACAACGTCGGTGGCAACGGCTTCTACGGCGAGCTGATCCGCAAGGTCAGCCCCGAGGGACGGACCTGGACCTTCGGCTACGACCCGCTCGGCAACCTCACCTCGGTGACCGACCCCAAGGGCAACGCCACCGCGACGGCCGACGACTACGTCACGAAGTACACCTACGACCCACTCGGTCAGCTCAAGACCTCGACGGACGCCAACAACAACACGACAACGTACTCGCTGTACCACGACACGGGTTACCCGACGAAGATCACCGATGCCCTCACGAAGTCGACTGACTTCACCTATGACGTCCGGGGCAATGTGCTGACCGTTACCGACGCCAAGATCAAGACGAGCACCTACACCTACGACCTGTTCGGCCGGCCGCTGACGAGCAAGGTTCCGAAGGACCAGCAGGCGAACCTGTTCATCAACACGCCGGCACCGGTGTACGACGCGAACGACAACGTCATCCAGGCGACCGCACCCAACGGCGCCGTCAGCTCCAACGCCTACGACGACGCGGACCAGCTGATCTCGTCGAAGGCGCCGAAGGATCTCACGACGGACCCGGACCGGGAGACGAAGTACGAGTACGACGTCGTCGGCAACCTGATCAAGCAAACCGAGCCCAAGGGATCGCTCACCCCGGACACGACGGACTTCGTCACCTCCTACTCCTATGACCCGGTGTACCAGCTGCTGTCGGTCACGAACGCGCAGAACGACAAGATCAGCTATTCCTACGACAACGTCGGCAATGTCGTGACGGTGGTCGACCCGCGCAAGTCCAAGTCGACCGACCCGGAGGACTTCACGTCGAAGTCCACCTACGACAAGGCGCACCGCCCGAAGACAGCGACCGATGCCCTCGGCAAGAGCACGTCTACGGAGTACGACCGCGACGGCAACGTGGTCAGCACGACGGATGCCGACGGCAACAAGACACTGGTCACGCTGGATGAGCGGGGCAAGGCGATCCAGGTCAAGGCACCGCACACCAAGGATGCCTCCGGCAACGTGGTGTACCGGACCACGCAGGTGGAGTACGACCAGGTCGGCAACCAGACCAAGGTGATCACGCCGCGGGGCGTCGAGACCACCGACGATCCCGACGACTTCGCCCAGGTCACTGTGTACGACGCGCTGAACCGGCCGAAGGAGAAGGTGTCGCCCTACGACAAGGACGACGCGCGGTACAACACGCCGGACAAGACCGTCATGACCTACGACGAGATCGGCAACGTGACCAAGGTCAGTGCGCCGGCCTCCGAGGGGCAGACGGTCCGCAACGACACGTCGTACAGCTACTTCGACAACGGCTGGGTGAAGTCGAGCACCGATCCGTGGGACATCGCCGCGACCTACGGCTACAACGATCTCGGTCAGCAGACCGCGCGGACGTTGACCAGCGCGGGCGGTTCGTCGTCCCGCACGATGGCGTGGAACTTCTTCCCTGACGGGAAGCTGAAGTCCCGCAGCGACGACGGCGTACCGGTCGGGCTGGACGTGTCGCTGGTGGACAACTCCGACACCGGTGATGTTGACGTGGCCGGTACGTGGGTCCTGTCCTCGACCGGTACGGGCTTCCAGGGGACGAACTACCGGACCCACGCCGCGGCGACCGGGAGCACGGACAAGCACACGTGGAAGCTGAACGTGCCGGCCGACGGGAAGTACACCGTCTACGTCCGGTACCCGGCCGTGACTGGGGCTTCGACCGCGGCGCCGTACGCGGTCAGTACTGGCGGCGCGCCGGTGAGCAAGCCGGTCAACCAGACAACGGCAGCCGGCACCTGGGTGAGTCTCGGCCAATACACCTTCGCCGAGGCGACCACGGGCTCGGTATCCCTGGCTCCGGCTACCACTGGCACGGTTGCCGCTGACGCGGTGAAGGTGGTCCGCGACAACACCGGCGAGACCGACGCGGAAAAGAAGGACTTCACCTACACCTACGACACCAGCGGCAACCTGCTGCAGATCACCGACACGCAGCCGGGCGCCAAGGTCAGCGACTACCTGGTCAGCTACGACGGGCTGAACCAGGTGGCGAAGGTTGAGGAGAAGAAGGGCACCGCGCTCCTCAAGACCAGCACCTACACCTACAACGAGAACGGCGCCCCCGTCACCCGGTCCTTCGACGACGCGGCGGACAAGGACGACCAGTTCTCGTCGTACAGCTACGACGCCCGCGATCTGGTCGAGCAGGTGAAGAACGGCAAGTCAGCTGCGGACGCCTCGCCGAAGATTTCGGGCTACACCTACACGTCCCGTGGCGAGACCGATGTGGAGACGAAGGCCAACGGCAACACGGTCGATTCGGACTACTTCCTCGATGGTCTGGTTGCCTCGCAGATCGAGAAGAAGTCCAACGGCACGCTGGTCTCCCAGCACGCGATGGAGTACTCGCCGAACGGGGACCGGATCGAGGACACCGCGAAGGTGCAGAACGCCGACGACCACGCGGCGTACCTGGAGAACGTCTTCGCCTACACGTTCGACCCGCTGGACCGGATCGCGAAGGTGGAGAAGAAGGACTCGGCCGGGACGACGGTGCTGTCGACGGAGTCGTACACCCACGACCCGGCCGGCAACGTGGTCGCCCAAACGGTGGCAGGCCAGTCGACGAGCTACTCCTACGACCGCAACCGGCTGCTGACCGCGACCACCGGAGGCTCGACGGCGTCGTACACGTATGACCCGTTCGGGCGGCTGTCGCAGGTGTCGGCCGGCGGCAAGGTGATCGAGCGCAACACCTACGACGGCTACGACCGGATCATCAAGCACCGCCAGTTGCAGGACGACGGCACCACCAAGACCACCGACACCACTTTCGACGCCCTCGACCGCACCAGTTCCAAGGTCGAGGGCACGAAGACCACCAACTACTCCTACCTCGGCCTGTCCGGCGAGGTCCTGTCCGAAGAGGTAGCCGGCGAACTCACCGCGTCGTACCAGTACTCCCCGTGGGGATCCCGCCTGTCGCAGGTCAAGTTCAAAGCAGACGGCACGTCGGAAGACTCGTACTACGGCTACAACCCGCACAGCGACGTAGAGACCCTCACATCTGATGCCGGTGACACCCGCTCGACGTACGGCTACACCGCGTACGGCAAGAACGACGACGACCGCCTCACAGGCGTCGACAAGCCCGAAGCCCAAAACCCCGGCAAGGACCCGTACAACGTCTACCGCTTCAACGCCAAACGCTGGGACCAGTCCTCGGAGTCCTACGACATGGGCTTCCGCGACTACTCCCCAGGCCTGAACCGCTTCCTCACCCGCGACGCGTACAACGGCGCCCTCGCCGACCTCAACCTCGGCACCGACCCCTGGACCAGCAACCGCTACGCCTTCGCCGGCGGCAACCCCATCACCGGCGTCGAACTCGACGGCCACATAGCCCTCGACGAGAGCGGCCAGCAGATGACGACCAGGCCACCGACACCCCTCGACCATGAGGGAGCCGTGGGCCTCACCAACACCACACCCACACCCCCAGTCACCTACACGTACACGCCAGAGACCGATCCGGTCGCGCGCCCTAACCCGGACCGCTTCTTCGAGATGGCGGGCTGCAACGGCGGACCAAGTTGTGTGCTGCCGGAAGGATTCGTGGGCAAGTACGGGCCGTACCGTCACCCCGGCAGTGCGTGGGAGATCCTCGACTTGCTGATGTTCGTCCCTGTTCCTGGAGCTGCCGGCGCATCTCGCGTTGGGCGCGGGGTAGTAGCCGCCGTCGATGCATGGAGAGCTTCGAGAGCTACGAACGTCGCGTTGGGGGCAAAGCTCGGAGAAGATCTGGCGACGGCACAGCTGGCAAACCCGCTAATTGACAGCTTGAGGGCGACAGGGAAACTGCCAACGAACTACGTAACCAAGGCTCAGGCGGCTGCCGCCGGGTGGACCAAGGGAAAGGCGCTTGGCAACTATGTTCCAGGCGGTCAGCTCGGCGGCGACGTGTTCAAGGATCCAGCAGCGATCGGACTTCCCACAGCGCCGGGCCGCACCTGGTACGAAGCCGACATCGGCCTCTCGAACTCGATGGGCAGGAACAAGCAACCTGGAACTCGTCTACTCTATTCGAACGACAGGTTGGCGTATGTCACCCCTGACCACTACGAACGGTTGTATCAACTTCCTGGGTGGTGAAAATGAGCGACGTCCTAATCGATGGACGGGATGTGTACTCCGAACTCGACCTTCACCGGATCCTCGAGCGGCAGTTGGAGTTCGGCGACTACTACGGACGGAACCTTGCCGCGCTTCGAGACCGGCTACTGACAGACGTGCCTGGTCCTGTACGGCTGATCTGGACCCACTCCGCGGTCAGCCGATCACGCCTAGGAGATGAGCTATTCACGAGAATTACGGCGGTGTTTGAGGAGGTTGCCCAGCAGGACGCTGACTTTGGGTGGGATGAACGTTTCGAGTTTCGATTGGAGTAGGGTGTTGCGGCTCCGATGCATGGGAAGCCGAGCTTGGCGAGGACCTGGTGGCACACCGCCAAGAGACGTTGCGTAGGAAATGAACGTTGTGCCGATGTCGGCATAAGTCCCACTACGCCGCCAACTCATGTCCGTGACCCCGAAGGCCGGCGGCAACCCGATCAGCCGGATCGAGCTCACGGCCATATTGACGCCGCTGAAGGTGACGGCGATGGCGGCGGGAAGGCGACGACGTCGAGTAGTTGCCCGCCCCCACTGCTCAGGTGCGGCGACGATACGTAGCAGACCTTCCTACCCCCGATCACGATTCCGCCTGGGCGACCCCCCGGTCCTGTATCCGCCGAAGGCGCCCCCGTGGGATCTGCCATCATTCGCGCTGCCAGCAAGGCGCTGGGCTGGATAAGTCTCGTCATGATGACCTCGGGTGATTCCGTTCAAAATCAGCAACTGGAGGTCGACAAAGACAAGCAGCTGGATACATCGGTGGAAACGTCATGCACAAGAGTCACTTGATCGCGCGACGATTCGGCGGCAGCAACGAGGCACCGGAGAACATGGTGGCGCTGTACAGGCGTGCGAATCTGTCCGGCATGAAGATCTTCGAGAACCAAGTGGCCGCCGAGGTGAACGCGGGTGCGTCCGTCTACTACTTGGTCCGGCGGAAGTACAGTGCCTACAGCAAGGACCCACCAGTCCCCATCGGCGTGTCGATGTACTACTGGAGCAGTTCCGGCGCGCATGACGAGGATTTCATCCCGAAGCCGACTCCTTAGTAGGTAATCACATTGAATCTGGACGCGTTCTTCGCGACGTATCGGGCCTGGCTTCGGGGGGTTGTGCCGGGGCTGGACGCCACGTTGCGGGGGCCTGCCGTGGAGGCTGAGGTCGATCGGTACGAGGAGACCATCGGGGCGGAGTTGCCTGCTGAGTTGCGGCAGTTGTGGGCGATTCACGACGGTGAGGACAGGGCCGAGCCCAGCAGGGGGACGATCGGCGGGCTGGTGTTCCTCGGGGTGGCGGAGTCCTTGCGGGAATGGGCCGACTGGTCATCGCTGCGGGACGAGACGTCCGACGAGGACATGCAGGCACTGCGGACATTCTCCGAGTCGGTCCCGGCCGAGGCTGTTCAGTTGGAGTACACAGCCGCCGGGTGGTTGCCGATCCTGAAAGAGAGTATGGAGGGCAACTACCTGGGGCTCGACCTCGCTCCGGGACCTGGCGGTCTGCGCGGGCAGGTCATCAACTTCGGCCGTGACGAGGTCCGGAAAGCGGTGATCTCGCGGTCGATGTCGGACCTGCTGGGCTTCATCGCATCGGAAGTCCAGCAGGGTGAGTTCGTCGTCTCGTCGGTCGAGCCGAGTGGCCAGCCGGTGCTGGCCCACCGGCGCGGGAGGCTCACCCCGTCCTCCGCCAACTCGCCGAGTCCCGCGGTCCACTCGCATAGCCGCCGGCGGGCCGAACTGTTCCGGCGCTGGATCGGGCGTGTGATGCAGGCGCAGATGGGGACGGTGTACTTGGTGGCCGGTGGTTATCTTGTGCACTCTCTGATGAGGGCTCCGGACGAGTACTGGGTGGCTCGGCCGCCGTTCGACAAGGTCCGGGTGCGGGGGCGGACCCGGGACTGCTGGAGGGCGCGGCCGTCACGGCGTTGGATCGGAGTGCTGAGTTGCCCGCGAACCCGCCGGCGTCGGAGGCGCAGGATGCTGAGCTGCTGCAGCATGAGCGTCGACGGCCATATCACCTGGGGCAACAGAACGGCCTACGTCTCAGCGGATGTCACCAACTACGTTGTAGGTGGGAACGTGGCGGTCCACTGGGATGCCTTCGCCGGTGCGACGAAGATCGACTCCACGACAACCTACACATCAGAGGATTGGGCGGAGATGGACTTCTACCTCGGTGATCCCAACTTACCTGGCGGCATCGACCGAATCCGAATCCAGATCTGCAGCTCCCCAACACGCTGCAGTGTCAAGTGGAACGAGATCAGAGACTAATCCCGACACCCGGAGGTACGGGGTACAAGCCCAACAGCCCTGCTCGCCGGATCCGCGTCACCGTCGACAGCGACCGTTTGGGCTTCATGGTCGACCTCGACCGGGGCAGCGAACATGGGGTCGCCGGTCCAGACCGCGACGGCGTAGCCGAACCGTTCAGCTTGCTCCTTCATCGCGATGAACGCGATGGTTGCCGGGTCAGCGGTGGCTATGTCGGCGGTGGGGGAGTGGTAGGTGTTCATGACCTAGTTCTTCTCGTCCGGCTCGTAGAGCTTGCGGCCCGTGGCCACGATGACGTCGGCCACAACTTCGCGCACGTCGCCGCCGCTCCACGGGCCAAAGACATCGTTGACGTTCGATCTTCAGATGGCGCAGACTGGGCCGAAAAGCTCATCAACGCGGCCCGGAAAAGCGTTCGGGGAGAGGCGTAACTGGCTCGATGCCAGCGCGCCGGATTCGCCGTCATGGGTTGCCGAGGCGCGTCGACCAGAGCTGCGCCTGCCGGCCGCGTGTTCCCGTGTTCCAGGATCTGGTGCAGGCGCCACCATCGCAGCAGCGATTCAGCGATCTGGTAGTTGATGAGCGGTTGGCCCTCGGTGGTCCATCGGTCGGTGCCGATCAACTCGGCTACCGCCGGGTTGAGAGCGACGATGTCCTTCTTGAGTTGGTTCCATCGGTCCCCGGGTGATGGTGCGAGTTGTTCAACCCGGCGAGGATGTCGAGATTGTAGAAGCGGCCTTGTTTGGCGTAGTCCGACAACGCCCGCAGCGCGAACGTGACGATCGGGTCATCGATCACTTCCTGACGCAGTGCCGCGATGGTCTTGTGTGCGCTGCCCGAGATGTTGGGCTCGGCGAGCCGATCTCCTAGTTCGTTGAGGGTCCGAGCGTGCATTTCGCCGATGCCGTGGCCGAGCCGATCACGCATCTCGGCTCGGCTGGGCCACGCGCCGGTCATCTCCCAGGACAACAGACCGATGCTCAGTTTGAGCAGTTTCTCAGCGCCCATCGCGAGACAAGCGAACATTGGCGACGGTTCGATGGCGCCAATCCGGCGAACTAGGCCGATGCCGTGAGCAAGCAATGCCGCCGCGGACTCGGCCTCCTGTGCGAGCGGGAGGATCCGGTGCTTGTCGAACTTCCGGTCATCCGTGGTCATCGAGCGATGTCTCCGTGGTCTCGGCACAGCCAGCTGTCGGCATGCTGAATCCAGCCGTGGCCGGCGAGCCACAACACCGCCGGGTCGGGGATGGGTTCCCCGCCGGCGGCCGCGAGCTCGTCGCCGAGCATCACGGTCGAGCCGCACAGGCTGCACATGATGATCCGCGCCTGGTGAGATTGGCAGCGTTCGCAATGCCACCGTTCGACGACGACGTCTGGCTGTGCTGCGTCCGGAACCAGCCACACGGTTTCGAGGCCTTCACGGTGCAACTGCAGCTCGTGCCCGCTTGAGGGGCGGTGACCGCACGTCGGGCAGGCCGGCGACGTGGGCGGCGCGGGCATCTGCTGCGGCTCGCTCGGCGTACGATCGCCAGTAGAGGCCGCAGGCGACTCGTGGCGAGCAGGTGCCTCGGGCAAGGCGCGGGCGCGCAGCTCGGGAACGTATTTGTAGATCGTCGAGCGGCTGACGCCGAGCAGCTTGGCGATCGAGGTCACCGAGTGATCCGGCTCGGCGAGGAGCGTTCGCGCCGAGCGCACCTGGTCTGGTGTCATCGCGGGAGGCCGGCCGAGCCGTGTGCCCCGCGCTCTGGCCGCGGCCAGGCCTTCGTGTGTTCCTTCCACGATGAGCTCGCGGATGAATTCGGCGAGCGCGGCGAAGATGTGGAACACCAGCCAACCGCCTGGGGTCGTGGTGTCGATCGCCTCGTGCAGTGATCGGAACCCGACACCGTTGGGCCGAAGGTCCCCGACGATGTTCAAGAGATCGTGCAGCGACCGGGCCAGCCTGTCGAGGCTCGGTACCACGACGTGTCGCCCGGGCGCAGGTATGCGAGGCAGGCGATGAGCTCGTCGATCGGCGTCGCGGCCGGACTGCTTGTCGGCGAACACTTTGAGACAGCCGGCCTCGTTCAGCGTTAGCAACTGCCGGTCAAGGAGCTGGCCGTGGGTCGACACCCTGGCGTACCCGACCGAGGCGCCGGTGAGCACCGCGGGTTCAGCTACGAGCAGGTCGGGTACGGTCGCGGGGGCGCCATGACCGCGACTGTACGAGAAAAGGGCTGAGGTGGATTGCTGGACACTCCCAGTTTGCAACACGTTTTCTCGACACTCAGATCCTGCGTGTCGGCCGACCCGAAGCCTCAGGCTGGTGATGTCGGAAAGCGATCGATTCTCAACACCGGAACCTCGCGCTCGGCGGGAGGCTGGCACCTAAGGTGACGCCCTCGCCTCGGCGCCCACGCCGCCGGACGGGATGCCCGCGATACCACCGACCCACGTCCAGCGGCCAGACAGGAGGTCAGGAACGTCCTGGCCTCGGAACGCCAACACAGCGATGAGACCGACCAGCAGCAAAGTGACCAATCCGAGAAGGAGTAGAGCGGTGTAACGGCGACCACGTCCTGGTCCGCTGCGGGCGCCCGACGCTGCCGAAGACACAGCCGGCAGCTGAGCAAACCAGCCAGGAGTAGCGATTGGCGTCGTACCGAGCTCGTTTCGCCACTCGGTGATATTCATGAATCCCGCGGCGCGTGTTTACTGATCGATGTCGGCCAGCGCTGTGAGGGCGGCCGTGGGTGTCTGCGCGGACTCGCGCCAACGGAGGGACCAGGTGTACAGCGGAACGCCGGCGACCAGGGGCCGGACCACCACACCGGGAGGGCATGGAGTCGAAAGCAGACCGAGGGCTACGCATTCGCCGGCGCGGACCAGTTCCAGCGCGGAGCCCGTGCCGTCGGTGCTGGCAGGATGCCGTCGCGGTGCGAAGCCCGCGGTCCGGTAACAGTCGAGGATGAACTCGTTCCACTCCGGCGCGAAGTCGTCGCGCGGCAGGTAGTGCGTCTCTTCGGCCAGGTCCTGTACGGCGACCGCAGCCGCCACGGCAAGCCGGTGATCCATCGGCAACGCGACACCGAGCGGCTCACGGCCGATGAGGCGCTGCTTGAGCCCATCCGGCAGGCTCGCGCTCGATCCGCACAGTGCCAGGTCGAGCTCGCCGTTGAGGAGCCGCTGCTCTTGGTCGCGGCTGCCGCGACTGCTGACCTCCAGCCGGAGCGAAGGAAGCCGGTCCCGCAGCCGGGCGAGCACTGCACGGGGCGTGACCAGATCCGTCTGCAGCACATCGATCCGCAGTACCTGATCCCGCCCGGTGGCATCCAACGCCTCGGCGACACCGGCCCGGATCGCGGCGAGCCCTCTCTGCGCATGCGGCAAGAAGGCCTCACCGGCCGCCGTCAGGGTCACACCGCGCGGCGACCGCTCGAACAGTTGCACGCCGAGCAGCCCCTCCAGCCGGCGGATCTGGTTGCTGAGCGCCGGCTGCGACACGTAAAGCCGGCGCGCGGCGGCGGTGAAATGCAGCTCCTCGGCCATCACCAGGAAGTACCGCACCAACCGTAGATCGACGTCCATACCTTCCCCACCTGCAGCGATAACCAGGAGTTATGACGTTAGTGCGATTGTGTCTTGGACGTCGAGCCTCGGGCCGACCCAGCATGTTCGCCATGACAACATCGCGTGAAGAACTCAGGGCCAGCTGGGAGGACCAGCAGAATGTGCACGAACCCGAGCGCGAGCTGCGGTTCCAGCTGATGCTGGACTACGTCGGACAGCTGGCCGGGACGCCGTCCCGGGTGCTCGATCTCGCCTGCGGACCCGGCTCAATCACCCGCCGGGTGCTGGATCGGTTCGCCTCCACCGAGGTTGTTGCCGTTGACATCGATCCACTGCTGCTCGACCTGGCCCGGGACGCCTTCGCCGGCGACTCCCGCGTGCAGGTGGTAGCCAGGCAACTCGCCGACCCCGACTGGACGCAAGGGCTGGACGGTGGTTTCGACGCCGTCCTGACTGCCACGGCGATGCACTGGTTTCCGCCATCCGCGCTGGCCGGGGTCTACGCCGGGGTGGCGAGGCTGCTCCGGCCGGGCGGAGTCTTCGCGAACGCCGACCACGCCCCGATCGCAGAGCCCGTACTCCGGAACGTGGCAGACAAACTGCACGACGAGCACCTGCGGAGCACCTTCGCCACCGGGACGGAGAGCTGTGACGAGTGGTACGAGCGAGCGTACGCCGACCCGCAGTACGCCGGGCTCTGGGAACAGCGGCAACAGGCGTTCGCACACTGGTCAGGCGACCTGCTGCAGCGAGAGGGATGGCACGTCGACCTGCTAGGACGGAACGGCTTCGAGCGAGCCGGAGCGGTCTGGCGGCGGGGCAACGACGCGCTGATCGTCGCCGTCCGCGCGTAGCGGCCGGTCGCCCACCTGCCCGGGCCCGGCGGTGCGTCTAGTGTCGCGTGTCGTTGATTAGTTTACGTCTGGGTTCGGGGAGAATCGGTGTCATGTATGTGGCCCGGGCTCTGCGGCTTCGTGATGGTGATCG
>NZ_JBITJE010000020.1:0-69832 GCF_044459685.1 Kribbella sp. NPDC050241
TGCCGACGGGCCAGATACACGAAGATCGGTGCGCCGATCAGGGCGGTCACCACACCGGCCGGGACCTCGAACGGCGGCTTGACATAGCGCGACAAAATGTCGGCATACAACACCAGCACCCCACCGCCAACCGCACACAACGGCAACAAAACCGTGTAACTCGAACCCACAATCCGGCGCATGATGTGCGGCACAATCAAACCGACGAACGCCACCGGGCCGGCGACAGAGACGGCGGCACCGCACAGCACGACGACGAAGGTTGAGCCGAGCAGCCGGGTCCGCTCGACGTTCTGACCGAGACCGCGGGCCATGTCGTCGCCGAGGGCCAGCAGATTCAGCGGCCGTGCCATCGAGAACGCACCCACCAGCCCGATGGCGAGCCACGGGAGCAGATCGCGTACGTCGCCCCAGCCGGCGAAGTTGACCCCGCCGACGAGCCAGAACAACACGCTGTCCGCGGAGTTCTCGTCGAAGATGATCAGCACCTGCGTCAACGAGATCAACAAGCTGCTCGCGGTGACACCTGCCAGCGCCAGCCGGACCGGGCTCACCCGCCCGCGGCCTGACCCGGCCAGCAGCATCACGGACACGCCTGCTGCGGCGGCACCGCCGAACGCCAGCACGATTGTTGGCGCGCCGGACAGCGACGGCAGGATCGTCACCGCCAGCACAACCACGAACACAGCACCCGCGTTGACGCCCATGATCTCCGGCGCTGCCAGCGGGTTGGCGGCGACGGCCTGCATCAGCGCGCCCGCCACCGCCAGGGCGGCGCCGACCAGCAAGGCCAGCACCACCCTTGGCATCCGGATCGACTGCAGGATCAACTCGTCCGGCTCGTCGGCCTTGACGATTGCTCCGGGTAGCCGTGACAGCGAGATGTGCTGACTGCCCATCGACAGACCCCAGACGACGCCGATCACCAGGAGGGCCAGCAGGACCAGGGCTGCCCAGGTGACCCGCTGCTTGCTGGTGACAATCCTCGGACGACGGTGAGCTGCGTCCTCGGTGGCGGTGGGCAGAATGCCCGTCGACTGGGACATGTCAGTTCCCGTAGAGGTTCTTGACGGCTTCCTGGGCGATCAGTTCCGAGGCGACCAGACCACGTGATCGCGACCAGACGTTCTGGTCGACCTTGTACGTCGCGTTGTCCTTGACCGCGGGGATCTCCTTCCAGAGCGGGCTTTTCTCCCACGTGTCGGCCAGGGTGTCGCCGGTCTGGCCGGCGATGAACATGATGTCGGGCTTGGTGGTGACAACTGTCTCCAGCGTGAGCGAGACCGTCGCGTCGCCACTGTCGTCGGCCAGCGGGGACTTGATCCCGAGCAGGGCCAGCACGCCGGGGGTGTAGGCCTTCGGTGGGAAACCGGTGAACTCCTTGTCGGACGACACCGCGAACAACGCCGCGCGGGTCTCACCGGACTTCGCCTTGGCCTTCAGATCGGTCAGGATCTTGTCGTGCTCGGTCAGCCGGGTCTTCATCTGGTCGCACTTGTTCAGCGCGATCGCCGCGGACATCTCGCTGTCCATCACCTGCTGGTAGTTGCCGTTGAGGCTGGCGTAGGCGACGGTCGGCGCGATCTTCGACAGTTGGGCGTAGATCGCCTTGTGCCGTCCGCTGTCGGCGAGGATCAGATCGGGTTTGAGTGCGGTGATCACCTGGATGTTCGGCGTCGCCCGCAGGCCGACCGACTTGTACTCGCCGACCTTGTCGCGCAGACCGGGGATGATCCGCTCCGGCTTGTCGTCGTCGGCGACCCCGGCCGGCGCCAGGCCGACCGCGACCAGCGCGTCGACGAAGGAGAACTCCAGCGCGACCACCCGCTTCGGGTCGCCGGTGACGGTGGTGGTGCCGAGGTCGTGCTTGATCGTCCTGGTGGCCTTGCCGCACTGCTCGAGATTGACGTCCGAGCTGATCCCCTGCGCGGCCGCGGACCGGTTGGCGTTCGGTGCGTCGCCGGTGGCCGGCGACGCGGACGTGCCGCCGCACCCGGCCAGGCCGACCGCCGCGACGGTCAAGGTGAGGACGGCGATCGACCGCCGCGGCCTCGAAGCGGTGTTGGACATGGCAATCACTCCTGGTGTCGAAGATGCGTTACAGGGGTGGGGCGGCGAATCTGGGGCCGGGACTGCAGCAGCCCGGCGAAGAAGGCCCGGACGGCCGGAAGGATCAGTGAGCCGCGGTGGGCGACTCCGGGGACGAGTTCGAACCGGACGTCGATGCCCTGGGCAAGGAAGTCGCGCTCGAGTGTGCGAAGGCGCTCGATCCGGGTACTGCCGGTCTTTTCGGCGCCGTCCATCCAGTTGGACTCGCCGGGGTTGTCGATCTCCCAGGTCTCGACGTCGTTGTCGCCGACAACCATCAGGATCGGCACGCGGCGCAGCGAGTCGAGGTCGACCGCACGACCGAAGCGTTGCTGGAGATCCTTGGTGCCGAGCCACCAGGGAAGACTGTCGTCGAGCTGGGTGATCCGGCCGGGAGCACCGATCGACACTCCGGCCAGGCGATCGGGATGAAGATAGAGGAAGCGGTGGGCGAACTGACCGCCGCCGGAGAATCCGTGCAGGTAGAACACGTCCGGGTCGACCGGGTACCGCCGGCTGACCTCGTCGACCATGGCGAGCAACGCCTGGTCGTACCGGATGCCCTGGTACTCGATGAACTTGAAGTTGTGTAGATCCTCCGGATCGATGATCCCGGCGGGGAACAGCGGCGCGAGTACGACGATCTGGTGCTCTTCGGCGAACGCGGCCATGTGGTCGCGGTACAACGAGGCGTTGCGCTCGGTGCCGTGCTGCATGACGAGCAGCGGGGCCCGGTCGGTGCCCAGGGTCTGCGGCACGTAGAGGCAGTAGCCGAGCCGCTGGTCGTACTGCGAGGCGAAGATCGGGGTCTTGCCCCGCGCGAAGTGGGCCGAGGTCGGCTCGGCGGGCTGCCCGATCATGGCCGGATCTCGTCGTACAGGTTGAACGGGACCAGTTCGTACTTGTTCTCGCACGGAGAACCCGCGGCTACGTAGTACTCGCCGGTGGTGAGATCGACGCAACTGGACAGGGTAGTGGACCACTGCTCGACGGCGGGAAGCCGCTCGTCCGGGTGGGCGCAGAGCGAGTCCGGGTATCCGAGGTGGTCCGACATCGCTGTGTGGATTGTGTTCCGGACGTCGTCCGGCGTGGCCCCCTCTGCTGCCTTCACCAGACCCCGACGAGCGCGTGGTACCCGGATCAGTGAGTCGGGGGAGATCAGTCGGCCGGCGCTGCCGACCTCCGTCGGATTGAGGACCTGGTAATGGTTGCCGTGCACAATCAGGCCGTCCTCGCCGTACTCCCAGCCGTGTCCGCCTGGAGTGGTCTCGACGTCGATGGAGAAACCGTCGCGATGGGTGAGGAGGGCGTTGCTGGGGATGTGGGCCTTGGTCGAGGTGAGGATCTTGACCGCGTCGGCGATGTTCGCGGCGTCGAGCACAGCGCGGCGGATGACCGTCTGAGGCATCCCGACCGAGTCGTCGAAGCGCCCGCCCAGGCCGTTCGCGTTCAGTGCGAGGCCGTCGGAGTTCGCGCCGTGGCGGCCGATCTGCCCGGCCTCGACCTGCAGGATCAGCGTCGGCTTCGGTGGCTGCACGATCCGGAGGACGACGACGGATCCGCGGACCGCTTCGCGCCAGTCCCAGTTCTGGCCGGCGTACACGTGCCCG
Organism: Kribbella sp. NPDC050241; assembly: GCF_044459685.1. Taxonomy (NCBI): domain Bacteria; kingdom Bacillati; phylum Actinomycetota; class Actinomycetes; order Propionibacteriales; family Kribbellaceae; genus Kribbella; species Kribbella sp. NPDC050241. Next base: position 3,699 of record NZ_JBITJE010000020.1, read on the forward strand.
TCGCCGGCCGCGCCGTCGATCAGGGAGAACGACGTACAGCCGTCGACGTCCTCGCGGACCGGGGACTCGGGGAACCAGTTGTCGTAGATGATCTCGCCGCGACAGTTGAGGGCGACGATCTCGGGCAGCGTGACGCCGGCGCCGTCGGCGATCCCGGCCATCTCTGCCAGCAACTCGGGGTGGTCCCGCTCGACGAGACGCTGCCACGGCCGGGTGTGATCGAGCACCTGATCCCAGGACAGACCGGTCTGGTGCGCGAAGCCCTCGCGGTAGTACGCAATCGCGTCGGCGATCAGATCCGCGGCGGCACTCCCGTACTGACGGCCACGTTCCTGGGCGGACGGGCTCGTGATCTCGATGACTCGGAGACTCGGCACACGCGCTCCTCGGATGAACACTCTTGGCTAGAAAGAGAACATTGACGCAATACTGTAACGGCTATTACGGTCCTGTCCAGACCTTGCGGACAACGGACCTGTAATCCAGGTGAGGAGCCACAGCGGATGACCACTCCACCGCCCACACTCGAGCCAGTCGACCTGATCCTGTACTGCGGGATCGTGTGGACCGCCGATCCGCACCATCCGCTCGCCTCCGCCATCGCGGTCACGGGGGACCGCATCGCCGGCGTCGGCGAGGACGCCGAGATCCTGCCCCTGGCGAGCGAGGGCACAGAGTTGGTCAACCTGGCCGGACGCATGGTGTGCCCAGGCTTCAACGATGCGCACACGCACTTCGAGAACGCCGTCGACTGGCACTTCCAGGTCGCACTGACCGACGTCAACGACCAGGCTCGGCTCGAGGAACGCGTCGCGGCCACGGCTGCGCGACTGACGCCCGGCGTCTGGATCACCGGGGGAGATCTCGGTGACTTCGCCTCCACCATGGAGGAGGCCGTCACGCTGCTCGAGCCGGACCTGGCCGCGGTCGATGCACTGACGCCCGGCAACCCGCTGCTGATCCGCCGTGCCGACCACCAGTACTTCGCCAATTCCAAGGCACTCGACGTCGCGAACATCGATCGCGAGACGCCGGACCCGCGCGGTGGCAGGTTCGGCCGGGACGCCGACGGCGAACTCACCGGAATGCTCTACGGACAGGCCGGTGAGTTCCTGCACCGGCTGGTCACCCCGATGTCGCTGGAGCAGAAGCTGCTCGGTGCGCGCGGCGTGATGGCGGGGCTGAATGCGGTCGGGATCACCTCTGTCCACGACATCGCGCGGCTGCCGTCGGTGACCGACGAGACGATCCCGCCCGTCTACCTCGAGCGCAGCTTCTCGAATGCGCAGATCTTCCAGACCCTCGCGGACCGCGGTGAGCTGTCCGTCCGCGTCTACGCCTTCCTCCCGCTCGACACCCATGACCGGCTGCCCGGTCACGGCGTCACGCCGAAGACCGGTGACGACTGGCTGCGCTTCGGGGCCCTGAAGATCTTCGTCGACAGCGGTGCGATGCTTCCGCCGTTCGACCTCGCGGACGCATCAGGTACCGGCCTGACCGACGGCTGGTCGTACCGCTTCGTCGGCGAGGAACGGCTGGCCGAGCTCGTACTGGCGGGTGACGCGGCGGGTTTCGACATCGGCGTCCACGTCCAGGGCGATCGCGGCTGCCGGATCGCGATCGACGCGTTCGAACGGGCGGCGCTCCTGAACGGCCCGCGCGACCGGCGGCACCGGCTCATCCACGCCTGGCACCTGGCAGCCGACGACTTCGCTCGCGCCGGCGAGCTGGGACTGGTCGCCGACGTGACGTCGGACCAACTCCTGCATTACTCCGCGAACCTCGACCAGGCGCTCGGCCTCGCCCGCTCCGCGAACGCGTTCGCCTGGCGCCGGATGATCGACTGCGACATCACCGTCAACCTGGTCTCGGACCTCCCCGGAGCGTTCAACAAGTCGCACGTCGCCGAGATCAATCCACTCCGCAACATCTATGCCGCGATCACCCGCAAGGCTGGCGATTCAGCGCAGAGCGAGCCGTTCCACCCCGACCAGGCGATCACCGTCGACGAGGCGCTGCTCGCCTACACCGCCAACCCCGCCTACTCGTCGCACGAGGAGGACGTGAAGGGAAGCATCACCCCGGGCAAACTCGCCGACCTCGTCGTGCTCAGCGAGGACATCCTTGCCGGCGCTCCCGAGGTTCTGCTCAGGGCGAGCGTCGAGCGCACGTACCTCGGCGGACGCCTGGTCCACCCCGTCACTGACAACAGCGCGGTACGACGGTCAGCGTGCTAGAGCCGTGATGTCTGTCGAGGCCACCACGTCGACCAGGAGTCTCTCGTTGGACTCGGCGTGCTCCTGGACCAGGCGGCCGGCTTCGGCGGCATCGCGGCGCACGAACGCCTGACAGATGGCCCGGTGCTCGTCGAGTGCCTCGGCGGGCCGATGGGTCGACTCCCGGTAGGTCGTCTCCAGGATCGACAGCGCGAAGCGCATCTCGACCGCGATGTCGGCGAAGAAGTCGTCGACCCGGGTGCTGCCGATCAGGCCGACCACCGCCTGGTGGAACTCCAGGTCGCGCTGCACGATCGCCTGGGCACGGCCGGAGGTCGTCGCCTCCGCGAGTTGGTCGAAGGCCTCGGTCAGCCGCTGCAGCTGTGCATCGGTCAGCGTGGCAGCCAGTGCCGCGGCGCTGCTCTCCAGCGTCTTCCGGACGCGGTAGAGGTCGTGGATGTCCGCCTCGGTGAACAACACGACACGGGAGCCCTTGTGCCGGTAGTGCCGCACGATCCGCTCCCGCGCCAGAATGCCGAGCGCGTCCCGGACGGTCCGGCGGGACACGTCGAACTGCGCTGACAGGCCTTCCTCGCGCAGTTGCTCGCCCGGCTTCAGCCGGCCGTCCATGATCGTCTCGCGAAGCAGGGCCGCGACTTCCTCGGCGGTCGTACCGCGATTGAGCATCGAGACTCGTCCGTCGACCGGCATGCGGCTTCCCCTCTCAGCTGCGCAAAGCTCCAGCGCACTCTATCGCGCACCACAGTCATGGTAGCATTGGTGCATTGTTCACCAATCGTGTGGGGCGTGATGAGCACTGTCGAGTCCAGTTCTCCCGTGCAGCAATGGAGCCAGGCGAGCATCGCCGAAGTTCTCGCCCAGGAGTTCGGTCTCCGGGCGGTCGCACAGTCGCCGTTGGGCGGCGAAGTCGATCAGAACGTGGCTGTCGACCTCTCCGACGGATCCCGCGTCGTCGTCAAGATCTCCTCGCCCGGAGCCGATGCCGACGAGATCCGCTGGCGGCAGGGGCTGCAAGCACTTGCCGGTCGGCCGGGTGTCCTCAGATCGGTTCACGTCGCCACGGCAGTTGCCGCGTGCAACGGAGATACCGCCGTTGCGATCGACCGCGACGGGACGCGCCGGATCGTCACGGTTCAGTCGTGGCTGGCCGGTCGGACCTTGTCCGAGCTGAACAGTCATTCCCCACAGCTCAGGGGCGAACTCGGCCTGACCGCCGCTCGGATGGTCCAGGCGCTCGCGCCGGCCACCAGATTGCCCGGGGCAACGACTCATCACTGGGATGTGCTGCGGTCGCCGGAGGCGATTGCCGACGGCATCGATGCGGTCGAGGACCCGTTCCGGCAGGCCCAGGTCCGGCGGATCGTCGGGTGGTTCGACCGGGCGATGGACAGTCACCGTGCCGGGCTTCCGAAGTCGGTCGTCCACCAGGATCTCAACGACTTCAACGTGCTGGCCCGGCCGGGGACAGACGGTCGCCACCATGTGCACGCCGTACTGGACTTCGCCGACGCGCTGTACACCGTGCGGATCGGCGAATTGGCCGTGGCGGTCGCCTATTCGATGCTGCGCACAGCGAATCCGCTGAGCGCGGCCGCGGCCGTGATCCGCGGGTACGCCGCGGAGCTCGAGCTCACCGAGGACGAGCTCTCCGTGCTCTATCCGCTGGCCGCGACCAGGCTGTGCGTCAACGCCGTCACGTGGATGAAGCGTTGTGCGGACAGCGGTACGTCGTACGGCCACGAGCGGATGAAGCACACCTGGCCGGCGATCGCTCTCCTCGCGACGACCCCACCGGAGGTCGGCGAATTCGTCGTTCGCTCGGCGGCCGGCGCTCCGGTCGAACCGGGGAGGCCGGTGCCGGGTGCCGGCGGTCGATGGTTGGCACCCGGCCTGGACCTCGTGCCCTTCGCACCCGCGCACGAACCGGTCGGCCGTGATCACCACGCCCGGCTGGGCCGTCATCTGCAGGCCGATGCCGGCACAGTCGTGCGGCGAACGACCGCGTCGGGTGAGGCGGCAACGCTCAGGCTCGGCGTGGAGATTGCGGCTTCACGGCCGTTTCAGGTCGTCGCGCCTCATGGCGCGGTCGTGGAGGAGCGTGATACGCCGTACTTGATCCTGCGACACGAGGGCGCGGAGACGATCTGGTCCCGATGGACCGGACTCGACTCGTCGCTGTCGGCCGGCGCCTCCGTGGCCGCGGGTGACCCGATCGGTGACGCGCAGGCAACCCTCCGCGTAGCGATCTTCCGTTCCCACGAGACAGCACGCGTCACTGGGAGGCAGTTGGTCGCGCCCTCCGAGGCGCCTGCGTGGGCGATCGTCTCGCCCGATCCGTCGGAGTTCCTCGGACTCGGTGCCCGGCCCGGCGGCGCCACGGACTGGACGGCCGACAAGGTGCTGGCGACGAGGAACGTGCGGTTCGCCCGGTCGCAACGCTCGTACTACGACCGGCCGATGAATCTCGTCGGCGGCCGGGGCGCCTGGCTGTACGACGAGTTCGGCCGTGGCTACCTCGACGCGATGAACAACGTCAGCCACGTCGGCCACAGCAATCCCCGCGTCGTCGAGGCCGCGACCGCGCAACTCTGGCGGCTCAACACGAACAGCCGGTTCCTCTACCCGGGCATCGCCGAGTATGCCGAACGGCTGACCGCGTTGCTGCCCGATCCACTGGGGGTCGTGTTCCTGGTCTGCAGCGGGAGCGAGGCCAACGACCTGGCCGTCCGGATCGCGCGCACGGTCACCGGGCGCTCGGACGTCCTGGTGGTCGACGGGGCCTATCACGGCAACACCTCGGTGATCACCGGGCTCAGCCCGAACCGCTACAAGGGCCCGGGAGGCACCGGTCCCGATCCAACCACCCACGAGGTACAGCAACCCAACCGCTATCGCGGCCCCTTCGGGTATGACGATCCGGACGCGGGCAGCAAGTACGCCGCCGACGTCCAGCGGCAGGTCGATCGGCTCACCGCGCTGGGTACGCCGCCGGCTGCCTTCCTCGCGGAATCGGCGATGGGCACGGCCGGCAGCATCTTCTATCCGGATGGCTACCTCGAACGGGCCCACGCCTCCGTCCGGTCCGCCGGTGCACTCTGCATCGCCGACGAGGTCCAGGTCGGATTCGGCCGCTTCGGTGACGTGTTCTGGGGATTCCAGAGCCAAGGTGTTGTTCCGGACATCGTCACGATGGGCAAGCCGATCGGCAACGGGCATCCGATGGCGGCCGTCGTCACAACCCGGGAGATCGCCGACGCCTTCGATACCGGGATGAGGTACTTCAACACCTTTGGCGGCAATCCGGTCTCGTGTGCGATCGGGACCGCCGTACTCGACGAGATCTCCGAGGGAGGCTTGCAGGCCCACGCGGCTGAGACCGGGCGGGTCTTCAAGGACAGGCTCGACGAGCTCGCCGGCCGGCACGAATTGATCGGGGACGTACGCGCCCACGGCATGTATCTGGGCATCGAGCTCGTCCGTGATCGGGTGACCAAGGAGCCGGCGGCACGGGAAGCGCTGGTGCTCAGCGAGCTGATGAAGGACGAGGGGATGCTGGTCTATCCGACGGGGTCGGCCGGCAACGTGCTGAAGATCAAGCCACCGCTCGCCTTCACGCCGGCCGACGCCGAACTGTTCACCGAGGTCCTCGACGAGGTACTGACCCGGGACTGGTGATCGGGGTTCCGGACGGTTGTGACAGCTTTACCACCCTTCGGCGAGAACGCGGTCAAGTGTGTCGGCGAAGAAATCGGCGTCGGGGATCTTGATGCCCAGTGGCGGCTTGATCTTGAGTACACACAGGCGATCCGACGTCGGCTGCATGATCACGCCGAGCCGGCGCATCCGCTCGCAGATCGCTGCGGTCTCCGCCGGTGCGGGCTCCAGCGTTGTGCGATCGCGGACGAGTTCGACACCGACGTACAGCCCCATCCCGTGCACGGCGCCGATGATCGGATGGCGGTCGGCGAGCTCCAGCAGGCGCGCCCGCAGGTGGTCGCCCACCACGCGCGCGTTCTCCTGCAGTTGTTCGTCGCGAAGTACGTCGAGGACCGTCACGCCGGCGACACAACTGACCGGACTGCCGCCGGCCGACGAGAAGAAGTATCCCTGGCTGCGGTAGCCCGCCGCGATCCCAGCCGTCGTGATGACCGCACCGAGCGGATGCCCGTTGCCCATCGCCTTCGCCACCGTGACGATGTCCGGTACGACGCCTTGTTGCTCGAAGCCCCAGAAATGGTCGCCCAGGCGGCCGTATCCGACCTGGACCTCGTCGGCGATGCACAGGCCACCGGCCCGCCGTACCGCGGCGTAGATCTCTTGGAGATAGCCGTCCGGGAGAGCCATGCCGCCGGCGTTGCCGTAGAACGACTCGGACAGGAACGCAGCGGGCGGGCGGCCGGCGTCGCTCAGCTCGTTGATGTAGGCAGCGGCATCCTCGCCGTACCGGTGTGCGTCGGCTCCTCGGTACTGCCCGCGGTAGGCGTTCGGCGCGGCGACCGTGTGGACCCACGAGGGCCGGGAATCGAGGGCGTTGGGATTGTCGGCGACCGACGTCGAGATGGCGTCGGTGGCGTCGGACCAGCCGTGGTAGGCCTCTCGGACCGCAACGACGTCACGCCGTCCGGTGTTGGCCCAGGCGAGCCGGAGGGCGAGGTCGTCGGCCTCGGTGCCGCTGTTGACCAGGAACACCGTGTCCAAGGGGTCGGGCAGTAGCGCTGCCAGGCGTTCGGAGAACTCGACGACTGCGCGATAGTGGAAACGCGAGTTGGTGTTGAGCAGACGCCACTGCCGTTCGATCGCCGCGGCGAGGCGCGGATGCCCGTGGCCGAGGATCGACACGTTGTTGACCATGTCGAGGTAGGACCGGCCATCGGTGTCGAACAGGTGGTTCCGCCAGCCGCGCTCGATCTGCGGCGGCTCCCGGAAGTAGTGCTCCTGGACCGGAGCGAACGCGGTATCGCGGCGATCCAGCAATGCCTCGGGATCGGTGGCCGGCGGAGTGCGGACCCCGGCCGGATCGATCAGGCCAGTCGGGTCCAGGCACGACTCTGCCCACGCGTCGGCCAGACTTGCCGGAACGAAGAACGGCGGCTGAGCGTCGAGGTCGCTGACCTGCACCCACAGCGCGGCCCCCGATGCCAGCCGACCGAGTACATCGCCGGTCTCGACAGCGCCCTCAGCAGTAACGTCCGCACCGCTGAGCCACAAGGTCACACCGTCCGGGCCCCTGAGCGCCACGGTGTCGCCCTGCCGCTGCACTACCCCGGGCCACGGCGCCCGGATCTCCAGCTCTCGTCCTGCGAATACCTCGACGCCAAGACCGATGGAAGCCGGAGCCTCGAACGAGTTCAGCCGGGTACGCGTCAACCGCGGCTGGAGGAACGGAACAGCCACGGCCGCCGATCCGGCCCGCTTGATCGCCGCCGCAGCCGCGGCCGCCTCCGCGCCGTCGAGCAGGAAGCGCCCGTCGTGCAGGTCGGCACTCGTCGCCGACAGATCCAGCTGATCCGGAACCACGGGCTGGTCGTCGATCCACAGCAGGGCGGAGCCGTCGGCAGTCCGGTGCTCCTTCCGGGGTCGCACCGAGGCGCGGATCAGTTCGGTCAGGACCTCGAGCGGAACCGAGGTCGCCCGCTCGAAGATGCGCCACTCGCGCGCGAGGTTCTCCGTCGCGTACCGGTTGTCGCGGTCGACTTGCGTCTGCTGCTGACCACTCACCATCAGCGCGGCGGCCCGCAGTACGACGAGCGGCCCGAGCGCCGCGAGTTCGTCGTCGGAGATCGGCCGGATCCGCTCGTACGCGACGATCGCCGGGAGCATCGTCGACGGATCGGGGGAGTAGTGCAGCAGCGACGTACAGGTCACCGCGAGTTCGGCGATCGACCAGCTCTCCGTGAGGTCGCCGAAGTCGATGACGCCGACCGGCCGGCGACGCCCGTCGGCGTCGACGGTGGCGATCACGTTGTCGTCGGTCAGGTCGCCGTGGATGGCCTGGAGTGGCAGGTTTCCGGCGTACGGTGCGAGCGCCTTGGCGGCTGTCCTCGCCGCGGCGCGGGCGGCGTCCGGTCCGCCGTGCACGGTCACGAAGTCGGCCAGCCGTGCCACCACCTCGGCCGCGTTCCGCAGATCCCATTGGAGCGAGCGGGGCGGGACCTCGCCGGCGAAGCCGGCCAACGCGCGCGAGGTGCGAGCGGCGAGATCGCCCAGGGCGGCGACGACCTCGGGCGCGAGGTAGCTGCTGTTGCTCAGGACGTCGCCGGCCACGAAGGTCACCAGCCGCGCGTACGTCGGCCGGCCGCCGAGCGTGACGAGCTGCACGGTCGAGCCGTCGGCCCCGGGGACCGCCACGGGGACCTGAATGTCAGGCTCGTGCTGGGCGACCCGGGCGGCCGCGAGATCCTGCGCTGCCAGATCCTCGCGCGTGAAGGCGGCGTTGGACACCTTCAGGACGTACGTGGTGGCCGCCGCGCCGACGAGGAAGTTCGCGTCCTGCTGGCTGCCGAGTTCGGTGACCTCGCCCTCGATGCCGTACGTGTCCCGCACGTACTCCAGCGCCTGAGCCACGGTGATCTCCGGTGCGGGGAGGGCCGCTTCCTCGAAGAAGTTGAAGGACTGGGTCATGCACGTTCCTCCGCGATCGAGTTGCCGCCGTCGACAATGAGGCACTGGCCGGTGAGATAGGACGAGGACGGTGAACACAGATAGGCGATGAGGCCCGCGACTTCCTCCGGGGTACCGCTCCGGCCGACCGGGGTCCGGAGCCCCTGCCTGTGCTCGTCCGGCGTCTGTGAGTCGGTGGCGATCCACCCTGGGGCCACTGCGTTGACCGTGACCCCAGCGACCGCGGAGTCGAGCGCGAGTCCTCGGACCAGTCCGACCACGCCGGCCTTGGCGGCGCAGTACGCGACCTCGCCGCGCATGCCCATGACCGGTCCGGTGAGGCTGGCGACCATCACCAGGCGCCCGGCGCCGGACTCCTCGAGCGCCGGCATGACGGCGCGGGCGAAGAGGAAGGCCGAGTCCAGGTTGCGTGACAGGCTCGCCCGCCAGGTCTCGAACGACAGCTGCCCGACTGCTCCCGACTCCGGCTCCGGACGAGTGGTCGAGGTCATGCCCGCACAGTTGACGGCGATGTCGAGCCGGCCGAACCGGGACGTGGCGGCTCGGACAAGTTCCATAGCGGTGTGGTCCCGGGTCAGATCGCCGGAGATGGCAAGGGTGCCGGTGGGGAGTTCGGCTGCGCGCTGGTGGACCCGGTCGCCGGTCGCCGAGATGACGAGGGACGCACCACGGGCGCTCAGTGCGCTCGCCACCGCGAAGCCGATGCCACGTGGTCCGCCGACCCCAGTCACCACCGCGGCTCGGCCCGCCAGGTCGAGGTCGCCCACGCACAGCCACCTTCCTACGATTGGTGACCAATGTAGCAGCTACGGAATTGGTGAGCAATCGTGGGTTACAGCGGCGGGACGAGGTCAGAAACCGAGTCGCCGGCGGAGGGCCGTGAGTTGCTCGGACGCCTCGACAGACCGGGAGGCCTCCAGGGTCGCGACGCCTTGCGCCAGCACGTCCCCGACGACGATCGAGGTCAGCGGTTCGCCGGTCAGGCCGGTGGGCGTCGTCGGGGAGTGGAGCGTGACTGTCACCTCGTGGGCGAGCTTGCTGCTCGGGTCTTCGGTCACCAGTACGGTCGCGGCCCCGACCTCTCGGGCGCGGTCGAGCAGGACTTCGACCTCGACGACCGAGCGGCCGGGCGCGAAGAGGACGACCACGTCACCCGGCCCGATCGCGAGGAGGTCGTCGGCGAGCCGGAAGCCCCCGGCATGGAGGGCCGTCACCCGGAGCCCCACCCGCCGCAGGACCAGGGCCAGATGATCCGCGGCCACGAACGAGGCACCGAAGCCGTAGGTCAGTGTGTGCTTCGCATCGAGCAGTAGTTGCACGGCGTGCTGGTATGCGTCGAGGGAGAATGTCGGCTGCATCAGCTCGAGCCGGTCCAACGACTCCGCCAGTACCTGGTGCCAGACGCTCTCGAGATCCCCACCGGTCGACTCGACTCGCTGGCGGGCGCGGACCGCCGGCCGGTTCGCCTGCGTGAACGGCGCCGCGATCTTCGCCTTCAGTTCTGCCAGGCCGGAGTACCCGAGCGCCTGTATGGTGCGGATGACCGTCGCGTTGCTGGTCTTGGTCTCGGCGCCGAGGTCGGCCGCCGACAGGAAGAGCAGTTCCTCGGCCGGCCGCTCGGCCAGCGACCGGCTGACTGCCCGCGCAGCCGGCGAGAAGCCTTCCCAGCGCTCGCGGATCCGCGACCGCAGGTCGGCGATCACGTCTGCCTGGGTCGCGGCGGTGACGGCGTTCGTGGAAGCATCGCGAGACTCATCCATGTCATGGATGGTACGAGTCGGAGCCACCCTGCGCGGCGGCCGTCGTTCGTAGGCGTTGAGGAGTTCGGAGTGAGTGCGGGACGAGCTCCTCGACACTTCGGTGCGAAGAGTCGGTGATGTTCACTCCCTGGCGGGGGTCAGGCGCAGGACGCGGGCGGAGGGCTCGAGGGTGTTGGTGGTGATGCTGAGTCCGTCGTCGGTCCAGGTGTAGGTCCAGTCGCCGAGGTCGGTGGGGAAGTGGGGGGCAATGCTCGAGCGTGGGATCGGGAGCGTGATGGCGGACGGGCCGGGACCGCGGTGCCACAGAGTCAGGTAGGAGGTGTCGGGGCCGTTGAGTGCGAGGGCGATCCACTCCTCGGTCCAGGCCGGGAGTCCTAGTGGCCATGCGGGGACGAGCGTGTTTAGATCGTCGAGTATGGCGCGATGAGCGGTCAGCGCGGACCGGACGAGGTCGAGCTCGGCCGGTGTCATGCGGTTGAGGTGGCCGGAGAGGTAGAGGCGGCCGGGGATGCCGTTGACGAGGGCGAAGGTGAACTCCTCGCGGGTGGTGCCCGTGATCGGGTACGCCCAGTGGCCGGCCTGTTCGGGGAGTACGGCGGCGGGGGCGGCCGCGGTGATCGGTGCGTAGAGCAACGGATCTTCCTGGTCCGAAGTCGACTGCAGATGAAGGCGGGACAGCATGGCGTAGTCCATCCGCATCGCTCCGGACGCGCAGTTCTCGATCAGCACGTCGGGGTGGCGTGTGTGGAGGCCGTCGAGCCAGTCGAGCAGCGCCCGTTGGTGTTCTAGCAGTCCATGGCCGAGCGACGTACCGCCCTGGTCGGTGCCTGGGCCGGTCATCGTGTTGTTGTCGAACTTGAAGAAGCCGACGCCGAAGTCGGACACCAAGCGGTCGACCGTGTCGTCGAGATGCTTGCGGGCGGCTGTGCTGCGCAGGTCGAGCAGGTAGCGACCGGACTCGGCGACCCGAACGCCGCGGCGGGTGAGGAAGGCTTCGTCGGGGAGTTCGGGTGCGATCGGTGACCGGACGCCGATCACTTCGGGTTCGAGCCAGAGGCCTGGGACCATGCCGTGTGAACGGATCCGGTCGATCACCTCGGCGAGCCCGTTCGGGAAGCGGGTGGTCGACGGTTGCCATGCTCCGACGGTGTTCCACCAGTCGCCGTCGGCGTACCAGCCGGCATCGATGCAGAAGTACTCCGCGCCCACATCCGCGGCCGCGTCGATCAGCGGCAGGAGTTTCTCGGTCGTCGGGTCGCCGACGAGGGTGTTCATGTAGTCGTTGAAGATCACCGGCATCCGGTCGTCGATCGGACGCCGGTTCCGTACGGCGCGGCGTTGCCGGGTGAGTGCGGCGAACACACTGTCTCGATCCGTGCCGGCGACGAGTGAGACGGGCACCGTCGTGAACGGCTTGTCGGCTGTGAGCTCGACACTCCATTGATGTTCCTGGTCGGTGGGGCCGCTGAGCAGCAAGTAGCCGCCACGCCGGGTCTCGCCGATCTCGTAGTGCCACGGCCCGTTGTGCTCGATCTGCCAGCCGAGGGCGTACGGCGTACCCGACTCGACCAGGACACCGACGGGCAGCCGCTCCCCGCTCGACCATGAGCCGGTGTTGGTCACCGCATCACGGCTTCGGGCGACGTGACGATGCGGATCGCGGACGATGTTCGCCAGTGCCTCAGCGCGCAGTGGTCGGCTTGACCACCGGTTCTCCGCCATCCAGCTGTTGGCGGCGGAATACAGCTCGGCGTCGATCGACGCGAGGCCGACGACCAGCGACGACAGGAAGGTGAGCTCGAGCGTGCCCGGGCCGGCCATCGAGGCTTCGGACCAGGCGCGTACGCCGGCGCGGGCTTCGAACACAGTGGTGACGCGCAGACCCGTGGTGGGCTCCTCCTGGATGATGCGCAACGTCGTCTGGGTTTCCTCGTGACGGACGTAGCGCAATTGTTGCCCGAGACTGGTGTCGACGTGCCGGTTGGTGCTCGGCGAGAGTCCGTGCCCGACGGCGGACACCTCGACCAACGGCTGGCTTGGAACCAGATCATCGCGGTCTGGCCGGGAGGCTTCGCGGACGCCGATCAGTCGCACCGGACCGTTGTCGAGAGCGAAGGTCAGGGTGAGCTCAGGGCTGCTCCAGCGCAGGAGATTCATCCACAGGTCTCGTTTCGTCGTCGGCTCGGCGGCGGGTCTCGAGGAGGTAGTCCTCGACCGTGAACAGGTGGGCGGCCATCCGGATCCGGGCCCGATCGGGGTCGTGCGCCGTCAGCGCGGCGAGGATCGAGAGGTGTTCCCCGTGGGCGGTCTCGTCGGCGCCCGGTTGGGTGATCGATCGGCGCAGCCGGTCGCGCATCGTTCGTCCACCCAGCGCATTGATCAGTGCCGCCAGCACCGGATTGTCGGCCGCGTCCGCGATGATGCGGTGAAAGGCGATGTCGTTCTCGATCACCGTCTCGTGATTGGGTTCGTCGTGCCTCAGTTCGGCCTCGTTGTGGCGCAACAGTTCGGCCGCGGCCTCGAGGTCGACCGGTGCGATCTGTTGCGCCGCGAGGGCGGCCGCCTCGGTCTCGAGGACCCGTCGTACCGCGTGCAGATGGTGCGTTCCGCTGCCGTCCTGCAGGTCGACGACGAATCCGATCGGTGCGAGCAGCATCGACGGTTCCAGCTTGGTGACGTAGGTGCCGTCGCCTTGCCGGGTCTCGAGAACTCCCATCATCGACAGCGCGCGAACCCCCTCGCGCAGCGGGTTTCTGGACACGCCGAGGGCCGTGGCGAGGTCCTTCTCGACCGGGAGCCGGTCGCCGGACCGGAGCCGGCCGTCGATGATCATCTGCCGGATACCCTCGATGACGACATCGGTCTGGGAGGTGCCGGGTGTACGAGCTTTCTCGACCACCTTGCCGGAGGTCATCGTCGTGGGTCTCGTTCCGTGCCGGCCGACCAGTAGACGCCGTCCGGGAACCGATAGGTCTGAAGTGACTCCCTGTGCATCTCGGCACTGTAACCGGGCGCGGCCGGAAGCACGTACGCACCGTCGCGGATCACACAGGGGTCGACGAAGTGTTCGTGCAGGTGGTCGACGTACTCGGTGACGCGGCGGTCGAGGCTGCCTGATACGGCGACGTAGTCGAAGATCGCGAGGTGCTGGACGAGTTCGCACAGACCGACGCCACCCGCGTGTGGGCAGACCGGCACGTCGAACAACGCGGCGAGAAGGTAGACCGCGAGTACTTCGTTGACGCTGCCGAGGCGGGCCGCGTCGAGCTGGCAGTAGTCGATGGCGCCGGCCTGGAACATCTGCTTGAAGAGCACCCGGTTCATCCCGTGCTCGCCGGTGGCGACGCCGATGGGCGCGACGGCCTTGCGGATCGCGGCGTGACCGAGGATGTCGTCGGGACTGGTCGGTTCCTCGATCCACAGCGGGTCGAACTCGGCCAGCGCCTTGACCCATTCGATCGCCTGCGGCACGTCCCACACCTGGTTCGCATCGATCATCAGGTGACCGTCCGGCCCGAGGACCTCGCGGGCGATGCCGCAGCGCCGGATGTCGTCGTCCAGATCGGCGCCGACCTTGAGTTTGACGTGTTTGTAGCCTGCGGCAACGGCTTCCTCGCAGAGCCTGCGTAGCTTGGCGTCGGAGTATCCGAGCCATCCGGCGGAGGTGGTGTAGCACGGGTAGCCCGATGCCTCGAGTTCCTCGATTCGTTGCTTCCGGCCCGATTCTTGCTGCTTCAGCAGAGTGACAGCTTGCTCCGGTGTCAGTACGTCGGTGAGATACCGCAGGTCCGCGGCCTCGACGAGTTCTTCGGGCGACAGGCCGGACAGCAGACGCCACAGTGGTACGCCGGCCCGTCGGGCGGCCAGATCCCACACCGCGTTCATGACCGCGGCCAGGGCCAGATGAATGATTCCCTTGTCCGGACCGAGCCATCGCAACTGACTGTCCGACTGTAGCTCCCGGTAGATCGCGCCGGGGTGTTCGCACAGTTCGTCGACAGACCGGCCGACCAGTGGCTCGGCGCGCTGAGCGGCGGCGGCGACGCACAGGTCGTTGCCACGCCCGATGGTGAAGGTGAAGCCGTGCCCGGCGAGATCCGGGTCGTCGGTGTGCAGGACGACGTACGCCGCGGAGTAGTCGCCGTCCTTGTTCATCGCGTCGGATCCGTCCTGGGTCAGCGAGGTCGGGAAGCGGACGTCGATGACCTCCACCGAGGTGATGCGCGGCATGGCTGGCCCCTCACGATCAGCGATAGATGGGATCTTTCTCCAGCTTTGATGTCGTTCAGTATGGACCAACGTCCGACCGAGCGCTACGATCCCGGAAATTCATAGGACTAATACCTCGTCGTCTCGACGGAGGACAGTGGTATGGGCAACCTGGTGGGCTCGAACCGCTCCGGCACGCAGCGGCTGTTCTACGACCGGCCGGCCGCAACGTGGCTGGAGGCATTGCCGCTCGGGAACGGGCGGATCGGAGCAATGTGTTTCGGCGGTATCGGCACGGATCGGATCGGACTGAACGACGAGACGTTGTGGTCGGGCAGCCCCGAGACCGCTCGGTCGTTGTCGACCCCGCTCGGTGCGACCGGCGCCGACGCCGTACAGGCTGTGCGCGACACGCTGAGAGCGGGCGACCTTCGCCGGGCCCACGAGTTGGCCCGCGGTTTTCACTCCGGCTACTCGCAGGCGTACCTGCCGCTGGGCGACCTCCTGCTCGAGGTTCGCGTCGCCGGCGCCACACCTGCTGCCGCCGATAGCAAGCAGTATCGCCGGGAACTTGATCTCGACGGCGCGATGGCCACGGCGGAGTTCGAGATCGGGAGAGTGTGGGTTCGGCAAGAGGTCTTCGTCAGCGCGCCGGACGGTGTACTGGTCCACCGAATGACCGCGTCCGAGCCGGTACTCGCGCTGACGTGCCGGCTCGCCTCCCAGTTGCCGTCGCGTCCATACGCAGTCGAGAACGGCCTCGGACTGCTCCTGCAGGCTCCAGCCGATGTCGCTCCTCCCCATCGCGACGTGCCGCAGCCGATCCGGTACTCCGACGACGAGGATCGCGGCATGGCAGCCGCCATCGCGTTGCGCACCACGACCGATGGCGAGATCTCTGCGAGTGGTTCCGAGCTCGCTGTCGAAGGTGCAACAGAAATCAGCCTGATCCTCTCGACCGCTACCGGATACGACGGTCCGTTCACGGCGCCGGCGCGGACAGCGGAGGAGTGCTGGTTCGCCGCGGATCAGACCGTGCTGGCGGCACTCGAGCGGGAGTACGACGAGCTCGTGACCGATCATCAGAGGGATCACCGGCGGCTGTTTCGTCGGGCATCGCTCGAGCTGGCTGGATCGGCGGAGCACTCGGAGCTGCCGACCGACGTGCGGGTGGCCCGGTCAGTCGACGTCGAGGACCCTGCCTTGGCTGCGTTGATCTTCAATTACGGCCGCTACCTGATGGTCGCGAGTTCGCGACCAGGTGGTCTGCCGACCAATCTGCAGGGCATCTGGAACGACATCCTGCGGCCGCCGTGGAGTTCGAACTTCACGGTCAACATCAACACCGAGATGAACTACTGGCCGGCGGAGACGACCAACCTGTCGGAGTGCCACGAACCGCTGCTGAGGTATATCGATCAGCTTGCCCAGGCGGGGCGTCGTACGGCTCGCGAGCGGTACGGCTGCGGCGGTTGGACCGCGCACCACAACGCCGACGCCTGGTGCTGGACCCTGCCTGTCGAGGGCGATCCGCGGTGGTCGAACTGGCCGATGGCAGGTGCGTGGCTGGTCCGTCATGTGTGGGACCACTACGAGTTCACCGGCGATCTGGAGTTCCTCGGCGAGTCGTGGCGCGTACTGCGGGGCGCGGCGGAGTTCTGCCTCGACTGGTTGGTCGAGCTGCCGGACGGCACGCTCGGTACGGCGCCGTCGACGTCGCCGGAGAACGACTACATCGCCGACGATGGACTGCCCGCGTCGGTGACCCTGTCGGCGACCATGGACCTGGCCCTCATCTCGGACCTCTTCCAGCGGGTCGAACAAGCCGCCGAACTGCTCGATGTCGTCGACCCCCTTGTCGCTGAGCTCTCCACCGCCCGCAAGCGACTGCCCGAGCCACCGATCGGCGCCCGGGGACAGTTGCAGGAGTGGGCGGCGGACCTACCCGAAGAAGATCCCCATCACCGGCACATGTCGCACCTGGTCGGACTCCATCCGGGCGATGCGATCACGCCGGACGGCACGCCGGTACTCGCGGTCGCGGCAGCGCGGACGCTGGACTTGCGGGGTGACGAGGCCACCGGCTGGTCGCTCGCGTGGAAGATCAATCTGCGGGCACGTCTTCGCGATGCAGCAGCCGCGCACCGCCTGGTCCGGGCGTTCCTGAGGCCCGCGGACGACACGGCGACGGGGCGACCGGGCAGCGGCGCGGGCGTCTACCCGAACTTGTTCTGTGCTCATCCGCCGTTCCAGATCGACGGGAACTTCGGTGCGACGGCGGGAATCGCGGAGATGCTGCTGCAGAGTCACACCGGCGAGATCGAATTGCTGCCGGCTCTGCCTGCCGAATGGCCGAGCGGGCGGGTGACGGGCCTGAGGGCTCGCGGCGGAGTCACCGTCGACATCGCGTGGACGCCGAGCGGCGTCGAAGCAGTCCTGACCGCTGATCGGGACCAGGAGCGGGTCGTACGCCACGGCGACGATCGGACGCCGGTCAGATTGACGGCCGGCGTCGGTCACCGCGTGAGCTCGAGTTGATCGCCGGTTCGGACGAGGAGGTTTCATGGCAACCCTGACAACCATTCGGCCACCGGCCGGTGAGACACCAGCTCGGTCCAGGCGACAGCGGCGGGAGCGCCCCGGTATCAAGGGGCTGCGGCGCAGCCTTCAACGCCACTGGACGCTGTACCTGCTGATGGTCGTGCCGCTGGTCTGGTTCGCGGTCTTCAAGTACATCCCGATGTCGAACGCAGTCTTGGCGTTCAAGAGTTTCAACGTGGTCAAAGGCATCTGGGGAAGCCCGTGGGTCGGGTGGCAGAACTTCGACCTGTTCTTCCACAACCCGGTGTTCTGGACCCTGGTGAAGAACACCTTCATCCTGTCGGTCTACACCGTCGCGGCCAGCTTCCCGATCGCGATCATCCTCGCGCTGGCACTCAACGAGATCCGCCTCGGCCTGTTCAAGCGAACCGTCCAGCTGGTCACGTACGCGCCGTACTTCATCTCGACCGTGGTGGTCGTGTCGATGACGATCCTGGTGCTGTCGCCGCGACTCGGAATCGTCAACGAGGGTCTGGGGTTCTTCGGCGTTCCCGCGATCGACTTCCTCGGGAACCCGGACTACTTCCGGCACATCTATGTCTGGTCCGACGTGTGGCAGACCACCGGGTACTCCGCGGTCATCTACCTGGCCGCGTTGTCCGGCATTGATCCGGCGCTGCACGAGTCGGCCAAGATCGACGGTGCCAGCCGGTTGCAGCGGATCCGGCACGTGGATCTGCCGGGCATCATGCCGACGGCTGTGATCATCCTGGTGCTTGCTGTCGGCAACATCATGGCGATCGGCTTCGAGAAGGCATTCCTGTTCCAGAACCCGCTGAACCTCAGCCAGTCGGAGATCATCGCGACCTACGTGTACAAGACGGGTCTGCTGAACGCGGACTTCAGCGGCGCCACCGCGGTCGGGCTGTTCAACTCGGTGATCAATCTGGTGCTGCTGCTGATGGTCAACATGATCGCCAAGCGGATCACCGGGAACGGATTGTGGTCATGAGCGCTCAGACCGAAGCGAGAACGTTGCCGAGTAAAAGGGGCGAGCGCCGTGCGGCGCGGGCACGCCGGATCCGCGAGCCGCGGACCGACCGGATCTTCCTGATCTGTGTGTATCTGCTGCTGGCGGTGTTCTTCACAGTCGTCCTGCTGCCGCTGCTGTACATCGTGGCCAGCTCGTTCAGCAGCCCCGAAGCTGTGTCGTCCGGGCGGGTGTTGCTCTGGCCGGTGGACTTCTCACTGCGCGGGTACCACGCGGTCTTCGCCAACCCGCAGGTCGTGCAGGGGTATCTGAACTCGTTGTTCTACACGGTGGTCGGGACGATCGTCAGCGTGACGATGACGATCGCAGTCGCGTATCCGATGTCGCGGCGTACGCTCGTCGGCCGCAATGTCGTGATGACGCTGATCCTGTTCACGATGCTGTTCACCGGCGGCCTGATCCCGACGTACCTGGTGGTTCAATCCGCCGGGCTGCTGGACACCCGGTGGGCGCTGATCATCCCGCAGGCGATCGGGGTCTGGCAGGTCATCATCGCCCGCACCTACTTCCGGACGGCGATTCCCGACGAACTGGTCGAGGCCGCCGAGCTGGACGGATGCGGTGATCTGCGCTTCCTGTGGTCGGTCGTCATCCCGCTGGCCAAACCGATGATCGCCGTGGTGGCGCTGATGTACGCGATCATGCAGTGGAATTCGTACTTCGACGCCTTGATCTATCTCAAGAACCCGGACTTGTTCCCGCTGCAGCTGGTCCTGCGCAACATCCTCATCCTCAACACGACCGGCGGTGGAGCGGTCGACGCCTCTGTCGTCATCCAGCGCCAGCAACTGGCCGATCTGCTCAAGTACTCGCTGATCGTGGTCGCGAGCGTGCCGGTCCTGCTGATCTATCCGTTCGTCGCGCGCTACTTCACCAAGGGAATCATGATCGGCGCCGTCAAGGGCTGATCCTCCGCATCACCTCGACCCCTGTGAGGGACCTATGTCTGTTCAGTTCAGAAGGAGGAGGCGTGCCGCGATCGCCGGCATCAGTCTCCTGGCACTCGCGCTTGCGGCCTGTTCCGGTGGCGGCTCGGACGACGAGCAGGGCAAACCGTTGCCCACGATCACCGGGAATCCCGCGGTCACCCTCGATGTGTTCGCACCGCAGGCGGCCGATTGGAACCTTGCCACGAACGACTTCACGAAGGTGGTGAAGGAGAAGTTCAACCTGACCATCAAGTGGCAGAACACGACCTTCGACGGTGGGCCGGCCAAGGAGAAGCGCCAGATTTCCGTGGCCAGTGGCGACTATCCGGACCTGTACCTGCTGATCCCGTGGGTCGACCAGTTCACCCAGGCGGACCTGCTCAAGCTGTCCAACCAGGGCGTCGTCGTGCCGCTGAATCAGTTGATCGACCAGTACGCGCCGAACATCAAGAAGGCGCTGGACTCCACCCCGGAGTGGAAGGCGATGGCGACCGCGCCGGACGGCAAGATCTACGGTATGCCGCAGTGGGTGGACTGCTTCCACTGCACGTACCAGGACAAGTTGTGGATGAACTCGGCGTGGTTGAAGAAGCTCGGACTCGAGCAGCCGAAGACCACCGAGGACATGCGCAAGGTGCTGCAGGCGTTCAAGACCCAGGATCCCAACGGCAACGGCAAGGCCGATGAGATCCCGCTCAGTGCCGATGTGCGGGACGTGCTGATCCCGTACTTCATGAACGCCTTCATCTACGACCCCCAAGGCACGAGCGGCAACAACCAGTCGACGCTGGTCCTCAACGACGGCAAGGTCGACATGCAGGCGAACAAGGACGGCTGGCGTGAAGGCCTGAAATACCTGAATTCGCTGTACAAGGAAGGCCTGATCGACAAGGGCGCCTTCACCCAGAACCCGGACGCCCTGCAGCAGCAGGGCAACCACGCCGGGTCGGTGGTCCTCGGTGCCGCGACCGCGCTGCACCCGGGGATCTTCGTCAGCACCCCTTCGCCGGACGGACGGGACATGCAGTACGACGTCGTACCGCCGCTGACCGGACCCGACGGGGCGAACTTCACCGGTTACAACTTCCCGAGTGCGCCCGGCGCGACCTTCGTGTTGACCAGCAAGGCGACGCAGGAGGAGCAGATCCAGGCTATCAAACTGCTCGACTACATGTTCACCGACCAGGGCCAGATCAACGCGTTCTGGGGCAAGGAGGGCAAGACGTGGATGAAGCCACAGCCCGGTGACGTCGCGCTCGACAAGTCGCTCAAGCCGGTCTACAAGCAGATTCCGCAGAAGCCAGGGGCAAAGCCGCCGAACTCGGGCTGGCAGGCGCTGGCTCAGTACAACAACAACGCGACCTACCGGAACTCCGAGGCGATCAGCACCGACCTCTACTCGCAGGCAGGCTATGAGCGTCGTCTGTTCGAGGCAACCAAGCTGTACGCCGGCCACGAGGACAAGGCCATGATCTATCCGTACTGGAAGGTGTGGATCGATCCGACGCTGGCCAACGAGATCGCGACGCTGCAGACCAACATCGAAAGCTACGTGCAGCAGAACGCACTCCAGTTCGTCACCGGCTCGAAGAACATCGACAACGATTGGGACGCCTACGTCAAGGGTCTCGACGGGCTCGGTCTGAAGCGCTACCTGGAGATCCAGCAGGCCGCGTACGACAAGATGCCCAACAAGTAGGTCCGCCCTGGACCGGCCGGAGTACGCCGGCCGGTCCACCGTTCTATAGCTGACAAGGAGCGACCAGTGCCGTTCGATGCAACCTTCGAGTCCCTGGCCACGTTCGAATGCCCGGACTGGTTCCGGGACGCGAAGCTCGGTATCTGGGCGCACTGGGGCCCGCAGTCGGTGCCTCGCTACGGTGACTGGTACGCACGGCATATGTATCGGCAAGGCTCTGAGCAGTACCGGTACCACCTGCGGACGTATGGGCACCCGTCGGAGGTCGGCTACAAGGACGTCGTCCGGCAATGGAAGGCAGAGCGCTTCGACCCGGGTGACCTGATGGACCGGTTCGTGGCGGCCGGTGCCCGGTACTTCGTCGCGCAGGCCGTCCATCACGACAATTTCTTCAACTACGAGTCGTCGGTGAACCCCTGGAACTCGGCGAAGGTCGGCCCGGGCAAGGACATCGTGGGCTTGTGGAAAGCCGCCGCTGAGGAGCGTGGACTGCCGTTCGGGATCACCGAGCATCTCGGTGCCGCGCTGACCTGGTTCGCGGCCAACAAGGGCAGCGACAAGCACGGGCCGCTCGCCGGTGTGCCGTACGACGGGACCGATCCGGCGTACCGGGATCTCTACCTCGACAATGCCAGGTTTCTTCCGGCGGCGGACACCCCGGTGCAGGACCCGTGGTACGCCCAGGATCCTGCCTGGCACACGTACTGGCTCGAGGCGGTCACCGAGATGATCGACCGGTACCAGCCGGATCTGCTCTACTCCGACGGCCCGCTGCCGTTCGGCGAGGCCGAGTACACGTCCGGTTTGACCGCGGTCGCCCACCTGTACAACACCAGTGCGCGGATCCATGGGACGAACCGTGCGGTGTACCAGCAGAAGGACCGCCGGCCTCAGGTGAGCGTGGTCGGTGTGATGGACATCGAGCGCAGTCAGACGCCCGGCATCCACGCGCTGCCGTGGCAGACCGACACCTCCATCGGCGACTGGTTCTACAACGTTCGTGACGTCTACAAGACTGCCGGCCACGTGGTGGAGCTGCTCGTCGACATCGCGTCGAAGAACGGGAACCTCCTGCTCAACGTGCCGCAACTGCCGGACGGATCGCTCGATCTCGAATGCACGCAACTGCTCGACGACTTGGGTGCCTGGATAAAGGTCTGCGGTGAGGGCATCTACGGCACGCGACCCTTCACGGTGTTCGGTGAGGGGCCTTCGAGTGTGATCATCGACGGTTTCACCGAAGACCGGGTGAGTTGGACGAATTCCGACTACCGGTTCACCCGCCGGGAGAACACCGTGTACGCCTTCCAGTTGGCCTGGCCGGACGACGGGCGCGCCGTGATTCGCAGCCTGGCAGGCGAATCGGTGACTGGTGTCCGTCTCCTCGGCCACGGCGCCGTACCCTTCGAGCACGCCCACGGCATCCTGGTCGTCCGATTGCCCGAGCAGGCGCCGCTCGAGGTCGCCAACTGCCTCGCTCTCGACCTCCACGCCGCTTGAGTCCAATGACATCGAGCGACAGGCCCGAGTACGTGGGCTATCTGTACGCGCATTTCAAACGCGAATCAGCCGACGGCGAGCAGATCTACTTCGCCTTGAGCGACGGCAACGACCCGCTGCACTTCCGCGACCTCAACGACGGAACGCCGGTGCTGTGCTCCAGCTTGGGCGAACGCGGCGTCCGCGACCCGCACATCGTCCGTTCGCCGGAAGGTGATCGGTTCTTTCTGGTCGCGACCGATCTGCGCCTCTATGCCAGCCTCGACTGGGACCGGCACCAGCGGCGAGGCAGCCGGTCGATCATGGTCTGGGAGTCGACGGATCTGGTGCAGTGGGGAGAGGGCCGACTCATCGAGGTCGCACCGGCCGAGGCCGGCAACACCTGGGCCCCGGAGGCGGTCTGGGACCCGGAGCAAGACGGCTACCTCGTCCACTGGTCCTCGACGCTGTACGACAACCCCGAACATGAGGGCGCGAGCTACAACCGGATCATGTGTGCGACCACTCGAGACTTCCGCGAGTTCTCCGAGCCGCGTGTGTGGATCGACCGAGGATGGCAGACGATCGATGCCCATGTGATCGACCACGAGGGCGTCTACTACCGCTTCCTGAAGGACGAACGCAGCCGCAGTGGTGACGCGCCGCTCGGTAAGTCGATCTTCTCCGAAACCTCGACTTCGCTGACGGCCGCCGACTGGAAGCCGCTGGCCGAGGGCATCGGCCTGGGCACGATCATCCAGGGCGAAGGCCCGCTGGTGTACAAATCGAACACCGAGGAGAAGTGGTACCTCTGGATCGACGAGTTCACGCCACAACGCCGTTACGTCCCCTTCGAGACAACCGACCTCGCCGGCGGCCGGTGGATCCCGTCCCAGGACTATCGATTGCCGACAGACCCCTGTCACGGCGTCGTACTGCCGGTGACCGCAGAAGAGTACGACCGCCTCCGTACCGCATGGACGTGAGGTGCCGGCTCATCAGGCCAAGTTCAACCGAGCTGGCAACCAGGGGGACGCTGGCCCAGCAGGTCGTGGCGTTCAGGCAACCCTGCCCCTGCTCGGGGTGAGGTTCAGTAGGCGGCGTCCAGCCGGGCCCGCTCCTCGGCCGTGAGTTCGGTGCCCGCCCCGGCCCATGCTTGTTCGACCTGCTCCGACCGGCTGGCGCCGACGATCGGCATCAGTTGCGGATCACCATCGGCCAACCAGGCCAGCACGATCTGACCTCGGGACATTCCCCGCTCCTTCGCAACCTCGTCCAGCGCCGCGATCCGCCGGGTGTTGCCCGGGTGCTCGTACTCGCTGGACAGCGTCCGGTTGTCACGGTCGTAGGCGCCGAGCAGCAAGGACGTATAGACCCAGCCCGTCAGGTCGTCGTTGCGGCGCAGTAGTTCCAGACCGTCCGCAGACAGCATGCCGAGCGGGATCGGCTGCCCTTCGACCGGGGCGCCCGGCGCCGGCTGCAGATAGGAGTAGCGCTGCTGGTAGGCCGTCGGCATCGCCAGTCCGGCCTGGCCGGCCAGTAGCCGCGCTTCGGCCACGCGCCAGGACGGGTGGTTCGACAGGCCGTAGGCCCCGAGTCGGCCGTCGGCGACCAGTTGGCCGAACGTTCCGATCAGATCAGCCAGCGGCACGTTGAGGTCCTCCACATGCGCCCAGTACAGGTCGACCTGGTCTCTGCCCAGCCGTTGCAGGCTTTCGTCCAACGAGCGACGCACAGTCGGTTCTGCCAGCCCCTCCAGGTGGTCAGGGAAGCCGCCGGGGTGAGTCGGCTGGGCTCCCACCTTGGTGCTGATCTTGACCGGCACGCCCGGGTTGGCGTGTAGCCAGCGGCCGATCACGGCCTCGCTCTGGCCGCCGAAGCCGGACTCGTCCTCCCAGAACGAGTAGTTGTTCGAAGTGTCGATCCAGCGGCCGCCCAGTTCGACATAGCGGTCCAGCACGGCGAAGCTGTCCCGATCGTCCAGCCGGGTGCCCAGGTACATCGTGCCGAGGACGACCCGATCTGCGGTGTTTTTGGTGTTCATAACCCCCACACTGGCTGCTGGAGCGCGCTCCAGGTCAAGTCCGACGGCGACCATCCTGGACGACGCCGGACAGAGCGCGCGGCAGATCGCGAACCAGCTTGTGCACGCCCGACCGTCGCTCACCCAGGACGTCTACCTGGCCCGTCCAGCGAAGAACCCGGCAGCGCTCGAAGCCGCCCTGAATAACCGCCCGGAAGTCAGAGCGGAGTTCGACGGTCTGCAAGCTCAAGCCATGCCTCTATCGCTCAGAGTGATCTTGGTGAGCCCTGGGTCCGGCGAGTCAATCCTCGTACGCGAACTTGGCCCGTGAGATGGCCACGAAGAACTCCGACATCGCTGCGGTCGTGCTGCCCAGAAACTCCTCGACGACCGGAGCCCATGCTTCGACCGTGTGCGAAGCGAAGCCAGGATCGCGGGCCTTCGATCGCGCGCCTGCTGGCCGGTCGCTGGGTCACTCGGGCCGCAGGACCGAGATCGAACGGGTCGTCCGCGCGATGGCGGTCACCCGACGGCGCGAACTGATCCGCGCGCTGGAGGCGTTCGCGACTGCGGCCGACGAGCCGGCCGTGGCGGCGGATACGGCCGGCCACCGTGGCTGGTGATCGGCCCCGTTCACTGCCGGGCCGCGAGGAAGTGCTGACACCGAGTGCAATAGCGCGCCTGAGGGTAGACGGATAGGCACTGGAGGCTGATGGTGCGACCGCATCGGCCGCATCCGCCGTACCGCCCCGTGTCCATGCGGGTCAGAGCGGCCTCAGTTTCGGCCAATGCGGTCTGCGCGGCCACGGTGAGTTTGTGACGAACCTCGCTGTGCGCGGCGGTGTCACGAGCGCCTGCCGTTCCGGCGATATCGTTGGCACCCCAAGCGATATCCCGGAGCTGTTGACGCCGGAACAGCAGCTGTTCGAGCAGGGCGGCCCGCAGAACACGGAGCTCCGCGGCCTCGAGGCGTCTGTTGGCGAATGCAGAAATCTGCTGGGTCACGGCCGCAACTCCTCCACTGGATCGGCTCTGTCAGCTGGCGCGTTGCTGGCAGCCCACGCAGAACCGTGCGTACGGCAGGATCTCGAGGCGCTCGACGGGGATCGTGGTTCGGCAGCTGTTGCAGGCTCCGTAGGAGCCGTCGGACAGGCGCCGTCCGGCAGCGTCGATCTCTTCGAGAACGCGCTCGATCGCGGCGGTCTGTGCCGCTTGCAAGTCCTCGTCCGCATGCGGCGCGGACTCCTCGATCGCCCTCAGTTGGGCGAGGCGGGAGTTGCGCTCGTGTGCCAGGCGCTGGCCTGCTTCGTGGTGTGTGAGTTGTGGGGCACGGCCCATGTCCGTCGTCATGTGAATCGGGGTCCTTTCAAGGGACGTCAACCGGAGACCGGCGTGCGCCTGGGGGGCAGTGCGCACGCCGGCTGTCTGCGGAAGGCCGTCTTGAGGCTCGTGATCTGTTCTGTCACCACCATCGGCGATGCAGCAGGGGCAGACCATGGGGCCTGACACCCATCTCGGGAGCTCGGACCGCCGCAGGCAGAGGCGGATGAGTGTCAGCCCGATCGACTTGCAGTGGGGGAACAGGCACGCTGGGCAGCATGGAACACATGCCGAGCCATCAAACAGCGGCGGCGAGGAGAGGCGTGCTTGCAGCGCCGTTGTTCTGGCGCATCTTCGCGCTGAACGCGGTGGTGCTTGCTGCCGCGACCGCAGTGTTGCTGTGGGCACCGGTGACGGTGTCCGCTCCGGTGGTTTTCACCGAGGCACTGGTGCTGCTGGGCGGTTTCGCGGTCATGCTGGTCGCCAACGCTGTACTGCTGCACCTAGGGCTGGCTCCGCTGGACCGGCTGAGCCGCCGAATGGCGACGGTTGATCTGCTCAAGCCGGGGCAGCGGCTGCCAGTCGCCGGTCAGGGTGGTGTCTCGCAGTTGATCCGTGCCTTCAACGAGATGCTGGCGCGGTTGGAGGCAGAACGTGCCACCAGCAGTACCCGGGCGCTGTCTGCCCAGGAGGCGGAGCGGCGACGGATCGCTCAGGAGCTGCACGACGAGGTCGGCCAGAGCCTGACCGCCGTACTGCTGGAACTCAAACGAGCGGCCGGGCGGGTGGACGACTCCGACGTGCGCGCGGACCTGCTCCATGCTCAGGAGACGACCCGGGAGAGCCTGGACGAGGTACGCCGGCTGGCGCGGAGGCTGCGGCCAGGTGTGTTGGAGGATCTTGGTCTCGTCAGTGCTCTGACTGCGCTGGTGACCGAGCTGTCCACGCACACCGGTCTCGCGATTCGTCACGATTTCCAGCCTGGTCTGCCCGTGCTGGACGACCAGGCCGAGCTTGTGATCTATCGGGTTGCCCAGGAAGGACTGACGAACGTTGCCCGCCATGCCGACGCCGACTACGTGGAGATCAGACTGCGCCACGGCGAGGGAGCTGTCAGTCTTCGGATCCGTGACGACGGCCGCGGCCTCGGGCTGGCCCACGAGGGAGCCGGAATCCGTGGCATGCGTGAGCGCGCACTGCTGGTTGGCGCCACTCTCGATCTCGGCGCCGCGCCGGCGGGTGGTACCGAGGTGAATCTGCTGGTGCCACTCGACCGGAAGGGAGTATGAGCATGGCTGCACAGGACGCCATCCGCATCTTGCTCGCCGACGATCATGCACTGGTACGCCGCGGTGTACGGCTGATCCTGGACAGCGAACCGGGCCTGACGGTGGTCGCCGAAGCAGGAGATGGCAAGGAGGCCGTCGACCTGGCCCGGTCGGTCGAGATCGATCTGGCGATTCTCGACATCGCCATGCCGAGGATGACCGGGCTGCAGGCAGCACGTGAGATGTCGTCGCGCCAGCCCGAGCTGCGGATTCTCATGCTGACGATGTACGACAACGAGCAGTACTTCTTCCGAGCCCTCAAAGCCGGAGCAGCGGGGTATGTGCTCAAGTCCGTCGCTGACCGCGACCTGGTGGAGGCGTGCCGGGCCGCGATGCGCGGAGAGCCGTTCCTCTACCCGGGAGCGGTGAACGCGCTGATCCGTAACTACCTGAATCGGGCACGCCTCGGCCAAACAATCCCGGAGCAGATCCTGACCGCCCGCGAGGAAGAGGTACTCAAGCTCGTTGCCGAGGGGCACTCGTCCAAGGAGATCGCTGGAATCCTGTTCATCAGCATCAAGACGGTCGAGCGGCACCGGGCGAACATGCTCCAGAAACTTGGCCTCCGCGACCGCCTGGAACTGACCCGGTACGCGATCAGGGCCGGCCTGATCGAGGCCTGACCGGCTGCACGGTGAGCCGCGGTCCTCAGCCAGGTCCGCGAGGTTGCCGACACCCGGCAACGATGGAGTCCGGCGTTCGCCGATCGGGCACGTTTTCAGGCCAGGTGCGGGACGGCATCGTTGGGGTCGTGCGAACACGGAGGCGCGGGTATCGCGGCTCCGCGATTCGTGCCGACGAGGAGGTTTCGATGACCGACCTGGATCAGGTGGCGCCACCCGACACACCACGTGACCCGCACCCTGTCGACCTGCAGTGGTATCGAGACGAGCTCGAGCAGCAGCGGCGGCTTCGTCTCGATCAGTTCACCGACCTCGCGTACGACGCGCTGGCCGCCTCCGGACCTGCTCAGACTGACGTGACAGCAACGCTGATGAGCGCTTCCAGAGCTGCCCTGGCGGACATCGACGCTGCTCTGTTCCGGCTCGCGATCGGCGCCTTCGGGATCTGCCAACGCTGCGGACGCGCCATCTCTGCGGACCGGCTGCAGGCCATCCCGATGGCCAGTCTCTGCCTGCGATGCCAGCTCTCCAAGGAGTCGGGGAACGACCGCCTGCATCCCTGGCGCACAGGCACCATCCCTCCGACATCTCCTTCGCGAGCGCCGCGGGACATCGTTGACGTGTGGGGCGAGGATTCGTTCCCTGCCAGCGACCCGCCGGCGAACTGGTGAGTCGGTCCGTGGGGACCACTCAGGCCGGCGACAGCGATCCGATCCACGAGCAGCTGACCCATGTCGGTGCCCACCAGAACCGTCCCTGGTCGGTGACGGCCAGGGTCGGACCCGGCGAACCCGCGGCAGGACGTCGCCGACCGCTGGGCCGTGCGGTGGTGCGGGTCCTCACCACCACCGATCACAAGCTGATCGGCCACATGTACCTGATCACGTCGTTCGCGTTCTTCCTGATCGGCGGACTGATGGCGCTGGTCATGCGGGCCGAGCTGGCCAGGCCGGGCCTGCAGATCGTGAACGAGGAGGTCTACAACCAGCTGTTCACGATGCATGGCACGATCATGCTGCTGCTGTTCGCGACACCGCTGTTCGTCGGCTTCGGCAACGTGATCATGCCGCTGCAGATCGGCGCGCCGGACGTCGCGTTCCCGCGGCTGAACATGTTCAGCTACTGGTTGTTCCTGTTCGGCGGGCTCATCGCGTTCAGTGGCTTCTTCACTCCCGGCGGCGCGGCGAGCTTCGGCTGGACCGGCTACGCTCCGTTGTCGAACGCGGTGCGTTCGCCGGGTATCGGGGGTGACCTGTGGATCATGGGTCTGTGGATGGCCGGTCTGGGCACCATCCTCGGTGCGGTCAACTTCATCACCACGATCATCTCCCTGCGGGCACCGGGTATGACGATGTTCCGGATGCCGATCTTCACCTGGAACACGTTGATCACGTCGATCATGGTGCTGGTGGCGTTCCCGATCCTGGCGGCGGCGCTGCTGGTGCTGGAGGCCGACCGAACGCTCGGGGCCCATGTCTTCGATGCGGCCAACGGTGGACCGATGCTGTGGCAGCACCTGTTCTGGTTCTTCGGGCATCCCGAGGTGTACATCATCGCGTTGCCGTTCTTCGGCATCATCACCGAGATCCTGCCGGTGTTCAGCCGCAAGTCCGTGTTCGGCTACCTCGGTCTGGTCGGTGCCACGCTGGCGATCGCTGCGTTGTCGATGACGGTGTGGGCGCACCACATGTTCGTCACGGGCGCGGTCAGCCTGCCGTTCTTCTCGTTCATGTCGTTCATGATCGCGGTGCCGACCGGGGTGAAGTTCTTCAACTGGATCGGCACGATGTGGGGCGGCTCGGTGTCGTTCGAGACGCCGATGCTGTGGTCGCTCGGATTTCTGACCACCTTCTTGTTCGGTGGATTGACGGGGGTGATCTTGGCCTCGCCGGCCTTGGACTTCCAGGTCACCGACACCTACTTCGTGGTGGCGCACTTCCATTACGTGGTCTTCGGCACCGTGGTGTTCGCGATGTTCGCGGGGTTCTACTTCTGGTGGCCGAAGTTCACCGGGCGGATGCTGGACGAGAAGCTGGGGAAGTTGCACTTCTGGTTGCTGTTCATCGGCTTCCACACCACGTTCCTGGTGCAGCACTGGCTGGGTGTCGAGGGGATGCCGCGGCGGTACGCGTCGTACGGCGCGAACGAGGGCTTCACCACGCTGAACGAGGTCTCCAGCGTCGGCGCCTTGATCCTCGGCGCCTCGACCCTGCCGTTCCTCTACAACGTCTACAAGTCGCGCAAGGCGCCGCAGGTGGGCGTGGACGACCCGTGGGGCTGGGGCCGTTCGCTGGAGTGGGCGACCAGTTCCCCGCCGCCGCGGCACAACTTCGACAAGCTGCCACGGATCCGCTCCGAAAGCCCCGCCTTCGACCTGCACCACCCGGACGTTTCGCTCACCGAGTCCCCCGACAATCGCGCGCCGAAGGACAACCTGCTGGACGCCGGCGAGGACCAGGACCGCGTCGACCATCTCGAGGAGACCGCCGGTACCGAGGCCGAAGGAGAAGACACGAGGTGAGAAACCCACGCCTCGGTCAGAAGTCAGGTAACGGCTGTGGTCACGGGTGCTGTGTCGCATCAGGTGGGAGTCACTGCGCCACAAGGAGGCAGATTCCCAGCGCCGTCAAGGTGAGCACCTTGGCCGCCTCGAGACCGACGTAGTAGAGGTGCATGGTTGACCGGGGTGGGTACTGACCGGCGAGGACGCGGTCGGTGCGCCGGTTGAGTTGAGGCCGGATGATGATGAGCTGTCCGGCGAGGATGACCAGGATCACCGCGGTGAGAGTCGCTACGGCCGCGGTCGGCCGTCCTATGACGATCGCTGCCAGCGTCACCAGTGCCAAGGCGATCTCGACACGGTTCAGCGCGCGGAAGACGATGCGGCCGATGCCGAGGCCGATCGGAATGTCGACCCCGGGGGCGCGGAATTTGAGTGGTGCCTCCAGGAACGAGATCGCGAACACCATGCCGAGCCAAATGAGGACGGCGGCGGTTGCTACGGCGGCTGGTGCGGCGTTCAACATTGCTCCTCTCGGATCCAGTGATGCTGCGTCCGTGATCGCTTGACCGTGGCGGATCGCGGCCTGAGCGGGGGCCAATGGCCCTAGGCGGCTGGCCAGCCGGCGATGCGCGCGACGAATTCAGGGGGCGAGGCGACGATCATCATGACTGCGGGTTCGGTTCCTGGGTTGGTCAGGCTGACTCGTTCCCCGGTGGCGATGTGCGCGATGGCGCCGGGGGCGAGACTGTGTCGCTGGTCGCCTTGCCGCAGGTCGATCGAGCCCGAGAGGTGGACCAGAACGATCTCGGACGGCCCGTGGTCGTGTTCGGGCAGGCCGCCACCGGGCGGGATCCATACCTGGACCATGGCGATGTTGTCGGAGGTCTCTGCGGCGACGAGAACCTCCATCGTCGGACCTCCGGGGATGGGTGCCCGGCGCCGAGGCGTGGTGCCGATCCTGGTGAGGTGCATCAGGTGCTCCTGTTGGGGCGCGGGCGGGTGCTCACGCCGGGGTCGCGGCTGGGGAGAGGTGAACGATGCAGGCGTCGGGTTCGGCGAACGGCTCGAGGCTGGTTGCCGTGATCGGTGCGCGAATCTCGGTGAGGGCACCTTGCATCAGGCCGAGATGCAGCGGACACAAGGTGGACGAGAACTCTTCCGCGAGCTCCAGGAAGGGGCAGTGACGCAGTCTGATGCGTTCGGCTGCGTCGCCGTCGGCTTCCGGGGCGAATCCCAGGTCGGTCATCATCGCAGTCAACCGCTGGGTGGCCTCCGCGACGCCGGGCTGATGGGATGGGGGAATGTGCTCGACGAGATAGCTGCCCCAGTTGCGGCCCGCAGCCTCGGCCGCGGCGCCTGCATCGGGACTCGTGGACAGTTGGCCGAGCAGGATCTTGGCCAGCAGGTGGTACTGACGACGCCCTCCACGGTCCATCCCGGGATGTGGCGTGTGCACGGTCCGAGGCCGGCCACGGCCGGTCGGTTCCTCGAGCCTGCGATCGACCAGTCCTTGCGACACAAGCGCGTCGAGGTGGAAGCGGACCGTGTTGGGGTGGATGCCGAGCCGTTCGGCGAGCTCGGTGACACCCAGCGGAGCGTCGGAGGCTCGCAGGGCTTCTAGCAGTGCCTGTCGGCGTGGCTGGTCGTCGGCCGTCTGATCAGTCCTGGTCATGGAGGTCAGCTTGCCTGCTCCTGCGGCGGCAGCGCCGCGATGAGTGGATGGTCATGGTCGATGGCGCCTATCTTGAAGGCTCCGCCGGGGGAGCCGAGGTCCTCGAAGAACCCGGCGTTCGCGGCCTGGTAATCCTTCCACTGCTCGGGCAGGTCGTCCTCGTAGAAGATGGCCTCGACCGGGCACACCGGTTCACAGGCGCCGCAGTCGATGCACTCTTCGGGATGGATGTAGAGGGAGCGCCCTCCTTCGTAGATGCAGTCGACCGGGCACTCCTCGACGCATGCGCGGTCCTTCAGATCGACGCACGGCAACGCGATCACGTACGTCACATCAGCCTCCCTCGTCAGACGCTTGTAATTACTACAAATATCACATGTAATAATCATTGAAAACAGCGATGTGAGGAGAGTGGCACGATGCCGGCTTCGGAGATCTTCATCCAGGCGACCGAGACCGACCCGGACGTCATCGCTCGAGGTGCCGTCCAGGAGGCCCACGAGCGACTGCTGACCGGACTGGCGGAGCTGATCACAGCACAGGCAATTGCCCAGGGCGCCGAGCCACGGTCTGCGGAGTTGGTGGACTTCTGCCTCCATGAAGTGCGCCGATACCTGGCTACCGCGGATCGGGATCTCTATGCGGCCGCCTCCCAGGACGATGAGACTCGGCTTCTGGTCGAGGCTCTCCGAGTCGGAGCCGCAGCACTCAACACTCAGATCGACGAGCTGGCGGCTGCTGGCCCGGTCGATGCGGCGAGGCTCGGCGTGATGATCACGGCGACCCTGGACACCCACCTCCAGATCGAGGAGTCGGTGTTGCTCCCTGCGCTCGCCGGCCTGCCTAGCGTGGATCCGTCGTTGCTGGCCGCAGGCCTGCAGGCCTACCTGGCTGGGGAGCAGGTCGAACAGCCGACGGTCATCGACGTACGGCGAATCGCGCGCGGCGGCCGCCATCCACGCGTCTTCGCCCGGTACGCCCGACTCGCTCCCGGAGAGGCGTTCATCCTGGTCAACAGCCACGACCCGAAGCCGTTACGCCGAGAGTTCGAGGCCATTCACCCTGGCGCCTTCAGTTGGGACTATCTGCAGGCCGGGCCTGAGGAATGGCGAGTCCGGATCGGCCGGGTCGCCGCTGATGCCTGAGGAGTCCACGAATGATTCAGCTGACGTCCTGCCTGAGCGGCCGACGGTGCGGGTGCTGCTCGACGTGCACGAACTCGTCGATGACTCGCCTGTACCGTCTGGTGCCCGGTGGACGCTCGCCGAGTCGGGTCGCCAGCTCGACGCGAATCTCATCCATCTCCCGGCTGGGCAGCGTGTGGACACCCACACCGAGCCGGATCTCGACGTGGTACTCGTCGTCGTCGCGGGCGGCGGCACCGCCGGAACACCCGACGGAGAGCAGACGCTTGCCGACGGCAACGTTGTCTGGCTGCCCCGTGGCTCGACCCGCAACCTCACGGCCGGCGATAGCGGTCTGTCCTACCTGACCATCCATCGTCGTCGTCCAGGCCTGCAGATCAGGAAGCGCCCCGGTCAGTAGCTTGCCGGCGCCACCCGGCCCCGTCGATTGGCCCGGTCAGCGAAGGGGTCAGTGTGGCTCGTTCAGCAGCCGGGTCAGGACCGCCGCCTGGCTGTGGTCCACGTCCTTGGTCGCGGTCACCAAGGTCAGGGCATCGTGTTTCGCCAGTGCGCGCAGGTGGTCCAGCGCGGTCCGCCCGGCCTGTGTTGCCAGCTCGTCGCGATAGCGAGCCTCGAACTGCTCGAACCTCTCGGGGACATGGCCGTACCACTTGCGAAGTTCTGTGGAAGGTGCGACGTCTTTGGCCCACTCGTCGATGGCGGCCGCCTTCTTGCGGATACCGCGGGGCCACACGCGATCGACCAGGACCCGGATACCGTCGTCGGCCGCGGGCTGATCGTAGATCCTGCGGACCCGCACAGTGTGGCGTGTCATGCGGCACCGCC
The DNA here is from genome assembly GCF_044459685.1 of Kribbella sp. NPDC050241. Classification (NCBI taxonomy): domain Bacteria; kingdom Bacillati; phylum Actinomycetota; class Actinomycetes; order Propionibacteriales; family Kribbellaceae; genus Kribbella; species Kribbella sp. NPDC050241. Next base: position 37,664 of record NZ_JBITJE010000020.1, read on the forward strand.
CGTGGTGTCGCTCCAGTCGGGCACTGCGAGGGCTGTTCCCATGCGTCGAAGCTCGTCGCGGTGGAGTGCACTCAGGCGTGCCAACGCTCGCTCGCCGTGCCGCGTCATTACGACCCGGACAGCCCTGGCGTCCGTCGGATGGGGCGCCCTGGGCACCGATCGGCCAGTTCGCTCACGCTCGCCCACTCGCGGCCGGGCACCCCTTCAACGCCAGCATCAACTGGTACTCCTGAGGTGTCAGGCCGTGATTGCAGGGCGGCTGGGTGTTCTGTCATCACCTCGGCCGCCAACCGCCTGGTCTGGCTTTCCTGCTGCCGATCGTCAGGAGCTGTGTCGGGGTGGCGTGTATTTGGTGGCGAGGCGGGCTAGTGCGATTGCTGCGATGAGGAGGCCGAAGTCGCGTAGGGCGACGTCGTAGAAGCCTGAGAGTGTGAGGAGGTTGATGATGATGCCGATGAGCCAGGCGGCGACGAGCAGTGCGCCGTAGCGGGGGATCAGGGCGACGGCGATGCCGGCGACGATTTCGATGACGCCGATGACGTACATGGCGTCTTGTCCGGAGCCGGGGACGATGTCGTTGATCCAGGGGGCCAGGTAGGCGGGCCAGTCGGTGAGGAGGTTGGCGAACTTGTCCAGGCCGAACACGATCGGTGCCACCGTGAAGACGGTTCGCAGGACCAGGAAGGCCTGGTACGCCGGGTCCGAGAGTGTCTCCCGGCTTGGTGTGCGGGCGGTGCGCCCCTCAGTGCTCATAATCTGCTCCTTCTAGAGCCTCGATGTACTTCCATGGTTGTCTGACGGCCACGGACTAGCACCGCCACCCGTCGGCTGACTTAAAGCCTCGCTGGTTGCCGATGATCGGCAACACGCGCCAATGTCAGAACGTTGGTCAAGGCAACGTCTCCGCGCCGATGGTTCATGAGAGCCATCCCCGGGCCACCGCCGACCAATTTGGCAAGAGCCACGGGCATGTGCTTCGGTGGCGGAGCGCCTAGCAATTCGGCGAGGATGGGCAGCCACTCGCGCACCGGTGCCGGCTCGTCATCGACGATGTTGAGCACGCCGCGCGCGTCGCTGTGCAGCGCAGCGACGATCGCCGTGGCCGCGTCGTGGACGTGGGTGAAGGAGAAGATGCCGTCGCCGGTCCCGATGATCGGCATCTTCCCAGCCCGTACCTCGCAGACGAATGATCCACGGGCGCCATAGATCGTGCCAGGGCCGTAGAGTTCCCCAACCCGCAGTACCAGCACATCTGCCTGCCTGGTGCGCTCTTCAAGCGACCGCAGGGCGGCGAACATCGGGGCGACCGGCGGCGCTGTACGAGCTTGCCAACCCAATGGCCTCGTGGCCCGTTGAGGTGAGTAAGGGCAGCAGTTGGCGTCCGACGGCGCCGGTTGCACCGGCTACGAAGACGCGCATGGTTCCTCCTGGAGAATCGGGTCCCGTGATCGAGCACAGGGCGTCATTGTTGGGGTGTCATCGCCGGGCGTCGCGGCGTTGGTCCTGGAGTTCGTCGGCCAGGCCGTAGATCGTCATTGCCTGCCGCGGTGCCGAGTCATCGACGTCGCCCACACTGACCAGCTGCTGCAGAACCCGGACGACGATGGATTGCGCGTCGATTCCGAAGTGGCGGCGCAGGGCGGCGCGGGTGTCGGAGTGGCCGAATCCGTCGGTGCCCAGCGACGTCCAGGGCCTACGGACGAACGGGGCGATCTGGTCGGGTACCGCGCGGATCCAGTCCGAGACCGCCAGGACGGGGCCTGCGGTTTCCTCCAGCCGCCTCGTGACATAGGGAGTTCGGGGCGGCTGGTCGGGGTGAGACTGGCTCCATTCGTCGGCTGCGAGTGCGTCGCGGCGTAGCTGGGTCCAGGACGTCACGGACCACACATCGGCCTGGACGCTCCAGTCGGTTTTCAGGAGGCGTTGTGCTTCCATTGCCCAGGGCATCGCGATGCCGGAGGCAAGGATCTGCGCCTTCGGGCCATCGCCATCCGTGGCGGGGGAGTAGCAGTGCATTCCGGCGAGGATGCCGTCGATGTCGACGTCGGCGGGCTCGGCCGGCTGCGTGATCGGCTCGTTGTAGAGGGTGAGGTAGTAGAAGACGTTCTGGTCTTCGCCGGGTCGCGCTTCGCCGTACATGCGGCGAAGGGCATCGGCGGTGATGTGGCCGAGCTCGAACGCGTAGGCTGCGTCGTAGGCGACACAGGCAGGGTTGGTAGATGCCAGCAGCAACGAATGGCCGTCCTGATGCTGCAGGCCCTCACCGTTGAGGGTGGTGCGGCCGGCAGTGGCACCCAGCAGGAAACCTCGGGTCATCTGGTCGGCCGCGGCCCAGAGTTGGTCACCGGTGCGCTGGAACCCGAACATCGAGTAGAAGATGTACAGCGGGATCATCGGCTCGCCGTGGGTGGCGTACGACGTACCCGCAGCTGTCCAGGACGCCGCGGAGCCGGCCTCGGTGATGCCCTCATGGAGGAGCACACCTCGGATGTCCTCCTGATAGCTCAGTATCTGCTCGCGGTCCACCGACAGGTGGGTCTGTCCGTGGGGGGAGTAGATCTTCTTGGACGGGAACAGGGAATCCAGGCCGAAGGTGCGGGCCTCGTCGGGGATGATCGGCACGAACCGGTGACCGATCACAGGGTCTTTCATCAGTTCCTTGAGCAGCCGGACGAACGCCATCGTGGTGGCGACCTCCTGCCGACCTGAGCCGCGACGGGCGATCGCGTACGCCGCCTCTCGCGGGAGCGGGAGCGGTTTGCCGGCAACTCTGCGGGCGGGCAGGTAGCCGCCGAGGGTTCGCCGGCGCTCGTGCAGGTATTCCAGCTCTGCTGAGTCTTTCGGTGGCCGGTAGTAGGGCGGCTTGACGGCGTCGAGGGCGGTGTCGGGGATGTCCAGAAACAGCCGGTCGCGGAAGCCTTTGAGGTCGTCGATGGTGAGCTTCTTCATCTGATGGGTCGAGTTGCGGCCCTCGAAGTGGGAGCCCAGGGTCCACCCCTTGATGGTCTTGGCCAGGATCACGGTCGGCTGGCCGGCGTGTTCGGTCGCGGCCCGGTAGGCGGCGTACAGCTTGCGATAGTCGTGTCCGCCGCGTTTGAGGTTCCAGATCTCGGCGTCGGACAGATGCTCGACCATGGCAGCGGTGCGGGGGTCGCGGCCGAAGAAGTGCTCGCGGACGAATGCACCGGATTCGGCCTTGTAGGTCTGGAAGTCGCCGTCGGGTGTGGTGTTCATCAGGTTGAGCAGCGCGCCGTCGGTGTCGGCGGCCAGTAGTGGATCCCATTCCCGGCCCCAGATCACCTTGATGACATTCCAGCCGGCGCCGCGGAAGTAGGACTCCAGTTCCTGGATGATCTTGCCGTTGCCGCGAACGGGACCGTCGAGACGCTGAAGGTTGCAGTTGACGACGAAGGTCAAGTTGTCGAGTTCTTCACGGGCCGCCACGCCGATCGCGCCGAGCGACTCGGGTTCGTCCATCTCACCGTCGCCGAGGAAGGCCCAGACCCTCTGGTCGCTGGTGTCCTTGAGGTCACGGTTGTGCAGGTAGCGGTTGAAGCGGGCCTGGTAGATCGCGTTGATCGGGCCCAAACCCATCGAGACCGTGGGGAACTCCCAGAAGTCCGGCATCAGTCGCGGGTGCGGGTACGACGGCAACCCACCGCCCTGTCCGGCGTGGGAGAGTTCCTGCCGGAAGCCGTCGAGCTGATCGCTGGTCAGTCGGCCTTCCAGAAACGCGCGCGCGTAGATGCCTGGTGAGGCGTGACCTTGGAAGTAGATCTGGTCGCCGCCTCCGGGTGCGTCGTGGCCGCGGAAGAAGTGGTTGAAGCCGACCTCGAACAGCGCCGCGGCCGAGGCGTACGTCGAGATGTGGCCGCCGACACCGATGCCCGGGCGCTGCGCACGGTGGACCATGACCGCGGCGTTCCAGCGGTTGTAGGCCCGGATCCGTCGCTCGACGTGCTCATCGCCAGGGAATGTCGGCTCGGCGTCGGGTGCGATCGTGTTGAGGTAGTCGGTACTGCGCAGGTTGGCGACACCGACCCGGCGGTCGCGGGCTCGCTGCAGGATGCTGAGTAGCAGGTACCTCGCCCTGTTCTGCCCGGCATGGTCGACCACCTGGTCGATCGATTCCAGCCACTCCTGGGTCTCTGACGGGTCCAGGTCGAGCAGTTGGCTGTGCAACCCAAGGCTTTCTGGCAGGCCTTGCGGCGTGGGGGTCATGACTGCTCCTTCGGGTCCGAGAGTTCGGCCGGTGACGTGCCGGCGAAGCGGAGCCGGCCGGCCAATGAGGACGTGGCGGACGGCGCTCGGAACGGACGGATCACGGCCACGGGACAGACAGCGTGCTGCAGTAGCGTCGGCACCGGGGGGCCGGCGAACAGGTCAGTGGCGACTTTGATGTCGGGGGCAACTTCACGCGCATGGGCCGCCGCCTCGGCGAGGATCCACTCGGCGGCCGATTGGAGGTCGAGGTCGGTATCACCGACGAAGGCCATGTCCAGTGCGTTGCTGATCATCTGCCGGCTGAAGGCGTGAACGATGCGCAGGAGGCAGTGCCTCGACGACGCCTCTGCGGCGGCCCAGGCCAGCGCGCCCTGCGCGGACACCGATCCGTCGACCCCAACCAGAACCGATCCACGACCCCGATTGTTCACTGCAGTTGCGTTCGTCATGTCGCCGCTCCGCTTCAGCTCTGGATGTGCTGCGGCTTCGACTGTGCCGGTGCAACGGCGCCACAGGTACTGCGACGATCGGCGAACCTCAGGACGCACTGATGGCCGACGCCCGGCAACGATGCTGTAATTGGACAGCGCCGCACAGCCGCGGCGGTATCTCACGCGGAGGGGAGTGAGATGAGCGACTACGGCGGGCTACCAGGACTGAGCGACAGTGCCCCGAACAGCGCCGACGAGGCCTGGTTGACGGCGATCGCGCAGGCGGCCGCCGGCGACGCACAGGCGCCGCTGGAGCTGCTCGTCGAGTACCTCACCCTGCTCGCGGATGCTGCCATCTCCGGGCGCGGTCCGCGGGAACACGAGCTGGCGATCGTGCGTGAACTCGGGCGTCGCGCAGCAGAGCAGGGCATCCCGGCGGGACGAGTGGTCGATCTGTATCTGTCCGCAGCGTGGCGGATGTGGCGAGACCTGCCCGACGTCGTGCCGTATCGCGACCGCGACACGGTCCGCGCTTCGGCCCAGGCGGTACTGCGGGCCGTCGGTGAAGCGATCGCCGTCCTCGTGGACAGCTATCAGGTCGCGACCAAGCAGCTGATCAGACAAGAGGAGGCGCTGCGCCGCGAGTTGATCGACGATCTGCTCCGTGGCGACGCCGACGTCTCCCGGATGGTCGAGCGTGCCGAACCGTTCGGGCTCGATCTCGGCCGGCCCCACCAGGTGGTCCTGGCTGCCCCCGCGGACGGGCTGCCCGACGGCGACACGACAGCGAGCATGCTGGAACGGTTCATCCTCGACCAGTTCGGGGACCGCGAGGTGCTCGTAGCCACCAAAGAAAGCATGTTGGTGATGCTGCTCCCCGCAACCGCCCCCACCCGGGCCCCCCGCACGACCATCAAAGACGTCGGGGACCTCGTCCACGATGCGTTGGTCGGGCACCGGCGCGGTCGTACCTGGCGTGTCGCTGCCGGCCGCTCCTATCCCGGCTCCTACGGCATCGCCCGTTCCTATGAGGAGGCGCGCGAGGCATTGATGCTCGCTGAGCGGCTGCAACTCGATACGCCCGTGGTCGATGCCCGCAACATGCTCGTCTACCGGGTTCTGATTCGCGACCAGGCCGCCATCGTCGATCTCATCCAGGCTGTGCTAGGCCCGCTGACGCACGCACGCGGCGGTGCCGAGCCTCTTCTTCAGACCCTTGAGGCGTACTTCGCGACCGGTGAGGTCGCCACGGAGGCGGCCCGGCGCCTGAACATGTCGGTCCGCACCGTCACCTATCGGCTGGACAAGGTCAAGACCCTGACTGGACACGACCCCGGCGACCCAGCGCAGCGGTTCACGCTGCACATCGCCGTGCTGGGCGCACGCCTGCTCGAATGGCCTGCCCGGGACCTTCCCTCCGGCGCAGAGGCCCAGGCCTGACCTGACCCGGGCTGCGTCTCAAGGGCCATCGTTGCCGGGCGTCGGCCATCCGGGCGGTCACAGGTTCGCCGATCGTTGCCGTACCCGTCATCGCCACACGGCGGCACAGTTGTTACTGCACGAGCAACACCCGGACTTCGGCTCAACCAGAGCCGGACCCCGGCGGACTGCGGCTCGTGTGTATGACCGAGTCACGGGCCGTTCTTTCGGGATCCGCCCGCCGCCGCAAGGAGGTTTGTCGTGGACCAATCAGTCGTAACCCGCCTCGACGCGACCGACGCCAGGGTGCGGGGGAGCAGGCCATGAGGGCCTATCGGGTCGTCTGGGTGCTCTTCTGTGCAGTGCTGGGCGCACTGGGTGCAGTCATGGCGCTCAGTTGGTCACTCACAAACGTCATTTTGCTTCTCGTCCTCGCGTCCCTCACGGGCGCAGTCGTGGCCACGGTCGCTTTGGCGGACCCCGACGGTCCCACTCGGCTTCCACGGGACCGACGACGGATCGTGTCCGCCAGCACAGCCCTCGCTGCGGGTGGCACGGTCTCGTTCATCGGCCTGGGCACCCTGGTAGGCGCGGCGACAGCTGTTTTGCTGCTGGTCATCGTAGTTGGGGGATCGCCTTACGCGATTCGCTACTGCGTTCGCTGGCTCCGCGAACATGGCCACCTCGCCGACCCGCCGCCTCGGTCTGTCCGGCCGGATCGTGCCGACCGCCCGAGAGCGTCCGTGACGGCACCCATCCTGAAGACCGAACCAGACCAGGCACCCATGCCCCAGGTCGCGCCGGGTCTACTGAGCGACGAAGCCCTTTGCGTGGCCTGGCGGGCGAGCTTCTCGGCTCTGCAACGGGCGAGGTCGCCGATGCATCGACTGCGGATCGTCGATGAGCGCCGGGCGTATCTGGACGAGATCGAGCGCCGCAGCGCCCACGGCATGGCAGCGTGGCTGGCGTCGGGACCGAGAGCTGCGGGAGATCCCACCAGGTTCGTGCTCGGAGACGGCGCGGCAGGTCGCGCCCGCATCGAGTGGGACGACTTGCTCCACGACACGGACAAGTGAACAAACCACAACGCGACAGCTGCGTCTGGCGGATGCCAGGGAAATCGGGAAGACGATGACAAAGCTTCAACATCTCTACCGCCACTTCGGGCAGAGCCCCTGGCTGGACAACCTCACCCGTGCCTCCCTGCGTGACGGCACCCTGGAGCGCATGGTCGCCAACGGGGTTCGTGGCGTCACTGCGAACCCGACGATCTTTGCCAGAAGCATCATCGGCTCCCATGACTACGACGAACAGTTCGCTGAGCTGATCGATGCCGGCAGGTCGGTGGAGGAGGCTTACTGGGAGTTGGTCATCTCTGACGCCAGCCAGGCCCTGACAGTCCTTCGTCCAGTCTTCGATCGCGGTGATTGCGTCGACGGATTCGTGTCTGTGGAGGTGTCTCCAGCGCTGGCTCACGACGCTCCGGGCACGATAGCGGCCGCGCGCTGGCTGCGCCGGCGTATCGCTCAACCGAATCTGCTCGTGAAGATTCCGGCAACCGCAGAAGGCGTTACCGCCATCGAAACGCTGACCGCTGAAGGCAGCAGCATCAACGTAACTCTGCTGTTCTCCCTGTCTCGCTACGCGCAGGTCATCGAGGCCTATCTGTCGGGGCTGGAGAAGTTCACCGCGAACGGCGGTGATCCCTCGACTGTCAGCAGTGTCGCCTCGTTCTTCGTCAGCCGGGTCGACACCGAAGTTGCCCGGCGACTCGAGGCGCTCGGGACCGACGAGGCGCTGGCCCTGCGCGGCCACGCCGCAGTCGCGCAGGCCAAACTGGCCTACCGGTTCTTCACCAATGAGTTCTCCACAGCCCGTTGGCACCGGCTCGCCAGGATGGGTGCGGATGTCCAGCGGCCACTGTGGGCTTCGACATCCACCAAGAATCCCAAGGACAATGACACCCGCTACGTCGAGGAACTCATCGGCCCCGACACGGTCACTACCTTGCCCGAAGCAACCATCGCTGCCTTCGAGGACCACGGCACGATGGCTTGCACCGTGGACACCGGACTGCCGGAAGCAGTCGAAGTGATGGTGCGACTGGCGGCGGCCGGAATCGACATGACTGCTGTAGGCCGAACCCTGGAGGACACCGGCATCGCCGGCTTCGACAAGGCATACGAAGATGTGCTGGCGAAGCTGACCCACCTCGCGGCAGCCCCGCAGACACGTGGCCAGACCAGCGCGAAGGGTTCTCCGGATGCCTCTCGACGACGCAGCACCCGCCGCGGCTGAACCTATCTCCCTCGCCGGGCACGACGACACCCCGACCACGGCGCAACAGCCAGCGAGCTTGAGCCTGACCTCCGCCGTGATGTTCGTGTCCGACGTGGACCGGTCGGTTGCCTTCTACGCGGATCTGCTCGCATGGACAATCGCCGTCCACGAACTACGGGTGGTGACTTCGGACAGACTGTTCGGTACGGATCGAGGGGTGGTGGTCGGCGGCGACCATAGCCAGACCCGCGCCGCGGACGGCGGCGGACTGTGGTGCGGGAGCTGGACGCACTGGGGCCCCCAACAGTTTGGCAAGCCGGTAGGTGATCTCCGGGCGGAGCGCGCCGCCTCCGGTGAGGAGTGGCCCACGGTCCAATGCGTCGACAACCATCGCAGCGCAGTCAAGGCGCAGGAGATCAGTGACGACCGTGACGATCGACTCCACGAGCTCGGCAACGGTCGTGGTCGCGCCAAGATCGGATGTTCCCACGTCCAATCGCTGCGCGCACATCACGACTCCGTCGACCAGCAAAGCCACCTCCGTCAGGCCTGCTCCGATGTCCAGCACCAGTAGTGGTCGGGCCATGCCGGCGCCTGCTCCGAGCGCGGCGGCCTTCACGCTGTCGATGGTCAGCACGACCCTCGCATCGAGAACCTCCAGGGCGGTGCGGGCCACGCTGATGTGCTGATCAGCGGACAGGACCGGTGTGGTCAAGACAACCAACGAGTAGTGGCCGAGGCCAGCTCGGCGGCCGAGAAGGCGTTCGAGTACGCAGGCAGCCCCCGTGGGGTCGACGACGACGCCGCGGTTCACGGGACGACTGCCACCGGCAGCGCCCGACGAGGCGATCGTGGGATCGTCGAGGATCAAACCGTGGTCGGGCATCCACGCCCTGGTTCGGGCGCTGCCGAGGTCAATCGCTACGCCGGACGACCGCTGGCTGGCCGACCACGTACCGCGCCGCCGCAGCGCTCTCGTACGCGGGGACGGCGTACGCGGGGTCGGCGTCATGAGCCAGTCCCCTTGAGTTGGTGGCACGGGCCGCAGTACCGCGCGTGGGGCAGGATGCGCAGGCACGCCAGCGGAATGGGCCGGTCACAGAGGCGACAGCTGCCGTACTCGCCGGCGTCCATCCGGCTCAGTGCGGCGTCGACATCGGTGAGCACCATCTGGGCCGCCGCGGCAAGAGCGGCCAGCACCTCTTCACGTGCCTGTTGGTCGGCAGGCAGATCGTCGAGGCTTGGCCAGGTACCTGCGAGGTGGGCGAGTTGCTCCAGCCGGAACGCGCGCTCAGCACGAAGCGCTCCTCGGAGCGCGACCAGGTCCTCGGGATCTAGCTTGACTTCTTCGAGAACGGCGAACGTGTAGCTCAAGACTTCACAACCTTTACAAGGCATCAAAAGAAGAACGAAAGTAGACGCCGCTGCCGCCAACGGAGTCATCTGTTATGCACCGTTCGCCCCAGTTGCGCCTAGCCTCCAACCATGCCCGACCCCGACCGCGGTCACCATCGGGACCAGCACCCATTTATTCGAGGTGCTCAGTCATCTTGAGCCCGGCTTCGACAAGGCACCGGCGAACGTTCGCTTCGTGCTCGCCCGCGTTGGCGTCGGCGCGAACATCGGAAGCGCCCGACCTTTCCTACCGGGAGGTAGTAGTCGGCGTAAGGACTTCCGGCCTGTGTTCGTTCAGAGCACGGGTCGCGCCAAGCCGCGCTCACGTCGAGTTGTTGTGCAGGTCAACGATCAGGCTGGGGCGCGGCCAGTGGTTCCTGGAGATCCTCCAGCAGTTCGACCTGGCCGGACAGCATCCCGGTGAGGATCGTACGGGCGACTCTGAGCAGTTCTGTGATGTCGGGGCTCGTCAGCGAGTAGATCACCGTCGAGCCTTGCTTGCGGGTCGATACCAATCCGGATCGGCGTAGCACGGCCAACTGCTGGGACAGACTCGTCGCCTCGATGCCGACATCGGACAGTATTTCCGCAACTGAGTGATCGCGCTCGCTCAGCAGCTCCAGCACGCGGATGCGCGCGGGATGCCCGAGCGTCTTGAAGAACTCAGCCTTGACCTGATACAGAGGTCTGCTCACCCGACGCACCTCCGACTCGGCAGCGGGGGCGTCACCTCTCCGGCGCCGACGTTCCACAGCTGAAAATCTATCATTCCCTGCACATCTGATCACTTGCAGAACCCGTGAACCAGCTGCCGGCGCCACGCGGCTCAACTCGATGAAGCCGAGGCCCTCGACAACCCATGCCTCCGGCAGCGCGTCGAATTCGCCGCCGATCGCTAGCAGGTCGACCGCGGCATGCGAGGCGGGAGCGAGCAATTGATAAGACCTGTGGATCGTTACGATTGTCGATCGTTGTGGTTGTCTCGGACCTGTGCCATGAAGCGTGCCGTTGCTCGTGGATTCCGAAGCACGTGCAGTTTCGCGCCTGTGGCGTGCGTCGTGAGCGCGTTGATGAGGAGCGGTCGGTGCCGTCGGCGCCAGGACCACACCCAGAGCCAGAAATCGGCACGTTCCCGCGAGCGGCGCATCGCTTGCCAGGCGCAACGCGGAAAGGAGTAGTCGAGCAGGAGGACGGTGTCCGCCCTGTGGAGTCGGACGTCGAGGACATCGTAGGGCCCGAGGTCTCCGTCCATGATCCACTGGTCGGCGCGGGTGAGTTCGCCTTGAAGGACGGCCCAACGATCACGGGGAGTCGCTTCCAGGCCCGGTCCCCAGAAGTGCTTGTCGAGTTCGATGACGGGGAGCCCGGTCGCGGTGCCCAGGTTCGTTGCGAGGGTTGACTTCCCTGCGCCGCCACGGCCGAGGATCACGACGCGCTTCATGAGCGCAATCGTGCCAGAACGCTCGTCATCTCATCGGATCCCGCACCGGCTTCCACCCCTGACAGGCCGCGTGGACGGCGCTGCGCTCGACGAGATACCCGTTCTCGAAGCGCCCGCATTGCTCGGCGGGAACGACGCGATGAGCCTTCTCGCCTTTCGCGGGTGCGGTGACGAGCCCGGAGACAGTGATCACGCCGACGGGGAGGTTCGTGACTTGTTCAGTGAATGCGACCGTCCCTGGGGGCGATCGCGTCATTGCCCGACACAACGAATCGGTGCCTTGTGGTCGCACTCGGTGTAAACATGGATCATGGATCTGACTCTCGTCACCTCGTACGACGCCTCGCCGGAGGAGGTGTTCGCGATGATCACCGACGTCACTTTCCAGGAACAGGTGTTCGAGCGTCTGAGGGCGCAGTCGTACGACGTTGAGGTGGGGGACTCCGGTGACGATCGGGCGGTCCGAGTCCATTGGCAGACGCAGCCCGTGGATGTGCCGGTCGTGGCACGACGGCTCGTCGGTCACTCGCTGATCCTGGCGCAGAACAAGATCTGGCACCGGCCGGACGTCGACGGCGCACGGGAGGCTGAGGTCGACGGCGAGGTGGCCGGTGCGCCGGTGAGGCTGACGGGCAGGACGCGGATCACCCCAGAAGGACGAGGGACAACCCAGGCTTTCGAGCTGCACGTGACCGCGTCGCTTCCGGTGGTGGGCAAAGGGCTCGAGCAGGTCATGGCGGACGCGGTCCGGGTCAGGCTGGAGAGCAAGTTCGAGGTCGCGTGGTCCTGGCTGGCCGGCTCACTGTGAGGCCGCTGGGTCCGAGTCCTCGTCGGGCAACGGCCGAACGTGAACCCGGGAGCCTGCGGCCGCGGCTTGGCGGACGAGTTCGGTGACTCCGGCGGCGTCGGTCACGGTGCGGGTGGGCGCGTCGGGCTCGCGGGAGGTGTAGGTCACTTCATAGAGCAAGGCGGTCGCTCTTTTCGTGCGCTGGGCCGGACGCGACTGGTCAGACTTCTTCACCGGGCAGGTCGGCCGGAACGGTCACCCCGTTCTCCATGGCCAGCCGGAGGAGACTGTCGAGTTCGCCGGAGTAGATGCGCTCGGCGTCGAGGTCTCCGGCGTCCTGGGCGGTGCGGAGTTCCCGCCGGGCGGTGACGATCCGCTGTCGCAGTTCCTCGGTGAACGCGTCCATGGTCTCCGTCCGGCCGTGAGCTGTGCCCCTACCGTACACAAGAGTTGCAGAATTCTTCAATTCATGATCGCATGCATTGCGCATGACATGTAGTGACGGAAGGGCGGAGGCCTGGTGACCACACCGCTGCACCAGCTGAAGGCGGAGTTCTTCAAGACCCTCGGTCATCCCGCCCGGATCCGGGTGCTGGAGCTGTTGAGCGAGCGGGAGATGGCGGTCGGTGAGTTGCTGCCCGAGCTTCCGCTGGAGGCCTCGAATCTGTCGCAGCAGTTGGCAGTCCTTCGCCGAGCTGGCCTGGTCACGACCCGGAAGGACGGCTCGCAGGTCTACTACTCGTTGACCAGCCCGCACGTGGCCGAGCTACTCGCTGTCGCGCGAGTGATCCTGACTTCGGTTCTGTCGGAACAGGCGGAGCTGTTGGACGGTCTTCGCGCAGACGCGCTGGCGTCGGGTCGATCCCGGGTTCGGCGGGCGGTGCGATGAGAGCGCTCATGCGGAAGATCCGCGAGATCGGCCGAGTAGCAGAACCGGCGCCGGAGCGGGCGGGTTCGGGAGATGCCGTACTGCGTGGATCGGTCCAGGTACGGCATGTCGATGCCGGGTCGTGCAACGGGTGCGAGGTGGAGATTGGTTCGGCGTTCGGACCTGTGTACGACGCTGAGCGGTACGGCGCCCGGTTGGTCGCTTCGCCGCGGCACGCGGATGTGTTGTTGGTGACGGGACCGGTGACGCGGAACATGGCCGAGCCGCTGCGGAAGGCGTACGACGCGACACCCGCGCCCAAGCGAGTTGTCGCGGTCGGCGACTGCGCTCACGACTGTGGCGTGTTCGCCGGAGGATACGGGGTCGAGGGCGCGGTGGGTGAGGTGATTCCCGTCGACGTTGTGGTGCGGGGATGCCCGCCGGAGCCGTCGCAGATCGTTGAGGCGCTGCGGGACCTGACCGGACGATGACGATCGGTTGGGCGCTGCTCGGCGTACTGATAGTAGCCGGGCTAGGAGCGCTGGGCGCTGTTGCCGCCGGTCCGCGTCCGCGGGCCGTTGTGGCGGGCCTGTCGACGGCCGCGGCTGGGGCTCTCGGTGTGCTGGTCGGCGTACTCGCGATCAGTGGCGCGCCGTACACGGCGACGGTGCCGCAGTTGCTTCCGTTGAGCGAGGCAGTGGTCGCCGCGGACGCGCTCTCCGGAGTGTTCTGTGTGTTGATCGGTGGTGTCGCTGTCATCGCCGGGCTGTACAGCATCGGCTACACGGATCACGCGGGGGAGACCGGTGCGGGCTCGCGGACTGCTCAGGCTTTGTTGCCGCTGTTCGTGGCGGCGATGATCCTGGTTCCGGTGGCTGGGAACGTGACGACGTTCCTGGTGCTGTGGGAACTGATGGCGCTGACTTCGCTGGCGCTGGTGTTCGCCGAGCACCGGCTGCGACCGGCGGTGCGTGACGCAGGTGTCTGGTACGGCGCGATGACGCACGCCGGCCTGGTGGCGATCCTGCTCGGTCTGGTGCTCTTCGCATCGAGGGCAGGCAGTGAGTCGTTCGATTCGCTTCGTGAGGCTCAGATGCCGGCTACGACCCGGTCGGTGATCTTCGTGCTGGTGCTGGTGGGATTCGGCTCGAAGGCCGGCATGGTGCCGCTGCATGTGTGGTTGCCACGAGCCCATCCGGAGGCACCGAGTCAGGTGTCGGCGTTGATGTCGGCGGCGATGGTGACGCTCGGGATGTACGGCATCCTGCGAGTGGGCCTCGACCTCCTCGGCGGTGGCCCTCGCTGGTGGTGGCTGCTGGTGCTGATGCTGGGCGGCTTGTCGGCGGTGTACGGCGTACTGCAGGCAAGTGTCGCGGTGGATCTGAAGAGACTCCTGGGGTATTCGACGACGGAGAACATGGGCCTGATCCTGATCGGCGTCGGCGCGGGCGGCATGTTCGCAGCCGACGGGAATCGCACGCTCGCCAGCTTGCTGATCGGGGCCGCACTGCTGCATGCGCTGAACCATGCCGGCTTCAAGACGTTGCTCTTCCTCGGCGCGGGTTCAGTCGTGCGATCGACCGGCGTACGAGATCTGGACAGGCTTGGTGGACTGGTGTCGCGAATGCCGTCCACGACCGCCCTGTTCGGTCTCGGCGCGCTCGCGGCGGCCGCGCTCCCGCCGGGCAATGGGTTCGTCTCAGAGTGGATGCTGCTGCAGGGACTCATCCATGGTCTGCCTGGCGCGGACACCGTCGTAGCGGTCGCGATGCCGCTGGCGGTTGGCGTGGTCGCGCTGACTGCAGGACTGGGGGTGGCGACCTTCGTGAAGGCGTTCGGGGTGGGCTTCCTGGCTCGCCCACGCTCGGAGTCGGCGGCGGCCGCGCAGGAGTCGCCGTGGATCATGCAGGCGGCGATGGTTCTCGCTGCGGTCGCCTGCGCCGCCCTGGCGATCGCCCCAGCATCGGTCGGGCCGACGTTGACCAAGGTTCTGGGGACGCTGCCTACTGTTCACGACGGTGCGCCGATGCGAGGTGGCGTGACGCTGCGTCTGGTAGGTGTCGAGGCGAAGATGTCACCGCTGCTGATCTTGGTCGGTGTCTTGCTCGCGGCATTGCTGGTTGTCGTGCTGATCCGGCGCGGGCTGCCACGGCGTCGGTCGCTGGTGTGGGGCTGTGGCGGTACCCGCCTCGACCCACGGATGGAGTACACCGCGACGTCGTTCGCCGAGCCGTTGACTCGGGTCTTCGACGACGTACTGCGACCGGAGTACGACGTGGACGTCACGCACCATGCCGAGTCGCAGTACCTGATCGAGAGTGTGCAGTACCGGCAACGAGTCGATGATCGACTCGAAGCGTCGCTGTATCCACCGATCATCGCCGCCGGGACGAAGGCCGGCGGGGTCCTGAGCCGGGTGCAGAACGGCAGTGTGCACAGATATCTCGCGCTCGGGCTGGTCGGCTTGATCACCGTTCTCGTCGTCGTGGGGCTGACCACGTGAGCGTTGTCGGGGTGCTCATCCAACTCGTTCTGTTGGTTGTCGTGGCGCCGTACTTGGTCGGCATGATGCGGCAGGTCCGGGCCTGGCTCGAGGGCCGTGCGGGCGCTGGTGCCGGGCAGCCGTGGCGGGATCTGCGCAAGCAGTTCCGCAAGGAACCAATCTCGCCGGCAGGATCAAGCTGGGTGTTCACCGCTGCCCCGGCTGTGCTGATGGCGACGACGCTCGTGATCGCGGCGGTGGCGCCGTTCATCACCACGGTTTCTCCGCTGGGCGACGTCGCGGATCTCTTCGCCGTGGTCGCGTTGCTGCTGCTCGGTACGGTCGCGCTGGCCCTGGCCGGACTCGACACCGGTACGGCGTTCGGCGGGATGGGCGCCAGCCGTGAGATCACGGTGGCAGCACTGGCCGAACCGACAATCCTGCTCGCCGGGTTCGCGTTGTCCGCGCGGGTCGGATCCACGAATCTGTCCGCGATCGTGGAACGAGGCCAGCAGTCGCTGGCGAGCGTGCTGACGCCGGCGACCTTGCTCGCCGCGGTCGCACTCGCGGTCGTCGTGATGGCGGAGGCCGGCCGACTGCCGGTCGACAATCCGTCGACGCACCTGGAGTTGACGATGATTCACGAGGCGATGGTGCTGGAGTACTCCGGCCGTGACCTCGCCCTGGTCGAGTTCGCGTCGGCGCTGCGGCTGACGGTGTTGCTGGGGCTGTGGGCGAACCTGTTCCTGCCGTGGGGTGTTGCCACGACCGACTCGCCGGTGGCGTTGCTGATCGGTGTCGTGGCGTTTGTGGTGAAGGTCGCGGTGCTAGGAGTGGTTCTCGCGACCGGCGAGGTGTTCATGGCCAAGTTGCGGCTGTTCCGGGTCCCTGAGTTGCTCGCAGGCTCGTTCCTCTTCGGCGTCCTGGCCGTCTCGTCCTCCTTCTTCCTGGCGTGATCGCGATGACTCAGTGGCTCTATCTGACCTGCGGCGGCCTGCTCTTGTCGTCGGTGATGGTGCTGTGGCGGCGTGAGCTGTCGGCGATCGTGCGCCTTCTGGTCGTGCAGGGGATTCTGCTCGGCGTACTGGCAGGGATCCTCGCCATCCGGCTGGACAGCGTCGAACTGGTCGTGGTCGGGCTCGGAGTCCTGGCCCTGAAAGCGGTCGTGGTACCGGGGATCCTCCGCCGAGTGCTGCGTGACAGCGGCGAGGCGCGCGAGACCGAGCCGTTGATCAACGTGACCGCCTCGATCGTGGCGGCCGCCCTACTGATCTTGCTGGCGTACGCCGCGAGCCGCCCGATCGTGCGGCTCGCGCCTTCGGCGGAGACCCAGGCGGTGCCGGTTGGGCTGGCGATGGTGCTCCTCGGGTTCTTCGTCCTGGTCACCCGACGGCGCGCGCTGTCGCAGATCGTCGGATTCCTGCTGCTCGACAACGGTATCGCGACCACGGCGTTCCTGATCACCGGCGGTGTGCCCGGCATCGTCGAACTCGCGGTCTCGCTCGACGTGCTGCTCGTCGTACTCGTGTTGCAGGTCCTGACTTCTCGGCTGCGGGTCACCTTCGGCGGGACCGACATCGATGAGCTCCGGGAGTTGCACGACTGATGGCTGCACGACTTGTTCAGGGGGAGAACCGATGACCGCCGATCTCACCGGTGGCGCCGCCGCACTGCTGGTTGCCGCGCCTGTCGTTGCGCCCGTGGCTGCGGCCGGCGTCACGGTTCTGATGGGCTGGCGGCGTTCGGCTGCCGTCGCGACGATCTCGGCGGCCGCGGTGGTTCTCGTCGTGGGCGCTGGTACGGCGGCCTGGACCGCCGACGGCGGCGTCGTTGCTGTTGGCAATTTGCTGAGGATCGACGCCCTGTCCGGCCTGATGCTGATCGTCATCGGTGCCGTCGGCGTTATCGCCACGTGGTCCGGTCTTGGCTACGTGGAAGGCGAGCTGCGTGCGGGACACACCGACGCGACCGGCGCTCGACGGTACGGCGTACTCGTGCCCTTGTTCCTGGCCGCGATGGTACTTGCGGTCCTGGCGAACAACCTCGGGCTGCTGTGGGCCGCGGTCGAGGCAACCACGATCGTCACCGCCTTCCTGGTCGGTCATCGTCGCTCCCGGAAGGCGGTCGAGGCGACGTGGAAGTACGTGATCATCTGCTCGGTCGGCATCGCGCTGGCCTACCTGGGGACGGTGCTGGTCAACTACGCCGCGAAACAGGCAGGGATCGCCGGCCATGGGACCCTCGACTGGACCGAGCTCACGGCGCATGCCGCTGAACTGGACCCGGGCGTCATGCGGCTCGCGTTCGCTCTGCTGGTGCTGGGTTTCGGCACGAAGGCGGGTCTGGTCCCATTGCACAGCTGGTTGCCCGACGCACACAGCCAGGCGCCCGCACCGGTGTCCGCGTTGATGTCCGGGGTGTTGCTCCCGGTCGCGATCTACGCCTTGGCCAGGTATCGGGTCATCGCCGTCGAGAGCGTCGATCCTGGCTTCGTCCGCGGCCTGTTGCTCGCCGTCGCCCTGCTCTCGCTGCTGCTGGCAACCGGGCTGATCCTGGCCCAGCGGGACTACAAGAGGCTGCTCGCGTACTCGAGTATCGAGCACATGGCGCTGGCCGCGATCGGCGTCGCGATCGGTACGCCGCTGGCGATCGCGGCCACGCTGCTCCACATCGTCGGGCACGGTCTCGGCAAGGCGGTGTTGTTCTGCGGCGCGGGGGAGATCCTCGCCCGCGAGGGCACCACCCGGATCGACCGGGTCCGCGGCCTGTTCGTCCGCACGCCGCTGTTGGCCGGCGTGTTCGCGGCCGGGCTGGCCGCGTTGGTAGGCCTTCCGCCGTTCAGCCTGTTCGTCAGCGAGCTGGGCCTGATCCGAGCTGGGTTCGGCGCTGGGTTGGGCTGGGTCGCGGCCGCCGTACTGGTGCTTCTGCTCGGCGTCTTCGTGGCCGTCGCCGCCAAGGCTGCGGGCATGCTGTTCGGCGCCGAGTCCACCGGAACGGCGGGCGCTGCCCTCCGACCAGCAGCCGCGACACCGCTGGTGGCGGGTCTCGTGATTCTCGGAGTGCTCGGGATCGTCGATTGGCCGCTCGGGCCGCTGCTGCACACCGCCGGTCTGATCGTGGGGACGCGATGAGCCGGGACTCGAGAACCTATCCGAACCGCCGCCAAGTGGCCGTCACCGCCGCGACGCTGGCAGATCGCGCGACGGCGCTGCTCGACGAGGGCTATCGACTCGCTCTCATCGCCGCCCACGACGATCCAGATGCCTTCCGCGTGGTGTACCTGTTCGTCGCCGCACAGCCTGACCGTCGCGTCGAGATGGTCTTGACCACGAACCGATCCGCACCTCGGATCCCCAGCCTGGCGGCACTGTCGTTCCCGGCCGGAAGGTTCGAACGCGAGATGCACGACCTCTTCGGCATCGACGTGACGAATCATCCGCTGCCGCGCCGGCTGGTCCTGCATCAGCACTGGCCGGACGACTGGTACCCGATGCGCCGCGATGCCGGGACACCGCCGCACTTCGCGGACACCGATGAGCCGTATCCGTTTCTCACTGTCGGCGGGACCGGCGTGTACGAGATTCCGGTCGGACCGATCCATGCGGGACTGATCGAGCCTGGACACTTCCGGTTCTCGGTCGTCGGCGAGACCATCCTGAAACTCAAGGCCAGACTGTGGTTCGTCCACAAAGGGATCGAGAAACTTGCCGAAGGCAAAGTCATCGCGGACGCTCTGCCGCTGGCCGAGCGGGTGTCGGGTGACACCACGGTCGGACACACGCTCGCCTTCTGCCTCGCAGTCGAAGAGGCCAGGGACTGGCCGGTGTCGTCGCAGGCGCAGGTGTTGCGGGCGATCCTTCTGGAACTCGAGCGCCTGTACAACCACGTCACCGATGTCGGTGCCTTGTGCAACGACGTCGGCTACGGCATCGCCAACGCCCATGCCCAGCGGATCCGCGAACAACTGCTCCGCCTGAACAAGCACCTCAGTGGCCACCGTCTCCTGCGCGGCGCGATCACACCGGGCGCAGCCCATGTCCGTGCGCTGCCCGAACCAGGAATGCTCAGCGCGATTGCCGCCGACATCCAGCAGGTCGTCGACATCGCCCTCGACAACAGCGTCGTACTGGACCGGATGACCGGCACCGCCGTACTGACGCTCGACCAGGCCCGCGACATCGGCACACTCGGGTACGTCGCCCGGGCCAGCGGCAGTGACCACGACGCCCGCCGCGATCATCCGTTCACACCGCTGACATCCGGGGTCGCAGCGGCTGCCCACTCTGCCGGCGATGTCTTGGCGAGGCTCCTCACGCGCGTCGACGAAATCCACAGCTCGGTTGCCCTGATCACCCAGCTGCTAACCACCAGGCCACCTCTGAGCGCCGCGACGGCCAAACCCACCTGGCTCGCCGCCGGCCGCACGTCCGGGGTCGGCCTGGTCGAAGGCTGGCGCGGAACCGTCGCTCACCGGATCGAAATCGGCCCGGATAACACCGTGTCCCGGCTCAAGATCGTCGATCCGTCGTTCTTCAACTGGCCGGCCCTCCCAGTCGCACTCACCGACACGATCGTTCCCGACTTCCCCCTCACCAACAAGAGCTTCAACCTCTCGTACGCCGGGAACGACCTGTGATCCGCCGCCGACGACCGGCCCGCCCGATGAAGATCGAGACGGTCCAGCGCTGGGTTGCCTCCGTCATCCGGACCGCGGCCCGTTCAGTCCTCGCGACGGGGTACCGCCCTGATTCGACGCGCACATGAAGGCCGTCCTCCGACTGCCGAACGCGGAACCTGAGCTGATCGAGTCGGCCCCTCACGCGGCCTGGCGCCTACAGCGCCTCGCAGACTGAGCCCCGGAGCGCGGCCGCCCCGCCAGTTGGGGGGAGAGGCAGGGCGACCGCTGCTTCAGGGTGACCGGCGTCCGCTTCCTCCGACCGTCCCGACGGGCTCGCGCAAGTCCTCGAGCAGTTCGATCTGATCGGTGATGAGCTCGGTCAGTATCCGCCGCGCAACGCCAAGGAGATCTGCCACGTACGGCGTGGTCGTCGAGTAGATCACGGCCGCACCCTCCTTGCGTGCCGTGACCAAACCGGCTCGGCGTAGTACAGCGAGGTGCTGGGAGAGGTTGGCCGCCTCGATGCCGATATCGGGCAACATCTCGGCCACCGAATGGTCCCGTTGGCTGAGCAGCTCCAGGACCCGGATCCGCGCGGGGTGGCCGATTGTCTTGAAGAACTCCGCCTTGACTTCGTAGAGAGGCCGGCGCATGGGAGGAGCCTCCTCTCCGATTCCCTCATAATTGCAGACTTGCTAATCTTAGCAAGTCCGAAACGAGGTGGGAGTGATGCCGGAGCCCATCGTTGCCACGGTCATGAGCCGGTCCCCGGTCGTCGTGACCCCAGAGCTGACCTTCAAGCAGGTCGCGTGTGCTTTGCTCGCGTCCGACGCGGGCGTCGTGCCTGTGGTCCACGGCCGGATGCCGCTCGGCGTCATCACCGAGAACGACGTACTGCTGAACCTGGAGTTTCACGGTGGCCTCGATCCTGCCCCGCTGATTCTCGGAAGCGCGAGCCGCCGTCGGAGGCGAAAGGCCTGTGCCACGACGGCCTCTGAGCTGATGAGTTCACCGGCGCCGACTATCGCCTGCTCAGCGGGTCTGAGCGACGCAGTCCGTCGGCTCGGCACCCCAGGCTCTCCCGCACTGTGCGTGATCGACGAGATCGGACAGCTCGCCGGTCTGCTGGCGAGGCGCGACCTGCTCGCGATCTACCGGCGGTCCGACGACGAGCTCGCCGCCGAGATACAGGCGGCGGTGGAGCGCGATCGGTCACGCCCTGCGCGGGAGCCGGCTGAGCTGGCCGTTCACGTCGAGGCCGGAGCCGTCAGGCTCGAGGGAGCGCTGACGTACCGAAGCCAAGTGGAACACGCCGTCTTCGCGGCCTCCCGAGTCGCCGGCGTCATAGCTGTCCACAGCAACCTGACCTACGACATCGACGACATGCTCGTCACCGGCTTCTGAATGTTGGTGACACCGTGGCAGACGCGGACGGGATGAGCGGCATGGATCACGGGGATCTGCAGCCTGGGGATACGGATCCCGGAGGCGCGCCGCGAGCCGGCGATGACATTGTCGTCCGATTCGCGCAGCTGGCGCTCGAGTTACACGGATCCGACAGCATCGAGGAGACGGTCGTGCAGTTCGCGCTGCAAACGCTGCACTGTTCTCATGCGGGCGTCGCGTTGGTCGGCGAGCAAGGGCAGCCGGAGGTGTCGGCCGTCACCAGCCCGATTGTCGCTGAGGCCTTCCGGGCTCAATGGACCGCAGCCGACGGTCCGCTGGTGGAGGCGATGCGCAACCATGCGACAGTGCTCGTGGCCGACACCGCGACCGAGCAACGGTGGCCGGAGTGGGCCGCCAAGGTCCACGCCGCGGGCGTGCGCAGCGTGCTGGATGTGCCGCTGAGCACCATCGCGGAGACGGTCGGCGTTCTCGGCTTGTACAGCCTGACGCCAGAAACCTTCGGCCCTGACGACGAGGCAATCGCTCATCTGCTGGCCATGTATGCGTCGGTGGCTGTCGCGACCGCCCGCAACGAGCGCAATCTCATCTCGGCAGTCGACGCCCGGACATTGGTCGGCCAGGCGACCGGAATCCTGATGGAGCGGTACGGCATCGACGACGACCGGGCGTTCGCCGTACTCAGGCACTACTCCCAACACACCAACACCAAGCTGCGCGACGTCGCCCAACAGCTGATCGACACCCGGCACCTTCCTGACTGAGTTGGACGACTTGCGGCCCGTAGTTGCTCGAGAGCCAGGGCTGGCAGGCACGACCTGACAGAAGAGACGGACCGTGTCCTCGGCTCCTGCACGTTGGAGCTTGCCGAGGGGATGCCGTTCACCGGGGTGACTGCACCAGGACTCCCGCTGGCTGAGCACTTCTGTTCACGAGCAGAAGTGCTCGCCAGTGGTCCGCTGACACGCGACCCGATCTGTCCTAGCTTGAGCGGGCGCTCAACCCCTGACGCGCGGCGTCCCCAGGAGGAACGAATGAGCAGAACCTTGCCTGCGGCAATCCGGATCGGTGCTGCCGGAGTCGCCGCGGCCTTGGCGACCGCAGTTGTGCCCAGCACCACTGGGGCAGCCGCGCCGCCTGGTGTCCGGGCGGACACAAGCGTCGTAGCTCGGTACACCGTCGCGAACAGCTCCCCTGCGGGGGCTGCACTCGCCGGTGGTGCCAGCACAAGCGTCGTCGCTCGGCACACGGTCACGCTGCTCACCGGCGATGTGGTGAAACTGACGCGCTTCGCCGGTGGTCGGCAGGCAGCGACCGTCCAGCCGCCGGCGGACCGCAGCGACGTGGGCTACTCCACTCAGCAGGTCGGCGACGACCTCTACGTCATCCCGAACGACGCCGCGCCGCTGCTCGCATCCGGCACACTGAGCCGGGACTTGTTCGACGTCACCAAGCTGGTGGCGGCCGGCTACGACGACGCGAAGGCCGCATCCCTGCCGATGATCGTGCAGTATCGCGAGAACCGGATGCGCGCCCAGGCGGCGCCCACGCTGCCCGGCAGCAGCCGGGGCGCGATCTTGCAGAGCATCAACGCGGTCGGGGTACAAGGAAGCAAACGTCGCGCGCACGCGTTCTGGAGCTCGCTGAGCGGCAACACCGCCAAGCAGCTCGGCAACATCAAGCGGGTCTGGCTGGACGCCAGGGTCAAGGCCGACCTCCACGAGAGCGTCCCGCAGATCGGGGCGCCGCAGGCCTGGGCGGCCGGTTATGACGGGACAGGAGTCGACGTCGCGGTCATCGACACCGGTATCGACGCGTCGCATCCGGACTTCGCGGGCAAGATCGCCGCCAAGCAGAACTTCGTGCCCGCCGGTGCACCAGGCGGCGGCGACCCCGCCGACGTGACCGACCGGGTCGGGCACGGCACACATGTGGCCTCGATCATCGCCGGTTCCGGCGCAGCCGACGGCGGCCAGGACAAGGGCGTCGCGCCAGGCGCCGAGCTGATCGTCGGAAAGGTATTCGACGACAGAGGCAACGGGACGGCATCAACGGTCATCGACGCGATGGAGTGGGCCACCCAGACCCAGCATGCCCGGGTGGTCAACATGAGTCTCGGATCGAACCAGCCGAGCGACGGTACAGACCCGTTGAGCCAGGCCGTCAACGACCTCACCGCGCAGACAGGCGCGCTGTTCGTGACCGCCGCGGGCAACGCGGGACCGGGCGAAGGAACGGTGGCGAGTCCCGGCGCGGCCGACGCAGCGCTGACCGTGGGCGCGGTCGACAAGTCCGACCACCTCGCCGACTTCTCCAGCCGCGGCCCGCGGTCCGGCGACTACGCGATCAAGCCCGAGATCGCTGCGCCCGGCGTCGGCATCGTGGCGGCCCGAGCCGCCGGGACGCCGCTTGGCGACGCGGACCCGGTCGGCCAGAACTACGCGCGGATGTCCGGCACGTCGATGGCCACGCCGCACGTGGCGGGCGCGGCCGCGATCCTCGCGCAGGAACACCCGGACTGGGCGGCGGCCCAGCTCAAGCCGGCCCTGATCAGCACCTCCAAGGACGATGGCTACAGCGTCTACCAGCAGGGCGCCGGCCGCGCTGACGTCGCACGAGCGTTCAGCCAGCAGGTCTACGCCGACCCGGGCACGCTCAACCTCGGCTACTTCCGCTTCCCGCACACCGCCCAGGCACCTGTGACGAAGCCCGTGACCTTCCGGAACAACAGTTCGTCCGACGTGACGCTGAATCTGTCCCTTGACGTCACCGGCCGGAGGTACGGCGTACCGCCGGCCGGCATGTTCACCGTCAGCCGGCCCGAGGTGACCGTGCCCGCGCACGGCTCCGCCGCGGTGACTGTGACGATCGATCCGAACGCCGGCCAGTTCGACCTGTACGGCGGCTACCTCACCGGTACGGCCGGCGACATCGAGGTCCGTACGTCGATCGGCGCCTACGTCGAGCCGGAGATGTACAACCTCACGGTGCCCGCGATCGCCCACGACGGCCGCCCGGCCTCTTCCTTGAGCCAGGTCGAGCTGTACAACCCGACGCTCCCCGGAATCTCCGGGACGCACTTCCAGATCCAGAACTACTTCGACGGCGTGACGCCGACGTTCCGGGTCGAACCGGGCACGTACAGCCTGATGGGCTACATCTTCACGATGGACGAATCGAACGTCTTTTACCGCTCCATGGCTCTCGTCGGCCGGCCACAACTGCAGGTCACCCGCGACATGACTATCACGTTGGACGCGCGGCCGGCACAGAAGCTCGTCATCAACACTCCCAAGCCGAGCACCTCGGACGGGGTGCAGGTCGGCTACCACCGCAAGCTGTCACCGGACACGAACTTCGACAGCTCGTTCACGCTCCGAGCGCCCTTCGACCAGGTCTACGCGGTGCCGACCGCTCCGGTGACCGACGGAGAGTTCGAGGTCTACAGCAGGTGGACGCTCGTCGCGCCACCCATCCAGATGAGCGTCACCAAACCGCAGACGATGCCGCTTGATCCGCTCTTCATGATCAACTCCGCACCGGTCGACGGGACGTTCCGGCAGCCACTCATCTACGTCGGCCAAGGCGCACCGCAGGACTACGCAGGCAGGAACATGGACGGCAAGATCGCATTGATCCAGCGCGGCACGAACACTCCCTCCGGCCAGATCCAGAACGCGCAGAACGCCGGCGCGGCGGCCGCTGTCATCTTCAACAACGCGCCCGGCCTGCTGTACACGCAGGCCGGCGACCCGGGCACAGTCCGCATCCCCGCCCTGACCATCAACCAGGACGCCGGCCGGTCGCTGGTGAACCTGCTGCAGAAGCAGCCGGTCACCATCCAGTACTCCGGCACCTCACAAAGCCCCTACCTGTACTCCCTGATGCTGCCCAACACCGGCCGCATCGCACCGACCCAGACCTACGACATCAACAGCAAGAACACCGCGCAGATCGATGCCGCCTACCACGCGGACGGCCCCAACCAGCTCGGATCGGACGACTACATCGCCTGGCGCCCGTGGACGAGATTCGGCTACGCCGTCGCCCGGCCGTTGCCGCATCCGATGCAGCGCACCGAATGGGTCAGTGCCTCACCCGACACCCAGTGGACGCACACGGCCTGGTCCCAGCCCGTTGGCAACGGCCAGTCCGAAGGATTGGCAACCGCGTACCGGCCGGGCGGCCGGACTGCCGAGAACTGGTTCACCCAACCAGCCCGTCCGGCCATACCGATCGGGCTGACCGGCTGGGAGGACTACGGCGCACCGGCATACCGCGAGGGCGACGCGTTCACCCTGCTCCTGTTCCCCTACGTCGATTCCGAACAGCATCACGGGTTCACAGCGTTTGGAACCGACACCACCGACACCAAGCTGTACCAAGGCGATCAACTGCTCGGCCAGAGCAACAGTCCGCTCAACCAGTTCCCCGCGGTGCCTGGACCGGCCACCTACCGGCTCGTGTCGAACCAGCAACGCAAGGCGCCATGGTGGACGTATGCCACCGACGTCTCGACGACCTGGACGTTCCAGTCGTCCACTCCGGCCTCCGGCCGGCAAATGCTCCCCCTCGTCCAGGTCAACTACAACCTGCCGCTCGACCTGCTCAATCGAGCGCCGAGCCGCACCTCCTACAACTTCACCCTCGACGTCGGCCATCAAGCCGGCATCGACGGGCCGGCAATCACCGCCGTACACGCATTGGCATCCTTCAACGACGGCACCAGCTGGCAGCCAATCAGCCTGGTACGGACCCCTTCCGGGCAATTCCGCGCCACTGTCCACCACCCGAACAAGGCCGACAGCGACGGAGCCGTCTCGCTGCGAGTCACCGCCACGGACGCGGACGGCAACAGCATCGACCAGACGATCCGGCATGCCTACGGTCTGAAGCCCTAGACCAGGTCGCACCTGGTCTCCGGGTGCCCAGCGAGATTGCGTCGGCGCAGGCGCATCTCGCTGGGCTGTTGCCCGAACTCGGCCCCGGCCTACCTGACGGATGGGCATTACTCGACTGAGTGGTCTCGATAGGGGCAAGATATGCGTGTGTTCACCACGGGATCTCTCGCCGCGGTCGGCATCAACGAGATCGCCGAGAGTGTCTACCGGACCCTGCTGGCACAGCCCGGATGCACAGCAGCAGACCTGTGCCGGCAGCTGTCGGCGGACACTGGCACCATCGACTCGGCATTGACGGCTCTGGCCCGCAACGGACTCATCGAGAAGTCGCTCGACACGCCGACCCGATACCTGCCGGTCGCGCCTGATCTCAGCCTCGAGGTGCTGATCATGCGCGCGCAGGAGGAACTCGACAAGGTCCGCGCGCTGACCAAGCAACTGACCGACAACTTCCACCGCGCGCGGTCACCACACGCACCCGAACTCGTCGAGGTGGTGACCGGCGCCGCAGCTGTCGAGCGACGGTTCGACGACATGCAGCGGCGCGCCAAGCGTGAGGTGAAGGTCCTCGACACTCCACCGTACGCGGCCGAGGCGGGCAGGCCGAATGATGTCGAGCTTGAGGGACTGGCCCGCGGTGTCGCCTATCGCGGCATCTACGCCCGCGCAGCCCTGGACGCTGGACCCGGCGTGATCAAAGCGATCGCCCGCTACGTGGCCGCTGGTGAGGAGGCCCGACTCATCAACCATCTGCCGATGAAGCTGGCCACGATCGACGATGAGCTCGGGCTCCTGCCCCTCGATGTCGACCAGGACGACGTCAGCCGGTGCTTCATCATCCGGCCGTGTTCGTTGCTGGACACGCTGCTGTTTGTCTTCGACACCCTCTGGGAGCTCGCTACGCCGCTCACATTTGAGACAGGCGTGCCCCTCCTCCACGACAAGTCTGCGAATCAGTTCAGCAACCTCGACAGGCAGATCCTCAGCCTGCTGGCGGCCGGCATGAAGGACCAGGCAATCGCCCACCACCTCGGCCTGAGCTACAGCACCACGCGACGTCACATTGCGGATGTTTCGGCCCGTCTGGGTGCCGAGACGCGCTTCCAAGCGGGTATGCAGGCTGCTCGGCTCGGCTTGGGCGGCGCAGATTCCGACCGCCAAACGGGCGTCGAGGTCCCAACCCGTCGAACTGACCGGGCCAAGGCTGGTGGTGTCGGCCCGGAGGTTTAGTCCAGCGCGTTGAGAATGATCGTCATCTCGACGGTCTTCGCCTCGTCGGTAGTGGAACAGCATCATCCAGCATTTTGGCGCTAGGCGCGGTGGCCTCGGCCATCGGAGCCATCCTGTCATTGCTGCCTTCGCCGGCCCCAGTAGACAGCGTCATCTGTGTCGGGGGTGCACGTTGGTGCGGGCTGGGTTGGTCAACTGGTCTGAGGCGGGGGAGGCGATCGATCAGCATCAGGATCAGCTGATGTTGGTGGCTCGTGATCATCGGCTGTCGCCGGTGGGGTTCATCGGCGTCGGGCGGGATGGTCAGGCTCGGTCGGTGAGTCCGGTGTCCGGCTTCGACGGCCAATCACGCGGTCACGGCGCCTGGGGCGACAGCTGGGCGGCGGGCACGGCGGTGGCGGCCACCAACGACGTACGAGATGTCACCGTGTGGTGGCGTCGTAGTTGCACCACACGGTGACATCTCGGGTGCGGGCGGCGCGGTCAGGCGGATTTCACCTCGCGTCGGAGCAGCCGTACGACGCCGAGAGCGAGTGGCACGACTACCCAGATCGTCCCGGCGACCGCGATGTGCGCCCAGTCGCCGCCCTGGAACGTCTGCTGATCGAAGGCGGGTGCCATGGCGGTGTTGACGTCGAGCCAGGGTGCGGCGTTCTCGAGTGCACCGACCATCGAGAAGAGCACAGTCCACGCGATCGGAATCACGTAGTACAGCACGATCGCGGCGGCGGTGTTCATCAGCAGCATGCCGAAGGCGAAGCCCTGCACGATGCCGATCAGTTGCACGGCGAAGAAGTCGCGGACGTTGGCGGCTCCAACGTTCCAGCTGCCGGCGCCGTCCATGAACGCCATCCCGGCCAGGTTGCTCAGGGCTGCGACGCCGAGTGCCACGACGACGGCGAGCAGGCCGACCAGGGTGACGGCGACCAGCTTGGCGACGGCGATACGGAGCCGGCTCGGTTCGAGGGTGAAGGTGACCAGGCCGGTGCGCTGGCTCCATTCGGCGGTGACGGCGAGGATGCCGAGCACCGGGAGCAGGATGCTCTGTGGGGTCGCGGTCGCGCCGACGAAGTTCACGAACGTCAACTGGTCCGGATCGGCGACGAACAGGAACACGACGATGACGGCAACCGTGATGAGGCCGATGGCGGTGAGCAACCAGAAACCGGCCCGGGTGTCGACAAGCTTGCGTAGCTCGACTCGCAGTAGGCGGGTGAACGGGACTCGCGTCACGCTCGGATCCGGGGACGCGTCAAGGTGGAACGGTGCTTGGTGGGTCGCGGTACTCATGCGGTGACCTTCTCTCGTGCGTCGTCAGCGGTGAGCTGCAAGAACATGTCCTCAAGTCCGGCACCGTCCGCGACACGCAACTCGGTGACGACTACGCCGTGCCGCGCGGCGGCCGTGGCGATCTGCTCTCGGGTGGCATCCACGACGTACGCGCCGTCGGGCTCGATCTGGTAGGCGTAGCCGGCGATGTCGAGGCAGCGCGCCAAGGCGTCTGGGTCGACGCCGCGGACCAGGGTGCCGGCGGCGTTGAGCAGTTCTGCCTTGCTGCCGTCGGCCACGATGACACCGCGGCCGATGACAACCAGGTGGTCGGCGACGACCTCGATCTCGTGCAGGAGGTGCGAGGACAGCAGGACCGTCCCACCGCGGTCCGCGAAGCTCTTCAGGAGCCCACGCATCCAGTGGATGCCGGCCGGGTCGAGTCCGTTGGCCGGTTCGTCCAAGATCAGGACCTGCGGGTCGCCGAGCAGGGCGTGTGCGATGCCGAGCCGTTGCCGCATGCCGAGGGAGTAGTTGCCGACCCGGCGGTCGCCCTCGTCGCCGGACAGGCCGACGATCTCGAGCATCTCGTCCACCCGTGAGCGGCGTAGTCCCATGACGGTGGCGCCGAGGCGAAGGATCTCGCGTCCGGTGCGTCCGGTGTGCTGGGCCGAGGCGTCGAGAAGGACCCCGACGTGCCGTCCGGGATTGGGGAGCTGGGCGTAGGGGACGCCGAGGATGGTGCTGCGACCCGCGGATGGCGGGGTCAGGCCGGTCATCATGCGCATTGTGGTCGACTTGCCGGCCCCGTTGGGACCGAGGAAGCCGGTGACGGATCCGGGCTGGGCCTGGAAGGACACGCGGTCGACGGATTGGTGTGCGCCGTAGCGTTTGCTGAGTTCTTCGACTGTGATCATGAGTCGAGGCTGGCGCCGTTGGTAGGCCCGGCACATCGGCCGCGGAGCTAGGTCCGGAAACCACGGGATAGACATGTGTAGCCCGCGGTAGGGGGTGGGGCTGGTTCGCGGTCCCTGCCCTGAACCGCGCGCCTCCCGTACCTTGGGGAAGGTGGACGCCATTCAAGCCGCGCCACCACCTCCGCTGAGCCGCTGGCAGTCGACGTGGCGCTACCTCTTCGCCATCATCACCGGCGCCGGCTTCTGGACAGCAACGTTCTACAACGCCTACGGATGGAACTTCGCTCCGTACCTGGCCTTGGATCTCGCCCTCGGCATCGTCAGCGTGGTGTTGATGCGCTGGCGACGGCGGCGTCCGTTCGCGATCGCCCTCCTCGTCAGCGCCATCGGAGGTGTTTCCTCCGCTGCATCGGGGGCTGTGGTCGTTACCGCCATGTCCTTGGCAACCCGTCGGCGGTGGCGAGAGATCGTGCCACTGGCGGTGGTGGGAGTCGTCGCATCCATCGTCTACTTCGAGACCCAGCCCGGTCAGGCGGCGTTGGCGATCTCAGTGCTGTTCACGGTGGTCTTCGTGAGCGCGGTCATTGCCGCCGGCATGTACGTCGGGGCACGCCGCGACCTGCTCGCCACACTGCGGGAACGAGCGGACCGCGCCGAACGGGAGCAGAGCTTGCGGGTCGGACAGGCGCAGGCCAACGAGCGGGCGCGGATCGCCCGTGAGATGCACGACGCACTGGCCCATCGACTCTCGCTGGTGGCATTGCACGCGGGTGCACTGGAGTACTGCCGAAATCTGAGCGACGCCGAGGTGTCCAAAGCGGCCGCCATCACCCGCAAGAGCGCCTACCTCGCGCTACAGGATCTGCACGCGATCCTCGGAGTACTGCGAACACTCGAAACCGATGCACCACCGGAGCGTCCACAACCGACGCTGGCCGACGTTCCGGCGCTGGTCCAGGAGGCCATCGGGTCCGGCACGAGAGTCCGGTTGCACAACCAGGTCGACGACCTGGCGGGTCCGCCCGAAGCGATCGGACGCGGCGCGTACCGGATGATCCAGGAGAGCCTGACCAATGCCCGCAAACACGCGCCGGACACCGCCGTCGACGTCACGCTCACCGGTCGAGCGGGCGGGCAGCTGATGCTCGAGGTCCGGAACCCGCTGCGGCTGGGCTCCGCGGTGAGTGCGACACCCGGCTCGGGTCTTGGCCTGCTCGGACTGACCGAGCGTGCCGAGCTGATCGGTGGCCGCTTCGAGCACGTGAAGTTGGACGGAGACTTCGTGGTCCGCGCCTGGTTGCCGTGGCCGGCATGAACAACCCTCCGAGCGGTCGCATCCGGGTCGTGATCATCGACGACGACGCATTGGTCCGCACCGCACTCGCGATGATCCTGCGCGACGACGCCACCATCGAATTGGCCGGCGAAGCCGACGACGGCCAGACCGGGCTCGACCTCATCGCGCGGGCCGCGCCCGACGTCGTACTGATGGACATCCGAATGCCACGACTGGACGGTCTCGAGGCCCTCGCCCGGCTGATGGGCCAAACCACGCCGCCCAAAGTGATCGTGCTGACAACGTTCGACGCCGACGACCACGTACTGCGGGCACTGCGCGACGGAGCCAGCGGATTCCTCCTCAAACACACCCCACCCGCGCAGATCGTCGAGGCAGTACACAAAGTTGCCGCCGGCGACCACATGCTCTCTCCCAGCGTGACCGCCCAACTGATCGCCCGGCTCGGTCAGGACAATCCCGAGCCCCAGCGGGTCCTCGACGCGCAGTCGCTGACCCAGACCCTCACCGACCGCGAACGCGAAGTGGCCGTCGCGGTCGGCGAAGGCAAGGTCAACGCGCAGATCGCCGACGAGCTCTACCTGAGCATGGCCACCGTCAAAGCGCACGTCTCGCGCATCATGGTCAAGCTCCAGGCCACCAACCGCGTGCAGATCGCGAACCGGATCCACGACGCAGGCCTGCACTGAGTCCATCAACTGCCCGCTGAGCGGATGCGTTGAGCCCGAGGGCAAGCGACGATGGAGTCGCGCTGGCGGCGCAACTTGCCCGGTTGACCCGCCATTCCATGACACTCATGCCACGAGCCATGGCACGCCAACACCCGGCGGACCGGCGTCAGGAGGCTGGAATGCCTGCTGACCTGCGTGTTCTTGTACAGCGGGCGGGGACTCGAACCCGCGACCCAGGAATTATGAGAGTCCCGCCACTTGCCACCCTGGGCAACTTCACACTGCAGGGCTTCGGAATCCGGCCCCTCTGACAGACTCGACCCACTCTGTTAGACACGGTTTCATGGCGCGAACCGCGACCAGCGGGCCGCCGGGCTCAGTGCTGGCATGCGATTGACCCATTTCCATGGGGAGCGCGGTAGCTGCCAGCACATGACTAGCTAGTGCCGCGCGTCGTTAGTTGATTTACGGTTGGTGGTTGGGATGATGAGGCATGGCCAATCGTCCTGCTGCTGCGTTGGTGTTGCGTGAGGGT
>NZ_JBITJE010000021.1:0-63693 GCF_044459685.1 Kribbella sp. NPDC050241
GGCTCGACTTCTACAACAATCAACGCCGACACACCGCACTCGGCGGCCTCCCGCCAACCAGCCGACTGTCACCAACCTAGTGACCGAGTACATCTAGGGCTACGGCTCCGATGGTGTAGAGGTCTTGGCGGGGGTCGGGGTCGGCGCCGGCTAGTTGTTCGGGGGCGAGGTATCCGGGGGTGCCGAGGATTGTGCTGGTGCGGCTCATGCGTGGTTCGCCGATCAGGCCGGCGACGCCGAAGTCGGACAGGCGCAGGTGGGGGCGGCCGGTTCCGGTCACGTCGAGCAGGAGGTTCGCCGGCTTCAGGTCGCGATGGACGACGCCTGCTGCATGGACTGCGGACAGGCCGTGCAGGAGTTGGTCGAGCAGTACGGCGACGTACGACGCTGGGAGCGGACCGTGGTCGCCGAGGAGGGTGGCGACAGAGCCGCCGCGGACCAGATCCATCGCGAACACGACCTTGTCGTCGTCAGCTGCCCATCCGTGCGGCGCGACCACGTGGGGGTGCTGGATCCGCACGGACTGTTCCCGGACGAAGCGCAGGAGGGAGGCCGCGTCGTGCTGCCCGAGGACTTTGGCGGCGACGTACGCCGACCGCCTCAGATCCCACGCTCGCCAGACCGACCCCATCCCGCCGGTCCCGATCAGGTCGATCAGCCGATACCGCCCAGCAAACGCCTCCACCGGCAAGAAGGTACAGGGTCCGGGGGACCGCCCCGCCGGACACGAACGCCCCGAATCCGCCCAGGATCGGTGGTGGGAAGGACCGGTCGGTGGGTGGGAATGACCGGGATGTGACCTGGGTCGTGGTGCGGGTTGGTGGGGAGGGCATACTTGAAGCACGAGTGAACCCACTCGCGTGCTCCGGGGTCGGTGTAATTCCGAGCCGGCGGTGACAGTCCGCGACCCGGCCGCTGCGGTTTGGCGGTCGGTTGACCTGGTGGAATTCCGGGACCGACGGTGAAAGTCCGGATGGGAGGCGCACGCGATCGGCGGGAGAGCTCCGGCGTTCGGACGGCGCGGCATGTGGGTGATGAGCCTGCGTGAACGCGTGGCCTCGATCCTCTGAGGACCGGCCGGACGGCGGGGATTGCCGCGCCGGTTGTCATGGCCCCGGAGTGCGTCCGTGACGACGAGGGACCGTGAGTGAACAACGCTTCGCCGATCGATGTTGCCTGGATGCGGCGTGCGATCGAGCTGGCCGCACGCGGCATCGGCACCACCCATCCCAACCCGGTGGTCGGCTGTGTCATCACCGGCCCCGACGGCCATCCGGTCGGTGAGGGCTTCCATGCCGTTGCCGGTGGCCCGCACGCCGAGGTCGAAGCCCTCCGGATGGCCGGATCGGCGGCCCGCGGCGGTACGGCGTACGTGACGCTGGAGCCCTGCAATCACACCGGCCGGACCGGGCCGTGTGCGGACGCCCTGATCGCGGCCGGGATCACCCGCGTCGTGTACGCCGTCGCGGACCCGAACAGGCAGGCGTCCGGAGGCGCCGAGAAGCTCCGGCGCAAGAACATCACCGTCCAGCAAGGCGTACTGCAAGCCGAGGCTGAGGCAGTCAACCAGGTCTGGCTGCACAGCGTCCGGACCGGACGGCCGTTCGTCACCTGGAAGTTCGCGACAACCCTGGACGGGCGGTCGGCCGCACCGGACGGGACCAGCCGGTGGATCACCGGTCCGCTGGCCCGGGCCGACGTACACCGCAAGCGGGCCGAGTGCGACGCGATTGCTGTCGGCACCCAGACCGTGCTCGACGACGACCCGGAGCTGACCGTTCGCGACGAGAACGACGTACCGGCCGGGCGGCAGCCGCTGCGCGTCGTCGTCGGCGACCGCGAGATCCCGACGACCGCACGAGTTCGCAACGACCGCGCCGAGACCCTGCTGCTGCCGACGCATGATCCGGCCGAGGTACTCCGCCAGCTCGACGATCGGCAGATCCGGCACCTCTGGCTCGAGGGCGGGCCGACCCTGGCCGCCGCCTTCCTGCGCGCGCAACTCGTCGACCAGCTCGTCGCGTACGTCGCCCCGGCCGTGCTCGGCTCGGGGTTCGCCGCGATCGGCGACCTCGGCGCGGAATCGATCCACCACCTGCGGCGGTTCAAGCTAGCGGACGTCACTCGCCTCGGCGACGACGTCCGGTTGATCCTGACGCCGCTCGAACCGCAAAGGACGCACTGAATGTTCACCGGAATCGTCGAGGAACTCGGCACCGTCGAGGCGCTCGACCTGCTCGAAGGTGACGCCGCCCGGCTCACCATCCGCGGCCCCAAGGTGACCGGGGACGCCGGCCACGGCGACTCGATCGCGGTCAACGGCTGTTGCCTGACCGTGGTCGCGACCGGCGAGGGCACCTTCACCGCCGACGTGATGCGCGAGACCCTGCAGCGCACCAGCCTCGGCCAGGCTGCCAAGGGTTCGCAGGTCAACCTGGAGCGGGCGGTGTCCGCGCACGACCGGCTCGGCGGCCACATCGTGCAGGGCCACGTCGATGGGGTCGGCACGATCGCGAGCCGTACGCCGGCCGAGCACTGGGAGGAAGTCCGGGTCGCGGCCGCGCCGGAGATTCTCAAGTACGTCGCCGAGAAGGGCTCGATCGCGGTCGACGGCGTCTCGCTGACCGTCACCGATGTGGACGACGAGACCGGCACGTTCGGCATCAGCCTGATCCCGACCACGCTCGAGCTGACCGTGCTGGGCCGGAACAAGGTTGGCGACACGGTCAACCTCGAAGTCGACGTGATCGCGAAGTACGTGGAACGACTACTTGCTGGAGGCACCAAGTGAACCCGCTCGACTGGCTGCTGCACGAGCAGGTGACGATCGCCGGCTCCCCGGTACTGATCCGGGAGATCGTCGGCAACGGGTTCGGCCTGGCCAGCGCCCTGTACGGCATGCGCCGGATGGTCTCGGCCTGGCCGGTCGGCATCGTCGGCAACGTTCTGCTGTTCACGGTCTTCGTCGGCGGCGTGTTCGACACGCCGCAGGACAAGGACCTGTGGGGCCAGGCCGGCCGCCAGGTGTTCTTCGCCCTGGTCAGCCTCTACGGCTGGTACCGCTGGTACCAGACCCGTCACCAAGGCGCCGCGACGGGAGTCCAGCCGCGCTGGGCCACCGCCCGGGAGCGGATGGAGCTGCTCGGCATCGGCGTCGTCCTCTACGCGATCGCGTACGTCGTCCTGCGCGAGCTGGGCTCGTGGGGACCGCAGTGGGACGCGTGGATCCTGACCGGTTCGATCCTGGCGACGTACGGGATGGCGCGTGGCTTCGTCGAGTTCTGGCTGATCTGGATCGCCGTCGACGTGGTCGGCGTACCGCTGCTCGTGCAGTCGAAGTTCTACCCGTCGGCCACCATGTACGTCGTCTACGGGCTTTTCTGCATCGTCGGATTCGCGTCCTGGTGGAAGATCCAGAACAAGGAGCGCGCTGTGACTCCAGAACCTGTGGTGGTGGGCTGACATGGGCACCGTGCTGAAGCTCGACACGATCGAGCATGCGATCGAGGAGGTCCGCGCCGGCCGTCCGGTGATCGTCGTCGACGACGAGGACCGTGAGAACGAAGGCGATCTGATCTTCGCCGCGTCGAAGGCGACGCCGGAGCTGCTGGCGTTCCTGATCCGGTACAGCTCCGGCGTGGTCTGCGTGCCGATGGAGGGCGAGGAGCTCGACCGGCTCGGCATCCCACTGATGACCCCGCACAACCGTGAGCGGATGCGGACGGCGTACACGATCTCGGTCGATGCCCGCGACGGCATCAGCACCGGGATCTCGGCCGCGGACCGGGCCCGGACGATCCGGGTGCTGACCGACTCCGCGTCCGAGCCGTACGACCTGGTCCAGCCGGGACACGTGTTCCCGCTGCGTGGCCGTGATGGCGGCGTACTGGTCCGGCCGGGGCACACAGAGGCCTCGATCGACCTGGCCCGGTTGGCCGGGCTGACCCCGGCGGCGGTGATCTCGGAGCTGGTGAACGACGACGGCACGATGAAGCGCGGCCCGCAGCTGCGCACGTTCGCCGACGAGCACGGGCTCGTGCTGGTGTCGATCGACGACCTGATCCGGTACAGGCGGCTGAACGAGACCCAGATCCAGCGGGTGGCGACGACTACGCTGCCGACCAGGTACGGGGATTTTGTTGCCCATGGCTACCGGAACACGGTGGACGGGTCTGAGCAGCTGGCGTTGGTGCGCGGTGAGATCGGCGACGGGCCGACTCTGGTGCGGCTGCACTCGGAGTGCCTAACGGGTGATGTGTTCGGCTCGCTGCGGTGTGACTGCGGTCCGCAGCTGGACGAGGCGATGCGGCAGGTCGCGGCCGAGGGTGGCGTCGTGGTGTACCAGCGCGGGCATGAGGGGCGTGGGATCGGGCTGCTGCACAAGCTGCAGGCTTACGAGTTGCAGGACGCGGGCCGGGACACGGTCGACGCGAACCTGGACCTCGGGCTGCCCGCGGACGCACGCGACTACGGCACCGGCGCGCAGATCCTCGCGGATCTCGGCGTCAAGGAAGTCCGGTTGCTGACCAACAACCCGGACAAGCTGGCGGGCGTGCAGGGCTACGGCATCGACGTGGTCGAGCGCCGCGGCATCTCCATCGACCCGACCGAGCACAATCTGCGGTACCTGCGCACCAAACGCGACCGGATGGGCCACCACCTGCCCGGCGGGCTGCTGACCGAAGAGAACGGAGCCGGCTGATGTCGGGCAGTGGAGCACCCTCGATCGAGATCCCCCGGGTGGAGGGCGCCCGGGTGGCGGTCGTCGCCGCCCAATGGCACCCGAAGGTCACTGACGCCCTGGTCGCCGGCGCGGTCCGTGCGCTCGACGATGCCGGCGTGACCGACTACACCGTGGTGCGGGTGCCGGGGTCGTTCGAGCTGCCGGTCGCGTCCCTGCATGCGGCAAAGAACGGGTACGACGCCGTGATCGCTCTGGGCGTGGTGATCCGCGGTGACACCCCGCACTTCGAGTATGTCTGCCAGGCCGCGACCGAGGGGTTGATGCAGGTCGGCGTGACCACGGGCATCCCGGTCGGCTTCGGCGTACTGACCTGCGACAACGACCCACAGGCACTGGACCGCGCCGGCCTCCCCGACAGTCGAGAAGACAAAGGCTACGAAGCCACCCAAGCAGCCCTCTCCACCCTCCTCGCCATCCGCGAGCTGTAGTTGGTTCTTCCCCACGCGTGCTGCGTAGTACGTGTGGGGAAGAAACCTCTACTGGATTCTGGTGTGGTTCATCTTCCAGTTGGGGATCCAGGTTTGGCCGGCGTCGGTCGAGAAGGACTGTTCCCAGGCGGCCTTGTCGACCCCGGGGGTCCAGGTGAAGCGGACGTCGATGGGCTGGCCGTCCCACACGTCCGGGCCTTCGAAGATGCCGGTGCCGTCGGGGCCGAACGCTCCGATGACCGGTGTCTCCAGTTGGCCCCGGAGGCTGTTGATCCAGTGGATCGCCCAGGTCTTTGCCGACGGGTTGTAGATCCGTAGTGTCGCGCCGCGGAAGCCCTCGGTCGGGAACCAACCCTCGTCGAAGCTCACAGCACCGTCGAAGTACGTCGTGACTTCCATCTCCGACTGCATCTCGTACCACTCGGCCGGCTCCCCGAGCGCCGGCTTGCGGCGTCGGTTGTGCATGTCCCACCGGCCGACCAGGAAGTCGAAGTCGCCGGTCAGCTTGGGTACGTCGAGCGGCGGCGGGGGAGTGTCGCGTCGGGTGAAGTCCATGATCCAGTTGGTTTCCCAGGTCTTCCCGCCGTCGTTGGAGTAGGCCTGCTCCCAGTGCGCGGTGGTCTCGGTGATGTCCGACCACTCGTAGCTACACAGGATCGGCTTGCCATCCAGCTCGTCGTCACCGACCAGCCGGCAGCTCGACCCGTCCTCCGACCAGCCGCCGCGCACCGGCGGATACAGCCGCATCGTCCGGCTGTCGACCCACCAGATGCTCCATTCCTTCGCGACCGGGTCGAACAGCCGGACCGAGAGCCCGTACGACCCCTTGGCCGGGAAGCGCATCTCGTCGATGCTGATGGCGCCGTCGAAGTACGTGTGCGCCGTGGTCGTCCCGTCGTACTCCTGCCATTCGTCGCAACCGGCGAAGGCCTGTTTCAGGGTGCGGTGCCGGACGTCGAAGTACCCGTTCAGGAAGTCGAAGTCGCCGGTCACCTTGGTCCAAGTCGTCATGCAGCCAGCGTGGCCGTGAAACCTGACAAACCATGGCAGCCTAAAAGGATAACCTCAGGGCATGCGTTCGAGCCGGCTGCTGTCGATCCTGCTGTTGCTGCAGACCCGCAGGCAGCTGACCGCGCGTGAGCTCGCCGACGAGCTGGAGGTCTCGCTCCGGACCATCTACCGCGACGTCGACGCGCTCGCGGCGGCCGGCGTACCCGTGTATGCCGATCAAGGGCGGGCGGGTGGCTATCGCCTGGTCCAGGGGTACCGGACCCGGCTGACCGGACTGAACGAGCAGGAGGCCGCCGCGCTCTTCCTGGTCGGCCTGCCCGGCGCGGCCGCGGCCCTCGGGCTGACCGAGCAGACGAGCGCCGCCGAACTGAAGCTGCTGGCCGCGCTGGCGCCCGACCAGCGGGACCGGGCCGGGCGGCTGAAGAACCGCTTCCACCTGGATCTGCCCGCGTGGTACCAGGACGCCGAGACATCGCCGTACCTCGCGCAGGTGGCCGATGCCGTGTTGCACGACCGGCGGATCAGGGTGCTCTACCGGCGTTGGGAGGCGCCGCGCGAGGTCGAGCGCGTGCTGGAGCCGTACGGCCTCGTGCTGAAGAACGGCAGCTGGTACGTCGTGTCCGCGACGGCCAACGGGATGCGGACGTATCGGGTGTCGAGCATCCTCGAGCTGACGCCGACCGAGGAGGAGTTCGAACGGTCGGAGGGGTTCGACCTGGCGGGATTCTGGCAGGAGCACCTAGACCAGTTCGATCAGGTTCGGTTCACCGGGCAGGCTGTCGTCCGGGTCTCCGCCCGGCTCGCCGCGAAGATGCACGACGTGTCGTTTCCCCTGCTGGTGAAGGCGGTTGCGGCCGCCGAGCCGGCCGAGGACGGCAGCGTGACCGTCACTGTGCCGATCGAGTCGATCCCCAACGCTGCCGCCGCGTTCTGCCGGTTCGGGAACGCGGTAGAGGTGCTCGAGCCGCCGGAGCTGCGGGCCGAGCTGGCGGCCCTCGCCCACACCTTGCTCGACGTCTACGAGTCCTGACCGGCCAGCTTCTCGGTGGAGGTCCGGCCGGCCTCGGTACTGCGGCGCAGGAAACCGGCGATCACGTCGAGCTCGTCGGAGGAGTAGTCGTCGAGCAGGTCGTCCATCGCGCTGATCATCGGCTGGTAGAGCCGGAAGACCTCGACGCCCCGATCGGGCAGGACCCGGATGGTGATGCTGCGGCGATCGCCGCGGGCCCGGTCGCGAGTGATCCAGCCGCCGCGTTCGAGCCGGTCCAGGATCCCGGTCAGCGTCGCCGGGTGCAGACCCGCCTGCCGTGCCAGCGCGCTCGGCGTCAGCGGGCCGCTGCGAGCCAGTACGTCGAGGCAGTCGAGGTCGACGTCCTTCAGCGCCAGCTTGCCGCCGACCTGGTGGTTCAGCAGGGCGAGCTGGATGCGGAGGTCGCGCAGCGCGGCCTTGATCTCGTTCCCGGCGCGGCGACGGTCGCGTGGATCGTGGCGCGCGTCACCTGATGATGTCTGTTCCATATATTATGATTTCCGTACTATATGAGTTGCAGAGAACATCACGGTAGCGCAGGAGGAGTCGGATGAGGATCACAGTGTTCGGGGCGACGGGTGGGATCGGCGGTCACGTCGTACGTCAGGCGCTCGACGCGGGGCACAAGGTGACGGCGGTGGTTCGGCAGTCGTCGCCGTTCGAATTGGAACACTCGTCGCTGGAGGTGGTCCGCGTGCCGGGCCTGGACGAGGCCGGTCCGTTGCGGGACGCGGTGGACGGGAGCGAGGCGGTCATCTCCGGAGTCGGCCCTCGTGGACGCAAGTCCGGAGCGGTCGCGTCGAGCAGCACGCGGTCGATGCTCGCCGCGATGGCAGCCGCCCAGGTACGCCGTTTCGTCGCGGTGAGCGCGGCGCCACTCGGGCCGATGCCGCCGGACGAGAGCTTCCTGAACCGGCGCGTCGTCCATCCGATGATCAACGCCTTCGCGGCCGACGTGTACGCCGACCTCCGCGTGATGGAGGCCGACATCATGAGCAGCGGCACGGACTGGACGCTCGTCCGCCCGCCCAAGCTGAACAACAAACCTCTGACCGGCACCTACCGCACCGTCGTCGGCGGCTCGGTCACCCGCGGCTACTTCATCTCCCGAGCCGATGTCGCCCACCTGATGCTCGCCGTCCTCGACG
This sequence comes from Kribbella sp. NPDC050241, assembly GCF_044459685.1. Taxonomy (NCBI): domain Bacteria; kingdom Bacillati; phylum Actinomycetota; class Actinomycetes; order Propionibacteriales; family Kribbellaceae; genus Kribbella; species Kribbella sp. NPDC050241. The sequence goes on from NZ_JBITJE010000021.1 coordinate 8,362, forward strand.
ACCCGACAACCCTCGATCAGCCGATCGGTGTGGCGTACTGATGTCCCGGTTGATCCGTGGCGCGAGTCTGCTGTTCAGCGGGCTCTTCGCCGGCTTCCTGCTGGGTGTGCTGGTGCTGGAGAACTCGCTGCGGGGTTTCAACGGCTCGGTCTACACGCAGGTACGGCTGGTGGAACTGGACTCCCTGGACACACTCGCTTCGGTGACGTTGATTCCGGCGATCGTGACCACGGTGGTGCTGGCGATCCGGGCCCGGGGCAACGATCGACGAGTGGTGCTGGTGGCGGTCGCGTTGCTGATGCTCGTGTTCGCGACGACGTTGGCGATCAACCTGCCGATCAACGCGGACCAGGCGTCGTGGTCGGTGCAGAATCCACCGGCCGACTGGGCAACCGTCCGCGACCACTGGCAAGTGGCCCACCTGATCCGCACCGTCGCCGCGCTACTCGCCTTCGGCTCGCTGATCGGAGCCACCCTCAGCCACCGAGCCCCCATGAACCACCCGACGCCGGCCATCGTCGTACACACCTGACCCACGACCCGTGGCCGCCCGGTCGCCGCCCGATGTCGGGCCGCGGACACTATCTGGGGACCGCGGACACCATCGGGGGACCGCGGGCAGGAAATACCTTGTCCGCAGTTCCCGGTTCCTGTCCGCGGCCCCACCGCAAAGCCGTCCGAGGGCGAGCCCGGTGCGGCCGGCGCACGGCACCCTGCGATATGAACGGACAACCCCTGGAATTGCTGGTTGTCCGGCAGGAATTCGAGCGAACAACCAGCAGGTCGAGGGGTTATCCGGCTTCCTGCTCGATGGCCGGGTGATCGTCGGCGTGGGTGGGGGTTGAGGGGATGCGGTCGTGCAGTTCGACAGGACGTGTCGACGCGATCCGGCCGGTCTCAGGCGTGAATACCCCAGCCGACCTGGTCCCTGGACCGACACCTCCTGTCGAGCTGTACGCCGGACCCCGCCCGGGGCTCGCTCCCTGTCGTGGCTTCTGCGCTGCCGTGGCGAGCGCGGTGTCGGGGATCGGTTCGTGGATCACGGTTCGCCACCGACGCTGAACCGCGCCTGCATCCACGACTCGACGACCACCTGCCGCTGAGTTGACCCCGACAAGACACAGCCCAAAGCCAGGGCCGCGGCGCGTCACACGTGTCGCCCACACATCAGTCACGAGAGCCGAAATGACCTGTCCGAGGTCCCCGCATGGTGTGTCCGAGGTCCGGCGGGCGGCGAGCTCCTATCCGGCCGCCGCGCGGATGCGGTCGTGGGGGACGGCTTGGGCGGTGTTGCCGCGGTGGCCTTTGGTGGTGCGGGCCATGGTGAGGGAGTTGAGGAGGGCTTCCTCGACCGACTCGGTGACGGCTTGGAACGGGGCGCGGAGATCCTTGTCCTGGTAGCCGGTGGTGGGGTTGGTGGTGAAGGCGATCGCGTAGTCGCCGCTGCCGGGGGCGTAGTCGGAGCCGACGCGGGCGAGAGCGAAGACCGCGCGGCGGGCCAGCCGGCCCAGTTGGCGGGCGTCCAGTGGGAGGTCGGTGGCGACGACGATCATGCACGAGTTGCCGTCGGCATCCACCGGCACAGCCGGAACCGGTCTGCCCAGCACCGTCAGCAGTCCGGAGAAGTTCGACTGGACGATCGCCCCTACCGAACCCTGCTCCATGGTGCGGGACGACGTACCGATGCCGGCTTTGAAGCCGAGGGCTGTGGTGCCGGTGCCGGCTCCCACGCAGCCTTCGGCAGGGAGGTCGGTGGAGGCCGAGTCCAGGGCGGCGTGGACGTGCTCGGGGGTGATCGGGCGGCGACGGATGTCGGAGAGGAAGGCGTCGTTGGTCTCGCCGACGACCGGGTTGAGGCTGGTCGCCTTCGGGTCGCGCTCGATCAGCCAGGTGACGAGCGCGTCGGCGACCCGGAACACACTCAGCGTTCCGGTGAGCAGGATCGGCGTCTCGATTCGGCCCAGCTCATCCACCTGGGTGCTCCCGACGAGCTTGCCGTACCCGTTGCCCACCGCCACAGCCGCGGGCAACCCGTCGGCGTACCCGTCCGGCACGATCGCGGTGACGCCGGTGTTCAGGTCATCGGTGGCGATCGTGGTCTGGCCGACGCGGACGCCGGGTACGTCGGTGATCGCATTGCGCGGGCCGGTCGGCAGCGTGCCGACGACCACGCCGAGGTCGCGGAGTCTCCGGGGAGTTTGCATGCGGCTATCGTCGGCCAGGTGCTCGAACACCTGAACGGCCGGGTCTGGCTGTACCCGCACGATCCCGACCCGGACGCGATCCGCCCGTCGGTCGCGGTGATCGCCGACGACCGGGGCAGCGTCCTGATCGACGCCGGCAACAGCCCGGAACATGCCCGTGAGATCCAGGCAGCGATCGCAGCCGCCGGTCTGCCCGCGCCACGGTGGTTGATCTACACGCACCACCACTGGGACCACACGTGGGGCGCATGCGCCTGGCCGGACGTGACAGTGGTCGCCCACTCGTCCGCGGTGCCGATCCTGACCGCGGAAGCCGAACGCCCATGGAGCCACCGGTACTTGCATGACCAGGTCAAGGCCAACCCGAAACTCGCCCCCAGCTTCCGGGCCCGCGCCCTCGCCGTCCCCGACTGGACCGACTTCCGCATCGTCGTCCCCGACCAGACCTTCGACGACACCCTCACCCTTCCGACGGGCGTCGTACTGCGTCATGTCGGAGGCAACCACGCCCCGGACTCCCTGGTGGCCGTCGACTCCGGGGTCGTACTCATCGGCGACGCCTTCTACCCACCGCCGTACCACCAGCGCACGTCAGAAGACAGCGTCGACTACGCGATGATCAAACAACTCCTGTCCGAGCGGCACGCGTACTACGTGGACGCGCATTCACCCCCACGGACCCTCGAGGCCGCCTCAGTTGCGTTGTAGCGGAGACCTGTCGCCCACGAACCACAAGTGCCCGAACGGATCGACGAACGTCCCCTGGCGGTGCGGTCCCCAGGGCATCTGGTGGTTGCGGACCGGGTCCCGGCTTCCGTCGGCTCCGGCCTCGACGGCACGGTTGATGAAGGTGTCCGGGTCGTCGACGAAGACCTCGATCCGTACCGTCGGCGCACCGGTGCCCTCAGGTGTGTCCCATCCGTTGTTGCCCGGCTCGCCGAGGAAGAAGGCCGCGCCGCCGACCGTGAGGCCGATCACGCTGCCGAGGTTCCACAGCTGCTCGGCTCCGAGGGCCTGGGCGTACCACTCCGCGGCGGCCGGTGCGTCCGAGACCGCCAGCATCACTGAGATCTGCACTCGCTCGTCCATGGCCCAGTAACTCACAGGGCGGGTCCGGTAGGCGGACCTGAGGGGCGGGGAGTGGGAGCGGCCCTCTAGGCTGGGCGCGCGATGAAGAGTTTCGAGGAGCTGTTTGCCGAGCTGGGTGAGAAGGCGCGGACGCGGCCGGAGGGATCCGGGACCGTGGCGGCGCTGGATGCCGGCGTGCATTCGATCGGCAAGAAGCTGGTCGAGGAGGCCGCCGAGTCCTGGATGGCCGCCGAGCACGAGGGCAAGGAGCGGGCCGCGGAGGAGCTGTCCCAGCTGCTCTACCACACCCAGGTGATGATGCACGCGCTCGGCCTGGACCTCGACGACGTGTACCGACATCTGTAGGAACCCCTCCGACAGTCACCGGTTCACTTCAGAAAGGGCAGTCCCATGCTGCGCGTCGCAGTACCCAACAAGGGCTCGCTGAGCGAAGCCGCCACCGAGATCCTCACCGAGGCCGGCTACAGGCAGCGCCGGACCACCAAGGAGCTCTCCCTCACCGACGCGGCCAACGAGGTCGAGTTCTACTACCTGCGCCCCCGCGACATCGCCGTGTACGTCGGCGAGGGCACGCTGGACGTCGGCATCTCCGGCCGTGACCTGGTGCTCGACTCGCACGCCGACGCCGAGGTGATCATGGAGCTCGGCTTCGGCAGCTCCACCTTCCGGTTCGCCGGTCCGCCCGGTGCGGCCGACTCGGTGAAGGACCTGGCCGGTAAGCGGATCGCCACCTCGTACGCCGGGGTGCTGCAGGACCACCTGGCCGAGAACGGCGTCGACGCCGCCGTGGTCCGCCTCGACGGCGCGGTCGAGTCGGCCGTCCAGTTGGGCGTCGCGGACGTGATCGCCGACGTCGTCGAGACGGGTACGACGCTCCGCCAGGCCGGACTCGAGGTCTTCGGCGACCCGATCCTCAAGTCCGAGGCGGTGCTGATCAAGCGGCACGGCGTGGAGACCCCGCCGAACGGCATACAGCAGCTGGTACGCCGCCTGCAGGGCGTCCTGATCGCCCGCAACTACGTGATGATGGACTACGACATCCCGGCCGAGGCGGTCGACGCGGCCACCGCGGTCGCACCGGGTCTGGAGTCGCCGACGGTCTCGCCGCTGCACCGGCAGGGCTGGGTCGCCGTCCGCGTGATGGTCCAGCGGGCCGACGCCCAGCGGCTGATGGACCAGCTGTGGGAGGTGGGCGCGCGTGCCATCCTCACCACGGACATCCACGCCTGCCGGATCTGACCCGGGATCTGACATGGCCGCCGCCGATCGGCTGTTCACGTTCCATCCGCGGATCGTGGCGCTCATGGCCGGCGTGATGGGGCTGTCTCTGATCGCGGTGTTCGGTGTGATCTGGGTCCGGCTGCCGGGTGACGCCCGGGAGTCGTTCAGCTGGTTCCAGCGGCTGACGTTGCTGGCGTTCTTCGGTGCGGTGCTGTGGATCCTCTACCGGATGACGACGCTGCGGGTGACGGCGTACCCGGACAGGCTGCACATCCGCAACGTGTTCAAGTCCTACACGCTGCGCTGGTCCGAGGTGACGGCGCTCCGGTTCCGGCCGGGCGACGCGTGGCTCCAGCTGTTCGATGCCGACAGCAACCGGATCGGCATCCTCGCGGTGCAGGCGGCCGAGGGGCCACGGGCGAGCCGGGCCGCCAAAGAGCTGGCGGCAGTGGCCCGGCAGCACGGCGCCGGGCCTAGACCGATATCCGGAGCGTAGTCGTGTGCGACTCACCGGGCTTCAGCACGACCAGGTCGTGCCCGGTGATGAAGGCGTTCGGCGGGCAGGTCATCGGTTCGACGGCGAGCGCCGTACGCCCGATCGCGTCGCCGGTGTAGAGCTGCAGCCACGGGGTGTCGCTGGTCAGGACGGACTTGTTGCCGGTGCCCGGATCGGTGAGCGTCACCGACCACGAGCCGCCGCCGAGCCCGGTGAAGGCGTTGTCGATGTCGAGCGCGCCGATCACCCGCCCGGTGTGGAAGTCGTACGGCGATCCCTGCACCGGTGACAGCCCGATCGGTGTCAGCTGCTCCGGCGACACCTCGAGCCAGTCGTTCGCGGCGAACTCGAGCACGCATTCGTCGATCGCCCGGCCGACGCTCAGATACGGATGCGTTCCATACCCGTACGGCGCGTCGCTCGCGCCGATGTTGGTCGCGGTGGCGGTCACGGTGAGTCCATCGGCCAGGCGGTAGGCGAGGCGGAGATCGAGCTGGTGCGGGTACCCGGGCTGGCCGTGCAGCCGGTGACCGGCCTCCACGACCGCCTCATCGGTGCCGTCGTCGACGCGCTCCCAGTTGGCCCAGCGGGTGAGCCCGTGGATCGCGTTCTGCCGGGCCGGCTCGGTCAGGTAGAGCTGCTCATCGGCACCCTGGAAGGTGTACTTCCCGTCCGTGATCCGGTTCGGCCACGGGAACAGGTGCTGGCCGATCCCGGCGTGCGCCGGTTCGTCCTCGCCGTACCCGAGCACCACCTGGCGGCCGTCGTACGTGAGCCCGCGGAGACCACCGCCCACGCTCACCACGGTGCCGGCGTACCCGCCGGATCGAAGCGTCCACTGCTCACCGGACGGACATACCTGTGTGGTCATGGACCCATCCTGACAAATTCTCGGGGCGTCCTGTCCATAGGTCGCGCGCCCGTTCGTAGAGATGCTGTACATAGGCTGACAGGAGGTTCCACTGTGAAGTATCTGCTCTTGATCAACGCCGGTGAGCTCGACGTGAGCGGCGGAGTGGTCGGCTGCGAGCCCGAGGACTGGATGCGGTTCGACAAACAGATCCAGGACGCCGGAGTCGTCGTTGCCGCCGAGTCGCTGGCCGATCTGGTCACCGCGACCCGGGTCCAGGTCGCCAACGACGGCCAGCGCACCGTCACCGACGGGCCGTACGCCGAGACCCGTGAGGTGCTCGGTGGGTTCTACGTGATCGACGTACCGGATCTGGACGTGGCGCTGGACTGGGCCGCGAAGTGTCCGGGGTCGCGGGGCGGCGGATCTGTCGTGGTGCGGCCGGTCGCGGAGTTCTGAGGATGGACCAGGTCGAGGAGGTGTTCCGGGAGGAGCGCGGCCGGTTGCTGGCGGCGCTCGCCCGGCGCTTCGGCGACCTCGACCTGGCCGAGGAGGTCACCTCCGAGGCGATCGAAGCGGCGCTGGTGCGGTGGCCGGTCGACGGAGTCCCGCCGAACCCCGGCGGCTGGCTGATGACCACCGCGCGGCGCAAGGCGGTCGACCGGTTGCGACGCGACCAGGTGTACGCCGCCAAGCTCGCCGTACTGCAGGTCGAGGCGGACCGCGCCGACCCGGTCCCGTCTGCGGATGGCGGGCTACCGGATGAGCGGCTCGAGCTGTTCTTCACCTGTGCGCATCCGGCCCTGGCTGCCGAGGACCGCGGTGCGCTGACGCTGCGCTGCCTCGCCGGGCTGAGTACGCCGGAGGTCGCGCGGGCGTTCCTCGTGCCGACCGCGACGATGGCGAAGCGGATCGTCCGGGCGAAGACGAAGATCCGCGAGGCCCGCATCCCGTTCCGGGTGCCAGGCCCGGACGAACTGCCGGAGCGGCTGCCCGGAGTGCTGCAGGTGATCTACTCGGTCTTCACCGAGGGGTACGCCGCCAGCTCCGGCCCGTTCCTGCAACGGCTCGACCTGGCCGAGGAGGCGATCCGGCTGGCCCGGATCCTGCACCGTCTGCTTCCGGCCGAGCGCGAGGTCACCGGCCTGCTCGCCCTCATGCTGCTGGTCCACGCCCGCCGGGACGCGCGCAGCGACCCCGCCGGCGAACTCGTCCTGCTCGAAGACCAGGACCGCAGCCGGTGGGATCGCGAGATGATCGCCGAGGGCAGGGAGTTGGTGGTTGCCGCGCTCACCGGCGGCCCGGCCGGACCGTACGCCGTCCAGGCCGCAATCGCCGCCCTGCACGACGAGGCGGGTGACTTCGCCGGCACGGACTGGCCGCAGATCGTCGCCCTGTACGACGTCCTGATCGCGATCGACCCGTCTCCGGTGGTCGCGCTCAACCGCGCCGCCGCGGTCGCGATGCGCGACGGCGCCGAGGCAGGTCTGGCCCTCCTCGACGAGCTGTCCGACGCGCCACGCTTGCAGAAGTACCACCCCTACGCGCTGGCCCGCGCCGACCTCCTGCACCGGCTCAACCGGTTGCCTGAGGCAATGATTGCGTACAGGCAAGCGCTCGAGCTGGCCGGGTCGGAACCCGAACGGACTCATATCCGTGATCGTCTCGACGACTGTCGGCGGGCAGTGCAAGACTCATCGGCATGACGACGGTCTTCGAGGCTGCGGGTGGGACAGAGGGAATTCTCCGGCTGGCGCACGCTTGGCATGAGCGAGTGATGGCGGACGAGGTCGTGAGCCACGCGTTCAGTCACGGGTTCCGCCCGGATCACACCGAGCGGCTGGCGGCGTACTGGAGCGAGGCGCTGGGCGGGCCGGCGTCGTACTCCGGGATCTACGGCGACGAGACGTCGGTGGTCCGGATCCACAGCGGGAACGGCGAGCACGACGAGATGAACCGCCGGGCGGTCGACTGCTTCGACGAGGCGCTGCGCGATGCCGGTCTCGCCGGGGACGATCGCCTGCGCGGGGTGCTGCACGACTACTTCGCGTGGGCGACCTGGAACACGATGTATCACCACTCCACCGACGAAGTGGCCGAAGGCATGAGCATTCCGCGCTGGTCCTGGGACGGCCTGGAGGGGCCGTGACCGACCGCCTCGCGAGGATCGCCCGGGGCTGGGACGAGGCAGCCGCCGGCTACGAGGTGTACTTCGTTCCGCGCTTCGCGCCTTGGGTGAGGACGGCGGTCGACGCGGTGGGCGACGTACCCGACGGCCCGATCCTCGTGCCGTGCTGCGGCACGTTCCCCGAGCTCGACCTGCTCGCCCCACGCTTTCCCGGGCGGAGGATCGTCGGCATCGACCTGTCGGCGGGGATGGTGCGGCTGGCGCGCGAACGCGCGGCCCGGCTGCCGGACGCCGACGTCGAGCTCGTCCAGGGTGACGCCGCGACTCTCGATCCGCGCTGGTTGGGCTTCTGTGCAGCCGTCGTTTCGGTCTTCGGCCTGCAGCAACTGCCGGATCCGCGATCCGCTATCGCCTCGTGGTACGACGCACTTCGCCCGGGCGGCCGCCTGTGCGTCGTCTACTGGCCCGATGTCGCTGAGGAAACCGGGCCGTTCGCCCTCCTGGACTCGGTCGTCGGAGACAACGCCGGACGTCCCTGGGAAGACGAACTCGTCCCGGCGCTCGCCGGCGCGGAGATCGAGCGCGACGAGATGGTCTCCCACCCGATGACCCACCCGGACGCGGCGACGTACTTCGATGCGGTTCACCGCGCCGGGCCGCTGCGCGCACTCGCGCTGGCGCACGGCGACGACTACATGGCGGAGCTACGGATGCAGTACCTCGAGCGAGCACCCGTGGGTGAGTGGACCCACCATCCCAGCGCCCGGCTGATCGTGGTCAGGAGGCCGCCGAGTCGTGCGGCGGGAGTGCCACCGACTTCGGGATGATCTCCAGCGCCGGGTCGTGCGGGACAGCCGGGTCGCCGTCGACGATGACGTGCGCGCGGGAACGGGTCTCCTGGTCGGCGAAATGATCGCGCTCCCAGCGCATCCAGTCCAGCCAGTGGTCGCGCAGGGCCTCGCCGTCACGGGCGATGCCACGGTCCAGCCGGACCTCGTTCGAGGTCTCGACCCACAACCGCAGCGACTGCCAGCGGTCGGCGTCGCGGTCGCACGAGGTGACGCCCTCGACCACGAGCAGTTCGACCGTGACCGGTACGACGTGGAGTTCGGCGTACGCACCGAGGTCCCAGTCGTAGCGGCGGTACCGGCCCTCGCGGCCGTCGGCGATCCGCTGCAGTACGTGGTCGCGGAGCAGGCCGAACCCGCGGACGGCTCCGGTCCAGCCGTCGTACAGGTCGTCCATGTGGATGATGCCGGTGCGCAGCCCGCGGGCCTCGGCCCGGGCCTGGATCTTCGCGGCGAGGCCGGTCTTGCCGGAGCCGGCCGGTCCGTCGATGCCGATCAGCCGGGTCCGGCCGAGCCGGGGTGGTGCGGCCTGGACGTTGTCCAGCAGAGCGTCGATGGTCAGGGGGGTCCCGTGGTCAACGGGGTGGTCAGTTGATTCCATGGCGCTTCAGGATGTCCTCGATCTCGTCGAACTCCGACGATTCCTGCTGCTTCGCCTTCGACCCCTTGGCCGGCTTGGCAGCTTTGGCGGGAGCGGCCGACGCGGGTGCGGGACCCGTGGCGGTCAGCTCACCCGCGGGCGAGGCGGGCTTCTTCTCGGCCTTGGGTGCCTTGACTGTGTCGCCACGCCGGCCCTTGGCCACGCCGGAGACGACGTACAGCACGACCGAGACGCCGAACAGCGCGACCCCGGACCACACCGTGGGGGAGAAGATCAGGTGCGTGACCCAGCTGACGGTCGACCGGACCACGTCCCAGACGAGCTCCAGCAGGCCGGTCAGGTAGAGCGACACCGGCAACAGGGACCAGGCCACTCCACGCGTCCCGGCCGCCGCCCCGCGGCGCCGCCAGGCGGTCCACGAGCCGATCAGGCCGAGCAGGGTCAGGCCCACACAGAACGGCAGCAGCGTCAGATCGTTGAAGTCAGGCACATACCCAGGCTCGCACAGTCCGGCGCGGAACCAAGAGGGGAAGAGCCCTGACACCACCCTGAAACCCCGCTCCGGACCCCCAGCACTCACCAACTGCGGTGCCACCGCCCTCGGCACGCTCAAATGGGCGTCGCGGGCCCTGGTCCGGCCCGGTTGATGAGTGGTGGAGGTCCGGCGGGGACAATGACGGGGTGCAGCCTCCGAAACGCCGACTGGCCTTCACCGGGTTCGACAACGACGACGGGTCGGCCGACCCCGCGCTGGCTCGTGCGCTCGCGGAGCGTGACCATGGTGCGACCCTGGCGGCGCTGACCAGGGCACGGCTGCTGGTGCCCGTGGTGGCGATGCTCGGAGAGGTCGAGTACGACGAGAACGGGCTGGCACACGACAAGACCTCGGACATGGCGGTTGCGCTGCTGCAGGGACAGGACGGTCGCAACGCACTGCTCGCCTTCACAGGCACCGAGAGCCTGACCCGCTGGAGCCCGGACGCCCGGCCGATGCCCGCGCAGGCCCAACTGGTCGCGACCGCGGCGATCCAGGAAGGGGCCGCCGCGATCGTCCTCGACATCGCCGGTCCCGCGACCGGAGTGATCGAGACCGACGACGTACGGCGCTTGGCCGCCGGCCTCCAGGTGGTACGCCTGGAAGACGGCGGCTTCGCATGGATCGAATCAGCCAACGGCTGAGCTGAGCGCATCCATAGGCTTCGACCTGAGCGCGATCCGGCCGGTGATCGCGGTGGTCGGCAGCACCAGTAGGAGGACCACGGCCACCCAGGCGAGCAGGATCCAGGCCGGACCGGACGGGATCGGCCAGCCGCGGGTCGCGACCGCGATCGGTAGCACGGTGAACGCCGCCGCGATGAGCCCGAGGACGAGACCGAGTGCCGCGATCACGAGACCCTCGAGGGTCAGCATCCGGCCCACCTGCCGCCGGGTCGAGCCGGTCAGCCGTTGCAGCCCGAACTCCCGCCGGCGGTCCAGGACCGCGACCGCGATCGTGTTGATCGACGCGATCGCCGTGTAGGCGACGGCGATCCCGGCCAGCAGGTACCCGATCCAGGCGTCGACCCCGAGGCCGGCGTCGTACCCGGAGGCCAGCAGATCCCGGCCGCCGACGCTCGATCCCGGCCACTCCGACAGGACCATCGACTTCATCGTGGCCTCCTGGTCGTGAGTCTTGAGGAGCAGCTGGCTGGGGAGTCCGGTCGTGGTGTGCGAGGCCAGCAGTGCGGCGGGCAGCAGGATCGACTCGTAGCCGGACGGGCCCTTAGCGAGGGCGACCACCTTGAGCTTCACCAGAGCGTCGTCGCCCAGGCGCACCCCGATCTCCGATCCCACGTCGACCTTCAGCTTCTTCGCCGTACCGGGCGGCAGCGCCACGGTGTCGCCGGTCAGGTCGTCGAGCGAACCCTTCGTGACCTCTCCCTTGTAGACCGGTCCGCTCAGGCCGAGCAGCGGCCAGGCATCACTGGTGTGCGAGGTGTCGTACGGCTCCTCGATCCAGCCCTTGCTGCGGACCAGTTCGGACACCGCGGTGACACCGGGCAGGGACCGCGCACTGTCGGTCAGCGAGGCGGGGATCCCACCGGACGTGCTGGTCACGACGACATCCGCGGCCAGGTTGTCCGTGTACGCCTCGACGGCCGCCTTCTGCTGGGTGGTCTGCGCGTAGATGTTGCCGAGAGCAATGGTCGTGGCGATCGTGATCGGGATCAGGATCGCGGCGAACTGGACGGCCCGGACCCGCAGGTTGATCACCGCGAGAACTCCGCTGGTCCCGCGCTTCTCGATCAGCGCGGTGAGCCGTGGCACGAGTGCCCGCTGGATCACCAGTGGTGCAAGGATCGCGACCGCGATGGATCCGGTCAGACCCGCCGGCCCGCCGATCGCCGCAGCGTTGGTGGGACTCATGAAGAGCGTGGACATCGCGATCGACACCGTCGCTCCCGCGAACACCGCGCCGATGATCAACCGGACGCGTCCCAGTGCGACCTCCGGTACGGCGGCCTCTGCCAGCGCCTGGATCGGCCGGATCCGAGCTGCGCGTCCGGCGGCGAAGCCGACCGTGATCCGCAGTACGGCGAAGGTCAGCAGAGCCGCACCCGCGAACGGCAGCGGGCCTTGGTCGAACCGCAGTTGCGACGGCACGATCCCGCCATCGGCCAGCATCCCGAAGATCCAGTCACCGGCGAACCGGCCGCAGAGCAGTCCGAGGACCAGACCGATCACCCCGACCACCATCGTCTCGGCGATCACCATCTTGCCGACCTGCCGCGGCGTTGCGCCGCTGGCCCGCAGCAGTGCGAGTTCGCGCCGGCGTTGCCGGACCGACAGCCCGATCGTGGCCGAGATCACGAGTGCCATCACCACGGCCACCATCCCACCGAAGACGCCGGACATGATGATCAGCGGAAGACTGGTCGCGATCCCGCTGTACTCCGCGACGCCCCGGTCGTCTCCGGCATACGCTCGTACGCCGTCGGGGAGTTCGAGGCGCTTGGCCAGATCACGCGCCGAGGTCCCATCCGCAGGGAACACACCGATCGCGTCGACTCCAGGGGCCAGTTGGGCCGCGTCCGCATCGGCGAAGAACACCGACGGTACGTCGACCTGACGTTGAGCGGCCGCGATTCCGGCCAGGGTGAAGGTCTGTGGCCGGCCGTTGACGGTCACGCTGATCCGGTCGCCGGGCTTGGACGTGCCGGCCAGGCGTTGATCGAGCACGACCTGACCCGTGTGCGGCGCCTGACCCGCGGTCAGTTGGTACGGCGTCAGGGCCGCGGACGCCCAACCATGTCCGGTGAGTGCATCCGCGCCGGGAGTGATCACGGCCGGGAACGAGCGATCCGCGATCGCCTGCGCGACTCCCGGCGTACCGGCGAGCTTGTCCGCCAGGTCGGCGTCGACGCGGTGGCGCTCGGGGAACGCGGCCGAGCCGGAACCGTTGGGCGGGTGGTACGCCGGGTCGCCGGTGACGACGACGGGCGCGGCGGCGAGGCGCTGGGGCGGTGCGTTGAGCCGGAGGCCGGTCTCGAGCAGGCCGCCGGCCGCGCTGAGCAGGGCACCGCCGAGCAAGACGGCGACGAGGATGGCGAGGAAGGCAGCGGTCCGGTACCGCAGGGTGGTGATGGCGAGGCGGATCATGATTCAGGTCTCCGACGGTGAGTAGCGGCTGGCGCTGAGCTGGGCGAGCTCCGCGGCGACGGCCTCTGCGGTGGGGTGGACGTCTCCGAGACGATCCGACCGTCGACCAGGAAGACGACACGGTCGGCGTACGACGCCGCGACCGGGTCGTGGGTGACCATCACGACGGTCTGCCCGAGTGTGCGGGCCTGGTCGCGGAGCAGTGCGAGGACGTCGAGTGCGGTGACCGTGTCCAGCGCGCCGGTCGGCTCGTCCGCGAATGTGATCGCGGCGCGTCCGGCCAGTGCTCTGGCGATCGCGACTCGCTGCTGCTGACCACCGGACAGCTCGCTCGGCCGGTGCCGGGTGCGGTCACCGAGTCCGACCCGCCGGATCACCTCGGACACCCATGCCTCGTCCGGCGACTTCCCGGCCAGCATGAGCGGCAGTACGACGTTCTGCCGGACGGTGAGGGCCGGCATCAGGTTGAAGGACTGGAAGACGAAGGCCACGTGCTCGCGCCGCAGCTCGGTAAGGGCGGTCTCGTCCAGGCCGCGCAAGGATCGTCCGGTCAGATGTACATCGCCGGACGTCGGAGCGTCGAGGCCGGCGGCGCAGTGCAGCAGCGTGCTCTTGCCGGAGCCGGACGGGCCCATCACCGCGGTGAAGGTGCCGGCCTCGAAGCCGTAGGTGACACCGCCCAGCGCGGTGACCGCGCCGGGACCGGTGCCGTACACCTTGCGGACATCGGTGAGCTGGACCGGGGCGCTCATCGGGTGACCAGCACATCGGTCTTGCGGTAGTAGGACTCGTTGGTCCACCACGCGACGGCGACGACCAGGCCAAGGCCGATGTCCGACCACAGCCACCACGGCCAGTCGAAGTGACCGAAGGCCGCCAGTACGACCCAGATCACGAACTGTACGACGCAGGTGAGCAGCCAGACGGCGCTGACCGCTCGCAGCGCGACGGTGAGACCGCGGGGCGGGAGCGCGTCGGCGATGCCGTCGAAGACCTGGTGGAGGTCGCCGCGAGTGCGGGCCTCGAGCAACAGGTCCTGCCGGTCGCCGGCCTGCGGCGGGGTCAAGGTGCCCTTCCGGACGGCTCGGTCGAGCTTGGCGACGGCCGTACGGCGGTCGTTGTCGCTCAGGTCGACCTGGTCCGGCAGCAGCAGCGGTTCGAGCATGGTGTTCATCGGAGGATTCCTTTCGAGGGTTGTCCTGACGGGGTTGTCTGGACGTCAAACAGCGTATGGGTTGAACAGTTTTGTCCGCCCGGTGCTCAGGACCCGTTTCAGGGGTGGTGCTAGCACCCCTCTGGGCCGGGGCCGTGATGCGCGAAGATGGAGGGCATGACCGAGGACCGCGGGGAGTTGCCGCCGGGGCTCGCCCTGTCCTGGGGCGTGCAGCCGGTGCAGCGGCGCGGGCCGAAGCCGGCGTTGTCGGTCGAGCAGATCGTGGCGACCGGGATCGAGTTCGGCGACAGTCACGGGTTCGAGGCGGTGTCGCTACAGCGGATCGCGGCCCGGCTCGGCGTCAGTACGAACGCGATGTACCGCTACGTGCGGTCGAAGGACGAGCTGATCGTGCTGGTCCAGGACAAGGCTGTCGGCCCGCCGCCCCAGCTGCCGTCCGGCTGGCGGGAGGCCGCGACCGCGTGGGTCACCGCGCAGGTCGAGCTGTACGCCGAACGCCCCTGGCTGCTCGACATCCCGATCCGCGGCGCGCCCGTGACGCCGAACGTCATGCGCTGGATGGAGGCGATGCTCCAAGCCCTCGACGGCACTGGACTCAGTCAGCACGACATGCTCGGCTGCTTGATGCTCCTGGACGGATTCGCCCGCAACTACGGCGTTCTGGCCCGGCAGCTCGGGGCTGCCGTGGACACGCCCGTCCAGGCCGAGCAGGTCGGCGAGTTCCTGGTCCCGCGGCTGATGGAGGGTGGCTACCCGATGCTGACCGCGCTCTACACCAATCAGGAGTACGAGGACGGCCTCGACGACGACCTGGAGTTCGGGCTGACCCGGATCCTGGACGGGATCGAGGTCCTGATCAACCGCGAGTCCTAAGGCAGGGCGATCCGGATCGGACCGTCGGCGCGCGCGGCGACCCACTGCCGGTGGAACTCGCTGCCGGGGGCAACTTCCGGACGACGGTGCGGCTCCGTGCGCAGGTTGGCCGGTGCGGTGAGCGTGTTCGTCGCCGGTTGCGCCCGTACGCCGTTCGCCCGTACCTCGGCGATCAGGTCCGCCAGGGCCTGTGCGGCCGGCTTCCGCTGGTGGTCGACGCTGAACAGACCCAGGTCGTACTCGCGGTCCGGGAAGTCGAGCAGCCTGCGGTCGATGTCGTGTGAGGACCACCAGGTCACGCCCCACAGCGCCGGGTTCTGGATGACCAGTTCGACCGTCCGCCGGGTGAACTCGGCCTGAAGGTCCACGGGGATGTCCGGCCCGGGTACGCCGATCTCCTGCAGCCACACGGGTCGTCGCGGATCGAGCGAGGTCGCCGCGGCCAACTCGACCAGGTAGTCCGCGTGGCTGAGTGTGGCCGGCCCGAGGGGACCGTCCACTCGTGAGACCCCGTTGAAAACCCACGAGTGGACAGTGCTCAGGTCACCCAGCTCCACGACATCAACGGGGTGGAACGGGTGGTCGGCCTTGTACCAGGCGTCGTCGAAGACCGAGTGCAGCGCGAGTACGTCGGGTGCCGCCTTCTTCAGCGTGGTCAGCAGGTCCTGCGCCCAGCCGGTCGAGGTCTCCGCTGTGGTCGCGCTGTCCGGCCAGAGATTGTTGACCTCGTTCCCGAGCGTGATCGCGAAGACGTTCGGCCGGGTCGCGACCGCGCGGGCGACGGTGTCGACGTACGTCGTCAGGCCGTCGCGGACCGCGGGATCGGAGAACAGGCTGGTCCTGTGCCAGGTCAGGACCCATGACGGGAGGAAGTCGAAGCTGGACAGGTGGCCCTGGATCAGGTCGACCGCCGCGGTCAGCCCGTGCTCGGCGGCGGCGTCGATCGTGTCCAGGAGATCCTCGATCGCCTGCTCACGGATGATCGCCCGGTTCGGCTGGATCCACGGCCAGACCGGGAACACCCGGACATGGTCCAGCCCGATCCCGGCCAGATCCGCGAAGTCCCGCCGTACCGCGTCGCCGTCGTAGTCGAGCCAGCTGTAGAACCACCCGGCCGACGGAACGTGGTTCGCGCCGAACCGGGGCGTGACGGGATCCGAGAGCATGCCGAGGATGCTAAATCGGTTTAGGCTGTTGCGCCAAGTTTACGCCGGGGGAGCGGTGGACTCGCGGACGGTGAGGACCGGGTCGGCGGTGCGGCGGTTGATGATCCGGGTGGGATCCGCGATGACCTCGAGCAGTACCTCGGCCGCCTGCCGGCCGAACTCGAAGGTGTCGCGGGACAGCGCGGTCAGGGCGGGATGCATCAACTGGGTCAGGATCGAATCGTCGAAGGCCACGATGGACAGGTCGCCGGGCACCGAGACGCCCATCTCCATCGCCACCCCGAGGCCGGCCACCGCCATCACGTCGCTGTCGTAGACGATCGCGGTCGGCCGGCTCGCCTGGGACAGCAGCTTGCGGGTCGTCGCCGCGCCTTCGGCGTCACTGAAGTCCGTGGTCAGCGACGGCGCATCGACCAGGCCGAGCCGGGGCGCCGCGTCCCGGACGGCCTTGATCCGGCGCACGGTGTGCTGGAAGAGCGGCGTACCGGCGACGTGGGCGATCCGGCGATGACCGAGGGCGGCCAGGTACTCCACGATCGACAGCATCGCGTCCCGGTCGTCGGCCCAGACCGAGGCGAGCGCGCCCTTGCCGCCGCGTCCGCCGATCACCACGGCCGGCAGCTCGAGCGCCTTCAGCTCGTCGATCCGCGGGTCCTTGACCTTCAGGTCGACCAGGATCACGCCGTCGACCCGGTGCTCCGAGGACCACCGGCGGTACACCTCGATCTCGGTCGCGGTGTCCTCGACGATCAGCAACTGCAGCGAGATCGACTCCGCGGACAGGCCGGACTGCACGCCGGACAGCAGGTGCGCGAAGAACGGCTCCACGCCGAGCGTGCGGGCCGGCCGGGCGATCACCATCCCGACCGAGTCGACCCGGGACGCGCCGAGCGCCCGCGCCGCGCTGTGCGGCCGCCAGCTCATCTGTTCGGCGATCTTCAGGATCCGCTCCCGGGTCGCGTCGCTGACCCCCGGCCGCCCGTTCAGCGCGAACGACACCGCCCCCTTGGACACACCCGCGCGGATCGCGATGTCGGCGATCGTCGGTCTGGCCACGTGGTACCTCCCTCACCCTTGACAGCGGATTCTACGATCCCGGATAGTGCAGGAGCTATACCGGTTTATCAAACCCAGGAGAATCCATGCGTAGAGGTCGTCTGGCTCCGGTGGCAGCTCTTGCCGCCGCGGCTCTCACTCTGGCCGGTTGTGGCCTCGGCTCGTCCGGCGACTCCGGCAGTAGCGGCGCCAAACCGACCGTCGACGCCAATGCCCAGGTGACCGGCGAAGTGAGTTTCCAGACCTGGGCCCTGAAGCCGAAGTTCACGTCGTACGTCGAAGGTGTGATCAAGGCGTTCGAGGCGAAGTACCCGGGCACCAAGGTGACCTGGCTGGACCAGCCGGGCGACGGCTACGACAAGAAGGTGCTGAGCCAGGCGTCGGCCGGTCAGTTGCCGGACGTCACCAACCTCCCGCCGGACTTCGCGCTCTCGCTGGCCAAGCAGAACATGCTGCTCGACGTCGCGGCCGCCGACCCGAAGATCAAGGACGAGTACGTCGAGGGCGGCGTCCAGGCGTACCAGTACCAGGGCATGGACGGCACGTTCGGCTACCCGTGGTACCTGAACACCGACATCGACTACTGGAACGCGACCAAGTTCGCCGCGGCCGGGCTCGATGTGAAGAACCCGCCGAAGACCTTCGACGAACTGCTCGCGGCCGCCAAGGTGATGCACGACAAGACCGGCGGCAAGGAGTACCTGATGAGCCGGCTGCCCGGCATCGGTGACTTCACCAACGCCGGCGTGAAGATCCTGTCCGACGACGGCACGAAGTTCGTCTTCAACACCCCGGAGGCCGCCGCGCTGCTGGACAAGTACCGCGACGCCTATAAGGCCGGCTACCTGCCCCGCGACATCCTGACCCAGGAGTACCTCGGCAACTCCAAGCTCTTCACCCAGGGCAAGGTCGCCTGGACCACCGGCGGCGGCAACGCGATCCAGGACTTCCAGAAGGACAACCCGTCGCTGAAGGGCAAGGTCGTCCCATCGCCCGCGCTGGACACTCCGCCGCTGTACGTGCAGGGCCTGTCGGTGTCGGCCAAGACCAAGAACCAGGCGGCCGCGATCGCGCTGGCCCGCTTCGTCACCAACGCCGAGAACCAGGCCGCGTTCGCCAAGATCGTGAACATCTTCCCGTCGACCAAGGCGTCCGCGTCCGACCCGTACTTCTCGAAGAGTGACGGTACGCCGGAGAGCGACGCCAAGGTGCTCGCGTTCGAGTCGCTGGCCAAGGCGAAGGTGCTGCAGCCGCCGGTGATCAGCGGCGCGACCAACGACTTCATCGGTCAGCAGATCTCGCTCGCGATCGCCGGCAAGATGTCGTCGCAGGCGGCCCTCGACGCGGCGGTGGCGAAGGCCAACCAGCTTCTGACGCAGTAATGCGGTACAACCGTTGGTTCACCCCGTGGGTGCTGGTGATTCCAGCACTCGCGTGGTTGCTGGTGTTCAACCTGTGGCCGTCGATCAACACCGTCATCCTGTCGTTCACCAACGCCAGGCCGATCGGCGGCGGCACCTTCGTCGGGCTGAAGAACTTCGAGACCCTGTTGCACGACGAGCAACTGCGTTGGGCGTTGCTGAACAGCGTCATCTACATGGTGGTGTGCCTGCCGTTCCTGACCGTCTTCCCGCTGCTGCTCGCCGTACTGGTGGAGAAGAAGCTGCCCGGGATCACGTTCTTCCGGACTGCTTTCTACACGCCGGTGGTGGCCTCGGCCGTGGTGGTGGCGCTGATCTGGCAGTGGATCCTGGACGATCGTGGTCTGGTCAACGGACTGGCCGAGAAGCTCGGGGTCATCTCCGGTCCGTTGCCGTTCCTGTCCGACCAGTGGCTGTTGTTGCTCAGCGCAATCAGCCTGACGATCTGGAAGGGGCTCGGGTACTACATGATCATCTACCTGGCAGCCCTCGGGAACGTCGGGCGCGAGCTGCACGAGGCGGCCGCGGTCGACGGAGCGGGGCCGGTCCGCCGGTTCTTCTATGTGACGGTGCCGGGGGTGCGCGGGACGATGATCCTGATCTCGATCCTCATCTCGGTGTCGGCGCTGCGGGTGTTCTCGGAGTTGTTCATCCTCAGTGGTGGCAAGGGCGGTCCGGGTGGCCGGGACAACTCGGTCGTGATGCTGATCCAGCAGTACAGCCAAGGCTTCGAGGGCAACCTCGGGTACGCGTCGGCGCTGTCGATCGTGCTGTTCTTCGTCACCGTCGTACCGATGCTGGTGCTGGCCCGCCTGAACCGTCGAGGAGCGGACGCATGACCACAGTGACTGATCCGGTGCGGCCTGTGGTCAAGGAGTCTTCGGGTCCTCCGGCCGGCCGCCGTCGCGGGTCCTTCGGGTTCAACACCGTCTCGCCACGGGAGAAGGTGGTCCGGTACCTGCTGCTCGTGTTCGTGCTGCTGATCACGATCGGGCCGTTCCTGTGGCAGCTGTCCACGTCGCTGAAGGGATCCGGGGAGGACATCTACACCCGGATCCCGAAGCTGCTGCCGGCCCAGCCGACGTTCGACCACTACAAGGCCGTGACCGACACGATCCCGGTCTGGGACTACGCCCGGAACTCGCTGGTCGTCGCCGTACTCGTGGTCGGCGGCAACGTCCTCGGTGCGTCGCTGGCCGGCTTCGCGTTGTCCCGGCTGCAGTTCCGCGGCCGCAAGCTGGTGCTCGGGCTGTTCCTGGCCACGCTCGTACTGCCGGGTGAGGTCACGATCATCTCGCAGTACGTGACGGTGCGGGAGTTCGGGCTGGCGAACACGCTGTTCGGCGTCGCGCTGCCCGGCATGATCGGCGCGCTGAACGTGCTGCTGATGTACAACGCGTTCCGGTCGCTGCCGATCGAGGTCGATCACGCCGCGATCGTGGACGGCGCGAACGCGTGGCAGCGGTTCGTCTACATCGGGCTGCCGTCGGTGCGCGGAACCATCAGCGTGGTGGCGATCTTCGCGTTCATCGGTGCGTGGGACGACTTCCTCTGGCCGCTGATCGTGCTCACCGACCCGGACAAGTACACCCTGACCGTCGGACTGCAGTACCTGTCCGGCACCTTCAGCAACAACCCCCGCCTCATCGCCGCGGGCACGATGATCGCCTTCATCCCGATCGTGATCGTCTTCGCAACCCTCCAACGCTTCTTCTTCAAGGGCGTCGAAGAAGGCGCCGTCAAGGGCTGACCCTGGTCGCCCGGGCTCGCAAGGCTCAATTGGTCACGTTGTGCACGAGATCCGTACGGCGGCGGCTCCGGCGTACGGATCTCGTGTAGAAAGTCGGCGGGACGTAGCGCATCTGAGGGAGTACTTCCATGAGACCAGTCCGTATCGGTGCCCAGGTGGCACCGCAGCGCGCCGAGTACGGCGCGATCCGCCGGGCCGCCGCCGAGGTCGAGGACCTGGGCGCGGACATCCTGTTCACCTGGGACCACTTCTTCCCGCTGGGCAAGGTGGCCGAGGGCAAGCACTTCGAAGGCTGGACAATTCTCGCCGCGTGGGCCGAGCAGACCTCCCGGATCGGCCTCGGGGTTCTGGTCAGCTGCAACGCCTACCGCAATCCCGACCTGCTGGCGGACATGGCCAGGACCGTCGACCACATCAGTGGTGGGCGGGTCGTGGTCGGGATCGGTGCCGGCTTCAAGGAACGCGAGTTCCTCGAGTACGGGTACGAGTTCCCGTCCCCCGGGCGCCGGGTGGCCGGACTCGCCGAGGCCCTGCCGCGGATCGAGAAGCGTCTCGCCGCGCTCAACCCGCCGCCGATCGGCCGGATGCCGATCCTGATCGCCGGTGGTGGCGAGCAGAAGATGCTTCGCGTTGTGGCCCGGCACGCCGACATCTGGAACACCTTCGCCGAGGGCGAGGACCTGGTGCGAAAGCTCGGTCTGCTCGACCGGTACTGCGCCGAGATCGGCCGCGACCCATCGACGATCGAGCGGTCCGTCCATGTCGGCGGCGACCCGTGGCAGGTCGGCCCGCCCCTCCGTGAGCTCGGCGTCAGCCTGTTCACGGTCTCCACCAGCGGGCCCGACTACGACCTCGACACCACCCGCCGCTGGATCGCCTGGCGCGACGAGCAGAACGCCTGACATTGAGCATCGGCACGCGTGTCTGAGCGGATGCCGCCTCGCGGATCTGGGGGCCATCACAATGCGCGGTTCAGAGCGGTGTGCCGCGGGGGTGGTCGCGGCGGTGGGGATTGTGATGGCCCTGGGGTTCGGGCCCCGGCGGTCAGCGCCGGGCGGCGGTGGGGCGGACCTCGCCGGTGTACTTCTCGCCGGGGCCTTGGCCGGGGGCGTCGGGGATCGAGCTGGCTTCTTTGAAGGCGAGTTGCAGGGAGCGGAGGCCGTCGCGGAGGGGGGCGGCGTGGTGGTGGCCGAGGCTGGGGGCCGAGGCGTCGAGGAGGCCGGCCAGGGCGTCGATGAGGGAACGGGCCTCGTCGAGGTCCTTGTGGTCGGGGAGGTCTTCGGCGAGGCCGAGGTTGACGGCGGCGGCGCTCATCAGGTGGAGGGCAGCGGTCGAGATGATCTCCACGCTGGGTACGTCGGCGATGTCGCGCGATACCGTCGACAGCGGGTCGGGCGTGGGGCCGGACTGCGAAGTGGCACCTGAGTCGGTCATGCTGCTACTCTTACACGGCGACCGACCTGGTCCGATGGTGACCCCTGAGCGGAATACTCGGGGCGATCCAGAGGTTCAAGTCTAAGCGGAGGGCCACCTCCCACCCAGTCGATGAACAGTCGGCGGGTCCCGGTCACGCTGAGAGATTCTGGAGGACATCCGGAGAATCGAAGCAATCGTACGGCGTACCACCCGGAGGGGTTGGGGCGTCGTCGATCTGGGAATTGGGCCTTCGTGTGATCGCACGAGGGCCCTTTGTCGTTCCCGGGCTCCCGGCGCGATCACGAGGTGGCACACAAACGAGCACAACCCAGGAGGACCCATCACCATTGAACTGCGCGTCAACGAGCGCATCCGCGTTCCCGAGGTGCGACTGGTCGGACCGAACGGTGAGCAGGTAGGCATCGTCCGGATCGAGGACGCACTTCGGCTGGCACAGGAGGCAGACCTCGACCTGGTCGAGGTCGCTGCGACCGCCCGGCCTCCGGTCTGCAAGCTGATGGATTTCGGCAAGTACAAGTACGAGACCGCGCAGAAGGCGCGCGAGTCCCGCCGGAACCAGACCAACACGGTCATCAAAGAGATGAAGCTGCGGCCGAAGATCGACCCGCACGACTACGAGACCAAGAAGGGTCACGTCGTCCGGTTCCTGCGTGCCGGGGACAAGGTCAAGATCACCATCATGTTCCGCGGACGTGAGCAGTCCCGTCCCGAGCTCGGCTTCCGGCTGCTGCAGCGGCTGGCCGAGGACGTGAGCGAGCTCGGCTTCGTCGAGTCCTCGCCGCGCCAGGACGGCCGGAACATGATCATGGTGCTCGGACCGCACAAGAAGAAGTCCGAGGCGCGCGTGGACGTGGAAGCCGACAAGGCGAAGAAGCAGGCCGAGCGTGACGCCGAGCACGAAGCGGAGCGCGCCGAGCGTGCCGAGCAGGTTCAGGCCCACGAGGCCGAGCGCGCCGCCGGTTCCACGAAGAAGCCGAAGGGTCCGGCAGACAACCTCGACCCGGAGTGACGAGACGCTCCGGCCGCCCGTCGGGACTGCCGGAGCACCGTCCACCGAAGATCGAGTCAACGAAAGAAAATCAGGAGCAGAACAGCCATGCCGAAGATGAAGACCCACTCGGGGATGAAGAAGCGTGTCCGGGTCACGGGCTCAGGCAAGATCCGCCGCGAGCAGACCGGTATCCGCCACCTCGCCGAGGCGAAGTCGTCCAAGCGCAAGCGCCGTCTGAGCGGCACCGTCGAGGTCGCACCGTCGTACGCGAAGAAGGCCAAGAAGCTCCTCGGCATCTGAGCACCGCCCTTCCCCCCGAACATCCCCGCCGAGTGGGCCCAGTCCGTCTCCGGCGCAGAAATACAAGGAGTAACACCTCATGGCACGCGTGAAGCGGGCAGTCAACGCCCACAAGAAGCGCCGGGTCGTACTCGAGCAGGCCAGCGGTTACCGCGGCCAGCGCTCGCGGCTGTACCGCAAGGCCAAGGAGCAGGTCACCCACTCGCTCGTCTACGCCTACCGTGACCGCAAGGCGCGCAAGGGCGACTTCCGCAAGCTGTGGATCCAGCGGATCAACGCCGCGGTCCGGGCCGAGGACCTGACCTACAACCGGTTCATCCAGGGCCTGCGGCTGGCCGAGGTCGAGGTGGACCGCAAGATCCTCGCCGACCTGGCCGTCAACGACCCGGCCGCGTTCTCCGCGCTGGTGCAGGTGGCCAAGGCCGCCCTGCCGGCCGACGTGAACGCGCCGAAGAGCGACGCCGCGGCCTGATCCACCACCCTTCTCAAGTAGCACTCGAGTGGCGAGCCCTGGTCTGCTGACCGCACAGTCCGTGCGGATCAAGCAGGCCCGGCGGCTCGCCACACGTGCGTTCCGGCGCAAGTCCGGCCGGTTCCTGGTGGAGGGCCCGCAGGCAGTCCGCGAGGCGCTCGAGCACCGCGAACTCGTCCTCGAGGTGTACGCCGAACCGGACGTCGCCACCCGGCATCGCGATCTGCGCGACCTGGCCGGCGCCGCGGGCGTCGCGTGGTTCGAGGTCAACCGGGCCGCCATCGAAGCCCTCAGCGAGACGGTCACCTCGCAAGGCGTGGTCGCCGTCTGCTCGCTGGTGAACGTCCAGTTGGAGCTGGGACCCACCACGAAGCTGGTCGCGGCCGGCGTCCAGGTCCGTGACCCCGGCAACGTCGGCACCTTGATCCGTACGGCGGACGCAGCCGGAGCGGATGCCGTCGTACTGTCGTCGGAGTCCGTCGACCCGCACAACCCGAAGGCGGTCCGGGCCAGCGTCGGCAGCATCTTCCACGTGCCGATCACCACCGACGTCGACATCCACGAAGCCGTCAAAGCCTGGCGCGATCACGGCCTGCAAGTGCTGGCAGCCGACGGGTACGGCGCCAGCGACCTGGACAGCTGTATCGACGACGGCACGCTCGCCAAGCCCACCGTCTGGCTGTTCGGCAACGAGGCGCACGGACTACCCGACGGGTTCGACGCGATCGTCGACCGCTCGGTGAAGGTCCCGATCTACGGCCGGGCCGAGTCGCTCAACCTCGCCACCGCCGCGGCCGTCTGCCTCTACGCCTCGGCCCGCGCCCAGCGGCGTACCGCTACTTCGTAACGCGGGTCGCGAGGCCGTCGAGGAGAGCGTCGAGGCCGAAGACGAAGTTCTCGGTGAGGCTGGAGTCGAGACCGAGCGAGGTCCGCCGGCGGACCGACTTCTGCATCTCCGGATACTCACTGGCCACCGTCTGGGCCTGTTCCAGCATCTCGCTGACCCAGGTCTCCTCGGACCTGCCGGACTTGCGGACCATCTCTCGGGTGGCGACCTCGGCGTTGACCGTGCCGAGGACGTACGACATCACGCTGCTCATCGCCAGGTCGATCTCGTGGTCGGCGAAGCCGCCCGCCTCGAACAGCACCAGGCCGCGGGACCCGAGCGACATCGCGTTCGGGCCGAGGCTCGGCCGGGTGTACATCACCTCGGGCAGCCACGGGTGCCGCAGCACCGCGGACCGCAGGCTGTGCCCGAACAGCAGCGCCCCGCTCCGCCACCCGGCCAGCTCCGGCTCGGGGACGTCGATCTCGCCCCACACCTCGTCGATGAGCAGGTCGACCAGGTCGTCCTTGGTCGGCACGTGCCAGTACAGGCTGGTCGCGCCGGCATCGAGCCTCGCGGCCAGCTTGCGCATGCTCAGCCCGGTCACGCCTTCGGAGTCCAGGATCGCCATGGCGGTCTTCACGATCTGCTCCCGGCTGAGCGTCTCGCGCGGCGGTGCCTTGCGTTCCCGGGTCCAGATCGGCTCCTTCATGTGGCCATCCTACGCAGGACTCGCACACCGTACGAGCTTGTCGTACAGTGTGCGAGTGACTAGTACACCGTTCGAGTCCACCGCGACCGGTCATCCGCGACGTTGGTGGATCCTGATGATCCTCTGCTTGTGCCTGCTGGTGCTCGTCGTCGACAACACCGTGCTCAACCTGGCGATCCCCTCGCTGATGCGGGATCTCGAGGCGACACCGGCGGACATCCAATGGGTGATCGACGCCTACATCCTGGCGTTCGCCGGCCTGCTGCTGACCGCGGGCAGCCTGTCCGACCGGTTCGGCCGGCGGAAGATGCTGCTGCTCGGCCTCGCACTGTTCGGCGCGGCGTCGGTCCTGGCCACGCTGGCCGAGACGCCGTGGCAGCTGATCGCCTGCCGCGGGCTGATGGGTGTCGGCGGGGCGCTGTTGATGCCGAGCACGCTGTCGCTGCTGTTCACGGTGTTCCCGCCGCAGGAGCAGCGCAAGGCGATGGCCGGCTGGTCGATGGTCGCGATGGTCGGTGTGGTCGCCGGTCCGACGGTCGGCGGCGTGCTGCTGAACCACTTCTGGTGGGGCTCGATCTTCCTGCTGAACGTGCCGATCGCGATCCTGGCGATCATCGGCACCGTCGCTCTGATCCCCGAGTCGCGCGGACCGGCCCGGGACGTCGACCCGGCCGGTGCGGTGCTGTCGATCATCGGCATGGCCGCCGTCGTCTGGGCGATCATCTCGATCCCGGCCGACGGGATCGGCTCGGCGAAGGTGCTGGGTGGGCTGGCGGTCGGTGTGATCGGTCTGGCCGGGTTCGCGCTGTGGGAGAAGCGAAGTGAGCACCCGATGGTGCCGCTCGCGCTCTTCCGGGACCGCAACTTCAGTGGCACGAGCTTCTCGATCGTGCTGTTGTCCTTCACCGCCGGCGGACTGCTGCTCGCGCTGACGCAGTACCTGCAATTCGTCCTCGGCTACTCCCCACTGAAGGCCGGCCTCGCGCTGATCCCGTACGCCGTTGCGGCCACGGTGTTCAACGGTCTCGGGGCGACCCTGGGCAAGAAGCTGGCGGACCGGACGCTGATCGTGATCGGTCTGGCGGTCATCGCCGGGAGCTTCGGCATCCTCACCCAGGTGTCCGACTCGACCGGTTACGGTCTGCTGATCGTCGGGCTGCTGGTCATGGGTGTCGGCGGTGGCCTGGCAGGACCCGCGGCGTACACGCTGCTGATGTCGGCGGTCCCGGCGGATCACCGCGGCGTCGGTTCGGCCATGAACGACACGGTCCAGCAGACCGGTGCCGCGCTGTCGGTCGCCGTACTGGGCAGTGTCCTGGCGGCCGCCTACTCGTCGTCCCTCCCGGACTCGGTCCCGGAGCAGGCCCGAACGTCGATCGCGGACACGATCGCGCTCGGCCCGGACTTCCTGGACGCCGCACGCACCGCCTTCACCAAGGCCATGTCGATCTCGATGACTGTCGGCTGGATCGGCGCCCTGGCCGGTGCCGTCGTCGCGTTGCTTGCTCTGCCCAAGCGCCGGAGTGACAACGCGCCTGAGGAGCCGGTGCCGGCAGCGACCGCGGACACACCGTCCTGATCCCGATACCCCGCCCCGGCGCTCCAGCGCCGGGGCGGGTCGCCGCTGGATGGACAGCCGATTCACGCTTGGCGGGTCAAGGTTCCTAGACTGCAATCCGCAGAAGTTCCGAATCGAGAGCGAGCCATGTCCGGTCCCAACACTGATTACGACCCGGTCGAAGTGACGCCGTTGCACGCCGAAGAGGTGGAGCGGACTCGCGACGAGGCGCTGAAGGCCTTTACCGAGGCGGCCGATCTGGCCGCCCTGCAGGACGCGAAGGGCACGCATCTCGGAGAGAAGTCGCCGATCGCGCTCGCCAACCGGGAGATCGGCGCGCTGCCGCCGCAGGCCCGCAAGGAGGCCGGGCAGCGGATCGGTGCGGCCCGGAAGGCGATCAACGAGGCCTTCGCCGGCCGGCTCGCCGTACTGGAGGCCGAGCACGAGGAGCGGATGCTCGCCACCGAGCGGGTCGACGCGACGCTGCCCTGGCACACCCCGGAGCTCGGCGCCCGGCACCCGTTGTCGCTGATCTCGGAGCAGGTCGCCGACGTGTTCACGTCGCTCGGCTGGGACGTCGCCGAAGGCCCCGAGGTCGAGGCCGAGTGGCTGAACTTCGACGCACTGAACTTCCAGCCCGACCACCCGGCCCGGCAGATGCAGGACACCTTCTTCGTCGAGCCGGCCGGATCGGGCAAGGTGCTGCGGACCCACACGTCCCCGGTGCAGGCTCGGTCGATGCTGACCCGCAAGCCGCCGATCTACGTGATCTGCCCGGGCCGCGTGTTCCGCACCGACGAGCTGGACGCGACGCACACGCCGGTCTTCTACCAGGTCGAGGGCCTGGTGGTGGACGAGGGCATCACGCTCGCGCACCTGAAGGGCACGCTCGACCACTTCGTCGTCTCGATGTTCGGCGAGGGACTGGAGGCCCGGCTGCGGCCGAACTTCTTCCCGTTCACCGAGCCGTCGGCCGAGGTGGACCTGAAGTGCTTCGTCTGCCGCGGCGCGTCCGTCGGCAACCCGGACCGCCCGTGCCGCACCTGTGGCAGCGAGGGCTGGATCGAGTGGGGCGGCTGCGGCGTGGTGAACCCGCGCGTCCTGCAGGCCTGCGGCATCGACACCGACCGGTACTCCGGTTTCGCGTTCGGGATGGGCCTGGAGCGGACGCTGATGTTCCGCAACGGGGTCGAGGACATGCGGGACATGGTCGAGGGCGACGTGCGGTTCAGCCGCCAGTTCGGGATGGAGATCTGATGCGGGTCCCACTGTCATGGCTTCGTGAGTACGTCGACCTCCCGGCCGAGGTCACCGGCCGGGAGGTCGGGGAGAAGCTGATCCGGGCCGGCCTCGAGGTCGAGACCGTCGAGGAGTCGGACCTGACCGGGCCACTGGTCGTCGGCAAGGTGCTGACGTACGAGGACGAGCCGCAGAAGAACGGCAAGACGATCCGCTGGTGCTCGCTCGACATCGGCAAGGACGAGCCACAGTGGGTCGTCTGCGGTGCGAACAACTTCGAGGTCGGCGACCTGGTGGTCGTCGTACTGCCGGGTGCGGTGCTGCCGGGCGGGTTCGCGATCTCCGCGCGGAAGACGTACGGCCATGTCTCCAGCGGCATGATCTGCTCCAGCTCGGAGCTCGGTCTCGGTGACGACGGCACGCACGGCATCGTCGTCCTGGAGCCGGGTGAGGCCGTGCCGGGTGACGACGCGATCGAGTTGCTGGCCCTGCGCGACGACGTACTCGACATCGCGGTCACGCCGGACCGGGGCTACTGCCTGTCCATCCGTGGCGTCGCGCGCGAGGCGGCCACGGCGTACGGCGTGGAGCTCAAGGATCCGGCCGGTCTCACGCTGACCGGCTCGGGACAGGGCGGCTACCCGGTGCGGGTGGACGACGCCGAGGCGTGCAGCGTGTTCGTCGCTCGCACGGTGACCGGTATCGACCCGACGGCGCTGTCGCCGCGCTGGATGCAGAAGCGGCTGCTCGCGTCCGGGATGCGGCCGATCTCGATCGGCGTCGACATCACCAACTACGTGATGCTCGAGCTCGGTCAGCCGATCCACGGCTACGACAAGGCCCGGCTGAGCGGCGAGATCGTCGTACGCCGGGCGACCGCCGGCGAGAAGCTGATGACGCTGGACGACCAGACCCGTGAGCTGGACGCCGAGGACCTGCTGATCACCGACGACTCCGGCCCGATCGGCGTCGCCGGGGTGATGGGTGGTGCGTCCACCGAGATCTCCGACGCCACCACCGATGTGGTGATCGAGGCCGCGCACTTCCACCCGATCGTGATCGCCCGCGCGTCGCGACGGCACAAGCTGTCGTCCGAGGCGTCCCGCCGGTTCGAGCGCGAGGTCGATCCGCTGCTGCCGCGGTACGCCGCCCAGCGCGTCGCCGATCTGCTCGCCGACCTGGCCGGCGGCACGATCGAGGCCGACGAGACCGTCGTCGACACGCACGCACTCCCGGAGCCGACCACCATCCGCGCCGACCACTCGGCCCGGGTGGCCGGAGCCCCGATCACCATCGAGGAAACCCTGCGCCACCTGCGCTCGGTCGGCTGCACTGTCGAGCCGGCCCCTGCAGATGCCGTGCCGGCTCCGCTTGCGGCGGGAGTGCACGCCCCGGCGATCGAGAAGGCCGGGGACGACTTGTTGAGTGTGACGCCGCCGTCGTGGCGCCCGGATCTGCATGATCCGAACGACTTCGCCGAGGAAGTCATCCGCCTGTTCGGCTACGACAACGTCCCGTCGATCCTGCCGCCCGCTCCGGGCGGTCAGGGCCTGACTGTGGCGCAGCGCCGTCGCCGCCGGGTCGCCACCGCGCTGGTCGGTGCCGGCCTCACCGAGGTCGTGTCCTACCCGTTCACCGGTGCGGCGGACTTCGACGCGATGGGTCTGCCCGCCGACGACCCACGTCGTACGACGGTCAAGCTGGTCAACCCGATATCCGACGAAGAGCCGTCGATGCAGACCATGCTGCTGGCGACGCTGCTGCGGACCGCCGAGCGCAACGTCGGCCGTGGCGCCACCGACCTGGCCGTCTTCCAGACCGGTCTGGTGTTCCTGCCGAAGCGCGAGTCGAAGCCGGCGCCGCTGCTGCCGGTCGAGCATCGCCCGAGCGACGCCGAGATCCAGACCCTGAACGACGCGCTCCCGGACCAGCCGCTGCACGTCGGTGTCGTGCTGACCGGTTCGCGGACGCCGACGGGTTGGTGGGGGAAGGGTCAGCCGGTGGGCTGGGCCGACGCCGTGCAGCTCGCCCGGACCATCGCAGCGGCCGTCGGTGTCGAGCCGAAGGTGCGCAACGGCGAGCAGGCACCGTGGCACCCGGGCCGGTGCGCGGAGTTCTCCGTCGATGGCAAGGTCGTCGGTCATGCCGGTGAGCTGCATCCGAAGGTGTGCCAGGCATTCGGGCTGCCCGCGCGGTCGAGTGCGGTCGAGCTCGACCTCGAGGCCCTGATCACGGCCGGCCCGTCGTCGATCGCGGCGCATCCGTTCTCGTCGTACCCGGTGGCCAAGGAGGACGTGGCGCTGATCGTCCCGGCCGACGTGGCCGCGGCGGAGGTCGAGGCGGCGCTGGTCGAGGGCGCCGGCGAGTTGCTGGAGTCGGTCCGGCTGTTCGACCTGTACACCGGCGAGCAGATCGGCGAGGGCAAGAAGTCGCTCGCGTTCGCGCTGCGCTTCCGGGCGGCGGACCGGACGCTGAAGGAGAACGAGGTGGCCGACGCGCGGCAGGCCGCGGTCCAGGTCGTCGTCGATCGCTTCGGCGCCGTCCAGCGGGTCGGCTAGTCATATGGCCGGGCGGGGGCACCCGCGGGTGGCGGTCGCCGCGCCCAACCTGGCGGCGGCCGAGGCAGGGGTCCGGGTCGCAGCCGAAGGTGGCAACGCGGTGGATGCCGCGATCGCGGCCACCCTGGTGACGATGGTGAACGAGATCGGCGTGGTCTCGCCGGCCTCGGGCGGCTTCGTCACCCTGCAGGTCGCCGGCGGCGATGCCGTCACCATCGACGGCTGGGTGGAGATGCCCGGCCGCGGTCTGCCCGCCGAGCGGTTCGGCCAGGGCGTCTGGGACGTCACCACCGACTACGGCGGCGGGACGACGACCACCGTCGGCCACGGGTCGGTCGCAACCCCCGGCGGGATGAAGGCACTCGACCTGGCCCATCGGCGCTCCGGCAAGGCGCCCTGGCGTGAGGTCGTCCAGCCCGCGATCGATGTCGCCCGCGACGGGTTCCCGCTGAGCCGGACCTCGGGCTACTACCTCGGCTTCACCCACGAGATCATCTTCGGCTGGCACCACCCGAGCCATCGGGTCGTGCACGAGGAAGACGGTTCGGTGATCAAGGCCGGCACCACGTTGGTGATCCCCGAGCTGGCCGAAGCGCTCGAACTGATCGCCCGCGACGGCGCCGAGACCATGTACACCGGTGAGCTCGCCCAGCTGCTGATCCACGACATGGCCGAGAACGACGGCATCCTGACCGCCGAGGACCTGGCGGCGTACGAGGCCGTCGTACGTCCAGCGCTGATGGTCCGGCAGAACGGGTGGCGGCTGGCGACCAACCCGCCGCCGGCCGTCGGGGGAGTCGCAGTCGCCGCGATGCTCGCGCTGCTGGACGGCGTACCCGCGGACGGCAGCTGGAACCAGTCCGAGCTCGAGCGGCTCGTCGAGGTGCAGCACGCCGTACTCGGGCAACGGCTCGCAGAGCTCGACGGGGAGGACCTGCGGCAGCTGGAGAGCAAGAAGCTGCTGGACCTCGCCGCGGCTGGTGACCTGCGTGCACTGAGCTCACCCAGTACGGCGACCGTCTCGGTGGTCGACGACGAAGGCGATGCCTGCGCGATCACGGTCTCGTCCGGCTACGGATCGGGCGTACTGACCCCGGGCACCGGTATCTGGCTGAACAACGCGCTCGGTGAGCAGGAGCTGCTGCATGGCGGACCGCACAGCCTGGCGCCCGGGACACGGCTGACCTCCAACATGGCGCCGAGCGTGGCCCGCCGCGACAGCGACGGTGCGGTGCTCGCGATCAGCTCACCCGGATCGGACCGGATCCCGACCGCGCTGGCGCAGGTGTACGCGCTCTACACGCACGGCGGCCTGCCGCTGGCCGACGCGGTCGAGCATCCGCGGCTGCACGTGCGGGTCCGGCAGGACGTGGTGGTCGACTACGAGGACGACCTCCCGGTGTCCGGCACGACCTCGCTGCCGACCCGGCCGATGCCGCCGCACTCGATGTACTTCGGCGGTGTCGCGGCCGCGTTCTGGGATCCGGCCGACGGGCTGGTCGCGGTCGGCGATCCGCGGCGGGCCGGCGGGGTCGCCATCTCGCCGCCGCCCTGATCGCGTCATGAGTAAGGTCATCCCTTCGGCCGTTCGAACTGGAAGGTCTGCAGACCATGCGGGACCCTGAGCTCTCCGTCGTCGTACCGATGTACGACGAGGAAGAAGTGCTGCCGATTTTCTTCGAGCGGATGCACCCGCTGCTGGACGGACTCGGGATCAGCTACGAGCTGCTGGTCGTCGACGACGGCAGCCGGGACCGGACCGCCGCGCTCCTCCTCGAGGCAGCCAAGGACTGGCCGCAACTGCGCGTCGTACGGCTGCTCCGCAACAGCGGTCATCAGGCCGCGCAATCGGCCGGCTTCCGGCGCGCCCGCGGTCGGTACGTCGTCACGATCGACGCCGACCTGCAGGACCCGCCGGAGGTGATCCCCGAGTTCCTCGCCGCGGCGCGCGAGCAGGACGTCGACGTCGTGTACGGCGTTCGCTCGGACCGGTCGAGTGACTCGTGGCCGAAGCGGACGACGGCGCGGCTCTACTACCGGCTGATGTGCCGGCTGGTCGGCAAGGACATCCCGTTCGATGCGGCCGACTTCCGGCTGGTGTCGCGGCGGGTGGTCGACGCGGTGAACGCGCTGCCCGAGGACGGCCGCGTGTTCCGCCTGGTCATCCCGTGGCTCGGCTTCCCGAGCGCCGAGGTGCGCTATGTCCGCGCCGAGCGGGCCGCCGGGACGACGAAGTACAACCTGACCAAGATGCTCCGGCTCGCGTTCGACAGCGTGACCGCGTTCTCCGCGGCTCCGCTGCGGCTGGCGACCTGGCTCGGGCTGCTCGGTGGCCTGCTGTCGGTGATGTTCGTCGTCGGCTCGCTCGTCATCAAGCTCACCGGCCGCGGCATCCCCGGGTGGACGTCGACCGTGCTCGCGGTGAGCGTGATCGGCGCGGTCCAACTGCTCTGCCTCGGCCTGCTCGGCGAGTACGTCGCCCGTCTGTTCCAGTCCAGCCAGCGCCGGCCGCAGTTCCTCGTCGGCTACGACAGCCTCGAAGACCAAGGACATCAGGAACCGGTACACCACCGATGAAGCGGTCCCTCCCCTGGCTGCTGCCGTTCCTGGTCGCGGTCATCGGGCTGCTCTCGGTCGACGTCGGTCCAGGCCCCATCGTCAAGTACGCCGTCTACTTCGCGCTGGCGGTCGCGCTCCCGGGCACTCTCCTCCTGCGCGCGGCCTGGCGTAGTACAGGCAACTGGGCGGAGGACCTCGGCCTCGGCTCCGTCGTCGGTGCGACCTGGCAGCTGATCGGCTGGGCTCTGTTCACCGCACTCGGCTGGCAGCGCTGGCTCATCATCTGGCCCTTGCTGGTACTGATCGCCTTCGCCTCGGTACGACGCCTGCGCGAGTGCTGGCGTATCGCCGACCCGAAACCACTGCCGGTCGCGTGGACCTGGGCACTGGCCGTGTCGGCGACGGTCATGGTCGGCGCTACCACCGTCGGCGTGCTGGCGTACCACGCGATGCCGCCGGACGGGTCGGCGTACTACCCGGACCTGCTCTACCACCTGTCACTGGTGAACGAGTTGACCCGGTCGGTCCCGCCGGAGTTGCCGCAGGTGGTGGGGGAGCGGCTGGAGTACCACTGGTTCGCGGACGCCGACATGGCCGGGGCCGTGGACATTACCCGGCTGACGCCGATGATCGTGCTGTTCCGGTTGTGGCTGCTGCCGTGGCTGGTCGTCGTACTGCTCGTGTGCGCGACGCTGGCGCGGACCGTGAGTCGCACCTGGTGGACCGGCCTGCTCGCGGCCATCGCCCTGGCCGCGCCGCAGTTGTACTTGTTCTTCGACACGAGTGTGAATCTGGCGCCGCCGGTCAGCTTCCTGAGTCCCTCGCAGACGTTCGGACTGGTCGCCTGTGTGACCGCGGCGGTGTTGCTGATCGAGCTGTTGTTCAGGAACGCCGGGGGCTGGTTGTGGGTGGTCGTGATCGGCGTCGCGATCGTCGGCGGTGGGTCGAAGCCTACGGTGTTGCCGCTCCTGGTCGCGGGCGTCGGGCTGGCCGCGGTGTTCCTGCTCGTGACGACCCGGCGAGTGCCGCGGCGGATCATCGTCGCCGGTGTCGTGCTCGTGGCGGTCGCTGCCGGGACGTTGCTGACGGTTGCGGGGAGCACCAAAGGTTCGAGTCTGCAGTTCCTTGCGGTTCTGAAGTCGCTACCCGTCTACACGGCCGCGACCGGTGATACGACGCCACCCGGGGAGGGCGGTCTGATCCTGCCCGCGCTGGCGCATGGTGCGGTGATCGGGACGCTGACCTTGCTGCTCGCCGTACTGCTCACTCTTCAGGCGATGGCATGGGCCGGTTTCGGCGTCGCCGGCCGGCGGGATCCGGTCGCGTGGTTCCTACTGGGAGCGATGATCGCCGGCTGGGCGGGGTACCTCCTGATCGACCACCCGTCCGTGAGCGAGTCCTACTTCATCTACACGAGCGCGCCGTTCAGCCTCGCGGCAGCCGGCTGGTTCGCGGCCGTCAGTGTGCGTGCGGCCCAACGGCCGATCCCGGTGGCGGTCACGGCGTTCATCGTGTCGGTGGTCTGTGCTGGTCTGCTGGTGTGGGCGAGGGGTGTGCCGGCCGCCTCGCCGGGCCGTCAACTGTGGCTGAGCACGCGCGTGCTGCTCGTCGTACTCGCGTTGACGGTCGTGCTGCTGCTGGTGTGGCGACTGTTCTTCCGGCAGGCGGGTGGTGGGCTGCTCGTCGTACTGATGTTGCTGGCGATCTCGCCGATCAGTTCGTTCCTGCAGAGCGCGGCGCATGGGGACAGCGAGAAGTCGCAGACGCACCGGGCGCCTCACTGGTGGGTGTATCGGGACGAGGCGTCGGCGGCGTTGTGGCTCGAGAAGAACTCCGCGCCGACCGATGTCGTTGCCACGAACACCTGGTGTCGTCCGGCCGGACCGCAGACGCCTGGGTGTGATGCCCGCGGTTATCTGGTCAGTGGGATCGCTGGTCGCCGGACCGTGATGGAGGGCTGGGCGTACACGAACCAGGCGATGGCCGAGCAGGGCGTCGGCGGCCGCCGGTACACCGAACAGCTGTCGCCCTGGCCCGAGCGAGTCACGCTCACCACCGAGGCCCTCGCCACGCCGACACCGGACCGCCTCCGTCGGCTCCGCGACGAGTACGACGTCCGCTGGCTGTACGTCGACGCCCGCGACGGGACCGTGTCCACCGAGCTCGACCGGCTGGCCACGTTGCGACACAGCATCGGCAAGGTCCGGATCTACGACCTCGGAGAGTGATTAGCCCGTAACATTGGGCCAGCGTAGGCCGTTACCTCTACGCTGGCCCGCCCGCCCCGCGGCCGAAGCATGCGGAAACGTGATTGCTCGGGAGGGCTGCACATGCGGGCGACGCGACCGGGCGCATCCATTCTGTTGGTGTTGGGCCTGCTCGCCCTGCCGTGCGTGGACGCAACCGCCTATGAGGTGCCTTCGGCGCCTTTCGTGCAGGGGGACTCGGCGACCGCGGTGATGCCTGGGTCGGGACTCAAGCAGACAATCACCGTGACTGGCCAGACGGAGTTGGTGGATGCGACGACGGCGGGCGTGCGGGGGACCGGGCCGACCACGTACGCGCCGCCGATAGCGCGCACGACCCCGGCTGAGGATCTCGTGGTGAAGACCGGGACCTGCGCGTCCACCGGAGGTTGTGGCGACCGCGGCACGGTGACGATCGCGTTCTCGCAGCCGGTACGCAACCTGGTGCTCCATCTGGCCGGGATCGGCGGCGCGGTCACGCAGACCGTGAGCGACAAACCCGCCGCACAATCCGAGCTGCACTCGGTGCTCAAGCTCACCACCGCCGGCCTCAGCCTCACGAAGGTCGGCCAGGGCAACAATCTCGCCGTCACCAGCGACACGATCACCGCCGCGAACCATGACGCCGGACCGAACTGCAGCAACACCAAGACCGGCGCCGGCGGCCCCGACGCCACCGCAAGCGCCGCCTGCGGTTCCGTCCGGATCAACGGCGTCGCCACCAAGCTCAGCTTCGACGTGACCGCGATCTTCACCAAGCACCCGAAGCTCCCGGCGTTCAACACCCCGGCTTCCGGCGATGCGTTCTCCGTGCTCGCGTCCACCGGCGAGGACTTCGGCGACGCCCCCGAGTCGTACAGCGCTGCCTGGTCGGTGCTCAGCGACGTACACCTCGGCAAGGACGCAACCGAGGACAACGCGACCGTTGCCAACGGCACCACCGGTCCTCGGGCGCCGGATCAGGCTGACGACGGCGTCACGTTCAAGCCGCTCCGCACGAACGCGACGGCCTACTCCGCGACCGTCGCCCTCAGCGGCGCGTCCAAGTCGGGCCGGGTCTGCGCGTGGATCGACCTCGACCGCAACGGCTCCTTCCAACCCGCAGAGCGAGCATGTACCACCTTCGCCTCCGGTCAGAGCGCGGCCACCCTCAACTGGACCAAGCTCGCCCGTCCCAAGGCCGGAGCGTCGTACGCGCGGGTGCGCATCGGTTACAACGACCCGCAGGTGGAGAAACCGACCGGTGCCGCCGACGCCGGTGAGGTCGAGGACCACCCGATCACCATCGCGCCACCGCCTCCGCCGATCCTGCTCGACGACACCGCGGCGACCGAGTTCAACACCGGACGGATCGTCGATGTGCTCGGCAACGACAAGCCCGGCGACCCGGACGCACCGCTCAAGCCGGGCTCCCTCTGCCTCGTCGACGGCAACAAGTGCGTCGAGATGGTGAACGTCGTCGGCCAGGCCAAGTACGTCGCCAGGTCCGACGGCACGATCGACGTCGACCCGGTCCCGGGCTTCGTGGGCAAGGCCAAGCCGGTCACCTACCGGGTTGCCGACAGCAACGGCAGTACGGCGACCGCGACGCTGACCGTCACCGTCGCGCTGCCCGCCGGTCCGGTCGCCACGCCCGACACCGCGACCACCCCGCAGAACGTCAGCATCGCGCTGAAGCCCCTCGCCAACGACCACGCCGCCCCTGGCGTCACCCTCGTCGCCGGCTCCGTCGTACTCCGTGACCCGGCCGACGCGACGTTCAAGACGACGGTGGTCATCCCCGGAGAGGGTGAGTACGCCGTCAAGCCCAGCGGCGCCGTGGACTTCGTGCCGAAGCCGCAGTTCACCGGTGTCGGTACGTCGATCGGCTACCGCGTCACCGACACCACCAAGCAGACCGCCGAGTCCACGCTCGTCGTCACGGTCACCCCAGTCAATCCCACGGCCAACGGCGACTCCGTGTCCACGCCGTTCGACGCGGATGCCGTCGTACCGGTGCTCGACAACGACCTGCCCGGCTCTCCGGATGCACCGCTCGATCCCGCCAGCCTGCGACTCGTCGACCCGGTCAGCCACAAGCTCGTCGACCAGGTGACCATCGCGCGGCAGGCGACGTACTTGGTGGCCGACGGCAAGGTCACGTTCCGTCCGGTGCGCGCCTTCCACGGGGTTGGTACGGCGTTGACGTACCAGGTGCTGGACAAGAACGGCACCGCGGCGCGGGCGTCGCTGACGGTCTCGGTCGACGCACCCGGTCCGCCGGTCGCGAATCCGGACGCGGTCACGATCCTGCAGGGCGCGTCGGTACTCGTTCCCGTCCTGGACAACGACAAGCCTGGCCCGACCGGGTCGGCGCTGGTGCCGGGCAGCGTGCGGTTGATCGCGCCGACGCGCTCCGAGCCGAGGACGTCGGTCGTCGTCCCGGGCCAGGGTAAATACACTACGAAACCGGACGGCCGGATCCTGTTCGAGCCGGTCCGGACGTTCAGCGGCGCGGCGACGCCGGTGACCTACCAGGTTGCCGATGGCAACGGCGCGCTCGGAACGACGATCCTCGCGGTCCGGGTGACCAAGGTCCAGCCCGATGCCTCCGACGACACCGCGAGTACGGCGTACGACACCACTACCTCGGTCGCTGTGCTGGCGAATGACACCGCGGGCAACCCAGCGGTCCCGTTGGTCCCGAGCAGTGTCCGGCTGCTCGACCCGAAGACCCATCAGCCGAAGACGACGGTGGTCGTCGCCGGCGAGGCGACGTTCACGGTCGAGCCGGATGGGAGGATCGAGGTCGACCCGCTGCCCACGTACACCGGAGTCGCGAGGCCGATCACCTACCGCGTCTCGGACGTGAACGGCACGCTGGCCACCGCGACGCTCACCGTCACGATCGCGAAGCCGGCCGCACCGACCGCGAAGCCCGACACCGCAACCGGCAAGCAGAACATTCGGCTGAGCCTCGACCTGCTCGCGAACGACACCGCCGGACAGGGCACTGGCCTCGACCCGCTGAGTCTGGCCCTCCTCGATCCGGCCGACGGCTCACTCAAGAAGCTGGTGAAGATCCCTGGTCAGGCCGGCTACCAGGTCAATCCCGACGGCACCGTCACCGTGGATCCGCTGCCAGGCTTCACCGGTACGGCGACCACGCTGACCTATCGCGTCACGGACTGGTTCGGTCAGGCCACCAAGTCGACCATCACGGTGACGATCACTCCCGTCACTCCGATCGCGGCCGACGATGCGGCGACAACGCCGTACGATAAGACCGTCACGGTCAACGTGCTGGCGAACGACGAGCCGGGTGACGCGACCGCGCCGCTGGTTCCGGGGACTCTTCTGCTCACCGATCCGGCGGATGGCTCGTTGAAGGCGAAGGTCGCGATCCCGAACGAGGGTGTCTACACGGCGGCCGGGGGAGTGGTGACCTTCGATCCGGGCGCGACGTTCCGCGGACCGGGCACGCCGCTGACCTATCAAGTGGCCGATAGCAACGGAACCCCGGCGACCGCGAAGCTGTGGATCACCGCCGGTCTGCCACCGGTCGCCGTCGCCGACACCGCATCCACGCTGCAGGACGTCACCCTGACCGTGAACCTACTGTCCAACGACAGCCCGGGCAGTGACGCCAAGCTCGATCCGGCGTCGGTCGGCCTGCTGGACCCGGCTGCTCGGACGGCGGGGTACCTCAAGAAGGTCGCGGTCGCCAATCAGGGCACGTACACCGTGCAGCAGAGTGGGGCTGTGGTGTTCGACCCGCTGCCGGCCTTCCGCGGCAAGGCGCTGGCGATCAACTACCGGGTCGCTGACTCGAACGGGAACTTCTCCGCGTCGACGCTGACGATGACAGTCACCCCGATCTGGCCTGTCACCGTGGACGATTCGGGCATCACGCCGTACAACCACGCGATCACGGTCGACGTGCTGGCCAACGACAAGGCGGGCGACCCGTCCGCGCCGCTGGTTCGGACGAGCCTGGTGCTGAAGGACCCGGCCGGTGGGTATCGCAAGACCATCACCCAGCCTAGCGAGGGCAGCTACACCGCTGCGGATGATGGGTCGATCACGTTCACTCCGGTCAAGGACTACCAGGGGGTGACGACCCCGGCGACGTACCGCATCACCGACGACAACGGGTCGACCGCCGAGGGGCTGCTGTTCCTCACGGTCGGCATGGGGCCGGAGGCGGTCGCGGACACGGCAGCCACGAAGCAGAACGTGAAGATGACCGTCGATCCGCTGAGCAACGACAAGCCGGGTACGGCTGCTCAGCTGGAGAAGACCTCCGTCCAGGTGTACGACGCGAGCACGGGACGCTGGGGGCGGACGGCGACGATCGCCGGACAGGCCGCGTTCGCAGTGCATGCGGTGACCGGGAAGCTCACGGTTGATCCGGCGCCGGCGTACCGCGGTGTCGTCTCGATCGTCTACCGGGTCGCTGACACGAGCCGGAACTCGGCGACCGCGACCGTCGCCGTGACGGTGACGCCGGTGGTGCCCGTCGCGGCGGACGACAAGGCGTCGACTCCCTTCGAGACTGCCGTGACCGTCGCGGTGCTGGACAACGACAAGCCAGGCG
The DNA here is from genome assembly GCF_044459685.1 of Kribbella sp. NPDC050241. Classification (NCBI taxonomy): domain Bacteria; kingdom Bacillati; phylum Actinomycetota; class Actinomycetes; order Propionibacteriales; family Kribbellaceae; genus Kribbella; species Kribbella sp. NPDC050241. The sequence goes on from NZ_JBITJE010000021.1 coordinate 48,352, forward strand.
ACGCTTCGGCACCGCTCGCGGTCGCCGACGTGCGGTTGCTCGATCCGGCGACCGGCGATGCCGTGACCTTGCTGGAGGTGCCGGGGCAAGGTCTGTTCACTGTCCAGCCCTCGGGTGGGGTCCGGTTCGCGCCGGTGGATGGCTTCGCCGGTACGACGACGCCGGTCGGGTATCAGGTGGCCGACAGCAACGGCACGATCAGCGTGGCCGCCCTGACGATCGCGGTCCAGGCTCGGCCGGTGGCGACGCCTGATGCGGCGCGGACCAAGCAGCATGTGGCGGTGACGGTCGACCCGCTGGCGAACGACAAGCCGGGACCGGATGCGACCTTGGATCCGGCGACGTTGTTGTTGGTCGGTCCGGCCGGCGCGTTGGCCGACGATGTGACGGTCGCCGGGCAAGGTGAGTGGTCGGTTGCCAAGGGCAAGGTGACCTTCAGTCCGGTGGCGACGTTCACGGGTACGGCGCGGCCGGCGGCGTACGAGGTGAAGGACAGCAACCGGAACTCGGCGCGCGCGACGATCACGGTGACAGTGGTGCCGGTGCGTCCGGTCACCGTCGACGACAGCGCCCGGACCGGCTTCGGCCAGGCCGTCGTCATCCAGGTGCTCGGCAACGACAAGCCCGGTGACCCGTCCGCGCCCCTCGCGCCGGCCTCCGTCGTACTGCGTGATCCGGCGGACGGTAAGGACAAGAAGGCGGTGACCGTTCCGGACGAGGGTGGTTTCGTGGTGGCCGCGGACGGCACGATCACGTTCACCCCGGCGAAGGGCTTCATCGGTACGACGCGATCCGTCGCCTACTGGGTCACCGACGCGAACGGTACGTCGAACACGGCTCTGGTCGACGTCACCGTGGCAGCGCCGATCCTCGCGAAGGCAACTGCGGACATGGCCACCGGTACGCCGGGCAACCCGGTCGCGGTCAACCCACTGCTCAACGACGACGGCGCGTTCAACTCCAGCACGGTCTGCCTGCGCACCGGCTCGGCCACCTGCACGAAGCGGGTCACCGACGCATCCGGCACCTGGACCGTCGCTCCGGACGGCACCATCAGCCTCACGCCCGCAGCCGGCTTCACGGGAACCGCGAAGGTGTCGTACCAGCGCACCGACGCAACCGGTGCCGCAGTCACCGCCCCGGTCAAGGTCACCCTGGGAGCGCCACCCACGGCCGACCCTCAACCCCTCAACAACACCCAGCTCCCCGCCACCGGCGGCCCGCCGGCCATCCTCGTCACCCTGGGCACCCTCCTCACCGCCCTGGGCGCCACCCTCCTCGCCCTCGTCCGCTCCCGCCGCTAGCCCTTGGTGGGTACGCCGAGTCGTGGATTGTGGTTCAGTCATCGGCCGATTCGTGACCGATCGCCACGACTCGGTGGTTGGACACCTGGATCAGAGGTCCTGGACGAACATGATCTCGTCGCGGTACTCGCCGGGAGCGACCAGGATCGCGCGCGGATGCCGGCCGACGACGTGGTAGCCGAGCGGCTCGTAGAACTTCTCCAGGCCCAGGCCGTCGCGGATCGTCAGCTGGAGCTGCTCCAGACCGAGATCGACGGCCGAGCCGCGCAGCCCTTCCATCAACAGGCGGCCGGCACCGTTGCCCTGGTGCTGGGGATGGACCATCACGCGCAGCATCGTGCGCCAGTGCGGTTGGAGGGCGCTGCCCCGCGTCACCAGCAGCCCCATCCCGACGTACCGCTCCCCGTTGTGCAGGACGCCGAGCACGTCCAGGCCGGCCGCGACCCGGCCGAGCGCGTCGTCCAGCGTCTCCGCCACCTGTTCGACCGGCGCCGGCGCAGTGAAGCCGACCGCGCCACCGGCGTCCGTGGCCGTGATCCAGGTGTCCAGCAGATCCGCCCGCAGCGCCGGGTCCAGAGCCTCGTCCGGCTCGACCTCCACGTACTTCACTCCACCTCCAGATGCGACTCAGTTGCAGATACTCTACGACTGCGCATCGAGGGTGTGGCGGGGTGGGACCGCGGTGAGTTTGTCGGGGTTGCGGACCAGGTACATCTCGGTGATCAGGCCGTCGGTCATCTCGAAGAAGGCGACGGTGTCCGGCTCGTCGCCGTCGTAGGCGATGGCCGCGGTCTCGCCGTTCAGCGTCCCCATCCGGATCTCGAAGGTGGGGTTCTCCGCGATCACCGCGAACAGCCAGCGAACGATCTTCGCCGCGCCGTGGATCGGCCGGAGGGCCGCCTTCTTCTTGCCGCCGCCGTCGCTGATCAGGACCGCATCGGGCGCCAGCAGCGACACGACCTGCTCGAAATCGCCGGTCCCGGCGGCCGCCATGAACTGCACCGTCAGCTCGCTGTGCCGCGCCTTGTCGACGTGATGCCGCGGCCGCCGCGCTTGCACGTGTTCCCGGGCCCGGTGGGCGAGTTGCCGGACCGCGGTCTCCGACCGGCCGAGCGTGTCCGCGATCTCGTCGTACGGGAGATCGAACACCTCGCGCAGTACGAACGTGGCACGCTCGAGCGGCGAGAGTGTCTCGAGGACGACCAGCATCGCCATGCTGACCGAGTCCGCGAGCTCCACGACCGCTGCCGGATCCGCGTCGGGTGCCGCGAGCTCCGGCGACATCGGCTCGGGCAGCCAAGGCCCGACGTACTGCTCCCGCCGGGCCTTCTGCTCCCGCAGCCGGTTCAGCGCAAGCCGCGTGGTGATGCGGATCAGGTACGCCCGCGGGTCGCGGATGTCGCCGTGGTCGATCGCGGCCCACCGCAGCCAGGCCTCCTGGACCACGTCCTCCGCGTCGGTGACACTGCCCACGACCCGGTACGCCGCTCCCACCAGGACCGCCCGGTGTTCGTCGAACTCGCGAGCGAGTTCTTCGTCGGCGCGACCCGGCTGATCATCAGTCACGTGGCCGGCCTCAGCTCGCAGAACTCCTTGAAGCCCTGGCTGGTCAGGCCGAGTGCGGCGTTGCTGCGGGACCGGAAGTTCTCCAGTGAGACCAGTGCCGTGAGCTCGACCAGTTGCTCGTCGGTCAGGTCTTGGCGCAGGCGCTCGACCTGCTCGTCGGTGACCGTTGGCGGGGTCACCGTCATCGCCTCGGCGTACTCCATCACCGCGCGCTCCAGATCCGTGTAGACGTCGCTGTCCCGCCACCCTGGCACATCGCGCAGCTTCGCGGGGTCGACACCCTGGTGGTGGAACTCCCAGTAGCCGAAGTCCATGCACCAGCTGCAGCCGATCTGCGCCGACGGCATCATCACCGCGAGCGCCTTGAGTGTCGGGTCCAGCTTCTTCCATCGCGCGGCCGACCCCTCCAGCAGCATCGTCGACACCAGCACCCGCCGGTTGTGCAGCGCCACCTTCGCCGGATCCGGCACCTTGCGGTACATCCTCCGGCTGCTCCACTCGACCATCCGCACGAACCACGTCTTGCGATGCTCCAGCTCGATCCGGGCCATCCCGTCCTCCCTCAGGTCGTCGTCCCCCTTCCGGACACGCGGGACCCACCCGGCCGTGACATGGCGTGTGTCACAGGCCAGGATGGACAGGGCGGCGCACCGGGATCGGTTGGATATTTTTCCAAGGCATGGCATACTCATTCACATGAGCGTGAAGGTGGCGGTCGCCGGTGCCAGTGGGTATGCAGGAGGTGAGCTGCTCCGGTTGCTGAGCGGGCACCCCGAGGTGGAGATCGGAGCCCTCACCGCCGGAGGAAACGCCGGTACGGCGCTCGGCGCGCACCACCCCCAGCTCGTGCCTCTGGCCGGGCGCACCCTGGTCGAGACCACGGCGGAGACGCTGGCCGGTCACGACGTGGCGTTCCTGGCCCTGCCGCACGGACAGTCCGCCGGAATCGCCGAGCAACTCGGCGAGGACGTCACCGTGATCGACTGCGGCGCGGACTTCCGGCTGACCGAGGCCGAGGCGTGGGTCGAGTTCTACGGCGGTGAGCACGCCGGCTCGTGGCCGTACGGACTGCCGGAGCTCCCCGGTCAACGGGACAAGCTCCGCGGGTCGAACCGGGTCGCCGTACCGGGGTGTTACCCCACCGTCTCCACCCTCGCGCTGCTCCCCGCCGTACAGCAGGGCCTCGTCGATCCCGGCCAGCTGGTGGTGGTCGCGGTCAGCGGGACCTCCGGCGCGGGCAAGGCGCCGAAGCCGCATCTGCTCGGCGCCGAGGTGATGGGCTCCGCCTCCGCGTACGGCGTCGGCGGCGTCCACCGGCACACCCCGGAGATCGAGCAGAACCTCACGCCGTACGCCGAGCAGCCGGTGAGTGTCTCGTTCACCCCCGTGCTCGTGCCGATGTCGCGGGGCATCCTCGCCACCTGCAGCGCGCCGGTTGCCGACGGCACCGATCTCGCGACGCTGCGGCAGGCCTACGAGGATGCCTACCGCAACGAGCCCTTCGTGCACCTGCTCCCCGAGGGGCAATGGCCGCAGACGCAGGCCACTCTCGGTGCCAACACCGTGCAGCTGCAGGTCACGCTCGACCAGCGCACCGGCCGCGCCGTGATCGTGGCCGCGATGGACAACCTCACCAAGGGCACTGCCGGCGGCGCCGTGCAGTGCATGAACCTGGCCACCGGACTCGACGAGACCCTGGCCCTTCCTCTCATCGGAGTTGCACCGTGACGCTTGCTGTCACCCCGTCCACCCAAGTCGATCGGAGCGCCGGGGTCACCGCGCCGGCCGGCTTCCGTGCGGCCGGGGTGATCGCGGGGATCAAACCGGCCGGCACGCCCGACCTCACCGTCGTGGTCAACGACGGACCGTACGACGTCGCCGCCGGTGTCTTCACCACCAACAAGGTGAAGGCGGCGCCGGTGCTCTGGTCCCAGCAGGTGCTCACCGCCGGTAAGTTGAAAGCCGTCGTGCTGAACTCCGGGGGCGCCAACGCCTGCACCGGACCGGAGGGCTTCCAGGACACCCACCGGACGGCGGAGAAGCTGGCCGAGGTGCTCGGGGTCGGAGCGGCCGAGATCGGGGTCTGCTCGACCGGCCTGATCGGCGAGCGGCTGCCGATGTCGTCGCTCATCCCAGGTATCGACATGGCTGTGGCCGCCCTTGGCGATGGGCCGGAGCACAGTCTGGCGGCGGCGACGGCGGTCATGACGACCGACAACGTGCCGAAGCAGGCCGTGCTGAAACACTCGGACGGTTGGAGCATCGGCGGGTTCGCGAAGGGCGCCGGCATGTGCGCGCCGAACATGGCGACCATGCTCAGCGTGATCACGACCGACGCCGTACTCGATCAGCCGCACCTCGACCACGCGCTGCGGAACGCGGTCGGCAAGACCTTCAACCGGCTCGACGTCGACGGGGGAACGTCGACCAACGACACGGTGTTGCTGCTGAGCTCGGGCGCGTCCGGAGTCACCGTCACGCCGGAGGCCTTCGAGGCCGCGCTGACAACGCTCGCCGCCGACCTGGTGAAGCAGTTGCAGGCCGACGCGGAGGGCGTCACCAAGCACGTCAGCATCACCGTGCGGAACGCCGCCACCGAGGCCGAGGCGCTGGCCGCCGCCAAGCTCGTTGCCGAGGACAATCTCTGCAAGACCGCCTTCTTCGCCTCCGACCCGAACTGGGGCCGGATCGCGATGGCGGTCGGCAACGCACCGACCGCGTTCGACCCTTCGTTGCTCGACATCACGCTGAACGGCGCGCCGATCTGCGTTGCCGGCGGCAAGGGCGTCGACCGTTCCGAAGCGGACCTGAGCGGCTTGGAGATCGACGTAGTGATCGACCTGCACGCCGGCCCAGCCTCTGCCACGGTGCTCACCACCGACCTGTCCCACGCGTACGTCGAAGAGAACTCGGCGTACTCCTCATGAGCACCAGTCACGCGGATGCGGTGGAGAAGGCTGCGGTGCTGACCGAGGCGTTGCCCTGGCTGAAGCAGTTCCACGGCAAGACGGTGGTCGTGAAGTACGGCGGCAACGCGATGGTCGACGACAAGTTGAAGCGGGCCTTCGCGGAGGACATCGTCTTCCTCCGGTACGCCGGGGTCCGGGTCGTCGTCGTCCACGGCGGCGGGCCGCAGATCAGCGACATGCTCAGCCGGCTCGGCATCGACAGCGAGTTCCGCGGCGGGCTGCGGGTCACCACGCCCGAGGCGATGGACGTTGTCGGCATGGTCCTGGTCGGCAAGGTCGGCCGGGAGCTGGTCGGGCTGCTCAACGCGCACGGCCCGTTCGCGGTCGGCATGTCCGGTGAGGACGCCGGCCTGTTCACCGCGGAACGTCGTAGCGCGCTGGTCGACGGCGAGTCGGTCGACATCGGACTGGTCGGCGACGTGGTCCACGTCCGGCCGGAGGCGGTGATCGACCTGATCGACGCCGGCCGGATCCCGGTGGTGTCGACGATCGCGCCCGACGAGGACGGCCAGGCGCACAACGTCAACGCCGACACCGCGGCGGCCGCGCTGGCCTCCGCGCTCGGAGCCGAGAAGCTCGTCGTGCTGACCGACGTGGCCGGGTTGTACCGGAACTGGCCGGACAGCGACGAGATCATCACCCAGATCGACACCACCGAACTGGCCGAGCTGCTGCCCAGGCTCGCCTCCGGGATGGTGCCCAAGATGGAGGCCTGCCTGCGCGCGGTCGAGTCGGGCGTCTCCCGGGCGACCGTGATCGACGGGCGGGTGCCGCACTCGCTGCTACTGGAAATCTTCACCGACGCCGGAAGTGGGACCCAGGTGATTCCGTCATGACCGAACTGCTCACTGTCGACGGCACCCAGGCGGCGCTCACCGAGCGCTACACGGGCGCGCTGATGAACACGTTCGGCGCGCCGAAGCGCGTGCTGGTGCGGGGCGAAGGCGCCTACCTGTGGGACGCCGACGGCAACAAGTACCTCGACCTGCTCGGTGGGCTCGCGGTGAACTGCCTCGGCCACGCGCACCCGTTCGTGGTGTCCGCGGTGACGTCGCAGCTCGCGACCCTCGGCCATGTCTCGAACTTCTTCGCCTCCGCGCCGCAGATCGCGCTGGCCGAGAAGTTGCTCGGTCTGTTCGATGCTCCGGGCAAGGTGTTCTTCACCAACTCGGGCACCGAGGCGAACGAGGCGGCGTTCAAGATCACCCGGCGGACCGGCCGGACCAAGATCGTCTCCACCGTCGGCGCGTTCCACGGACGGTCGATGGGCGCGCTCGCGGTGACGTGGAAACCGGCGTACCGCGAGGCGTTCGCGCCGCTGCCCGGAGACGTGGAGTTCGTCCCGTACGGCGATGCCGACGCGTTGGCGGCAGCGGTCGACGACGAGACGGCGGCTGTCATCCTGGAGCCGATCCAGGGCGAGAACGGCGTCGTCGTACCGCCGCCGGGGTACCTGCGGGCGGCGCGGCGGATCACCTCCGAGCACCGCGCGCTGCTGTGGATCGACGAGATCCAGACCGGGATCGGCCGGACCGGGACCTGGTTCGCGTACGAGACCGAGGGGATCACGCCGGACCTCGTGACGGTGGCCAAGGGCCTCGGCGCGGGGATCCCGATCGGTGCCTGCATCGGGCTGGGTGCCGCGGCGGAGCTGCTGCAGCCGGGCAACCACGGGACGACGTTCGGCGGCAACCCGGTCGCCGCGATCGCCGGCCTGGCGGTGCTGACCGTGATCGAGCGGGACGGGCTGCTGGCGCAGGTGAATGCTGTCGGCAACCACCTTGCCTCGTCGATCATCGCGCTCGACCACCCGCTGATCGCCGACGTGCGCGGCCGCGGGATGCTGCTGGCGATCGAGCTGACCCGGCCCGTGTCGGACCAGGTGGCCGCGCTGGCGCTGGAGGCCGGGTTCGTGATCAACAACCCGATTCCGAACGCGTTGCGGCTGGCGCCGCCGTACATCCTGAGCAAGGCTGATGCCGACAGTTTCGTTGCGGCCCTGCCCGGGCTGCTCGACCACGTGGAGGCGGCATGACTGTCCGGCATTTTCTCCGCGACGACGACCTGAGCCCGGTCGAGCAGGACGAGGTCCTGACGCTCGGGCAGCAGCTGTCCCAGGACCGCTACGGACACCAGCCGCTGGCCGGGCCGAAGACGGTCGCGGTGATCTTCGACAAGACGTCGACCCGCACCCGGATCTCGTTCGCGGTCGGGATCCCCGAACTGGGCGGCGTACCGCTGATCATCGACGCGCAGACCTCGCAGATGGGGCGCGGCGAGCCGATCGCCGACACCGCGAAGGTGCTGGACCGGCAGGTCGCGGCGATCGTCTGGCGCACGTCCGGGCAGAGCCGGATCGAGGAGATGGCGTCGGCGTCCCGGGTGCCGGTGATCAACGCACTCACCGACGAGTTCCACCCGTGCCAGATCCTCGCCGACCTGCTCACCGTGCGGCAGCACAAGGGCAGGATGGCCGGGCTGAAGCTCGTGTACCTCGGTGACGGCGCGAACAACATGTCGCACTCGTACCTGCTGGGTGGCGCGACGGCCGGGATGCACGTGGTGGTGGGTTCACCGGCGGAGTACCAGCCGGACCCGGCCATCCTGGCTCGCGCCGCGGAGATCGCCGCCGAGACTGGTGGCTCGGTCGCCTGGACCGCGGATCCCTACGCGGCCGTCGATGGTGCCGATGTGGTTGCCACCGACACCTGGGTCTCGATGGGGCAGGAGGCGGAGGCGGGCGCGCGGGAGGCGCCGTTCGTCCCGTACGCCGTGACCGAGCAGCTCATGTCGAAGGCTGCCGCCGATGCGATCGTGCTGCACTGCTTGCCGGCGTACCGGGGCAAGGAGATCGAGGCGGCCGTGATCGACGGACCACAGTCGGTCGTCTGGGACGAGGCCGAGAACCGGCTGCACGCCCAGAAGGCGCTGCTGTCCTGGCTGCTCGCGAGGAGTTTCGGCGCATGAGCATCGCCGTACCGACAACGAAGGCGGCGCGCCAGCAGCGCATCGTCGATCTGCTCGGCCGGCAGCCGGTGCGATCGCAGACCGAGCTCGCCGACCTGCTCGCCGCGTCCGGACTCGTCGTCGGCCAGGCCACGCTGTCCCGCGACCTGGTCGAGATCGGTGCGGTCAAGGTCCGCGACTCGTCCGGCCAACTCGTGTACGCCGTACCAGGCGAGGGCGGCGACCGTACGCCGCGAGCCGGTGAGGCCGCCGCTTTCGAATCGCGCCTGGCCAGAGTCGCGTCCGAAGTCCTGGTGTCGGCCGAAGGCAGCGCGAACCTGGTCATCCTCCGCACCCCGCCGGGCGCGGCCCAGTACTTCGCGCGGGCCATCGACCACGTCGGCCTCGACGACGTACTCGGCACCATCGCCGGTGACGACACCGTGATGGTCGTGTCCCGCAACCCCACCGGCGGCCCCGCCCTCGCCACCCGCTTCCTGTCCCTGGCAGCCCGCGAACCCAAGTAAGGAACTGTGAGTTGAGTACCGGAGAAGGTGTGGCCCTGTGGGGTGCACGGTTCGCGGGAGGGCCGGCGGATGCGCTGGCAGCGCTGAGCAAGTCGACGCAGTTCGACTGGCGACTCGCGCCGTACGACATCGCCGGGTCGAAGGCGCACGCCAAGGTGCTGCACCGGGCCGGGCTGCTGACCGACGAGGATCTGTCGGCGATGCTGGCCGGTCTGGACGGGCTGCTCGAGGACGTGCTGACCGGGAAGTTCCTACCGGCTGAGGACGACGAGGACGTGCACACGGCGCTCGAGCGCGGTCTGCTCGATCGGCTGGGAGCAGAGTTGGGCGGGCGGCTGCGCGCCGGCCGGTCGCGGAACGACCAGGTCGCCACGCTGTTCAAGAGCTACCTGCGCGAGCACGGCCGCGTCATCAGCCGGCTGCTGCTGGAGCAGGTGAACACGCTCGCCGAGCAGGCCGAGAAGCACCTCGGCGTCGCCATGCCGGGCCGGACCCACCTGCAGCACGCGCAGCCGGTCCTGCTCTCGCATCACCTGCTCGCGCACGCCTGGCCGCTCATCCGTGACCTCGACCGGATCGCCGACTGGGACGCTCGCGTCGCGGCCGACTCGCCGTACGGATCGGGTGCGCTGGCGGGGAGTTCGCTGGGCCTCGACCCGCAGTTCGTCGCTGTCGAGCTCGGCTTCACCGACTCGTCGGCGAACTCGATCGACGGGACCGCCGCACGCGACTTCGTGGCCGAGTTCGCGTTCGTCACCGCGCAGATCGGCGTCGACCTGTCCCGGCAGGCCGAGGAGGTGATCATCTGGGCGACGAAGGAGTTCGGTTTCGTCGAGTTGGACGACGCGTTCTCGACCGGGTCGAGCATCATGCCGCAGAAGAAGAACCCGGACATCGCCGAACTCGCGCGGGGCAAGGCGGGCCGGCTGATCGGCAACCTGAGCGGCCTGCTCGCGACGCTGAAGGCGCAGCCGCTCGCCTACAACCGCGATCTGCAGGAGGACAAGGAGCCGGTCTTCGACTCCATCGACACGCTGGAGGTGCTGCTGCCGGCGTTCACCGGGATGATCCGGACGCTGCGCTTCAACGCCGAGCGACTGGAGGAGCTGGCGCCACAGGGCTTCTCGCTCGCGACCGACATCGCGGAGTGGCTGGTCCGGCAGAAGATCCCGTTCCGGGTCGCTCACGAGCTGGCCGGCGCGTGCGTGCAGGAGTGCGAGAAGCGCGGGATCGAGCTGTGGGACCTGACCGACGAGGACCTTGCCGCGATCTCGCCGTACCTCACGCCGGAGGTCCGCTCGGTGCTGACTGTCGAGGGCTCGCTGGCCTCCCGCAACACCCGCGGTGGCACGGCGCAGGAACGCGTCGTCGAACAACTCGCGGAGCTTCGAGCCCGGGTCACGGCTCACAGCACCCGCCTCGGGTGAAGGCAGTTTCTGTCGGCCCGTTCGCTTAGGGTGCTGCGCATGCCCGTACGCCGCTCGCTGCTCGCGGATCCCGTCCTCGAAGTGGCCCCGAAGCTCCTCGGCATGGTCCTGCGCAGTACCTCCGACGAAGGCACGGTGGCAGTCCGCCTCACCGAGGTCGAGGCGTACGACGGGCCGAACGATCCCGGCTCGCACGCGTACCGGGGTCAGACCGCGCGCAACGCGGTGATGTTCGGCCCGCCGGGCTTCCTGTACGTCTACTTCACCTACGGCATGCACTTCTGCATGAATGTCAGCGTCGGCCCGGACGGTCAGCCGTCGGCCGTCCTGCTGCGGGCCGGCGAGATCGTCGAGGGCATCGAGCTGGCCCGTGTACGTCGCGGGCCGCTGGAAACCCAACAGGTGAAGTTCAACCAATCCGGCGTGCGGCAGGGGCCTGTCGTCAAGCGTCCGAAGGTGAACCCGGACCGCGACCTGGCGCGCGGGCCGGCGCGGCTGTGCGTTGCCCTCGGCATCGGCCGGGACCACAACGGCGTCGACCTGCTGGCCAAGGGCTCGAGTGTGCAACTGCTGCCCGGTCCCGGTTTCGACGGCGAGCCGTCCACCGGTCCTCGGGTCGGTCTCCGGGAAGCTGCCGACCGCAACTGGCGGTTCTGGATCCCCGGTGACCCGACGGTCTCGCCGTACCGGCCGCACGTGCCGAAGCGTCGGGCCTAGCGACTCGCCAGCTCCAGCACGTGGTCGAGTTGGGGGAGTCCGTGCTCGACCTCGGGGTCCGGGAACAGACCGATGTGGTGCACCCCAGCCGCCTCGAGCGCCTGGATGTGCGTGGCCGCGTCGTCCAGCGTCCCGATCGCGCCGATCTCGGTCCACCAGTCGGTCGGCATCCCCACGAGACCTTCGGCGCCTGACTCGTCGTACAACTTCTTCATGTCGGCGAAGAACGGCAGCGCGGTCACCCCAGGGTGGTTGTCGTTGATCCGCCACCCCAGCCACGGCGCCGTCCACTCGTAAGCCACCTTCCGGTCGCTGCGGATGCACATGGCGCTGAACACCGCGACCACGAAGCCCTCCGGCGATCCGGCGTACTCGACCGACTGCCGCACGTACGGCGGAGTGGCCGGCTCGGCGAGGACGATGCCGCCACCGACGCGGCCGGCCAACGCCATCGACTTCGGTCCCATCACGCCGAGCAGGATCGGCGGCGGCTCGACCGGAGGCGCGTCCAGCTTCACGTCGTCGAGGTACACCGCCTTGCCCTGGAAGCTCACGTTCTCACCGGCGAGGAGCCTGGTGACCGTAGTCGTCACCTCTTCGAGCGTGGTGAGCGGCGACTTCGGGCGGACGCCCATCTGCCCCATCCACTCCTGCACGCCATGGCCGATGCCAGGCAGGAAGCGGCCCGGGCCGAGGGCCTCCAGCGTGGCGAACTCCATCGCGGTGACAGCCGCCGTACGCGCCACCGCCGGCACGATGCCGAGGCCGACCGTGAGGCGCTCGGTCGACGTCAGCGCGGCCGAGACGAGAGACGGTCCGGCCGTGTAGAAGCAGTCCTCGATGATCCACAGTTCATCCGCGCCGCCGGAGTCCAGGCGGCGGGCCACGTCGGTCACCAGGGCGGCAGGAAACGTCCGCGGGAAGCACATCCCGACAGCGGCTGAGGTCTGTGTCATGCGAAGACCTTAGGAGGCTGCTCCGACAGTTCTCCAGAGGCTTCCCGAGCAGTTTGGTAAAGGTCGTCCCGCGCCGCCGGGAGAGCAGGCGTAGGGGACCTTGGTCCGGGTAGGTTCGGAGTATGGCCCGTCCGCACTACGCGTCCCGTCTCGAGGACTGGTTCAACATCGGGGTGCAAGCGGTGCTGCGGCGGCGCGGTTGGCGGGAGCGGATCATTCCGCACGTCGGCTACGGCACCTCCGAGTTCGTCCGGGTGCTGGCCCGGGTCGTCTTCGGTCGCGACCCGCGCAACCAGCCGCGGTACGACGAAGACCAGGTGATGCGGGGCTGGCGCGTCTTCGTCACCGCGCCGGCGACCAAGGTGGCAGTGACCGTCACAGTCGGCGGGCAGACGTTCGACGCCGTCACGGACCGGGGCGGATTCGTCGACCTGACCGTGCCGGTGGTGCTGCCGCCGGGATGGCACGAGATCGACCTCGGCGTGCACGGCGACCGGCAAGCGCGGGCGCGGGTGTTCGTGCCCGACCCGGACGCCACCTTCGGACTGGTCAGCGACATCGACGACACGGTGATGCTGACCATGCTGCCGCGTCCGATGATCGCGGCCTGGAACACGTTCGTCCGGGACGAGCAGGCGCGGCGCGTCGTACCGGGCATGGCCCAGCTGTACGACGAGCTGCTCGCGGACCACCCGGGTGCGCCGATCTTCTACCTGTCCACCGGTGCCTGGAACACGGCTCCAACGCTGACGCGCTTCCTGGCCCGGCACGGGTACCCGGTAGGCCCGCTGCTGCTGACGGACTGGGGGCCGACCAACACCGGATGGTTCCGCAGCGGGCAGGAGCACAAGCGGACCGCCCTGCGCCGGCTGGCCAAGGAGTTCCCGAACGTCCGCTGGGTCCTTGTCGGCGACGACGGCCAGCACGACCCTCGGCTGTACGGCGACTTCGCGCAGACGCACCCGGATCACGTCCGGGCGATCGGCATCCGTCAGCTCACGCCTGCTGAGCAGGTGCTGTCACACGGTCTGCCCGTCCCCAACCCGGACCCGGGTGCCCACGACCCACAACGCCCGACAGCCGCCACAGTCCATGGCCCCGACGGACATGCGCTCCGTCCGCAACTCCGCAGCGTCCTCACCCGCCCGGAACCCACCTGACCCCGGCACCCCGTCGTACAGGACACTTGTAGCTGACCGTCGTACTCGAGGAGAGACAAGTGACCGACAGCGGGACCGAACGCCGTACCCAGGTGCTGGACGACCTGGAGACTCGCGGCCTGATCGCGCACTCCACCGATCCCGACGCCCTCCGGGCGGCTATGGCGAGCGGACCGATCACCTCCTATGTCGGCTTCGACCCGACGGCACCCAGCCTGCACATGGGCAACCTGCTGCAGCTCCTGACGCTGCGCCGCCTCCAGCTCGCCGGCCACAACCCGATCGGCCTCGTCGGTGGCGCCACCGGCCTGATCGGGGACCCGAAGGAGAGCTCCGAGCGGGTACTGAATCCGAAGGACGTCGTCCACCAGTGGGTCGAGAAGGTCCGCGTCCAGGTGGAGAAGTTCGTCGACTTCGACACCGCGTTGGCGAACCCGGCCCGGATCGTCAACAACTACGACTGGACCAAGGACCTCAACACCCTCGACTTTCTCCGCGACATCGGCAAGCACTTCCCGGTGAACCGGATGCTCGGCCGTGAGGTGGTGAAGGCCCGGCTGGAGCAGGGGATCAGCTATACCGAGTTCAGCTACGTGCTGCTGCAGTCGCTGGACTACCTGGAGCTCTTCCGGCGCTACGGCTGCACGCTGCAGACCGGGGGGAGCGACCAGTGGGGGAACCTGACCGCTGGTGTGGAGCTGATCCGCCGTACTGAGTCGGGCAAGGCGCACGCACTGGCCACGCCACTGGTGACGAAGGCCGACGGGACGAAGTTCGGGAAGACGGAGTCCGGCAGTGTGTGGCTGGACCGGGAGCTCACCTCGCCGTACGCGTTCTACCAATTCTGGTTCAACGCCGACGATCGCGATGTGATGCAGCTGGTGCGCTTCTACACGTTCCGTACGGCGGAGGAGATCGCAGCGCTCGAGCAGGCGACAGAGGAACGCCCACAGGCGCGCGAGGCCCAACGGCTACTCGCAGAGGACGTCACCACGCTCGTGCACGGGGAGGACGAGACCAGGCGAGTGCAGGAGGCGTCCAAGGCGCTCTTCGGTCAGGGCGAGCTCGCGTCTCTGGACGGCTCCACACTGGTCGCCGCACTCCGCGAAGCACCTCACGTCGAACTCGGCGCCGGCGAACCAATGCCGACGTACGCCGATCTGCTCGTGAAGTCCGGCCTGGTCGCCAGCAAGTCCGCGGCCCGACGGACAGTGGCCGAGGGCGGCGGGTACCTGAACAACGAGAAGGTGAAGGATGCCGAGTACGTGCCGGGGACGGATGACCTGCTGCCGGGTGGCGTGCTGGTGCTGCGGCGCGGGAAGCGTTCGTTTGCAGGCGTTCTGGCGTCCGCGGCGCAGGGCTGAGGTGGCCGGCTCCACTCCCACATCTGGGTTGCCGAGAGCAAATTACAGCCGTGTGATTCAGCCCACCGGGAACCGATTTGACCGGCTACCTGCGAGCCACGTAATGTTCTTCTTGTTGGAGCGAGGCGCGGGACGCGAAAGCGGCCGGTCGCTCCGAACCCCCCAAGGCTAGCTGAGCCGAACCGTGTCGTCTGACCCGGGGCGGTAGCTTGGATGCGGGTGGAAGGTCAGAAAAATTGGGTCTTGACCCGGTGGTTCTGATCCGGTAAAGTAGTTCAGGTTGCCCCGGGGTCCTGGCTGAGAAGCCCGGACGCGGTGTGCGCCCGATTTTTGAGAACTCAACAGCGTGCCGAAAGTCAATGCCGAAAGATGCATTATCCCCGTTCATGGGCTTCGGATGATTTTT
>NZ_JBITJE010000022.1:0-46304 GCF_044459685.1 Kribbella sp. NPDC050241
ACAACAACCGCGCCAAACCCTTCACCTGGACCAAGACCGCCGACACCATCCTCACCAAGATCAGCCGTAAACCAACTTCAAACACGCGACACTAGTGTGTCGCCATGGTCGCCCAGATTCCGATCTCAGTCGCTGTACTTGTGCGCGACGGTCTTGTGCTCCTTGTGCATCGCCATCCATCGCGTCGGTGGTATCCCGACTGCTGGAGCTTCTCCGCCGGCGGGCATGTCGAGGCGGGCGAGTTGCCTCACCAAGCCGTCATTCGAGAATGCCTCGAAGAACTCGGTGTCCACATCCACGACCCCCTGCCCATTCCTATGACGGTCAGCGACCCCACCCTCGACGTGCACGCGTTCCTCGTCGCGCGCTGGGAAGGGGAACCTGTCAACGCCGCACCCGAGGAGCACGACGATCTTCGCTGGTTCCGGCCCAGTGATCTCGCAGACTTGAAGATGGCCCACCCGGAGAGCCTGTCGAGCATCCTGAGCGCCGTCCAGGTCGCAACCGATCAGCCGGACTGAACTGTCCGCTCATCAGCATGAGCGTGCGGATTGCGGCTGAATGCGCGTTCGCGATGCGCCGTCAAGCGTTGTGAGCGAAGTGCGCGTTGTGGGTGCTATCGCGGCGGCTCGACCTCGATCACGACGTTGCCGATCTTTTGCCCCGTCTCGACGTACCGGTAGGCCTCGACGATCTGGTCCAAGTGGTAGCGCCTGTCGATGACCGGTCTGAAGGTTCCCGACTCGATCAGTTCCTTCAGGTGCCTCACGATCGCTTGGCTGTCCCTCGGAATCGGGAACCTGACTTTCTTGCCAGGAAGCAGCGGGGTGACGAGCGCGAGGACCGGGTTCTGGCAGAGCGGACCGAGATCGGAGGACAGATACGACCCGTGTCGTTTCAACAGTCGCCGGCAGCGACCGAAGGTGCTCTTGCCGACCGCGTCGAGCACCACGTCGTACTGCTGGTTGTCCTTGGTGAAGTCCTCCGTCGTGTAGTCGATGACTCGGTCGGCTCCAAGGCCCCTGACCAATTCGAGGTGGGCGGTGTCGCAGACGGCGGTCACCTGGGCTCCAAGCCCTTTGATGATCTGAACCGCCGCCGAGCCGATGGCTCCGGTTGCGCCGTTGACCAGGACGGCCTGGCCGTGGTGGATCTTGGTCTTCCTGATGGCCGCGAGGGCGTAGTGCGCAGCTTCGGTGCCCGGGGCAACCTCGACGAAGGTGAGGTTCGCTGGGATGCCGGCGATCGAACCGTTCACGGGAACGGTCAGGAGCTCGGCATGGCAGCCGAATCGGCCCTCGCTGTAGCCGAAGACGCGCTCACCGACCTTGAACGCGGTGACACCGGATCCGACGGCCTCGACCACTCCGGCGAACTCGGTTCCCATGATCGTCACTCGTGGCCTTCTGAGTCCCGTGAAGAACCTGGTGATGAATGGCTTGGCCGCCCGATAGCCGCAGTCGGTTCGGTTCACCGTCGTCGCGTGGACCCTCACAAGCACCTCGTTCCCCTGAGGGACCGGCTCGTCCACCTCCTCGATCCGAACGACATCGGGCGGGCCGTACCTGGTGTGAACCGCTGCCCTCATGAACCAAGGCTAACGAGTGGCACGCCGATGGATCCAGACGCCGACCGGCGGGCTCCCAGGCCGGCGCCGGAAACAGCCGGCCCTGGCTGTGAGATCTCCATTCCCCCAGTGCCCCGGAGCGATCTCGGTCGCGTCAACCACACACACGCTCACCAACTGCGGCATGTACGGACGCACCTGTTACGTCTTGTTTCGCTGCCAGCGAGGCTTGGCGAGCGCCTCGGGTCGATAGCGGACCACCTTGTAGCCTTCGCCCGTGCCCAGGAGCCACGCGCCGGCAGACGGATCGGGCGGGAACTGGTTGTCCAGCAAGGCGATAAAGCCATCGGCTACCTCAAGGATCCGTGCGAGCTCCAGGGTTCCGTTGGCGGCCCAGCCTCCGGCGACCGGATCGCCATCAAGAATGATCCACTGCCGCATCTGTTCGGTCGACAGATCTCCGAAGGATTCGGCTTTGGCCCGTGCTGTAACTGCTATCGCGCGCAGGGCGGACCGCTGCTCGTCGGACAGCTCACCCGCGTCGGCACCGAAGTCGGTGACCACCGCCGCGACGCGCCACTGCTGGGCTATCCCGCGCAGTGCGGGGTCGTGCAGGGCCGGCGTACGGTTGGCGATCTCTTCGACGAGATAGCCCATCCACGCGCCAAACGCGTCTGCAGTGGCCCAAAACCCTCGCGCGTCGACCTGGATGGTCGTGGTCATACTCACCAGCGCATGATCACAGACCCGAGCAGGACCGCGCACCCCTGACAGCGGCATGTCCGGACGTTGACCACGTGGGTGGGCAGCAGAATGTCAACCATGCTGCTCTCCGCTCCACGACGGCGCGAACGTGTTGCCGTCGAAGCCGTAACGGTGCTGTGTTACGAAGCGCTCGTGTCCATTCGGGCCAGTGCCTACACCGGCCAGGTCCAATACTTGGTTGATGTCGGGTCGGTGGATGTCGATGTCATGGAATGGATGCGATTGCTGGCAGACGCCTGCCACAACCTGCCGAAGTCCTTACACCCGTCCGTGGCGGCAGGTCGGAAGCATCGGGCAACCGATGCCATCCAGTACCTGCTTGCCACAGCGAGCCCGCTACAGCGGCAGTGGCTTGTGGTCACACTTGCTCGCAACGGCATCGATGTCGACGACCTGACTGGCTAGCCCCTGCCAACCTCCGCCCGCCGGGTGTGGAGCCGTTCTCCTTGAGCTGGACGGGATCCTCGCCCGCCGGAAGAAAGCCGCAGCCCGCGAGGTTGTGCGTGGCATGACCACACTTGTCGACCGCGCCGTCGCAGCGCTGCGTGCCAACCACGACACCCTCGCCGCACTGGTGCCGACCTTGACCGAGCAACAGCTGAGGGACCGCAGTGGGGCGGCGGAGTGGACCGTCGCGCAGGCGCTCTCGCACCTCGGCAGCGGTGCCGAGATCTCCCGCAAGCCGATCGCCACCGCCGCAGGCGAGCAGGTCGAGACCGAGGACAACCAGGCGATCTGGGCCCGGTGGAACGCCGCGTCTCCGGCCGACCAAGCGGCCGGGTTCGTCAAACACGACGCGGCGTACCTCGACACCGTCGAGGCGCTCAGCGCCGAGCAGCGCGATCGCCAGATCGACCTGGGCATCCTGCCCCAGCCGGTGCCGCTGGTGGTCGCGCTCGGCATGCGGCTCAACGAGGTCGCCAACCACGCCTGGGACGTGCGCGTCGGCGTCGACCCGTCGGCGACCGTGGATCCGGACTCGGCCGAGCTACTCGTCGAGCTCTTCGGCGGGCCGCTGGCCTTCCTTCTGGGCTTTGTCGGCAAGGCCGATCAGGTCCAGCGGGAGGTCCGCCTGGCGATCCCGGGCGGCGGCATCCAGATCACCGACACGGTCACCGTGACCGACGCGGTCGATGACCCGACAGCCACATTCGACGGTCCAGCAGAGGCCGTGGTGCGGCTGCTGAGCGGACGCCTCGGCGCCGAGCACGCCGCCGGCGTGAGCGTGACTGGCAACGTCACGCTGGACGAGCTCCGGAAGGTCTTCCCCGGCTACTAGGCCGCGAGGCCCTTGAGGCCGCGCCAGACCTCGACTGTTCCGGAGTCCTGCCGTCCGTGGCGGCGTCCTCGGCGATGTCGAGTCAGCTGACTGGTGGGTGACGGCGACCACCACCCGGGCCGCTGGGCCCGGGTGATCGTCTCGCTCAGTCGCTCTGGAACCCACGTCGGCCCTGCCTTGGCTGGCCTTGGAGGCATGGGTCAGGGCCTCGCCGTACAAGGCGGGGCCGTGGACGGACAGCAGATGCTGCCTCGACGCGATCTCAGTCGATCTCTGGGTCGTACATGAACTTGCGGACGTCCTGCGCACAGCGGCAGGCGGCCGCGTTCTTGGCGGCCCACTTCAGGGCCTCCTCCCGGGTGGGTACGTCGACGATCATCACGCCGCCGATGAGCTCCTTGCTCTCCGGGTACGGGCCGTCGGTGACGACCCCGTCGACGGCCACCACGGCGGCCTCCACGTCGTCGTCCACGTAGTCCAGCCCGCCGGCGAAGACGAACACGCCGGCGTCCTTGGCCTCCTGCTCCACCGCGTTGGAGGCCTTGCCCACCTCGGGCCAGTCCTCCTCGGTGAAGTGGTCCATCGCACCCTTCTCGAACGAGATCAGGTACTTCGCCATCTCATCACTCCTTGTCCCGGCGGCCTTCCTCCGGCCACCCCTCACCCCTGCTACGAACGCCTCGCCCCGGATCCGACAGGCTACCGGCAGAAACTTCACGATCCATCGATCATGTCGTCGCTGTTCCGACCAGTGGGGCATCGAGGCGAGCGCCGCTTCGCGAACTACTGAACATCGATCTCCTGCAGGTGCGGAACGGTGGGCGGAAACACGTTCATATCTGTCACTCAGAACGAGAATGCGGACCACGGGGCGGTCGCTCGCGCGGTAGCGCGCATCGCGGGCCGCAGCCCGCAGACGCCGGCGATAGCGGGTAGGAGAAGGGACGGCGCTGAGCCGGGGATGGGTACATCAACTCGTGCCCAGGACGGGATTTGAACCCGTATGCCTGTGAAGGCCGCGAGGTTCAAATTCGACCGGTCCCGATACTGTCTGCGGCGCGTCGGAAAGATGCTGGTTCCTGGGTGGAGCGGTCCTTGCTGCGGGGCCCGCTGGGCTCGCGGTGGTGACCAACGACCTGCTGGTTCTGGCGATCGCAGCGGCTGTGGCTTTCCTCACCTTGGCGTCGAATGGACGCGACGTGCGATTCATCGGCTACTGAGAGCAGGATTTGGCGCGTCTGCCCAGGAGACGAGATCATCGGTCGGCTTCAACTCCGACGAAAGCGAGAGACACGAATGCGCTGGACCCCGGCGACCGCCCTGGTCGTTGCTCTCATGTTTGCGACGGCAGGCTGCGGCGGCGATCAGGAGGGCGCCGAAGATCGCGCTGCCACCGTCTCATCGAAGCCGTCCCCGTCGCCCCGCCCGAAGCCGACCCCCGCGATCAGCACGCGTGGAGCGGAGGACGTGCTGAAGCGGTACATGTCGGCTATCGGCCAGGCGAACACAAAACTGGACCCGGCACGGGCTGCGAAGATAGAGACGGGATCGGCTCTGAAGATCCACAGCGCGCAGTACCGCGTGTACCGGAAGAACGACTTGCGCTACCCGCCGGTCAAGTACGTCGGAGCGCTGGGTGCGGCACCGATGGTCACGGGCTATCCCAAGTGGTTTTTCACGGCCGCGACGGACCGCGGTTCGGAGCCCGCGACACGGGACTTCCTGCTTTTCGTCCAGGACCGTAGCGGTGCGCCGTGGCGCGCGACCTACGCGCCGTTCTCGAGTAGGGCGACCGGTGCGCTCGCACCCGGAGTGGACGTGGCGGATTTCCCGGCGGTCGTGGCCGCGGGCGACAACCACTTGGCGACCCCGCCGGGCAAGGTCGCCGCCGTCTTGGCCGGCGCCGTGACCCAGGGCAGCGAGAGCCCGTACGCAAAACGGTTCGCGCAGGATGACATCCTCCAGACAGTGCGTAGCAAAATCGTCGATAACCGGAGTGCCTATACGAGCAACGACTGGGCCGGGACCAGCCGCGCCGTTGCCGCCCCGACCCCCGTATTTGCCGTGCGGACGAAATCCGGCGGTGCGCTCGTCTGGTTCGGGCTCGACCTGCTGCACTCCTATCGCAACAAGGGTGACACCAACATGGTGTGGGATACCGAGACCGCGGGCGACATGCAGCAGGGATTCGGGTTGCCATCAGAGGTCACGTCGTCGATCACTCGGCAGGAGCGCTATGAACTGGTCGCCTACATCCCCCCGAAGGGCAAGGGCACGATGCGCCTCCTCGCGAGTCGCTGGTTTCCGCTGTCGGTCCGCGGAAACTGAGGCGTCGCGTCCCGGGCGGGATTCGCTCGGCGATGACTGGTTGCCTCCACAACCGCGGACACTTACGTGTCAAGGTGCGCAGGCAGTCTCTCCGCATCGCGACGAGCCCTCAGGCGAGGAGCCGAAGGTTGCCCCGCTCCCCGGTCCTACGGTGGCGGCGCGCATTCGGGCCCCTCGAGGGGCCTGTCTTGCATGAGAGTGGCGGTTCATGTCGTTCGCCGCGATACTTGCGCGGTGCAGGAGCCGTCAGCTGACTGGGTGGCCATCGCCCCGCGATTCACGCCGGGCTGGCCGTGGCCCGAGGACTCCTACGGTCTGGGACCGATGTACGGCAACGACGGCTGGTGTCGGGGCTGCGGTACCCCACTGGTGGAGCAATCAGGCCCGCTCGTCATGCAGGGCAGCAAGTTCCCGACAGCCGACGTCTGGATGCCGAACTGGCTCTTCGACGTTGTCTGCGTTTCGGAACAACTGGCTGCAGACATCTCGGAACGCTTCAGCGTGGACCTGGGCGAGGTGCACAAGCCGCGCAAGGGTCCCACCGGGGTGCAGCAGATCCTCCCCGCGCTGACGGTCGATTCATGGCACAGGCAAGAGGAACTGGTGCTGGCTGTGCGGGCCCGGCACAGCGAGCACCACGGCGATCAGACGGGGTCGTCCTGCGCAACCTGTGGCCGCTGGAAGTGGTTGCCCGTGGGTGAGAACGAGGCGCCGATCGTCGCGAGCGCCCTGATGTCGACTTCCGACGTCCTCGCGTCGCCGGAGGTGTTCGGGGACGGCCTGAAGTCGTACCGACACCTGCTTTTCCGCAGACCACTCGGCGAGACACTCGTGGCCGCCAGCCCCCGCAACTGGCACCTCGTCGAGGCGGAGGTCAACTAGCCGCTGCCGGACCGCCGCCCAGTATCTCGGACAATCCGCTCATCGGCATGTGCATGCATTAGCCGACGTCTCAGGTGGTCTCAAGGCGCTGTGGTCATGATCGCGCGACAAATGCCAACGCCGTTGCAACCGAGGCGGGCTTGTTTCGAGCTTGGCCAAGAAGACTTGCGCGGCATCTGCGTAGCTCAGACCCCGCAGGTGCCCGGGACGGGATTTGAACCCGTATGCCTGTGAAGGCCGCGAGGTTTAAGCTCGCTGCGTCTGCCGTTCCGCCACCCGGGCCGGGGCGTGGGACTGAGGTTACAAGTTACTGGTAGACCTTTCGCGGGTAGACGGCGTGGGCGCCGGAGACTCGGTCGAGGAAGAGTTGGCCGTTGCAGTGGTCGATCTCGTGCTGGAGGGCGCGGGCCTCGAAGGCGTCGGTGGAGATCGTGACGTGGTCCGTCGTACCGGGGAGGACGCCGGTGACGGTCAGCCTGGTGGCGCGCTTGACGTCGCCGGTGAAGTCAGGGACCGACATGCAGCCCTCGCGGCCCTTCTCCTGGCGGCTGGACTCGACCACGACCGCGTTGCACAGCACAAAGACACCGTGACACGTCCGCGTCTTGGGATGCCCGGTCACGTCCAGCGCGAACATCTGCGCCGCGATCCCGACCTGCTGAGCCGCCAGCCCGACACAGCCGGGCGAAACCCGCATGGTTGCGACCAGATCGGCAGCAAGAGCGACCATCACGGGGTCGAGCGGGTCTACGGTCGCGCCTTCGGTGGCGAGGACCGGGTGAGGCGCCCGTACCACCTCCAGAGTGTCGCCGGTGATCCCGAGCTGGGCGGGGCTCCAGCTGGCGAGGGTCTGGTTCAGGTGTGCCACGCTCACAGGTCGTCGCTCTCCGCGGGCCGTAGCGTGACGCCGACTCCGAGCTCCTCCGCGGTGATCTCCAGCGCCCGGTCCAGCCAGGCCAGCTCGGCGGTCGGCGGGATCTCGACCTCGGCGGTCAGCACGTACAGCTCCCCGCTGAGCCGCGTCGCCAGGTCCGTGATCGTCCCACCGGCGGACGCGATGATCCGGGTGACCGCCGCGACGATCCCCGGCCGGTCCGCGCCGTGCACGCTGAGCAGGTACGACGGCCCGATCGGTGCGTGCTCGTGTTCGGGTCCCATGATGCGCACTGTGATCACCAGCTCGCCCCGCAGCGGCTCGAGCGCGGTCTTGACCTCGTCGAACGGCCCCGAGCACACGATCATCATGGCGAAGTGGCCGCGCAGCAGCGTCATGGTGGAGTCCTCGAGGTTGACCCCGGTACCGACGAGGGCCTCGGTGACGTCCGCGATAATGCCCGGGCGGTCCGGGCCGATGACGGTGACGGCGAGCTGACTCATGCCCGGCAACCTACCGTCGACCTAAGTAGGCGATCACACCGACTTCGGTATCCGGACAGCCGTCATCGGCCCGGAGAACGCTTACGCACCGCTACATTCGTGTCATGACCGAGCCCGCGAACCGTCGCCGCAGTACGCGCGACTGGATCGTGGACAGCATCGTCTTCGTCGTTGCGGTCCTGCTCGGCCTGGTCCTGTTCGACCAGAGTCAGAAGGAAGGGGTCAGCTCCACCCTGCTGGCGGTGGACTTCTGCGCGGGGATGGCGCTGTGCCTGACCCTGTGGTTCCGCAGGCGCTGGCCGGTTCAGCTGGCACTGATCGCGGCGGTGGTCTCGATCTTCTCCGACACAGCCAGCGCGGCGACGCTGATCCTGATCCTGTCGGTCGCCGTGTACAAGCCGTGGCGAGCCACGCTGCTGGTGTTCGCGGTGAACTCGATCTCCCTGTTCGCCTACATCCAAGTCAAGAACCAGAACGACGACGCCGCGATCGTCATCGCGGCGACGTCGATCTACGTCGCCGTCGCCGGCTGGGGTCTCTACATCCGGTCCCGCCGCCAGTTGCTCCAAACGCTCCGCGACCGGGCCGATCGTGCCGAGACCGTCGCCAAACTGCAGGCCGAGCAGGGCCAGATGCGTGCCAGGGAAGAGATCGCCCGCGAGATGCACGACGTACTGGGCCATCGACTCTCACTTCTGAGCGTGCACGCCGGCGCCCTCGCGTATCGCCCCGACGCGTCCACCGAGGAGGTCGCAGGCGCCGCCGAGATCATCCGGGCCAGCGCTCATCAGGCATTGCAGGACCTCCGCGAGGTGATCGGCGTACTGCGGGCGCCTGTCGGCGAGCTCCCGCAGCCGACGTTCACCGATCTCCCCCAACTGGTCGAGGCGTCCCGTACGGCGGGAGTCCCCATCGACCTCACCCTGGATGCTCCCGGCGCGTTGCCCGACCACGTCGGACGTACGGCGTACCGGATCGTCCAGGAAGGTCTCACCAACGCGATGAAGCACGCGCCAGGTGAGAAGCTGACCATCACCGTGACCGGCGCCCCAGGCAACGGTCTGTCGGTGGAGGTGCGCAACCCCGCGCCGCATCGCAGACGAGGAGATGGGCAGGGCTTGATCGGACTGACCGAACGGGCGGCACTGGTCGAGGGACGGGTCGAGCACGGCCGCACCCCCGATGGCGAGTTCCGCCTCTTCGCCTGGTTACCGTGGCCGGCGTGAGTATCCGGGTCCTCATTGTCGACGATGATCCGCTGCTGCGTGCCGGGCTGAAGCTGATGCTCGGCGGCGCTCCGGACATCCGTGTGGTCGGGGAGGCCAGCGACGGCAGCGGCGTACAGGGCCTGATCGATCGGCTGGCTCCGGACGTCGTACTGATGGACATCCGGATGCCAGGCACCGACGGCCTGACCGCGACGGAAGCGGTACGACGCCGCCCGGGCGCGCCCGAGATCGTCATCCTGACCACGTTCGACGCCGACGAGCACGTACTGCGCGCGCTCCGCGCCGGGGCGGCCGGGTTCGTGCTCAAGGACACCCCGCCTGCCGAGATCGTCGATTCGGTACGCCGGGTGGCCGGTGGGCAACCGGTGTTGTCACCGGCCGTCACGAAGCGACTGATCACCCGGGTAGCGGCGTCCGGCCAGGACCAGCGCAAGGCCAAGGCGATGGACCGCCTCGCCGACCTGAACGACCGCGAACGCGAGATCGCCGTCGCGGTCGGCGAAGGCAAGTCCAACGCCGAGATCAGCGCGACGCTCTATCTCAGCGTGCCGACAGTGAAGACCCACGTCTCGCGGATCCTGACCAAGCTCGATCTGAACAACCGGGTCCAGATCGCGCTCCTGGTCCACGACGCCGGCCTACTGCACGAGTGATCAGGACCGGGTCGCGCGGCGGAACTCCTCGTTGGGCATCTGGAGGCTGCCGAGCGAGATCACCTCGCGGCGGAAGAACAGCGCCAGCGTCCAGTCGAGGACGACGCGGGCCTTCCGGTTGAAGGTGGGGACGCGCGACACGTGGTAGGTCCGGTGCAGGAACCAGGCCGGCCACCCCTTGACCTTGATGCCGTACAGCTGCGCGACTCCCTTGTGCAGGCCGAGGCTCGCGACCGAACCGACGTACTTGTGCTTGTAGTCCTGCGGCGGCTGACCGTCGACCACCCGGAGGATGTTCGCGGCGAGCCGGTTCGCCTGGCGGACCGCGTGCTGCGCGTTCGGTGCGCAGTACGCCCCGGTCTCCGAGGTCAGGTCAGGTACGGCGGCGTTGTCGCCGGCCGACCAGGCGTCGTCCACGCCCTCGATCCGCAGGTTGGCCAGGCACTTGACCCGGCCCTTGTCGTCCAGCGGGAAGTCGGTGCCGGCCAGCGCCGGGTTCGCCTTCACGCCGGCGGTCCAGACGATCGTGTCGGCGTCGAATTCGTCGCCGTCGCTGAGGATCACGTGACCCTTCTCGCAGGACTCCAGCCGGGTCTCCAGCTTGATGTCCATCTTGCGCTTGCGCAGCTGGTCGACCGTGTACTTGCCCAGCTCCGGGCCTACCTCGGGCAGGATCCGGCCGGTCGCCTCGACCAGCACCCAGCGCATGTCCTCGGGCTTGATGTTGTCGTAGTACCGGGTGGCGTAGCGGGCCATGTCCTCCAGCTCCGCGAACGCCTCGACACCGGCGTACCCACCGCCGACGAAGACGAAGGTCAGCGCGGACTTGCGCAGCGCCGGGTCGGGCTGCGACGACGCGACGTCCAGCCGGTCCAGCACCTTGTTGCGCAGCGCGATCGCTTCCTCGACGTTCTTGAACCCGGTCGCCTCCTCGGCCAATCCGGGGATCGGCAGCGTCCGGGCGATCGAGCCGAGCGCGACCACGACCTGGTCGTAGGCCAGCTCGTACTCCGGTCCCTCCTCGGGCATCACCTTGGCGACCTTGTTCGCGTGGTCGATCCCGGTGACCCGGCCGGTCACCACCCGGCAGCCCTTGAGGGTCTTGCGCAGCGGCACCACCACGTGCCGCGGTTCCACCGAGCCGGCTGCCGCCTCCGGCAGGAACGGCTGGTACGTCATCACCGACCGCGGGTCCACCACCGTGACCCGGATCCGGCCTTTCCTGGCCGCGCGGCGCAGGCCGTACGCGGTGTACATCCCGACGTAACCGCCTCCAACGACGAGGATGTGCGGCACCTGGGCTGTCATGCGGCTCACTCTCCCTGAGTGGTCGTCCGACTTAATGTCTACTTCAGGTTATCGACTCGTGAAAACTTTCACAAACCCTCTGGGGAGCGATCTCACGCACCGGAACATCCCCCGTCCGAGCGACCTCTCACCCCCTCATGGTGACGCCATCCGGGCCGTACGCCGAGCCCTCACGCCACCCGTCACAGAACCGCAAGAGCTCTGCATCCGTCAGTACCGGGCGGTGTTCGGCCTTGCCGGGGTGCGGGATGCGTCCTAGCTTCGCAGCAGATGAATCGCGGCAGGGTGGGAGCAGGCATGGATCGCGAAGAGATGGTGCGGATCGACGATGCGATCACCGACGCGATCGGGGCCGGTGATCTCGGCGCCTTCGACACCCTGATGGGGCCGGCGCTGGCGGCGGACTTCCGGGTCGGCATCGGCGAGATCCGCAGCGCCTTCCCCGACTATGCGGGCATCGTGGTGAGCCGGGTGGTCGAGGGCGACCGGATGGCGAGTCATTTCGTCTATCACGGCACGCACCAGGGCGAGTGGCTCGGCGTACCCGCGACCGGTCGGCGGGTGCGGTTCGTCGGGACCAGCATGAATCGGTTCGCGAACGGCGTGATGGTGGAGGCCGACGTCGTTGTGGACATGCTGGAAGTCCTCAAGCAACTAGGTGGGTTCCCGGACGACGAGCCCGCCTAGAACCAGGGCCGACCCGCAGGGATTCGGGGGCGTTCCCGGGTACTTCGGCGTGCGCTGCTCCGGAAGGGTGGCGGGCATCGGATTGCTGAACTGGGAGGCTGGGGATGAGGCGCGCACTTCGGGCGTTGGTGGCTGTGACGACTGTGTCGGCGATGGTTGCGGTGCCTGCCGCTGCTGTTGCCGCGCCGGCGGAACGGGATCGGGCTGAGCTGCAGAAGCAGCTGGACGACGTTGTGGATGCTGTCGCGGTGGGGGCGGTCGCGGAGGTGCGCGACGGGCAACACGTGTGGCGTGGAAGTAGCGGTGTGGCCGAGCTGGGGAAGACGAGGGAGGTTCCGGTCAACAGCCGGTTCCGGGCTGGGAGCATCACGAAGACGTTCCTGGCGACCGTCGTACTGCAGCTGGTCGATGAGGGGTCACTGCGGCTGGACGACAAGGTCGAGTCGTGGCTGCCTGGCGTCGTACCTGGTGGCGACGGGATCACCGTGCGGCAACTGCTCAACCACACCAGCGGGGTGTTCGACTACCGGCTGACCTTGACGCTGCCGCCGAGTCCGGAGTTCCTGAACTATCGGTGGCGGACCTGGAGCGCGAGCGAGCTGATCCAGCGTGCCGTCGCGCAGCCGTCGCAGGTCGACCCGCCAGGCTCGGCCTTCTCGTACTCGAACACCAACTACACGCTGCTCGGCGAGATCGTCCGCAAGGCGACGGGCCACTCGTATGCCGACGAGGTCGAACGCCGGATCATCAAGCCGCTGCGGTTGAAGGACACCGAGATGCCGGGTACGTCGCCCCGGATCCGCGGGCCGCACCCGCACGGCTATCTTCCTGTGCAGCGCAGCGAGAACGACGTGGAGCTCGTCGACTTCACCGAGATGAACCCGTCACTGTTCGGCGCCGGTGGCGAACTGATCTCGACGACAGCCGACCTCAACCGCTTCTTCACCGCACTCCTCGACGGTCAGCTGCTGCCACGCCACCTCTTCGACGAGATGAAGACCGCAGGCACCGAGACCAGGGACTACGGCCTCGGCTTGTCCTGGCGAGACACCACGTGCGGCATCCGTCTCTACGGCAACGACGGCGACGCCCTGTCCTACCAGTCCTGGTCGTTCTCAAGCCGCGACGGCCGCCACCAGGTGACCATCGCCGTAACCCCCACCTTCAAAACCAACCCCGACGCCGCAGTCGACAACTTCCTGAACAAGGCCGTCTGCGGCTGACTACGCGGTGCCGCCATTGTGCAGGTAGGCGACCTGGCCGTAGGCACCTTCTGGAGTTCCGGCCACCAGCGACATGATGCGTTTGGTGGCCGACACGACGCCGTCGGAACGAGTCCCGGCATCGTGTGCCGCTTTGTCCGTCCAGAGCTGCGTCAACCAGATGGTGTCCGGGTCATCGAGGGCCTCATTGATGCTGCACAACTCAAGGCCGGGAATGCCGCCGTCCAGCATGTCCTTGAATCCCTGGACGACTGCGTCCCGCTGTCCCGGTTGCGCGGTCATCTTCCCGTAAACACTGAACACGTTCGTCCTCCAAGTAGGTTCAACGGTTGTCGCCGCTGCCACCCAGCACGGAGCGCTTCTGGCGACTGGCGAGTTTCTCGATGTTCTTCTCGGCGACTTCACTCAGCGGAATGTCGAAGTAATCGGCAAGCACAGCGACATACCACATGACATCGCCGAGTTCTTTGGTCAGATCCTCGACGTCCACCGTCGACAGGTCGCTGTCGTGGTCACGGATGATCTTCTTGACCTTCTCGGCGATTTCACCAGATTCCCCGACCAAGCCGAGCACGAGATGCAGGAACTCGTTCTTCTTGTCACGGGGAGCAGCCGTACGGAGCGCAGCCTTCTGGTAATCGTCCAAGTCCACGTCGCGAGTGTAGAACTGGTCAGATGTCGGCGATGGTGCGGGCACGGTGGAGTACGGCGTCGAGCATCGCTTCGGTCAGGCGGCCGGTGAAGGTGTTCTGCTGGCTGGGGTGGAAGCAGCCCAGGACGGTGACCTCGCCCTGAGGGGTTCGTAGCTGGTGTTCTACGCCGTGGCCGAACTTGGGGCGAGGTTTGGGGATGGTGGCGCCGAGGGCGGCCAGCCCGTTGAGGAGGGCGTCGTACCCGAACTTTCCCAAGCAGACGATGGCCTGGGTGCTCGGGAGGACCAGCTCGAGCTCCCGGCGGTACCAGGGTGCACAGTTGTCGCGTTCTTCCGGCGTTGGTTTGTTGGCGGGTGGCGCGCAGCGGACGGCGGCAATCATGCGGGTGCCGATCAGGTGGAGGCCATCGCCGGCGTGTTCGCTGGTCGCCTGGTTGGCGAGGCCGACGCGGTGGAGCGCGGCGAACAGCCAGTCGCCGGAGCGGTCGCCGGTGAAGACGCGACCGGTGCGGTTGCCGCCGTTCGCCGCGGGCGCGAGGCCGACGATCAGGATCCGCGGCTCGGCCACACCCCAACCGGGGATCGGCCGGCCCCAGTACGGCTGGCCGGCAAAGGACTTTCGCTTGCCGATAGCAACTTCTTCCCGCCACTCCACGAGTCGCGGGCAAGCCCGGCACATCGAGACCCGTGCCTCCAACTCGCCCAGGTCCTGCGTCTCGGTCAGCGCGACCACCTCGTCCGCATCCCGCGCAACCGGAGTACGACGTACGGCGGGATCCTCCGGCCACCCGGTTCCCGGCGGAACCGGGCTGTCGAACAACTCCCCCGTCAACGGGTGCGGAAGCTTCATCCGCACAGGCTAGCCCCGTCTGAATCCGCCCACGTGGCATGCCTTTCCGGAAAGAAGTCGTCTCCTGGTGACGACTTCTTTCCGGAAACCGAGGACTGCCGAGGCTAACGAACCAGTTCTTCGAGGACCGGGTCCGGTGCCGCGTGCTGAGCTCGGCGGTGGGTGGGGATGGCCAGGGCCAGGAGGACGGCGGCTGCGGCGAAGGCGGCGAGTAGGAGGAAGGTGTCGGTGAAGCCTGCTTCGGTCGGGAGGCCGGAGGGTTGGGTGTGGCCGGTGATGATGGAGCTGGCCAAGGCCGTGCCGATCGAGCCACCGATGGTGCGGATGTTGGCGTTCATGCCGGTCGCCGCTCCTGTCTGCTCGCGCGGCACGTTCTGCACGATCAGGCTCGTCATCGACGCGTAGGCCATCCCGAGGCCGATGCCGAACACCGCCGTCCAGAGCGCGACCTGCCAGGGCTCATCGTGGAGCTCGGCGAACGCGAGCGAGGCCACCAGGATCAGCGCCGATCCCCAGACCACCTGGGACTTCACACCGAAGTACGGCGTGATGGGACCACTGAGGGACCCGGTGACGGCCATCGTGACCAGCATCGGCAGCATCAAGAGACCCGCCTGCGTCACGCTCGAGCCGAACCCGAAGCCCGCAGCCTTCGGGATCTGCATGAACTGCGGCACGAACGCGTACACCGCGAACATCGCCGCACCGAACAGCAGCGCGACCAGGTTGGTCGTCCAGACCGCCGGCAGCCGCATCATCCGCATGTCGATCAGCGGGTTCCGCGACCGAAGCTCAACAGTGATCCAGCCGGCCAGCAGTACGACGGCAGCCGCGAACAGCACGATCGTCCGCGCCGAACCCCAGCCCCACGACCGCCCAGCACTCAACGGCAGCAGGAGAGCGATCAGCCAACCGGACAGGAACGCGGCGGCCAGCCAATCGATCCGGCCGGGCACACGAACAGGTGACTCGGGGACATAGTGGCGTACAAGCACCGACGCGAGAGCGATCACGATCAGCGGGATCCAGAACAGCCAGCGCCAACCGAGCGCCTCCACGATCGGGCCGGCCAGCACGATTCCGAGCCCGCCGCCGGCCGCGATGATCGCGGAGACCACGCCGACCACCGACGGCACGCGCTCGCTCGGGAATTCGTCCCGGATGATGCCGAACGACAGCGGGAACACCGCGCCGCCGACGCCCTGGACGACCCGGGCCGCGATCAGTACGCCGATGTTCGGGGCGAGCGCGGCGATCAGACAGCCGACCG
This sequence comes from Kribbella sp. NPDC050241, assembly GCF_044459685.1. Classification (NCBI taxonomy): domain Bacteria; kingdom Bacillati; phylum Actinomycetota; class Actinomycetes; order Propionibacteriales; family Kribbellaceae; genus Kribbella; species Kribbella sp. NPDC050241. The sequence continues at coordinate 16,071 of NZ_JBITJE010000022.1, forward strand.
CCAGCGCGATCAGCGCGCCGAGCAGAGTGCGCTCCTTGCCGGTCATGTCGCCGATCCGGCCGAGCAGCGGCGTCGCGACGGAGACGGACAGCAGGAGCGCGGTGAAGACCCAGGTGACCGTGCTCGGGGTGGTGTGCAGGTCGTGCTGGATGACGGGCAGTGCCGGGCTCACCAGCGACTGCAGCATCGAGAAAGCGGCCACGACCGACGCCAGCACAGCCAGCGTCACTCGTGGTGAGGACATATTTCCGGGCATGCAGAAGTCCTTCGAAAGGGTGTGAGCGCGCCGCACCCGCGGCGCGGGAATTCCCCGGCCTGGTAAAGTCGAGGTATGCCTCCACTATAGCGGAGGGTTGCCTCCGCTTGCAACGGGTATGGCACACGATGGATAGGGTGATCGGATGGTGAGTGAGACCAGGCCGGCCCTGCGGGTCGACGTACGACGGCCGCAGCGGGCCGACGCGCGACGGAACTTCGACGCGCTGCTCGCCGCTGCCCGGGACGCGTTCTCCACCAAGGGCACCGAAGCGTCGCTGGAGGAGATCGCGCGGCAGGCCGGCGTCGGGATCGGCACGCTGTACCGCAACTTCCCGACCCGCCAGGATCTGCTGCGGGCCGTGTACCTGGGTGAGATCGAGGAGTTGTGCCTGGCCGCCGAGGACGCCGCCGACCTCCCGCCGTGGGAGGCGCTGGCAACCTGGGTCCGTCGCTTCGTCGAGTACGCCGCGACGAAGCGCGCGATCCACGAGTCGCTGAACCGGGAGGCTGCCGAGTTCAGTGAGGCGCGGGACGCGATGTACGCCGCGGGCACGCCGCTGTTCGAGCGAGCCCAGGAGGCCGGCGAGGCGCGCAAGGACGTGTCCTTCGACGACCTGCTCCGGATGATCAGCGGCCTCACAGCCGCCGGGTTCGTCGACGACGAGCAGCGCGAGCGCGTGCTCCGGATCGCGCTGGACGGCGTCCGCGCCCGCGCGGCCGACTAACCGATCGAGAGGGCGACGCCGTCGAGGATGTCGTGCTCGGAGACGATCACCTCGCCGACGGCCATCCGGTCGTACAGGCGCTGCAGGATGAGCGCGCCGGCGCCGATAACGTCCACCCGCCCAGGGTGGATCACCGGGACGCTGCTCCGCTCGGCCCGTGTCGACCGCATCAGCCAGTACGTCGTCTCGCGGAGCAGTGAACCCGGGATCCGCGAGTGATGGATCCGCTCGGCGTCGTACTCGGTCAGCTTGGACGCGACGGCGGCGACGGTGGTGACCGTGCCGGCGGTCCCGATCAGGGCGCGTGCCGCAGTGATCGGGACGGTGGTGGAGGCCAGGAGGGCGTCGACGTCTTGGGTGGCGGCGGCCAGTTCGGCGGCCGTCGCGGGGTCGGAGACGAGGTGCCGCTCGGTCATCCGGACCGAGCCCATGTCGAGCGACTCGGCGGCGATCACGCCGTTCGCGTCGCCCAGGACGAGTTCGGTGGATCCGCCGCCGATGTCCGCGACGAGATACGGCCCGGGTACGGCGAGAGCACTCAGACCACCGGTCGCTCCGCGGAAGCTGAGCTCGGCCTCCTCGGCACCTGAGATGATCTCCGGCTCGACGCCGAACCGTTCCGAGATCCCGGCGAAGAACTTGTCCCGATTGCTCACATCCCGCGCAGCCGAGGTCGCCACGAACCGCGTCCGCGGAGCTCCGGCGGCTCGAATCACAGCGGCGTACTCGTCGGATGCCTTGAACACCCGCTCCAAGGCCTCCGGCGCGAACGCCCCGGTCGCATCCACACCCTGCCCGAGCCGCACGATCGTCATCCGCCGATCGATCTGCTTCAGCTCACCATCCACCACATCCGCAATCAGCAGACGGAGAGAATTGGTCCCGCAATCAACCGCGGCGACCCGGTCAAACACACGGACCTCGGCGGCCCCAGTCGTCCAGGGCGGCGAGGGCCTCGTCGCCGAGGGGGTTCACACCGGGGCCGGCTGCCAAGGAGTGGCCGACGAGAACGTGGAGGCATTTGACGCGCGTCGGCATGCCACCGGCGGTGATACCGGCGATCTCCTCGACATGCTCGATGGACTCGCGATGGGCGAGGTAGGACTCATGAGCCGCCTGATACTTCGCCGCCAGGTCCGCGTCGGTGCCGAGCCGGTCGGTCATTTCCTTCATCATGCCCTCGGCCTCGAGCGTCCCGATCGCCGACGCCAGTCGCGGGCAGGTCACGTAGTACGTGGTCGGGAACGGCGTACCGTCCGGCAGCCGTGGCTCTGTCTCGACAACGTCGGGCAGGCCGCAACTGCAGCGGTGCGCGATCGAGCGGATGCCACGGGCGGTCCGGCCCAACTGCTTGCTGACCGCTTCGGTGTCCTCGGGGCTGACGCTCACCGCGTCGCCTTGGGAGAGGGTGTGATGATCGGCTTCGGGGTGGGTTTGGCCGGGGTGGCGGCCGGCGGCGCGGGCGGTTCGCCGGCGCCTTCGACACTCCCCCAGAGCTTCGTGTACCAGGTCGGCTTCTGCGCGTCCGCCGTACCGTCCGCCGGCGTGTTGGGCTCCGGAGGCGCACCGACCGGCTTCCCGTCCGCGCCGATCACCCGGTAGCCGACCTCGCCCGGCATCACCCAGCCGAGCCGCTGCCGCGCCTGCGCCTTCACGTACGCGTCGTCGTTCCAGCGGGCGATCTCGTCGTTCAGTTCGCCGACCCGCTTCTCCCGGTCCCGGATCTCCTGCTGCAGCGCGGTGATCTGCTGGTGCTGGTCGAACCACACCCGCAAGCTCTGCGCGTACGACACGATCAGCGCACCCAGCACCAGCAGTACGACGGCCGCCCGGCCGGTCAGGTTGCGGGACCCCCGGGTCCGGGCCGGTCCGGCGGCTGTCCCCGTCGTACGGCGTTTGGGCTGATCGCCCCGCCGGGCCGGTGGACGCGACTGGGTACGGCTCGACGGACGCGAGCCGGGTCGTGCACCGGATTCCCGACGGGACGGCATGCTGTCTCGACTCCTCCTGGGTCAGCCCTGGTACCGCGGGAAGGCGGAGCGACCGGCGTACGCCGCGGCGTCGTCCAGCTCCTCCTCGATCCGCAGCAGCTGGTTGTACTTCGCGGTGCGGTCGGACCGCGCCGGGGCACCGGACTTGATCTGGCCACAGTTCGTCGCGACCGCGAGGTCGGCGATCGTGGTGTCCTCGGTCTCGCCGGAGCGGTGGCTCATCATGCAGGTGAAGCCGCTGCGGTGGGCCAGGTCGACCGCGTCCAGGGTCTCGGTCAGCGAACCGATCTGGTTCACCTTGACCAGCAGGCTGTTCGCCGCCTTCTCGGTGATACCGCGCTGCAGCCGCTCGACGTTGGTGACGAACAGGTCGTCGCCGACCAGCTGGGTCCTGGTGCCGAGCTCGGTGGTGATGGCCTTCCAGCCGTCCCAGTCCTCCTCGTTCAGTGGGTCCTCGATCGACACGATCGGGTACGACGCCACCAGGTCCGCGTAGTACGCGATCATCTGGTCGGCCGACTTCTTGCCACCCTCGAACGCGTACACGCCGTCTGTGTGGAACTCGCTCGCGGCCACATCCATCGCCAGCGCGATGTCCTTGCCGAGCTGCAGACCGGTCTTCTCGACCGCGACCGCGATCAGGTCGAGCGCCTCGCGGTTGCTGGCCAGGTTCGGCGCGAAGCCGCCCTCGTCGCCGAGGCCGGTGGACAGGCCGCGCTCCTTCAGCACCGCCTTCAGCGCGTGGTAGACGGTCGCGCCCTGCATCAGCGCCTCGCCGTAGGTGGCCGCGCCGATCGGGGCGATCATGAACTCCTGGACGTCGACGTTGCTGTCCGCGTGCGCGCCGCCGTTCAGGATGTTCATCATCGGCACCGGCAGGACGTGCGCGTTCGGGCCGCCGACGTAGCGGAACAGCGGTAGGCCGGCGCTGTCCGCGGCCGCCTTCGCCACTGCCAGGCTGACGCCGAGGATGGCGTTCGCGCCCAGCTTGGCCTTGTTCGGGGTGCCGTCGAGGTCCAGCAGCGCGTGGTCGATCAGCCGCTGCTCATGGACGTCGTACCCGACGATCTCCTTGTCGATGTCCTCCAGGATGGCCGTGACGGCCTTCAGGACGCCCTTGCCGCCGTACCGGGCCTTGTCGCCGTCACGCAGTTCGACGGCCTCGAACTGGCCGGTGGACGCGCCCGACGGGACGGCCGCCCGGGCGACTGTGTCGTCGTCGAGCAGAACCTCGACCTCGACAGTGGGGTTGCCGCGCGAGTCGAGGATCTCGCGGGCGCCGACGGCCTCGATGGTGGCCACATTGACTCCCAAGTTCTCGATGACGAATCGGTCCCGAGCCTAGCCGTCAGACCACCGGGCCCGGTGGACCGCGTCGACCCTAACGATCGCATCCGGCGGTACCTCCCGCGTCAGTAACACTCCGTTGGGCGCCCGATAGACCGCCAGATTGCCTGGATCCACGCCCAGCAAGACATCCACGGCCGATCGCCGTCCGACCTGGCTGTCCTTGGACGGCGCCAGATGGACGTGCGTACGTCGCCCGGCCTTGAGACCCTCGTGCTGGATCGCGGACAGTGCCTGGCCATTGGTCCCGTGCCAGAGCAGGTGGTCGGGGTGCACCCGTTCCCAACTGTTCTCCAAGGCTTCACGTGTCACCGGCATCCCTGCGCGTGAGTGCCCCTGACAAGCCCGGATTCGGTCTCTGTCGACCTGGAGCCGCTGCTTGTCGTTGTCCCGGACTGCGGCGTCCAGCCGCTCGCGGGTCAAGTGCAGCAGTTCGAGTACGTCGCTGATCGCCGCCCAGCCGTCCGCACTCATCGTGAGGCCGCGCTCACCCGCCGTGTGCCTGAGCAGCCGCGAGACCATCCGGCTGTCTCTGCTCACGACAGCATCCGCTTCAGTTCGTCCACCCTCTCGCTCCGGTCGGGTCGCGTGACGACGTAGTACCGCACCGGTGGCAGATCCTTGACCGGGATCCTCCGGACGGCACCCGTCGTACGGACCGAACCGTTGACCACGGCCGGTCCTATCCCGAGACGCACGAAGTGGACCAGCAGTTCCCACCCTTCCGCCTCGACCGCCACGGACCACCGCAGCCCCTGATCGAGCATGCTCCGCTCCAACTGCTGCCGATGCAGCCGATCTTTCGGCGGTACGACGAGCGCCTCGTCCCGCAGGTCCTTCAACCGGACGCTCCGCCGGCCGGCCAGGCGGTGGTCGGACCGGGTGATCAGGGTCTGTGGGAACTGCTGGAGCAGGTCGCAGTCGAGGTCATCGGGCGGGACCGTGAGCGCGGTGACTCCCACATCGCCGGACCCCTCCCGCACCGCAGCCAAGGTGGCGGCCGCATCGCCGGTGCGCAGTTGCAGCTCGTGGCCTTTGGCAAGGATCCGCCGGATCGGATCGCCGAGCAGGTAGAGGTACGCGCCCGAGCCGGCCATCAGCACGAGTGGGCGCGGAGGTAGGGCATCGAGCGTACGCAGGAAGTCGGCGGCCCGGTCGTTCGTGTCGTTCGCGAACGCGGCCAGCCGCTCTCCGGTGTCCGTCAGGTGCAGCTGCCGTCCTTGCTTGACGTACAGGGATTTTCCGAGGCGCTGCTCGAGTTTTCGGATGCGGGTGTGGAGCGCCGGCTGGCTGACGTGCAGCTCTTCCGCCGCGCGGGTGAAGTTGCGGTGTCGCGCGAACACCGCGAACGCTTCGAGATCCTCCGCCACCAGAGTCATTGACAGAAACTATAGCTGTATGGCTGATTGCTAGTTCTGCTGAAGTGCTGCGGCGGGTGAGCCTTGAGGTATGAAGCGATTGGGGATTGATATCGGACGGGTCATCATCGATGGATCGTCGGGATCCGGGGACACATCGTTCTTCTCCGGCGACACCGCGGCGATGCTGCGGACGCCCGCCGTACCTGGTGCGTTCGAGGCGATCGCGCGGCTGGTGCCGCTGTTCGACGAGGCCTGGCTGGTCTCGAAGTGCGGGCCGCGGGAGCAAAGCAGCGATCGCTGGATTGGTTGCGTCATCACCGCTTCTTCGAGCGGACCGGGATTGCCGACGGCAACGTTCGATTCTGCCTGCGTCGACCACAGAAGGCGATCCACTGCGCCGACCTCGCCATCACCCACTTCGTCGACGACAAGCCGGACGTGATCGCGGCCATCAAGCCCGTGGTGCCTCACCGCTACCTGTTCAAGAACTGGATTGCCACCGAGACGGCGATCCGGCGGGATCTAGCCGGCGTCTGAGCTCCTGCGATCGATGGCCAGGTGGCGGAGCTCGGTCGCGTCCTCCATCAGGCAGTCCCGGATCTGTGGCGGCAGGAGATCCACGCCGCCCAGGTCGGCGCGGCGAACCCAGCGGAAACTGTGCGCGAGCTCCACGGTGTCCTGCGCCGCGTCCGGCGAGAGGCCGTCGGGCCAGGCGAACTCGTAGTAGAAGCAGACCTCCTGATGCAGCGTGCCGTTCAGGGTCAGCATGTCCTCGGTGACCAGCCGGAGTTCACCGACGGTCAGCTCGAGCTGCATCTCCTCGCGGAGTTCACGGACCGCAGCGGCCGCCGCAGTCTCGCCGTACGCGACCTTCCCACCGGGCAGGAACCAGCCGTCGAGGTCATCGACTGCGCACAAGAGGATCCGGTCGCGATCACGGACGATCGCCCCGGCCCGCAGCTTGAAGTTGCCGTCCGGACCCACGCAAGCGATGTCCTCCGGCTGCCCTGCCCAGCCAACCTCTTGTTCCACAGTCAGTGCTCCTCGGAGGCGAAGGCGCGGCGGGCGTCGGCGAGGCCCTTGCGGTTCTCGGCTGGGTCGGCGATGCCGGTGCGGACGTCGGTCGAACACCGCCAGGCGAAGTACCCGGCCTGGACCGCCCATCGGAGCCGGAGGAACGCTGTGAGGCCGGTCTCGACCTCGTGGGCAGACTCCGGCCGCTGCTCGAGATACGCGGGTACGACGTCGTCCGGGGTACCGGCGTACATGACCGCCGACGCCACGTCGTACAGCACCGGCCCATGCATCGCGCCACCCCAGTCGATCAACGCGACCTCACCATCGGGCTGCCGCAGAAACGCCTCAGCCGCCGGATCCCCGTGCAACCCGGCCCAGGACAGGCCATCGAGCGCCTGCACACCCTCTACCGCGCCCTCAACCGCCGGCCGGATCCACGCTTCCAGATCCAAGTACTCATCGAACTGCGTCACCAGGTGAAGCCAATCCACCAACTCCCCGGGCGGCGTCGCCGACACACCATGCACCCGCCCGAGCGACTCGCCGACCGCACGCTGATCCTCAACCGTCCCCGCCAGCGGCTCCCCGTCAACGAACTCCAGCACCCCAACCAGCCGGTCCCCCACGCGCTCGGCCACCCGGCCCGCCTGACTCACCACCGGCCGCCCAGTCACCACTCCCGCATCCCCAAGCCGCGCCGCCAACTCCAGCCCAGGCACGAACGCGCCATCCCCCGCGTCCACGGACTTCACCACCACCCGCCAGCCATCCGCGGCGGCAAGCCACACAGCGGAGTTCATCCCGCCGGTCAGTTCCTCCACATGTGTGGGCTTGAGATCCCACCGCTCCAGCAACACTCCGGTGACATCCACCGCCCCACCCTGCCAGCCACACACCACCCCCGCATCCGATTTCCCAGCAGCACCACCACGAGGCGGACCTCCCCCACTCACCATCGCCCGTGACCTGCAAGTGGCAGCAGCCCGCTGAGCGTGAGCCGGTCACGCGACGAGTAGTTGGTGAGTGGCACAGGTCCGCGCACTCGCTGGTCGTCGGGATGTGGACGGCCGCGTTCGTGCGGATGACCGCCGTGGGTCAGGACGCCTCGGCGGCGCGAATCTCCGCGGTCAGCTGCTGGATCGCGGTCCGGAGTGCCTGTTCGGCGTCGACATCGAGGGTGCGAGCCTCGCGGACCAGCGCCAGCAGCTCCCTGCCGATGCGCTCAGCCTCGGTGCCGGGAGCCGCTGGTGTCAGCTCGGCGGGCAGGACCTTGGCGGCGCGGCCGAGGATTTTGTCGGCCAGGGCCAGGGCCGGGAGGGCCAGCGGGATTCCTTCCAGGACGGAGGAGCGCTGCTTCTCTGCGGCCTTGATGGTTTCCCAGTTGGCTTCGACAGCGGCCGCGTCGGCCGCATCCACCGTGCCGAAGACGTGGGGGTGCCGGCGGACGAGTTTCTCGACGATGTCCCCGGAGACGTCGTCGATCGAGAATCCGTCGTCGGAGCTGTCTTCCTCGGCAATGCGGGAGTGGAAGGCTACCTGCAACAACAGGTCGCCCAGTTCTTCGCGGAGGTGAGGGCGGTCGCCGGTGTCGATGGCTTCGAGGGTTTCGTAGGTTTCCTCGAGGAGGTACTTCGCCAAGGTCTCGTGGGTTTGCTCCTGGTCCCAGGGGCAGTTGCGGCGGAGGCGGTCCATGACGCGGACGAGGTCGATGAGTCGCGCGCCGGGTACGTCGTACGAGCCGTGCAGGATCTCCACGTCGTACGGCGGCCGCGGCTCCCGGCTGATCTGGTCGGCTACCACGCGGAGCAGCCCGGGTTCGCCGTCCTCACCGACGAGCCAGGCGACCTGACGTCCTGAGGCGGCCGCGGCTGACAGCCAGGTCCAGGCCTCGGTGAGCCCGCCCTCGACCTGGGTGACGACCAGTCCGGAGCCGACCACTGCCTGGACATCAGGGCGTGACGGACCACCCGCGGCGCCGATCTCGTCGGCGTCGCCCAGCACCTGCCAGGCGGCACGAGTCAGCAGGCCCGGCGCCACCCGAGGGCTGGTGAGGACCACCTTGATCCCACCAGTGGTCATGCGGGAACCTCAGCCCTGGCCCTGCTGCTGTTGCTGCTGCTGTTCCTGGGCCTCGCGCTTGGCCTTGGCCTGGTCGGACTCCTCGGACAGCGAGCCGGAGACCTTGCCGTCGATGGCGCCGTCGGTCCACTGGCCGAACCGTGGCGCGATGCTGACGTCGATGTTCTTCGACGCGTCCTTGACGACCGCCATGCCGTTCTGCTGCTTCTGCTGCGCCTGCGGGTCGTTCACGCCGGAGCCGCCGCCGAGCTTGATGGTCGCGACCGCCGCCTGCGCGACACCGTTCAGGAAGTCGCGCGACACCGGATTCGCCTGGAACTTCTGGAACGCCGCCTCGTCGCCGACCACCAGCTTCGCGGCCTCGGCGGTCTCCGCGTCGCTGACCGAGATCGACCTCTCTTCGCTGACCTTGGACACCAGCACCGAGTTGACCATCTCGCTCAGCGTGACGCCGGCAGTGAAGTCCTGACCGAGAGCATTGGTGACCGCGCGCGAAGTCTCGTCGACGTCGCCGATGCTGATCTCGGTCCCGCCGACCACGGCCGCCGCGCCCGGGTGCGTTCCCGCCGCGCAGCCGCCGGCCAGCAGCACCATGGCCACTGCCACACCGATCGCCCCAAGCCGTCGAGATGTGCTCACCGAATCTCCTCGTGTCTTCCGTCCAGGTTCACGCCGGCACCCCGATCGGTTCGGCGATCACGTCATCGATCAACCGGGCGCACCACTGCAGCAACTCCTGGTCACGGAGCGGCTGACCGGCGACCGGCCGGGTGGCAGGTCTCGGCACCAGGATCGTACGCAGTTGCGCCTTCACCAGACTCTTCGGGTACAGCCTGTTCAGCCGCAGCACCTTCGAATCGGGCAGCTCGACCGGTCCGAACCGGATCAGATTCCCCTGCAGGGTGACGTCGTGCAGCCCCGCCCGGCGGGCATGGTTGCGGAACTTCGCCACCTCGATCAGGTTCAGCACCGGCTGCGGGATGTCGCCGTACCGGTCGTGCAACTCCTCGACCAGTTCGGCGATGCCCTCGTCGTCGCGGACCGCGGCCAGCCGCTGGTACATCTCCAGCCGGAGCCGCTGCGACGGGATGTAGTCGTGCGGCAGATGCGCGTCGATCGGCAGCTCGATCTTGACCTCGGGCTCCTCGACCTGGGTGTCGCCGCGGTACTCCGCGACCGCCTCGCCGACCAGCCTGACGTAGAGATCGAAGCCGACGTCGGCGATGTGCCCGGACTGCTCGCCGCCGAGCAGGTTGCCGGCGCCACGGATCTCCAGGTCCTTCATCGCGACCGCCATCCCACCGCCCAGATCGGCGTGCTGCGCGATCGTGGCCAGCCGGTCGTGCGCGGTCTCGGTCAGCGGCTTCTCCGGCGGGAAGAAGAAGTACGCGTACGCGCGTTCCCGGCCACGGCCGACCCGGCCGCGGAGCTGGTGCAGCTGGGACAGGCCGAGCAGATCGGACCGCTCCACGATCATCGTGTTCGCGTTCGAGATGTCGATCCCGGACTCGACGATCGTCGTACAGACGATCACGTCGGACTGCTTCTCCCAGAAGCCCTGGATCACGTTCTCGAGCGTGTGCTCGTTCATCTGGCCGTGGGCCACCGAAACCCGGGCCTCCGGGACGAGCTGGCGAATCCGGGCGGCCGCCTTCTCGATCGTGTTGACCCGGTTGTGGACGACGAAGACCTGGCCCTCGCGGAGCAGCTCGCGCCGGATCGCGGCGGTCACCTGGCCCTCTTCGTACGCGCCGACGAAGGTCAGCACCGGGTGCCGCTCCTCCGGCGGCGTCGCGATCGTGGACATCTCGCGGATGCCGGTGATCGACATCTCCAGGGTCCGAGGGATCGGCGTCGCGGACATCGTCAGTACGTCGACCGCGGTTCGCAGCCGCTTCAGCTGCTCCTTGTGCTCGACGCCGAACCGCTGCTCCTCGTCGACAACGACGAGTCCGAGGTCCTTGAAGTGCACTTCACCGGACAGCAGCCGGTGCGTACCGATCACGACGTCGATGGTCCCGTCGGCCAGCCCGTCGATCGCGGCCTTGGCCTCCTTGTCGGTCTGGAACCGCGACAGCGGCGCCACATTGACCGGGAAGGCGGCGTACCGCTCGGCGAAAGTCGCATAGTGCTGCTGCACCAGCAGCGTCGTCGGAACCAATATGGCGACCTGCTTGCCGTCCTGCACCGCCTTGAAGGCAGCGCGTACGGCGATCTCGGTCTTGCCGTAACCGACGTCGCCACACACGATCCGGTCCATCGGCGTGATGCGTTCCATGTCGTGCTTCACGTCGTCGATCGTGGCCAGCTGATCCGGCGTCTCCACGAACGGGAACGCGTCCTCGAGCTCGCGCTGCCACGGGGTGTCCTTGGCGAACGCGTGGCCCTTGGTCGCCTGGCGGGCGGCGTACAGCTTGATCAGCTCGCCGGCGATCTGCCGGACCGCCTTGCGCGCACGGCCCTTGCGCTTGGCCCAGTCGCCGCCGCCCATCTTGTCCAGGGACGGCTGCTCGCCGCCGACGTACCGGGTGACCTGGTCGAGCTGGTCGGTCGGCACGTACAGCCGGTCGCCGGGCTGGCCGCGTTTGCTCGGCGCGAACTCGATCACGACGTACTCGCGGGTGGCCCGCTGGGCACCGGTGCCGACGGTCCGCTGCATCATCTCGACGTACCGGCCGACGCCGTGCTGCTCGTGCACGACGTAGTCGCCGGGCTGCAGCTCCAGCGGATCGATCGTCTTCTTCCGGCGCGAAGGCATCCGTTGCTGCGAACGCCGTTCGGCCGCCGACCGCTGACCGGCCAGGTCGTTCTCGGTGAGTACGGCGAGCTTGATGCCCTCGGCAATGAATCCGTGGTCCAGCTGGCCCTGCGAGATCAAGACGACGCCCGGCGCCGGGATCTCGTCGATGCCCTCGACCGCGCGAGCCGGCAGCTCGGCCTCGGAGAAGACCTCGGCCAGGCGCTGCGCGGGGCCGTGGCCCTCGGTGACGCAGACGACGCGCCAGCCGTCGCGCAACCATCCACGGACGTCCTCGACCGCGGCCGCCGTCTCACCGCGGTACGGGTCGACCTCGTGCGCCGCGATCACCCGGCTCCGGACCGCGCCGGCGTCCGGGTCGATGTCGAACGAGATCCGCTCGCCCATCGAGTCGCGCAGCTCCGGCGCGTCGGTCGGGGCCGCCGCGAACGGCGACAGGCTCCACCAGGCCAGGCCCTTGCCCAGCGCATGCTCCCGGACGTCGCCGAGCGCCATGTACGCCGCCGCGCCCAGGTCGATCGGGGCCTCGCCACCACCGGCAGCGGCCGCCCACGACGCCTCCAGGAACTCCTGGCTGGTCGCGACCAGGTCGTGCGCCCGGGCCCGCACGCGCTCCGGGTCGCTGACCACGACGTGCGTCCCGGCCGGCATCAGGTCGACCAGCAACTCCATGTCGTCGACCAGCACGGGTGCCAGTGACTCCATGCCCTCGACGGCATGCCCTTCGGCCAGCTTCTCGAACAGCTCGGCCAGCTCCGGGTGTTCCTTCGCCAGTACGGCGGCCCGGGCGCGGACCTCGTCGGTCAGCAGCAACTCACGGCACGGAGGAGCCCACAGGCCGTGCTCGGCGATCTCCAGCGACCGCTGGTCGGCGACCGCGAAGTACCGGATCTCCTCGATGTCGTCGCCGAAGAAGTCGACCCGCAGCGGGTGCTCCTCGGTCGGCGGGAAGACGTCGATGATGCCGCCGCGGACCGCGAACTCGCCACGCCGCTCGACCAGGTCCACCCGGTGGTACGCCGCCCCGGCCAGCTGCTCGACGACATCCTCGAGCTCGACCGAGTCGCCGACGTGCAACTGCACCGGCTTCAGGTCGGCCAGCCCGGCCACCTGCGGCTGCAGCACCGACCGCACCGGCGCGACCAGGATCTTGATCGGCCCGGTCGTCTCGTCCGACGGATCCGGGTGCGCCAGCCGGCGCAGTACGGCCAGCCGACGGCCGACCGTGTCCGACCGGGGCGAGAGCCGCTCGTGCGGGAGGGTCTCCCAGGCCGGGTAGTAGGCGACCGTGCCGGGCTCGACCAGGCACTGCAGTGCCTCGGTGAGCTCCTCGGCCTCGCGGAATGTCGCGGTGACCGCGAGCACCGGGCGGTCGGCGCCCTTCTGCTCGGACGCGATCGCGGCCAGCAGGACCGGGCGGATCGGCCCCGGTGCGCTCAGGTCAAGAGTCGTGACACCGTCCGGCTGCGTGGAACTCCGGGCATCACGAACGGCCTGGGCCACCACCGGATCGGTGATCAGGGTGTCGACCAGACCGCTCAGCTTCACGAGTTGTACTTCCCTTGAGTGACATCGAGGCCGTCGGTGAGCAGCGACTCGACCGCGTCCGCGGTCCGGTCGACCGCGAAGGGGAGGTCCTTGCGTTCGGTCGAGGAGAACTCGTTCAGGACGAAGTCGGCGGGGTTCTGCCGGCCCGGCGGACGACCCACACCGAACCGGACTCGATAGTACTCACCGGTGCCAAGCGATTTCCGGATCGACTTCAGCCCGTTGTGCCCGTTGTCCCCGCCGCCGAACTTGCAGCGCAGTACGCCGAAGTCGATGTCCAGCTCGTCGTGGACCACGACCAGGCTGGCGGGCTCGACCTTGAAGAACTTCAGCAGCCCGGACACCGGCCCACCGGATTCGTTCATGTACGACCGGGGCCTGGCCAGCACGGTCCGGATCCCGCTGATCCGGGTCTCGATCACCTCGGACTTGACCTGCTTGTGCTGCTTCCACTTGCCGCCGGTCCGGGCGGCCAGCTCATCGGCCACCAGGTGACCGATGTTGTGCCGGGTGCGCGCATAGGAAGGGCCGGGATTCCCCAGTCCGACGACCAACCACACGTCGTCCGCCACGGATCCCGGCCCTCCTGATGTCGCTGTGTGCTGAGTGCTGACTACTCCGCGGCAGCGGCGACCGGCTCTTCGGCCGGGGCCTCCGGCTCGTCCCGCTCGATGCCGGCCTCGGCCTCGGCGTCGGCCAGCTCGGCGTCGACCTGCTCGGCGGTCTGCGCCTGGGTGATGTTCACGATCAGGGTGTCGGGCTCGATCGCCAGCGTCGTACCGGCCGGCAGCGGCAGGTCGGAGGCGTGGATCTGGGCGCCGACGTCGAGGCCCTCGATCGAGACGGTGACCCCGTCGGGGATGTGGGTCGCCTCGGCCTCGACCAGCACGCTCGGCTGCTCCAGCACGACCAGCGTGTCGCTGACGGCCTCGCCCTCGAGGTGGACGGCGATGTCGACCTGGACCTTCTCACCGCGCCGGACCATGACCAGGTCGACGTGCTCGATGAAGCCCTTGATCGGGTCGCGCTGAACCTGCTTCGGCAGCGCCAGGTGGCTCTCGCCACCGGCGACCTCGATCAGCAGCAGGGCGTTGGCGGTCTTGAGGGCCAGCATGGTGTCGTGACCGGGCAGCGTGATGTGCACCGGGTCACTGCCGTGGCCGTACAGGACGGCGGGAACCTTGTTGTCCCGGCGGATTCGGCGGGCAGCACCCTTGCCGAACTCCGTGCGCGCTTCGGCTTGGATCTTGACCTCGGCCACGAGATGAACTCCTCAGATGCGTTGCGGTGATCAGTTGACTAGGTGGAACTCGGCTGCGGCCTCAGCGGGCGCTTTGTGACCCCGGAGAAGGCGTCAGGCAACGAACCACCGCGTCGATCACGGAGCCGCGCCCAACAGTTCTCGGGGGGCGTCCCTCGCCGAGGCAACCAAAACAGTCTACCCACCACTCCGCCCAGACGGGAAATCCGTTCCCCCAGGCACTTTGCTCCGGCTCCGCCACCACTCCCCGTGAGCCTTTTCCGAAGGCTCAGGTGAGCTTGGTCCAGACCTGACGGAGCGCTCGGGCCGCATCACCTTCGAGGCCGGCGGCGTCCAACGTGGCAGCGAGTTCGTCGAACTCGGGTCCCCAGCGCCAGGCGACGCTCCGCAACTGCTCAGGCAGCCCGGGATCCTTGAGCGATCCCGCGTCCGCGCGGACCTGCTGCGCAGTCAACGCCTCCGTGACACCGTGCTTCTCGGCCAGCTGAAAGGCCAGCACCGCGAGCGCTGCCTTGCCCTTGTTGTAGAGGGCGTACGACGACTTGGCCGCACTGGCCGCACCCGGCTCCGCACCGACCACCATCGCGGTGACCGCAGTGCCGGCCCACAACCCAGCCGCTTGATCAGCAGCAGCACCGGACAGCATCAGGTGTGTCGGACTCGGCCCACCGGTCGGCGGTGGGCCAACCACACCGGCGTCCACGAACGTCGCCTCCGGTACGGCGGACTGCGCCTCACGCAACGACATCGGGGACAGCGGATTCGCCTCGATGTACAGGCCGCCGAAGCCCGCGCCGCCGACCTGCTTGGCGATGTCCACCGCGCCCTGAGGAGCGCACGAGCACAGCACCGCGTCGGCCTCACGCACCGCATCGGCGAACGGCGTACCGATCAGGCCGGCCTCCGCGGCGCGCGCAGCGGAAGCCTCACTCCGTCCCTCCGGCACCCAATGCACCTCGTGCCCGGCGGCGACCAGTTGGGCCGCGAGCTTCGAGCCCATCGCACCGGGATGGAAGACAGCGATTCGCATGGGCCAGTCCTCTGGGAAAGCGGTCAGTGCCCACCAAGATAGGCCAGTACGGCGAGCACCCGGCGGTGCTGTTCGTCGTTCGTGATCAGCCCGAGCTTCGCCATGATGCTGCCGATGTGCGTCTCGACGGTCCGCTCGGTCAGGAACAGGCGGCGACCGATACCGACGTTGGTGCACCCCTCGGCCATCAACGCGAGCACCTCACGCTCACGCGGGGTCAACGGCGCCAGCCGATCGTCTGCGCGCTGGCGCCCGATCAACCGGGCAACCACCTCGGGGTCGAGCGCCGATCCGCCGGATGCGACCCGAACCAGCGCGTCGAGGAACTGGTCCACCGCGAGCACACGGTCCTTCAGCAGGTAGCCGAAGCGGCCCGTCGCGACGAGCTCGACCGAGTGCCGGGTCTCGACGTGTTGGGACAGCAGGACGATGCCCAGCTCGGGGTTCTGCATCCGGAGCCGGCGGGCGGCGCGGGCGCCGTCGTCGGTGTGGTCCGGCGGCATCCGGATGTCGATCACCGCGAGGTCCGGCGTCGTCTCGGCGACTGTGGTCAGCAGACTGGGCGCGTCCACGGCCAGACCGGCGATCTCGTGCCCGGCGTCGGCCAGCAACCGTGCCAGCCCCTCGCGGAACAACGCCGAGTCCTCCCCGATCACGATCCGCATGGCAGCACCGCTTCAACCGTCGTACCGCTGCCGACCGGACTCCGCAGCTCCAGCGACCCACCCACGGCCGCGACCCGATCGAGCAGCCCACTCAGGCCCGACCCCGGCCGAGGCGCCGCTCCCCCACACCCGTTGTCCTCGATCCGCACCCGCACCTCACCCGTCGACCGCGCCACCCGGACCGCGATCGACGTCGCGTTCGCGTACTTCGCGGCGTTCGTCACGGCTTCCGCCGCCACGAAGTACGCCGTGGTAGCCAACTCCTCGGGCAGATCGGGCGGGATCTGCAGGCGGACCGGGATCGGCAGCGATTGCGTGATCGCGCTCAACGCCGCGTGCAATCCGTCGTCGAGGCTGCCCGGACGCAGCCCGTGCGCGATCTGCCGCAGCTCGGCGACCGCAGTGGTCAGCTCCGCGACTCCCTGATCGAGTAGCCCGTCGACATCGACCGATCCGTCGTCCAGATGCCGCTGCGCCAGCCGCAGCGCCATACCCAGCGACACCAGCCGCTGCTGCGCCCCGTCGTGCAGATCCCGCTCGAGCCGCCGCCGCTCTGCATCCCCCGCCTGCACCAGCCGCGCCCGGCTCGCCGCGACCTCACGCAACGCACCGGCCAGCTCGGCCCGCAACCGCGTCACCTCGACCAGGCTGGCCGCCCCAGCAGCCACAGCCTTCAGTACGGCGGGACTGGTCGCGTCGGACGCCAGTACGCCGATCTGCGCGCCCCCCAGCGTCACCGGCACCAGCTGTGGTCCGCTGACCGGCGTACCGGCCGCATCGACGAAACCGGACGCACCGGGGACGAGCAGGCCGACCCGCAGCGCCGGATCGCGCAATGCGGTACGCAGTGCGGACTCCAGCTCCTCCGGTTGCGCCTGCTCGGTGTGAATCCGCCGCTGCAGATCCTCGATCGCCAGCAGGGCAGCACGACGCGGCGGGTAGAGCCGCCGGTCCACCGAGCGCTGCAGGCGAGAGCGCAGTGGCGCCAGCACCAACGCACACAGCGCTGTGGCGGCCGCAGCCACGACGGCCGAGTCCCGACCAAGCACGAGCCCAAGCGACACGGCGGCGACGGCATAGGTGCCCAGCAGGACCACCATGACGATCCCGTACGTGACGGTGTCGGCCAGCACCCGGTCGACGTCGTACAGGTCATGCCGGAGCATTGCCACCGCGACCGACGCCGGGAGGCTCACCAGCGCGATGATGCCGAAGACGGTCGCGACGATGCCGGTGTGTCCGGTGACGACGATCTCGGCTCCGCAGACCACCGGGTAGAGCACGGCGGCCAGTCCGGCGAGTGACAGCCACTTGAGCTGCGCACGCTCCTTGCCGGTCGACCGGCGGGCTCGGATCAGCACCGCGACCGCCGCGGCCAGGCACATGGCCAGGAAGCCGAAGAACACCACGTCGCTGACGATCCGCAGTACTCCGGACAACGGTTCGTACGGCCGGGGCAGGTCCTGAAGAGGTGGCAGGAAGGGTTCTGGGGCGAAGACACCGAAAACCTGTTGTGCCACACCGAGCAGCAGCAGGACCGGCGCGATCGGTCTCCACCGTCGGCTCACCGTCTGACCGGTCGGGAAGTAGAGCAACAGGCACGCAACCGCGACCAGCAGCCACCAGCCGCTCTCCTCGAGCCAGGCCACGACCCGACTGTCCAACGGCAGCCGACCAGGATCGTGGACCACGGCGTTGTAGTAGACATCGCGTCCCGTCAGGAAGACCGCGATCGCACCCATCCAGCCGAGGATCGCCCCGACCGGGTTGACCGGCTCACGCCGGCTGACGACGAGCCCGAGTACGGCGATAGCGGTCCCGATCGCGGCCAGGC
The DNA here is from genome assembly GCF_044459685.1 of Kribbella sp. NPDC050241. Lineage (NCBI taxonomy): Bacteria > Bacillati > Actinomycetota > Actinomycetes > Propionibacteriales > Kribbellaceae > Kribbella > Kribbella sp. NPDC050241. The sequence goes on from NZ_JBITJE010000022.1 coordinate 33,945, forward strand.
CGACGAAGTTCCGGACCGTGTGCGGACCGGTGCGGTACGCGATCAGCAGCCAGGAGCTCCCCGCGACCATCGCCAGGACGAGCAGGAAGGTACCGAGCGCGACCCATCGCGGCCACCGCATGTCGTCAGAGTAAGGCCGCAACCCGCCGTCCGGACTCCGCGCCAGCACGGAGATGCGCCTCCGTACCCGCTCCGATGTGTCACCGCGCCCGCCCGGCGTTTCCTGAGGTCGTCAGCTCACCTCACGGAGGAACACCATGACGACCCGAACCGCACCACCTCCCACCGTTGCCGATCCCGTACGCCGGCGCCGGGTCGGAATCGTTGCCTTGCTCCTGGCGATCACCGCCGTTGCAGCGGTTCCGGGCGGACTGCTCTGGCCGGAACCAGCCGCGGGCGGCGAGACGTACGCCTACAGCGACATCCAGCCGGTCCGCAACCTGTGGTGGGGCCTGCTGGTGGTTCTCAGCGGTGCACTGGTGATCAACGTGCCCGCTCAGGCGCTGCTGACAACGCTGCTCGTGCGCCGCCGCGGAGCCGCCTGGGCGACCACCGGTGCCGTGGTGATGTGGATCGGCACCGCTCTGTACGCCGTCGGAGGCGCCGGCTGGGCAGCGGCGTACTACTTCGCTACCGCACCCGGTGTCGACGCCAGTGTCATCGAGCGGATCAACGACGACTCCGCCCACCTGTTCGGCGTGATGATCCCCGGCGCCCTACTAGTTGCTGTCGGCACCGTCATCCAGGCGGTCGGCCTCTGGCGCTCCCACGCCGTACCCCGCTGGATCCCCGTGCTGTGGCTGACGATCATCGCAACGTTCGTCGTACCCGGCAACGGCATCGGCGGTCTGCTCACCGCGTTGCCGATGACCGCCGCATCACTCGGTACGGCGTACTACGCCTGGCGTCAGGCCTGACTGTCTGGAGACGGGACGCTACCCCTCGTCGTCGTACGGTCCGAGCCGTTGCCCAGGGCTGCGACCAGGTGCAGCGTGGAAGGAACAGCGGATCTCTGGGGAGGGGACTCCAATGAGCGAGAACGCAATGGGGCGCCGCCAGGCGCTGAGGGGTGCAGGCATCGCCGCGGGTGGTGTGGCGATCGCGGGGCTGGCGACTGCCACGCCGGCCATGGCAGACGACAACGGACTGTCCGGCAGTTGGATGTGCCGCCGGCAGGACGACGGCTCGACCGAAAAGATACGGCTGATCCTGAGCTTCGCCGCGGGTGGTGTGATCGTGTCGCACGACATCAGCCCAGCCGGACCGCCGTTCACCGGCACGTGGTCGAAGCACGGCAAGTGGTTCCAGGCGACCTTCTGGACCGGGTTCCCCGGCGAGCTGGGACCGGAATCGGTCGGTCCGACGATCCGGGTGCAGCTCCGCGGATCGGTGTCCCACGGCAAGCTGTCGGCGACGTACCGCTTCACCGTGTACGCGCCGAACAGCGAGACGCAGGTGGAGGAGACCGGCACCGGGAAGCTGACGGGTCGCCGGATCAGCGCCTGACGGTCAGGCGCGGCCCTCGAACAGGCTGGTCACCGAGCCGTCCTCGAAGACCTCGCGGATGGCTCGGCTGATCAGCGGCGCGATCGACAGTTCGGTGAGCTTGTCGAACCGGCGGTCCTCGGCGATCGGCAGCGTATTGGTGACGATCACCTCGCTGGCCTGGCAGTTCTTCAGCCGGTCCACCGCCGGGCCGGACAGGATCGCGTGCGTCGCGGCGATCACCACGCCGGCGGCGCCCTCGGCGTACAGCGCGTCGGCGGCCTTGGTGATGGTGCCGGCGGTGTCGATCATGTCGTCGACCAGGATGCAGACCCGGCCCTTGACCTCACCGACGACCCGATTCGCGACCGTCTCGTTCGGCCGCTCGATGTCGCGGGTCTTGTGGATGAAGGCCAGCGGCGCGTTGTTCAGCCGGGCCGACCACTGCTCGGCCACCTTGATCCGGCCGGCGTCCGGCGACACCACGGCCAGCTTCTGGTCGCCGTACTTGGTCCGGACGTACTCGCTCAGGATCGGCAGCGCCATCAGGTGGTCCACCGGGCCGTCGAAGAAGCCCTGGATCTGCGAGGTGTGCAGGTCGACGCAGATCAGCCGGTCCGCGCCGGCGGTCTTGAACAGGTCGGCCATCAGCCGGGCCGAGATCGGTTCGCGGCCGCGATGCTTCTTGTCCTGCCGGGCGTACCCGTAGAACGGCAGCACCACGGTGATCCGCTTGGCCGACGCCCGCTTGAGCGCGTCGACCATGATCAGCTGCTCCATGATCCACTCGTTGATCGGCGAGGTGTGGCTCTGGATCACGAACGCGTCGCTGCCCCGGACCGACTCCTCGAACCGGACGTAGATCTCGCCGTTGGCGAAGTCGTACGCCGCGGTCGGGACCAGGCCGGTGCCGAGCTGCTCGACGACCTCCTCGGCCAGACCGGGATGGGCCCGGCCGGAGAACACCATCAGGTTCTTCTCGGTGGTTCGCTTCATCCCGCTCATGGCCCGGCCTCCCGTTACTTCTTCTCGCCAGTGTCGCCCAACGCCGCGTGATCCGCCGGTGCCTGTCCGGCATCGGCCGACAGCGCTTCTTCGGCCGCCTTCGCCGTCTTGGTGCCGGCTCGCTTGCGCGCGACCCAGCCCTTGATGTTGCGCTGCCGCCCGCGCGCGACCGCGATCTCGCCCGGGCCGACGTCCTCGGTCAGCGCCGTACCGGCGGCCAGGTAGGCGCCGTTTGCGATGGTCCGCGGCGCGACCAGCACGGAGTTGCTGCCGATGAACGAGTGCTTGCCGACAATCGTCGGGTGCTTCGCGACGCCGTCGTAGTTGGCGAAGATCGTGCCGGCGCCGATGTTCGCGCCCTCACCGATCGTCGCGTCTCCGGCGTACGACAGGTGCGGCACCTTGGCACCGTCGCCGATGGTGCTGTTCTTGGTCTCGACGAACGTACCGATCTTGGCCTTCACGCCCAGCTTGGTCCCGGGGCGGAGGTAGGCGAACGGTCCGACGTTCGCGCCGTCGCCGATCACCGAGCTCGACCCGTGCGCGCGGATGATCGTGGCGTCGGAGCCGATCTGTACGTCGGTCAGCGTCGTGTCCGGGCCGATCGTCGTACCGGACCCGACCGTGGTCGCGCCGTGAAGCTGCGTGTTCGGCAGCAGGGTGGCGTCGCGCTCGATCCGGACCGTCTGGTCGACCCAGGTGGTGTTCGGGTCGACGACCGTCACGCCGGCGCGCATCAGCTTGTCGAGGTTCCGGCGGTTCAGCTCGGCCCGCAGCGTGGCCAGTTGGACGCGGTCGTTCACGCCCTCGGTCTGCATCGCGTCCTCGGTCGCGTAGGCGCCGACCCGCTTGCCGTCACTCTTCGCGATGGCCAGTACGTCGGTCAGGTAGAGCTCGCCCTGCGCGTTGTCGGTGGTCAGCCGGCTGAGCCCATCACGCAGCGTGGCCGCATCGAAGGCGTAGATGCCGGCGTTGATCTCGTCGATCTGTCGCTGCTGGGGCGTCGCGTCCTTGTGCTCGACGATCCCGGCGACGGTGCCGTCGTCTCCCGGGATGATCCGTCCGTACCCGGTCGGGTCGGGCACCCGCGCGGTCAGCACGGTGATCGCGTTCCCCTGCTTGTCGTGCTCGGCGATCAGCTCCTGGAGCGTCTCGGCCTCCAGCAGCGGTACGTCGCCTGACGTGACGACGACCGAGCCCTCGAAGTCGGCCGGTACGGCGGTCAGCCCGGCGCGAACCGCGTCACCGGTGCCGCGCTGCTGCTCCTGGACGGCGGTCCGGGCTCCGGGGTCGATCTCCTTCAGATGAGCCTCGACCAGCTCCCGGCCGTTGCCGACCACGACCACCAGGTGTTCGGGGTCGAGTGCACGGGCGGTGACCACCGCGTGCCCGACGAGACTGCGCCCGCCGATCTCGTGCAACACCTTCGGGATCGCCGATTTCATCCTGGTTCCCAGACCGGCGGCCATGATGACGACCGCCGCGGGACGTTGGGAAGTCACGCGGTCTTCTCCTCGAGTTCCCTGCGAGTTTCTGGAACAAGTATCGGCACGGACACTCGAAACTGTGCCCGCGCAAGCCTACTTGCTCCTCAGACCGGATCCCGCACGGCCTCCGCGCGGCCGTGCGGGATCACGTGACTCGTCTCACGGCATTGTCAGTAGGCGAAGGCGGTGAAGGCCGAGAACGGAGCGTCCGGAGTGGCGCTGGTGAGGCCGGCCGTCCACAGCCGCCCGTCGGCAGCGGCGGCTCCGGTCAGGGTGCCGTACTCGGCGCCCGGGCTCGGTGCTTCGACGAACTTCGAACCGCGGTACTCCAGCACGTAGGGCTTCGCGAAGATGCTGTTGCCGGATTCCTCGAATCGCTCCCCCACTGCGACCGGGCGGTTGTCACGCAATGCGACGTCGTACAGCTGTGACCATCCCTTCGGGGCCGGCACCCGGGTCCAGGAGACGCCGTCGTAGTGCAGGACCAGTGGACGGTCCTGGGCGACATGCTCCACACCGACGAGCCAGATGTCCTTCGGCCCGGCCACCGCGATACCGGTGGGGATCTGGGAACCATCTGCCGGTACGTCGTCCACCAGCGTCCACCGCTTGCCGTCGAAGTGCGCCAGTCCGCCGTTCAGCCCGAGCCAGGCGTCCTGCGCGGAGATGACGGCCAGGGTGTTGCCGTTGATGGATCCCTCAAGTCCCGCCGTCAGTGGCTGCCACGATCCACCGGCGTACCGGTAGACGACCGCGTGCTCCTGCCCGTCGACGTTGGCCCAGCCAGCCGCCCAGACGGCGCCGTTCGGACCGATGGCGACGGTGCCGAACGACCCGGTCGGCACTGACGGCCCCGGTACGACGCGCCAGCGGGTGCCGTTCCAGTGCATCACCAACGGCTTGGGGGTCGCGGGATCGGCACGGTCCTCGCCGACCGCCCAGACGTTCTTGGCGCCGGCCACTGCCACGCTCTGAAGCGTCGCGTTCGTGCGCACCGGCTGTGCGGTGGCCTCCCAGCGCTCGCCGTCCCAGCGCAGCGCGAGCGGCCGCTGGTCCTGGAACCCGTCGATCTGGTCACCACCCACCGCCCAGGTCTCCCCCGCCCGGCTGTCGATGTCGTCAAGGTTCGCCGGCTGCCGCCCGGTCGGAGTCACCGTCCACTGCAACGCCGCCTGCGCGGCGGCCGGCTGCGCTTCCGCGGTGAGCGAGCTCCCTGTGAACACGCACGCAACCACCCCGAGAACCGCCACAAGCCTGCGCGTCCCCCGATTGTTCTCCCGCACTGAAGGCCTCCACATCACTGTCCGGTCCCACGCGAATCGCAGGCACCACCCCTTTAGACGCCATCACCCCCACATCCGTCACGCCTGATCTGCGTATGGCCCGACGCGGACGGGACGGTCTGCGCATGGCGCGACGCGGAGTGAGTTTGTTGTGATGGTTGGGCAGCTGGTGTGCGAGTGACCTCTGCAGGGGGAGGATGGGGTGGTATGGAGCGGGTTCGGCAGCCGGGGGATGGGGATGAGCGGGGGATCTTGCTGGGGTGGTTGGGATTTCATCGGGATGCGTTGCGGGCCAAGTGTGACGGGCTGAGTGCGGAGCAGCTGGTGACGCGGGCGGTGGCGCCGTCGGCGTTGTCGCTGCTGGGGATCGTCCGGCACATGGCGGAGATGGAGCGCGCGTACGGCGTCTGGGCGCTCGGCCCGAAGACCGAGTTGGAATGGGTCTGGGGGCAGTACACCGACGACGGTCCTGAGTGGGACTTCGACGTCGACGCCTCGATGGTGGACGCGTCGATGGCTGCCTGGGAACGCGAACGCACGGCCCACGACGAGCTGATCGCGCGGCACACCTCACTCGACGACATCGGACCCGCCAGCGGCATGAGCCTGCGCTGGAACCTGCAGAAGCTGGTCGGCGAGTACGCCCGCCACAACGGCCACGCCGACCTGATCCGCGAAGCACTCGACGGCCGAACCGGCGAATGACCAGGAGCGAACCATGGGACTCACTCTCGGAGCAATCGTTCTCAACGTGAAGGACGTCGGCCCCGCGGCCGAGTTCTGGCGCCAGGCCCTCGGGTACGGCGCCACGCCCGACAACCCCGACTTCCTCGTCCCGCCAGGCGGCCGGCCCACCGAACTCCACCTCGACGAAACCGACCGCACCCACCTGGATCTCTGGGTCGACCGCAGCACGTCCACCGTCGAGGCCGAGATCGACCGCCTGATCGCCCTCGGCGCCCGCCGCGTCGAGGACTGGACCTACCCGCCCAACGCGGACTTCGTCGTACTCGCCGCCCCTGACGACACCATGTTCTGCGTCATCGGGTGAGCAGTCCCTGGACCGCAGCTCCGGCCAATCCCCATGCTCCACACCATCTGGAACTGTCGGCGGCGGGTGTGATGCTGTCCACGTTCGATCGGCGAAAGGGGACACAGATGTCCGGCAGAGACGCTCCTCGTCTGACGCATGTCCGCGCGAACGTGCGCCACCTGCCCAGCGCGATCACGTGGTACGAGGATTTGCTCGGCGTCCAAGCCCAAGGGCATTGGCCACCCGACGCCCCGACGTACGCCCACTTCACCCTCGGCCCCACGCAGTTCGCCCTCGGTCGGTACGACCCGGCGCCGGCCGTCGGTGCCCGCTTCAACTTCGAGGTCGACGACGTCGACGCCTGGTGGGCACGCAGAAGCCCGGACACCGACGTACTGGAACCCCTGCAGAACACCCCCTACGGGACCCGCAAGTTCACCATCAAAGACCCCGACGGCAACGAACTCGGCTTCGTCCAGGCCAGGCCGGATTGACCGCACATCAAGCGAACGAACGCTCCGCGAAGCTGAGCCCACCGCGCTCCACCGCGGTGAGGATCTGCCGACCGACGTGTTGGGGCGGCATGCGCAGGTACTGGGTGTACGCCTCGGCGCGGAGGCGGAGGTCGAAGTTGTGGCCTTCGAGATGCCACAGCGGAGCCGGGTCGCGGTCGGGTGACGCGAGGCGGTGGAGTGCGTCGATCTCCAGCAACTCGTGCAGCGGCCCGAGGTCGCCGGACACGTCCCACGCGGTCGAAAACCAGCGGCCACCGCCTGCCCGCGGTGCGTGCCGAGCTCCTGGCACGCGCCGGCCGTTCCGAGGAAACTGTGACGGCGTACGACGCCGCCCTCGCAGCCTGCGACAACGCGGCTGAACGGGACCATCTGACGCACCGACGAGCAACACTCCGGCCCTGAGGTTTTGGCATGCTCGGTGGCATGGGCGATGGGGCGCTGGTCGATGTCGGGGATGTCACGTTGTTTGTGCGGGAGCTCGGCGAGCGTGGTGACAAGCCGTCGTTGGTGGTGATGCACGGCGGGCCGGATGTCGGGCACGGTTATCTGGTGCCCGGGTTCGAACCGCTGGCTCGCGACCATCACGTCGTACTGTTCGACTTCCGTGGCTGCGGCCGGAGCACCCGGGGCCTTCCCGACGAGGACCTTCAACCGGAGTACGTCGTACAGGACACGCATCAGCTGATCGACAAGCTTGGCCTCGGACAGGTTGACCTGCTGGGCTTCTCCACCGGCGGCAGGGCGGCGATGCAGTTCGTGGACAAGCATCCTGAGCAGGTACGGCGGCTTGTCCTCGCGTCGACCACGGCTTACGCCGATGCGGACCAGTACCTGGCGGGCTGGGAGGAATACCAGCGGCGCCAGCGAGCGGAGGACGCCGCCAGCGGGAAGCTGCGGAACTCCACCGTCTTCGTTTGGGACCTCGACCTCGCACCGGCGTACCTGGAACTGCTGGAAAGCCTGGGTTCCGACACCGGCGACTGGAGCGAGGAACGCGCCATCAACGGCGACATGCACCCGTGGTGCCCCGGCGACCCCGAACGCATCCTCCGCGACTCCGGCAAGCCCATCCTCATCCTCCACGGCGAACAAGACATGGGCTTCCCCGTCCAACTCGCCCGCCGCCTCCACGCCGCCCTCCCCACCAGCCACCTGGCCGTCATCCCCAACACCGCCCACATGTGCCACTTCGAAAACCCAACCACCTGGTCCACCCACATCCGCGACTTCCTCCAGCCCCTGAGCAGACCGCCGACAGCTGAGGCCGGTTAGCGGGTGAGTTGCTGCAGCCAGGGGTGGTTGTTGTCGGTACGACGGATCATGTTCCGGAGCCAGAGCTGCTTGTCCTGACTCAACAGCGGCCAGACGCACGCCAGATCCCGCTCGTCTTTCGTACGCCGCTTTCGAGCCTTGAACAGCAGAACGATCTCGGGATTGAGGTACCGAATCCTGTCGCCCGCAACCCACGTGACCTCGTCGAGCGGCGCAACGTGATCAGCGATGAACTTGTTCGTCCACAGACCATCGCGATCCGGCGTCAACGGCAGGTCGATCACCCACGGCGCATCACCATGCTCGCGCACCCAGATCTGACTCGCCGGATGAAACACCTCGGGATGCCGATCAGTCAGCGGCCGCATGTCCTCCCCGGCAAGACACCACAGATGCCACCGATCCCCGACGTACGTCCGAAGCGCAGGCACATCAGAAGCAAAGATCGAGACATCCACATCGTCATGCCGGCGGCCCACCCCCGTGAACGCATCGACGGCCCACCCACCGACTACCCACCACGGCCGCCCGAACCCCTCCATGAACCCGGCAACCCCAGCCAGATCCATCGCCTCCCAGCGCCCATAAAGCCGAGCCCAGTACGCCGCCTCAGCCAACTCATCGACCGTCGGCCCCAACCACTCGGGCCGCTGGTTCATCCAGCCGTTCACAGACTTCGGCGTACGACGACGTTGCGTTTCGCCTTGGTGCGTTCCTCGCCGTACACCGTGAACCCGGCGGCGAGAAAGGTACTCAGCATCCCGCGCCCAGGATCCCCGGGCAGGGCCTTGACCGGATAGGCCTCCACGATCCGCGCGCCCGAACTGCGAGCGTATTCGACTGCCGCCTCGACCATCGGCAGCGTCGTACCACGCCCGCGATACCCACTCTTCACGAACAGACAGTTGATCGCCCAGATCGACTCATCGTCCGGCTCGTCGATAGGCAACACCCGCGAGTGGACGATCGCGTAGTACTCCGTCCGCGGCGCAACCGCACACCAAGCAGCCGGCCGCTCATCGACATACCCGATCAGCCCAACCGGCTCCCCCGCCCGCACAAACCCCTCCATGGCGGCCCGATTCTCCGCACTGCCATTCACCGCAACCACCGAACTCGGCAACCGCCGAGCCATGCACCAACACCCCCGCGTCCCCCCACTAGGCCCAAACAACTCAACCAGGTCCTCCCACCGCCCCTGATCAACCGCCTGAACCATCACATCCATCCCCGCATTCAACCACCGCCCCCGGACAGAAACCGGCCCTCCAGAACGCACCGCCGAGCGACGCAGAAGCACGCACCCACGGGCGCGTACGAGCACGCGAGTGCGCCAATCACCGGAAACTATTCGTCGCTGGGTGCCCCTTTGTTTCCGAAGATCGCGACAGTGACCGACATGGACGACCTGATTGACGACCCAGGCCCAGCGTGCGCGTCCACTGAGATGCAGGTTGGCGATGTGGTCGAAGGCCACCTGTACGGCGGCGTGCTTCGAGGACAGCGGACGAACTCCGGCCTCAGCCAGAGCTGCCGGGAGAACGTCTCGGACCTCGCGAGTGTCCCGGCCGCTGAGGCCCGCGAGTTCAGCTAGCGCGGCGCCGTCATACCCCTGGACGAGCCAGTTGGCAGCCCACATCGGAACGGACTCTGCGCAGTTCGTCCAGGGCCAGCCATGCGGCTACCAACTCAGGTGTCGGCGTCGCCCCATCCAGCATGAACTCTTATGACATGCGCCCATTGTGCGGAGCTTCACGCGGAGCCGCACGGGATCTCTCCATTGACTCCACGAGGAACCGGACGCGGAGCGACGTGTTGGCAGATCCGTTGGCAAACCCCGAACTCAGACGGTCCCAAGCCGGGGTTGTACTCGGCTCGCCCGCCAGGTTTCGACGTAGCCGGCTCGGAAGACGGCCGACCTGACGCTCACCGCTTGCCCGCGAGCGTGACGCCGTGCCCACCGAGTAACCCACCTGAGGCCGTGGCTTACTCATTCGTCACCCGCGCACGAGCAGGGTCTCGAGGTCTGGAAGTCGGGCGAACATGTCGGGGAGGCCGCGTACGCCGTTGCGCACGGCCTCGTGCGATAGCGCGAGGTCAGGGCCGGTGCTCGCCTCGACACCGGCCAGGCAGCGCAGGATGTTCCACCGTGTGTGCCCCAGCCAGCCACCGATCATGAACACGAACCAGCTTGGACCCGCCGGCGGCAGCGCTCCGCCCCCGGCGACGTAGCCGTCGAGGACCGAGCGGAAGATAGTGGGCTCGATGGTGTCGAAGCCAGGTCCCTTCGCGAGGCTCAGCGCGGTCGAGCCGAGCTCACCGGACAAGTCGAGCATCCCCGAGAGCTCCCAGTCGAGCACTACCGGCCGACCGTCTCGAGCCAGCAGGTTCCACGGTTGAATGTCCTTGTGGGTCAGCACCATGGGGCCCGGCCGTTCGCAGGTGTCGACGAAGTCGGCAATCGCGAGCAGCGTCTCAACGTGGGAGGCGAGTTCGTCGGCCCACGGCTGACCGGTCGCCGCCGCCCGCTCGGCGAGCTCGGGCCAGTCCCGTGGCGTCGGGTCCTCGATCGACACGTCGGTCCATTCGACGTCCAGTGCGTGGATGCGCGCGAGAATCTCACCGATCTCGAACGCGTACGCCGCCGACACCGGTGCTTCGGGCACCTTCTCTCCCTCCACCCACCGGTGGACGAGCGCGTGATGGCTGACCGAGATCGGCTCAGGCATCGGTACGCCGGCTGCGAACGCCGCCTGCTCGAACCTGAACACGTCCTCGAAGCGGTAGGTCCAGCGGCGGTCGACGAGGTTCAACTCCTTCACCGCGAACGATCCCTGGTCGGTGTCGAGCCGGAACATCCGGTTGGCGAACCCGCCATGGACCCGGATCATCGGCCCGATCGGCGTACCGAGATGCGAAAGATCCACCCCACGCACTCTAGGACCCGCACTTCATCGACGCACCGGAATTGCCCGGAACGCATGCATCCAGGCTGAATGCCTGCGCGACGTCAGCGAGGCGGTCGACTTCTGCGGTGTGCTGGTGGGCTGGGACGGCTCGTGCCGCATGCTCGGCTGCACGACCTTCGACATGTGTACGCCGCCCTGCTCCTGATCGCCGGTGTCCGGTCCGCGTCGTCGCGGAACGCCTCGGCCACGCTGATCCGGCGATCACCCTCCGGGTCTACGCACATGTGATCCGCCAGCACGCGGACGAGGCTGCTCAGAGCGTCCCGAGCCGGGGCTTCAGTTGCTCCCCCGCCAGGTTTCGATCCTGGTCTTCGAGATTCAAAGCTGCCGCCGACCCATCCAACCCGGTCCACATGTCCCCGCTACGAGCGAAGTGCCTAGAGCCAGGGCGGGTCGTAGCGGCCCACATAGGCGCGTGCGCGTTCTGTCGGATCGGCCCAGTACTGGTGCGGTTGTCGATGCACGTGCTCTTCACAGAACTCCCGAAGGTCACTGCTGATCGTCTCCACCTGACGGACGGGGAGACCCTCGAAGTCGCTGTTGACCTGCAGGAGTTCGGACTCATGGTTCCAACCCGACGCATCGAACGCCCACGTGCCCCACCTCGCGTACGTGTGAAGTGGATGCTCGTAGTCACCCAAGTACACCGCCGCCAAGGCGATCCCCTTGTCGGGATAGAAATCCCTGCACGTCCAGGCCAGCACGTGGCATGCCCCACTCGAGAAGAAGGCCCGATCCGTTCGTTCCCAGGAGACTTGTTGATCTGTCCGCTCGATCGCGGTTCGCCGGAACACCCCAGACGCTGTCACTGCCATGGGGCGATGCTAGCGACGCGGTCCCCGTCCGCGATGAGGCTCCAAGTACCCCGATGTGTCTTCCCGTCTGCCGACCAAAGTGCCGGCCGATTCGGACCCGTCATCCCGGCGTCGCGAGGCCCCGCCAGACGCAAATGCTCTTGGCTCTCGTGAAGACCACCTGGGCGGGCGCGGGCGGTGAACGGCCGGAGGCCGCATCCGCACGGCCGCGCCTTGATCCATAAGAGCCAGATTCGGCAACGGGCCACGCGGCAAGACTGTCCTCCTTCGGCTGCGGCGCGACACTCGTCCGCCAGGTGATCTGCGACAGTCGAAAGCGCGGATCGCGGCAGATCCGGTTGCCGCAGCGCACGCCATCTGCGGCACGTCCGAGCGACATGGTCCCTTCGTCGGGCCGGTCTGGCGACGGTCATGAATGGTTGCCCAGTCGTCGCCGCACCACACGCCGCCGCAGGGTGGGCGAAGCCACCACCTCGTAACCAGCCTCGAGGAAGAC
>NZ_JBITJE010000023.1:0-37235 GCF_044459685.1 Kribbella sp. NPDC050241
GGCGCCGCCGCCGTACTCACCTTTGGCTCAACGCTGCTCCCGGCCACCGCCGCCCGCCCCCCCAACGGGCCCCCCCCCCCCCCCCCCCCCCCCGCCCGGCCCCCCCCCCCCCCCCGGGGGGGGCGCGCCCCCCCCCCCCCCCCGGCGCCCGACGTCTGTTCTCACCGGGCGAAGCCGGCGCGCAGGTCCGGACCGTTCACGACGACGGCGACCGGCACCATGGCGAGCGCGCAGACGGCCTGCATCGCCGCGAACCACCCCGGGCACAGCCCCGGGATCAGGTCGACCCCGATGATCGCGATCGGCATCACGATCGAGATGACCCGGATGCGGACGTACGCCCACCGCGCTCCGCGGGCGGCCCTGGTGAGAAGCCAGTAGGCCACGAGGGACGTCACGAGCACAGTGCAGGACCGGCCCCACAGGAAGCCCGGCACCACCTGGTGTCTGGCCGCGCGGTCCACGACCGTGGCGACGACGATCCCGGCGAGCAGGCCGTACAGAGTGACGAAACCCTTGGCCCGGTTGAACGCTTCGAGCTGCTTCTGACTGGTAAGAGTTGGCATGTCCTAGACGCTAGAAACCGCAGGTGGGGCACGGTATGTGGCTGGCCGCACGGTTGGGTGGGGCTAGCCCTACTTCCACTCGGATTGCGCCGATTTCACGCTTTCGGTGGTGCACAGTGGCAGGACCAAGCCGTAGTGAGAAGGAGATTTCCGATGTCGTGGGTTGCGAGTGCCTGCGTAGGGTTCGTCCGGTCGTGCATCGTCCTGGTCGTCAGCATGCTGGTGCCTGCCGTCTGGGCTGCCGGGGTGGCGGTGGCGATCTGGTGGCGGAGCCCCTGGACGTGGATCGTGCCGTTCGTCTGGGTCGGCCTCGGCACTCTCCTGCTGATCCGGCCGGTCGCCGGGATGGTCCGGTCGTTGCTGGCGCGGTGGACTGGCACGGTGATCCCGGAGGGGTACCGGGAGCTGGGGACGGTGACGCAACTGTCCACCGGCTTCTGGTGGAACGGTCACTCGTACGAGAAGACGCGCCGGGATGCCGAGAAGGACCTGCGGCTGCGCGTGCGGTGGACCGATCCGGCGAACTGGCGTGATCTGAGGTGCTTGGCGATCCTCGCGGTCACCGCCGGCCTGACCGCGGCGGTTCCGCCGGCTGGGATCGTCGCCGCCGTCCTCGGATTCACCCAGTCGAGGCCTGTGCTCGGAGTGGCCGGACTGGTCGTGGCGGTCGCCAGTGCGCCGTACGCCTGGCGCCCGTTCGCGCCGATCGCCGTACGCTTCCTGCGTCCGACGCCGTCGATGGCTCTGGCGAACCGGGTCGACGAGCTGACCGCGCAGCGGGCCGACGCGACGGTTGCCCAAGCTGCGGAGATCCGCCGGATCGAGCGAGACCTGCACGACGGAGCGCAGGCGCGCCTGGTGTCGCTCGGGCTCTCGCTGGCGACCGCGGAGAAGCTGATGGAGACCGACCCCCGTGCGGCCAAGGCACTGCTGAAGGACGCCCGGGTCGGCGCGGCCACGTCGCTGTCCGAGCTCCGCGAACTGGTCCGCGGCATCAACCCACCGGTGCTGAACGAGCGCGGACTGGTCGACGCCGTACGGGCCCTGGCGATGGACACCCCACTCGAGACGACCGTCAACGCAGGCGGCGAACTGCGGCTGGATCCGCCGATCGAGTCCGCTCTGTACTTCGGGATCGCCGAGCTGCTGACCAACGCGGTCAAGCACGCGCAGGCGGATCACGCGGAGATCGCGATCTCCCATGACGGCACCGGCATCGTCGTACTGATCGAGGACGACGGCCGTGGCGGAGCCCGGATCGAGGGCGCGGGCGGCCTCGCGGGACTGCGCCGGCGGCTCGCGGCGTTCGACGGCACCCTGGAGCTGACCAGCCCGAACGGCGGCCCGACTCGTGCGAGGATGACCGTGCCATGCGAATCCTTGTAGCCGAAGACCTCTACCTGCTGCGGGACGGGATGGTCCGTCTGCTCGAGGCCTACGGGCACGAGGTGGTGGCGACCGCGACCACCGGCCCCGAGACCCTCGATGGACTGCGGAAGTGGCGGCCGGATGTCTCCGTGATCGACGTACGGATGCCACCGACGCAGACGGACGAGGGCCTGAAGGCCGCGCTGGCCGCCCGCCGCGAGGTCCCAGGGCTGCCGGTCCTGATCCTGTCGCAGCATGTCGAGCAGCTCTATGCGCGTGAGCTCCTGACCGACGGCGCCAGCGGTGTCGGGTACCTGCTCAAGGAGAGCGTGTTCGAGGCCGATCAGTTCATCGACGCCCTCGAACGGGTCGCGGCCGGCGGTACGGCCCTGGATCCGGCCGTCGTCGCCAAGCTGCTGTCCAGCGGTACGTCGAGCAAGCGCCTCGACCGGCTCACCGAGCGCGAGCTGTCCGTGCTCGGTCTGATGGCCGAGGGTCTGTCCAATCAGGCGATCTGTCAACGCCTGTTCATCAGCGAGAGCGCCGTCAGCAAATACACGACGTCACTGTTCGGCAAGCTGGGCCTCGCCGACGACGACACCAGCAACCGCCGGGTGATGGCCGTACTCGCCTACCTCGGACTCACCGGCTCCTGAGCCCGGATCTTCAGCTGATCCGCGAAGAAGCGTTCGACGGTGGGCAGGATCTTGCGGCCGGAGTGGGCGGCGCCGTCGACCAGGTCGAAGGTGATGTCGAGGCCGTGCGACCGGTAGTTCCGCTCCAGGGTGCGCAGGCGCTCGATCCGTGTGGTGCCGGTGAGCTCGGCGCCGTCCATCCAGTTGGACTCGCCAGGGTTCATGATCTCCCAGCTCTCCACGTCCTCGGAGCCGACGACGAGCTGGATCGGCACCCGGCGGAGCGCGTCGAAGTCGATCGGCTGACCGAACTTCTCCTCGAAGCCCTTCGTCCCGAGCCACCACGGCAGCGTGTCGTCCAGCTGGGTGATCCGGCCGGGCGCACCGATCGACGCGGCGGCCAGACGCTCCGGGTGCAGGTAGAGGAACCGGTGCGTGAACTGCCCGCCACCGGAGAAGCCGTGCAGGTAGAAGTGCTCGGCCGCCACCGGGAACCGGTCCGCCACTTCGTCCACGATCGCCAGCAGCATCCGGTCGAACCGGATCCCCTGGTACTCGATGAACTTGAAATTGTGCAGGTCGTTCGGGTCGACCAGACCGGCCGGGAAGATCGGCGTCAGCACCACGACGCCCTGTGCTTCGGCGAACTCCTCCAGCTGGTTGCGGTACGTCGCCGCCGACCGAGCGGTCCCGTGCTGGACCACCATGAGCGGCGCGCGGTCGTCGTTGGTCAGCCGCTGCGGCACGTACAGGCAGTAGTGCAGCCGCGGGTCCACCTGGGACGCGAAGATCGGGGTCTTGCCCCGCTGATAGACGGTCGAGGTGTTCGCCATGGACTTCCTTCGGTGAGTCTACGATGTGTTACAGAACTCAGAGTCTTGGATGATTCGTTACAGCCGCCACGGGATCGGATAATACACAGATGGCAGATGAGGTAACAGGGGTTACACGGAATCCGGCGCTGGCCGACCTGCGTCGCCGGATCCGGGACCACTGGGACGAGTTCACGCCCGCGTCCCGCGCGGTCTGCCGGTCGCTGTCGGAGATCTCGCCGGAGCGACTGCTCTACCTGTCCGCGCAGGAACTCGGCCAGGCGAGCAAGACCAGCAACGCCACGGTGATCCGCACCCTGCAGTCCCTCGGGTACGCCGGTCTGGCCGAGCTGAAGGACCGGGTGGCGACGCCGTTCCGATCGACGACCCGGCGGGAGGAACGGCTGCGGGACCGGATGGAGGCCACCGGCGGCGACCCCAAGCACGTGTGGGACCGGGTCATCACCGAGTCGATCGAGCGGATCGAGTTCCTGAACCAGCACATGGCGATGGACAAGTACCAGGAAGCGGTCCGGCTGATGCTGGACGCACGCGAGTTGGCGATCTACGGGTTCGGCGCGAACTATGTGGCAGCGGAGTACCTGATGCTGAAGCTGCGGCGGTTCGGCCTGCGCAGCCGGTGCATCCGGACAGCCGGGTTCCAGCTCGCCGACGACCTGCTCGGCATCGGGTCCGAGGACGTGGTGATCGTGATCGCGCCGGGCCGGCTCATCATCGACGGCGAGGTCGTGATCGACCGGGCGAGGGCGGTCGGCGCCGGGATCATCCTGCTCAGCGAGGAGCACGTGGCCGAGCGGCTGGCGAACGACGTGACGGTGGCGATCCACGTGCCGAACACGGTCACCGGGATCACCGCGGAGATGCTGACGACGATCGTCACCGCGGACGCCCTGGCGCAGGCGGTGGCCGCAGCGGATGCGGAGCGCACGCTGGAGACGTCGCACACACTGGAGTCCCTGCGGCAGCAACTAGGTTTCTGACCGGGCTGTTGCTTCCTTTGCGACTCTACGGCGATCTCAGATTGCGACGACCGGGCCGGTGCGGTCACCGATAGCATCGATCCGGACCCATTCGACCCTGCGGAGGATTACCTGATGATCTTCATCACCGCCAAGTTCCGGGTGAAGCCGGAGCACGCCGAGAACTGGCCTTCGATCACCGCCGACTTCACCGCGGCGACGCGCGCCGAGCCCGGCTGTCTCTGGTTCGACTGGTCCCGCTCACTGGACGACGCGAACGAGTACGTCCTGGTCGAAGCCTTCGCCGACGACGACGGCGCCACCGCACACGTCACCTCCGACCACTTCAAGGCAGCCCAGCAACACCTCCCGCCCCACCTGGTCGAAACCCCCCGCATCGTCAACTTCAAGGTCCCCCAGTCCGACTGGTCCGAACTGGGCGAACTCGCCGTCAAGTAGCTCAGACAACGCTGGTGTTCTGGGCGGCGGCGATCTCCCAATCGCTGCCGTCCTTGGCCAGGAAGTACACCGGGCTCCCGTGCGAACCCGTCGTACCGCCACGCTCGACGTAGGTCTGGTTCACGTTCACCACAGCGATGTCCGGCCGCACGAACAACAGATGGTCGCGCTCGTACGTCGCGGAGGAGTCCTTCATCGCTCCGGGGAGCACCTTCCGGGTGAACGCCTCGATCGTGTCGCGCCCGTACAGCCGCTTCCCGTGCCCGGTCACCCACACCGCATCCTTGCGGAACAACGAGATGAACCCGTCCACGTCCTCGTTGCCTTGCACCTCCTGCACCTTGGCCACCAGCGCCACGATCGCGTCGACATCGGCCTGACTGGGAACCGCACCCTCGATCCTCATGCGACGATCCTGCAAGCTGAAGGGGACTTGAGGTCAAGCGAGGCCGGCGTGGCGGGCTTTGACGATGGCTTGGGCTCGGTCGGTGACGCCGAGTTTGGCGAACACGTTCGTGATGTGGGTCTTGTCCGAAACGACCAGGTGGCGGGCGATCTCCGTGTTGGATCGGCCGAGCGCGATCCTCCACTGCCACGGCCCGCACGGCCTTCAGGATGCGATCCCAGGTCCCAACTCCGCTGTGGGACCGGTCGCAGATACGGTTCGCACCGTGGGCTGGCCCTCACATACCGTGCACTGGTTGGCGAGGCGGAGAGGCATGACCATGGCACCCAGGAGTCGTCCTCGAGTTCGCGCTGCGCTGCGTCGCACAGGCGGCCGCGCGTGATCCGAGGGTGGCCAGCGCCCGCAACCGCCTGGAGGAACGGCTCCACGAGCTCGCCGCGGCAGTGCAGTCAAGGGCCGAGTACTCCGTGGTGCACGGCGAACTGGGGCTGGACCACGTGCTGGTGGACCGCGACGGAAACCCTGTCCTGATCGACGTCGAGGAGATGCTGTACTTCGACGTCGAATGGGAGCACGCGTTCATGCTCAACCGACTCGGCGACGACTATCCGCAGGTGGCGGTCCCCGACCTGGACGAGGGCCGCCTCGCGCTCTACACGCTCGCCGAGCACATCTCGCTGACTGCGGGCCCGCTACGCGTGCTCGACGGGGACTATCCGAACCGCGACTTCATGCAACGGATCATCGAGTACAACCTCGGCCAAGCCCTGCTGCTGTCGTCGGCGCAACTATGAGCCGTACAGGGTGTTGAAGTTGTCGCGCAGAACCAAGTCGGCCAGTTCGCCGTCGCCGGCGGCCTCGCGGAGGCGAGCGACCTCGCCGACGTAGTCGCCCCACGGCTCGTCGCTGGCGAACAGCACCCGGTCCTGGCCGATCCCGCGCCGCTCGATCTCCCGGACCAGCCAACGCGGCGCGAAGCCGATCGCCCAACTGGTGTCGGTGTAGACCTGCTTGCCGGCCTCGATCCAGTTGAAGAACCGCTCGTTGATCAACTTGATGTGCCCGCTCATGCCGCCGCCGAAGTGCACGAGGTGGATCTTGACTTCGTCTCCGTAGCGGTCGACCAGCTTGCCGACCTGGTCGATGTCGGACGCCGCACCAGGCGAGGTGTGAACGTGTACGACGAGGCCGCGCTCGCGTGCAGCGCCGAAGATCTGCTCGAGCTGCGGAGCGCACTCCGGATCCTCGACAGCCCCACCCAGCAGGAAGCTGGTCTTCAGGGCGACCACGCCCGGCTCCCCGGCCAGAGCGAGCGCCGCGGTGGTGAGCTCGGCGTCCTGCGGCCGCGGCGAGACCCACAACCCGCAGCGGATCCGATCGTCCTTGGCCGCCGCCTCGATCACCAGGGGATTGAACCCGAAGGACACTGACGCGTCAGGCACCCCGTAGTTGGGCAACACGAGCGCCCGCTCGGCGCCCTCCCGATCGAGGTCCTCGATCAGCTCGGCAACCGTAGCCCGAGCCAGGATGTCCGGATTGGCCGGCGGCCCGCCGTAGAACGGGAACGCAGGCATGATGCCCAGGTGGCGATGCGCGTCATTCGTCAGCTTCTCGGTCATCCTCAGACGGTAACCGCAGAAGATTTCCTATGCAAGAGCAATCTCTACTATCCGACACAACCGTCCGGCTGCACCTACAGGCTGAAGGCGATCGAGCGCAGGATCAGCGCCGCGACGAATACCACGGTGAACGCGAGGTCGATCGCCAGACCGCCCGCCCGCAACGGCGGCAGCCTCCGCCGTACCGGCGCGATCACCGGCTCCGTCCAGGCGTGAGTCACTGAACGCACCCGGCCGGCCCGCTGTCCGCCACTCGCCAACGCACCCGTCCAGTCCAGCACCATCCGGACGATCAACAGCAGAATGAACGCCGTCAAGGCGTAACCGACCAGGTCTCCGATGATGCTCATGACCAATCTCCTCCGTGAGGGCCGCACCGGCCATCTCACCAGTATCAACGTCGCCGGCGACGTCGAAGTGTCCTCGCGCCCATCTTCTTAGCCGACTATCAGGCAAAAGAAGGCCCGGACCACCACGTCCGGGCCTTCTTCCGCAGCGGGGGCCGTGCTCGCCAGGTTCGGCCCGTTACTGCTGGGGTTCTGAGGGTGCGTTGCGGGGCATCAGGGCAACGATCGGGAGGCTGAGGGCCGTAATGGCCAGAACGACGATCAGAGTGACCTTCATCGCGTGGGCCAGTCCGGAGGTTGCGGCGTGGAAGAAGACCGACGTGACCGCGGCCGAGCCGATCGCTGAGGCGAGTTGCTGGATCGAGCTGAGCGAGCCGCTGGCGCTGCCGGCTTCGTCAGGCTTCGCGTCGCCGAGAGCAACGTTGGGGATCGTGGTGAAGGTGAGGCCGGTGCCGATGCCGACGACGACGAACGCCGGGGCCAGGGCCCAGATGCTGACGTTCGTGCCGAAGTGATCGACGAGGACGAGGACCCAGCCGCAACCGACGAGGGCGACGACGAGGCCGATGACGACGAGCCTGCGACCGAGCTTGGTGACCAGGCCACCCATGGCGGCGAACGCGGCGGCGATGAGCCCCACGGTGAGCGGCACCAGGCCGAGCGAGGCGTCCCGAGGACTGGCGTGCAGTCCCTCCTGCAGGAACAGCGACAGTACGAAGATCAGGCCGGTGCCGGCGGCGAAGGCGGCCAGGCCCACGAGCATTGCGGACATGAAACCCCGGTTCTTCAGCAGCGAGGGCATGATGAGCGGGTGCGCTGCGGTGCGCTGACGATAGGCGAAGGCTGCGAAGAACAGGACGCCGACGGTGATCGCGGTGACGGGTACGACGCTCCAGGCATTGGTCGAGCCCTCGATCAGGCCGTACAGCAGCCCGATCATGGCGACCGCAAGGAGGCCGGAGCCCCAACCGTCGACGACGGTCGAGCGATCGCCGTCGTCACGCGGCAGGATCTTGGCGGCCATGACCAGCCCGATGCTGCCGAGGATCAGGTTGATGAGGAAGATCGGGCGCCAGGACAGACCGAACAAGTCGGCGCTGATGATGAATCCGGCCAGGACCGGGCCGCCGACACTGGACAGACCCAGAACCGGTCCGAAGAGCCCGAACGCCTTGGCGAGCATGTCGCGGCTGAACGCCTTCGTCATGATCGCCATGCCCTGCGGGATGAGTAGAGCCCCGAACGCGCCCTGGGCAACCCGGGCGGCGATAAGCAGGGCCGGGTCAGGTGAGAAACCGGCGACTGCCGAGGCCACGGTGAACCCGCCCATGCCGATCAGGAAAAGCCTGCGTTGGCCGAACTTGTCACCCAGCCGTCCGCCGACCAGGAGCAGGACACCCATGGCGAGCATGTACGCCGGTCCCAACCACTTGATCAGACTCACACCACCGTGGAGCTCGCCGGCGATCGTGGGGGCCGCGATGTTCGTGACGGTCGCATCGATGACATCGAGGGCGTCTGCAAGCAGAACCAGCCCCAGGATGGCCCACAGCCGGCGACTGGAGCGGTGTGTGACGACTGTGCGCGGCTCCGTCAAGGTAGTCATGAGGAACGTCCTTCCCTTACCCCGGGCGCCCCTCCTGGGCGGCCTCTCACCCCCACTACGAACGCCCCTGACCGGATCCGACACCGCCACAAATTCGTAGCGATCTCCCGGGCGAGTGTGTCGTCAGCCGCGGTGGTGTCGAGGCACAAAGGCACGCTTCTCAGCCGCGCGACAGCCAGACACGTCGCGGCCAACACGCCACCGAGAAGCGCCGAACGACTTCGTCGCGTTGGCCAGTCGCGTACCGCGCGAGTCGCGGCCGATCGACAACAGGCCGCGTCTCTACGGCCGCCGCAACCCGGCGCCGCCGGATCCTGCGCCGTTGCTCGGCCGGCGCCCGTCGCTCACTGGAACGGCCGTACCTCGATCTTCCGATCGCAGACCTTCGACGCCTCCGCGGCGAGCTTGAGCACCACATCCAGGTCGGGGGCCTCCCACACCCAGACGCCGGCGAGGTACTCCTTCGACTCCACGAAAGGCCCGTCGCTGAACACCGCCCGCTCGCCCCGGTTGTCGATGACCGTGGCCTCATCGGTGTCCGCGAGTCCGCCCGAGAAGACCCAGTAGCCCTCGGCGATCAGTCGTTCGTTGAACGCGCTGATGGCAGGCCGCCGGTCCATGCTGCCGGGATTGCTCTTGTCATCGATCACGGAAACCAGGTAACGCATCTGAAGATCATCTCCTGTGGTGTCAAGACAGCATGGTTCGGCAGTCAGGGACGTCAGTCCGTTGCCCACCAGTCTCGCGCCCTGTCCGAGGCGCCCTTACCCCTGCAACGAACACCACCAACCCGATCCGACACCCCTCCCGGACTGCTCTGGAGGATTTCGTGCGCCTCGGGATCGATACGACGGCATGTGGGTGCTCGCAGCAACCACCGGAACGCGACGTTCCGACCTCCCCGGAGTGCAGGTCGTTGGGGCAACTAGTGAAGAACAGGATGGGCGAGCAACACTCAACGACGGCCCCGCGTCGCTATCCTGCTAGTACTGCAGTCGTAGATCGTGTGCCCCAATCTGGGGCTGTCTGCCGCTGGCGGAAACTCAGGGGCCCTCCGCGCACCCATCTGGGTAGAGTCGGGCGGTGCCCGAGTTGAAACGCCTGCATGCTGGCCATGCCTCGGCGGTCTTGGCCTTCGAGCTGGCGAACCGCGCGTACTTCGCTGCCTCGATCTCCGACCGGGGCGACGAGTTCTACGACCAGTTCACCGACCGGCACAGCGCCTTGCTGGCTGAGCAAGAGGCCGGCATCTGCGCCTTCTACGTGCTCGTCGCCGAGGATGGCTCGGTTCTGGGCCGGTTCAACCTGTACGACCTCGAAGACGGCACTGCCAACCTCGGCTATCGGGTTGCGCAGCACGTCGCCGGCCGCGGTGTGGCGACCGAGACCGTCCGGGAGCTGTGCCGGCTGGCGGCGGCGCGGCACGGGCTGCGCACACTGCGGGCGGCCACCTCCCGCGAGAATGTCGCTTCCCAGAAGGTGCTGGTCAAGGCCGGGTTCGTCCCGGTTGGCCCGGCCGGCCCAGCCGACCTCGGCGGTAAGCGAGGCACCTGGTATCAGCGTGACCTAGGAGTCCAGCCGTAGGGCAACGGGCCACGCACAAAACCCAGGTCAGACCCATATGACAAAGCGAAGGCCCGGACCTGATGGTCCGGGCCTTCTTCCGTAGCGGGGGCAGGATTTGAACCTGCGACCTCTGGGTTATGAGCCCAGCGAGCTACCGAGCTGCTCCACCCCGCGTCGTTGTGTCTTTAGTTTAGGGGATCGGGGCTGAGCAACCAAATCGGCTCCCGGTGTGACTCGTGGCGGCCGAAAATCCGTGTCAGGGGCGGGTGGTGCGGCGTACCGTCCGGGTATGTCCCGACACCTCATCCGCCCGTTCCGGGAGGCGGACCTGCCTGCGTCCGCAGGACTGCTCGCGGAGCGGCACCAGGAGCATCGTAAGCGTCACCCTTTGCTGCCTGCGGACTACGAGAGCGAGCGGCTCGCGCTGGTCGAGGTGACTGCGCTGTGGGAGAGCGAGAGCGCGTCCGGCGCCGTCATCCTCGAGGACGGCGAGCTGACCGGCTACCTGCTGGGCGCACCCAAGCCGTCCACCATGTGGGGCCCGAACATCTGGGTCGAGGCAGCCGGCCACGCCGTACGTGAGCCCGAACACATCCGCGACCTGTACGCCGCCGCGGCCACCAAGTGGGTGGACGACGGCCGCATCGCCCAGTACGCGCTGGTGCCGGACGATCCGGAGCTGCTGGATGCGTGGTTCCGGCTGGCGTTCGGCTCTCAGCACGCGCATGCGATCCGTCCGGCGCCGACGACTCCGCCACCGGAGTACCCGCGCCTCACCGTACGACGTGCTGTTCGCGACGACATCGCCGTACTCGCGCAACTGGACCTGGTGCTGCCGCAGCACCAGGCACTCTCGCCGGTGTTCTCCGCCGGGGAGATGCCCACGATGCAGGAGGCGCTGGACGATTGGGAGGAGTCGATCGACGATCCGGACTACGCGACCTTCGTGGCCGAGTACGGCGGGCGCGTGATCGGCTCGTCGATCGGATGCTCCCTGGACAAGTCGAGCTCGCACAGCGGGTTGGCGCGGCCGGACAACGCCGGCTTCCTCGGGTTCGCCGCCGTACTGCCCGAGGCCCGCGGTCACGGCGCCGGCCGTGCGCTCGGTGAGGCCGTCCTGCAGTGGTCGGCCGACACCGGGTACACATCGGTGGTCACCGACTGGCGGGTCACGAACCTGCTGTCGTCACGGACGTGGCCGAAGCTCGGGTTCGAGCAGACGTTCCATCGGCTGCACCGGCTGATCGGGTACTGACCTCGTTGTCCACAGGTACGAAATCGCGTGTCGGGGAGGGCCGCGATCGCTGCATCTTCTTGGGCAGGAACGCCTTGCAGCAAGCGAGGCGTCGAGGTCCAGGAGGTAGTCATGTCGTGTTCGTCCCGTCGTTCCCGATTCGTGCCGTCGACCCGTCGTATCGTGATCGGGAGCGCCGTCGTCCTCGCCTCATTCGGCGCCTGGACCACAACGGCCACGGCGAGCAGCATCGAGCCGCGCCCGGGGTATTGCGTGGCTCCCCCATCGACCGAGCAGAGGGCGGACATCTTGGACGGCTTCGTGATCGAGAACCTCCCCGACGGTCTTGGGACGCCGAGCGACTTCGAGTACGAGTGGGAGGACGTGAGGTTCCACAGCCGGGTCTGGGAGACCGGCCCGGATCCCGAGGGTGCGTACCGGGTCGACCTGACCGCGAAGACGCTGCGCGGTGAGAAACTCACCGACCTCGAGGCCCTGAAGACCTTCCTGATCGAGTACGAGGAGAAAGATCCGGACAGCTGGGAGCTCCACGCGGTCAAGGTCGGCGAGTACGACGGTCTGGCCGCTGGGGACGAGGTGTTCTACTTCGTCTCGCCAGGCGTCGCGGCCGAGGTGTCCATCGACCACGAGCGGTTCACCGACGACGACCTTCTCAACACCGCCACCGGCTTCCACCCGGAGACCACGACCTGAGTCAGTAGCCTCGGGCAACGAAACGGGGCGGCGACCCCGACAGTTGTCGGTGTCGCCGCCCCGGTCACAGCCCGTGGATCAGCCTGTCGGTGACGTCGGTGGACTCGATGGAGTCGGCGTCGACGGTGTCCCACTCGGTGTGGGAGTGGGCGGTGTGACTACTGCACCGGCCGCCACGGCCTTGTCGATCGCCTGCTTCATCTTGGTGACCTGAGCCTGGTAGCCGGCCAGGTCGCCCTTCGTCAGGGCAGCCTGCGCAGCCGTGTACGCGGCCTGCGCTTCGGCGAGCGCTTGCTTGACCGTCTGGTTCTGCGTCGACGCTGGTGGCGGCTTGGAGCCTGGCGGCTCTTCACCGGTATCGACGCTGGTGTTGAAGACCTTGGTCAGCGCCTCTTGCAACGTCCCGCCGTAGGCGACCCGATCTCCGAAGGAGACCAGCACGTACCGCAGCACCGGATAACTACCTGCTCCGCTCGTCCGGACCGAGTAGACCGGCTGGACGTAGAGCAGACCACCGCCGAGTGGAAGCGTCAGCAGGTTGCCGAACTGCGCTCTCGCGCCACTGCTCGGTTGGTTGATCGGGAGCAGCGCCTGTCTGATCCCTTCGTCGGTCTGGAACTTGTTGAAGACCTGTCCCGGACCGGGGATCTGCACGTTGCCGGGCAATCGGAGTATTCGGAACTTGCCGTAGTCCGGCGAGGTCGCCTCCGAATCGACGGCCATGAATGCGGTCAGGTTCTCCCGCTCCGCGTTCGGCACGTACACCGACGTCAGGGAGAACTTGGGCTCGGTCTGACCGGGCATCCGCAGGGAGAGATAGAAGGGAGGCTGGTTGCTTTGCACCGACGAGTCACTTCCGGACGACACCGCGGTCGGGTCGGCCGGAACGCGCCACAGGTCGCTGTTCTGGTACCAGGTGCCCGCGTCCGTCACGTGGTACTTGGCCAGCAGATCGCGCTGGACCTTGAACATGTCCTCCGGGTAGCGCAGGTGGGACATCAGCGACGGCGAGATGTCGGAGCGCGGCTTGACCGTGTTCGGGAAAGCCTTCATCCACGTCTTCAGCACCGGGTCGTTCTCGTCCCAGGCGTACAGCTCGACCGAGCCGTCGTACGCGTTGACGACCGCCTTGACCGAGTTGCGGATGTAGTTGATCTCCTCGCTCGGCTGCTGCGCGATGGTGCCGCGGCCGGTCGTGGTGTCCCGGGTGCTGTCGTCCAGCGCGACCTTCTCCGCGTACGGGTAGTTCGCCGAGGTCGTGTAGCCGTCGACGATCCAGACAACCTGGTTGTCGACGATGGCCGGGTACGGGTCGCCGTCCGGCGTCAGCCAGGGCGCGGCCTTCTCCACCCGCTCGCGCGGGTTGCGGTCGTAGAGGATCTTCGAGTCGGGGTTCACCCGGCTGGACAGCAGGAGGTTCGCGTCCCGGAACTTGGTTGCGTACAGCAACCGGTTGAAGAAGGTGCCGACCGCGACGCCGCCCTTGCCCTGGTAGGTGTTCAGCGTCGGGTCCCCGCCGCTCTTGCCTTCCGGAGTGTCGAGCTCGACCGGCGAGCCGCCCTGCGGGCCGCCGACGATCGAGTAGTCCGGGGACTGCTCACCGAAGTAGATCCGGGGCTCGTAGTCGCCGAGCTGACCGGTCGGCGGCAGGTCCTTCTCCGACCAGACCGGCGTACCGTCTTCGGCGCGCTGGTTGCCGTTCGCGGCGACCACGCCGTAGCCGTGGGTGTAGACAGTGTGGTCGTTGTTCCAGTTGCGCTGGCCGGCCGGCAACCGGTCGACCTGCACCTCGCGGACCGCGATGACGGTGTCGCTGACCTTGTCGCCGATCTTGTACCGGTCGACGTCGAGGTCGGTCGGGAACGAGTAGAAGCCACGCACCTGCTGCAACTGCTCGAAGGTCGGGCCGACCACGCTCGGGTCGATCAGCCGGATACCGGGCAGTACCTCGGCATCCTGCGTCAGCTCCGACGGGGTCGCGGTCTGCTTGGCCTGGTAGTTGACCACCTCGGCGCCCTCGAGGCCGTAGGCCTGGCGCGTCGACTCGATGTTCTTGGTGATGTACGGCGCCTCACGCACCGGCTCGCTCGGGCGTACCCGCAACTGCTGCAGTGCTGCCGGCCACAACGCGCCGAGCAGGATCGCCGACAGAATCAGTACGACGGTGCCGACACCCGGCAGCAGCCAGGTCCGCCGCACCACGTTGGCGAAGAACAGTCCGGCGCACAGAACTGCGATGACCGCCAGGATCTCTTTGCTGGGCAGAACCGCATGGTCACCGGTATAGGAGATACCGGTGAACAGTTTGGCGTCCGACGTCGTCAGGCCGAAACGGTCCAGCCAGTAACTGAAGGCCTTCAGCAGGACGAGCAGGCCCAGCAGCACCGAGAACTGCACCTGCGCGGCCCCGGAAGCCTTCTGCCCCTTCGCGGACGGCCGGAATCCGCCGTACAGGTAGTGCGTGATGATCGCCGCGACGAGCGACAGCAGCACGATCGAGTAGCCGAAGCCGAGCAGGACGCGCAGCCATGGGTAGTCGAAGACGAAGAACGCGATGTCCTTGTTGAAGTGCTTGTCGGTGACGCCGAAGGGGGTCCGGTTCCGCCAGGCCAGGAAGACCTTCCACTCGCCCGACGCGGCCGAGCCGCCGAAGACCAGCATCAGGGTGGCGACCACGCCGATGGCGATCTTGCCGCGCTGCTGGAGCAAATCGCCGTACCGCTCGAAGCCCGGGCTGGGCGACGGCGCGAGCGCGACCCGCGGCCGCGTGCGGAAGGCGATGACGATGTTCGCTACAACGGCGGCCGCCATCAGCAGACCGACCACGAAGAAGAGCAGTACCCGGGTCCCGAGCACCGTGCCGAACACGGAACCGAGGTCCACCGAGCGGTACCACAACCGCTGGGTCCAGATGTCGGTGAAGACGCTGAAGAGGATCAGCAGCACGATCAGTGTCGCGATCGTCGGCAGCAGGGCCCGAGGCCGACCACCACCTGTTCGCCGCGGCCGTCGCGGCTCCTCCGGCATGTCGTAGACGCCGTCGCTCATGGTCGATTCTCCTCATTGTCATTCATGCCATCGACCCCAGGACCTCGGCCAGGCCGGCTGCCGACCGAAGGCTCGAATGTCAACGACAGTACTTCGCACAGCGTGGGGACCAAGTCTGCGCCGGTCAGTACGGCGCTGTCCTCGTCGTGGGAGCGGAGCCGGACCGCACCGAAGCGGCTGCCTTCACGCAGGACCGCCGCGACCATCCGCACCTCGTGGCGGCGGGGGTCACTGCCGGCCATCCGGGCGAGCTCGGCGTCCGAGTCGGCGCTGGACAGACCTGCTTCGGCCGTGGCCGGCAGCACGATCCGCTCGATCGACAGCGCGCAGCCGCTGACCCCGTCGGGCCACTCGATCCGGCCTAGCGCGTCGGCCAGATGCTCGTCCTCGAGGCTGCCGGGCAGCTCTCCCTGCGCGACCGGGGTCAGCGCCTGGGAGGCGTCGTCGGTGCCGAGTTCCGCGGCCAGTTGTGGTTCGGCGCGCAGTAGTTCGTCAGTGGGGACCAGCGCGAACAGTTGCGCGGGCTGGTCCCAGCCCGCGCTGCTCACGTGCTTCTCGATCTCGATCACCGCGCGACTGAGCGCGTCGGGAGGCAGAGTGCCTACGGAATCCATGCCGTCAGCTCTCCCCTTCGGCCGGCCGGTACGTTCACGGTGCTCACGGTGCGCACGAGGGGACCTTCCCCTGTCCGCTGACTGCTGCGTTGATGGCGGCGATCGCCTCGGTCAGTGTGGTGATCTTCACCAGTTGGATGCCCTTCACGCCGGCGTGCATCGCCGCCTCACAGTTGTCGGCGGGCACCAGGAAGATGGAGGCGCCGTCGTTCTTGGCACCGGCGATCTTCTGCTGGATGCCGCCGATCGGGCCGACCTGGCCGAGCGCGTCGATCGTGCCGGTGCCCGCGATGTGCTTGCCGTCCAGCAGCGGACCCGGTGTGAGCTTGTCGTAGATGGCCAGCGCGAACGCCGTGCCCGCGCTCGGGCCGCCGATGTCCTGGCCGAGGTTGACCGTCACCTTGACCGGGGAGTCGACCCCGATGGTGATGCCGACCATCGGCCGGGTCTCGTCGCCAGGAGTGGCGGCGGTCTTCACCTGGATGGTCTGCTCCGCCCCGTTGCGCCGGATCAGGAACGCGACGTTCTCGCCGACCTTGTGCTTGCGGACGTTCTCGCCGACCTGCGGGACCTGCGACATCGCGACACCGTCGACGGCCAGGACGACGTCACCAGGCTTCAGCTTGCCGTCGGCCGGGGTGTCCTTGGCGACCGTCGAGACCTTGGGGTGGTACGGGACCTCGGCTGCCTGCAGGGCGGCGGCGACCGCACTGTCCTGCGAGCCGGTCATCTCGGCGGTGTTCTGCTCCTCGACCTGGTCGGCGCTCTGGTCCGGCGGGTAGATAATGTCGCGCGGGAACAGGTCGTTGTGCGGGTCGAGCCAGTTCCGCATCGCCTGCGGGAGCGTGAGTTCACGCCCGGGCGAGGTGACAGACACGGTGGTCAGGTCCAGTTGGCCGGTGGTCGGGAACGTGTCGTGCCCGGTGATCTCGATGACCGGCTTGTTGTTGCTCGACGTACCGAGGGTGTCCTTCACCGGCCCAGGGCTGAACGAGACGAAAGGCACCGAGAAGACGGTGACCAGCCCGAGCGAAACGACCAGCACGATGATCGAAGTGACCAGTGTTGCGGTACGACGTGTCACGAACCCTGCCCTGCGATCTTGGTGGAACCGAACATCTCGGTCGTACCGAGCTTCTCGATGGCGTGTGTCTTTGCTGAACCCAACGTCCCACCGGCCCGAAGTGTCCCCGCCGGCCTGAGTCGGTCCGCCGTACGCGACTCGCTGGCTGAGTCCGGCGCGTCAGGAGAGGAGGGGTTGGCGACGTGATCGGACTTGTCAGCCTTGTTTACGTCCGGCTTGTCAGCGCCGGTCTTGTGCGCGCGGTTCAGGCCGCGGCGGCGTTCCGGGGTGGCGCGGGGACCGGGAGCGGCGAGTGCGTCGTTGAAGCGACGGAAGTCCTCGACCGAGTCGAAGGCGCCACCGGACCGGCGTGGACCGCGGCTCCGCCCGCGCCAAGCCGCCCAGCACATCGCCAGCAGCGTGGCGACCACCGGGAACGCCAGCCACGCCAAAACCTTCATCCGGCCACCTTCATGCGCCCAGCGTACGTGTCAGTGAGCGCCGACCCACTCGCTGGCACCGTCGGTGAAGTGCTGGTGTTTCCAAATCGGGACCTCCGCCTTGAGGTCGTCGATCAACTGCCGGCAAGCGGCGAACGCGACATCCCGGTGCGCAGCGGCCACCGCGACGATCACGGCGGTGTCCCCGATCTTGAGGTCCCCGGTCCGGTGTACGGCGGCCAGCGCGGTCACTGCAGAGTTGGCACAGACACGCTCCGCCACTGTCCGCAGGTGGTCCAGGGCGTCCGGGTGCGCCTCGTAGCTGAGCTGGTCAACCGGCTTCTCGTGATCGTGGTTCCGCACGGTGCCGATGAACAGAGCCGTCCCGCCGGCGGTCGGATCAGCCACAGCGGCCAGCACCTCGTCGGTGGACAGGACGTCCTCCCGGATGTCCAGCAGCCTGATCGCGTCCCTCATCCATTCCTCATTCCCGCTGGGAAACCACCCCGAACACGTACCACGAACCAACCCCCACACCCCCGATTCTCCCCCACCAAGCCCCCAACTCCCACCACCGGACCTCTGAGGCCTCCGGCTGGACGCCGAGATCACCGCGCTGAGCCATCTCCCGCGCACGCTCCGCACATGGACTCGCCGCAGGTCCCGGGCGGCGAGGCCAGCCTGGCCGACTGTTGCCTCCACCCCCACAATCGGGGCCGTTGGTGCGGCCCCACGGCGGGGTGCCGGTCTGCCGGCGGCGAACAGGAGCAGTAATGCGTTCGCCGGGGGAGGAACGGGTCGGTGGAACCAGTACGTTGGAGTAGTACGCCCCACCCGCACAGGAAGGCCCACTCCGATGAGCGACGAACCGGACAACCCGTTCAAGGGAACTCCGTTCGAGGCCATGTTCCAGCAGTTCTCCGGTGCGGCCGGCGCGGGCGGCGCTCCCGACCTGAATGCGATCTTCGCGCAGGTCCAGCAGCTGCTCAGCGGTTCCGGCGACGGCAGGCCGGTGAACTGGGATCTGGCCAAGGACATCGCACGCAAGACGGTTTCCGCCGCCGGAGACCGCTCCGTCACCCCCACGGACACCGACCGAGTAGCGGACGCGGTCCGGCTGGCCGAGCACTGGCTGGACGAGGCAACAACGCTGCCCGAAGCATCCACCACCTCCGCGGCCTGGAGCCGGGCGGAGTGGGTCGAGAACACGCTGCCCGTGTGGCAGACCGTGGTCGACCCCGTCGCCGAGCACGTCGCCGGTGCGATGGGTAACGCCCTTCCCGCCGACGCACAGCAACTCGCCGGGCCGATGGCCGGGATGCTGCGCCAGCTGGGCGGCTCGATCTTCGGTGCCCAGGTCGGCCAGGCACTGGGCGAGCTGGCCGGCGAGGTCGTGAGCTCGTCCGACATCGGACTGCCGCTCGGACCGACCGGCCAGGCTGTATTACTACCGGACAACGTCGCCAAGTTCGCTGAGGGCCTCGGACTGACCGACGAGGACGTCCGGCTGTACCTGGCGCTCCGCGAGGTCGCGCACCAGCGGCTGTACGCCGGCGTCCCGTGGCTGCGGCAGCATCTGCTGGCCGCGGTGGCGGATTACGCCGCGGGTATCGAGGTCGACACCGGCAAGATCGAGCGAGCCATGGCGGACATCGACCCGCAGAACCCCGAGGCCATGCAGGAAGCGCTCGCGGGCGGCCTGTTCGAGCCGGAGGACTCGGAGCAGCAGAAGGCCGCGCTCGTCCGGCTCGAGACCGCCCTCGCGCTCGTCGAGGGCTGGGTCGACGACGTCGTACGGCAGGCGACCAAGGAGCGGATGCCGGCGGCAGTGCAGCTCTCGGAGACGGTACGCCGGCGTCGGGCGGCCGGTGGACCGGCAGAGCAGACGTTCGCCACGCTGGTCGGTCTCCAGCTTCGCCCACGACGACTTCGCGACGCGGCGAACCTGTGGGCGGCTGTCCGTGACGCTCGCGGCGTCGACGGCCGTGACGAGCTCTGGTCGCACCCGGACCTGCTTCCGAGTGCCGGCGACCTGGACGACCCGATCGGGTTCGCTCAGCACGCAGGCGAGCTGGCCGACATCGACATCACCGATTTCCTCCCCGATGACGACGCGTCGGACACGCCGAAGCAAGAAGGTGACGAGGGCAACGACCCCGGCACCACCAAGTAGTCCGCACACCGAACGGCGTACGACAGCACGACCCCGCGGGACGAAGCCATTCGGCAGGTTCCAGCGGGGTCGTGTTGTGTCTGCCTGTCCGAGTACGGCGCTTGCGGGCTGATCATCTGGAGGCGCGCGATGAGTTTTGGGGGTGGCGTCATGGAGACTGACCTGGTGCTTCATGACGATGCGGTGATGACGTTGGACGGGTGGCGTGCGCCCGACGGTACGCAAGCAGAGCTCCGGGAGCACTACCTGCGATGGCTGGCAGAGCACCCGGACGCGATGTGGCGCAGTTGCCGGCCGGAGCACCTGACGGCGAGCGCGCTGGTGGTGGACGCGACGGGCAGCCGGGCGCTGCTCACGCTGCACAAGACCGTCGGGCGATGGCTGCAACTCGGCGGACACTGCGAGAACGGCGACAGCACGCTGGCCGGAGCTGCACTGCGCGAGGCTACGGAAGAGTCTGGGCTGACGGACCTGTCGATCGATCCGTCACCGCTTCAACTGTCCCGTCACGAGATCCTCGCCGGCGGGTGTGCGGGAACATTCCATCTGGACGTGCAGTTCCTTGTGACCGCGACTGTTGGTACTGACTACGTGGTCAGCGAGGAGTCTCACGACCTCGCTTGGTTCCCGATCAACGCGCTTCCCGAGAGCGCGGATCACGTGGTCGAGGAACTCGCAGCGAGAGCGACTCGGCGACTTGCTCACAGCGCCGGGAGCGTTTCTTCCGGGTGACTTCTCCAACTGCTCGGGAGGGCGCGAATCAGGCGTCTCCGACGAGTGGCGTGAATGGCAGGACGTTGTCGGGCAACTTGATGGCTAACTGTCGGGCGGAGGTCGTACGCTCGTTGTCATTCGTCGGATCGCGGCCATCCGGTCGCCCGAGTGTGCCGAAGGATGTCCGTGAGCTTCGACATCGATCACTACGCCCAGACTTCGACCCGCATCCGCTGGGACGACCTCGACATGTCCACGTTCGAGACCCAGCCGCTGTCCGATGACGCGCTGCGTTGCCTCAGCTATATGAGCGATGTGGAGACGCACACCGTCTGCTACCTGCGCGATCTGCTCGTTACACCGTCGCACGCCGATCCCGAGGTCACCGTCTTCCTGACGATGTGGAACCTCGAGGAGTACTGGCACGGCGAAGTACTGGACGAGGTGCTCGAGCGGCACGGCGTCCCGACCGGGCCCGAGCACACCCGCGCGGTCCGTTCCCGGCTCGGTTGGCGTGACCGGCTCGCGCCGATTCGGCAGTCATTGCTGGCGAACATCATCGGCGAGGACTTCATCGCCACGCACATGGCGTGGGGCGCGATCAACGAGTGGTGCGCACATTCGGCGTACACACGGCTGATCCAGTCCGAGGATCACCCGGTCCTGACCGAGATCCTCAAGCGGATCGCGAAGCAGGAGACCCGGCACGTCGCGTTCTACAGCAGCCAGGCACGCGACCGCCTGCTCCGCAGCAAGAAGGCTCAGAAGATCGCCCGCTTCGCACTCTCCAAGGGATGGGGCATCGTCGGCTCGACGATCATGCCGCCGGCCGAGGTGAAGCACATGCTCACCTACCTGTACGGCGGCGAACACGGCCTGGCCGAAGTCCGCAAAATAGACGCCAAAATCGACGCCCTCCCCGGCCAGCGATCCCTCCACCTAGTAGAAAAAGAACTAACCAAATACAACATCCACCCCGGCTAACCCCCGCGCCACTTCCCACCAGCCGGCTGGCCGCCTACCTGTGGGCCTGATCACCAAGCCCAGCCCACCCACCACCCACCACACACCTGGATCCCCCGGGCTTCCCCAACGACGCACTGCAGCGCCACAGCATTGCGCCACATCCCCCGCGGCCCCACTGTCCTTGCTACGAATGCTCCCGCCCCCCCGCGCAGTCCCGGTCCCGCTGCCCGTGCGATCCGCGATTCCCGCACGCGAGCCCCGCCCCCGCCACCGCGCGATCCGCGCCCTCCCGCTTACCCGCGTGCGATTCCATCCCGTATCTCTGCGAGCCCCGCAGTCCCTCCGCGTACGCCCGCTGACAGCTCCCCCGACCAATCCCCGTCCCGCTCCCCCCGTGCGATCCCGCTTCCACCTTTCCGCAGGTCCGCCGCTGTCCTGCACTCGGCGTACTCCCGCTGGCCGGCTTCCCGATGCAGTTTCCGTTCCTGCGCTGCCCGTGCGTCCCCGCGTCCGCACGGTGCCTCCGTTGCTCACCCACGTGCGCAGATGCCCCCAGTTGCCGCATTCCTACTTCCCCCGCAGTCCCCTGCCGTGCTTTCCCTGCTCCCCGTGGCTCCGTGCAATTCCCGCGACCTGCGGCCCCCGTGGAACCCCCCGGTTCCCCGCTCTCCCATGCGATCTCCGTTCGCTGCACTCCCCCGTGGAGTCCCTGCTCCCCCACGCGATCCCCCGTGGAGTCCCTGCTCCCCCACGCGATCCCCCGTGGAGCCCCGTTCCCCGCTGCCCGGTTCTCCGCGACCCCCGTTGATCTCAACCGCGGACAGCCCCACAGTCGTACTTCCCCCGTGCATCCCCGCAGCCGTGCATCCCCGTGGCCCTTCCCCCGCGAGATCCCCCGTCGTCTCACCCGCGTGCGTGTAGTTCTCCCCGTCGCACTTCCCCCGTGCATCCCCCCACGGCCGCCCATCCCCCGTGGCCCCCGTATTTCCCGCTACCCCCCGGGCGCTCCCGTCGCGAACAGCCCCACCCGCCGTACTTCGCTCCTGCAATCCCCCGCCCTGGCACTTCCCCCGCCCTGCATTTCACCGTGGATCCTCCGTTCCCCGCCAACCCCTGCGATCCCCCTTGCTCTCGCCCGGGTACAGGTCCCTCGCATGGCCCCGCTGTCGTGCCTCCGTGCAATCCCCCGCTGTTAGAGCGCCCCGCTTCAGCCCTGCCCCCGTGCAGGACCTACGTCCCCCGTGATCCCTACGGTTGTGCGCCGCCAGTTGCCTCCCGAGTGGAGGGTTGGCGGTTGCGTGAGGACCTTGGCGCCTGGTCCCCGGTTCCCCGATGTGTTGGCCGCACCCCCGGTGCGGTGTCGCGATGTTGCGTCACTTGCTGGTGGTCGATCACCGCCCCTGAACGGCATCGACGGGGCCAGCGGGTGACGGCTGGGCTTCCCCCAGAAGCCCTGCTGCATGGTGAACGAGCCGGGAGCAAGAAGGTGACGGGTCAGGCGTGACGAAGTAGGGAACGAGTTGCATCCCAGCCCTCGAGGCCCGGATCCAGTCGCGCAATGTCAGCACTCGATCGCAGACGGTGCCATCCAGGTCCGATCCCGACAGCATGCCTGCGGGGCTTCACCGCCTCGAGCTCAGCTAGAGGCGTGTCGAACGTCGGAGCGGCAGTCGAGACCCAATCAGCAGCTGGCAGACGTACGCCGATCGCCGCGAGCGTCCCGTCCTCGGAGGGAGTGACGGCGATGTCCGCGGTGCTCAGCGAGCGGAAGAGCTTGCCGATCAGCAGACCGGGCAGATCAGGTACGTCGTGGCTCACGGCGACAACCGCGGCAGCCGGACCGGCGAGTTCCACCGCATCGAGTACGGGTCGCGCGGCGTCGACGGCGTACACCGGTGTGCCGGGCCAGGTCAGCGCACTCACCGACTCCAGCGCGGACTCGTCAGCGCCGACCACCGCTACGGCAACGTCCACCCGGTCCAGCGCGGCCAGGACCTCGTAGGTGTCCTCAGCCAACGCCAAGCGCCACGCCTCGGCGTCACGGCCGGGCGGGGCCCAACTACCAGTGGCAGGTACGACGAGAACCACCACACGCCGGTCGGTCATGCGGATGCGCTCACGTCGTCGTACTGGGACCGGGCGGCGTTGACCTCGGTCATGTGGGTCTCGGCCCAGCCCTTGATCGAGGCGATGAGCGGCATCAGCGTCTCGCCGAGCGTCGTGAGTTCGTAGTCGACGCGGACCGGTACAGACGGGGTCACCGAGCGGCTGAGCAGACCGTCACGTTCCAGCGAGCGGAGCGTCTGCGTGAGCATCTTCTGACTGACGCCGGCGATGCGACGAGACAGGTCCGAGTACCGCAGCGGGCCGTCAGCCAGAGCGGACAGGATGAGCGTGACCCACTTGTCGCTGATGCGGTCCAGCAGTTGCCGCGCCGGGCAGGTCGCCAGGAACGCGTCGTACTCGCGGGCGGCTTGTTCGCGGAGCTGAGCGGCGGTGCGGGTCGGCATGGCTCTCCTCGTCGTGCGATACGCACTACGACGTGCGTACTTCCCGGCAGAGAGTAACTCTCCGAAAGTGGTGTTCGCCAACGAAAAACGCAGCACCACAAGGAGACAGACGATATGCGCGCATTGGTCGCCCTCCGGCTCGACGGGCCGGACGCACTCGAGCTGATCGAGACCCCGGTACCGGAACCGGGCCACGGTCAGGTCCGGATCAAAGTGGCCGCCGCCGCGGTCAACCCGGTCGACGTCGTGGTCAGCGGCGGCGGAGCGGTTCAGTACGGCGTCACCGCGGCCCGGGAACAGTTCGGCCTCGGGTGGGACGTCGCCGGCACGATCGACGCGGCGGGACCGGCGGTCGACCTGGTTGAAGGCACGCCGGTGATCGGACTGGCTGACCTGCTTGGCCGGCCACTCAAGACACATGCGGAGTACGTCGTACTCAACGCCGACGCGGTCGCGCCGGCTCCGAGGAATCTGGATCTGACGGCGGCGTCGACGATCGCATTGAACGCGCTGACCGCGCTGCAGGCCTTGAAAGCCGTTCAACTTACTCTCGGTCAGTTCGTGCTCATCACCGGTGCGGCGGGCGGGGTCGGTGGGTACGCCGTCGAGATCGCAAAGCACTTTGGGCTAACGGTTGTCGCCAGCGCTGCTGCGGAGGACGAGGATCTGGTACGACGCCTTGGCGCAGATCACTTTGTGTCGCGGACGGAGGATCTGACTGCCGCGGTGCATGCGATCGTTCCGGCCGGTGTTGACTGTCTGGTGGATGCCGCGGTCATCGGCGTCGGGGCGCAGGAGGCGGTCCGCAATGGTGGTCAGCATGCGCACGTCCAGGCTGGCCCGACGCCGCCGCATCTCCGCAACATCACGGTGCATCAGATCTTTGTCCACGCGAATCGCGCAGAGCTGACGGAGCTCGTGGTCTTGGCCGAAGCCGGCGCGATCACGACCCGGGTAGCGGACACCTATCCGCTGCAAGAGGCGGCACAGGCTTACAAGCGGCTCGCCAACGGAGGCGTCCGAGGCAGGCTCGTCCTCATCCCCTAGGCAGCGAGCCGTTCCCTAAGGCAGCGAGGCGTTCCCTAAGGCAGCGAACCGTTCAGCCCTTGATGGCTTGGTGGAGTCGGAGTGCGACCTGGATGTCCAGGGCGCGCTCCGGCGCCTGCCATCCATCGGCCAGCAAAGCCCCGATCCGGTCCAGGCGCTGCTGCACTGTGTTCGGGTGGATGTGCAACGCGGTGGCGGCTCGTGTCGGGCTCTGGCCTGCCGCGAAGTACGCCCGGAGCGTCCCGATCAGGTCGGTACCGCGCTGGGCGTCGTACTCAAGTACGGCGCCCAGGACGTGCTGCACATGGGCCTGTACGTCGACGTCCGCCGCACCGACCAAGCCGGCGACACCAAGGTCGTCCGGAGTCGCAGACTCACCAATGCGGCCGAGCCGCAGCATCGTCCCCACCAGACGGACCGCCTGCCGATGCGAGTCGACCAAGGGCTCGCCCCAAGCCGCCGGACCAGTCACCCCGATCGTGGCGCCGGTGCGCTTCGCGACCTCAGCCAACTCCCGCGCAGCAGCCGTAGCGTCCGCACGGGAGAACAGCAGCACCAAGTCACCACCGTAAGGACCAGACAGCACGAGCTTGTCCTCCAACGGCGCCGACAGCCGAGCGCGTACGGCGGCCTGGTCGCCACGACAAACAGCCACCACCAGACGGTCGTGCCGGCGATTCGGCGCAAGCAACCGGAGTCGGTCGGTCAGCGTCCTCGGGTCGGCGGCACCACTGAGTACATCAGCCAGCAGATCAGCTTGAGCACGCTGCGACTGCTCCGCGGCCTGCCGACGGAACAGCAGAACGAGCGCAGTGACAACAGCGGCCCGCTCCACGATCCGCTGGTCCGCGCCAGAGAGCTCTTCGACGCCGCCGATCACCAGCGCACCGAGCCGCTCCCCTTTCGCCGTTGCCGCAACAACCCAGCAGTCACCGACCCTGGTCAACCGCCCGGACTCGGACTCCTGCCACCGCACCACAGCACCGCGCGTGTCACCGGCCACAGCCAACTCATTGCCCACGGCATCGACCAGCACGACCCACACGTCCAGCAGCTCGGCCAGCGCAGCGGCGATCGCATCCACATCGCCACCAGACAACACGATCCCGGCGAACCGGTCGTGCGCCGCGGCAGCATGCTCGGTGCCGGCGTGGGCGGCAGACAGCTGATCCAGAGCGGCAGCAGTCTCGGCCGCCGCCCGTACCTGCACGATGGTCACAGCCGCCAGCGCCGCCAGCGACCCCAGCAACGACACCTCGTCCTGGCTGAACGGTCGCCGCGTCCGGTTGGAAGCGAACAGCACCCCGACGAACGCTCCGTCGACGACGAGCGGCGTACCGCAGATGGCTACCAGTCCCTCCTCTCCGACCGCGTGGTCGATCGAAGAGGTGTGCCGGAAGCGCCGGTCCGACGGGTAGTCGGCAGTCCAGTAGGGCTTGTACGTTTTGGCGACCAGACCGCCGAGTCCGGCGCCCAGAGGAAGCCGGACCTGCTGGAAGGCCGCCGACACGGACCCGTCGGTCGCCCGCATGTACGTGTCGCCGCGGGCGTCGTCGTACAAGGTCAGATAGGCGACGTCCGCACCGAGGAGGGTGCGCGCACGGTGCACGATGGTGTCGAGTACGCCGCCCGGGTCGCGGGCCGACGCGAGTTCGCGGGCGACGTCGACCAGGGCGGACAGTTCGGCCTCACGCTTCTTGCTGGCGTCGATGCCGGCCCGGATCCGCAGAGCGAGGTCGCGTGCCACCGCGTCCTCGCCAGCAGCCCGGGCCAACTCGCTCCCGGACGCATCCTCGGCCAACAGCCGCAGAAGCTCCTCCATCTTCGCGATCATGCCACCTCCGGCTGCCGCACGGGTCCTGTCGAGGATGGTCCCGAAGGAAGGGAAGAGTTGGAGTGGGGATCAGAGGGCGGTCAGGTCCCGACGACGGGTTTCGGAGTACGACGTGACCGCGACGATCGAGATGACCGCGCACACCGCGACGTACACGGCGATCGCGTAGCCGGAGTCGTACGCCTTCAGCAGTGCCACCGCGATGAACGGCGCCAGACCGCCCGCGATGATCGACGCCAACTGATAGCCCACCGACACACCGGAGTACCGGACCCGAGTGCCGAACAGCTCGGTGAAGAAGGATGCCTGCGGCCCATACATCGCACCGTGCAACACCAGCCCGACAGTCACCGCCAGCGTCGCCAGAGCGAAGTTCTTGGTATCAACCATCGCCACGAACAAGAACCCCCAGACACCAACCCCGACCGCACCGATCAGGTACACCGGCTTGCGGCCGACACGGTCGGACAGCGCACCCCACATCGGGATGGCGAAGAAGTGCACGGCGGCACCGATGAGTACGGCGTTCAGCGCGAAGGACTTGTCCATCCCCAGGTGTTCCTTGGCGTACGTCGCGATCACGATCGTGAAGATGTAGTAGCTGACGTTCTCCGCCATCCGGGCGCCCATCGCGGTCAGCACCTCGCGCGGGTAGCGGGTGAGCACCTCGATCAGCGGCAGCTTGTCCTCCGGCTGCTGCTTGGCCTGCGCCTCCTTGAACACCGGCGACTCCTCGATCCGCAGCCGCACCCACAGTCCGACGAGCACCAGTACGGCGGACAGCAGGAACGGAATGCGCCAGCCCCAGGAGTCGAAGGCAGCGTCCGACTGGAACGCCGCCAGCCCGGCCAGTACGCCGTTCGCGATCAACTGACCCGCCGGCGCACCCGCCTGCGGCCAGGAGGCCC
Source organism: Kribbella sp. NPDC050241 (assembly GCF_044459685.1). Lineage (NCBI taxonomy): Bacteria > Bacillati > Actinomycetota > Actinomycetes > Propionibacteriales > Kribbellaceae > Kribbella > Kribbella sp. NPDC050241. The sequence goes on from NZ_JBITJE010000023.1 coordinate 27,630, forward strand.
AGAAGCCACGTCGCGCGGGGTCGCCGTGCTCAGAGACGATCAGTACGGCGCCGCCCCACTCACCACCGAGTGCGAAGCCCTGGATGAGCCGCAGCACGGTCAGCAGGACCGGAGCGAGCGCACCGACCTGTGCGTACGTCGGCAGCAGGCCGATGGCGAAGGTGGCGAGGCCCATCATCAACAGCGACAGCACCAGCAGGTTCTTGCGACCCAAGCGGTCGCCGTAGTGGCCGAACACCACTCCGCCGATCGGGCGGGCGAAGAACCCGACGGCGAAGGTGGCGAAGCTCAGCAGCGTGCCGGTGAGTTCCTCACCCTTGGGGAAGAACAGATCGCCGAACACCACCGAGGCGGCAACGCCGTAGAGGAAGAAGTCGTACCACTCGACGGTGGTGCCGACGAGACTCGCGCCGACCACCCGGGCGATCGGCGTCCGGGTGCGGACCGGTTCTGTTGCTGTCATGGCGGGCTCCAACACTGCTAGTGGGCGGTCCAGAACACTGCTAGTGGGCAGTCCAGCCGCCGTCGAGTACGAATGAGCTCCCCGTGATGGAGGCGGAGGCCGGACCGCACAGCAGCGCGACCAGCTCCGCCACTTCGGCCGGCTCGATCAGGCGCTTCACCGCGACCGGCTCGAGCATGACCTTCTCCAGCACCTCTGCCTCGGACAGTCCGTGGGTCGCCGCCTGGTCCGCGAGCTGCGCGGTGACGAGCGGCGTACGCACATAGGCCGGGTTCACACAGTTGCTGGTGACCCCGTGGGCCGCACCTTCCAGTGCGACGACCTTGCTGAGTCCTTCCAGTCCGTGCTTGGCAGCGACGTACGCCGCCTTGAACGGGCTGGCCCGGAGTCCGTGCACCGAGCTGATGTTGACGACCCGTCCCCAGCCGGCGCCGTACATGTGCGGGAGGGTCTGGCGGATCAGACGGAACGGCGACTCGAGCATGAGCCGCAGGATGTAGCTGAACCGCTCCGGTGGAAACTGCTCGACCGGAGCGACCTGCTGGACCCCGGCATTGTTGATCAGGATGTCCACGTCCGTCGGGAGATCGGCCAGACGGTCCAGATCAGCCAGATCGGCCACCACGGGCTCCACACCGTCAAGGGCATCGAGCCCATCCGGGTCGTGGTCGACAGCGATAACGTGTACGCCGTCGGCCGCGAGCCGCCGTGCACAGGCGGCGCCGATGCCGGACGCGGCTCCGGTGATCAGGGCTCGACGGGTCTCCATGGCCGATGACTGTAGGAATCCGCCCTCGGCCGCACTATGGGATCGGGCCACACAACATTGCCGAGCGATGTGGATTCAGGCGCTACTTGTCCACAGTCACGTCTATCAAACCTGCCGACAGTGATAGATCGAACTATCGTGGAAGCATGGTCGATATCGAACAGCCGAAGAAGAAGGCCGCCGGCGTTCCGGCGGTGCTGTCGTCGTTCAAGTTCGGCTTCCGCGAGATGGGCCCGGCCCGGACCGGCAAGGTCTTCCTGAAGATGAACCAGGACGGCGGCTTCGACTGTCCGTCCTGCGCCTGGCCGGATCCCGACCACAAACGCAAGCACGCGGCCGAGTTCTGCGAGAACGGCGCCAAGGCGGTCGCATGGGAGGCGACCCGCAAGCGGGTGTCGCGCAGCTTCTTCGCCGAGCACTCGATCGACGAGCTGAACGAGATCTCCGAGTTCGATCTCGGCAAGCTCGGCCGGATCACCGAGCCGATGCTGCTCCGGGCCAACGCCACGCACTACGAGCCGATCGGCTGGGAGGAGGCGTTCCATGTGGTCGCGCGCCATCTGAAGGCCCTCGTCGACCCGAACGACGCCGTCTTCTACACCTCCGGCCGGACCAGCAACGAGGCCGCGTTCCTCTACCAGCTTCTGGTCCGTGCCTACGGCACCAACAACCTCCCCGACTGCTCGAACATGTGCCACGAGTCGTCCGGTACGGCGCTGTCCCGGGTGATCGGCAGCGGCAAGGGCGCGGTCACGCTCGAGATGCTCGAAGAGGCCGAGCTGATCGTCGTCGTCGGCCAGAACCCGGGCACCAACGCACCGCGGATGCTCAGCCACCTGGAGATCGCCAAGCGCAACGGCGGGTCGATCGTCTCGGTGAACCCGCTGCCCGAGCCCGGTCTGATGAACTTCAAGAACCCGCAGCGTCCCAGCGGCTGGGTCGGCAAGGGTACGACGCTGGCCGACCAGCACCTGCAGATCCGCCTCGGCGGCGACCAGGCACTGTTCCTTGCCGTCGGCCACCTTCTCGTCGAGGCCGAGGCGGCCAACCCCGGCACGGTGCTGGACAAGTCCTTCATCGACAGCCACACCAGCGGCTTCGAGCTGTACGCCAAGCACAACGCCGAGCTCGACTGGGCCGCGGTCGAACAGGCCACCGGCCTGCGTCGCGCCGAGATCGAGGAGTTCACCCAGCGGTTCATCGCCTCCAAGGCGACGGTGATCTGCTGGGCGATGGGCCTGACCCAGCAGCGTGAGGCGGTCGCCACGATCAGCGAGATCGTCAACGTGCTGCTCCTGCAGGGAAACATCGGCAAGCCCGGCGCGGGACCGTGCCCGGTGCGCGGGCACTCGAACGTCCAGGGCGACCGCAGCATGGGCATCTGGGAGAAGATGCCGGACACGTTCCTGGACAAGCTCGACGCCGAGTTCTCGTTCACCTCGCCGCGCGAGCACGGCATCGACGCGGCCGACACAGTGAAGCGGCTGCGGGAGGGGTCGGTCCGCGTCTTCTTCGCGATGGGCGGCAACTTCGCGTCTGCGACACCCGACACCGAGGTCGTCCACCGCGGCCTGCGGCACTGCGATCTGACCGTGCACGTGTCCACGAAGCTGAACCGGTCCCACACCGTCACCGGGCGCGAGGCGCTGATCCTGCCCACGCTCGGCCGGACCGACCACGACCACACCGCGGCCGGCCCGCAGTCGGTGACCGTGGAGGACTCACAGGGCGCCGTACACCTGTCCACCGGGAACCTGATCCCGCCAGGTCCGGAGCTGAAGTCGGAGATCGGCATCGTCGCCGGGCTGGCGGAGGCCCTGGTTCCTGAGGTCGGGCAGATCCCGTGGCGGGACTTCGCCGACGACTACAGCCTGATCAGGCAACGGATCGGCCGGGTCGCGGACGGGTACGAGGACTTCGAGACGCGATTGCGAGCCAACGAGGGCGGCTTCCTGCTGGCCCATGCCGCGCGCGACCGGCGAGAGTTCCACACCTCTGACGCGAAGGCGCAGTTCACCGCGAACGACCTGAGTTGGTTGCCGACGGCACCGGGTCGACTGTTGCTGCAGACGCTACGCAGCCACGACCAGTTCAACACCACGATCTACGGGCTGGAGGACCGCTACCGCGGCGTGGACGGCACCCGTGAGGTGGTCTTCGTGAACCCGGACGACCTGGCCGAGCTGGGCCTGGAGGACGGCGCGTACGTCGACATCATCAGCGAGTTCCAGGGGGTCGAGCGGCGGGCCAACGGGTTCCGTCTCGTCTCCTACCCGACCGCGCGAGGCTGCGTGGCGGCGTACTACCCGGAGACCAACGTGCTGATGGCCGCCGACGACGTGGCCAAGGGCAGCAACACCCCGGTCGCCAAGGGCCTCACGGTGCGGCTGGAGCCAGCCTCCTCCTGAACCAAGGCTGCAGCACAGCCAGTACGGCGGCCACCGCGGCGCTGGACAGCCAAAGCCCCTCGGGACCGGCGGACTCGAGAAGCTGCGTCACCGTCAGCGGCGCGATGGCGGTCGCGATGCCCCAGCTCAGGCCGAACACGGCCAGATACCGGCCGCGGGCGTGGTCAGGCGCGAGCCCGGACGCCTGCGTGAGGTAGCGGGTGAGCAGGAACAGGTCACCCACGCTCCAGAGCACCGTGGCGAGCAGGAAGACGGTGAGAGTCTGCGCGAAGGCGCAGACGACGAGTCCAGCAGCGAGCAGGAGGTAGCCGACCGCGATCGATCGGAAATCGTCGAGCTTCTGCACGCGGAGCAGGCGCTGGGCGACGATCAGAGTCACCGCCGACACGGCGAGGATGAAGCCGGTGCCGGACTCCGGCAGTCCTTGCTCGAGGAGGGTGAGCGGCACTCCGATCACCAACTGCATGTAGATCGTGGCGAAGACCGTGCCGCTGACCAGCAGCAACACCAGCCGGCGATCCCGCCACACCGCCACCGCAGTCGCCGGCGTATGTTCCCGCCGTACGTCGGCCGGAAGCGCAAGCGCGACGAGTACGGCGCACGACAGGCAGGTGATCGCGTCGGCGACGAAGAGCCACCGCAGATCCCAGTGACTGACCGCCGCCGCAAGCAGACCGGCGAGGACTCCAGCCGCGGCCATCGCCGCGCCGAGCAGCCCGTAAGCCGCTGGGCGGTCGGACGGATCAGTCACGTCAGCGATCGTCGCCTGACTGGGTGGTTCATAGATCTCGAAGGCCAGGCCCAGCAGGATCGCGGCCAGTACGGCGGACCAGAGCGTGCTACTGAGCGCGATCCACAGCTGAGCGACGGCGCATCCGGTCAGGCCGAGCACGATCGTGCGACGGCGACCGAGGCGGTCTGCCAACTGCCCGCCGAGCAACCGGGACGGGATGGTGGCGGCGCCGAAGACGGCCAGGATCAGCCCGGTCTCGCCGAGCGACGCACCGAACTCGACCGTGAGCACCACGCCCAGGAACGGCATCGTGAACGCGCCGATCCGGTTGACCGCCCGAGCCACCACCAGGATCCAGACCGCGCGGGACAACCCACGCCAGGGCGCGGTCAGGGTCGCAGCAACGCTCATCGCGGACTCCATGACTATCTAAGTGGATATGATCGGTCACGCAACCCTGAGCCTACGGAGCGATCTCGTGACTGGTCAAGTGTCGTTTGATAGTCATACCCGGAACGTGCTGGCGGCGTCCGTCGAGTACGTGAACCGGCTGACGCCCGGATTCTCCGGCGGTACGGCGTTCCCCGGGCCGGCTGATGCCGCACAGGCAGTCGCCGACGCGTTGGTCGCGATCGGCTATCCGCAGCCTTCCGTCCGGCAGGACGATGCGCGACGGCTCACCGAGTTGGCCGGACGGATGCGGATCGTCTTCGAGTCGGCGCACTCGGGCGATCTCGACCGGGCCGCTGACGAGGTGAACGCGCTGCTGCTGGACACCAACGCGCGACCGCAACTGGACAGAAGAGACAAAGGCTGGAGCCTGCACTTCCACGGTCTGGACGACGGTCTGGTCAACGGCTGGGCAGCCGGCTGCGCCGCCGGTCTCGCACTCGCGCTGGGCAGCGACCTGGCCGGCCGCCTCGGAGTCTGTGCGGCCCCACAGTGCGATCGCGTCTTCGTCGACGTCTCCCGCAACGGCCAACGCCGCTTCTGCTCACCGCAGTGCCAGAGCCGGGTGAAAGCCGCCGCCCACCGAGCCCGCCAAGGCTCGCCTATCAGTTGACAGTGAGCGTCGGGTTGGCCGGATCCTCGTTGTCCACGACGATCTGTGCACGGGACCGCGGCTGGACCTGGTCGACGTACATCCGCTCGCCCGGGATGTACCTGGTGCGGTAGCGCTCCTGATCCCAGTGACGTACCTGCGGCCGCCACCCGGGCCGAGCGGGACCAGGAGCTGGCTGCGGACCCGCAGGACGTCGGCCAACTCGTCCGCGAGCGTCGTCTTCCCCGCCGCGGAGCATCCGTCGATCGCGACGCGCACCGGATGCGGGCGCTCGACGGTCAGGACGATCTCGGCCAGTTCGGTCAGATCCTCGGTGCGCACGACGCCATCTTTACGCGCCAACGGACGACGCCCCACCCACTTGCCGGGTGGGGCGTCGTACCGCCTGGATCAGCCGACCGGGGTCAGTTCGCGCTCCTCCTCCGGGGCCGCAGGCGGCTGGCTCGCGTGCTTGGAGGGCTTGCGGCGCAGCCACTTCGGCGCCCACCAGTTCGCGTCGCCGAGCAGGATCATCACGCTCGGCAGGACGACCGCCCGGATGATCGTGGCGTCGAGCAGGATCGCGACGGCCAGGCCGACGCCGAGCTGCTTCATGTCGAGCGTGCTCAGCGTCGCGAAGACCGCGAACACCCCGATCATGACGGCCGCCGCGCTGGTGACCACACCGGCCGATCCGGTGATGCCGTCGGCCACAGCCTTCTTCGTCGGTACGCCGCGCAGTACCGCCTCACGAATCCGGCTGACGACGAACACGTGGTAGTCCATCGACAGACCGAACAGCACCACGAAGAGGAACAGCGGCAACCAGGACACGACCGCACCGTTCGAGCGGAAGTCGAGGATCCCCTCGGCCCAGGTGTTCTGGAAGACCGCGGTCACCACGCCGTACGCCGCGGCCGCACTCAGCAGATTCAGCCCGATCGCGGTGACTGCGACCACCACGGACCGGAACGTCACCATCATCACGATCATCGTCAGCAGCAGCACGAATCCGATCACGAGCGGCAGCTTCGCCCGGGTGTGTGCCGCGTAGTCGACGTCCGCGGCGACGAACCCGCCGACGGCGTACTCGGCTCCCGGCACCTTGCCGACCGTCTCCGGCATCAGTTCCTTGCGCAGCTTGGTCAGCGAGTCACGCGCCTCCTGGCTACCGCCCTCGTACGGTGTGGCGACCTCGAGCGTGGTCACGGTTCCGTCCTTCGAGACCCGCGGCTCCTCCAGACCGTCCTGCGCGAACAGCTTGTCGTCCTGCGTGCGCTTCACCAGGTCGGCCAGTGCGGCCTTGACCGCGGGCGCCTGGTTGGCCGGCGCACGGACGGCGACCTCGTGGCTCGTCCCGGTGCTCGGGAAGGCCGCGGTGAGCCGGTCGTACGCCTTCATCACCGCGGTGTCGCGCGGCAGATCCTCGGTGCCGGGGAACTTCAGCGTCATCCCCAGCGCCGGCGACGCGACCGCGAGCAGTGCGACGACGGCGATCATCAGCGTGGCGACCGGGTGCTTGAGCGCCGGCTTCAGCACGGCCGGCCAGAACCGCGGCTTGGCCTTGCTCGCGGTCAACCGCCACACCAGCGGGATCCGCGGCCGGTCCACCCAGCGACCGAGCTTCGCCAGTACGGCGGGCAGCACGGTCAGCGAACCGACGACGGCCACCGCGACGACCAGGATCGAGCCGACCGCGAACGACGAGAACACCGCGTCCCGGGCCAGGAACAACCCGGCCATCGAGATGATGACCGCCGTACCGGAGACGACGACGGCGTGGCCTGACGTCGCTGCCGCGATCTCGACCGCGTCGACGTGCCCGCGGCCCTTCGCGCGTTCCTCACGTTCGCGACGCAGGTAGAAGAGTGAGTAGTCGACGCCGACCGCCATACCGATCAGCAGGATGACGCTGTTCACCGCGTCGACGGCCGGGATCAGCTGGGATGCGGCCGCGGACAGGCCGATCGCCGCCGCGACGGCTGACAGCGCGAGCAGAAGCGGTACGGACGCCGCGATCAGTGCGCCGAACGCGATCAAGAGGATCGCGAGTGTCACCGGCAGGCTGAAGATCTCGGCGCGCTTGAAGTCCTTGCCGAGCGTCTCGTTCAGCGCCTTGTCGATCGACAGTCCGCCGACCTCTTCGATCCGCAGCGTCGGGTACTGCTGCTGGATCTGGGCGGTGGTGTCCTGCAGCGGCTGGACCCGGTTGTCCCCGTCGCCGTCCTTCAGGGTCACCTGGACGATCAGCGCGTCCTTCTTCGGCGACGGCATCGGCTGAGCGACCTCCGCGACCCCACCGAGGGCGCGCATCCGCTGGATCACCACGCCGGCGGCCTTGGTCGCCTCCGCCTGGTCGAGCGTTCCGGACGGCGAGGTGATCAGCACGCTCTCCACGTCCGGGTCGGCGAAGTTGCCGGACTTGACGATGTTGTCGGCCCGGGTCACCTCGCCGATGTCGCCCTCGTTCTCGGACTCCTTGGTCCCGGTCATCGAGCCGACGGCGAAACAGGCGATCACGACGACCACCCACATCGCCATCGCCCGCCACGGATGGGTGGCGCTCCATCGCGCCGCCCGGACCGTGATCTGTCCCCTGGCCATAACTTCCCTGCCCCTCTGCGCCCCCTCAGGCGCCCCGCACCAGCGCTCCCTGGCGTGGGCACTGGCTACAGGTCAAAAGCCTGGCTGGGACAGGGGGGTCACCACTATGGAGGAAGCCACCGAGTGCACCCTGAAGCCAGCCCCACCCCGGCCCCTGAGTGGCTCTCGGGGGCTGTCGGGGCGTGATCGGACGGGTGCGGGCCGCAGTCAGAATTCGTCGAGATTGAGCGAGGACGCGGCCGAAACACCCTCCAGATACCCCTCCGCACGCTCAGCCTTGGGGTAACGGTGGACGAGCTCCCAGAAGGCCGCGTTGTGGGCCGGTTCGACCAGATGGGCGAGCTCGTGGATGAGGACGTAGTCGACCACCCAGGCGGGCATCGCCTGCAGCCGGGTGGACAAACGGATCGATCTGTCCGCCGGAGTGCAGGATCCCCACCGTCTGTTTTGGTTCGAAACCCACCTCACAGACGCAGGTTCGGGCACTTCTGGAAGATGCCGACACGCGAGTTCGTGTGCTCTGGACAACAATTTTTCGTCCGACACGCGAGATCGGCTGCGCTGCTTCTCCAGCCGCGCCAGCATGGTCTCGACCCAGCGTGCCTCCTCCGCGGCGGACAGCCGGTCGGGCATCAGCACGACCACACGCTCCCCGTCCCGGTAGGCGCTGACGGTCCGCTTGCGCCGCTTGCTGCGGCGGATGTCGACGTACGGCGGGATCGGGCCAGGGGTCGAGCGCGGTGGAGAGTCGGCCATGGGTCAAAACGTACCCCCAGAATCCGACAAGTTTCTTCTGTCCACATCCTGTGCATCAGCGTTTCCGCAGGTCAGACGCCAGATCTTGGGCCGGCCGATTCCGGTTGTTCACACCCTGTTCCCCCGCCCGTCCACAGCCCCCGGCGGCGCGTCCCACAGGTTGCACACAGAGTTATCCACAGGCGTGGACAACCGGGGCTTGCCTGCGCGGCGCCCGCCTCCTAGCGTCATGGTCAACAGGCTCCCGGACCGCCTCCGGGGCCGTTCGGAGGGGAAGCCGAGCGGTTCCGAAGGCGGACCACCGGGAGCCTGTTCTGGTGCTGCCAGACGGCTTGGAAAAGGCTTTCCTCGGGGCTTCTGAGCGGCACGCGGTCCGGCAGGTGCGCTTGAGCCTGCTCCCGCCTGCCGTAGGGTGAATCCCGACTGGGCCGAACGGCCTACGGCAGGACGGTCTGCCGTTAGCATCCACGACGGCCTGGGGCGAGAGCCCCGGCTGGTATTCAGAGCAAGGAGAGGGCCCTCATGGCAGAGACCTGGAGCGGCGAGTTCTACTGCGTCAAGTGCAAGGCCAAGCGCACCGCCGACGGCGAGGTCAAGGTCAACGACAAGGGCACGCGCATGGCCAAGGCCAAGTGCCCCGAGTGCGGTACGAACCTGAACCGGATCCTCGGCAAGGCCTGACGCACCAAGTCGTAGGGGCGGGGGGGGGGGGGGCCCCCCGGGGGGGCCCCCCCCCCCCCCCCCCCCGGGGGGGGCCCCCCCCCCCCCGGTTGGGGGTGGGACACCCCCCCCACCCCCGCGGGCGGCGCCCGCCCCGCCCCCCCCACCCCC
>NZ_JBITJE010000024.1:0-12951 GCF_044459685.1 Kribbella sp. NPDC050241
CCGCAGGCGGTCTGCTCCAGCAGCGCGGCATCCCTCTGCTCCTGGGTCGTGTCCCGCCAGATCCAGCCGGGCACCTTCAGCGCTTGGCAACGGCATTTGTGGGCTCCGCCCGTGGCGAAGACCGCCTCGACGTCCTCTGTCGATGCTTGATTGGCCGGGAGCCACATGAAGTCGGGCATGCAGCCATCATGCTCTTCGCTGGGCATGCCATCGTCGAAGACCGCGGTCCACCACCGGCACGCGAACGAACGGGCGGAGGGGTTGGGAGAGACGGTCGTCGTACCAGCAGGTCCACGCCTTCACTATCTGCGGCAGAAGAGGACGTTGGCGTTACTGTCGGCGTAGCGGGCCGTCCGCCGGTTACGTCGCGACGAAGATCTTGCCGATGTCGGGCTCATATCCGAAGTCGACGTTCTAGGTTGTTAATCAAGCGCGCCGGTGGCAGTGGGTTTCGAGCAATGCCCGCAGCGGCGCGGGATCGCCCGTAACCAGCCCGCTCTTGGGCAGCACGAGTACCGCCGCACCAAGCCGCTCAGACGCGCGCAGAACGAACGACCGGTCCGTCTCGACATACCGCAGGTATTGAGACCACGCGGCTGCTTCGCTCCGGCTTGCGCTGGTGAGACGTAACCCCGTGTCATCCACAGTGGCCCGGATGGGCTCGGACAGCCAGGGATTCCCGCGCATGAGCAGGCGTACCTGCCAGCGATACATCCAGCGGGCGGCGACGAGGAGCGGGAACAGCAGCACGCCGAGCCCGATGGCGACGAGCGCCACCGTGGCGAGGACTACGACGTCACCCGCCGACATGGCCCCGGAGCCGTCAGAAAAGAGGAGCCCGAGGAGAATCCCGACGAGCGCGGCGACGATCAGTAGCGGGACCAGCCAGGGACGCCGGACGCGGCGCCGGTGGGCGACGAAGCCGTCGAGCCAGTCGTCCTCGGTGAGGGTGTAGCTGAGTTCGACCGGGCCGACGGTGATCTGCTCAGATGACATGAGAGGGCAGTGTATTCCCGGCGTCCCGTCCGTCTGGTGGGTGGGCAAGTGGCATCTCAAACGGCGGCTGCCGTACTGGGCTCGATCTTCGACATGACCAACGACGTTTCAGCACCACGGCCCGTCCCGGCGGTGCGACCTAATGGCCACCTGGCCCGAAGGTGACGGCTGCGATGTTGGGGGCGGAGCACAGGACCGAAGGTGTTCAACGCGCTCTTCTCGGCTACTTGTTTCATTGACGGTACGGCTGGGTTCTGACGAGTCTTGGTCGAGGTGCCCTGGGGTGTCGCTCTCATTTCGGCTGCCCATCGATGGGTGTGGCTCTCACATGGCCTGCGCGTCCCGGGTGCTGCAACGAGCGGGAGAGGCTCAAGAAGGGATTGCTCTGCTCGAAGTAGCGGTGCCCTCCGGCTCGACACCACAGGGTTGAGTCCGAGGAGGCGACGTGATGAGTCGGGAACCCCAGCGGGTCGTGATCGGCATGGACCCGCACAAGCGGTCGGTCACGATCGAGGTGATGACCGGTGAAGAGGATGTGGTCGGCGGTGGCCGCTTCGCCACCGACACGGCTGGCTATCGGGCCATGCTCGATCACGCACGCGGGTGGCCCGACCGGACCTGGGCGATCGAGGGCTGCAACGGCATCGGTGGCCACGTCGCCCACCGCCTGATCGCCGACGGCGAGCGCGTCGTCGACGTCCCACCGAAGCTGTCGGCCCGCGCACGGGTGTTCGCCACCGGTCAGGGCCGCAAGACCGACGCCACCGACGCGCACTCGGTCGCACTGGTGGGCACACGGATGACCGGCCTGCACCCGGTGGTCGCCGACGAGCAACTCGCGGTCCTGCGCCTGTTGGTGGACCGGCGTCGCGCACTCGGCGAGGAACACACCCGCAAGGTCTCCCAGCTGCACGCGTTGCTACTGGAACTGATCCCTGGCGGGGCGAAGGTGTTCCTGTCCGCGGCGCAGGCCCGCCGGCTCCTCGCGTCGGTGCGCCCGCGCGACCTTGCCGGCAGAACCCGCAAGCGCGTCGCCACCGAACTGGTCGTCGACCTCGAGCGGATCTATGCCCGCAGCAAGGCCGCGGACAAGGAACTCACCGAGCTGGTCAAAGCCACCGGCACCGGGCTGCTCGACCTGCGCGGCATCGGTCCGTCTGGAGCTGCCCGGCTGCTGGTCGAGATCGGTGACATCACCCGCTTCCCCGACCGCGGCCACTTCGCCTCCTGGACCGGCACCGCACCCATCGACGCCTCCTCCGGCGACCACGTCCGCCACCGACTCTCCCGAGGAGGCAACCGCCAAATCAACCGGGTCCTGCACATCATGGCCATCGTCCAGCTCCGCAACCCCACCACCCAAGGACGTGCCTACTACGACCGCAAGAAGACAACCGGCAAGACCTCTATGGAAGCCATGCGCTGCCTCAAACGACGACTCTCCGACCTGGTCTACAAGACCATGCTCAACGACCTAGTCGCACACAAGACGGGCCCGGGAGGACAACCGGGCAACGACTCTGTCTCCAGCGCGACCGGCTCACAGCCCAGCACCGGCTCTTCGGACAAGTCACTTCCCGGACCCGCCACCACGAAGCCTAGACCCGCGCTACCGACCGCGTCTTGACACAGAAGGGAGCCATGTTAGTTCGCGCTGCCAGCGGCAGATCCGGGCGTATGCAGTGGGCGGGTGCCGATCGACGCCTGTCGCTGGGGTTTCACCCGCACTGCCAGGTGAACAGAGCGTCTTGTGGCTGTTGGGCGTTCTGGACGAGGTAGTACAGCTGACCCACATCGCCCCACATCATGTCGGCGTCGTCATCCGAGGCCACCTGCAGCAGCAGCTGCCAGTCGGACGCGGCCGACTGGGCGCTGGGGTCGTTCCAGTCGAACGGTTCGCCGCCGAGCCCGCACCGCAATTGTTCGACTTCCATCTCGACTGGACCTTGCTGGGGGCAGGGATGACCTCCGATCTGGTGGGTGTCGTAACCGCCGCCCGGCAGTTTCCACAGACGTTCGTACAGAGCGCCCACGGATGGCGCCGGAACGCCGGGCCTTGGACCCGTCAGCCCATGCCTGTTCCAGACCGCCTCTGCCATCGGCGTCTCATGCGACGGCCAGGTCACCGTTCGCACCGCCGCGAGAGCGACTACCGGAAACGGGGCAAGACCGGGTGGCACCGGAGTCGCGGTGTCGGTGATGTTGGCTCGGGTGCTCAGTTCCGGGTGGAGATGAAGCACCCGAAACCCGGGATGGCTCGCGGGGTCCCAGGATCCGACCGTGCTCTCGCCGTCGTCGTACCTGTCATCGAAGTAGAAGAAGGCCAACCGGCCGTCGGTTGGCAGCCCCAGCTCGGGCAGCATCGCCGCGACCGGTGCGCAATCGAAACTCAGCACGTGGCCGAGCGGGCCATGTCCTTCCCACACCGGCCAGGAATTGACAGGCAGCGTGGGCAGTCCGCCAAGCTGCGCCACAGCCAGCTCGTTCTCGCCCGCATGAACCAGCCGAAGGGCCGGGCGCAGCATGGCAAGGAAATCCTCCGCGGCACCGGCCGGCAAGTGTTCTCGCGCGAGCGCGGTCACGATGCTGAGGCGCTCGTCGAACTCGTCGCGCGTTCGGATCGGCGCCACGACCTCTGACTCATGTCTTTCTGCGATGTACTCCTCGACCTGTCCGCCCGGATCGGCACGAAGGGTCACGGTCGACGTCACGCCGTGGACGTCCCGCAACGTCAACGTCGCGTGCAACGAGCCATTCGCACTCAGGCGAATGCCGTCCGCGCCGCCACCCACGGCTCGCGTCGACCCGCTCGCAAGCGGCAACTGCTTCAGCGCCTCCTCGCTGTGGCGTGTGAGCCGCCCGCTCACCTCCTGCTCCACCGCCGCACGCCGCGCCATCAGCTCGTCGTACCTGTCGGCCGGACTATTCGGGTCCACACGGTTCACCATGACCGCAACCTAACCTCCTCGGCGAATGCGCACACATCGGCAGATCTGTCGGGGCAGGGCGCTACCGTCCCGGGGGTGCCGCATTACCCGCCTCCGGCTCGACCGCTCGGCCCAGACGCTGAGGGCCAATGGGTCCGTCGTTGGACATCACCGGAGTGGACGCAGACCGCAGATGCTTGGGTTGGTCGTCGCCTCGCCGAGCGGGGTCGCCGGATCAGTGGTGAGCCGGTGACCTATCGGGCCCGGTTCTGGTCCGTGGTGCGCTGCTATCCGTCCGTCGAGGGACTGGTGTGGTTCAAGGAGAACAATCCTGGCCATCGATTCGAGGCCGGTCTGGTCGCCGCGTTGGCCCGGCTCGCGCCAGAGGATGCGATCGTGCCGATCGCAGTCGATCGTGAACGCAGTTGGCTGCTCACCGATGATCAGGGAACGACGCTCACGCATCCCGACGTCCGTCATCAGCCGACGCGCCGAATCGTCGTCCGCGCGCTCGCCCGCCTTCAGTGCGCCCTCCTCGGCCGTCTCAACGTGGCCGAGCACGCCGGGATCATCGAGCTTGCACCGAGCGCGGCCGGTGATCGAGTGCGCGCCGTGGCCGAGGAGTGGGCGTCACTGCAGCCTGGTCATCCGCTGCGGCCCGAGCCAGACATGCTGAAACGAGCTGAGGTCGCCGCTGAGGTATTGGATCGACGTACCGCGTCCCTCAGCGACATCGTTCCGCTCGACCTGGAGCTCAACGATGTGTACCCCGCGAACATCTTTGCCGACCGCTCGACCGGCGCACTCAGGCCACGGTTCTTCGACTTCGGTAATGCGATCTGGGGCCATCCGTTCGTCTCGCTGCACGGTTTCCTCGACTCCGTGGAGGAATGGACCGGTGCGCCCTTGTCTCACGCAGACCGCGACGAGCTGCTCGACGTCTACGTGACGGTTTGGCGTGATCACCTCGACGCCGACCCACGGTTGCTGCGTGACGACCTCGCCGCCACCGAGGCGCTGGTCGGTGTGCACCGGCTCGTGTCGTGGTTACGTCTGGTTCCGTACGCCGATCCGATCGAGATCCGAACCCGGGCGGAGATCCCACGGCAGTATCTGGCCAGCGTCGCCGAGTTGGCCAGTTCGGCCTAGTTGGCTCGTCGGGGGAGAATCACCGTGTGAAGAAGCCAGAGGCCGAACCGGTGGTCGCGCGCAACCGCAAGGCTGCCCACGAGTACCAGCTGGGCGAGTCCTGGGAGGCGGGGATTGTGCTGCAGGGCCCGGAGGTGAAGGCGCTTCGAGCCGGGCGGGCGTCCCTGGTCGGTGGCTTCGCCCAGGTCGAGGACCGGGAGATCTGGTTGCATGGTGTGCACATCCCGCAGTACTCGCAGGCCCGCTGGTTCAACGGCGGCTCTCGTCGCAAGCGGAAGCTGCTGCTGCATCGCGCCCAGATCGACAAGATCGAGCGCAAGGTCAACGAGAGCGGTCTGACGATCGTCCCGGTGACCCTCTACTTCAAGGACGGTCGGGCGAAGGTGGAGATCGCCCTTGCCCGCGGCAAGAAGACGTGGGACAAGCGGCAGGCGCTCGCCGAGCGCGAGGCGAGCCGGGAGGTCGAGCGTGCGGTCAGCCGCCGACTGAAGGGTCGACCGAACTGATCAGCCGCGCGTACGACGACGCCCAGTCAGCTGACGTGACCAGGTGGGCGGCAGCCGCCGTTGGGGTACGACCGGGTCGGGTGCGAGGCGAGGTCAGGTGCCGGCGGTGTCGCTGAGGCGCTGGATCGGGATGGCCTGTCCGCGAAGCGTGGTGGCGAGGGCGATGCCGGCGAAGATGCAGCCTGCGGCTGCGGTGAGGATTAGCGGGGTGTAGCCGAGCGCGGTTGCCAGGGCTGCGGCTGCGAGTGGAGCGGTCGCGGCGGCGATGGTGGTGGGTGTGCCGAGGATGCCGGCGATGGTGGCGTAGCCGTGGTCGCCGTACCGGTCGAGCAGGATCGCGGGCTTGGCGATCGAGGCGACTCCGAAGCCGAGGCCGAAGGCGATCAGGCAGGCTGCGGCGCCGGCCACGCTTCGTCCGGCGGTGGGGAGAAGG
Source organism: Kribbella sp. NPDC050241 (assembly GCF_044459685.1). Classification (NCBI taxonomy): domain Bacteria; kingdom Bacillati; phylum Actinomycetota; class Actinomycetes; order Propionibacteriales; family Kribbellaceae; genus Kribbella; species Kribbella sp. NPDC050241. The sequence continues at coordinate 6,012 of NZ_JBITJE010000024.1, forward strand.
CCGAGCGCGATGCCTTGCAGGGTGATGATTGCGGCTGTGATCGCTGTGATCGGGAGCCATCGCCGGAGGATCGTGACGGTGACGCGGCCGGTGACGGACAGCAGTCCGAGGAGGCCGGTCAAGGTCGCGGCGGTGGTGGGTGAGTGGCCGAGGCGGGTCAGGTAGGTGACCAGGTGTACGCCGATGACCGCGAGCGCTGAGCTGTGGAGGACGAAAGCGACTGCGAGCAGCCAGAAGCCGCGGTCGCGCAGTACTCGTCCGGGTGGTTCGCGCTGGTCGTGGTGGATCGGTTCGGGCGGCTGAGTGCGGCGGAGCGCGACGGCGTGCACGGGGACCGTGATCACCGCGATCACGACTCCGAGGATCACCAGGGCATGTCGCCATCCGTAAGCGTGGATGAGTTGGCCGGCGAGCGGGATGAAGATCGAGCTTGCGAACCCTGCGACGAGGGTGATTCCGAGCAGTGCCGACGTACGGCGTTCTGGCGCGGTGACGGCGACGATGACGGCGAACGCCGGTGGGTAGAGAACCATTGCCGACGCGACGCCGATTGCGACGAAGACGCCGTACAGCTCGACGGGGGAATGGACCTGGGACCACGCCAGCACGGCTACCGCAGCGAGGATCGAACCGGTGGTCATCAGTCTGTGCCCACCGCGACGATCCAGTCGGCGACCGATGGGGATGGACAGCAGCGCGCTGACCAACGAGGCGGTGGTGAGTGCTCCGGTGGCTGCGGTGGTGGAGATGTGCAGGTCGGTTCGCATCGGTTCGAGCAGGGCGCTGAAGGCGTAGTACAGCACGCCGTAGCTGACGGTCGTGGTGATTGCCAGCGCAGCGACGACCTCGCGCCGGATGCCTCCGCGGCCGGTCAGCTGTGCACCGGTCGCGGAGGTTGTGGCGGGCATCAGCCGCAGCAGCCGGACTGCTTGGTCGTGGTGTCCTCGATGACGGTCAGCAGGCCGCCGCTGATCCCGGTGGCCAGGCCGCGACCCGCCGGCGCTGAGATCTCTACGGCTTGAGGTGCCGGGCCGCAGCAACCGCCGGCCTCGTCGTCACTGCCGCCGTAGGCCAGGTTGGACGAGCAGACACCGGTCTCGGGCAGGTCCAACTGAACATCGCGTGCGGCCTCCCAGTCCCCGGCAAGTGCCGCGACGACCGAGCGGGCTTGTTCGTAGCCGGTGGCGAGGAGGAACGTCGGTGCCCGGCCGTAGGACTTCGCGCCGACCGCGTAGTACCCGGGTTCGGGATGCGCGAGCTCGTCCACACCGTGGGGCGGGACGGTGCCGCAGGAGTGCTGGTTCGGGTCGATCAGCGGTGCGAGGGCGCGGGTCGATCCCATGATCGGGTCGAGGTCGAGGCGTAGCTCGGAGACGAAGTCGTGGTCGGGCCGGAAGCCGGTCGAGTTCACCACGGTGTCGGCCACGACCCGGCGGTCGCCCGAGGCCAGCTCGACGCGGCCGTTGTCGACGCGGGTGATCGCTTCGACCCGGAACGAGCTGACGAGCTCGACGTGTCCGGACTGAACCAGCTTCTTGAGACGGCTGCCGAGCGCGCCGCGGGCGGGGAGTTCGTCGGCGTCGCCGCCGCCGTAGGTGCGGGCCTGGTCGGTACCGCGTACGACCCAGACGATCTCGGTCCCCGGGACCTGCTCAGCCAGCTCGCCCAGGTCGAGCAGCGTGGTAGCTGCGGAGTGACCGGCGCCGACGACGGCGGTACGGCGTCCTGCGTAGCGGTCACGGTCAGCGCCAAGGACGTCGGGCAAGGCGCGCGCGATGCCGTCCGCTGAGGTGGCTTCACCTTGGGCGGGGATGCCGGAGCCGCCGAGGACGTTCGGCTTGCGCCAGGTGCCGGCGGCGTCGATCACCGCGGAGGCGAGCAGTTCGGTGCCGTCGGCAAGGCGGATCAGGAATGGCGCGGCCTCACGGCCGGCGGTGCGGATGCGGTCGAACCCGACCCGGGTGACGGCGGCAACAGCCGCGTTGTACCGGATGCGGTCGTTGAGCTGTTGCGTCTTGGTCAGCGGTGCGAGGTACGAGTCGATCAGGTCGCCACCGGTGGGGAGCGTGCCCAGGTCCGGCTCGGTCCATCCACTCGCCTCGAGTAGCCGCCGGGCTGCGGAGTCGATGTCGTAGCGCCACGGGCTGAACAGCTTCACGTGCCGCCACTCGTCGATCGCCGCCGCGACACTCGGCCCGGACTCCAGTACGACGAAGTCCAGTCCGCGTTCCGCGAGGTGTGCCGCCGCCGCCAGACCGACCGGACCCGCACCGATGACGACCACCGGCGCCGCTGTCTGCTCGCTCACGATTCCAACTCCCTGTCTAGAAGATCATCGAAACAACCATCAGCTTGCCTCGTGATTAGACAAGAGTCAAGATAGACCCATGTCGAAACAGGAGCTCACGTTGACGCCCGTCGGAACCGGCGGCTGTTGCGCGCCGATCTCCGATGCTGCACTCGATGCGGCCGGGGCTGCCGAGGGGGCGTCGGTGTTCAAGGCGCTCGCCGACCCGATCCGGCTCCGCCTCCTGTCGATGATCACGTCAGCGGGCGATGAGATCTGCGTCTGTGACCTCACGCCGCAGTTCGAGGTGAGCGGCCCGACGATCTCCCACCATCTGAAGGTTCTGCGCGAGGCCGGCCTGGTCGACTGCGAGCGCCGCGGGACCTGGGTCTACTACTGGCCCATGCCTGAACGCCTGGAATGGATCTCGACTCTTCTCGCCGTCCCGGAGCCCCTGCTGCCTCGCTGATCCAACCGGTCTGCCGCTGGCTTGACTGCTCAAATTACCTCAGTGATTATTGAGTCAATGAACACTGAGCAATTGACCCTGGCTGAACGCGCCCGCATCCATGCGGCACTCGGCGACCCGGCGCGGCTCGCGATCGTGGACACGCTGGTCGCTGGTGACGTCGCGCCGGGTGAGCTGGGCGCCGCGCTGGACCTGCCGACGAACCTGGTCGCCCATCATCTGAAGGTGCTGGAGGACGCCGGCCTGGTCGCTCGAACCCGCTCCGAGGGCGACCGTCGACGTACCTATGTGCGACTCCAACCGGACGCGCTGGCCGCGATCGTCACTCCGGCGCTGCTCGCGGCGAAGCGGGTCGTGTTCGTCTGCACCCAGAACTCGGCCCGCTCACAACTCGCCGCGGCGATCTGGTCCCGGCGCAGCCATGTGCCGGCCGTCTCCGCAGGCACCCAACCGGCCGAACGGATCCACCCCCGCGCGCTGAAGGTGGCGCGCCGGCACGGCCTGGATCCCGTTGACTGGCGCACCGCCAACGTGAGCGATGTCGTACGACGCGACGATCTGCTGATCGCGGTCTGCGACAACGCCTACGAGCACCTGCCGACCCAGCAGCGACCCCGGCTCCACTGGTCGATCCCTGACCCGGCGCCGGCCGATACCGACGCGGCCTTCGAAGCCGCCTACACCGAGATCGCCGACCGGATCGAACGGCTGGCTCCCGCACTGTCGCCCGAGGCGACCGACTCCACCCGGAGCACCCCATGACCGAACTCACCTGGCACCGCCACGCCGACCTCTCCGTCGACCAGCACCTCGCCCTGCGCACCGCTGCCGCACGGCTGACCGAAGAGTTCTCCGACATCTACGGCCCGGAGACCATCGAACGGTTCCTGTACTCCAGCTACGACCAGTTCGCCACCGGCAGCACCATCCCGAACTTCCTTCCCCTGCTGGCCGAACGGTTCGCACGGCAACGCCTCACCGCACTCGCTCGGGTCGAAGGCCACCACGACGACGGCAAACCTGTCGTGCTGTTTCTCTGCGTCCACAACGCCGGCCGATCCCAGATCGCGCTCGGCTTCTTCCAGCACCTGGCCGGCGATGCCGCGGTCGCGTGGTCGGGCGGTTCCGAACCCGGCATCGACATCAACCCGGCTGCTGTCGGCGCGATGGCTGAACGTGGCATCGACATCGCAGGCGAGTACCCGAAGCCGTGGACTGACGAGGTGGTCCGCGCTGCCGATGTCGTGGTCACGATGGGCTGCGGCGACGCTTGCCCGATCTTCCCCGGCACCCGCTACGAGAACTGGGAGCTGGACGACCCCGATGGACTCGACGTCGCCGACGTACGCCCGATCCGCGACGAGATCGAACGCCGCGTCCGTGTCCTGCTCGACGAACTCGCCGTTCCGGTGAGCCGCGGATGAGCCACGCACAACCCTTGTGGCGTCGCGCGGTCGCCGAGTCTTTGGGGACCGGTTTGCTCGTCACCGTCGTTGTCGGCTCCGGTATCGCCGCGGCCAACCTGTCACCCAGCGACAACGGCCTACAGCTCCTGGAGAACTCCTTTGCCACCGCGCTCGGGCTAGCGGTCCTGATCCTCATGCTCGGTCCCGTGTCCGGCGCCCACTTCAACCCGGCCGTGTCCGTGATCGACTGGTGGCTCGGCCAGCGCACAGGCAACGGACTGAAGGGCCGCGACCTCGCCGCCTACATCCCCGCCCAGATCGGCGGCGGCATCGCCGGGGCGATTCTCGCCAACCTCATGTACGGCGAAACCGTGGTGTCCTGGTCGACCACGCACCGGTCTGCAGGCCACCTCTACCTGGGCGAGACCGTCGCCACCGCCGGTCTGATCCTGCTGATCTTCGCGCTCGCCTGGTCCGGCCGAGCCCAGCTCGCCCCTCTTGCCGTCGGCGCCTACATCGGGGCGGCGTACTGGTTCACCTCGTCCACCTCGTTCGCCAACCCGGCCGTCACGATCGGGCGGGCGTTCAGCGACACCTTCGCCGGCATCTCGCCCAGCTCGGTGCCCGGCTTCATCTTCTTCCAGGCCGTCGGTGCCATCGTCGGCGCCGCCCTCGTCCTGGTCCTCTACCCCCACGCGGGCCAGGCCGCCGACGACGTCGTCACACCTCAGTCAGACACCACCCACACAGGAGCATCCGCGTGAGCAAGCCCGCTGTTCTCTTCGTCTGCATCCACAATGCCGGCCGCTCACAGATGGCTGCCGGATGGCTGCGCCACCTGGCCGGCGACATCATCGAAGTCCGGTCCGCCGGGTCCGAACCCGCCAACCAGATCAACCCCGTCGCCGTCGAAGCGATGCGCGAGGTCGGCATCGACATCACCGGCGCCGTGCCGCACATACTTGCGACCGAAGACGTCCGGCACAGCGACGTCGTCATCACCATGGGCTGCGGCGACGCCTGCCCCATCTTCCCCGGCAAACGCTACGAGGACTGGGAGCTCACCGACCCCGCCGGCCAACCCATCGAGGTCGTTCGCGAAGTCCGCGACGACATCCGCGGCCGGGTCGAAAAGCTCGTAGCCGAGCTACAGACCGCCTGACAGCCGCGAAACCGACTAGCTGTCCCCTATCGCCCGTTCGTGGACGTACGTGACGGGCTTGCCCAATGCGGCGGCGTACGCGATCTCGCGGCGGGTGGCCTCCCCGATGTAGCCACCGGGGTTCACGATTCGTACCTCATCTGCGAGGTCGATCCTGCGGAGGTGCAGCTCGCCCAGGGCCCGCACGAGCAAAGGGTCCAGCACAGGCGCCTCGGTGGCCTCCGGAGCCAGGACGATCACCAGATCGAGCGTCAATCGCGTGCGCTCGGTCGCGAACTCCCTGCTGAAGCGCAGGGAACCGCACAGACAAACGATCTTCGGGCGAGCAACCGGCACGTTGGACATGGACACCCTTCAAAAGCCAAAGATCCCTCGAGGATTCCATGCTGCCGTTGATGCCCAGCCAGTCGTGTTAGCAGAAGTGTTGGCAAGAACAGCCCCGGACAAAGAGAAACCCCAGGTCACCCACCTCGTGACCTGGGGTTTTGTTGGCGCGCTCGGAGGGATTCGAACCGCAACCTTCTGATCCGTAGGAGCCTGCACATGGCCTTCGGGAGCTTTGTCGAGAGTCGGTGGCGGATACACCAGTTGCCTAGAGATGCCGCTCGTTAGGAACCGTTGGGGTCAGACTGGGGTCACGGCCGAGCGTGTCAGTTGCGCCGCCCGGCGCCCAATTCGCTGTGGTAATCTCAACGTCGCAGGCGCGGGTTCAAACCCGGTCGTAGGGCGCAGCGGCACAGCAGCCGAAAGGGCAAGGCCCACCTACTTCAAGACCGAAGAGGGAGCGCCATGCCCAAGCTCGAAACCTACAAGAAGCAGGCGAAACTGCTCGTTCGCTGGCACCGCGAAGGAAACTTCTCGATTGGCGGTCGCATCCGACAGCTCGCGCGCTATCGCACGTTGTCCGACCGCGAAGCACTCGCGCTGAAGTTTCCCCTCACCGAAGCCCAAGAGATCATCGCTCTCGAAGCGGGCTGCGCCAGCTGGGCCGAACTCAAGGCGAGCACGGAAGCGGCTCCGCCCACCAGTGAGCAGCCGGAGACTCAGGACACGGCAGTCGCGAGCGCCAAGCCGGTGCTGTACGTCGCAGACGTCGATGCCTCGGCCACGTTCTATCGGGACCAGCTCGGCTTCCGGATCGACTTCGTGCACGGCAACCCGCCGTTCTACGGATCGGTGGCGCGCGAGGGCGCGAGCTTGCACCTGAAGCTCGTAGACGAGCCGGTGTTCGCGGCCGGTGCCGCGGAACGAGAAGGGCTCATCATGGCGTTCATCGATACGCCGAACGTACGCGAACTTTACGCGGAATATCGGGCCGCTGACGCCGAGATCGTGCAGAAGCTGACCAAACAAGCGTGGGGCGGCACCGACTTCATCGTGCGTGACCCGGACGGCAACGCGATCGCGTTCGTCGGCTGAGGCCCGACGCGGCCGAGGCATGACCGGTTGCGGTCAACCATGACCTCAAGAACCCAACCGTTCCGGAACTAACGACACGCCTGACAGTTCGACCTCCATGGTTGCCCCGTCCCCCTAATGACTCGATAACAGGTCCCGGGCGGCTGTTGACGTCTTCCCGTCCCTTGGCCGATTTAGGCCTCCTATCAGGCCGACGC
>NZ_JBITJE010000025.1:0-7469 GCF_044459685.1 Kribbella sp. NPDC050241
GATCACCATCACGAAGCCGCAGAGCCCGGGCCACATACATGACACCGATTCTCCCCGAACCCAGACGTAAACTAATCAACGACACGCGACACTAGCGGTCAGTCTGCCGGCAGCTGAACGAAGCACAGCTTGGCGGAAAGAGTTGTCAATGGCAACTGCTTCCGACATCGCACAGCGCCACCGAGCCCGCACCTGACAGACAGGACCTACCTGGAGAAGAAGCACGAACCCTCCGGTCCAGCATCACCGCCGCTCTGTCTGTTACAGCCGACTCCTACCAGGCGTGGCGCAGCCTCGACCACCTGCGAATCCCTGCTGTGGAACTCGATCTCATGGTGGGCACCGTCAGGCGCGACCAGTCCGCGACGGTCAGGAGAGGGTGATCAGGCGGGAGCCGTGGGCTGGAACGGCCTTGGCGGTCCAGGACTTGTTGAACTTGCCGAGGTTCTGCCGGCCGACCAGGTCGCGGATATTCCGATTGCCTCTGACGCCGAGCTGGTTCCACTGGACGGTGATATCGGAAGACTCGTCTCCGAGGTTGTAGACCGCGACTGCCAGGCGGCCGTCGGGTAGCCGCTTGTTCCATACCTGCAGCGTGCCGCCGGTGACCTGGGTCGGGATCACGCCGGCCTGGTCGACCGCGATGACTTCGCGATTGGTGAGGATCGACACGGCCTTGTCGTCGATGGTGGAGATGTCGCCGCCGACGTACAGCGGTGAGGACGCCATCGACCAGAACGTCATCACGCTCTGCCGTTCGGTGTCGGTGATGCCGTCCTGGATTCCGAGGCCGGTGTTGTTGGAGATCGGCATCGAGTCGAGGTCCGGCCAGTAGTTCGGCTCGACCACGTCGAGCCAGTTCGGCAGGTCTTCCCACCGATTGTCGACCGAGCTGGTCCAGGTCGACACGGTGTTGCAGTAGCACTCGACGTCGGTGTCGACGCGGACGCTGTTCGCCCATGGCCGCAGGCCTTCGCCGGCGTCCCGCGGTACCGGCCAGGCGCTCGCGGTCAGCCACATCTTGCGGCCGCTCTGGTCGATCGCCTTCGACCAGGCCTCGATGTCCGGGATGTTGTCGGTGGTGACGCCGTCGACCTTGACGAAATCGACGCCCCAGGAGGCGAATCGGTCCGCGATCGAGTCGAAGTACGCCTGCGCGCACGGCTTGGTGAAGTCGATCTTCCAGTCGCCGCCCCACATGTTGGTCGGCGTCAGCGGCATCACGGTGATGTCCTGGGTCGTGCAGTTGGTGCCGATGATCGGGGCGTTCTTGTCGTAGATCGCCTTCTGCAGACCGGCGCCGCCGTACAGGCCGATCTTGAGTCCCTTGCCGTGGATGTAGCGGGCCAGGCTGGCGATGCCGTTGGGGAAGCGCTCCGGGTCGGCCTCGGGGATGCCGTTGGCGTCGGTGCGGAACTGCCAGTCCCAGTTGGCGTTCCAGCCCGCGTCGAGGTTCACGTTCGTGTACCCGGCCCGCTTCAGGTTCGCGGCCATCGAGTCGGCGGTGTCCTTGATGTGTTCCTCGGTGAGCCACTTCGTCCCGTAGTCGGGGTGAGTGGAGGACTGGACGCTCCAGCTGCTCCAGCCCATGAACGGCTTGACGCTGAAGTCGCTCTTGGCGAGCGCCGGCGCGCTCGTGGACACCATCGTCGCGGTGAGGACGAGGGGTACGACGGTCGCCAGCGCGAGGGCATGGCGGAGGGGACGAACGGTGGACATGGCGTGGGCACCTTTCGTTGCGGGGCGTCCCGGTACCGTACGGGCGATTAATTGACCGCGTCAAGAATCTAGCCCCAGGTTGATTCTTCGTGACAGCCAGGAAGGCGATGCGTCCGACGTACCGTCCCGACCTGAGAGTTGCCTGCAGCAACGGTCTCAGGACTGCGCCCGTTCTCCGGGCAGTACCGGGAGCGTCGCGGGCGGCTGCGGCCACGGTGGCGGGACCGGCAACGTGGTGACCGAGTTGGTCCCCGGATCTTCGCTGCGGCCTGCGAGCCACGCGAGCAGTTCATGCCCGGCAGCGGCGACCGACGGTCCGCCCGGCGTGATCGTCCAGGTGCGGCCGAGATCGACCGCCTCGGCAGATCCGAGCGGGAAGCGTTGCGCCCTCATCGTCGCCAGTGTGTCGTCGAGAGCCCAGGCCACGTAGGAGGTGGGCCAATCTCGCGTCCCGTACCCACGGCCCAAATCGAAGTGGTGGGTTTCCAGTTCTCGCAGGCATCGCCGCAGGGTGAACCAGGCCGGGTGTGGCCACCCCGCAAGGGCTGTGACCACGTGACTCCAGGCGTCGGCGGGCATCTCGCCGATTTCCGCGGCGAACTGTTCCAGGCTGACTTGCAAATCGCCCGTGACCTCCACGGCTGTGGCGGCACCATCGGGCGGAGCGGTCGTGCTCGGCCTACTGCCCAGCTGTGTGCTGCGCCGGGCCGAACGCAGCAGCCAGGTGTAGGCATCCGCGCTCCGTGCCACATGCAGGAGCACCTGTCCGCGCGACCAGCCTGGAAGCATCGACGGGCCGCGAATGTCGGCATCGCTCAGCGTGACCGCCGTCGTGACGAGGCGGATCGCAGATTGGTCCAATTGCTCGATCAGATCGCTGATCGACCGCCTGACGGGCAAGAACGCCGTACTCATGGCATGGCCCTCTCGATCTGTTCCACCTGCGCGGATGTCGGTGATGGCAATCCTCCAGGACGATCGCACTGCACAGACGCGACCTTCATTATCCAGACCCGGTCAGCGCATCGGGGGCTCTTCGGGGGTGCCGGTACGTCGGTTGTGGTGGTCCGACAGTTTGGACAGCAGCTCGGTCAGCCGCTGGCGCTCGTCGGGTGACAGCGGAGCAAGCAGTTCGTCTTGGGACTCGGCCAGCCGTTTTTCCAGCCGCCGTAGCTGCCGCTTGCCGGCGGCGGTCAGCGAGATGATGTTGCGCCGCCCGTCAGAGGGGTCCGGGGCACGCTCGACCAGTCCGCGATCGGCGAGTTCGTTGATCGTCGCGACCATGTCGCTGAGGTGGATGCCACTACGGCGGCCCAGCGCGGCCTGGCTGGCCGGCCCGAAATCCTCCAGCGTCGCCAGCAGGCGGTAGTGGTAGCCGCGGGCGCCGACGGACGAGAACCCGTCGCCCACCAGGCGGTGCGCGTGCTGGGCGGCCAGGCCGAGCAGCCAGCTGGGCAGGCCCTCCCACCGGGCGGGCGTTTCGTCGGATGGCTTCTCCACGTGGCAAGTGTAACGAATCGTTAGGGCGACCAATGACCGTGATATCGTTTGGACACCGAACGTTAGTCGAGCTAACGTTTGGACACCGAATGAATCTCCATGGGAGTTGACACGATGATCAAGCCGTTCCACATCACGATCCCTCAGGCCGACCTCGACGATCTGGCCGACCGGCTCTCCCGCACGCGGTGGCCCAACGAGGTCGCCGATGCCGGATGGGACTACGGGTTCCCGCTGGCACGCCTCAAGGAGCTGGCCGAATACTGGCGCACCGGTTACGACTGGCGTGAGCACGAGGCCAGGCTCAACGAGCTTCCGCACTTCACCACCGAGATCGATGGTCAGAACATCCACTTCGTCCACGTCCGGTCGCCGAAACCCGACGCGCTCGCGCTGATCCTCACCCACGGCTGGCCAGGTTCGTTCCTGGAGTTCCTCGAGGTGATCGAGCCGCTGTCGCGCGACTTCCACCTGGTGATTCCGTCCATCCCCGGTTTCGGATTCTCCGGGCCGACCCACGAGCGCGGCTGGGACGCAGTCCGGGTCGCCCGGGCGTGGGCCGAGTTGATGCGCCGCCTGGGGTACGAGCGCTATGGCGCGCACGGCGGCGACTTCGGCGCGGGCATCTCCATCGCGCTCGGCGCGGTGGCGCCCGACCAGGTCGTCGGGGTGCACGTCAACTACCTGCCGACCCGGCCGGACCCCGACGTCGAGGTGTCCGCAGCGGATGAGGTTCGACTGGACAAAGTCAGACAGCTGATGGCGAATCGTCCGCCCTACCAGGCTTTGCTGGCGCTCACCCCCCAGACCATCGGCTACGCGCTGACCGACTCGCCGGTCGGTCAGCTGGTCTGGATCGCCGAGCGTTTCGCGCAGTGGACCGACCCCGCCACGCCGGTCAGCGACGATCAGATGCTGACCGACATCTCGCTGTACTGGCTGACCGCTACCGCGGCCTCATCGGGCCGGTTCCACCACGACACCCCTCGGGGGAGCCAACTGCCGTGCCGGGTGCCGCTCGGCGTGGCGGTGTTCGCCCACGACATCACACAGTCGGTACGACCGCTGGCCGAGCGGCTGTACGACGTCAGGCACTGGTCGGAGTTCGAGCGCGGAGGCCATTTCGCCGCGATGGAGGTGCCCGAGCTGCTCGCCGAGGACGTACGGGCGTTCTTCCGTACCCGCATCAAGGACGACAACCGATCGGACGCTGAGTGAAGGCCGGCTGCTGGCCGCGCACCTGTCCGGATGGTGGCTGGGCGTTGGTGTTGCCGCGTCAGCTCGTGATGAGGTAGTCGGCGGGTTCCCCGGCCGTCAAGGGGATGTTCCGACTGTGAGGCAACCGGCCGGACCGTGGCCGGGGAAACCCACCAAACCTGGGTCAGCAAGCCGTGCCCGGCGTGCACACGCTGCAGCCGTCCGGTCGATTCGTTGAGGTGAACCGAGCGACCGTCGGCGGCGTATTAGCCACATGTGAAGGAAGGGCCAGAGGCGGAACGAGCTGTGTGGGCGTTGTCTACGCTGGACGCCTTGCGGGCCGCGGTGGGAGAACACGGGACTGCCGGCCCGTGAGGTGTCCGGAGACGCGGTCGGTCGGGGCGTATTTGCTGGGTGCGCTGGACCTCCAGGAGCAGGTCGAGATGGAGCGACACCTGATCGGTTGCGAGGTCTGTCGCCAGGAACTGATCGAGGTGGCTCACCTGCCCGGGCTCATGCACAGACTCACGCTGGATGACGTCGCGCCGAGGGCATCTGCATGCGATCGCCAAGCTGAGCCTCGACCTGACCTCGTTCCGGAAATCGACGCGGCAAGACCGTTGTCCGAGGCCACTACTGCTTCGGTCTGGTCCGCGGTTGTGTATCGCTTGAGCCGGTCCCGGATGCTGCTGTTGGCGATGATCATGGTGCTGGTTCTGGCGACGGGCGGCTTGGCGAGCGCAGAACTCCTGACTCACGAGCCGACACCGGGGGTTGTGACCTGGACGTCAACGGATGCGGCCGGCGGAATCGACACGGTCGCACGTCTGGCCGATCAGGCATGGGGTACAGACATCCGGTTGTGGATGGACGATCTCCCACCGGAGCTGACCTGTCGCTTGGTTGTGCACCGGCGGACAGGTGCTGCTCAGACAGCGGGCTGGTGGTCGACCAACTACCAGTCGCGCCTGATGATTCCGGGCAGTACGTCGATTCCGCTCGCGCAGATCGATCGTCTCGACGTCATCCGGTCCGACGAGACCGTCCTGGCCACTCTGACCAGCACCACCCGATAGACAGGATGCTCCATGTCAATCGTCGGATCTGGCCGTTGAGCGGGCGGCGGTGGGGTCTGGTCGCGTGCCTGGTGCCGGTGCTGCTGTTCGTCACTGCGCCGCAGGCGAGTGCGCACCCCACGCTGCTGAGTACGACGCCTGCAGCGGGCTACTCGGTCGCGTCCAGGCCTTCCGCGATCACGATGGTGTTCGATGAACCTGTCAGTGTTGCGCCGCACGGCGTACGGGTCGAGGACAGCAGCGGGCACGCGGTCGACACGTCCGAGGTGGCCATCGAACAGGGCGGACGCAGAGTTGCCGTCAACACTCTCGAGGCGATGCCTGCGGGAAGGTATGTGGTCCATTGGGAGGTCACCGCGCAGGACGGCGATGTGGTTACGGCCGACTTCGACTTCGCTGTCGCAGCCGCAGCGGTCGAGCTGAGCGGAGCGGAGAGCGGCAGTTCGACGGGATTCCCGGTGATCGCCTTGCTGCGTTGGCTGTTCTTCCTCGGTCTGGTCGGCCTGCTGGGTGGCGCTGTCGGTGAACGGATCGTCCGCAGCGCCGTACCGGCGGCGACCCGCCCGCGATCGCTTGTGCGGCCGTCGGCGGCCGTCGGTTCTCTGGCGACAGCCTCGCAGCTCTTGTACGTCGTGATCGCGACCGCTGGGTTCGGCCGGGCCGGGTTCCTCCTTGCTGTCGGGGCCGCTGGTCTCGCCTTGCTGGCAGCGTTAGCTCATCGCATGCGTTGGTGGATGGTTGCGACGACGGCTGTGGTGGTGATCTCGGTCGAGGCCTTGCGCAATCACTTGGGGAGTCAACGCGGCGTCTCCGGTGCCATGGTCATCGCTGTCCATCTGGTGGCTCTCTGCGTCTGGCTGGGGGCGCTGTTCCATCTCCTCCGGGTAGCCAGAGCCAATAGAGGTCGTGTCCCGATCCGGCGAGCCTTCGCGGTGTACTCGCGGCTCGCCGTCGTCCTCTTCCTTCTTGTCGCAGTCTCCGGCGGGATCGGCGCGCTCATGCTGGTGCCGAGTCCTGGGGTGATCAGCGGTACGGCGTACGGTCGGACGCTGCTCGCAAAGGTTGTCCTGGTGGCGGTTGTCGCGGTCCTGGCGTGGGTCGCCCGGCGACGGTTGCTTTCGGCAACTGGCTCGTCGTTCACGCGGCCGGTAAGAGCCGAGGCCGTGGTTCTGCTGGTGGTCTTGGCCACGAGCGCCGTACTCGTGTCATTGCCTTCCCCGGCTCCGGCTACGGCGGACCTGGGCTATCCGACGCCGGCCGTCGGGCCGGTGATCCGGTTGGGCGGCCTGGCTGGGCAGATCGCCGTCGGCGTAGCAGCCAGCGAGAACCAACTGGAGGTGCGGCTGCATAGGCCGGATGGCGATACCGCTACGAACGACACCAGCCCGCCTGCGTTCGACCTGACCGCGAAGCTCATCGGCCGGGACGAGACCGTCGTACTCCGGCCGTGTGGTCGTGGATGCTTCGTCGGCCCGGTGGCGTGGACCGCGGGGCTCGAGCACATCGAACTGCGCGTCGGTGCGACTGGATGGCACGGTGGCATGGTCAGCTTCCCGATTCGGTGGGCGCCGCACATCTCTCGAGATGCCCTGCCGCGCGTGCGTACGGCCATGCTCGCGCAGCATGACTTCCGGGTCGTCGAGTCGATCACGAGCGATACCACTGCGCCGACGCCGGCGGCGCAGTCGGTGATCATCGACGGACCCGAGTTCATCGACAGCGATCCGTACGCCGGTCCGCCAGATCCCGACGTGGTCGTCGAGCCCCGGCCGGGTGGGCACCGCCTGCTCACCTTCGGCCTTCCTGCTGAAGGTATCCATGTCGAGCTCGAGGTGGACGCGTCGTACCGGATCGTCCACGAGACCCTGGTGGACCCGAACCATCTAGTGTCGCGTGTCGTTGATTAGTTTACGTCTGGGTTCGGGGAGAATCGGTGTCATGTATGTGGCCCGGGCTCTGCGGCTTCGTGATGGTGAT
>NZ_JBITJE010000026.1:0-5805 GCF_044459685.1 Kribbella sp. NPDC050241
CAACCGCGCCAAACCCTTCACCTGGACCAAGACCGCCGACACCATCCTCACCAAGATCAGCCGTAAACCAACTTCAAACACGCGACACTAGCGAATCGGACCTTCACCTACCGCCGCTAGGCATTCTCATCGTGTCGTTGCGGTCAGAGACGCAAGCACCGCGTTGTCAGCTGTGACGACGTCAACGCGAGTGATGTCCGAGAGGGCGAACGACGAGCTGGCAGGAACATCTGCCTCGGAGATGTGGGTTGTCGTCCACCAGCCGGTGACCTCCGACTTCCCAGTGCTGGTGTGAACTACCAGCATGCATCGCTGGCCAGGAGCAAGGTCGTCCATGTGGACCTGAATGTCTGTGCCCCAGCTGCGGCTGCTGAGCTGCACCCGCGTGTCGATCCCGCCGACGCCGTCTGTCGCAGACCAGGTGATACCGCCTCCGACCTGTGGCGGAGATGCCGGAGCGTCGGAGATCTGGCGACCGATCAGGCCGCCGCTGACCAGCAGGACCACTGCGGCGGCCGTGGCGAGAAGTGCCCGCTTCGGCGTACGCCGCCGACGCCTGATGGACGCTGGTTGCCGGTCGACGTCCGGATCGGCGTCGTCCTCGAGTCGCAACGCCAGGACATCTTCCAGCGTGAGACTGTGAAGCACCCCTGGCACACGGGCGAGCTGCTGGACTGCTTCCTGGCAGCTCGGGCAGTCCCGGATGTGCCTCTCGAGCTCGACGCGTTCGTCGGCATCGAGTGCCCCGAGAACATAGACGCCGATCGCGTCGGCTTGTGGACAGGTCATGAGCCGGTGACTCCTCGCTCCTCGAGAGCCGCTCGCAGCGCCTGCAGCGCGTAGAAGCTTCGCGATTTGACTGTCCCGATCGGAATACCGAGCTGCTCGGCCGTCTCGGAGACGGTCCGCCGGCGGTAGAAGAGTTCGACGATCACCTGGCGATGGTCCCGGCTGAGCCCCCGCAGTACCTCTGCGACCTGCCAGGCCTGCAGGACCCGGTCGATGTCGTCGTCTGCCGACACGAACTCCCTCTCGGCGATGGGTACCTCGGTCGGGCGCGCCGCGCGCCGGCGGTGCCCCGAGATGACGAGGTTCCGCGCCACGGTGAACAGCCAAGGACCTGCTCGGTCCGGGTCAAGGGCAGGCGAGTTCCGCCAGGCGCGCATCATGGTCTCCTGGACGACGTCTTCGGCGTACTGACGATCTCCGCTCACTGACTGCAGGACATAGCCCAGGAGCGGCCTGCGATACCGGTCGTACAGCACCTCGAGGTCCGCTTCGCTCCCGGATCCACCATCCGTCGACACACGCCTAAATACGCGGCTCGTCATCGGATGGTTCAGGCCGGACTGTCGTCACCGAGTGCGACGGCTCCTCGTCGTCCTCGGCGAGCCGCCACGCGCTGTCCTGGATCGAAGTGGCCGCGGTGGTGGGAGAAGCGGCCGGTGACCACGGCGACAGGCCAGCGGATGAACCACCGGAGATCGCTGCGTTGCCTGCCGCAAGATGGCGGTTGACTTGAAGTTTTCTTTAAGTATGAGGGTGGTCGACGTGGATACAGACGACTACTTGGACGAAGCGTACGAGAGGTTGCGTGACACCGGCCCCGAGCGTGATGGATGGCTGTCGAACCATGCGCCGATGGCTGTTGAAGCGTTGACACGGCGGGGTCGTGGAGCCGTGGTGCATCGATGGCTCGACGAGTATCACGACAAGCTCGAATCGCGGCCGCGCGGACTGGATCGGATCCAGCAGGACTCATGGCGGGATCCTCTCGGCGACCCGCTGAGAACCGGCGACTGGTTGAACTTCTTCGAGGAGGAAGTCAGGGAGGCGGACTGGCGTGAAGTGCTGGCCAGATGGTGGCCACGGTTGCTGCCAGGGATCGCCGCTGGCGCTACCCACGGGGTGATCCGGGTCGGCCATGCTGTGCGTGCCTTGGCAGATGAAGAGACACAGCCGAGGGTCGTCGAGCTGGCTCGCGGCCTGGCGTACTGGGCCGCACGCTGGCAGCCGCTGGCGCCCGCCGGCGAGGGGCCGTACGGCGCGAACGATCCGCGGTCTGCCCTTGATTCGGTGCCGCGCGTCGCGGATCAACGCTTCGGCATTCGCCACCGACTCGCGCAACTCGCCGTGACCGATCGCTGGAGCGAGGCCTCGGGTGCTGTGCCGGGCACGGGAGAGATACGGGATCGGCTCGCCTCGATCGTGCAAGCATCGGTTCTGCGCTATGGGACGCACGGGCATGGCAGCCCGGTCATGCTCGTACACGCGTCCACCGCACCCAATGCGGTTCTGAGAACTCTCCCGGAGTTGCCGCAGAGGCTTTGGCAGCCAAGTCTGGAAGCGGCCTGGGCAGCCGCAGCCGCTGTGACTGCGGCGTATTCACCTTCGGAACCGCGTCCAGCCTCGGAACATCACCTACTGGATCCGGACGATGTCATGTCCCAGGCCGTTGCCGGTGGCGATGAACACGCGATCAAGTTCGTCGATACCGCCATCGACTTCGCCGAGATCCCAGGAGTGCTGGACGCCGGCCTGCACGCGATCCGTCTGATCGCCTGAGGGGGAGCGCGCATGAGGATCAAGAAGTTGGCTTGGGTCGGTACCCGCACCACCGAGGCCGAGGCGACCGTTCAGTTCTTTCAGGAGGTGCTCGGCCTGCACGGCGAGAACCCGATGCCGGACTTCTGGGTCCTCACGATGGCCGATGGTGCCAAGGTCGAGGTGTTCGGTCCTGAGCATCCACACAATCGGCACTTCACGACCGGTCCGGTCGTCGGGTTCCTTGTCGAGAATGTGTTCACCGCGGCCGAGGAATTGCGCGCGGCCGGGGTCGAGATCGTCTCCGGCCCCACGGGCAGCGAAGGCGACGGCAACGCCTGGGTGCATTTCCGCGCCCCGGACGGCAATCTCTACGAATTCACCCAAGACCCCGGAGTGGCCATCCCCTGAAGCCGCGACGTGCGGAAGTGGCATGGAACTTATGGCACGAATTGGACCTGTGGGTCAACGCGGCCCGGCGATTACCGTCGGCTCGGCCACTGACTGACGGAGGTAGTGCGGCGATGAGCGGTAGCGAGATTCTCGACGAGACCTATGAGCGGCTGCGTCGTACCGGACCGGAGTTCGGTGGTGACGAGGAGGGCAACAACGGTCTGACCAACCACGGCCCGATGGCGGCCGAGGTGATCGTGCGCCGGAACCTGGACCTCGACGTGCACAGCTGGATCGATGCCTACCTGCCTCGCCTGGTCGAACTCCCGTCGCCCAGCGCCCCGATCACCGACGAGGACTGGAAAGTTGCGCTCGGCAACGCCAAACGGATTGCCGACTGGACCGAGTACTTCACCAGGCAGGTCACCGAACTGCCCTGGCGGGACGTGCTGACGACGTGGTGGCCACGGCTGCTGCCTGGCATCGTGGCCGGCGCGACCCACGGCGTGATCCGTGTCGGGCACGCAGTTCGGACCCTGCTGGCAGGCAACGAGAGCCAGGCTGCGCAGATCGAACTGGCGCATGGTCTGGCCTTCTGGGCAGGCCGATCCAGGCTCGTCCCTGGGCTGAGTACGCCCACCGGCGAATTCGACGCCACCAGTGCGTTGGACGCGGTGCCGCACCTGGCAGATCAAAGCGGCGTGCTCGCCTCCCGGATCCCGCGGCTGGCCACCGTGCCCGGCTGGTCCGAGTCGGTAGCCGCCATCCGCCGCCCTGTCGATGACCACGATGTGCCCGCCAGACTGGCAGAACTGGTGGACGCCGCCTCGATCCGCTACCTGAACTCTGCGCACGGCAGCCCGGTCCTCCTGTTGCACACGGCAACCGCACCCAACGCCGTGCTGCACACGCTTCCTGTGCTCCCGAGCGAATTGTGGCAACCCAGCTTCGCCGCGGTATGGGGAGCAAGCGCTGCCATCGTCGCAATGTACGCGCCGGCGACAGCGGCGGACGACGCTGCCCTCCCCGCCGCACCAGCCGACTCTGCCACGGATGCCAACCCGGTCGCCGAGGTACTGCAGCGCACGGCCGAGAACAGCGATGAACATATGCTGAAGTTCGCCGACACCGCGGTCGAGGCCTACGAGCGCACGGGGAATCCCGACACGCTCAGAGCGGCGTTGCGAGCGGAGCAGCTCGTCGGCCACTGACCCCGGCCGGGCTCCTAGGTCGCAGCTGTTGCGGCCGAGGCGATGTTGCGCTGCATCCCGCCGAAGACGAGGCCGTGGAAGGGTTTGATCGCCCACCAGTACAAGTGGCCGGGCAGGCCGTGGGGATGGAACAGCGCGCGTTGACGGAAGACGGTGCTGCCCGCGTCGTCGTGATCGACGACGAGTTCGAGCCAGGCCAGGCCGGGGAGTCGCATCTCGGCGCGCAGACGGAGGAGCTTGTGATCCTCGATCTCTTCGACGCGCCACCAGTCGAGCGGATCGCCCACCGACAGGTCCCGTGGATTGCGCCGGCCGCGGCGCAGACCTGGACCACCGAACAGCCGGTCCAGCAGGCCGCGCGCCCACCAACCGAGGCGCCAGGAGTACCAGCCGTTGCCGCCGCCGATACCTTCGATCACCGTCCACAGCCGTTCGGGGCTCGCAGGTACGACGCTTTCGCGCTCGTCGACGTACAAGGAGCCGCCGGACCAGTCCGGGTCGCTCGGCAACGGATCGCTCGGCGCGCCGGGCGTTGACGCGGATGCCCAGGTGGTTGTCACGTCCAGGTCGCGGACCCGCTTGAGCGCGAGCGACACCGCCTGATCGAAGCCGGTCAGTCCCGTCCCTGGATCGGGGACGTACGTCGCGATGTCGTGCTCCTTGCAGATGACTTCGTGAACCAGGCTGTCGACCAGCGGTCTGGCGATGCTGCTCGGCACCGGGGTGACCAGACCGACCCAGTGGCTTGACAGCGACGGCGTGAGCAGCGGCAGGAGGAGGATGCGCCGTTGGTTGAGGTGGGCCACCGCCGCGTAGCGCTGCATCATGTCGCGGTAGGTGAGTACGTCGGGTCCGCCGATGTCGAACCCACGGCTCACGTCCGCCGGCATCGACGCGCTGCCGACCAGATAGTGCAGGACGTCGCGGACGGCGATCGGCTGGATCCGGCTGCTGAGCCAGCGTGGGGTGACCATCACCGGCAGGCGGTCGGTCAGGTGCCGCAGCATCTCGAACGACGCCGAGCCGGACCCGAGAATCACGGCCGCGCGCAACACGGTGACCGGTACGCCGGATGCCAGCAGAATCTCGCCGACCTCGCGCCGGGAATCCAGGTGCGGCGAGAGTTCCTCGCCTTCAGGGTAGAGGCCGCCGAGGTAAACGATGCGGGATACGCCGGCCTCCCTGGCAGACGTCGCGAACGTCAAGGCGTGATGCCGGTCGCGTGCCTCGAACCGCCGGCCGGTGCCGAGGGAGTGGATCAGGTAGTAGGCGATGTCCACGCCGTCCATCGCCGCCCGCAGCTGCCGCGCGTCCCCGGCGTCCGCCTCCACGACCTCGACCTCGTCGTACCAGGTCCGATCGCGGAGCCGGCGTGGGTTCCGTGCCATCGCGCGGACCCGGAAGCCGGCCTCGAGCAGCTCCGGCACGAGGCGGCCGCCGATGTAGCCGGTGACTCCGGTGACGAGGGCGAGGCGCTGATTCATGCCTTCCCGGTGCCCGAGTGGCGAGAATCCAGCACAGCCGCCGGCCGGGGGAGTTGGTTGGTTTGCGGGTTTGGTGGGGGGTACCGGGCGGCCAGTTTCGGGGTGGTACGGCAGGGTGCCATGTCAGTAAGTCCTTGTTGCGAGGCAGAGATGCTGCGCCCTTCGGCCTAGGC
>NZ_JBITJE010000027.1:0-5728 GCF_044459685.1 Kribbella sp. NPDC050241
CGCGGTGTGCGCCCGATTTTTGAGAACTCAACAGCGTGCCGAAAGTCAATGCCGAAAGATGCATTATCCCCGTTCATGGGCTTCGGATGATTTTTCTGCTGGGATGCCTTGATGGTGTTTCGGTGGGTGGTTGTTTGTTGTCTGTGGCGGATTCCTTTGAAGTATTTTTCTGGATTCAGTCAGTTTGATTGTTTCTGATTCGAAGGATCGTTTTTCGTTTGTCTGTTGTCTGCGGCCCCTTTGGGGTTGTGGTTGACATATAGATTTCAACGGAGAGTTTGATCCTGGCTCAGGACGAACGCTGGCGGCGTGCTTAACACATGCAAGTCGAGCGGTAAGGCCCCTTCGGGGGTACACGAGCGGCGAACGGGTGAGTAACACGTGAGCAACCTACCCTCAACTTTGGGATAAGCCTCGGAAACGGGGTCTAATACCGGATATGATCTCCTGCTTCATGGTGGGGGGTTGAAAGTTCTGGCGGTTGGGGATGGGCTCGCGGCCTATCAGCTTGTTGGTGGGGTAATGGCCTACCAAGGCGTCGACGGGTAGCCGGCCTGAGAGGGCGACCGGCCACACTGGGACTGAGACACGGCCCAGACTCCTACGGGAGGCAGCAGTGGGGAATATTGCGCAATGGACGAAAGTCTGACGCAGCAACGCCGCGTGAGGGATGACGGCCTTCGGGTTGTAAACCTCTTTCAGCAGGGACGAAGCGAGAGTGACGGTACCTGCAGAAGAAGGACCGGCCAACTACGTGCCAGCAGCCGCGGTAATACGTAGGGTCCGAGCGTTGTCCGGAATTATTGGGCGTAAAGGGCTCGTAGGCGGTTCGTCACGTCGGGAGTGAAAACTCGGAGCTTAACTCCGAGCCTGCTTCCGATACGGGCAGACTAGAGGTAGGCAGGGGAGAGCGGAACTCCTGGTGTAGCGGTGGAATGCGCAGATATCAGGAAGAACACCGGTGGCGAAGGCGGCTCTCTGGGCCTTACCTGACGCTGAGGAGCGAAAGCGTGGGTAGCGAACAGGATTAGATACCCTGGTAGTCCACGCCGTAAACGTTGGGCGCTAGGTGTGGGGGACATTCCACGTCCTCCGTGCCGCAGCTAACGCATTAAGCGCCCCGCCTGGGGAGTACGGCCGCAAGGCTAAAACTCAAAGGAATTGACGGGGGCCCGCACAAGCGGCGGAGCATGCGGATTAATTCGATGCAACGCGAAGAACCTTACCTGGGTTTGACATATAGGGAAATCCTCCAGAGATGGGGGGTCCGTAAGGGTCCTATACAGGTGGTGCATGGCTGTCGTCAGCTCGTGTCGTGAGATGTTGGGTTAAGTCCCGCAACGAGCGCAACCCTCGTCCTATGTTGCCAGCACGTTATGGTGGGGACTCATAGGAGACTGCCGGGGTCAACTCGGAGGAAGGTGGGGATGACGTCAAGTCATCATGCCCCTTATGTCCAGGGCTTCACGCATGCTACAATGGCCGGTACAAAGGGCTGCGAAGCTGTAAGGTGGAGCGAATCCCAAAAAGCCGGTCTCAGTTCGGATTGGGGTCTGCAACTCGACCCCATGAAGTCGGAGTCGCTAGTAATCGCAGATCAGCAACGCTGCGGTGAATACGTTCCCGGGCCTTGTACACACCGCCCGTCACGTCATGAAAGTCGGCAACACCCGAAGCCGGTGGCCTAACCCTTGTGGAGGGAGCCGTCGAAGGTGGGGCTGGCGATTAGGACGAAGTCGTAACAAGGTAGCCGTACCGGAAGGTGCGGCTGGATCACCTCCTTTCTAAGGAGCATTCGGCGATCGACCCGCAAGGGTGGTCGTCAATTCGTCGTTTCCTGGACGTTCGTTCCAGGGCGACGGTGCTTCGGAATGTGGAACATTGACCATTAGGCCTGGATCCCGATCGATCGAATCTAGTACTGCAGCTGCTCCTTGTGGGTGGGTGCGTGGAACGTGAGTGAGACCGGGTGAGAGGCCGAGGCGCGCTGTTGGGTCCTGAGAAATCGGGCCTGGACCTGGAAGGGTCTTGGACTGGTTGTCTCTGGGTCACAATCACACTGGATCCGTGAGGGTTTGGTGTGGTGGGTGGCTGGGGCCGGCTTCCATCAAACTGCTGGTGGAGATTGCTTGTGGGTGTGTTGTTTCCCTGTGGGTGGTCTTTCCTGGTGTGTGGTGGGTGTGAGCTGGTGTTCCTGCCCGTATTTTGAGAACTGTATAGTGGACGCGAGCATCTCTTTGTAGCGTAATTTTGTTGTTTTGTTTTGTGACAAGCTACTAAGGGCAATCGGTGGATGTCTTGGTACCAAGAGCCGATGAAGGACGTTGGAGCCTGCGATAAGCCCCGGGGAGTTGGCAACCAAGCTGTGATCCGGGGGTGTCCGAATGGGGAAACCCAGCTGGCATTCTAAAGCCAGTTACCAGTGCCTGAACACATAGGGTTCTGGAGGGAACGCGGGGAAGTGAAACATCTCAGTACCCGCAGGAAGAGAAAACAACAGTGATTCCGTGAGTAGTGGCGAGCGAAAGCGGATGAGGCTAAACCATGTGCGTGTGATAGCCGGCGTGCGTTGCGTATGTGGGGTTGTGGGAGCATTCAGACACTAATGCCGTGGTGTCGGAGAGTTATAAATCATCGTTGAAGTCGAATCTTCTGGAATGTTGAGCCGTAGTGGGTTATGGCCCCGTAGGCGTAAGACGGTGACTCTCGAGTGTTTTCCCGAGTAGCACGGGACTCTTGAAATCTTGTGTGAATCTGGCGGGACCACCCGCTAAGCCTAAATACTTCTTGGTGACCGATAGCGGACTAGTACCGTGAGGGAAAGATGAAAAGTACCCCGGGAGGGGAGTGAAATAGTACCTGAAACCGGTTGCCTACAATCCGTCGGAGCATTTCCTTTGTGGGGTGTGACGGCGTGCCTTTTGAAGAATGAGCCTGCGAGTTAGTGGTGTGTGGCGAGGTTAACCCGTGTGGGGTAGCCGTAGCGAAAGCGAGTCTGAATAGGGCGCTTTAGTCGCATGCTCTAGACCCGAAGCGGAGTGATCTATCCATGGGCAGGTTGAAGCGTGGGTAAGACCGCGTGGAGGACCGAACCCACCAGGGTTGAAAACCTGGGGGATGACCTGTGGATAGGGGTGAAAGGCCAATCAAACTCCGTGATAGCTGGTTCTCCCCGAAATGCATATAGGTGCAGCGTCGCGTGTTTCTTACCGGAGGTAGAGCACTGGATGGTCTAGGGGGCTTACCGGCTTACCGAAATCAGCCAAACTCCGAATGCCGGTAAGTGAGAGCGCGGCAGTGAGACTGCGGGGGATAAGCTCCGTAGTCGAGAGGGAAACAGCCCAGATCACCAGCTAAGGCCCCTAAGCGATTGCTAAGTGGAAAAGGATGTGGAGTTGCCCAGACAACCAGGAGGTTGGCTTAGAAGCAGCCACCCTTGAAAGAGTGCGTAATAGCTCACTGGTCAAGTGATTCCGCGCCGACAATGTAGCGGGGCTCAAGCAATCCGCCGAAGCTGTGGCATTCACACTCGTACCCGGTGATGTCTTTCGAGGCATCATCCAGGTGTGTGGATGGGTAGGGGAGCGTCGTGCAGCGTGTGAAGCAGCCTAGTGATGGAGTTGTGGATGCTGCACGAGTGAGAATGCAGGCATGAGTAGCGAATGACGGGTGAGAAACCCGTCCGCCGAATGATCAAGGGTTCCAGGGTCAAGCTAATCTGCCCTGGGTAAGTCGGGACCTAAGGCGAGGCCGACAGGCGTAGTCGATGGACAACGGGTTGATATTCCCGTACCGGCATTAACACGACCCGACCGAACCCGCTGATGCTAAGAACCAGAATCCACAAGACCTTCGGGTTGAGTGGTGGACGGTTTGACCCGAGGTGGTAGTAGGTGCATTGAGGAGTGACGCAGGAGGGTAGTCCAACCGCGGCGATGGTAGGCGTAAGCTGATCCGCGGGCAAGGTGGTAGGGCGAGGCATAGGCAAATCCGTGTCTCATTGAGCCTGAGAGCCGAGGCGGACCCGTTTAGGGGAAGTGGATGATCCCATGCTGCCGAGAAAAACTTCGCAGTGAGTGTTAGAGCCGCCCGTACCCCAAACCGACACAGGTGATCAGGTAGAGAATACCAAGGCGATCGAGTGAACCATGGTTAAGGAACTCGGCAAAATGCCCCCGTAACTTCGGGAGAAGGGGGGCCGGAACCGTTACCTCACTTGCTGGGGGAAGCGGTGATGGCCGCAGAGACCAGGCCCAAGCGACTGTTTACTAAAAACACAGGTCCGTGCGAAGAAGTAATTCGATGTATACGGACTGACGCCTGCCCGGTGCTGGAACGTTAAGGGGACAGGTTAGCTGGTTTCGGCCGGCGAAGCTTTGAACTTAAGCGCCAGTAAACGGCGGTGGTAACTATAACCATCCTAAGGTAGCGAAATTCCTTGTCGGGTAAGTTCCGACCTGCACGAATGGCGTAACGACTTGGGCGCTGTCTCAACCGTGGACTCGGCGAAATTGCATTACGAGTAAAGATGCTCGTTACGCGCAGCAGGACGGAAAGACCCCGGGACCTTTACTACAACTTGGTATTGGTGGTCGGTACAACTTGTGTAGGATAGGTGGGAGACTGTGAAGCTCGGACGCCAGTTCGGGTGGAGTCATCGTTGAAATACCACTCTGGTTGTTCTGGCTGTCTAACTTTGGTCCGTTATCCGGATCAGGGACAGTGCCTGGTGGGTAGTTTGACTGGGGCGGTCGCCTCCTAAAATGTAACGGAGGCGCTCAAAGGTTCCCTCAGCCTGGTTGGCAATCAGGTGTCGAGTGTAAGTGCACAAGGGAGCTTGACTGTGAGACAGACATGTCGAGCAGGGACGAAAGTCGGAACTAGTGATCCGGCGGTGGCATGTGGGAGCACCGTCGCTCAACGGATAAAAGGTACCCCGGGGATAACAGGCTGATCTTCCCCAAGAGTCCATATCGACGGGATGGTTTGGCACCTCGATGTCGGCTCGTCGCATCCTGGGGCTGGAGTAGGTCCCAAGGGTTGGGCTGTTCGCCCATTAAAGCGGCACGCGAGCTGGGTTTAGAACGTCGTGAGACAGTTCGGTCCCTATCCGCTGCGCGCGCAGGAGACTTGAGAAGGGCTGCCCCTAGTACGAGAGGACCGGGGTGGACGAACCTCTGGTGTGCCAGTTGTTCCGCCAGGAGCACGGCTGGTTGGCTACGTTCGGGAGTGATAACCGCTGAAAGCATCTAAGCGGGAAGCACGCTTCAAGATGAGGTCTCCCACCGGGTTAACCGGGTAAGGCCCCCAGTAGACCACTGGGTTGATAGGCCAGAAGTGGAAGCATCGCAAGGTGTGTAGCTGACTGGTACTAATAGGCCGAGGGCTTGTCACACACCCACACTCGTGTGGACCAAGACTTTCAAGCTGCGCTATGTAACTAGAGTTGTTCGCGTTCACTGTACGGTTCCCGAAATACGGTCAACCCAGCCTCGCCAGCCATCCGCGCAAGCGGATGCGTGGCTCGAGTAGTGTGGTTGGTTGATATTTCGATAGAGTTTCGGTGGCCATAGCGTCGGGGAAACACCCAGTCTCCATTCCGAACCTGGAAGTTAAGCCCGACAGCGCCGATGGTACTGCGACCGGGAGGTCGTGGGAGAGTAGGACGCCGCCGGACATTCACACTGTTAAGGGCCACCCCACAAGGGGTGGCCCTTAACATTTGTCC
>NZ_JBITJE010000028.1:0-5707 GCF_044459685.1 Kribbella sp. NPDC050241
GATCACCATCACGAAGCCGCAGAGCCCGGGCCACATACATGACACCGATTCTCCCCGAACCCAGACGTAAACTAATCAACGACACGCGACACTAGGCGCCAACGCACTCTCATGCCGCCGCGAGTGAAGGAGGTCGTGCCGACGAGCGAGTTGCTTGATGCCAGCCCATGCCAGAATCCATCAAATGCTGAACCTGTACGTCGTCACACACCCCGAGACCACACATCACCGGGAAGACCGAGTGGGCGGTTGGTACGACTCCGAACTGACGCCAGTAGGTCTCGTGGACGCCGGACTCATCGCCGACGCGTTGACTCAGCGGGTGAACGACGGCGCTGGGGTATCGGTGTTCACCTCCGACCTCACGAGAACCACACAGACCGCCGTGGCAATCGGACAGCGGCTCGGCCGAGAACCAGTGAGCATGAGCGAACTGCGCGAGAAGTCGTACGGCGAGGGTGAGGGCCAGCCGGACGCTTGGTTCCGGGAACGGTTCATCCCACCTCCGGCCACTGGTGAGCGCATGGACCACGACGAAGGACTTGCCGGCGCCGAGACGAAGCTGGAATGGGTACGGCGGGTGTACCGAGGCATGGACCAGATAATGAGCGCGCCGGCCCCCACAACGATCGTCGTGACGCACGGCGGTTCAGCCAGTCCTGTGATCGCGCACTGGCTCCGGATCCCGTGGGATGCGCTCGCTTACGCCAGCTTCCGCGTCGAGACGGGCAGCATCACCCACCTCCGCGAGGACGACTACTTCCACAACCGCACCCTTGTCGAACTCAACGACACCACCCACCTTCGCCGCGACTGACCCAACGAACCCACTGACATGCCGCTGTCCGTGCGCGGTCATGCCCCATGAGCAAGTACGCGGGGAGGGACGTGGCATTGTGCTCGCGTGAACGAGGGCCAGGGAGGCAGTACGGCGCGGGTGTCCGACGCTGAACTGGAGTTCGGGCCAGACTTGGTCATGCACTATCGGGGTCAACCGTTCACGGGCATCGCCTTCGACGTCATGGAGAACGGCACCCGTAGCGAACTTTCTTATGTCGACGGTCTACAGCATGGACCGGCTCGGGACTGGGATGCCTCAGGACGGCTCCGAGCCGAGGACTCCTGGCGCGCCGACTTCCGCCACGGCGTGAGTCGCACCTACGACGAGAGCGGGGCTGTGATCTCAGAGCAGTGGTGGGACCACGACAGAAGGGTGAACGCTCCACCGTCTGACGCGTGAGCGCTGTCCCAATCCCGCGCCGAACGAAACGACCGCTCATGCCGCAGACGGAAGGCGCGGTCATGCCGACGACTGTGCTCGCGCGTCGGCTGGCACATTCGACATGGGCCGAGGCTGTCCGCCGGTGTTTGTCGGCGCACTGGGGCAGGATGACCGCGTGACGGTTCTGCTTCTCGGCGACAGCAACCTCGCTCGGCTTTATCACGGGCTCGCGGATCTCGTACCGCTAGCGTTCGGCGCCTCCATCGAGTGCCGGGCCGTCGGCGGCGCCTGGTCCGGATCTCTTCGGGACCAGATCGGCGACCGGACGTTGTCGGACTACGACGCGATCGTGCTATCAATCGGCAGCAGCGACAACCATCCCGCATTCGCCAGCTCCCCGGCGCTCTTCCGCGAGAACGTGTCGCGAGAGCTGGAACGCGGTGGTCGCTGGATCGCCCTCGTGCCACCGGGCCTAGCCCGTGCTCCGGAGCCGTTCGACACCGCCGAAGTCAACGCTCTGATCCGGGTCTACGCCGGGGTGCTGACCGAGCTCGTCAAGGCGGCCGGAGGCATTGCACTGGACGTACGGGCGGTGGCCGACAGGTTAGGTCCCGCAGCGTTCGACGCCGACGGCATGCACCTGACACGTGCGGCCTACCAGGAGCTGGTGCCGGAGATCGCCGGCGCGATCGAAGCGAGCACCAGTGAGACTCCTCCCAGTGGTGCGGTAGGTCTCCAGGCAAGATAGGCATATGGGCTACTCCGTCAGCCTCATCAAGGGCGAGGTCGTCATTCCCGCGTCGAGTGCGGACGCGGCACTGGCGGCGATTCGTGATCTCGACCGTCGTGATGACCTGAAGACTGGATGGTCCCGCGACGAGCAAGGCGTCAAGCGCCGCCACTGGGCCTTCACGCTGCCCGCCAGGATCGAGGCATCACGGACCTGGGCGACATCCTGCGGGCGTTCCGCTTCGAGCCGATGTTGGAGCCGGACGGTGAGCTGTATGGCGTCGAGTTTGTCGGCGAGAACATAGGAGATGACCTGCACCTGTGGACCGCGCTGGCGCCCTTTGTGGAGCCTGGCGGAGAGATGATCTGGCTGGGTGAGGACGACGCCCTCTCGCGCTGGTACTTCGATGGAGAGGCGCCCAAGGTCGGTGCCGGTCGTATGGTCTTCGACTGAGCCCGGCGATCACCAACGGACGCACACGCCGCGATCCGTGCTTCGCACTGTCGCAGATCACCGGGCGGACAGGTGGCACACAGAAGCTCGGTCAGCTGGGTGAATCCGGTGATGTCGTCGCTGATCCGGCGCTTGGTCACCACCTCCCCAACCGCGTCCACCATCGCAACATCGTGGTGATGCTCGGCCAGTCAATCCCGTAGAAGACCACCATCGATATCTCCTCCCTGCTCGCTCGCACCAATGAGCCGCCGAGGCAGTCGGCAGCTATCGGGCGATGCGGAGGTCTGCCGGTAGGCCGCTTTGACATGTAACCGTCAACGTCGTCAAGGCGAATTATTGCGCGGCAGATGTCGCGGTCTGCTCTCCGTAGACGCAATTCCACTGATTTATGGTCCGGTATTCTCGTAGATCCTCGTCCAAGATATTGCTCGGCAAGAGATCAGGACGCAACGAATAGGCCCGCTGTAAGACACTCGAGAATTTCCCGGCAGATACTCGCAAGGCACGGACTGTTACTGAGTGTGCACCCGGGCAAAGAGTCTGCTGGGCAAGTCGAACGATTGACCTAAGATGTCGCTACGACCCTCGTGTGGTTCGGCAAAGGCTCTCCAGGTGTCGTCACGATCTGTTCCACCGATTTGACTCTACGAGAATGTTCGGTCTAGTTATTGCCGAGCCGTATCGGCAAGCGTAGGTTTTCGAGCCGAGAGTTCCCGGCGACGCCGGCAGCTCTGGGGGAGCAATGGTGCAGGGGCGGGCAGGCAGTTTCGGTCGCGATACTGGTCGTGCTTGCAGTCTGTATCCGAGGACGGCCGTCGGGAGACCTTCCGGTCCAGCGGACCGGTTCCGGATCTCCGGGGATGCACATGGCCCCATCAGCGGAAACCAGGGCCCGCGGGCCACCAGCCCGCAAGGGCAGAGCGACGATCAGTCATGTCTCCCAACGGAGACCCCATGCCCCACCCAGTTGATCATCTGCGCAGCGGCTCCCGCCGTGTTGCGCTGGGGGATGAAATGAAGCGAACTGTAGTACTCATGCTGGCCACCGTGCTCGCGATTTTCGGGCTGACAGCAACGCCCGCATTCGCGCAGAGCGGCCACTTCGTTGGTACGCCGACATGTAGTGACCAGGGTCTGACCGTCTTGTGCACGGGCAAGGTTGCCGGCCTCGGCGGCACGACCTTCGAAATCACGGTCGCGGCCGACGGCATCGCCACGGTCGAGTGCACCAACCCGGGCGGCAACGTCGCCCCAGGTCAGGACACAGCGGTCTCGGTGTCCGGTTCCAGCGGCCCGCTCGCGACCCCACGGAACGGGCAGTTCAGGTTCAGTCTCGAAAGCGACAGTCCGGAGCCACTGCCTCCGACGCCAACCTGCCCGAACAATCAGTGGACACCGGAGATCACTGATGTGACCTTCGGGGACGCCACTATCACGCTTCTCGAAGACGGCGTAGTCTCCGACACGATCACGGTGCCAGTCAGCTGACCGACGTCCTGACAGACACCTGACAACGGAGGCGGCAGTATCGCCGCCAAGCCAATGAGGGATCGGGCATCACGCCCGGTCCCTCGCCAAGGGCGGAAGCAACACAACCGCTGATGGCCGGCGCGTAGTGCTGCCACTACAGATCTGACCAACGCGCATGGCATGGAAGCGGTCGGCATCGCCAAGCCGACCGTTGTACAGCATCGAAGTACAGCAACCAGACCGACCGGCACGGTTTGAGATGCTCATCGGTCGGCCAGCGATTGCGCCTAGATGGCCTGCCCTGACCTCGCGGCCTTCACAGGCGCACGGGTTCGAATCCCGTTCCGGGCACTGTGGTTTGAGGAGAGTGTGGTCAGGCCCTCCCTTGGCGGACAGGACACCGTTTTGAGGGATGGTCCCTTCAGGTCAGGTTGGAGTGTTCGGGTGAGACAACTGATGGGGCTGCCTGGGCGAGCAATGGTCGCATCTCCTCGACGGTGAGGTCGACGAGCTCATTGCAGGTTGGGTGTGCGCACTCGCAATCGAATGCGTAGACCGCGTGGTGCCCGTTGTCCTTGGTGTGTCCTGATTGCAGTCTTTCGGTTGCCTGTTTGGCTAGTTGGCGATTGCTGATGCGAATTAAAGACTGCCGGTCTTCGGTGGTGCGGGCTGCGGGGGAGGATTCCAGGGTTGTGCCGAAGCTCTGCTCGACCGCGGTGAGGGTTTGCTCGACAGTCTGACCATCGACCACGATGACGGTTGCGCTGGTTCCCTCGAGTTGGCTCTGGACGAGATTCCGTCCCCAGACACGGTCTTTGTGCACGCCGCCTGGATGCCTATGCTCCAGTCTTGCGAGTTGTTCCTCTCGGGAAGGCATCAGCCACACTGCGTTCCTGGCAACTCCGGCCATAGTGGGGGTTACGAATGCGCCTTCGACAACAACCGATGTATGCATAGGCAGTGCGTGGACGTCTTCCAGGATCATCGGCCTGCGGTCGAACTCTCCTGGGCCGGTGCCCATGATGTGAAGCCCGGCTGCCGCTGCGCGCTGCTCATGAGTGAATGCATGGGCATCTACGCTGTACCAGAGAAATCCATGCTTTCGCGCGAGCAGGCGGCTTACCGTGGTCTTGCCCGCCGCCGCCGGACCGCCGACCCAGAATATCCCCGCTTCTTTATTCATATGAGGAAAGTCTAACCGCAGCGCTACCCGGGATACTGCTGATATGCGACCACCGCTCGTCCTCACTGGCGGGCCGGCTGTCGGGAAGAGTTCGACAGCGCGACTCCTGGCTCAATCGCGTCCGCGAGCGGCCGTCATTGACGTCGACGACGTACGCCAGATGGTCGTCAGTGGCCACGCAGCCCCGTGGGACGGGGAAGACGGACGACGCCAGCAGCGCCTGGGTGTGGAGAACGCCTGCAGCCTGGCCCGCAACTTCGTGGCGCAGGACATCGAGACGGTGATGTCGGATGTGATCACTGAAGACACGATGCCGCTGTATCGGCAGTGGCTCCCGAACGCCGTCGTCATCCGCCTCCAGGTGACGATGGATGAAGCCCGGCGACGAGCGATGAGCCGCACGCAGTACCTCACAGGCGAAGAGTTCGAGGCTCTTCACCTGGAAGACGCGCGGCATCCTCCGCCCGCGGATCATCACATTGATGTCAGCAATCACGACCTCAACGAGCAGGTTGCGGCGATCGCGGCGCTCTGGAAACAAGCCCCACGCCGCTAGTGCCGCGCGTCGTTAGTTGATTTACGGTTGGTGGTTGGGATGATGAGGCATGGCCAATCGTCCTGCTGCTGCGTTGGTGTTGCGTGAGGG
>NZ_JBITJE010000029.1:0-4665 GCF_044459685.1 Kribbella sp. NPDC050241
CCGCAGGCGGTCTGCTCCAGCAGCGCGGCATCCCTCTGCTCCTGGGTCGTGTCCCGCCAGATCCAGCCGGGCACCTTCAGCGCTTGGCAACGGCACTTGTGGGCTCCGCCCGTGGCGAAGACCGCCTCGACGTCCTCTGTCGATGCTTGATTGGCCGGGAGCCACACGAAATCGGGCATGCAGCCATCATGCTCTTCGCTGGGCATGCCATCGTCGAAGACCGCGGTCCACCACCGGCACGCGAACGAACCGGCGGAGGGTCTGGGAGAGACGGTCGTCGTACCAGCAGGTCCACGCCTTCACTATCTGCGGCAGATCCGGACGTTACGCGAGCCGATGGCGCACCACTCGCGGCGGATGACGCATGCGCTGGCTCGGCGAGGGCTGCACAAGTAAAGCTGACATCTCACCGCACTCGCTGACCGTGGCGTACGCCCGTTGTGCGGGCCGCTTGGGCCGGGCACCGCCGCGGCGCCAGCCTGGGACGACTACGTGGTCGTTCAAGCTGCCATGCTGCGCTGGTTTGATCCCGACAAGGTCGTCGTCAGCTATGCCCGGCAGAAGGTCGTGGTCGCTGGGTGGTCGTGCGCCACGCTGCTCGGAGGGCTTCGAGTTCGTGTCGGGGGAAGGGCCGGCCCCACTGAGTCTGGTAGTCGACCTCGCCGAGGTCGGCGGCGACGGCGTCGAATGCACGGATTACTGTCCAGGCAAGTGTGGTGATCGGCTGTCGACTGTGCCAAATCAGATTTCCGGCATGCTCGGGTGTTCTCGAATCGGCTGCTTCGACGAGGCGAATGTCGACCGTGTCGCCGTGACGCTGGAAGAACCATCTGTAGACGGTGGGTTCTGCCTCGAACTCGGCCTGTGTGTCGGTCTCGTACAGGACGATCCTGGATACGGCGCTTAGCAGTTGTTCGGGACCGTCGGTGACGTAAGAGACGACCGCCTCGGCACTGGTGTGGTCATCACTGACCGAACAGAAGGCCCATCCGTGATGTCTCAGCGTCCAGATCACCCGCACACCCCGCATTGTTGCACGACACAATGGCCAGGTCGTCATTCAATCGGGTCGGTTGCCTGCTGTGATTCTGCTTGCGCCGGCGCCCCCTCATCGGCATGACCGCGCATCACTATCCGCGGCAAATCCGTGCGTTTGCTGGCTGGGTGACGCTGGGGTCACTCGGAGCCCATGCCGGCGGCGATCGGCTGGAGCTCAGCCAAGAGCCGCTTGAAGATCCCTAGCGGTCCGTGCGCCTCCAGGGGTATGTGAGGCGCGTACTCCAGCAGATTTCGTAGCGCGAGCACCTCGGCTCGCGAGAGCGCCACCACTGCGACGTTCTTCGATGCAGCCGAGACATTCACGCTGTTCAGCATGGCACCAACCTCGCGCTCACAAGCAGTCCTGGGCGTTCACTATCCGCGGCAAATCAGTGCGTTCTAGGTTGCTACCGGCGGGCCTGGAGTCTCGGACAGCCACACGGCCGACCTGCCGTGGCCTGCCGCCTCAACGGCCGCAGTTGTACGACGCTCTGCAGGGCTTTCCCCTCGACTCACACTGAAAGCAGCGCGAGGCCCCCAGTCCCGGCGATCAACAGAATCTGACCAGCTCGCCCCTTCCTGCCGCGTCTTGACACAGAAAGGAGCCATGAGAGTGCGTTGAGACGTACTCGGTCTGGGCGCTCAGTGGTAGGGGACGTAGTCGATTCTTTCGGCCCGCCGCCGCCAACCAGGCCACGGCCAGGCGTTCCTCCAGGTGCGAGGCTCGTGGTTGGAGCCGCGCACTTTGATGCAGCCACCCCGCCCTAGGTGAAACGCGGTCGCACGTCCCTCGACCGCAATATCAATGAAGGAGCCGATCGCTCGGAGGTCCAAGGCCAGATCGTCGCCGAGTTCCGCGGGAGCGGAAGCAGGGTCGTCGAGGCTGACCGTGCCGAGACCGCCAGATCCGAGGTACATCACCACACCCACCGCGCTTGGGTTATGTGGCCTCAGTCGATGCGTCGTCGCCCGTTCTCCTTCTGAGACCTCCAACGTTGCGCAGTCCCGGAGACCTGCGACGCGCTTCTCGAAGTGGCTCCTGAGCTCGGACATGGGCAGACCTTAGGACAACCGGAACTCTTACGCCCGCTCGCACGCTCATCGACATGATCGCGCTTCACTATCGGCGGCATGAGCGGACGTTCGGTGACGGGGCCTGAGCCACTATTGTCGAGGCCATGGAGCGTGCTGAGCGTGGGGGCTTGTGCCTGACCCTTGAGGAGGCTGAGATCGTTCGAGCCGCTCTCTTCACCATTGAGCATTACATGAACAACGTTTGGGATCAGAGCGAGGTCCGTGCCGTCTCAGGTTTCACGGTCGACCGGTTTGCGAGTGTCCGTCAGGCGATCGACACGGCCAGCGATGGGCCATCCCGCTGAGCTCGTAGCTCGCGCCGGGTTATCACCACTCCGCCTTGATCGCGGCAGATCCGCGCACTTCTATGCTCAAGACATGGGAGATGTGCCGGAAGCCTATCGAGCCGCAATCCGCGCGGAGTTGGACGCCCTGACGGCTGGCGCTCGACCAGACTTGCTCCACTGGGTGCGTGCCTATCCAGCGACGCTGGTCCGCCAGCCCGAGGAGATCTGGACACATTCCGAATCTGAGGTGGTCAGGCGGGACGACGGCACCGCCTGGAGCGTTCTGCCGCTGTGGACGACTGACGCGTCGCCGAGCGACTTGAGCGCGGAGATCGAGATCAACGCTGAAGGCCGCGTGACCATCCACGACGCGCACGTCCTGTAGCCCTCGCTGGGCACCAACGCGGCGATGTCGGTGTGTCCTCGCTTATGGGCCCGGAGCGGCCGAATTGCGGCGGCCGTCTCCACACGCCGCGAGTTGCGCTGATCCTCAACTCGGGCTGGGCGCGGAACCTCGTCTGGGCCTCTCCACCTCCAGCTGTCGACGTGCGGTCTATTGCTACCGCGCACGCCAGTGCATCAGGTAGAGCCGCCGGTGGTGATATCCGGTCCAGGACGGGTCAGTGTCTCCGACCTGCAGATGGAGCTCGACGCTCGGCATCGGGTCGACGATTGGATCCATTGCCGACTCCAGGTCGTCAACCAGTTCCTGCATGTCCTCGCGAGTGTCGGCGTCATCGGTGCTTACGCAAGCATGCAGAACCACCCGCTCGTAGCCGGCCTCGACCGCCAGTCCTCGAACAGCGGTACCGATTCGGCCCTGGGAGGCTTGGAGCGCCTGCACCAGGACACCGTTCTCCCACTCGATTCGGGGCCCGTAGTCCGGTCCATAGGTAGTCTCGGGCGGCTCGTGACGCATGGCCGCATCATCCCGTGACGGAGGTGAGAAGCGCTACCGGGTGCCAGCGCACTCAATTCGGCTACTTGTACGTGCGTTGGCCAGCGTCCCAGGATCAGGCCAGGCTTCTAGCCTGTCGCGGATCAGTTGGCGGACATGTGTCGCAGATCTATTGGCGGATCACAGCCCGCGGAGCTGGTGGACTTGAACCCCTAACCCCTGCCTTGCAATGGCGGTTGTGGGGATCTCGCTGGCTTGAGCGTCGGATCGCTGAGTGTGGGCCCGGCCGGTTCAACCCCATGAGTGACCAGTCAGGCCCCTTGACGCGCCTCCGTTAGGGCACGTGAAGGGCACGGCGTCCGGGAGATTCAAGGCTCACGCACTCAATCGGCCGCGACCTCAGCCTCGGGCTGCTTCGTGGCTCGACGGCGTCGGAACTGGTGCCGGATTGTCGAAAGGATCAGGTCAGCCGTCCACCACGTGAAGGCGAATGTCGGCGCGAAGACGTACCAGATGAAGTCCGCGACTGGTAGATCCCTGTGCAGGCCAACGACGATGCTGACGGACAGCCCGACGACAATGCCGAACCAGAACAGCGGGTCGGTCCAAATTGGACGATCGAAGAACTGGCGTGGGATCACCGGCACATGATCACACGCTGCGGCGGTTCGGTACCGCGGCTCTACGCCCACACCTGCCCCGTCCCCCCGATAGCGGCCGGAGGGACGGGGCTACCCACGTCGGACGCGGCAACGGCGGCTCGTGGCGGTTGGGATCGCGTGTGCCAGGAAGCGTCTTGCTCTGGGCTCCGGCGAGGACGGCGCCCCGGCGCCGCCCGCAGTCCGGGGCCGCGCGCCGAAGGCGCGCCCTTGATCCATAAGAGCCAAACTCGGCAGAGAGCCCGCGGAGCTGGTTGTCCTGTGACGGCTGATGCCTGACATTCGTGTGCCAGCTGATGGTTGTCATCTGCACGACCGCGCGGAACGCGGCATGTGCGGACGTTCGGAGGTGCCTGGTCCAATGAACTTCGGGCACACTCAGCGCATGGACGAACCGACCCGAGCTGCGGCGAGAACTGGGATGGAGCAGCTCAGGATGGATGGGTCTCCAGTGGCGTGGCCGGAAACTACCGAAGCCACCATCTCGCAAGGCTGGCGCCGCTGGCGCTCGTTCCACCGGCGACACAAGCGTGGCTCCGACGACTTCGAGGCGCGGGTCGAGGACCTAGTGTCGCGTGTCGTTGATTAGTTTACGTCTGGGTTCGGGGAGAATTGGTGTCATGTATGTGGCCCGGGCTCTGCGGCTTCGTGATGGTGATCGTGCGCGGTTGGAGGCGGTGACGCGGGCGTCGACGGCTCCTGCCGGGGT
>NZ_JBITJE010000030.1:0-4056 GCF_044459685.1 Kribbella sp. NPDC050241
AACAACCGCGCCAAACCCTTCACCTGGACCAAGACCGCCGACACCATCCTCACCAAGATCAGCCGTAAACCAACTTCAAACACGCGACACTAGCGGTCGAGCGGGGGATGATTCGCGATTTCCAGCAGTGGGTTGGGATGTCTTGTCCGCGCAGTGCATCGCACGTTTGCTTAATCCCGTCGCTTGGAATGGACTCTGGCTGGCTCACTTCTTCTCATAGGACGCAACACCCGAACCGTCCGCTGCATACAGAGTGAGTGAATGCCCGTCGATCTTGAACCGGGCGGCAAGTTCCAGCGCGCCGCGATTGGGAACGTTGTGACAGGACATGAGAGTTGTCGCCGCGCCGGCGTCCGCTGTGATCGAGCCATTGTCCGCGGCGCGGTATGTTCCGCCTACTCGGTTGCAGCCGTCTGTCCCAGACCATTTGCCGTCCATACCGAACGTGATTGCGGCCTTTGTCGAATGAGCTACTGTCAGTTTGGAGCGGTCGAATCCGACGATATCGACTGGCCTCCACGCGCCGATGAGAGCACTGGCGAGTCCGCTTGGCGTTGTCGCCGGAGTGGGAGTCGAGACAACCGTGTCGTTCCCCCCTCCAGTCGTCATGACGGCAATGAGGACTCCGGCAAGTCCTATGCTGACTGAGGCGACGCCGGCCGCGAGCCAGGCTCGGCGACGGCGCACGGGCTGGACCACACGGATTTCGAGATCGTCAGGAACTCGCGCTCGCCGCCCCGCCTCGACCAGCGTCGCGCGCAACTCACGTTCGACGTCTGTCAGTTTCATCGATGGTTCCCTTCGGCATGGCGAGTTCTGCGCTGCTCTTCAATGCGGCAAGCGCGCGGCTTGCAGTTGCACGTGCGGTTGACTCCTGGATGCCGAGCAGCGCGGCGATCGACGCGTAACCTAGATCCTCGTAGTAACGCAAGACGAGGACCGTCCGCTCCCGAGGCTTGAGGCCAGCCAATGCTCGCCACACCACATCGTGCTGGGCCACGGCCTCTGCCAGGTCCGGTTCCGTGAACGCCGAGTCAGCTATTGCCATCGGCGTTTCGCGTGAAGGTCTTCGTCGAGCAGCCGACAAGTGTGCGTTGACCAGGATCCTTCGCACGTAGGCGTGAGGATCCTCCATCCTGCGCACGCGCCGCCAATGCCGGTAGGCACTCATCAGCGCATGCTGGGCCAGATCCTCGGCGGCGTGATGATCACCCGACAAGACAAAGCCCAGCCGCACAAGCTGCTGGCCGCGCGCAGCAAAGTACTCGTCGAACTCCAAATCCGACTCCTCGCTATCGGACCTTCATACTCCTCAAACGCTCGGAGCACCGAAAACGCTGCATCCGGCGTGACACGACGAGCATGCCTCGTCGTCATCTAGCTCGGCGAGCTAGTGTCTTGAGTCGTCAGTTCGTGGCTACTTGGTAGGCTTCGCGGGTGGCGAGTCCGAAGCTTGAGCCGGTGGTGTTGTCCGATGAGGAACGTTCGGTGCTGGCTGGGTGGGCGCGGCGGCGAGGCTAAGTACCTGGTCCGCGATGGTGATCGGGTCGAGGTCACCGGGTTGGTGGTCGCTGCACCTGGCCGACCGGTGGTCTACTGTCCAGCTGTGCCGAAGCCGGCCGACGGTTCCGGACCTCCCGGCTGTACCGACAACTTCGCGGTGACGCTGACCGGGGTCGATCTCGGCAGGCTGGCCGAGCCGGCCTCCAAGGACGGCGTCAGTTTTGGTTATGCCAGGCTGCGCGGGATCTGGCATAACCGCAGGATCGCGGTCGACGAACAGTCGATGCCTTCCGCGGACGCGTTGTACGGACCGCCGGACATCGACCCGGTGCCGTGTCCGGAGCCATCGGGGGGATGGCCGGTACCCGATCCACCTCGTCACGATCTGCCCAGCACAGTGGCGGTACAGCGTTATGTCGAGGAGCACCCAGAACGCTTCGGCGCGACCTGGATCGCATTCCCGAACGGCAGGGCGCGGCCCGCACGGGCCTGGACGGTGCCGGTGGTGCTCGTCGTCAACCTGCTCGACAGCGACGTGGACAAAGCCCGCCGGGACCTCGAGCCTCTGTACGACGGCACATTGTGCATCAGCCAGGGAGCGGTCACCAGGAGCCGGCTGATACAGGCTGCCCACGCCGCGCAATCATTGTGGCTCGACCTTCGCAACGGAATCTGGGAAAGCTCCGGGGTTGGACCCACCGAAGCGACGACCGCCACCGAGGGACCGATAAGAGTACGCCTTGTCGTCGTGGACGAGCGACTGCACGGCGAGTTCCAGACGATCGGCCTCGATCTGCTCTCGCTGTACCCAGCAGTTCGGCCGATCCGCTAGTCGCCCACGCTGCGACATAAGCGGGAGGCACGTGTCCTTGCCCACGGTGACTGCACTGGGCTGTGGCGACCCGAAGCCCCCGCGCCGCCGCTGCCTGAACCGACCTCAGTGGAGGGTTTCCGGGCTTCGAAGGCGTTGCCTCGCGCACGGCTCTGCCAGGCGTACCGCTCGCCGATCGTGCCACCGTCAGCGCACCGCAACACGATCCGAGCCCGCAACGCCAACGCCTGCGACGTTTTCCGCCGCCGCGCCCACCCAGCCAGCACCTCATCGGACAACACCACCGGCTCAAGCTTCGGACTCGCCACCCGCGAAGCCTGCCAAGTAACCACGAACTAACGACTCAAGACACTAGTTGGAGGCGGCCAGCCACAGTGGGTGCTCGCGCACTTTCGTGGTCAGGAGTGCTCGGGGTACTGGCCGACCGGTACCGCCGCATTCCATGTCAACGCCGACATCGCGGAAGCCGAGAACCGCTATTACCTCGCAACGGGCGACGAGCAGTTCCTCGAGGATGTCGGACTCGAGTTGCTGGTCGAGACGGCTCGCCTCTGGAAGTCATTGGGACACCATGATCGCGACGGCCGGTGGCATCTGCCCGGTATGACCGGACCTGACGAGTACAGCGCAGTTGCCGATGACAACGTCTTCACCAATCTGATGGCGGCCAGGAACCTCCGGGTCGCTGCGGAGACCGCCGCACGTCATCCCGCCAAGGCACGCGCCCTCGGCGTGGATCCGGAGGAAGAGGCGGCCTGGCGTGATGCAGCCGCCGCGGTCTACATACCGTACGACGACGAGCTCGGCGTGCACCCTCAATCAGCGGGTTTCACCGCGTATGCCGAGTGGGACTTCGAAGCGGCCCGGGACAAGTACCCACTCTTGCTGCAAGTGCCCTACTTCGACCTGTACCGCAAACAGGTCGTCAAGCAAGCCGATCTGCTTCTCGCGATGTACTGGTGCACAGAGGAGTTCAGTGCGGAGCAGAAAGCCCGGAACTTCGACTACTACGAACGACTGACGGTGCGCGATTCGTCTTTGTCAGCGAGTGTGCAGGCTGTCGTGGCCGCCGAGGTGAGGCAGCTGGACCTGGCCTACGACTACGCCTACGAAGCGGCTCTGATCGACCTGCTCGACCTGCATGACAACACTGGCAGTGGGCTGCACATGGCGTCCTTGAGCGGTGCTTGGACCGCATTGGTGGCCGGCTTCGGCGGTCTGCGAGAACGGGGAGGAGTTCTGTGTTTCGATCCCGCTCTGCCGGATGGCTTGGCGGGACTCACCTTCTCCGTTCGCTGGCGCGGAGTGCGGCTGCGGGTCGAGGGACGTCAGTTGGACGTCACCTACGCCGTTCACGACGGCCCGGACGCAAGCCTGACCTTGATGCACGCCGGAGACCAGGTGAAGGTGACGGCCGGCGAACCGGTCACGCAGCGCCTGAAGGAACGCAGACCGCTGCTACCCCGGCCGACCCAGCCGCCCGGCCGGGAGCCGTTGTCCGCCCGCGCGGCCGCCTCCGGTTCACCGGTGGTGCAGGGATAGCAGCGCAGACAACTCGGGCCGATCTTTCTTGCCGTGGCCAAGCATGGTCATTCGACGGATGCTTCCCGCCCGCCGGGCTCCTAATGTCGCGTGTTTGAAGTTGGTTTACGGCTGATCTTGGTGAGGATGGTGTCGGCGGTCTTGGTCCAGGTGAAGGGTTTGGCGCGGTTGTTGTAGGC
>NZ_JBITJE010000031.1:0-2782 GCF_044459685.1 Kribbella sp. NPDC050241
TGCCCCGTCCCCCTAATGACTCGATAACAGGTCCCGGGCGGCTGTTGACGTCTTCCCGTCCCTTGGCCGATTTAGGCCTCCTATCAGGC
This sequence comes from Kribbella sp. NPDC050241, assembly GCF_044459685.1. NCBI lineage: Bacteria > Bacillati > Actinomycetota > Actinomycetes > Propionibacteriales > Kribbellaceae > Kribbella > Kribbella sp. NPDC050241. The sequence continues at coordinate 90 of NZ_JBITJE010000031.1, forward strand.
CGACGCGACTGGCGTTCGGGGCCTGCTCGCAGCGCTGCCTCGGCTCGGCGCGTCGGTGATGTCTTCCGTTCGCCGGCCGGGAGTGTTGGTCGTGGTTCGAGCCCGCCCGCACGGTCGAGACCTCGTTTACCGGGAGCCTTCGAGCTCTGACTCACAGACCGGGGCCGTGGGGGTTGCTGGGATCGCGAACGGCTCATCGGAGGGAAGACCGCAGAGTCTCGTCATTAGGGCGCCGCGCGTTCTCGCCTGGGTCCGAACCGGACCGAGTACCGGCTTTGAGGAGGTGCAGAAGTGTGAAGGTGTTCTGCGGGATCGACTGGGCCGAAGGCCATCACGACATCGCCCTGATCGACGAGTCCGGTCAGCTGATCGCGAAGAAGCGCATCAGCGAGACCGTGGCCGGGATCGAAGAACTCACCGACATGCTGGCCGCGGCCGGCGACGCTGCCGAGGACCCGATCCCGGTCGCGATCGAAACCCCACGCGGCCTGCTGGTCGCAGCCCTGCGGGCGACCGGGCGAGTGGTCTATCCGATCAACCCAATGGCGGTCGCCCGCTACCGAGAACGCCACACGGTCAGCCGAGGCAAGTCCGACCACGCCGACGCGATGACGCTGGCCAACATCCTGCGCACCGACCAACACGTCCACCGCAAGCTGCCGGCCGACACCCACCTGGCCCAAGCGGTCGCGGTGCTGGCCCGGGCACTCCAAGACGCCACCTGGCGCCGGACCAAGGCCTCCAACGAACTGCGCTCACTGCTGCGCGAGTACTACCCGGCCTTCCTCGAGGCCTTCGCTGGCAGGAACGCCAGCAACCTGGCCTCGACCGATGCTCGCGCGGTCCTGGCCATCGCGCCCACCCCCGCCGCGGCAGGCAAGCTGTCGAAGGCACGGATCGGTGCCGCACTGCGCCGAGCCGGCCGCCAACGCCGCATCGACACCACCGCAGCACAACTGCACGCCGCGCTCCGCGCGCCACAGCTGCGGCAACCCGAGCTGGTCGAACACGCCATGGGCCGCCAGGCACTCGCCCTGCTCGCGGTCCTCGACACCGCATGCCGCAACGTCGACGAACTCGGCAAAGCTACAGCTGAGGCGTTCCAGCAGCACCCCGACCACGCCATCATCACCAGCTTCCCCGGGCTGGCCGACAACACCGGCGCCCGGGTCCTTGCCGAACTCGGCGACGACCGCACCCGCTTCACCGACGCCCGAGCGGTCAAGGCCTACGCCGGATCCGCACCCATCACTCGTGCCTCCGGCCGCACCATCTCCATCACCCACCGCCGCGTCAAGAACGACCGCCTCGCCGCAGCAGGCTGGGCCTGGGCCTTCGCCGCCTTAGCCCATGACGAACACGCCCACCGCCACTACCGACACCGACGAGACCACGGCGACCGGCATCCAGCAGCACTCCGCCACCTGTTCAACCGGATGCTCGGCCAGCTCTACTTCTGCCTCCAAACAGGCCAGTACTACCACCCCGAGAAGGCATTCGCCCTTGCGACTACGACTCCCGATGTGCCCACCCGAGGGCCGTCACCCAGACCAGCAAGGCGACGATGATCCCCCCACCCAGGCCGCCCGACGCTAGGGTCAGGTCTGGTGCCGTCCCATCACTTGCACGCCCGGTCGCAGCGTGCCCAGCGGGCGCCAGCCGGAACTCAGGTAAAGGCGCACCGCCGGGGCCTCTTCGTCAGCGCTCGTGCTCAGCAGGCACCGCCGGTCCACCCCTTCAAGGATCCTGTCGTGCAGGGCTTGCCCAAGGCCGCGCCGGCGGTGCGAAGGACGAACGGCGAGTTCGACGATCTCGAAGTGGTTCCCGACCCAGTCGTCGGCAACCTCGCGTGGGAGCGCCTCGTAGACCAGGTCTGACCAATACTGACCCCGTTGTCCGACGTAACCCCAACTGAAGCCAACAATTCGACCTCCGTCGGCCACGATTGCAAGTCGGTAGGCATCGCGGGCGGCGTGGCGTTCGAAGAGATCCGAACGCCAAGTATCGAAATCGGCGGAGTCGCCGAAGACCTCGTCGTAGCACAGCCAGACTTGTTCAGCCAGGGGGACAGCATCGGCGCCATCGAGCAGCCGAATTCCTTCGACGGGGACGAGCGGGTCAGGCATCGCGACACACGTCAACGATGAGCTGGCCAGGTCCGCGAAGGTAAGCGGCTTCTGTGCCCCAGTCAGTTTGGAGGGGGCCAGCGACCAACTCTGCTCCGGCATCAACGGCGCGAGCGGCGGCCGCGGCGACGTCGTCGACGTAGTGGTGAATGATCAGGCCGTCGAGCTTCCCCCAGGGGATCATGGCGTCGCGGGAGAGCATCACTCGGATACCGCCAGCGTCCAGCTCGCCGAAGTTTGGGTCCTCCGTCAAGATGCGCCATCCATATGCCTCGGCGAGCAACTTGGTTGCCGCGGGAACGTCGTCTACCTGGATGTCGATTGCCTGCACAGCCATGCCCGAGCCCTTCGTGTCGTCACTTGGCAGGACGCTATCGAATCCACCACACGACAAGCACGCACGGCGCTCAGCGGACCGTGACGACGCCACCGTGCCGCCTGTCGCTCAATTGCGGTCGAACTTGCGCCCGCAGATTGCCTCCTAGCCACATCGGAGGTCTGATAGCTGCAACCCGAGGGCAGAGCGTCGTGGGTCAAGAGTCGGCTTGCCGATCCCGTAGGGACGCC
>NZ_JBITJE010000032.1:0-2738 GCF_044459685.1 Kribbella sp. NPDC050241
CCCTCACGCAACACCAACGCAGCAGCAGGACGATTGGCCATGCCTCATCATCCCAACCACCAACCGTAAATCAACTAACGACGCGCGGCACTAGACAAGCCGCGAGACGACCTCGGAGACGTCGTGGAGACGCCGTCCGAAGTGCTGCGCGTGGTCAGCATCGTGCCCTCGTTGACGGAGTCGATCGCAGCAACGCACGCACACCTGATCGTTGGTGCGACCGACTGGTGTACGCATCCCGCGGACCTCGATGTGACGCGCGTTCGCGGCACCAAGAATCCCGACGTCGAACTCATCGCAGCACTCGCGCCGGACGTCGTGATCGCGAACGCCGAAGAGAATCGCGTCGTCGATCTCGACGCGCTGCGCGGTCGCGGAATCGCGGTGTGGGTGACCGCACCGACGACCGTCGACGAATCACTCGACTCACTCGAACGCATGCTGTCCGCGATCATCGGCGGCGTACCCGACTGGTTGACCAGCGCTCGTGCGGTGTGGAGTTCGCCGTACGACGGAATACGCCGGCGCGCGGTGATACCGATCTGGCGGCGGCCGTGGATGGCGTTGGGACGCGACACGTTCGCGGGTGATCTGCTCGCCCGGATCGGTATCGACAACGTACTGCGGGATTCCGGCGAACGTTATCCGCGGTTCGATCCGGACGCGTTACCCGACCACGATCTCGTCGTACTGCCGGACGAGCCTTATGCGTTTTCCCCCGGCGACGGGCCGGAAGTGTTCGCGCAGCCCGCGCGCTGCGTGTCGGGCCGGCACCTGACTTGGTACGGCCCGTCGTTGCTGGAAGCACGGGAAGTGCTCGGCGGACAACTGGAGTGACGTCCGCCACGATCCCTGCCCGCTCAGCTAGACGGTTAGGTATGCCTCACCTACACTCGCTGCGTGCCGTCGATGACCGCGAAGAAGAAGTGCTGCAAGGACAAACCGAGGTGCAAGAAGTGCCCGGTCGTCCTGCTGCGGCTGTCGAAGGCCGGCTGTGCGGAACGGCTCGATCGCGTGCACTACGAGGTCGACAAGAAGGTCCCGAAGAAGGTGCTGAAACAGGCCCGCAAGCGCTGACCGGGGATCAGGACGCGCGGCGCAGGGTGATCGCGTCGACGGCCCGGCGCAGCAGTCCCGGGATCGTGACGTGCGCGGCGCGGCCGGTCGCCTCCAGTTCGTCCGCGTGCCACCAGCCGTGTGCGCTGATCGTCTCCAGTTCGAGCTCTTCCTGGTTGGCGAACGTCACCTCGACGCCGTCCACCCCGATCGCGAAGAACGTCTGCCGCTGAATGATCGGGCAACCGCCCCACTCGAACTCGATCGTGTTCGTCGCGACCGGATCGCCGAGCGAGTCCGGCGGCAGCACGATGCCGACCTCCTCGCGAAGTTCGCGCGTGCCGGCTTCGGCGAGCGTTTCCCCGTCGTTCACCGCGCCGCCGATGGTGAACCAGTACGGCGTCTGCGGTTTCAGCGGATCCCAGCCGTGCAGCAGCAACACCTTGCCGTCCGGACGCACCGGGAGCACGCGCGCCGTCGTCCGTCGGACGACGGTGCCTGGTGGTGGCAGACGTGGATCGGTCACATGACAAAACGCTAGACGACACAGGACATCCGCCGCTGCGCGATGCGGCGCGTCTCACACTGGTTGCCTCGTGCCCCGTAAGGAAGTTGGTCAGCTGAGAGCTTGGTGCCCCTTGAGGGAAGAAGGAAAGAGAGGGTGAGGTGGGAAGATCGAAGCCATGACAGCGCGTATCGGTTTGGGTCTGGCGGCATTGGGTCGGCCCGGGTACATCAATCTCGGGCACGACGAAGACCTTCCGCCGGCGCGTGCGGTCGAGGACCTTCGCCGGCGTACGCACGATCTGCTCGACCAGGCGTGGCACGCCGGTGTCCGGTACTTCGACGCCGCGCGTTCGTACGGACTCGCCGAGACGTTCCTCGGTGAGTGGCTGACGCCGCAACGCCGTACCGAACTCACCATCGGCTCCAAGTGGGGCTACACCTACGTCGCCGACTGGCGGACCGATGCCGCGACGCACGAGGTGAAGGACCACTCGCTCGCGACGTTCGAACGGCAGTGGCCGGAGACCCTTCAAGCGCTTGGTGGACCGCCGGACTTCTACCTCGTGCACAGCCTCACGTCGGACAGCCCGGCGCTCGGCGACAAGCAACTGCTCGACCGGCTGCAGGAGCTCGTGGACAGCGGCGTACGCGTCGGATTGTCCACCAGCGGACCGCACCAGGCCGAGACGCTGCGCACGGCGATCGAGCTCGATGGCCCGTTCAGTGCGGTCCAGTCCACCTGGAACGTGCTGGAGACGTCCGCCGGCGCCGCGCTGGCCGAGGCGCACGACGCCGGCTGGTTCGTCGTCGTCAAGGAAGTTGTGGCGAACGGACGCCTGACCGCGAAGGCGGGCGAGACGCCGTTCAACGCGTTCGCCCACCAGCACGGCGTCGCACCGGACTCGCTCGCGATCGGCGCCGCCGTCGCGCAGCCGTGGGCCGACGTCGTACTCAGCGGCGCGATCACCGCCGAGCAACTCGCCAGCAACCTCGCCTTCCACGTCGACGGCCCGCTCGTCGAGTTCGTCCAGCAACCCGACGAGTACTGGACCGAACGCTCAGCCCTCCCCTGGATCTAGTTGTACTCGGTCACTAGGTTGGTGACAGTCGGCTGGTTGGCGGGAGGCCGCCGAGTGCGGTGTGTCGGCGTTGATTGTTGTAGAAGTCGAGCCAGG
>NZ_JBITJE010000033.1:0-1127 GCF_044459685.1 Kribbella sp. NPDC050241
CTAGTGCCGCGCGTCGTTAGTTGATTTACGGTTGGTGGTTGGGATGATGAGGCATGGCCAATCGTCCTGCTGCTGCGTTGGTGTTGCGTGAGGGTGACGAGGCGGGGTTGGTTGCGTTGACGCGGGCGTCGAGTGTGCGGGCCGGCCTGGCACAGCGGGCCCGGATCGTGTTGCTGGCCTCGCAAGGGGTGTCGAACTCCAGGATCGCGGAGCTGGTTGGTGTGTCGCGGCCGACGGTGATCGGCTGGCGTGATCGCTATGGCGAGCGGGGGCTGGCTGGGCTGGACGACGAGCCGCGTGCGGGCCGGCCGCGCACGGTCGATCATCGGGGCATCGTGGCGGCGACGTTGACGCCGCCGCCGAAGAAGTACGGCGTCACGCACTGGTCGTCGCGCCTGCTGGCGCGGCATCTGCGCATCGGGGACGCCACGGTGGCCCGGGCGTGGCGTGAGTTCGGGGTGCAGCCGTGGCGGTCGGAGTCGTTCCGGTTCTCCACCGATCCTGAGTTGGCGGCCAAGGTCACCGACGTGGTCGGCCTGTACTTGGCGCCGCCGGACAACGCGGTCGTGTTGTGCGTGGATGAGAAGTCGCAGATCCAGGCACTGGATCGCACAGCCCCGATCCTGCCCTTGCAGCCGGGGCTGGCCGAACGCCGCTCCCACGACTATGTCCGGCACGGCACCACGACCCTGTTCGCCGCGCTGGAGATCGCCACCGGCCAGGTCACCGCGGCCTGCAAACCCAGGCATCGTCACCAGGAGTTCCTCGCGTTCCTCAAGCAGGTCGCCCGCGCCCACCCCGACCGCGAACTGCACCTGGTGATGGACAACTACGCCGCCCACAAGCACCCCAACGTCAAGGCCTGGCTGGCCGACAACCCCCGCGTCAGCGTCCACTTCACACCCACCCACGCGTCCTGGATGAACCTGGTCGAGGTGTGGTTCTCCATCATCGAACGCCAAGCCATCCACCGCGGCACCTTCCGGTCGGTCAACGACCTCAACACCAAGATCCGTGCCTTCATCACCGGCTGGAACGACCGATCACACCCGTTCGCCTGGACCAAGACCGCCGACCAGATCCTCAAGAAAGCCAACCGTCAGAAGACCTCAGACGCGCGGCACTAG
>NZ_JBITJE010000034.1:0-1090 GCF_044459685.1 Kribbella sp. NPDC050241
TGTACTCGGTCACTAGGTTGGTGACAGTCGGCTGGTTGGCGGGAGGCCGCCGAGTGCGGTGTGTCGGCGTTGATTGTTGTAGAAGTCGAGCCAGGGTGCCAGTGCATCGGTTCGTGCGGTGTTGGTGAGGAAGATGCGGCTGTAGGCCCATTCGGTTTGCAGGGTGCGGTTGAAGCGCTCCACCTTCCCGTTCTGCCAGGGGCAGTGGGGACGGATGAACACGTGCCGGGCAGACAGGGCGTGCATGGCGTCGCGGACGGCGACGGTGCGGCTGTAGCTGTAGTGGTTGTCGGTCATCACCCGCTCGATGCGGGTGATCCCGAAGGCGGCGAAGTAGCCGGCGGCGCGGTGCAAGAAGGCCGCGCAGGTGGCGCCTTTCTCGTCGGTCAGGATCTCGGAGTAGGCCAGCCGGGAGTGATCGTCGACGAGGGAGTGGACGTAGTCGAACCCGATCCGGGCCTTCTTCTGCGCCCCGGTCTGGCCGTGCTCGCGGCCGTGGGCCTTCCAGCCGCCGCCGTCGTGGATGCGGCCGATCTTCTTCACATCCATGTGCACCAGCTCGCCGGGCCGGTCGCGTTCGTACCTCACGGCGGTGGCCTTGCTGGCTCGGATCACCTGTCCGGTGAGCGGGTCGCAGTCACGCAGGTACGGGACCTGGCGGCGGCGCAGGATCCGTGACACCGTCCGGGCCGGCACGCCGGTCTCGGCGGCCAGCCAGTCCTGTCCCCGGCGCTGTTCTCGTCGTGCCTGAAGCACCTTGGCCTCGAGCTCGGCCGGCGTACGGCGCGGGCACCTGTGCGGCCGCGACGACCGGTCCACCAGACCCGGCTCACCCTCGGCCAGGAACCGCGCGACCCACCGGTGAGCACACTGCCGCGACACCCCCAGCTCTTTGGCCACATGAGCCACCGGCCGCCGGTCACGACAGACCCGCTGAACCAGCAACAACCGACCATACAAATTCAGACGAGCGTTACGGTAGGACACGAAGACCTCCGGACTGGTGAAGACGGCTATCTCCACCGCACTCCGGAGGTCTTCCCTACGTCAACCACCAACCCCAACGTCACCAACGTCTCGGCCGAGTACA
>NZ_JBITJE010000035.1:0-1082 GCF_044459685.1 Kribbella sp. NPDC050241
GGTGTCATGTATGTGGCCCGGGCTCTGCGGCTTCGTGATGGTGATCGTGCGCGGTTGGAGGCGGTGACGCGGGCGTCGACGGCTCCTGCCGGGGTGGTTCAGCGGGCAAGGATCGTGCTGCTGGCCGCCGACGGGGTGCCGAACACCGAGATCGCGGAGCGGACCTCGTCGTCGCGGCCGACGGTCGTGAAGTGGAGAAATCGCTACGTTGAGGCGGGGATCGATGGTCTGGGTGATCTGCCGCGGCCGGGACGTGCGCCGGAGATCGATGAGATCGAGGTGCTGGCCGAAACCCTGGCGGACAAGGGGAAACCGCCGGCCGAGCTCGGGGTGACGCACTGGTCGTCGCGGCTGCTCGCGGCCCGGTTGGGGATCTCGTTCGCCACGGTGGCGCGGATCTGGCGGAAGTGGAACATCCAGCCGCACCGGATCGAGACGTTCAAGTTCTCCACCGACCCCGAGCTCGAACCCAAGATCCGCGATGTCGTCGGGCTGTATCTGGACCCGCCGGCCAACGCGGTCGTGGTCTCGATCGACGAGAAGAGCCAGATCCAGGCCCTGGACCGCACCCAGCTCGGGCTGCCACTGCGCCCCGGGCTGCCCGCCCGGCAAACCCACGACTACGTCCGCCACGGCACCACCACACTGTTCGCAGCCCTCGAGGTCGCCACCGGCAAGATCAGCGCCGACGCCTGCTACCCGCGGCACAGCAACGTCGAGTTCCTGGCCTTCCTCAAACGTGTCGCGAAGGCCCACCCGCGCGTGAAGCTGCACGTCATCTGCGACAACTACGCCACCCACAACCACCCCAACGTGAAGGCCTGGCTGGCCAAGCACCCACGGATCACGCTGCACTTCACCCCCACCAGCTGCTCCTGGCTCAACATGGTCGAGATCTTCTTCGGCATCATCACCCGCCAAGCCATCCGCCGCGGCACCTTCACCTCCGTCGCAGACCTCCACGACGCCATCCGCGACTTCATCGACGCCTACAACAACCGCGCCAAACCCTTCACCTGGACCAAGACCGCCGACACCATCCTCACCAAGATCAGCCGTAAACCAACTTCAAACACGCGACA